>NZ_JACXAI010000005.1 GCF_014773385.1 Metabacillus arenae | reverse complement strand
TAGCCCCGGTTTCCCGGAGTTATCCCAGTCTTACAGGCAGGTTGCCCACGTGTTACTCACCCGTCCGCCGCTAACCAATCAAAAGCAAGCTTTTAAATGATTCGCTCGACTTGCATGTATTAGGCACGCCGCCAGCGTTCGTCCTGAGCCAGGATCAAACTCTCCGATAAAATGTAGAGTTGATTAGCTCTTTAAAAAATAAAAATAGAATTAACGTTGACGCTTTGCTTTGTTTAGTTTTCAAAGAACTTTAGTGTCACCTCTCAAAAGCGACTACTTTAATATAACATTTAGGCTCTTAAAAAGTCAACACTTTTTTTATTTCTTTATCAAATATGACAAGTGCTCTAAAGCCAACTTATAAAGTATAACATGAAAACTGAATTGGTCAAGGAGAAAAGAGCAAAATATTTTTGCTTTTACATTAGTTCTTTTATGTATAATTGGTGATTTTCGTTGAGATTTATGACCTCTTCTGTATCATTGATTTTTACTATTGGCCGGCCTGGTTCATTTTCAACAAAATAGACGATATCAGCAACTCGTCCGTCAGATAGCATCAGTTGCGATTTAGACATTAAAGATCCTATTAATTTTGTAAGTGTTTCGACCACAGCTAAATCATATTTTCCAAACTCATCTTTACGTATTTGTTCAAGAGCTTTTATCGGAGATTGTCTTTGCCGGTAAGGACGATATGAAACCATAGCCTGGTAAACATCAGCAACTCCAACAATTTTTCCATATGTATGCAGTTCTGTTCCGTTCCTGCCTAATGGATAACCACTTCCATTTAATCGTTTTGATGTTGAAGAATACCTACTTTTACAGCTTCTTTTACAGCTTTTAAATTTTTGATCATTTGATAACTATATAGGGGATGCTGTTTAATTTCGTTGAATTCACGATCTGTTAATGGAATACATTTTGCCATAACGTTTTCTTCAATTTTAGACATGCCGCAATCAGCTAAAAGGCCTGTAATAGCGATCTGAAAAATGTCCCCTTTTGAATAATTAAGTTTATAAGCAAATACCCCACTTAGTAAAGCAACAGATATTGCATGAAATAAATATATTCCCGCATTTGGATTTGGACATATTGAAATAACCTTAAGACCGTTTCAGGCTTTTGAAGAGCTTTGTCCAATAATGGAATTAAGATATGTCTTACTTTTCCAATATCGACAAATGTCCACCTCGCCATGAAAGAAACATTTTTTTATACGCAGACACTGCTTCTACATAGAAATGTTCGATATCTAATTCATTTATTATTTCTGAAGGTTTCACATCTGCTTCATGGCTCTCAACATTCGACAAAGTTGTTTTAAAAGCACGAAAATCTATTCCGTTTACAAGCTTTGGCTTTACATCCACATCTTTAATTAAAAAGACAGATAGGATTTGCAGGAGCTCTTTATTTAATACAGCTTCCTTAAGCAAAAGCGGTCGGTTTGTTTTTAAAATAACATCTTCTGATAAAATACAGCCTTCTTTAAGCTCATACACTGGTACTCTCAAGCTTTCAACCTCCCTTTTTTTATTATAAATGGCAAAGGATGTAAAAAGAGAATTTTTTCATCGGAAAACCAGCAGAACGTTTAAAATAAATTTGAATCTGATAAGTGTTTCCTTAGAGTAAACCGACAACAAATAAGCAGGTGCTCAATGCATAGAAAAAACGCAGCAAACAAAGCTGCGTTTAAAATTACTCTTCATTTGGTTCCGTTTCAGTGTTTGTATTTACATCTGCGGGGTTATCTTCTGTCTCCATGTCAACTATTTCTTCCGGTTTTTCTTCCTCTTTCTCAACTATTGCAACTGTTGCGACATATTCATTTTCATCAAGCCTTATCAGCTTAACTCCTTGAGTATTTCGACCCATTGTGGAAATACCGCTGACATCCATCCGAATCAGGACACCGCTTGCTGTAATCAACATTAGGTCCTCATCTCCTTTTGGAGTTTTAACGGAGACTACCTGGCCGTTTTTGTCAGTGATGTTACACGTTTTGAGTCCTTTACCGCCACGGCTTTGAATACGATATTCTTCAGCTGGAGTCCGCTTACCATAACCATTATGTGTGACAATGAGGACATCCGTTTTTTCCTCGAGAATTTCCATTCCTACTACTTCATCATCTTGATCTAGAGTAATCCCTTTAACTCCAGTTGCCGTACGGCCCATTAATCTTACATCTGTCTCAGGGAAGCGAATGAGCATTCCGTTCTTCGTTCCAATGATCATATGCTTCGAGCCATCAGTCAATCGAACAGAAATTAATTCGTCCTCCTCTCTTAAATTAAGAGCAATCAAACCGCCTTTTCGGATATTAGCAAACTGAGAGAGAGCCGTACGTTTTGAGATCCCTTCTTTTGTCGTAAAGAATATATACCAATCATCTACGAACTCGGAAACTGGGATAATGGCATTTATCCATTCTCCTTTTTCAATACCTAATAAGTTTATAATCGGTATACCTTTTGCTGTCCGGCTGTATTCAGGAATTTCATACCCTTTTGCACGGTATACTTTTCCTTTATTTGTAAAGAATAGGATCGTATCATGTGTAGAGGTCGTTAATAGATGCTCAACAAAGTCATCTTCGTTTGTTCCCATTCCTTGAATACCACGTCCTCCTCGTTTTTGACTCTTATACGTAGAAAGAGGAAGCCGTTTAATATAGCCATTATGCGTTAATGTTAATACAATGTTTTCTACAGGAATTAAATCTTCATCCTCAATCATTTCAATTCCACCGGCAACTAGCTCAGTACGGCGCTCATCATTGAAGCGGTCTTTAATTTCCGTTAGTTCATTGCGAATAATCTCAAGTACTTTTTCTTCATCGGCTAAAATAGCTTTTAATTCAGCTATTAGCTTGAGTAAGTTTTGATATTCTTCTTCAATCTTCTCTCTTTCCAATCCTGTTAAACGCTGCAAACGCATATCCAAGATCGCTTGAGCTTGCTTTTCTGATAAAGAAAACTGCTCCATCAGGCCCTGTCTTGCAATATCAGTTGTTTGAGAGTTGCGAATTAAGTTAATGACAGCATCTAAGTTATCAAGAGCGATACGCAAGCCCTCTAAAATATGAGCTCTAGCCTCTGCTTTCCGAAGTTCAAAAGCAGTTCTTCGTTTGATTACTACTTTTTGATGCTCAAGATAGTGATATAAGCATTGCTTCAAGTTTAAAACTTGAGGCTGTCCGTCAACTAATGCTAGAAGGTTTATACCAAAGCTTGTTTGAAGAGCTGTTTGTTTAAATAAATTGTTTAGCAATACATTTGCATTTGCGTCTTTTCGGACTTCAATGACAATACGCATCCCTTTTCGGTCTGACTCATCACGAAGATCTGAAATTCCCTCGATTTTCTTATCACGTGCAAGGTCTGCAATTTTTTCAATTAATCTTGCTTTATTGACTTGATAAGGAAGCTCTTTGACAAGGATAACTTGCTTTCCTGAAGGTTTTTCTTCTATCTCAACTTTAGCACGAATGGTGATGGAACCCCGTCCCGTTTCGTAAGCTTTTCTAATTCCGCTTCTTCCAAGAATTTGGCCTGCTGTCGGGAAGTCTGGACCTGGGATAATTTCCATTAATTCAGCAATTGTAATATCTGGGTCTTTACTTAGCGCTAAAACACCATCAACCACTTCTCCAAGCTGATGGGGCGGAATGTTTGTTGCCATCCCTACCGCAATACCCGCTGCTCCATTTACGAGCAGGTTAGGAAATCTTGAAGGTAAGACAATTGGTTCTCTTTCTGAACCATCGTAGTTATCTTGATAATCTATTGTATCTTTCGTAATATCACGCAATAGCTCCATAGATATTTTAGACATACGTGCCTCTGTGTAACGCATGGCAGCTGCTGCATCGCCATCAACCGATCCAAAGTTTCCATGACCGTCTACCAGCATGTAACGGAAGTTAAAATCCTGAGCCATCCGAACCATCGAATCATAAACAGCTGAATCACCATGCGGATGATACTTACCAATAACTTCCCCAACAATACGAGCTGATTTCTTGAATGGTTTATCGCTCGTCATCCCAAGGTCATTCATAGCATACAAAATTCGCCGGTGAACAGGCTTTAATCCATCACGAACATCTGGAAGTGCACGGGAAACGATAACACTCATCGCATAGTCCAAGAAAGATGTTCTCATCTCTTGGCTTATATTTATTTCCTTTACTCGAGGTTTTAAATTTTCATCCATCATAATACCTCCTTCATGTCAAAACTTAGAACGATAAGCTCAAGTCAGATTTTATCCAAAATCTCAAGGTCACAACATATCATTCTGATAATATAAAAAATGGGAGCTAGGTGTCTCCACCCATTCATTGAGAAAAATTTTATAGAAAATAATTCTTTGAAACCTTCAGGAAAAATCCATGATTAGAAGCTTCAGTTTTATGTGATTATTTTTTTCAGCATACACTCCATTATATCAATAATAGATGGACATTACACATCATTTTAAAAGATTCATGCTAATTATGTCGATAAATATAGTTATTGAGAGTTTTTTTGTATTATTTAATAGCAAAGCAGCTCAGACTTAGGGGAGGGGAGGAGCCGAGTTGATTAAATATATATATCAGCTTTGCCGCCTTCGATTTCTCCAAAAAATGACCCTAACCTATTAATTTATAGGCTGTAATCTCTTTTTTGTGTTTATACCTACTTCCCTTAAGAGTAGCTGTTTACCGTTTTGGAAATGCAATTACCCCAGTAGAAACTGTAACAGCATAAAACCAGATTATTAGAATATATGCCGGCTAAAAAGGATACCTGACAATTTTCATATTACGCATGCGATAAATTATTTTATTCTCTTTCAAAATGAGTTAGGAACTTGACGATTTGCCAACCAAGAAAAAAAACACTCAGCGCAAACTGAGTGTTCAACCTAGCTAGATATCAAGATTTTTAACGTATTTTGCATTTTCTTCAATGAAGTTCCGACGGGGCTCTACTTTATCTCCCATCAAAATATCGAAGGTTTCGTCTGCTTCCATTGCATCTTCGAGTGTAACTTGAAGCAGGGTTCTTGTTTCAGGGTCCATTGTTGTTTCCCAAAGCTGTTCGGGATTCATCTCACCTAAACCTTTGTAACGCTGGATCCCTGGTTTCGGCTGTTGCGGCATTTCTGCTAAATATCGTTCAAGCTCTTTGTCATTATAAGCATATTCAATCCGTTTTCCTTGTTGAATTTTATATAGTGGCGGCTGGGCAATATAGACAAAGCCGCTTTCGATCACTTGACGCATATAGCGGTAAAAGAATGTTAGCAATAAAGTTCGAATATGGGCTCCATCAACGTCCGCATCCGTCATAATGACAATTTTATGATAACGGGCTTTCTCCGCATGAAAATCCTCGCCTACCCCTGTTCCGAGAGCCGTAATGATAGTACGAATCTCATTATTAGATAGAATTTTATCTAGGCGGGCTTTTTCAACATTCAAAATTTTTCCTCTCAAAGGGAGAATTGCTTGGAAATGGCGATCACGCCCTTGTTTAGCAGATCCACCCGCTGAGTCTCCCTCAACGACATAAAGTTCTGAAATAGAGGGATCTTTAGAAGAACAATCTGCTAGTTTTCCTGGTAAATTTGATATTTCCAATGCACTTTTTCTTCGTGTCAATTCGCGTGCTTTTTTTGCAGCCATACGAGCTCTCGCTGCCATTACTCCCTTTTCAACTATCTTTCTAGCTGAAGAAGGGTTTTCAAGTAAGAAGGTCTCTAGAGCTTCTGAAAATACTGAGTCAGTTACCGTTCTCGCTTCAGAGTTCCCGAGCTTCGTTTTTGTTTGTCCTTCAAACTGAGGATCAGGGTGCTTTATTGAGATAATGGCAGTCAGCCCTTCACGGACATCTTCCCCGGTTAAGTTTTGATCATTTTCTTTAAAGACACCGTTTTTCCGTGCGTAATCGTTAATCACACGTGTAAGTGCTGTCTTAAAACCAGCCTCGTGAGTTCCGCCTTCATACGTATGAATATTGTTGGCAAACGAGTAGATATTACTTGTATAGCTGTCGTTATACTGCAGGGCTACTTCAATGGAGATGGAATCCTTTTCCCCTTCAATATAGACTGGCTCCTCATGAACAACTTCCCTTGTGCGATTTAAATGCTCAACATATGATTTGATACCACCCTCATAGTGGTATTCCTTGGTCCGTTTTTCTTCTCGTTTATCTTCAATCGTAATTTTTAAGCCTCTATTTAAAAACGCTAGTTCGCGTATACGAGTTGCTAAAATGTCGAATTCATACACGATCGTTTCCTTGAAAATTTCAGGATCTGGTTTAAAGTGAGTAATCGTTCCCGTAATGTCAGTTTCACCAATTACCTTTAAATCTTCACAAGGTACGCCTCGTTCATATTTTTGATAATGTATTTTCCCATCACGATGTACTTTTACATCCAATTCGGTGGAAAGGGCGTTTACAACAGAGGCACCTACCCCATGAAGGCCGCCGGATACCTTATATCCTCCGCCGCCAAATTTCCCCCCTGCATGAAGTACAGTCATAATGACTTCAACTGCAGGACGGCCCATTTTTTCTTGAATACCGACTGGAATACCGCGCCCATTGTCTTTTATTGTTATACTATTATCTTCTTCAATTATGACGTTAATTTCTGTACAGTAACCTGCCAGAGCTTCATCAATACTGTTATCAACAATTTCCCAGACTAAATGATGCAAACCTTTTGAGCTTGTTGAACCAATATACATTCCAGGACGTTTACGAACGGCTTCAAGTCCTTCTAAAACCTGGATCTGATTCTCATCATATGCATTTTGCTCCATTTTTTGTTCCATCGCCATGCGAATCACCTGCACTTTTCTAAAACATAAATTTATAAACTGTATAAGTCTCCAGCTTGTGATGACCTATAGACCCCTCCAACCTATCAATCAGGCAGGCTCAGTACTTTTTTAACTTGACCCATAAATTATTCTTAATCTTTTAAAGAGGACATTTTTGGATCGAACATTGAATGTGACCGCCTTTTTAAAGTACTTGAACCTAAAGGTGAAAAATAAATATGTTCAGTTGTAATAACAATTGATTTAGGTTCACTTTGAGAAAGGTGGACAAACTGGGATTTCTGCCTATCCATAAATTCCTGATAGAAAGGTGATGCTTGCGATGAATAGTAGTCTAAAATCATCACAACTTCTCGGGACGGTACAACAAAATTGTCACCTAAATGGATATACATATTCCTACTCACCTCGAGTTGACAGAAACCAGTTCTCCAGTGGAGACGTGGAACATTGTGGCTTCTTTTAAAGTTTGATGGTCAATTCCTTCAACACTAGTTGTTGTAACAAAGGTTTGCACCTTTCCTTGAATTGTATTAAGTAAGTGTGATTGCCTGAAATCATCCAACTCAGATAATACATCATCAAGTAAAAGAATGGGATATTCTCCAATTTCCTCGTGAATCAATTCAATCTCCGCAAGCTTTAAGGAAAGGGCTGTTGTTCTTTGTTGTCCTTGTGAGCCGTAGGTTTGAACGTCACGTTCATTTACCAAAAATTGTAAATCATCACGATGAGGACCTGCTAAAGTCGTACCACGTTCGATTTCTCTTTCTCTTATTTTATCAAATTTTTCTTCGTATGCTTCTATCATTTTCGACAAATCTCCGTCATCTGATACGTCAACAGAAGAAAGGTAATGAATGGTGAGGTTTTCAAGGTCTCTGCTTATCCCTGAATGAATAGGCTCTGCCCATTTTTGTAATTGCTTTATGAATTCAAGCCGTTTGATAACAAGCTTCGTTGCAACTTCAATCAACTGAGCAGTTAAGACATCAAGCATTGTCAGATCAGTTTGCTTTTTTGTCATAAGCTGCTTTAAATATTGATTTCGTTGATTCATGATTTTTTGATAACGGCTAAGATCATAAATATAAACTGGGGAAACTTGTCCAATTTCCATATCGATAAACCGCCTACGGATCTGCGGGCTGCCTTTTACTAGATTTAAGTCCTCAGGAGCAAACATGATAACATTCATTGCTCCAATATATTGACTAAGCTTTTTTTGCTCAATATGATTGACCCTAGCTTTCTTTCCCTTTTTAGAAAGCACAAGCTGCATTGGAATCGAGCCATTAGCTTTTTGAACCCTACCCTCTATTTTAGCATATTCTTCATCCCATTGAATTAATTCTTTATCATTAGATGTTCGGTGGGATTTTGCCATAGCCAAAACATAGATCGCTTCCATCATGTTTGTTTTGCCTTGGGCATTCTCTCCAAGTATGACATTCACTTTATTTTGAAAATCAACTGAAAGCTTTTTATAATTTCGATAGTTTGTTAACGTTAATTCTTTGATAAACAATATCGTTCACCAACTTTAATTAGTCACTGTAAATATACCGACCTCAGGGATCTTTACTTCATCTCCTGGAGTAAGCTTCTTTCCTCTGCGATTTTCTGGTTCTCCATTCACATAGACCTCATATTCTTGGAGAAACCATTTTGCCATTCCGCCGGATTGGATAACATCTGCTAGCTTTAAAAATTGGCCGAGTGTAATGGTTTCCGTTTCAATTTTGATAGCCTCTGCCATTTGCTTCGCCTACTTTCTACTAGTCACTAATACCTTATTGTACTAAAAAAATGATCTTGTTGGAAAGAATATTTCTGTTAGAGGAGGTTTTATCCGCCTAAGATCAGGATAAACTCCGTGAACCTTCAAATGAAAAGCAAAAAGGCACACCCAGGGTCGGAGCAGGACAACGATATCTGTATACCATTACCCGAGCTTAAACTTCTTTTCGTAAGAAAAGCTCAGGGGCGCTAGTCCTTAAGCGAGCTGGCATGAAGGTTGTATCGGCGGATTAGCTTATGACCTAAAGACTGATTGCGCTTGGAGCTTAGACACTAAAGCTAAGTACAAAATACATTTTCTTATCTAATAAAATACCTGACTCCCCTAACACTTCAAATAGTAATCTCGTGTATATGGGGAGCCAGGCACTTGCAGGACAGCTCAAGGCATTAATATGTTCTAACAGGTAATATTAATTGCAAAATCGTTTCATTCTGAGGGGTTCTGATTAAGAAAGGGCGCATTGCCCCAGTGAAACTGATTTTAATGTCTGTCCCTTCTAACGCCTTTAATGCATCTAACATATATTTTGCACTAAAGGAAATTTTTAATTCCTCACCCTCAATATGGTGAGTTTGAACCTCTTCACTTACTTTTCCGATCTCAGGAGAATTTGAAGAAACTTCTAATATTCCCCCTGGAAGTGTTGATAGCTTTACTACATTGTTCCTTCCCTCTCTTGCAAGCAGGGAAGCACGATCAATTGTTTGTAAAAATTCTTTGGATTGCACTTCTACCTCTGTTTTGCTTTCTTCAGGTATTAAACGAGATGTATCTGGATAATTTCCTTCTAAGAGCCTTGAAAAGAAAAGGAGGTTTTTGGCTTTAAAGAGTACTTGGTTCTCTGTAATAACAATATCGATAAGATCGCTTGTATCATCTAAAATTTTGCTTAATTCATTTAAACTTTTTCCAGGAATGACGACATTGTATGATTCTTGATGATCATTTTCTATTTTTGCCATTCTTAAAGCGAGGCGGTGGCTATCTGTTGCAATACAGGTCAATTCTCCAAACTCGAGTCTCCAGTTTACACCTGTCAAGATAGGTCTTGTTTCTGAAGTAGAAACAGCAAATACAGTTTGACGGATTAATGTTTTTATTAAATCGATTGGTATCTGAAATACATGGTGCTCCTCTACTTGTGGAAGATGTGGATATTCATCTGAGTCTAAACCATTTAAATTAAATTCTGCTTTACCTGAACTGATTCTAGTTAAATAGTTTTCTCCAACCTCAATTTCCACAGTATCCTTCGGTAGCTTTTTCACAATTTCACTAAAAAATTTTGCTTGCAGGACAATACTTCCCGGTTGTTTAATTTCGATAATTTCTGATCCTTCTTCTTCGGCAGGTATAAATGATTCAATGGAAATATCAGAATCACTTCCTGTTAAAGTAACTCCCTCATTTGAAGCCACAATTTTTATCCCTGTCAGAATAGGAATAGTCGTTCTAGATGGGACTGCCTTCAAAACATCTTGGATGCTGTTCACTAATTTGTCTCTTTGAATGATAAATTTCATTTTTCATGATCCTCCTTACCAATTCATAGGCATACTTTTTATCAACTGTTTATATATATTTTTTTAAAAAATTAGTAGAAGTAATAGTAGGGCCTGTGATTATGTGGATAACTTCGAAATGATAAGGAAACACAGACTATCCACATGTGGACAGCCTGTGTATGAATCGAGCTGAGTTATTCACATTATCCCTATAATCATTTTACCTCATTAGAACATGATAGGTCCTATAAATCTCGGTAGATAAAAAAATAATAAGGGTAATTTATAACTTTACCCTCTTAATTGGTCTCGAATCTCTTTTATTTGCTTTTGGAGTTGATCATCTGAATGAAGCAGCTTTGAAATCTTTTCATGTGCGTGTATAACAGTCGTATGATCTCTTCCTCCAAATTCTTCACCAATTTTAGGAAGAGATGAATCTGTTAGCTCTCTTGATAAATACATGGCAATCTGTCTTGGAAAAGCAACCGACTTCGTTCTTTTTTTAGCCTTGAAATCTTCTAACTTAACGTTAAAATGTTGCCCTACATTTCTTTGAATCTCTTGAATTGTTATCATTTTAGGTTTTGAGCTTGGTATGATATCCTTCAGTGCTTCAGCGGCCAAATCAGCATTTATATCTTTATTGATAAGAGAGGAATAAGCAACGACTCGTATAAGGGCCCCTTCTAATTCACGAATATTAGAATCAATTTGATTTGCAATATAAAGCATGACTTCGTTCGGAATATCTAAGCCCTCTGCTTTTGCTTTCTTCCGTAAAATCGCTATCCTAGTTTCCAAATCTGGCGGTGTAATATCAGTAATAAGTCCCCACTCAAACCTCGAGCGCAAACGGTCTTCAAGAGTAGGTATTTCTTTTGGCGGCCGATCACTTGATATGATAATTTGCTTACTTTCTTCATGAAGGGTATTAAATGTATGGAAAAACTCTTCTTGAGTTTGTTCTTTTCCAGCTAAGAATTGAATATCGTCTATTAAAAGAACATCTACATTTCGATATTTATTTCGAAAATCGACAGCCTTATTATCTCGAATAGAGTTAATAAACTCATTTGTAAATTTTTCAGATGACAAATAAACAACCTTTGCACTAGGGTTGTGGTCAATTACATAGTGTCCGATCGCATGCATTAAGTGAGTTTTTCCAAGACCTACTCCCCCGTATATAAATAATGGATTATAGGCTTTTGCAGGTGCTTCTGCAACAGCAAGTGATGCAGCATGGGCAAAACGATTTCCAGATCCTATAACAAACGTATCAAACGTATATTTAGAGTTAAGTACATTTTGAGGAAGCTCTCCATGCTCCTCCTCATCCTTTGTTAGTTTCTTTATCGGAGATTTTGGCATAAAATCTTCCTCATTTTGATTCTGTGGAATAATAAATTTTATCCCAAGTTTTTCTCCTGTTAAGTCATATATGGTATCGGCAATCAAGCGCAAATACCTTGATTCAAGCCAGTCCCTAGCAAATTCATTGGGTGCAGTTATGATTAATATATCGCCTTGTAATGCATGAGCTTTGGTAGATTTAAGCCATGTCTCAAAGCTTGGCTTGCTCAATTTTTTCTCTATTTTAGCCAGAGCTCGATTCCATAAATCTGCTATGTTTTCCATTATTGGTCTATCCCTCCTTTACTCTTGGATTGGCTTTGGGTGCATAATAAAACCACCATGCATAAATATTCATCAACAGATATTGTTGAGAAATATATAATATAGTAGAAAAACGTCTTTTCGACACAATTCATCTATTGTGGACAATTTTCTTCACAGGCTGTTTAAAAACTTTCCACATTTTATCCACAATCTGTGGATAAAAGAAAATCTATTTTCAGTTATTCAGGGTTAAAACACAAATATAATATCAAAATAAAGCAAGTGTTGCAATGATTTTTTGAAACTTATCCACATAAGTCGCAGTATGTGGGGGAAAATTGTCCACATGTGAAAGAAGTGTGAAAAACTTGTCGATAAGGGGTGTGGATAGAGAAAAATATGTCAATAAAATATCCACAGAGGAGAAGAAGGATTTTTTTCCTAAATTGGATAGACAATTTGCTTACTTGAATATAGGTTCTTGATCTAAGAAATTTGATTAGCTTTTTTAATCTATGCCCAATTTTATGTTTCAAGACGAGCTTGAAGGAGCTCCATGCGTCTTGCACTTTTGCTCTTGACAATATTAGTAGCTACTCACTATAATTAATAAGACTGTCTTTAACAGCTATTCCTCAGGGAGGTGTCATATATGAAAAGAACATATCAACCAAGCAAACGTAAACATAGTAAAGTTCACGGTTTTCGCAGCCGTATGAGCACAAGCAACGGACGTAAAGTTTTAGCTCGCCGTCGCCGTAAAGGAAGAAAAGTATTATCTGCTTAGGCCACTGAAATTTGTCAGTGGTCTTTTTTGCTAGATAAGAAAGTTTACGTCAATAAAAATAGTTACGTACTACAGGAAGGTATTACGCCCTAACTCCAGGCGCAATCACAAGCAATTTGTTAAAAAGCTAATGAACAGTGCCCTCAAGCCGGACTGTGCTTGTTGCCGAAGGACCAGCGCCTTTGCGAATTTCTTTCCTTCCGGTTCAAACTTATGCAGTGTCCCATCTAGTTCAAAAAAGAGGACACTGTTTTAATACATAAAGATTAAGGAAATAATGACACCTAAAGTAAAAAGAGTTGTCAGGAAGTTAAATACGGAGTGAGTAACAAAATGAAAAAGCGTAATCGTGTTAAAAAAAATGAAGACTTCCAAAAGATCTTTAAACAAGGAAAGTCCATGGCAAACCGTCAATTTGTTATTTATCTTCTTGATCAACCTGAAGAAAAAGAGTTTCGTTTGGGACTTTCTGTGAGTAAAAAAATCGGAAATGCCGTGACAAGAAATCGAATTAAAAGACTAATACGGCAAGTTTTTTTAGAAGAAAAGGAATTGCTGCAAAATAGGAAGGATTATTTGATTATTGCCAGAAAACCTGCTTCAGAAATGGGTTACGAGGAAGTGAAAAAGAGTCTGCAGCATCTTTTTAGAAAAACAAATGTGTACAAGAAAAGAAAAAATAAAAAGTATTCTGGTTAAATCTATCAAAGAAAAAAGAATTTTCTTTTGAAAGATGTTAAACTGTTTTTATGAATGGCTGTTTTCGCAAACTTTGTTTCTATCTGCAGGCAAAGCCTATCATTTCAAAAGTTAAGATATCTTTTTCGAAGTGAGAGGTTAGATGTGAGACTAGAAGCAATCGGCGAACCGCCGATTGCCTTTATTAAAAGGTACTTATATGTTTGAAAAGAGCCTAATGAAAAGACTGAAATAAAGTTAAATGCTTAGGAGGAAAGTCGGTTGAAAAGGCGAATATTTTTATTGCTAGGACTTGTCGGTTTGTTAACCATTTTAACTGGTTGTACAGAAATTAATGAACCGATAACAGACAAGAGTGAAGGTTTTTGGAATCAATACATTGTTTATCCGCTGTCATGGCTGATTACATACTTTTCTAATCTAACTGGTGATAATTATGGATTAGGGATTATCATCGTTACACTGCTTATCCGTTTTGCGATTTTGCCTTTAATGATAAAGCAAATGAGAAGTTCCAAAGCTATGCAGGAATTGCAGCCTGAAATGCAGAAATTACGTGAGAAATATAGTTCTAAAGATCAAAAAACTCAACAAAAACTACAACAGGAAACGATGGCCTTATTCCAAAAGAATGGTGTAAATCCACTGGCAGGCTGTTTTCCATTACTTGTTCAAATGCCGATTCTCATTGGTTTTTATCATGCAATTATGAGAACACAGGAAATCGCAAACCACAATTTCCTATGGTTTGATTTAGGGGAAAGAGATCCTTTCTTTATCCTTCCAATCGTAGCCGGGATTACAACGTTTATCCAGCAAAAAATGATGATGGCAGGAACAGCCAATCAAAATCCGCAAATGGCTATGATGCTTTATATCATGCCGATTATGATTGTTGTCTTCGCTATAAGCTTTCCGGCAGCGTTATCATTATACTGGGTTGTCGGTAACTTATTTATGATAGCTCAAACATTTTTTATTCACGGTTCAAAAACAAAAGTAACTGAACCTGCGGGAGGAACGAAAAAGTGAGAGAGATAACTGCTACTGGACAGACCGTCGATGAAGCAGTAAAATCCGCATTGGCTGAACTCAACATGACAAAAGAAGATGTCGAAATTCATACCATTGACGAAGGTAAAAAAGGTTTTCTAGGGATATTTGGGCAACGACCTGCCGTTGTAAAAGTGAAAGTAAAAGCTGGGCCAACTGCTATTTCTGCCTTGACCTATGAAGATGAACAAGAAAAGAACCCCAGCATAACGGCTGAAAGCAATTCAGAAGTCTCTTTTGAAGCAGATGAGGAATTACAGCAAAAACCAATTGAAAAAGCTCAACAATTTTTAACAAATGTCATTGAAAAAATGGGTGTTGAAGCAAAAATATCTATGAAACAAGCTGGCCGTAGTTGTACATTTCAAGTAGAAGGGGAACAGATTGCTCTTCTAATCGGAAAAAGGGGACAAACATTAAATTCCCTGCAATATTTAACACAGCTTGTGGCGAATCGGCATTCTGATCAATATATTCAAATAGTAGTTGACGCTGAAAATTATCGTTCCCGCCGAGAAGAAACACTCAACCAGCTAGCAGAAAAGCTGGCAAATCAGGCAATTCGCACTTCTAAAGAAGTATCACTTGAACCTATGCCATCTTACGAACGGAAAATTATTCATGCTGCCTTAACGAAAAGAAGAGATGTTAAAACCTATTCAGTTGGCGAAGAACCGAGAAGGCATATTGTTATTGCAAAAAAATAAAGAAATTTGGGTACCGGCGATTAGCCGGTATTTTTTTGTGGTTTCAGAATGTTTAAGTACATTAAAGTATTAACGCATTATAGTTAGTTATCATTGTCCAGCTGCAGCGCCTTGGTCACAAGCCATTCATCAAACAAGGAATAAATGCCTTTCTGTGAAGCTTTCATTTACTTTGTCTGAGCTGTTCAAGGTGCTTCCGCTTACCCTTGTTGCCTAGCTCCAAGCTCCTTATGTCTTGAGTTAAAAAACCTATCCGTCATAAAAATGAAAATCCTCCGAGTTGCGTCTCTTCTAAATGTTAATAGATATATCCTTGATTTTCACTTTTGTTCACAATTTCAATAAATTTCATCAAAAGTAGGTGTGGATAATAGGAAGTGAATGATTGTTATAAACATGTGGATAAGTTAAAATGATTAAAGAATATGCAGATGTGGATAATAATGAGAAGTGTTTCTCTTTAATAAAAAAAGGAAATATGCTATCTTAAAGTTTTGATTGCAATAAAACTTTTTTTCTAATAGATAATAAAGAACTAAAGTAGATGAGGTAATTAAATAAGAAACCGGCTCTTCCGCCGATTTCAGGTAATTCCCACGTCTGACATCTAACTTCAAGAAAGACTCGGAAGTGTTTTTCTTTCTAGAATATATCTAGCGTAAGGAACCATAGGCCATTTAAGCAAATCCGCCTTTGAAGGTTAAAGAACAGCCTTTCAGCTGGCTCAGCTTATACTTGTCGCCGAAGAACCAGCGCCTTGCGCTTTCTTAATTAAATGAGGTGAAATGCTCAAATGGAATTTGATACGATTGCAGCCATATCTACACCAATGGGGGAAGGAGCTATTGCTATTGTGCGCCTCAGCGGGAATGAGGCAATTTCAATTGCTGATTCGATCTTTAAAGCACCTGCTCCCAAGAAGCTGAGAGAAGTGGCCACTCATACCATTCATTATGGAAATATTGTCGATCCCGAGACTCTTCAAGTCATTGAGGAAGTCATGATCTCAGTCATGAAAGGACCAAAAACATTTACGCGAGAAGATGTCATTGAAATAAATTGCCATGGTGGTCTTGTAACGGTAAACAAAGTCCTTCAGCTTGTATTAAATCAAGGAGCAAGATTGGCAGAGCCAGGTGAATTTACAAAGCGGGCATTCTTAAATGGAAGAATTGACTTATCTCAAGCAGAAGCAGTCATGGATTTGATCAGAGCGAAGACAGACCGCGCCATGAATGTAGCATTAGGACAAATGGAGGGAAGATTGTCAAAGCTAATCAAACGACTTCGACAGGAAATTCTAGAAACATTAGCACATGTTGAGGTAAATATCGATTATCCAGAATACGATGATGTCGAGGAAATGACTCATCATATGCTTATAGAAAAAGCAACTTCTGTAAAAACTGAGATTCAAAAGCTGCTGCAAACCTCTCAGCAGGGGAAAATATTAAGAGAAGGACTTTCAACTGTCATTATTGGAAGACCTAATGTAGGAAAGTCCTCTCTTTTAAACAGCCTTGTCCATGAAAATAAAGCAATTGTTACAGATATTCCAGGCACAACACGTGATGTTATCGAAGAATATGTGAACGTTAGAGGGGTGCCTTTAAGACTTGTTGACACAGCAGGTATCCGTGAGACAGAGGACATTGTTGAACGAATCGGAGTTGAACGGTCAAGGCAGGTTTTAAAAGAGGCAGACCTCATTTTACTTGTATTGAACTATAGTGACGACTTGACCCATGAGGATGAGCAGCTGTTTGAAGCAATCAAGGGAATGGACGTCATTGTGATAGTAAATAAAACAGACTTGCCGCAAAAGATTGATCTAAAACGAGTTCAGACCCTTGCCGAAGGGCGTCCTGTCGTCACAACCTCTTTATTAGAGGAGCAAGGAGTAGATGAACTGGAAACAGCAATAAGCTCTCTTTTCTTTGAAGGAAATGTTCAAGGGGGAGATTTAACATACGTCTCTAATACACGTCACATTGCCTTACTTACTCAGGCAAAGAAAACGATAGAGGATGCTTTAGATGGAATTGAGGCTGGAGTGCCGATTGATATTGTACAGATAGATTTAACGAGATGCTGGGAGCTGCTAGGTGAAATTGTTGGAGATTCAGTTCAAGAAAGCTTAATTGATCAGCTTTTTTCACAATTTTGCTTAGGAAAATAGCAAAACTCATCTGGTCAAAATTGGATTGTGTCGTTCGCCTTATGAAAGAAAAAAGGATTTTGAAAAAGGAGGAAAAAACATGGGATATCAAGCAGGCAGGTACGATGTAGTGGTTGTAGGTGCTGGTCACGCTGGTGTTGAGGCCGCGCTCGCATCAGCAAGATTAGGAGCAAAAACACTTGCTCTTACCATCAATCTTGACATGGTTGCATTCATGCCCTGCAACCCTTCAGTCGGCGGACCCGCAAAAGGTATTGTTGTCCGTGAAATCGATGCCCTTGGCGGAGAAATGGGCAAAAATATAGATAAAACACACATTCAAATGAGAATGCTGAATACCGGAAAAGGACCTGCTGTCAGAGCATTAAGAGCTCAGGCAGATAAGTTCCTTTATCAGCATGAATTAAAGAAAACAATGGAAAATGAATCGAATTTGACGCTTCTTCAAGGTATGGTTGAAAAATTGATTATAGAAGACGGAGAGTGCAGGGGAGTTATTACTCAAACAGGGGCAGAATATCGGGCAAATGCAGTTGTCTTAACAACTGGGACTTTTTTAAGAGGGAAAATTATATTGGGGGATTTGTCTTATTCTAGCGGTCCGAACAATCAACAGCCTTCAATTAAGTTATCAGAGCATTTAGAGGAATTAGGTTTTGATCTTGTTCGCTTTAAGACAGGAACCCCTCCACGTGTAAACAGCCATTCCATTGATTACAGTAAAACAGAAATTCAGCCGGGTGACGAAGTACCCAGAGCTTTTTCATATGAGACGACAAAATACATTACAGATCAGCTTCCGTGCTGGTTAACCTATACAAGTGAAGAAACTCATCAGATTATTGATGCCAATCTTCATCGGTCCCCAATGTTTTCAGGAATGATCAAAGGGACAGGTCCAAGATATTGTCCATCAATAGAAGATAAGGTTGTCCGATTTAATGATAAGCCTCGTCATCAGATTTTTCTTGAACCTGAAGGAAGGAATACACAAGAGGTCTACGTACAGGGGCTTTCAACTAGTCTTCCTGAAGATGTCCAGCAAGACATGTTAAAAACGATTCCAGGTCTTGAAAATGTTCAAATGATGCGGGCAGGTTATGCAATTGAGTATGACGCGATCGTTCCGACACAGCTATGGCCAACATTAGAAACGAAAAAAGTATCTGCTCTTTTCACCGCTGGTCAAATAAATGGAACCTCTGGTTACGAAGAAGCAGCAGGCCAAGGGATTATGGCCGGTATCAACGCAGCTCAAAAAGCACTTGGTAAAGAAGAAGTGATTTTAGGAAGATCAGATGCCTATATTGGTGTCTTAATCGATGACCTGGTTACAAAAGGAACAAATGAGCCATATCGATTGTTAACGTCAAGAGCAGAATATCGCCTGCTGCTCCGTCATGATAATGCAGATTTAAGGCTAACTGAGCTTGGTCATGAGCTTGGTCTTATCAAAGAGGAACGATACAAGCGTTTTGTTGAAAAAAAGGAAGCAATTAAACAAGAGAAAAAACGGCTTCATTCCATTATCATCAAACCAAATAAAGAAACACAGGCCTTAATTGATTCTATCGGGGGCAGCTCTTTAAAAGATGGAATTAGAGCAACCGATTTGTTAAAGCGTCCTGAAATGAAATATGAGCATATCCTTCAGCTTGCACCTTCTGAAAAGGAAATCGATGCTGATGTGCAAGAACAGGTAGAAATTCAAATTAAATACGAAGGATATATTGAAAAATCTCTTCAGCAGGTAGAAAAACTGAAAAAAATGGAGAATAAAAAAATACCAGATCACATCGATTATGATGCGATTACCGGTCTTGCTTCAGAAGCACGTCAAAAATTAAAAGAAGTACGTCCTTTATCTGTCGCCCAAGCCTCAAGAATATCCGGAGTGAACCCAGCTGATGTTTCCATCTTGCTGGTTTATATTGAGCAGGGGAGAATCGCAAAGGTTTCTAATGAATAATGGAAAGAAGAAAGGGCCTGAATGATGAATAGTAATCAATTTCAAACCATGCTTGAGGAGAAGGGAATTACTCTTACTCCTAAGCAGCTTCAGCAATTTAATGATTATTATGAGCTATTAGTTGAGTGGAATGAAAAAATGAACTTAACTTCTATAACAAATAAAGAAGAAGTGTATTTAAAGCATTTTTATGATTCTATTTCAGCAGCTTTTTATTTTGACTTTACTAAACCATTATCAGTTTGTGATGTGGGAGCTGGAGCTGGCTTCCCAAGTATTCCGATTAAAATTTGCTTCCCCCATATCGAAGTATCAATTGTTGACTCGCTGAATAAAAGGATTACCTTTTTACAGGCATTAGCTGATAAACTAAAATTAAATAAAGTGAATTTTTATCATGACCGGGCAGAGACATTCGGAAAAAATAAGCAGCACCGAGAATCTTATGATGTAGTGACTGCCAGAGCTGTTGCAAGGTTATCTGTCCTTAGTGAGCTTTGTTTGCCATTAGCAAAAAGGAACGGTCATTTTCTTGCTTTAAAGGCAGCGTCAGCAAAAGACGAATTAGAAAACGCACAAAAGGCGATCAAAACATTGGGCGGTAACGTAAGGAAATTAGATGAATTTCTCCTTCCAATGGAAAACAGTTTACGTTCAATTATTGTGATTGAAAAACAAAAAAACACTCCGAAAACCTATCCGCGTAAGCCGGGAACACCTAATAAAACACCAATTGAATAGTTCCATTAGGTGTTCCATAAGGAGAATTTTTTTTGTAAGATAGAATATGAGCAGGAAATAAGAATAGGAAAAGAGAATTATATAGTGGTAGTTTTTAAAGGTGGTGTAAGCTCATGAAGAGTCCCTTTTCACGTTTATTCGGTTTAGGAGAAAAGGCGCAATCTGAATCAGATTCAACAGAAGAAATTGAAATGGTCGAAGAAAACGAAGACTCAGTAAAAGAACAAGTACATCAAATCCCAGTTCATGAAATTATTCCAAATCAATATCAACCCCGCACCATTTTTGCGGATGAAAAGATAGAAGAGCTTTCTCAAACAATAAAAACTCATGGTATTATTCAGCCAATTGTGGTTCGCAGCATGGAGGGCGAAGCAAGCTATGAACTTATTGCCGGGGAAAGACGCTGGCGTGCAGTTCAAAAGCTAGGCTGGGAAACAATACCGGCTATTATAAAGAATTATAGTGATGCAGAGACTGCCTCCGTGGCCCTCATTGAAAACCTTCAGCGTGAGGAGCTGTCTGCTATCGAAGAAGCTATGGCCTATGCAAAATTACTCGAGCTTCACCGATTAACTCAGGAAGCTCTTGCCCAAAGACTCGGAAAAGGACAGTCAACAGTTGCTAATAAGCTTCGTCTTTTAAAATTGCCTCAGGAAGTACAAGATGCGTTGCTTCAGAAAAAAATAACAGAGAGACATGCAAGAGCATTAATTCCACTCAAATTGCATGAGCTTCAAGTAAACTTAGTAGAAGAAATTGTAGCAAAACAGTTGAATGTTAAACAAACAGAAGACAGGGTCGTAAAACTCCTTGAAAAGGAAAAGCCTAAACCTGCGGTTAAAAGAAGATCCTTTAGCCGGGATACAAGAATCGCAATGAATACAATCAGGCAATCCCTTACTATGGTGGAGGATACGGGTGTGAAAATCAATTCTGAAGAAGAAGAATTTGAAGATTATATCCAATTCACCATAAAAATCCCAAAATAAAACGAATATGACGATACCAATTAATACGGCAGAGTAATGTGTGAATAATAAATTTTTATTCATTATGAAATGCCCCAGTCAATTTCAGTTTTTCGAGGACAAATCGAAACTCTAAGATTATTAAAGTTTTTATGTAAAAATGAATATTCGGCTCGAATTTCTGTTATAGATAACAGGTACAAAAACAGTGTTCAAAGCGCCTTGAGCATTTTCAAGGCGCTACAAAATGCGAGGTCACAACCCAATCCTCCCATAAATCCCTTTTCGGTTAGGCTTGTAGTGTACTTCCCGCAGCTGTCCAAGAGACTTTTTGCTTTCGTTTCTTTCTTGTCTTATCTTATTTTCTTGTCATTTGTTCAGGATTTAAGTCTTCTCCCTCTATAACGATAGCGGTGAGCCCTTCTTTTGTCGTCGTTTCATGGCCTTCTCCCTGTCTCCAGAAAGCCGCTTCTCCAGCCTGAATTTTTATCCTTTGCTCTGCTTCACCTCTTACCCATCCTTCACCTTGAATAACAAGCAATAGTTGATTAGTGGCAGCTTCATGAAAGCCAATTACACCCTCTGTTTCAAGTTGCATACAAGCAATATGGATATGTTTCATTTCTTGTTTGATAATAGGCATCAAAGAAAAATTGGAAGAAAAAAGATTGATTGGTTTCCCAACAGCCTTATCAAATCGATATATTTCCACATTTCCCCCTCCTTGTTAAACTAATATTCTATCTTTTAAGTCTTTTTTCCTCTGTATTTTCCAGGAAATTATATTAAAATATTTTTATAACCAAAAATAAATGATTATATCATGAAAAGTGAAAACAATTCTACCGTGTGTTCATTTTTTTGATAAAATAGAAATACGCCAATTTGAAAGTAGGTGACACCATGGGCAAGATTATCGCAATTGCAAACCAAAAAGGTGGAGTTGGTAAGACAACAACATCGGTTAACCTTGGAGCCTGTTTAGCCTATATCGGAAAAAGAGTTTTAATTGTAGATGTAGATCCACAAGGAAATGCAACGAGTGGAATAGGAATTGATAAAGCAGATGTTGACCAATGTATCTATGATATTTTAGTAGAAGATGCAGAAGTTAAGGACATTATTAAACCTACCTCTGTCGAAAATCTAGATGCAATTCCTGCTACCATTCAGTTAGCTGGAGCTGAGATTGAGCTTGTTCCGACCATTTCAAGAGAAGTCCGGCTTAAACGAGCGCTGGAAAAAGTAAAACACCACTATGATTATATGATTGTCGATTGTCCTCCATCACTTGGTCTCTTAACGATAAATGCTCTAACTGCATCTGATGCCGTTATTATACCAGTACAGTGTGAGTACTATGCACTCGAAGGGTTGAGTCAGTTATTAAATACTGTTCGGCTAGTTCAAAAACATTTAAACACTGATCTTGGCATTGAAGGGGTTTTGCTCACAATGCTAGATGCACGTACAAATTTAGGAATTCAAGTAATTGAAGAAGTAAAGAAATACTTCCAAGAAAAAGTTTACAGAACGATTATTCCTCGGAATGTTCGTCTAAGTGAAGCTCCAAGCCACGGGCAACCTATTATCTTATATGATCCACGCTCTAGAGGGGCGGAAGTATATTTAGATTTAGCAAAGGAAGTGGTGGCAAATGGCTAGAGGACTTGGTAAAGGTATAAATGCATTGTTTAACAACATGGAGGTCAGTAAAGAGGATTCTGTTCTAGAAATAAACATTAAAGATCTTAGACCAAATCCTTATCAGCCAAGAAAAACCTTTCAAGAAGCGGCTATTGATGAATTAAAAGAGTCTATTGAACAGCATGGCATCCTGCAGCCATTAATCGTCCGAAAAAGTATTAAAGGATTTGAAATTGTAGTTGGGGAACGTCGTTTTCGAGCAGCAAAAAAAGCAAATTTAAAAACAGTTCCTGCAGTTATACGAGAATTTAATGAAAAGCAAATGATGGAATTAGCCTTACTAGAAAATCTTCAACGTGAGGATTTAACTCCAATCGAGGAAGCACAAGCTTATCAATCCCTATTAGAAGAATTACATATGACACAAGAGGAATTAGCAAAACGATTAGGGAAGAGCCGCCCACATATTGCAAATCATTTGCGGTTATTAACCCTTCCCGCAACTGTCCAAACGCTTATTTCAGAAGGTAAGCTGTCAATGGGACATGGACGGACATTGCTGGGATTGAAAAAGAAGGAAAAGCTTTCGCCATTAGTGGAAAAAATTCAAAAAGAACAATTAAATGTCCGCCAAGTTGAGCAGCTGGTCCAACAATTAAATGATCATGTTTCACGTGAAACAAGGAAAGCACCGATTAAAAAAGATATCTTTCTCAAAGAACGGGAATCGTATTTACAAGATTACTTTGGCACCTCTGTTACCATAAAGCAGCAGAAGAAAAAAGGGAAAATTGAAATTGAATTTCTGTCACCCGAAGATCTTGAGAGAATACTAGAATTGTTGAAACAAAAACAATCATCTTAAATAGTAAAGGAGTTGACCTTTAGAAATCATCAATATTTCTATCTCAGCTTCTTTTTTTTGGGTTAAAATGTTTTAGTCATTATCCAGATCAGGCGAGTATAGCCTGCAATCACGGGTCAAAACTTGATAGTATTAATTTTAGCCGATGGGCTAAATATGCTGAAAGTACAGAAGATTCAGATAGCAAATTTGTTGGCCGAGCCTTTTTATATCTGTTTAATTTATTGCTCAATATGTGGTTCAGGAATGGGGTTGATGGCAGGCTTAAATAATGCTTTCTTTCTTGCAAAGGCTCTGTCTGTCATATACAGGCTTTCAGCTATGATATCAGACATTGTCATTACTAAATGGAGCCTTGTATTTTGCAGAACAAAAAATTCCATAAAGCCACTTACATTTACTATGCCATTAATATGGATATCACCAACAGCTGGCAGCTCTTTATTTACTCCTGAACCTGGTTTGATAGGACCTGCTCCTACTTGAAAGGTACCCACGTTCTTAATCCTTCCTAAACAGGCATCGATTGCAATAATAAATGGGTTTCGGTGAGCTTCTTTAATCCTTTTAACTGATTCTTGAAGGTTAACAGCATGAACAGGATCTTTTAACGTCCCATATACGTGAAAATGAGATAACCTTTTCTCCATAAGCTTTGTGCCCGTAAGCGGCCCCAGGCTGTCACCAGTTGAACGATCTGTCCCAATGCATAAAACAACAATCGGCTTATAAAAAAGACGTGGCAATAAATCCTGAATACTAGACGATAAGTGACGTACCGCGTCCTCATCTTCATGTGAGATACGGTCTGGTGTTCTTTGCGATGAAAAAAGCCCTGATTTTAGAATCATAGGATTCACTCCCTCGTCATAGTAGTAACAGTATACGGAAGAAGTTTCCTTTCTATACATGGAACAAGTAACTTTCTATTTAGGCGAGGTGTTGAAGTTTGTGGAGTGCGGGATTTAAATGGATGTTCCTCATTTTAGGTACGATAATTGGAGCAGGCTATGCATCTGGCAGAGAACTATGGCAGTTTTTTGGTTTTGAAAGTGGACTGGCCATTCTATTATTCACCATTTTTTTTAGTTTTGCATGCTATACGATTATGAAAATCAGTTATAAAGAAAAGTCTGAGCATTTTTTTCCTGTTTTGGAGAGATTAGTAGGAACAAAACTATCATATGTGTATGATGTCTTGATTATCGTGTATTTATTTACAACGACTGTTGTTATGATCGCAGGCGGCGGGGCTACATTAGAAGTGTTTTCTGTTCCATATTGGATGGGAATTATCGTATTTTGTCTGATGTTAGCCGGTTTATTTTTCTGGGATGTGGATGGGGTTTTTTCGCTAAATTCATTTCTGATTCCTATTCTTATTATAGGATTATTAGTTGCTTTGATGTCTTTTCAATTTCAACACCCTCATGCTTGGATTTTAAATATGGAAAAGCAATATAATTGGCCTTCGGCATTAACATTTACTTCCTTGAATATACTGCCCCTTGTTGCTGTTTTATCAGCGATTGGAAAGGAAATAAAGTCTATTAAAGAGGCGAAGATTGCAAGCATTGGCAGCGGGTGTATTCTAGGGGGGATTTCTCTTTTATATAATGAAACACTGGTTCAATTAGCCGATTATATTGGAGACTACGAAATTCCCCTCTTTGCAATATTAGAAGGATCCCCTGTTATCGCAATAGTTTTTATGTCCTTTGTTTTATGGCTTGCAATTTATACAACAGCTGTTTCAGGGATATTTGGATTAGCCACTCGATTTAGAAAAATTGTAAATATTCCAATTTGGCTCATGGCCTCAATCTTTGTTTTACTGATGATTCCTTTTACATCATTGGGGTTCTCCGCTTTAATATCGTTTTTGTATCCTTTATACGGGTTGATTAATTTATACTTACTTGTTGCAATTTTACTCTTTCCATTAACAAATCGCTACAAATGGGATTAAAATCCTGCTAAAATAAGGACATCAAATTGGTTTTTGTAGTAAGTGAGGTTCTATAATGAATATACTAGAGAATATTTGGAAGAGGCTTATTGACTATTTATCCAATGAGGAGCTCTGGGTAAGTATGGGACAAGGCTTTTTGAAAATCATTCTAATTATTGCCTTGTCCATCTTGCTCATTAAGATTGGAAAAATCGCCGTTCATAAAGTGTTTAACTTTCGCTCAAGATCCCCTTTGCGAATTTCGGAAAGAAGAGAAAATACTCTTGTTCGCTTGCTTGAAAATGTTTTAACCTACATTATTTATTTTGTAGCTCTTATGATGGTTCTAGAAACCTTCACAATTGATGTAAAAGCATTAATTGCTGGTGCAGGAATCGTTGGACTTGCAGTCGGGTTCGGTGCTCAAAGCTTAGTGAAGGATGTTATTACAGGATTTTTTATTATTTTTGAAGATCAATTTTCTGTTGGTGATTATGTTCGAGTCGGCCAATTTGAAGGCCATGTAGAAGAAATCGGCTTACGCACAACAAAAATTAAAAATTGGACCGGTGAGCTTCACATTATTCCAAATGGTAATATTATGGAGGTTACTAATTTTTCAATCCATAATAGCATTGCATTTGTAGATGTAAGTGTTGCATATGAGGGCGATATTTCAGAATCAGAAAGAGTTATTCAAGAGCTGCTTGAGGAGCTCCCTTCAAAATATGAAGAGATGTTGACTACACCTGAGCTTTTAGGAGTTCAAATGTTAGGTGCTTCCGAGGTGACGCTGAGAGTCGTGTGTGAAGTAGAACCTATGGCTCATTTTGGTGTAGCCCGCATTCTTCGTAAAGAAATTAAACAAAGACTTGACCAGCATGGAATCGAAATTCCATTTCCGCGTATCGTGATGTACAACCGCAGTGAAAATCAGGTAGCTGAGAAAGGAAGAGAAGCATGATCGAAAAAGAGTTCGGCTTAAACGATATAGTAGAAATGAAAAAACAGCACCCTTGCGGCGCTAATCGCTGGAAAATTATCCGAATGGGAATGGATATAAGAATTAAATGTGAAGGCTGTTCCCATAGTGTAATGATACCTCGCAGGGAATTTTCACGAAAAATGAAGAAGGTGCTGGTAAAACACGAAGAATAGCAGAGCTTGCTTTCTTGGGTACCAGGTACCAAAAGTACCTGGACCCTCTCTTGCGCTTTTCATATATAGTCCATATAATTGTGAAAGATTGGTCAGAATCGGAAATGAATCGATGATGATGTTTATTATAGAGGAGTTGAAATTATGGCACTGACTGCAGGAATTGTCGGTCTACCAAACGTAGGAAAATCTACTTTATTTAATGCTATTACTCAAGCTGGAGCTGAATCAGCAAATTATCCTTTTTGTACTATCGATCCAAATGTTGGAATAGTGGAAGTACCAGATGTTCGTCTGCAAAAGCTTACTGAACTAGTTCAACCGAAAAAAACGGTTCCAACCGCTTTTGAATTTACAGATATTGCTGGGATTGTAAAAGGCGCGAGTAAAGGAGAAGGTCTTGGTAATAAATTCCTTTCTCACATTCGTCAGGTCGATGCAATTTGCCACGTTGTGAGGTGTTTTGCTGATGATAACATTACACACGTCTCAGGGAATGTTGATCCTGTCTCTGATATTGAAACGATTAATTTAGAGTTAATTTTAGCAGACTTAGAGACAGTAGATAAACGTATCGGCAGAGTTGAAAAGTTAGCAAAACAAAAAGATAAAGCTGCTTCATATGAGTTTGAAGTGTTGTCAAAATTAAAAGAGGCATTCGAAAATGAAAGGCCAGCAAGAGCTGTTGAATTTACTGAAGAACAGCTTAAGCTTGTGAAGCAGCTTCATCTTCTAACAATCAAGCCTGTTTTGTATGTAGCAAATGTAAGTGAAGATGAGGTAGCAGATCCATCTGGAAATTCTTATGTACAACAAGTTCGCGAATTTGCAAGCAATGAAAATGCTAAAGTAATTGTCATATGTGCCAAAATTGAATCAGAAATTGCTGAGCTTGATGGAGAAGAAAAAGCGATGTTCCTTGAAGAACTTGGAATAGAGGAATCAGGCTTAGATCAATTAATTAATGCCGCTTATCATTTACTTGGGCTGGCTACTTATTTCACTGCAGGTGTCCAGGAAGTACGTGCTTGGACATTCCGTAAAGGGATGAAAGCACCTGCTTGTGCCGGTGTCATTCATACAGATTTTGAACGAGGCTTCATCCGTGCCGAAACGGTAGCCTATGATGATTTATTAGCAGCAGGTACGATGACGGCTGCACGGGAAGCAGGGAAAGTTCGTTTAGAGGGGAAAGAATACGAAGTAAAAGATGGGGATGTTATTCATTTCCGTTTTAATGTCTAAGCTCTTTTCTGAATGATTGTTTCTTTTTTGAACGAACGTTAAACAAAGAAAATCAATATCTCTCCTGTTTCCCTTCTTACTCTATGGGAAACAAAGATTTTAGAGTGATTAACTCTGTTTGAATGACGTCGAAGTTTACGAAAACAATCAATGTCTATGCTATTGCACTATGAAATAAAAGTTGGTATAATGTAAAATTGTGAGTAATATAAATATTGCTCCTTGCCCATTATGGGCCGTTTAGACCAAAAGGAGGTGCGAAAAGATGAGAAAATACGAAATTATGTATATCATCCGCCCAAACATTGAGGACGAGGCTAAAAAAGCTCTTGTAGAACGTTTTAATGGCGTTTTAACTGAAAATGGTGCGGAGATTAATGAGACGAAAGAATGGGGAAAACGTCGCTTAGCATATGAAATCAATGATTTCCGTGACGGCTTCTATATGATCTTGAAAGCCCAAGCAAACACTGAAGCAGTTCAAGAATTCGATCGTTTAGCGAAAATCAATGACGACATCATTCGTCATATCGTTGTAAAAGAAGAAGAATAATCAAATCGATCAAAATATCAAGCAAAGGATGGTCTTGATTATGATCAATAGAGTCGTATTAGTCGGAAGACTTACAAAAGATCCAGAATTGCGTTATACCCCGAATGGTGTAGCTGTAGCAACATTTACTCTTGCAGTGAATCGCCAATTTACGAATCAGCAAGGGGAACGTGAAGCTGACTTCATTAACTGTGTAATTTGGCGCAGACCAGCTGAGAACGTAGCAAACTTTCTGAAAAAGGGAAGCTTGGCAGGCGTGGATGGCCGCCTTCAAACACGAAACTATGAAGATCAAACAGGCAAACGCGTTTATGTGACTGAAGTCGTAGCTGATAGTGTTCAGTTCTTAGAACCTAAGAACAGCAGCGGCGGAAACAATTATGGCGGTGGATCTAATAACAGAAATGCATTTGGTTCTGATCAGAATCAAAACCAGCGAAACAATCAAGGTCATACAAGCTTTGATAATGATCCATTTGCTAACGATGGAAAACCGATTGATATTTCAGACGATGATTTACCGTTTTAATAAATAATCTATGTTGAAGGGAGGATATAACCATGGCAGGACGCAGAGGTGGACGTGCTAAACGTCGTAAAGTGTGTTATTTCACAGCTAACGGTATTACACATATCGATTACAAAGAAGTAGACCTACTAAAAAAATTCGTTTCTGAACGCGGTAAAATTTTACCTCGCCGTGTGACTGGTACTAGCGCTAAATATCAACGTAAGTTGACTTCAGCTATTAAACGTGCTCGTCAAATGGCTTTACTTCCATACGTTTCAGGTGAATAATGAAAACCTTAGCAGCAGGACCGTTTCCTGCTGCTTTGTTTTGTATCGCGGAAATAAACCTGAACCAAGGTCACGCAGATTTTCTGCTTTTTTTATTTTGGCAGTCAAACCCCATTGATGAAGATTTTTTTTCTGTCGAGTTTATTACCCATCTTTTTATCCTCTTATCTTCTGACAGAAAAACCTCATCGATCAACCTTCAGAACAAACTTCTCTATTACTTTCCTTGCATCATACCCTTCACGAATGTTTCACTTTATTTGATTTATTAGCTGAAAGTGTCATACAATAATCTTGGACTGTTTTTATTCTGGGGGATTATACGAGAAGATTAGCATCGTGTTAAGATTGATGAGGTGAAAATGTGAAACAGACAAACTTCCTTACAGAGGGTGCTGTGCTATTAGCGCTCTATGCTGTATTGCTCTTTTTAGTGATATACATACCAGTCATTGGAGTAGTTCTTATGTTTGGATTGGCACTGCCTTTCATCATAATTGCTTACCGTTACAGTATTAAGCAATCCCTATTAGTCTATTTTGCCTCCCTGCTGCTTTCTATGCTTATTGCAAACGTGAGCGGTATTGGAACGACACTAATTTTTGCAACAGCTGGTATTCTTATGGGGCATTATTATAAAAAAAATCAAACGATGTCTGCTATTATTGCAGGGTCTCTCTCCTATTTTGTAACAACCGCCATTCTTTACAGTGCGGTTATCGCTTTTTTGCAAATTGATATCCCGGGGCTAATTGAAGAATCTTTCCAACAATCTATCTCATTATTTCAATCAATGGGGCAGGATATAGGAGATGAACAATTAAAGCTACTAAAGGAGCAGCTTCAAACTGCGGAATACATGTTTCCTAGTGTGTTTGTCATTACCGGTGTGATTCTTTCCTTTATTACACACTTAATTTGTTCCCTTATGTTAAGGCGTTTAAAGGTGCAAATCCAGCCTTTGCCACCTTTTCGGGAATGGAGTCTCCCCAAAAATTTAATTTGGTATTATCTAATAGCAACGATTCTGATGCTTTTTAATTTAGAAAAAGGAAGCTACTGGTATATTGCTGCATTAAATGTATATTATGTATTAAATTTTGCAATGACAGTTCAAGGTCTTTCTTTCGTTTATTTTTACAGTCATCATAAAAAAGTTTCGAAAGCACTACCTATTCTTGTGACCGTCTTTTCAATAATCCTCCCGTTTTTACAACAAATTGTGAGGATATTAGGTATAATTGATTTAGGCTTTAACTTGAGAACGCGGATTAAACAAGTAGGGAAATAACATGATTTCATCCACTGTTACGAGGAGCTGACAAGAATGCCTAGTTTTTACGATAAGCCATTGTTCAGGTACCCTGTATATGCACTAATCGGCGTGACAGTGATCGCAACCATTTTTCTCCTGTATTTCAACTGGATCATTGGGGTATCTGGAATAGTCATCTTGTTGCTGATTCTCTTCTTTCTGAAACATGCCGATTTAAAAATTAAATCTGAAATGGAAGATTATATTTCAACCCTTTCTTATCGGCTTAAAAAAGTCGGTGAGGAAGCCCTCATGGAGATGCCGATAGGAATTTTGTTATATAATGATAACCATTATGTCGAATGGACGAACCCATTTATGGCTACTTGCTTTGATGAAGATACATTGGTGGGCAGATCCCTTTATGATTTGGCAGACTCTCTCATTCCTTTAATTAAACAAGAAATCGACATGGAAACAATCAACTTATATGAGCGGAAATTTAAGGTGATTATTAAAAGAGAGGAACGGTTGTTATATTTTTTTGATGTAACAGAGCAAATTGAAATTGAGAAGCAGTATGAAGATGAACAGACAGTCCTTGCCTTTATTTTTCTTGATAATTATGATGAGATTACCCAAGGGATGGACGATCAGACGAGAAGTACAATCAATAGTGAAGTGACCTCTTTATTGAACAAATGGGCAACAGATTATGGGATCTTTTTAAAAAGAATCTCTTCTGAAAGATTTATTGGTGTACTAAATGAAAATATATTAACCAGCTTGGAAAAGTCAAAGTTTTCTATATTAGATGAAGTTCGTGAAAAGACAACAATGCAAAATGTCTCTTTAACCTTAAGCATTGGAATTGGCGCTGGAATTCAATCATTGGCAGAATTAGGTGATTTTGCACAATCCAGCTTGGATCTTGCGCTTGGAAGAGGCGGAGATCAAGTAGCTATCAAACAGCCGAATGGGAAAGTGAAATTTTTTGGCGGCAAAACAAACCCAATGGAAAAAAGAACCCGAGTGCGAGCCCGTGTCATTTCTCATGCTCTTAAAGAGATTATCTCACAAAGCGATAAGGTTCTTATTATGGGACACAAATATCCAGATATGGATGCGATCGGGGCTGCAATTGGGATCTTGAAGGTAGCTCAAGTCAATAATAAAGATGGTTTTATTGTACTGGATCCGAAGGAAATCGATTCAAGTGTGAAACGGTTGTTAGATGAAGTAAAACAGCATTCTGAATTATGGTCAAGATTTATCACTCCTGAGGAAGCCTATGAAATTTCAACCGATGATACCCTTCTTGTTGTAGTTGATACACACAAACCTTCTCTTGTTATTGATGAACGCCTCGTAAATAGACTTGATCATATTGTTGTCATTGATCATCACCGAAGAGGAGAAGACTTTATTAAAGACCCTCTGCTCGTCTATATGGAGCCTTATGCATCCTCCACAGCCGAGCTTGTGACAGAGCTGCTTGAGTACCAGCCGAAACAATTAAAAATGAATATGATTGAAGCCACATCTTTATTAGCAGGGATTATCGTAGATACAAAAAGCTTTACATTAAGAACAGGATCAAGAACATTTGATGCCGCCTCGTATTTGAGGGGAAAGGGTGCTGACACCGTTCTTGTCCAGAAGTTTATGAAGGAAAATATTGAGACTTATGTGAAGCGTGCGAAGCTTATTCAAAATGCAGAAATGTTTAAAGATGGTATTGCTATCGCAAAATCATCTGATGAGGGAGACTTCTTTGAGCAAGTAATAATTGCGCAAGCAGCAGATACATTACTTACAATGAATGGAGTTATTGCTTCTTTTGTCATTGCACGTCGAAGTGAGGATCTGGTCAGTATAAGTGCCCGATCTCTTGGAGATATCAATGTCCAAGTGATTATGGAAGCTTTAGATGGAGGCGGTCATTTATCAAATGCGGCCACTCAAATGCAAGGAATTACGATTTTACAGACAGAAAGTCAATTAAAAACGGCGATCTTGGAATATCTTGAAGGAGGAACAAAATCATGAAAGTTATTTTTCTAAAGGATGTTAAAGGTAAAGGAAAAAAAGGGGATGTAAAAAACGTTGCTGACGGATATGCTCACAACTTCCTAATTAAACAGGGGCTTGCTGTTGAAGCAAATAATGCCAATGTCAAATCGTTAGAAGCCCAAAAAAACAAGGAAAAGAAAGAAGCAACAGAAGAACTTGAACATGCAAAGGAACTAAAGGAAACTCTAGAATCCTTAACGGTTGAGTTTCAAGCTAAATCTGGTGAAGGCGGCCGTTTATTCGGTTCTATTACGAGCAAACAAATTGCGGAAGAACTTAAAAAGGCACACAATATCAAGGTTGATAAACGAAAAATAGAACTTCCTGAGGCAATTCGAGCTCTTGGTTACACAAATGTACCTGTCAAGCTCCATTCTGAAGTAACAGCCCTACTAAAGGTTCACGTTAAAGAACAAGCATAATCAGCAAAATAAAAGGCGATAACCTCGCCTTTTATTTTCTTGCCTATTAGATTTACGTTGCTTCTAGATTTTTGTGCAGGTCCATCGCATTAGCCAATAGTTTAGGATGTTATTTATTTCATGAAGTGACGTTTTAAAATTCGAATTACATTCACAGTGAGGCTCGCCTTGAGGCTGGCTCAATTAGGGGCAAAGGCTTTGAGAAAGAAAAAATCCCCTTCTATGAGGCCTGTCTCACGCTATTCTGGGCTTTTCAAAACGCCTCCTACTTCCATTATGTGAAATAAACAATTAATTGTAAAAGAATGTTATAAATTGTTCAACTGCAGCGCCTATCACCCTGAGAAGGTTAAAGAAAAACTTTTATCAGATCTTCTTGTGCTTGCCCTAGGTTGGACAACGCGCTAATTTTGAAATATTTGTAGAGGTATTGAATAAGAAATCGGCTTGTTCGCCGATTTCATCCATTCTCACCTCTCACTTCTCACTTCCAGAATGACAGGGAATATCTTCTACTTGATGATTCCTGTGTTTCCCCTATAGTGTATAGGATAGGGTTTTTTATTAATTAAAATGGAGGGCGGTGACCAGCTTTGAATGAAGTGATGAATGATCGGATTCCACCCCAAAATATAGAGGCAGAACAAGCAGTTATCGGAGCCATATTTTTGGAACCCTCTGCTTTAACGCTGGCATCAGAGCTGTTAATTCCTGAAGATTTTTATCGTGCATCCCATCAAAAGATCTATAATGCCATGCTTTCCTTATCTGATAAAGGAGAGCCTGTAGATTTAGTAACAGTGACTTCAGAGCTTGCAGATGTTGATCTTCTTGATGAAATCGGCGGAATTTCTTATTTAAGTGATGTGGCAAACTCTGTTCCAACAGCTGCTAATATTGAATATTACGCGAAAATTGTCGAAGAAAAATCCATTCTGCGTCGTTTGATTCGTACAGCTACAGGAATTGCCCAAGATGGATATTCACGAGAAGATGAAGTGGAAAGCGTATTAAGTGAAGCGGAAAAAAACATTATGGAGGTTGCCCAAAGAAAGAATGCGGGTGCCTTTCAAAATATTAAGGACGTTTTGGTCCAAACCTATGACAATATTGAACTACTTCATAATCGAAAAGGTGAAATTACCGGAATTCCAACGGGATTTAGTGAATTAGACAGAATGACAGCCGGCTTTCAGCGAAACGATTTAATTATTGTTGCCGCCCGTCCTTCTGTCGGGAAAACCGCTTTTGCGCTGAACATTGCCCAAAATGTCGCGACAAAGACAGATGAGAGCGTAGCGATCTTTAGTTTGGAGATGGGGGCAGAGCAGCTGGTAATGCGGATGCTTTGTGCAGAGGGAAACATTAATGCTCAAAATTTAAGGACTGGTAACTTGACTCCAGAGGACTGGGGCAAGCTAACAATGGCGATGGGCAGTTTGTCGAACGCTGGTATATATATAGATGACACCCCAGGTATTCGTGTCGGTGAAATCCGTGCAAAGTGTCGCCGTCTTAAACAGGAAAGCGGATTAGGAATGATTTTAATCGATTACCTGCAATTAATTCAAGGGAGCGGGCGCAGCGGAGAAAACCGTCAGCAGGAAGTTTCGGAGATTTCTAGATCACTGAAGGCCCTTGCCCGTGAGCTTAAGGTTCCAGTTATCGCCTTATCACAGCTTTCCCGCGGTGTTGAACAAAGACAAGATAAACGGCCTATGATGTCTGATATCCGTGAATCAGGAAGTATTGAGCAGGATGCAGATATTGTCGCATTCTTATACCGTGACGATTACTATGATAAGGAATCAGAAAACAAAAACATCATTGAAATTATTATTGCAAAACAACGTAATGGCCCAGTAGGAACGGTATCCCTTGCGTTTGTCAAAGAATACAACAAATTCGTAAATTTAGAACGGAGATTTGATGACACAGATGTTCCGCCTGGTGCATAAAAAAGCTTGCTCTATTTCAGAGGAGCTTTTTTGTGATTTCAGAAAGTTTAAGTAGATTAAAGTATTAACGTATTAAAGTTAGTTATTATTGTTCAGCGCAGGCGGACAGGACGTCCAAGTGCCAGCAGGCATAAGGCCGTGACGCCTTTGCCGGCCAGGCGCCATCAGTCCTTAGGTCATAAGCTAATCCGTCAAAAAGGTTAAAGAACAACCTTTCTGTCGGCTCGTCTTATGCTTATCGCCGTATAGCGGGCGTCCAGTGCTTTTCATTCTTTTGTAATGATCTATGAAGAAAGTATTAGTCATTTATTTGATCGGAAAAGTCGTACATAGACATGCAATTGTGAAGTTTTTAATCCTTCTATACATTTAGAAAAGTTCTGGATTTGTTAGACCACAATGGAAAAGAGTAACATCCCTCACTTTTTTACCTTTTACAGTATAACGACTAACAAATATTGATTCACCACTCTCATTTCCCAAGAAATAATTTTGTAAATGTTTATTAAGAAACAATTCTCTTAATCTATTAAACTCTTTTTCAAACAACAGATAGGTAGAATTATAAATTACACGAACAAATTAATAATATATTAATATTAACGTTCGGATTTTACATTGACTTTCGTCCTTTACGTTGGTAAAATTAACTTGTTTGATTGTGCAAAAAGTGTTTTTTAAAGCTATGGAGGTGCACGAAATGTCTTCGGTTGTAGTCGTTGGTACACAATGGGGAGATGAAGGAAAAGGTAAAATTACCGACTTTCTTTCAGAAAATGCAGAAGTGATCGCTCGTTATCAAGGTGGTAACAATGCAGGTCATACTATTAAGTTTAATGGTGAAACGTACAAGCTTCATCTGATTCCATCAGGGATTTTCTACAATGATAAAGTATGTGTAATTGGAAATGGTATGGTAGTTGACCCAAAAGCTCTAGTGACAGAGTTAAAATATTTACATGACCGCGGGGTTAGCACAGATAATTTACGGATCAGCAACCGCGCCCATGTCATTCTGCCTTACCACTTAAAGCTCGATGCGGTCGAGGAAGAACGTAAAGGCGCTAATAAAATTGGTACGACTAAAAAAGGAATCGGTCCTGCTTATATGGATAAAGCAGCAAGAATCGGAATTCGTATTGCAGATTTATTAGACCGTGAAGTTTTTGAAGAAAAATTAGCTCGAAATTTAGAAGAAAAAAATCGTTTATTTGAAAGAATGTATGAAGTTGAAGGCTTTACTTTAGAAGAAATTTTAGACGAATATTATGAGTATGGTCAGCAATTTAAACATTATGTTACAGATACATCTGTTGTATTAAATGATGCTCTAGACGAAGGGCGCCGTGTGTTATTTGAGGGTGCACAAGGGGTAATGCTTGATATTGACCAAGGAACATATCCGTTTGTAACTTCATCCAACCCTGTCGCAGGGGGAGTTACAATTGGTTCTGGTGTAGGTCCAACAAAAATTCAGCACGTAGTTGGCGTATCAAAAGCATATACAACCCGTGTTGGGGACGGTCCATTCCCGACAGAGCTTGATAATGAAATCGGTCATCAAATCCGTGAAGTAGGTCGTGAATATGGAACTACTACAGGCAGAGCACGCCGTGTAGGCTGGTTTGACAGTGTAGTTGTCCGCCATGCACGCAGAGTGAGTGGGATAACGGACCTATCTTTAAATTCAATTGATGTCTTAACTGGTATCGAGACTTTAAAGATCTGCACAGCTTACCGGTATAAAGGTGAAGTAATGGAAGAGTTTCCAGCAAGCTTAAAGGCACTAGCTGAATGTGAACCAGTTTATGAAGAACTGCCAGGCTGGTCTGAAGACATCACAGGTGTGAAAAACTTAGGAGAGCTGCCTCCTAATGCACGTCATTACATTGAACGTGTTTCTCAATTGACAGGTATTCCGATTTCAATTTTTTCTGTGGGACCTGATCGTACACAAACGAACGTTGTCCGCAGTGTATACCGAGCAAACTAAATATTTATTAGGAGGGTGATATGGAGGCGGTGAGCCTTCAGGTTACCCTCTTCTTTTATTTTTGACTATATTCCTTTTATAAAATGTTGTTCCTTAAGAATCCCTTTGAATAAGTAAGTAATAAATTATTCCAGCCAATAAATATGATTAGCCTCCAAAAGATCGGCAAACGGTTAATATAATTGCTAAACTGTAAATAAAATTGATTTGCAGCAAGTAAAATTACCAATCCGGCCACTAAAATCAAAGAATCGGCAAATAAATTTTAAGATAAAGCCAGAAATCGGGATGCTGGCGCCAATAAAGGTAAAATGAGGAAAATATATGTCATTTTTTTGCTGTACTAGATTAGCCATCTACCTACAAAATTAAAATCTATTATTTTTATTTAAAAATTCTATTGTATAATAGATCAACTTTGTGATATCATTAACAATGTCTTGTTTGACAAGTTATTTTTCTTTACAATTGCTGGTGAGGACGCCTGCGACAAGATGTGAAAAAAAATATTGCTACTCATTATTAAAATGAGCCATTAGCTCAGTTGGTAGAGCACGAACGAGTAAGCTGCGGAGCGAAACATCAGCGTACTCATCGAGCTGCTTCTTGCATAAGCTTCCTGAGATGAGGACGTCTGCGACAAGAACAAAACAAAATATTGCTACTCATTATTAAAATGAGCCATTAGCTCAGTTGGTAGAGCATCTGACTTTTAATCAGAGGGTCGAAGGTTCGAGTCCTTCATGGCTCACCATTTACTATATGGCCCGTTGGTCAAGCGGTTAAGACACCGCCCTTTCACGGCGGTAACACGGGTTCGAATCCCGTACGGGTCATGTTCTTTACATAAATAGAACAATGACAGAGCCTCATATTACAGATTGAAAAAGCTCTGACAAAGAAATAAAAAGGGCTTTACCCTAAGTAATTCCTGAGATTTGGGCGAAGGTTGCGAGTACAAACTGAATTTAATTTTTGATTATATACGGCTCGGTAGCTCAGTTGGTAGAGCAAAGGACTGAAAATCCTTGTGTCGGCGGTTCGATTCCGTCCCGAGCCACTTGAAAAAAGCATGGTCTCACACTATGCTTTTTTTTGTTAGTTAAAATTTTAAGTATATTAAAACATCTTATAATTAGTAATCGTATCCAGCTCCAACACCTATCTGATTCAAGGCGTCCTATGCTTTACGAACTTGATTCTAGTTTTTTAAAAAAATTGCCGTCACCAAAGCTTTTCACTCTTTATTCATCCAAAATCTATTAGATCAGATCTTAACTCCTCTTTTATTATCTGCTTCTTAAGTTTTATTTTAAATTTCGAACAAAAATTTTAAATTCCTCTTTTTATTTCCCTTTTATGGCATTTCAAATCAGAACCAGATAATGACAAATTGCGCTAATTATTGTCACTATTAATACAGTAGTATTACAATTTGGATACATTCACAGAAATGTAAGTGTTTTTATGGTATTTTAATATGGTGTTAAAGAACTAGATAATGAAAGAACTAGATCTTTTGTTATATAGGTAGGAAAAATAAACCATATATGTTCTTTGGTTTTAGGGGGAAACATAGTGTTTAAGAAGCATAGTAGACTGAGAGAAAGCTTTCGGCTAAAATTTAATAGAATACATAAAATAATGGCAGGCGCTGCTGCTTTTGCTGCTGCATTTACCTTTGGGGTTCAAAGCGCGAGTGCTGATGAAAATCTAGCTACTGTTTATCATATATATTTAAATGATACATACGTAGGAACGATTGACAATAAAGACTTAATTATAGATGTCGAGAAAGAAAAAGTAGAAGAGGCACAAGGTAAGTATCAAGATTTTGAGCTGACAGTTGAGGATATGGAGATTGTCCCTGAGCAAATGTTCCGTCCTGTTGCTGATAATAATGAGGCATTGAATAAGCTAAAAAGTGAATTAGATGTTGCTGTTAAGTCTACAACAATTCAAATAGGTGACAAGTCGGTGGCTCATTTCAGTTCAAAAGAAGATGCAGAAAAAGTATTAAATGAGTACAAGAAGAAATTTGTTTCGGAAGATGTTTTGAAACAATTGGAACAGCCTGATGAAATAAAGCACTCTGAGCCGTTAAAAGAAGGTCAATCTCGGATAACGGACGTTTCCTTTTCTGAAAATGTTTCTCTTACAGAGCAAAAGGTTTCTCCAGACGAAGTTTTAACAGTTGAAGAAGGGGTAAAGCTCCTTGAAAAAGGGACATTAGAAGAGAAAGAATATGAAGTAAAAGATAGTGATAATTTAAGTGAAATTGCATCAAGCCATGACCTTGGGCTTGAGGAGCTATTAAAGTTAAACCCCGGACTGAAGGATGATTCTGTCATTAACAAGGGCGATAAGTTAAAAGTAACTGAATATCTGCCATTTGTAAAAGTTCTTGTTCAAGAAGAGGTTTCAGAAAAACAAGTGGTAGAGTATGAAACAGAAACGATTGAGGATTCCTCAAAGTTTAAAGGAGAAACAGAAACAAAACAAAAAGGTGAAAATGGAGAAAAGCTCCTAAACTATGTCGTGCATAAGGAAAATGGCTCCGAAGTAAAACGTGAAACGTTAAAAGAAGAAACATTAAAAGAGCCTGTAAAAGAAATTATCGTCGAAGGAACAAAGGTTATTCCTTCCCGTGGAACCGGAAACCTTGACTGGCCTGCAGTTGGTGGCTATATTTCAAGTAAAATGGGAACACGATGGGGAAAAATGCATAAAGGGATTGATATTGCACGTCCAAGTGACCGTACGATCAAGGCTGCTGATAATGGCAAAATTGTATCAGCTGGAAATGATGGTGCATATGGCAACAAGATTGAAATTGACCATAATAATGGTCTGCGCACAGTTTATGCTCATCTCGACTCCCTTTCTGTTTCAGTTGGGGACACCGTTTCAAAAGGCCAGAAAATTGGTGTCATGGGTTCGACCGGCCGCTCTACTGGCGTTCATTTGCATTTTGAAGTATACAAAAACGGGTCGCTTCAAGATCCTTTGAAATATGTTAAGTAAGTATGATCTCCTCTAGCATTGCTAGAGGTTTTTCTATATACCGGCAATAAATAACATGTTAAAATACGGTTTATTAAAGGATAAATTGGATACTGAGAAGAAGGTTATACTAGAGAGAGATGACTACTATAACCATGGTACATATAAGTAGAAGTAGATGAATGTTTTTATTCTGTCTGTTAAATTAGTATAAGGACTGCTTAAAAGGAGCGAAAAAAATGGAAAAAAGGATTCTTGTTGTAGATGACGAAAAACCAATTGCAGATATATTAGAGTTCAACCTTAAAAAAGAAGGATATGAAGTCCATTGTGCTTATGATGGTAATGAAGCCATTGATATGGTAGATGAAATCAAGCCTGATCTTATCTTGCTTGATATTATGCTACCAAATAGAGATGGAATGGAAGTTTGCAGAGAGATTCGGAAGACATATGACATCCCAATTATTATGCTGACGGCAAAAGACTCAGAAATCGATAAAGTATTAGGCTTGGAGCTTGGTGCAGATGACTATGTGACAAAGCCGTTTAGTACAAGAGAATTATTGGCACGTGTAAAAGCTAATTTGAGAAGACAACAGACGCAAGGTATTGAAGAACCATCAGATACGAATGAAATTCATATCGGGTCTCTTGTTATTCACCCTGATGCATATGTTGTTTCAAAACGAGGGGAAACGATTGAGCTGACTCATCGAGAGTTTGAGCTTCTTCATTATTTAGCGAAACATATTGGACAAGTTATGACTCGTGAGCATTTGCTGCAAACTGTGTGGGGGTATGACTACTTTGGTGATGTGAGAACTGTTGATGTTACTGTAAGACGCTTACGGGAAAAAATTGAAGATAACCCTAGTCATCCAACATGGATTGTAACAAGACGAGGAGTAGGCTATTATTTGCGAAACCCTGAACAGGAGTAGGATAAATGGATAAAGTTGGTTTTTTTAGATCCATTCATTTTAAGGTTACCATGATTTATGTATTGCTCATTATATTGGCGATGCAAATTATAGGGGTTTATTTTGTCCAGCGACTGGAAGACTCTCTTATAAATAATTATAATGATTCCCTTGATAAGCGAGTCAATTTATTGGCTTATAGTATTGAGCAGGAAATATCAAAAGAAGATCTGGAAGAAGGATCTGAAAACACTTCAAATAATATTTCTTCGATTCTGATGGATTTTGTCACAGAAGAAATCCAGGAAGTAAGAGTGATTGATAAGAATAGTAAGGTAATTGGAACATCTAATCCATATAATCGGGAAATTGTCGGGAAGCGGACAACAGAGGCATTGATTAAGCGGACTCTTGCATTAGGTCAGCCGCATCACAATATCATGTTTGATACACAATCAAATCAACGTGTCCGCATATCCTCTACTCCTATCAAGAGTAACCTTAATCAGGAGGTAAAAGGTGCCATTTACCTTGTTGCTTCTATGGAGGATGTTTTTAATCAAATGCAGGTCATCAATCGAATTCTTTATACTGGAACAGCCATTTCCTTAGTGATAACGGCTGTATTAGGCGTCATTTTAGGGAGAACGATCACTCGTCCACTTTCAGATATGAGAAAACAAGCGATGGCTCTTGCGAAAGGGAATTTCACTAGAAAAGTAAGAGTATATGGAGAGGATGAAATTGGGCAGCTTGCAACAACTTTTAATCATCTGACTGATGAGCTGGAGGAAGCTCATGCTATGACTGAAGGGGAACGCAAAAAGCTTGCTTCTGTTATTGCCCATATGACAGATGGAGTTATTGCAACAAATCGGAAGGGTGAAATCATATTAATCAATGATCCAGCTCTTGAGATGTTAAATGTTTCACGTGAAACGGTATTAGAAAGACCTATCGTAGATTTTCTTCCAAATGACGGAGAGTCGTACCAATTCAATGAATTAATTGAACAGCAAGAATCTCTAATTTTAGATATTAGTACAGAAGAAAAGCCTTATATTCTGAGGGTTAATTTTTCTGTCATTCAAAAAGAAAAAGGAAGATTTGATGGCCTCATCGCTGTTTTCTATGATGTGACGGAACAGGAAAAAATTGAACAAGAACGAAGAGAATTTGTAGCGAATGTATCACATGAGTTAAGAACTCCGCTCACAACGATGCGAAGCTATTTAGAGGCGCTGGCAGAAGGTGCGTGGAAGGATAAAGAGATTGCTCCACAGTTTCTAAATGTCACCCAAAATGAAACTGAACGAATGATTCGTTTAGTGAATGACCTTCTTCAGCTATCAAAATTGGATAGTACAGATTATCGATTAAACAAGCAATGGATTAACTTCACTGGTTTCTTCAACAAAATAATTGACCGCTTTGAAATGACAAAGAAACAGCATGTTACTTTTAACAGGCAATTGCCAGAGCAGCCATTATATGTAGATATTGATACAGATAAAATCACACAAGTACTGGATAATATTATTTCGAATGCTTTAAAGTATTCCCCTGAAGGTGGAGAGGTTACTTTTAAGATTGATATTTTAAAAGAGCACCTTCAAATAAGTGTTCAAGACCAAGGGGTAGGAATTCCACAAGATAGTGTGAAGAAAATTTTTGAGCGTTTTTATAGAGTGGACAAAGCCCGAACTCGTAAATTAGGAGGAACAGGTTTAGGGCTTGCGATTGCCAAGGAAATGATTCATGCCCATGAGGGGGATATTTGGGCTAGCAGCAGGGAAGGCAGAGGAACAACTATTTACTTTACGATTCCATATACAGAGGATCAAGAGGATGAGTGGGAATGAATATTGAAAATATAAAAAGTGCTTTGTTAACTCTCCTAGTTTTGATTGGAATCTTTTTCACATGGAATATTTGGACCTATCAGCCCAATTATGATTCCTTGCCAGATAGTCCTTTGCTCGAAAGCTCCCCAATTTCCCAAGAAACAAAAGAAGTCCATGAAGTGATTCGGCCTTTCCAAATCATTTTGCATGAAAACAAAAAACATTATGGGTCTTATCATGACTCTTCAATTAAAAGTGTATGGAAAGAACTCAGAAGATGGCAATTTGAAACTACTTTTGATATTACAAATCAATTTTCGGATAAGGAATTTTATCAATGGATTCATGGAGAGGATGGAAACAACAAAATAGAAATTGTTTTCTCTGACGAAATTCCTATAAAGGTGCTGCAAACGATTTTTAATTGGAAAACAGAAGAAACCTTTTATCAATCTTTTGACAGGATCGTCCTTCCTGAAGCAGAAAAACAAGGAAATCAAAAAATATATTTTGCTTCTTATGAAAATCAGACTGTTTTTGAAGTAACGGTAGGCAACCAAATGGCTCTTGAAACAGTCGCAAATATATTCGAGGATAAAGAAAATTATGAACCTTACTTTTCTTATAAGGTGAATTCACGGAAAGTTTTCTTTTTACCTGCAAACTCCTTAACCTTTTATAAGAAGCAATTTTTAACAGAGACAATTAGCGGGGAGAAATTTAAACAAGCCTTATTCAATAATCCTTTGTATGTAAGGCAGGAAGTAGGATTTTCTAGAAATATCTATACTGATGCAACCAGGCTTCTTGAAATTTATCCAAAACAGAATGAGTTGACTTTTGTCAATCAAGGCAGTGAGCCTACTGTATCCTTAGAAGGCGGAGATGCCATCCTGCATAGCATTAACTATTTGAATAATCATGGCGGCTGGACGGATAACTATAAATTTTTCCACATTAACGGCAATCAGGAAGTGACCTTTAATTTAAATGTAGACAGTCTTCCTGTTTTTGAGAGTAAAGAGCAGCCTTACCACCCCACAACAATTCGCCAGCGCTGGGGAAGTGTTGAAATCTCCAATTATCACCGCCCAACCTATAAGCTCGGAAATAATGCGTTTGAAACAAGTCAAAGCTCTCTGCCAACCGGAGAAAAACTAATCGAATACTTGAAAAACAACGAATATAACCTTGGTGAGATCAAGAGTATTTTTCCTGCTTATGAACTAACATCAACAGATCAGCAAGTGGTGGTCGTTACGCCTGTTTGGTGTTTAGAAACCGAAATGAGTAATTTTATAACAATTGGCTCGAAGAGTTCAGATCAAGGGGGCAAAGAAATTGGATTGGAGTAAAACAAAAACCATCTTCATTATTGCCTTCCTAGTTCTTGACGTGTTTTTAGCGATTCAATTTTTTACTAAACAAAAAGAGGCTAATATTGAAATTATTCAAAAATCACCTATTCAGGATCAGTTAAAGCAGGATAATATCACATACGGAGATCTGCCGAAAATTGATAAGGCGACATATATTACAGGAAAAAGAAAAGAATTTACGAAGAAGGAAATCGGTAGTCTTAAAAACCAAACAATTGTATCAACCCAAAATGAAGGTGAGCCTGTTTACCGTTTAGAAGCTACATTTGATGATCCGATTACTTTACCTGAAACAAATCCTGCAAGTATGCTTAATCAATTTGTAACGGAAAATATTCTTTTTGGAGATAAATATAGCCTGTGGAAGATTGAAGATTATCAAATCATTTATTTTCAACAATTCGAAGGAAAAACAATCTTTCAAAGCATACTTGATCAAAATGGCAGAATTGGTATGGTGCTATTGAGATTGAACGAGAAGAAAGAAATAGTGTCTTATGAACAAACAATGCTTGAAGGAATACAAGAAATTCAAGAAAATGAAAATGTTTTATCTGCTTTAAAAGCGATTGAAGCTGCTTACAATGCCCATGAAATCAGCCCGAATAGTGAAGTATCAAAGGTGGAGCTTGGATATTTCACTCATATTCCGCTTTCAAATGTTCAAATAATGGCACCAACCTGGCACATTGTCATTAATGAGAAAGAGGATATTTTTGTGAATGCCTCTGAAGGAATTGTGAGCAGGCCCGATTAAATGAAATAAATAAGAAATTTAGTAACTGGAGTGAGAAACGATGAGCTTGCATTTTAGTGTGCTCGCAAGCGGAAGTACGGGGAACGCATTTTTTGTAGAAACGGAGGATCATTCCTTTCTTGTTGACGCTGGTCTTAGCGGCAAACAGCTTGAGCTGTTAATTGGCCAAATCAATCGCAGCATGGACAAGCTAAGCGGTATCCTGGTCACCCACGAGCATAGTGATCATATTAAAGGGTTAGGCATTATTGCGAGGAAATATAACCTCCCTATTTACGCAAACGAAAAAACGTGGATGGCAATGGAAGGGTCATTAGGGAAAATAGCTACGGACCAAAAGTTTCATTTTGAAACAGAAACGGTTAAAAGCTTTGGATCGCTTGAGGTTGAGTCATTTGGTGTTTCTCATGATGCGGCTGAACCGATGTTTTATGTGTTTCATCATGAAGGAAAGAAGCTTGCGCTTATTACAGATACGGGCTATGTGAGTGATCGAATGAAGGGAATTATCCGTAATGCAGACGCCTTTGTATTTGAAAGTAATCACGATGTTGAAATGCTCCGGATGGGGCGGTATCCATGGAGTGTCAAGCGTCGGATCTTAAGTGATGTTGGACATGTTTCAAATGAAGACGCCGCAATTGCGATGACAGAAGTAATTGGAGATCAAACAAAACGTATTTATCTGGCACATTTAAGTAAAGATAATAATATGAAGGATTTAGCAAGATTATCTGTAAACCAAACACTTGCAAGTAAAGGGTTTATTACTGGTGAACAATTTGCTCTGTATGACACGGATCCTAAATCTCCGACGCCTCTTGCAGCAATATAAAAAACCCATGTAACGGACTGGGTGCCTTCATACATTTTATGGTCAAGCAGCTCTGCCACATAGAAAGACAATTATTATCCAGGTCATCGGCAAATTGTTCACCGTCTGAAAGGAAGGGACTCAAGAATGGGTTATTATGATGAGGAGAATGAGAAATATAGCCAAAAGCAAAAGGGAAACCGAGGCGGCTGGTTTTTAGCTGGTGCAGTCGGTGCTATATTAGGAGCTCTTCTTATGATTTTCGCTTTACCTGTTTTATCCAACCTCAATTTTTTGCCTTATGATCTTCAACTAGGCGGTGAAGAAGAATCTGAAACAACGCAAAATGAGGAGCCTGGCCCGCAAAAAAATGTCAAGGTAGATGTGAATACCGCTGTAACGAATGTCGTAGATGATGTGTCAGATGCTGTCGTAGGAGTTGTTAACCTTCAGGAAGCAGGTTTTTGGGATGAAAAAGGGGAAGCTGGGACAGGCTCTGGAGTTATTTACAAAAAGGATGGGAATACAGCGTTTGTTGTGACAAATCATCATGTTATTGCTGATGCTTCTCAAATTGAATTAAGTTTAAGCAGCGGGGAAAGAGTGCCAGCTGAATTATTGGGAAGCGATCAATTAACAGATTTGGCTGTGCTTCAAGTAAACAGTGAAAAGATTGAAAAAGTAGGTGACTTTGGGGACTCGGATAAAGTTAAGCCTGGAGAACCTGTTATTGCGATCGGTAACCCTTTAGGGCTGCAATTTTCCGGGTCTGTTACTCAGGGGATCATTTCAGGAACAGAGCGAGCAATTCCAGTTGATTCGGATCAGAACGGTCAGGTTGATTGGAATGCAGAAGTATTGCAAACTGATGCCGCTATTAACCCTGGGAACAGCGGTGGTGCTTTAATTAATATCGATGGAAAAGTCATTGGAATTAATTCCATGAAAATTGCGCAATCTTCTGTAGAAGGGATTGGACTCGCCATTCCAAGTAATTTAGCCGTTCCGATCATTGATGATCTTGAACGCTTTGGAGAGGTACGAAGACCTGAGCTTGGTGTAGGCTTGCAATCGCTAAGTGATATTTCAAGCTATCATTGGCAAGAAACCTTAAAGCTTCCTAAAGAAGTTACAAATGGGGTTGTTGTCATGTCTGTCAACCAGCTTTCCTCTGCAGGCCAAAGCGGATTAAAGGAGCTGGATGTCATTACCGAATTTGCAGGCGAAAAGGTTCAGGATATTATCGGCTTTAGAAAAGAGCTTTACAAGCAGGAAGTCGGCAGTTCTGTAAATGTTGTTTTCTATCGAAACGGTGAAAAACAATCACTCGACATTAAATTGGGAAAACAAAGTATACAAGGGAGCTAACAGCTCTCTTGTTTTTTTTCCTTAATAATGGGGTATTTTAAGATAAACGATTGTAAAAGGAAGTGAATAGGATGGCTGAGAAAATTTTGATGATTGTCACGACTGCAGATAAAGTAACAGATGACATAAAAACCGGAATTTGGCTATCAGAATTTGCGGAACCTTTTATTGAATTTAAAAAATACGGTTATGACGTAACAATAGCCAGTCCAAAGGGCGGAAAGGCCCCTTTAGATCCTAACAGCATGGAAGAAAACCAGCCTAAAGGTTTTATTGAAGCGATACCGTTCCTTGACAGTACTTTGAGACTTGAGGAAGTGGAACCAAGTGAGTATAAAGCGGTCTTCCTTCCTGGCGGACATGGAACGATGTTTGATCTGCCAGATAATAAGACACTTCATACGATCCTAAAATATTTTATAGATAAAGGCAAACTGATTGGAGCGGTCTGTCATGGACCATCGGGATTGGTAGAGGCAAAAGGAAGCGACGGCCGTCACTTTGTGAACGGGAAAAAGCTGACAGCATTTACAGATGCAGAAGAAAAAGAAACAACTTTGGATGGGCATATGCCCTTCTTACTAGAAAGCAAACTGAGAGAATTAGGAGCTCTCTTCGTTGAAGCGCCCGAGTTTACAGATCATGTCGTAGTAGACCGAAATTTAGTTACAGGTCAAAACCCTCAGTCAAGTCTAAGTACGGCTAGAGCATTTTTAGAGGAATTGCAAAAATAATTTTTGGAAGCCGGTCTTTTTTTGATAAGGTCGGTTTTTTTATTTTACTGAGTTGGTTGAAGTGTTATATGTTAATGTAAGTTATACCTCCAGCGCCTAACCCGCCTGAGTTGACATACCAAACCGACCGAAAAGGTTAAAGAAAAACCTTTTTGACGGCACACCTAAGTGCTTGTCACCAAAGGACTAGCGTTTTGTGTTTTTCGTTCTTGTTGATAAGTGGATTTCATGATAAAACTAGTAGAGGAATCTACCTGTGGATAAGGAGAAGATAGAATGAAATGTTGTGCGGATCATGTCGAATTAGCGATCGATATGTATGTCGATGAGCACGAAACAGCTCCGGAAATAATAAAAATTGAAGATTTCAACAATTTATCCACAACCTGTGGATTATGTGAAAAACCCGCTATATATATAGTAGGGATCTAATATTTCTATACCATATGTGGATGGGAAATACACATCTGTGGATAAAGTGTGTGCATAACTTGTTTTTAAAGTGGGGATGAACTGTGAATATCACAATTTGTACAATAGGAAAATTAAAGGAAAAATATTTAAAGCAAGGAATAGACGAATATTTAAAGCGGTTAACTCTCTACGCAAAGGTAGAAATCATCGAGCTGCCAGACGAAAAAGCACCTGAAAATTTAAGCGAACAAGAAATGCTGCAAGTTAAAGATAAAGAAGGCGACCGCATCCTCTCCAAGCTATCAGACGATACTCACGTCATCGCCCTCGCCATCGAAGGAAAAATGAAAACCTCCGAGCAGCTGGCCGCTGATTTAGACAAGCTTGCCACATACGGGAAAAGCAAGATAGCTTTTATTATTGGGGGATCACTCGGGCTAAGTGACGCCGTTATGAAACGGGCGAACGTCACCCTGTCCTTTTCAAAAATGACCTTCCCTCATCAGCTGATGCGGCTGATTTTGCTTGAGCAGGTTTATCGTGCTTTTCGGATTAATCGGGGGGAGCCGTATCATAAGTAAATGAGGTTTTAAGCCAAATTGCCTCTCCTTAAGGATGGGGAGGCTAGAACTTAACAAGTTTTCTTAGGAGAAATCGAAATAATAAGAATTTTAAGGAAATAGGTTGACAAAATTATGAATCCTTTTAAACTAAAAATAGCTCTATCCTCAAACTCCTCTGCAACATTTTCTTTTCTCCTTTCCTATCGCATAAAATAGCTTTTATTTTTTAAATTATTTGTCTTAATTCACCTTTTATTTTCTCCAATCGATACCACATTAAACCTCTTTTTTACTTCACATTAACACCCGTTAATTATAAAAATTTGTTCGAAGTTAAATGAAAAATGAAGGGAGATGATTTATTCGTATTTACCATACTATTTGGCAAACCGCCTGAAAATTATCATTTGTCATTTGAAGAGTATCGAGAAAAATGTTTGCGATTAGGATTTCATGGTTCCGATTGAGGAATAGGTATTAGTCTTTGAAGAATTAGCAGAGGATATTGAGGATAGATGGGCTTTCAAATTAGTAAATCATTTAATTTTTGTGGTTTGTCCACTAAATTTTGATTAAATTATGAGGATTTTTCCTTTGTTGGCTGTTCAGAGCTTTAGAACAGGTGGTTTCCGGATCAATTCTGATTGCATCGCTTGCTGGAACGATTTTTGGAAATATGTTAAGGTACCTCTCATTTAGATAAGGAATGAATTACCATTGGATAGGAGGAGGGATGCTATGGGATTTGAAGAAGAATACCAAGCATTTATGAAAGCTCACTTACAGGTAAGAACTGGTGAACGGTTGCGGCGCTTACAAGAAGGTCACAGCCATGCTGAAAGGGTGTTTTTGAGGCAAGTGTGGTGGCCTTTATTTTATCAATTCAGCTATCTTCATCCGGAATATGAAGTCAATGATTTCAAGGATGGCAAAAGATATTTGGACTTTGCTTATATTCGTCCCGCCATCCGGATTTGCTTTGAGATCGACGGGTATGGCCCTCACCTGAAGAACCTTAGCAGATGGCAATTTTCCGACAGCCTGGAACGTCAAAACCAGTTGGTGATTGACGGATGGACCGTGATCCGTTTTTCTTATGACCAAGTTAAAGAGCAACCTCGTCGGTGCCAACAAAATGTCCAGCAAGTGATTGGCCGATGGCTGGGTGATGAGCTGGATCAGAGCTCTTTGTCCATTTTCGAAAAGGAAGTGCTTCGACTAGCGATTCGAAAAGGAGAAGCCATATCCCCTATAGAAGTCGAGAAGTATCTGAAGGTAAGTGACAAGACGGTAAAAAAAGTACTCTCTCAACTAGTCGATAAAAAGAAGCTGATTCCTGCATCAGGAACCATGAGAATCCGCTCTTATCGGTTGGGGGAACAGGTTAAGCATCCGGTCTGATAAATAGACGGAAAAATTACTCTTAATTAGTAAATTAGATAAAAAATAGCTTAAATAGACGGAGAAATTCCTCCTATTGACCCTAAAACCGCGAAAATGGGGGATTTTGCTTTGCATAACCGGAAAACCCCCGCTTATACACCTCGAAACGAGCTCCATTCTGCATCTAACCGAAAAATCTCCGCTTATTTTATTTTCGCTGATCATTCATCACTGCCATCCTGTATTCCAACATCCATTTACGCTCAAGGCTCATTCATTCATTCTTTTGCCATCAAATTGGGAAGGAAGTCGGGGAAGTATTTACCGGCAAAACGCATAAATTTTGAGAAACCAGGTACTACACGTTTTTTGTTTTTTTCCATACCTTTGATTCCATGCTTAACGAGAGTCTTCAAACTCATATTTGGACCTCTTTTCTGCATGTTCGGTTCAAGATTGGTTTCGGCAACGAGAGGTGGGACAAGCTCCATTACGTGAATATTTTTATTCGATTTCTTTAGCTGTATTCGAAGTGCATCGGTAAACATATGCACGCCTGCTTTTGTTGCGGAATACACAGGTTGAATGGGCGAAGTAACATAGGAAAGACCAGAGCTAACGGTTACGATCATGGCTTCTCTTTGTTTGGAGAATTGGGGAAGCAATGCTTTTGTTATCCAAATGGTCCCGTTTAAATTCGTTTCAACTTCAGAGGTTGCCTGCTCCAGGTCAACGTTTTCATCTAGCATTTTAAATGGACGCATGATGCCTGCTGAGTTGATTAAGATATTGGCCTCGGGATAGTTTTCATTAATAAATGCTGCGATTTTGCGAACAGAATCCGCATTTGAAATGTTCCCTCGAAGCCCGATTAGTCCTTTATTATCTTTTGTTATTTTATCGATGGTTTCTTGATTACGACCAACAACAATGACTTTATTGCCACGTTTCAACAATTCATTGGCAAAGGCAAGACCAATACCTGAAGTGCCGCCCGTGATGATAATAGTGTTATTTTTAAGCTCCATATTGTTTCTCCTCTGTTGGTTACAAATTTTAATTTTTGTAACTAAATAATAATATTAAGATATACTGTTTAGTTACAAAAGTCAATAGTTGTAACTGAAAGTGTTTGTATGTATAATGAATGCATGAAAAGTTTAAGCAGAGAACTAATATTGGAAACCGCTCACCGAATGGTGGCTGAACAAGGCATGGAGAAAGTTAATCTTTCAAAAGTCGCAAATGAACTAGGAACGACTCATGCGGCGATCTATAAGTATTTCACAGGAAAAGAAGAACTATGGACTGCTCTTGCAAGTTCATGGCTTAATCATGAATTGGCAATACTTTTTCCTTTTGAAACTGAAAATTATTCATCTACAAAGGAAATCGTTCATGACTGGCTATGGAGTTTAAGCGAATCAAAATATCAATCTTATTTACGTGAGCCAGAAATGTTCAAGTTATATACTACCTATATTGATGGAAATCCAATTGTATGGGCCCGACACATTGAAGATTTAGTGGGAAGCTTAAAAGCGGCAAGTAAAATCGAAGACAACGGACTTTTACATGCCCTTCTGTTGGCATTCTCCTGGTTTTCCGCGCCTGCCTTTGCAGAAAAGTGGTTACTGATTGATATTAAAAGAGAATTTGAAGGGGTCTGGAGAGTGGTTGAAGCGGGGATCTTGGAATAACAGCAATATTTGGCGGATGGTTTATGGTGCGGCTAGATATAGTAAAATTCTCCTGCTACACATCGTCAAGGGCCTATAACTTGCCGTTACAGACAGCGCGGTAACCGTATCATAAGTGATGCTAAAATAGAAAGGGACTTTAATGTGTCCCTTATCTCTTTATCCGTTGGATTTTGTTTGTCTAAGGCTGATAAATGAACTTTCTTTTCATGGATATAACTTCCCATTAATAATAGCAGCCATATTGCTGGATTAACAATAACCAAAGTAGGAATAACCTTGGTTCATATGCCTGGTCGCTTCTTGCATATCAAGTATCGTTATGCTAAAGAAAATATTTCACAATGATTGCAGACAAAACCTTCTTATCCATTTATTTTGGCATAACGATACGGTTAACATTGGCATTAGCCGAGAACATATCAAAAGCAAGGGCATATAAATATTATGTATTTCTTTATATATGAATGGTGCCGAGAATCGTGCCGGTCATAGAGGCGATGGCATGCCTGGTATTGGAAGATCATGATATACGACAAACTGCAATGTTGGGCTGAAGATATTTGAAAGGGAGAGTTATCCATGTCTGACGACAAGCTGGAGAGAGAGAGAAAATTAAAGGATTTACTGGTACGTTTAACGGATTCGCCATTTTACAAACGAAAATTAGCGGATTATAATCTGATGAACATAGGACTAAAGCAAATCTCAACATTGCCGATTACAGTAAAAGGCGAACTTCGAAAGGCAGGAGCACTTGACCATCTTGCTGTTGACCGTAAAGAAGCGGTGCATTATTGCGAATCGTTCGGCACTTCTGGAGAACCGGCATCTGCTTGGTTTACGAAGGAGGATTTGGAAACTGGCATAAGACAAATAAAAGGGTGCGGGGTACGGTTTGACAAAGAAGACATTGTACTGCTTCGATTTCCACATGGATTGACGGCTACCGCATTTCTAATGCAGCAAACCTGCCTTCAAGTGGGAGCGACGATCATCCCCGAGTATAGTACGGTTACACCTTATCCTAAGGTGCTTGATCTCATGAATCGATTGAACGTCACGATCATTGCCGGATCTCCTCGCGAGATAGAATTGTTGGCCGAGACGGCGCGCTTGCTTGGTTTAAACAGCAGCGAGCATTTCTCCTCTCTTCGGGCGATCATTGTTACCGGAGAAGTAGTGGGTAAACGTCGAAAGGAGCATTTGAAACAGAAGTGGGGTGTTCCAATAATTGATATATACGGTACTGCCGAGACTGCTAATATTGCAGCTATGTGCGAGCATGGCATGATGCATGTCTTAGAGCAGGACGTTGTGGTTGAAGCGCTGAAGGAAGATGGTTCCGGGCTTGTCAAACCGGGGGAGAGGGGGCTCGCTGCGATTACGACATTGTCCCATCAAGCTTCACCGCTGCTGCGGTATCTCAACGAAGACGTGATCTCCGTCGAGCAGGGTTTATGCGCATGCGGCCAAACCGAAAGCAAGCTCGTCCATTATGGTCGACTGAAGGATAGAATTAGATTTGGGGAGATTGTGTTGGATGACAAGGATATTCAGGACGCCATATACTCGTTAGCTCCCGTACCCGATGCTTGGAAAGCTATGCAGCAAGAGAACGGATTTCATATGATTCTCGATTCGGAGCGATATGCCGATTGGTCGTTGGAGGGAATTCAGGTTCAATTATCCGAAATGCTGAAGGTGACGGTAACCGCGGAGATCGGCTTCGGTACGCTGCTTAACCGGGATGAGCTCGCACGAAATGTTGCTTCAAAGAGACAGGTCTATATTTGTAAGCGCGACAACGAAGATCCCGACATAAGCAGCTTCATTCTACTGCGGGACTTGCTTCGTCGCGGTTACAACGAGTTTATGAGCTGCAAGTACGAGAAAGCACAGCAATTGTTCGAAGAGGCGGTAGCTCTGAGTCCCCACAGTGCGGAAGCGCATGCATGGCTGGCTGCGGTTTACGGTCGTAAGATCGATGCCGCTTGGAGTTTGACGGAGAAAATTGAACTTTTTTCGATGCTGGAAAACGAGATTACGACCGCCCTTGAAATCGATCCGACATTGCCACTCGCTAGGAGAATGAACGGATCCAAATTGTTAAATACGCCGGATATGCTAGGGGGAGATCCCGCCGTAGCAATTAATGAATTCCGTTATTGTATCGACCAGGGGATGAATGATGTTGAAATATGGGTATCCCTGGCTGAATGCTATATGAAAACGGATGATCCAGTTAAAGCGATAGAAGCATTAAAAGCAGCATTGGCTCTAGAGCCAATGCATGAAAGGGCGGCACAATTATTGCAGCAAGCAAAAAAACGCAAGCATTTATAAAAAATAGCGAGAATAAAAGGTAAAAAAGTTTAAACTATTCGTGTGCAAGGGTTGTCATGTTGTCAAACGAGTACCATACCGAAGTAAAGGGAGAAGAAAGAAGCACAACCCTTATTACAAAAAGCCTACTCGAAGAATGGGGAAGGCTTCTATGTGCATGCACCGAAACAGAAAGGGAATGTCAAAGAGCAGCTCAATATATTGCAAGATAAATTCGTTGACCTGAGATAGGGTTAGGACGCGGGGAATATGGTGGGGAGTATGTAACGTTTAAATACGTCTCGATAAAACAAAACGCTCTTGGTAGAAGCATTTATCGGATGATTAGTGCCTCACATACCTGGTGAACATTTTAAACAATTCGCTATTATAGGGGATATTCACATCGCCTCAAACGTCAAAGCAAAGAAAAAATCAGCTTATTTCCACAATCCAGTCGTCGTCAAATCGTGAAAGTGAAACGAATGGTTCGTAAAAGAAATTGGAGAGAGAGAATACAACACCAGACAGGGAAAGATCCGATGAATTGACTCAAGTATTCGTATTATTTTAAATACAAAGGAGAAGTCTGTCCTCAGGATAGCGAGTTAGTGAAAAAGCAGTATGTGAAACAAGCCATCAACTATCAATGCTTTGCTTGTCATGAGGAAGAGGCAATTCCTTATGATGGCGAACGAGATTTTGACATTATGAATGGAGGCGATCCGACCTAGAGCATAAATGTATCCAGAATACTACAAAGGCATTCATGGCCAGGAATACAAACTATCGGATGTCCTCACATCATGATAAAGGACCAGGCGGTTATGCCCGGTTTTTCTTAATACTCTCTACCCCACTCGTTATCATTTCTTGTCCGGTTGCTATGACACCACTCCTCAAGGTTATAGCGATTTTTCGCAATAGGATTCGGGGAGACTGATTTCCATCACTCACCACATCATTCATTTCATTGCTGACTCGGGTAGCACCATTGATCAAAGCAGTTGCAATGATCGGCTCGGTTTGTTTCCTTATATTCTTAACGATCTTCTTAAACGCATCTTTAGACATGCGTGTCACCTCCTTTCAAAAGAAACTTTCCTTCCTATGCCCTGTTGCAGCATGGACTAGCGCCGTCCTTTCTGATTCAGCCGATTGCGAGGAGTTTCTTCTTTCTTTTGCTGCTCCGCCCAGCTCAGGAGCTCGCTCCCGGCGGCACGAACGGCCTTTCTTATCAAAATTGATGTGGGGCTCTCAGTGTTCGGTATATGCTCAACAGCGGGTTTCCCTTCCAAAGATTTAAGCTTTAGCTTGAGGAGATGCAGAAAATCAGAATCCTGCGTTTCGTTCGTCAGCCTCCTCCAGCACATAATCGCAGCCTGATTTCGACCGATCCGGCAATATACTTCGCCAAGTTCGTAGATAAGCTTCAAGTAATTATTGGTCTCAAGGAAGCCTTCTTCATGCATTTTCTGATCGATGAGAAAGGTGTAATCTTCAATCACCGTGTGGGCCCGGTGGAAATATTTTTCAGGCAATCTATATGCGGCTCTGCCTCGCAGCAGTCGGATCCTGCCATTCTGAGGGGCGGCACTTACCGCTCCATCAAGAATCTTCAGGCCTGCTTTCGAACCCTTCAATCTACTCAACGGTGATGTCTTATCCCGAGCGATTAGCATCATGGTGATGCCATAGTATGCATCCACAAGCGGGTGGCCCGGATAGTCGGATCGCGCCCTTTCCACCAACTGCTGCATGTCTTGAACGGCCTTTTTATTGCCTCCCAAGGCGTCCTTGTGTAATGGAATAACCTGCTCAAGAAAAATCTCGATATCCTTCTCGCTTTTTTTTTCCAATTGTCTATTCGACTGGGTTAATTGCTGCAATACTTCATTCGCTTCGCTCAATTTTCCTGCATTTTGGTAAGCAGCGCTTAAATCCTCTATAATTTCCCTTACTTGCTTATTAGTAAGGTAACTAGGATCTTCTTTATAACGATCCAGCAGGAAGGAGAAGTCTTCGATCGCCGTCTGTGAGCAATGGAAGAAGGATTCTGGCAGTCTCAGACATACATTCGCACGCAACAACCGAATTTCCTTCTGGTTCGGGTCCATGGAAATTGCTTGATTCAATGAATCTAGTCCTTCCTGCGCTTTATCCGCTTTTTCCAGAGGCTGAACAGCATCTCGTGCTAATAGCACAAGAGTGCTACCGTAATAGGCTTCAATTAGAGCATTGTCGGGCTCGGTTTTGCGAAGCTTTAAGAAAATCTCATAGGCGTTTTTCACCGCCTTATTATCTCCGTCTACGCCTTTCATAAGAACCCTTTTTCCTTCCTCGAATTGCTTCATAAATGTGTCGTTTTTTTTCATTTCAATTTTCCCCTCCCAATGAAATAATCGGGTCAAGAACAAGAATCTGATACACTTGTTGCGCTGGCAATGATACAAATCGAGAGATTCTAAATTCGGGATTGTAGACATAGATTCCGCCATCCAAGCAGCAATTCGAGAACTCATGAGGGATTCGTAAAACATGCCGCATCCTGCTCTGACCGATAAAGATCGTATCGTCCGTTATTGCAAGTCCGCGTGTAAAACCTGGTAGTTGAATTGGCGCTTCGTCCCCGGTTATGACACTGAACGACATAGAGTCGCAATAAGATAGTTTGTTTTGATGCACCATTATCGAATGAGGCATATACAAACTCTTTACGACGACATGATTCGCCGGGTCTATGTCGAGGTGTTGACGGGGATGAAAATCGGTCAAATCAATCGCGACAATCCCACCGTTTTTATGAATTGGCTCCAGATACCATTTACCATAGGGAGAAAACATAGAAACATATAAAGTACGACCATCCAACCAAATGTCATTAATATGATGAACGTCTTTGTCCGCAGAATTGAATCGAATCTCCCCTATTCGGGTGAACGTATCGGTCTCATAGCATCCGATCGCATTAATCGCCGTTTCCACAACCAAAACAACATTATCATTAAACTTAACGATGTCGTGAAAATCGAGTTTCAAGTGTTTCGTTTTCTGGATGACTTGGAATCTCTGGTCCATAGTAATGATTTGATTATCGTCGGACGTTACGAATAATCGATCCTTAACCAATGTCATTCCCGAACAACTGCCGGTGTATAGCTTCTCCAAAGCGTTATTTTTAAAGTCTAACAAAAATAATCCACCCTGATCTGAACCACTGGCTGGACAGCTTATTAGAAGACGTGTATTCAGATATTGAAAGTCTTGATCATTCTCCAAGCCGAATAACAACACGGATTAACCCCCTCCTTAAAATAAACATTTGTGCTAATTACGATATGTATGGTTTATATGAACGGTTTAGATGGAATACTCACATTTTAATAAAATGTGTTTTTGTCCGAATCAAGTCTGACTTTCCTTGCATTTCATAAAGAGTAAAGGAAGGAGTGGAGAACATGAATGATAGAAAGCTAAATAAAAAAGAGAAAAAAGTAGAAAAAGTAAAAGAGAAGTTGGCAAAAAAATCGAAGAAAAGCAGGTTAAAGATAAAAGCAAAAAAGATAAGAAAGTGCAAAAAGATTGAAGCAAGAAATTATTAGAGCTGATCAAAACTATCTAAGGAAACAATTCGTAGTATATCCGAGGCTGCAAAGCTCTTTATAGAGCGGGAATGGTTACGCCTTTTTGCAAGGACCGTGCCCTCACACATTCTTTACTTCTTGAAGGTGATTTAATCAATTTTATGTGACGTGTTCGCTCGGCGAATGCGAAAGACGGGAACCTAAAGGTCTTGATAAAAAGGTCAAAGCAGGTGAAATCCTGGGAATTTATCGGTATATCCTATCTTTATGAATCCTAGATCACAAGAGACCTTTATAGAAACCGATACAAATGGCAGGAGATTTCGCCTGCGCAGATTCTGTACGGCTTTACATTTCTATAACTTTATTTTCAAAGAGACGCAATGATAGTTGTCCGTTGGGATCTCCACAATCGATATTAGGCTTCAGGTGGTCGTAAGATGTTGTCCTATCTCTATCTCAGGGCCATTGGTACATTCTGTATAGGCCGCGTTATTAAGAATACATGGAAAGGAGGATTTAGATGAAGTTTCAAACTCATAAGATGTCAGTTTCCATTGACGAACATTCATCCCATCTAGAACAATTCAAGGAATTTTATAAGCAATTGGATGATGAAGGAAAAACCATTGAAATACTTCCTCATCAAAAAATAGAAGATTATCAGTTAAAAGCTGTTAACGCCACTCTTGCTCATGTGTGGAACCGAAATGAATACTACCGTTCGACATTGAAAGAGGCAGGCTTCACAGTGCCTAAAATCGATAGTTTAAAACAATTAGCTTCCGTACCGATGCTGAAGAAAGATGTCATTAGAGGTGATAAAGAAAAGATATTATGCGTCGATTCGAAAGAAATAGGCCAAGTTCACCTTACTAGCGGCACATCGGGTAAGCCAATATATACCTCTTACACATTAGCTGATCAATATGTATACGATCTGCTGCCGAAGTATTTGGAGCTGTTTAAGGAGTCGGACGATGATGTCGCGGCAATTGCGCTGCCTTATGAATTTGCACTGCCCGGCCTTGGATTTCAGCGATTATTTCAATTTGCGTTTGGTACGATGGTTCTTTCGCTTGGCAAAGGCGGTTACATGGCTCCTATCGATAAGTCGTTAGAATTAATGAAGGAATTTCAAGCCACTGTCCTTACTACAACCCCTTCTTACGCAGCACTCTTAGCAGAAGAAGGCGAGAAGTTTGGTATAAAAATTGGGGAAGATATTCGCCTGAAGAAAATATGGCTTACTGGCGAAGGATGCTCTTCCCCCTTCCGCGAACGGCTGGAAAAGTGGTGGGGATGCGAAGTCTCGTTCTTCTACGGCTCAACCGAGTGCGGAGTTGTCGGTGTAGAATGCAGTAAGCATAAAGGGTATCACGTCATGGAAGGGCATGTGAAAGTCGAAATCGTTGATCCGGTTTCGGAGGAAGTGCTTCCGTACGGTCGAACGGGAGAAATCGTTGTGACGACGCTGCTGCGTGAAGGAATGCCGATGGTGCGCTACCGGACCGGGGATCTTGGCAACTTACAAAAATCCAAATGCGATTGCGGAATTACAATGGACGTTATGCAGCTTAGAGGCCGAATGGAGCATATGCTGCGCTTGGGCACCGAAGACTATTCTCCATTCTTGATCGAGCACTTTCTCATGGAGATTCCCGAAGTAGGTTTATGGTATCACCTTAAGATGGATCAAGGAGTACTCACAATCGAAGCCGAGAAGTTTCGGACAAAGCTAAGTGACGAGCAATTGGCGGCAAAAATTCAAAAGCATATGGCTGATCGGATTGGGATACATTGCGAAGTCGTAATCAGACACGATATTCCTCGTACGTTCGGCAAAGCGACCAGAGTATTCAATTAGCTATAAACAAAAAACGAGAGAGGAGGTGCCTTAATGAGTGACATCGATAGAGAGAGGGCGCGAAAGTTTCAGGAGATGTATGTGCGAATTCTAAAATCTCCTTTGTACAAGAGGAAATTATCGGACTATGCTTTAAACGGCATTGAATTGAGTCACATCCAGACACTTCCGTTAACGACAAAGGGAGATCTGCGGAAAGCCGGCATCTTCGGTCACCTCGCCGTCGATATGAAGGATATCGCTCAATACCACGAATCGACCGGCACGACCGGGGAGCCCTCCGCTGCCTGGTTTACGCAAAAAGATTTGATGAATGGCGGAAGACAATTGATGGAATGCGGTGTGGGTTTGACGTCTGAAGATCTGGTGCTGATCCGCTTTCCTTACGCAATGGCGCTGCCTGCATTCTTAATGCAGCATGCAGCTTGGCAGACAGGAGCTGGGGTCGTTCCCGCAAGCGGACGTACTGTAGTTACCCCTTACCCCAGAGTGTTAAGCCTGATGAAAAATCTTTCTGTCACGGTGTTGGCGGGACTCCCGCGTGAGATGGAACTGCTGGCCGAAACAGCTCGTCTCGGCGGTTCTGAGCCGAGCAAGGACTTTCCGGCTCTGCGCGCCATATGCGTTGCTGGTGAATTAATGAGCGACAAGCGCAGGGAGCATATAGAAAAGCTGTGGAGCGTGCCTGTATTTAATATGTACGGTTCGACGGAAACTGCCAATATCGCTACAATGTGCGAGTATGGCACAATGCATATCGTAGAACAAGATTTTTTCGTAGAAGTACTGAGTGAGGACGGTTCAAACCCCGTCGCTTATGGAGAAAGAGGGTTTGCGGCAATCACGACGCTTTCCCATCAGGGTTCTCCTCTGCTGCGATACTTTAATGAAGACATTATCTCTGTAGAGCCCTGTTTATGCGATTGCGGCCGGGCTGGAGCCAAGCTGGTTCATTACGGCAGAAGCAAGGATCGAATCCGTTTCGGAAATATCGTCCTAGATGCAATGGATATTCAGGAAGCCGTATATTTGTTGTCTCCTGCTCCGGATGCTTGGAAAGTGCTAGAGCAGGAAGAGGGGCTGCACATTTTACTAGATTCGCATGATTCCGGGAAATGGTCGGAGGAAAATGTCAGTTCTCGATTATCTTCTCGACTTCAAGTGCCGGTCACAGTTGAAATCACTACGTTGCTCGATCGTGTCGATCTCATAAGTAACGTTCCATCGATAAAGCCTGTATATATCAAAAAGCGAAGTAACGGCGCATAGAAATAGATCCATTGAATTCGGGTAGCATAACGATAATTGGTTAGGAGGATTCCCATTAATTAGACTGAAAGAAAGGAATTGTTCATCATGAACGATAAATTGCAACAAGAGAAATCACTGCTTCTCGTAAGCCGCCACCATAAAAGCGAGGATACGATTATTAATATTAAGCAAGCAGTGATCGGTGGTTCTTCGCATATGCTGATCGCAGGTCCCTGCTCGATCGAATCGAGAGATCAGCTCTTAACGGTTGCTTCCGCTTTAAAGAAAGCTGGCTTAACGGTTTTACGCGGCGGGGCGTTCAAACCGAGAACTTCTCCTTACGATTTTCAAGGGCTCGGTGAAGAGGGATTAAAAATTATGAAGGATGTGGCGGATGAAATCGGAATGGTGACAGTCAGCGAAATTATGAGTCCCGCTCAAATCGATACAGCCGCCCGTTATATCGATATCTTTCAAATAGGTGCGCGCAACATGCATAACTTTGACCTGCTGAAAGCAGTCGGACAAACGCAGAAGCCCATACTACTGAAACGCGGCCTTTCCGCTACTTTGAAGGAGTTTATGCTCGCAGCAGAATATATTCTGCATCAAGGGAATAACCGGGTCATGTTAATCGAACGTGGTATACGCACTTTCGAGCAAGCGACTCGCAATACGCTTGATATTTCTGCTGTTCCCATCTTAAAGCAGGAGACCCATCTTCCAGTGCTAGTGGATGTCAGTCATTCTACCGGGCGGAAAGATATTCTGCTGCCTTGTGCAAAGGCAGTGCTTGCCGCTGGCGCCGATGGGATTATGGTTGAGGTGCACCCGAATCCTCCGGCCGCTCTCTCCGACGCGAAGCAGCAAGTCAACATAGATGAGTTTTATGCGTTCTGGAAGGGGCTCTGCGATTCCGGTTTGTACCATTAACTTTCAGGTAACTGCCCGAAGAGAGTCGCGCACTATTGTCTAATGGAGGTGAGAGTTTGATAGACTCACAGTTTGAGCGAAAGAGGTCGGATGTTTTACACGGATTGATATTCGACTTTCTATTAGTAACGGATGGACGGACAACGGATTTGCTGGAAATGCTGTTGAACGAAAAAATTATTGTACAAGTGATCCGGCAAGAACAGATAGGTGAAGAGGATACAAACCTGATGGGTGAATCCTCGGGAGGTCCGTACTATATTCGAGAATCGCTTTTGATCGGCGAGAAAAGTCGATTTGTCGTGTCACACAACATTGCGCTTGTATATTCTAAGCATGTACCTCCCGCTTTGTTCGAGAAAATTGCGCATCGACAAGAGGGAATTGGAAAAGCGATCAGCTCACTCGGAATGCGTACATTCCGAAAGGTGGCCGATTCTGGATTCATGAACGAAGAGGAAACGGTCGATCTTTTTCAACAGCCGATCAAGATACACTTTCCTAATTTGCAAAAAAAGGTACCTTACAAAAGATACTTCATTTATTTTGGAAGTAAACCGGGGATTCAGATACTCGAATATTTCCATCCAAGCATCATCGGACACCGTTTACAGCAAGGGATGGCGAAAGAGCAATCGAACAAAGAAGAATAAGGTTCTAAGGGAGTAACTGATCAATGGGTGGCTTTACAGGGAGAAACGCATCCCTTAGGTCAGCCATTGCTTTTGAATATGCAGGCCTCAGCAGTAAATGATATGCTGACAGGCTTCTTTATTTTTTTCTCGATTTTGCTTTCATTTGTTCGACGATATCGACTCCGGAGTCGACCATTTGTTCACCAGCATATTGTACGCCCTTCTTTACGGCTTCGAATAATTTTCCTGCAACGATATCGACGGGTTGATCACGATCTTCTAAGGCTTTAATAATTTCTTGCTGGGTTACGTCTGCTCCGTTTTTGACCGCCGTCGTGTAGTTCGCAGTAAAGTATCTAAATCCGCGATTGATTTCGCGAAAAATTCTCGAAAACTCTTGATTTTCCCTTGACAACTGCTTCACCTCCTTACGATACTTCATTTAGCCATTCTCGACTCTTTCCCTTTCCTCGTTCAACATACCTTTGCAATATTCCGCTTCCTGAAAAACGATCGACCTGTTGATACGCTTCACAAAGTTTGTAGATCATTCTACGTTGCCGTGGGATGCTTTCGTTATCGAGCATCCAGCCAGACGCAATTGTGTGAATATGCGGTTTGCTTTTCGAATGGAGTCTACATTTCCTGCTGCCCCTTCATCATGAACTGAATCGCTTCAGAGCCTCTGCTCGTCGGATTCGGCTTTCAACGTGGCCGCAACCTCGTCATCCTGCATCGGAATGGAATCAATCGTTCCCGTTCGTTTCTTGTCGTACCAAGATGTAAACAATGCAACGATAACGCCAACCACAAGTACGAAAACAAACACCCCGCATAAACTCATTCCCAGAATGAATAAGGTTTTATCCCTAAAACCCATATTACTTGTTTTCATTCTCCTTTCACTCCTACCTTATAAGAATAGTTCAGTATATGAATAAATACCCTAGATCATATAGGTAATGGACCATTATTCGGTGAATTCCACTTTAGTCCAATCCAGATTCGCTCACTCACATAAACATATAAAGAGTCATCAAACATATAAAAGGAGGTTCCCAATCAATGGATCATATTCAGAGGAAAACTGATTCTAATCCGGCCGCAGATGAAGAAGCACTTTCGACAGTTTCGAAACAGGAGGGCGATTTGGAGTGGAAGCGGTTTATCCAAAAAGAGTTAAAGAAACTAGAAAATCAGGAAAAGGATGAAGGGAAAGAAGACTCGGAGAAGACCTCATCGGCTGAGACTGAGTTTAATTTCAGTTCCCTTATCGAGAAGATACCTCTAGAAAAATTGATCGATTCGGCAGTACGAAATTTTAAGAAAAAGATAGAATCGGAAAAAACAGACAACAAACCAAAAAAGGAGAAAAAAGAATCTAATAAGCATGATTATAAATATGAAGATGATCAGGAAGAAGAAACATACAGGCCAAGGAGGCGCCGAAAAAAAATATATTAGAAAAACCAAAAGAACGAACCGTGGAGTTAAAAAGGGTAATCTCTACATGACAAACGTATCTAACCATTTCCCTTCTGTTTTGGTTGAAGGTGGATTTATGACGAATAAAGAAGAAGCAACACTCATAACCGTTTACCATAAGCATTGGATTGAATCTAGTTAAGAAAAAAGCCCTTCCTATTGGAGGGACTTATTTTAACGGGTTATTTTCAAAATAGATCGATAGCGACTAAGAGAAGGTGCATCACGATTGATGAAGGAAGCACTTTTACTTCATTCCACTGTTTTACGAAATATAGCGTCATTGTTCTTATTTGGGATACTTATTATCATTTTACAAACAAATCACTACCTGCTGATGAGTGTTTGGGGAATATGCGCATGGTTATTTTTCTTCAATAAATCAATGAGATTTTTTATTTTGACAACGACGGCTTTTGGAATCGGATTCTTTCTATATGGCTATGTGAACTCGCATTGGATCACCCACCTGAATCCTGAGGGATTGCTCATCATACTTAATAGGTTGTCGTTGATTTTTCTCATTCTTCCGTTAACAGCCATATCGCTTATTTATAAACTTCCTTTCATGCGATATTGGCAAAGCCCGCAATGGGGTGAGTTGGTTCGCGTACCGTTTATTTTGTCAGGCTTCCATCACACGAAGGTAAGTGTATTTCTCTCCATTGCGATGATGATAAATCTTATTGCTTTTATGCCATTTATTGTGAACAATGGTTGGGCATACATCCAGGAAATATGGTGGTTCATGCTTATTTTTTCAATTATTAACTCCGTGCTTGAAGAAATCATTTGGAGAGGCATGCTTCTAAGTCGTTTTTCTGAGCACTTTGGCAATCGATGGGCGATAATGATAACGAGCATAGGCTTTGGGCTGCAGCATTATTCCCTTGGATTCTCTTGGGGTGGTTGCCTTGTATTCACTTTGGGAGGGCTGTTTTTCGGTGCTATTACAGTCAAATCAAAAAGTATCATTCCTGCAGTAATATGGCATATGTCAATCAATGCCCTAATGGTTCTTAGCGGAATGATAGTAAAATAAACCAATGTATGGATATCCCTCGCCAAATGAAAGGAAAATCTGAAGACCAACGTGAGAAAGAGCCTGTCCCAAAACGAAAGGAAGACATAACTTAGGCCTATTCCATCGCGATGATACCTGAGGACGTTCATTATGAAAGAGTGACTCTCAAGGGATCGGAATTAAATTCATCCCGTATTTCCTGAGTGACAGGGGGACAGAATATTAGTCTATCTTCACCAGTATCGTCAATTTCCCGTTCATCAAAAAATGTTATCCAGACAGGGATTAATGAGAGCTTTTTTCTTAATACGGTTACCCCCTCCGATCGAAAATTTAATTTTCATTTTACGAACTAATACTTAGCAAGGTATAGTTTAACAATACCTTGCATGCAGACAGCGTGCAAAAACATAGTTCTGCTCCTGAAAGACCGGATATTTTTCAGAAGGGTTGTTAACTAACTTTTATGCATTTGAAACATTTTAGATATAATAATAATAGAAAATTAGTTTCAAAAACTGCTATAGACTATCAGTCGCATAAGCACTAAAGCTAACTCTGAAGGTATAGTTTATGAATAAAAAAGCTTTGAGGGGGAAATAACGGTGAAAGTTAGTGTTTTGGGAGGCGGAAATGAAGTAGGTGCCTCTTGTTTACATATTCAAATAGCGGGTACGAGTCTGTTAATTGATGCTGGGATGAGAATGAATGGTGACGATCCGCTTCCTGCACTTGGTATGCTTGAAAGCCTTGATCATCCGAAGGCAGTACTTGTTACACACGCCCATGCCGATCATATTGGCGCCCTGCCCATCATTCATTCCCTTTACCCGAATATACCAGTATATGCAACGCCGCCTACAGCTGATTTAATGAAAATTATGATGAAAGATTCATATAAAATATTAGAACAGCGATGCAGAGAAACAAATACGTTGCCGCCATATACGGAAGAACAGGTAAAGGATTTGCTTAATTCCATTCTTCTTTTTCCAGCCAGTGGAGAATTACGGGTTGGCAATGTTAAAATTAGAAGCTTTCGTGCAGGGCACATTTTAGGCGCGGTCATGTTTTTGATTGAAGGAGAAGGTGAAACGATTTTTATCACTGGCGACTTAAGTTTTAAAGCTGGCCGAACCATATCAGGTGCACAAGTACCTCATCATATTCAACCGGATGTTTTGATAATGGAATCAACATACGGAAATAGAGCCCATACAGATCGTAATACAGAAGAAAATCGCCTTGCAAAACACGTTTCAGAGGTTATATCTAACGGTGGTTTTGTTCTTATTCCCGCATTTGCATTGGGACGGGCACAGGAAGTTCTGCTTATCTTACAGGATTATATGGACAAAGGACTTATTCCAGAATTTCCTATTTATGTTGATGGGCTTGTCACTCCAATCAGTAAAATCTATAACAACTATCCACACTTCTTAAAAGGTCCTGTTGCCTATCGAATAAAGAATCTTGGAGATGCGTTTATAAGGGAAGGACGTTGCAGGGCAATCCATTCAAAAGAACGTGAGTCAGTCTTAAGTGGAAAGCCTGGTTGTATTGTAGCTTCATCTGGTATGTTAATCGGTGGTGCAAGCTCTTGGTATGCGGAAAGGCTTGTGTCAAACGAAAAAAATGCTATTTTCATAACGGGATATCAAGATGAGGAAAGTCCTGGAAGGAAACTGTTGAATATTGCCGACGGGATAGAAGATCATATCGAGCTGAATGGGACAAGTTATCCTGTAAAGTGCCTTGTTGGAAAATACGGTCTTTCTGCTCATGCGGATGCAAATGAAATGAATCGGTTTATCCAGACACTGGAACCTACTTATACTTTACTAGTTCATGGTGACGATGAGGCAAGGAAGCAGTTGTCTAATGTCATTGATTCAAAATTTCATCCGCTGCTTGTTGAAAATGGTGAAACATATCCATTTGAAAAACGGAAATCAGGAAAGGGTGTTATCGGGAAACGCTATAAAAATCATGCAAATGCGATCCTAAGGGAGAAAATTGGCAGCTTATTGCTTTATCAAAAGGAAACAGAGGAAACATATCAATTGGCCATTTGCATGAATGTTCAGGAGCGAACGAATACTTTAATCTGTCACACCCTAAAAGGAAAACAAATCAAGTTAGGTCTAGGGCAAATAAAAGAGACTATATGCTATTGGAATCGCTCTATAGATGAGCTGAAAGAAGCTGCAGGCCAAGTGCTTGCCTTCAGCCGTCCATATCTTGAAAGCTTAAACTGGAATATTTTACCGGATGGAAATCTTTTACTTAAAGATATTTTTCAAATCATGCATTTGGATAGTATCAAAAGTCAGTTAGCCGTTTCGTTAGCTGTTCAAAGCCTTCCTGAAAATTATATTGAACGAGTACAACCTGGCATCACTACTTACAAAATCGATCAATCGATAAAAAGTAGATTAACAAAATTAGCTTTACCTATTCAAGGGCTTCAGGTGAATCCCACTTATGCAATGGACATAGCTCGGAATTATATGGCAGGCCATCCACGTTTTATCCGCTGCGGAGTGGACGATCTTGGAACGGAAAAGGAAAGGTTGACAATCTACTTTGACTTTCCTCATGCTGTTTCAGAAAACGAGCGAGCGGAAATGGCAGATACGATAATAAAAGAAACAGGATGGCCTATCCATTTTTCAGAATCGGTTCGACAAGATCTTCTTCAAGAAGAGTTAACAAAGCTATTAGGGAATCCTATACAAACCCCATCCATTCATTTATATGAACGAAAAGTTGTTGTCTCCATCTCAAGGTCAGAAAATACAGACAAGATGGTTGGACAATTTAGAAAAATAACTGGATTTACTCTGCAATTTAAGGGGCAAAATGCGTCAACTCAACAAACAGGGAAAGAACGGGAATTATTCCAATCTAAGACAGTTTCAAAGCGTCTAGAAAATAACCAAGCAATGGAAGAAACGAAGAGATGGGCCAAAGAACGGGAAATAACCATTTATAAAACTAGTATTAAACAAGAAGAAAGTACAACAATCATGGAAGTACATTTTATTTCTCCTGAAATAGCAAAGCTGCATGACATTGAGTTAGAAGAGCTTTCCTACCGGATCGGCATGCCTGTGACTTATGCGAAAAGTCCTAAACAAAATGAAATCATCCGCCTGACAGTACAATTGCTGCCTTCCAGTTGGAATCTCAAGAAAAACCCATCCATCCATATGGATAAAGCAACTGTTTCTATAAAGCTGTCTGACATGCCTGTGGAAGATGAAATAACGATCGTTAGTGAAAAGATAAATCAAGCAACCGGCTACGTATTAGAAGTCAAAGTGTAGAAATGATGCCAAGAGGCAACGAAATACAAACAGTATAAGCAGTTTGCAAAAAGCAGAAGACATTATATCTTCTGCTTTTTTATCGATTAGGAAATTATAAAATCGAATTTAGAACTAAAGATTTACTTACTCGAAGATTCGTATCCTTCCTTCTCTGCCTTACCTAATAAATACAATAAAGCAAAAAGGAAGTAACAGATATCAACTTTACTAAAGGTGCCGTCTTTGTATAAAAACGGTATAATAAATTGACAGAAGTAGACATTAAAAAGGGCTGCAATGTGGTATATGAAATGTAGGTAACTAAAAATAACATAAAATGCTTATGAAAAAACGATTATCCAAAAAGACAAAAGAAGAAAAGGAGAAACTATGACAATGAGTAAAGAAACAGGATGGAACTTTGACAACAGTTATGCTCGTCTGCCGAAATCATTTTTTACGAGCATCAACCCAACTCCTGTAGACTCACCTAAGTTGATCATTTTCAATAATCAGTTGGCAGCAGCTCTAGGTTTGAATGTCCAAGCGCTGCAAAGTGAAGACGGCGCAGCGGTGCTTGCTGGAAACCAGATTCCCGATGGTGCTTCGCCTCTTGCTCAAGCTTATGCGGGGCATCAATTCGGGCATCTTAACATGTTAGGGGACGGCCGGGCTGTGCTGCTTGGCGAGCAGATCTCGCCCCAAGGTGAGCGGGTTGATATTCAGCTTAAGGGTTCAGGTAGAACACCATATTCACGCGGAGGCGATGGTCGAGCAGCGCTTGGACCGATGCTGCGCGAATACATCATCAGCGAAGCCATGCACGGGCTTGGTATTCCTACCACCCGAAGTCTTGCAGTTGTAACAACTGGAGAGTCAATCATCCGCGAAACCGAGCTGCCTGGTGCTATTTTGACCCGTATTGCTGCCAGTCATCTGCGCGTCGGTACCTTTCAATACGCGGCTGGGTTGGGCAAAGTGGAAGAGCTTCGGATTCTGGCCGACTATACAATCAAGCGTCATTTTCCGGACATTGAAGAGAATGAGAACCGATATCTGTCGCTTCTTCAGGAAGTGATCAAACGTCAGGCTGAGCTTATTGCCAAATGGCAGTTAGTTGGCTTTATTCATGGGGTGATGAACACTGACAACATGGCCATTAGCGGAGAAACCATCGATTACGGTCCTTGCGCCTTCATGGATGTCTATGATCCGGAAACGGTGTTTAGTTCTATTGACGTTCAAGGCCGTTATGCTTATGGTAATCAGCCATTGATTGGCGGATGGAATCTAGCGCGATTTGCCGAGGCGCTTTTGCCGCTATTGCATGATGATCAGGAGCAGGCAGTCGAAATGGCCCAGGAAAAGGTATCAGGTTTCACTAAGCTTTATCACTCGCATTGGCTCGGGGGAATGAGAGCAAAACTGGGGATATTTAACGAAGAGAAACAGGATGAAACCCTTATTAATGACCTTCTCAGTATGATGAAGAATCATCGCGCGGACTATACCAATACTTTCCGAGCACTAACATTTGAAAGACATGAGGATACGGATCTGTTTGGAACTTCTGAGTTTACTCAATGGCATGAGCTCTGGCAGGCGAGGCTGGGCAGACAGGAGGAATCGAAAGACTCCGTGAATCAATTGATGCAAAACAGCAATCCTGCACTTATCCCGCGAAACCACCGAGTAGAAGAAGCGTTAGAAGCCGCAGTGGAACAAGGAGACTTCAGCGTAATGGAAAAGCTTTTGGATGTTCTTTCAAATCCTTACGCTCACTCCTCCAAACAGGAAGAATACTGCACGGTGCCTGCATCAACAGCCCCTTACCGTACCTTTTGCGGTACCTGATAGAGAAACTCTTTGTCGTGGATTACTATACGAATGCAGCCTTTTTCTTGAGGCCGCATTCTTTTTTTGTGATTTCAGAAAGTTTAAGTAAATCAAAGTGTTAACGCATAAAAGTTACTTGTCATTGTCCAGCTCCAAGCGCCATCGACCCTTAAGTTATAAGCCAATCCGAGAAAAAGGTTAAAGAACAACCTTTCTGCCGGCTCGTCTTATGCTTGTCGCCGATAGACGGGCGCTCTACGCTTTTCGTTCTAATATTAGAATTTATATGTTATCTCATTATTGGCGGTTTAATAACAATATATGGAATCTGTACACTACTTAGATATGATGATCTATGTCGAATAATCGATATTTTGAGATTTTCGAAGATAAGTCTGCCAATTTCGTAGAAAAATTACAGATTTCGAAGATATAAGGGGAAAAATCGAAGATAAGTTCGATAGGTGGGTGATCAAGAGCAAAAAGCTATTTGTTATGGAATGAACAAACAGAAATCGTTTGAAATATGGTCAAAATGAAGCGAGTACCCTAAAGAACTAGATAAAGAGTATAGAAAAAAATCAGCTCTTTCCCTGATTTCATCAATTTCCACCTCGGACCTCACACCTTCTGAAAGATGCGTAGCGTTTTTCTTGTTTTGATTATTTGGTTTACATAATAGAAAAAAATCTACTCGTACAATAAAGTAGATTATACGTAATGCTGTGTGGAATTAAACACCAAAAACACTCGTCACAAGAGATAATATTAACAATATGGCCATAAGCCCGCCTGCTGCAATAGCATGTTTTCTTTGATTTCCTTTGGCTTTTGGTACAAGGGAGCGATAATACAGGATAGAACCAATAATGACGAGAGCAAGCTCAACACCCATACTGATAATGGGAAGTTTCCATAGTCCTAGTCCTAGTAGTGGAAAATTCCCGAAAGCTCTAGGAAGGATGGCCATATCTGCTCGATGGACGAGTAGATCAAGGAGCCAGTGGCTGAAAACGACCGAGGAAATGACAATGCTTCCGCGTTTTCCCCAAAACCGCCAAGCTATTAAACCAGCAATGATTGAAATGATAAGTGCACTTATTAAAGAATGAGTATAATGAGCATGAATGATCACTTCACCATAACCACCACCTTCTATAAGCTCTTAGCCTTCAACACCTGCAATGAACAATGGAACAAATACAATATCTAATAATTGAGTACTTACCATAAGAACCCACAAAGGAACTTCCGGTGTTTTTGCTTTTACTGCAGCTGCAACTCCAAAATGGCCTGCAAACATTTTAGTTCAACTCCTTTTCAATTGAAGTACGAATTTTGCTATCAAATATCCCACAAACCACTGAAAATAGAAGCATAAATACGATAAAACTCATCATTGATCACTCCATTATTGATCTGCTATTTTTGCGACTTTATTTTATGAATGCCTGCAAGAAAGGTATCGATAAGGAGGGTGATGCTGACATCAATATCGATGGGGATACCAAAGGCTTTCTTTTGTTCAAGTGATGCGAAGCCATGTAAAATGCTGCGGAGTCCTCTAGACGCATGAATTGATTCTTCATCATTCAGTTCATAAGCATTTAATACGCGGACAACGAGATCCATGATTTTTGAACTTATATTTTCCAGAGCAGTGCTATAGAAATCAGCATTTGCCCATAGGGTTGCCTCATATAAACCAGGATGATCACGGGCAAAGCTAATATATGCTTGACTGATCGCATGAACAGCTTCATCTTTTGATCGGCCAATAGCTGCTTGTGACATCCTTTTATATAATTCCTCTAATCCATAAATAGCTAAATCCCTTTGCAAACCTTGTAATCCATCTACATGGTTGTATAAAGAAGGCGGGCGAATCTTTAATTTTTTCGCTAGTGTTGCTAAGGTTAAAGAATATACTCCATCTGTATCAACAATTTCTGTTGCGGCTCCTAAAATGATATTTAAATCTAGTCCTGCTCTAGGTGACATATTCATTCCTCCAATTTTTTCAACTGATTGTTTTTTCAAGCTTATGAATGGCGAGTTCAAATATACTAGCAGGCTGCTTGATCATTTTCCCATGTCCAACGGCAAGAAGAGACGGCTTTTGATTTTTAATCTTCTTCGCGCTTTTTAATGACTCTTCCTTATTCCAAGTCGCCATTGCTGGGAAAGGAAATAATAGTTTTAAATGCCCAGAAACAGCTATTCCCCCACGTGTTTGAAAAGCGTCTCCAGCAATGATTGCGTTCGTTCTTTCATCAATAAAAGACATTGAGCCTGGAGTATGGCCGGGTGTACTAATCGCTCTAAGCGAGCCAATTTGATCCCCTTCTTTAAGTAATACATCTGGTCGTGTTTTTACCTCTTCAGGCTTAGGAACTCCACCTTTTATAGGTGTTTGGTTTTCATTTTCATCTAAAGAGTGATCCCCTCTTAACAAGCGTTCGTCTCGTTTGGAAATATAAACTTTTGCATCAGGAAGTATATCCTTTAGCTTATCCAATGAGCCGATATGATCCCCGTGTGCATGTGTCAAAACAATTCGCGTTAGAGGCTTCCCTATTTTTTGAACTGTCTCTATTATGCTTTTACAGCTATTCGGCAGAGCAGCATCCACTAAAGTCAATTCATTTTTTTCTTCAACAATGTAGCAATTAACGGGAAAAAGTGCAGGGTAAAAGGTTAATTGATGAATAAAACCCTCTTTAACAACTTTCATTTTGTCTACCTTCCTTAATAATGTAAACTAATAATGTTAGTTTTATTTTAACTAATGATATTAGTTTTTAGCAAGCATTATTTTTATTTTTTTCTATAGGAGCACGTCAGGGATTTCGTATTTAATTAAATATGGTTATTTTAGTAACAAAAATCCCAACCTCTCATTAATAGCATAGAGAGATTGGGATATTTTAATGTTATTTTATTTGTTTTTTTGCTTAGGTAATAGACCAGTGTCCTGGGCGAGATAGCATTTGCGGTAATTTTGTGTGAGGATCGCCCTTCGCAGAATTAATCTGAACTTGAGTGAGAAAGATGCTATCGGTGAGATCAGCTCCACTAAGGTCGGCGTCTCGTAAATCAGCACCGATCAAGTCAGTCACTCTCAAGTCTGCCTCTCGGAGGTCCGCAGCAATAAGGTATGCTCCTCTTAAGTCCACCCCTCTGAGATCAGCACCTCGTAGATTTGCACCGATAAGATCGGCTCCTCGCCGATCGATTTTCCGACTTGTTTTGGAGCTCTTAAGTTGGCGCCGTGATTCCGTCCGCACTAGTTCGCTTGTTCTTAATAGTAGAGCGTTTACATCTGCTCGGTGTGATGGAACATCTAGCTTCATAAGTGAATCTGGACTAAGCTGAGTAAGTCGTACCGTCTCGTCGAGCGCCAAGTTAAGCTCTCTAAGAATCGGACGAGACGCTTTCAACGTCAGAGCTTCAGTCAGATACCAGAGCATCTCATGAAGCTGTTGCATAATTGGGAATACATCGAACATTTTCTTCGCCGTTTCTGGACCTTCATGCCAGTCCACTCCACTGAAAGTGACTTGAGAAACCTTTTGCCCTGCTCCAAAACAGTCAAAAACACTACATCCTTTATATCCCTGTTGTCTAAGATTTTTGTGAATACCGCAACGGAAGTCCGATTGCAGATTGGGGCAAGGCTTGCCAGCGTCTTTATCGATTGCAAAATCTGTCGAAGCTACGAAGGTTAGCGCAACACAACATAAGCCGAAGCAGTTCTCGCAGTCAGCATGAAGACTATTCCGACTTATGTCGTGTTTTGAGTTAGGATAATCATTATTCTCAAACAATACATGCACTTCCTTTGCTTCTGTTTTTCTTTCATATATTAATAGATAGATATATAGATTGATTCGTTTTTTTTGAGTCCAATGAGTAAAAAAAGTTTACCAACTTTCTAATATTATCACTGAATAATTTAACAGTCAAATATTGGTTATATTTAGAAAATAGGATTAATAAAACGGACTTTTAGTTATGGTCCCTCCAGAATGCTCGACTGATTACTCATATAAGACATTCCAAAAAGTTGCTAACGTAAAGGGAAACTTTTACACTAAAGAGGCAATAGAAAATATTTAACAGGTGGAAAACGATGACAAAAACAATAGTAGAAAAACTAAACTTACAAAAATATAAAAAAGCAGCTGTTCTGGATTTACCAAATGGTGCAGATTATTTAGCGGAGCTAACTGATTATGATACAGAGCTAACAGATTGTACTTATGATCTTATATTTGCTTTTGTGTTAGATATGGAGTCTTTAAAAGGTCTCGTAAACAAGGTTATCGAAAAAAATTATTTAAATAAAAACGGCTATATCTTTTTGGCTTATCCAAAAAAGGGAAATAAAGTATATCCCACGTATATTCACCGTGATGATTTATTAGATGGATTAGGTGCAGATGAAAATGGGTATGTTGGGGCAAGTAACATTAAATTTGCACGTATGGTAGGTTTGGATGATGTCTTTACGGTTGTCGGTTTAAAAGAAGACTCTCGAAACAAAAATCGCACATCTTCAAAAGCAAGTCAATGCGTAGATGATTATATTAAAATGATTCCAGATGTCGAAAAAGATTTGCAAGATACTCCAGATTTACTTGCTTTCTATCAGTCACTTACCCAAGGATACCGTAAAGATTGGGCCCGTTTTGTGTATAGTGCTAAGCAAGAGGCGACAAAAGCGAAAAGACGCGAGGAAATGAAAATGGTTCTTAGTGGGGGTTACAAGAGTATGGATTTATATCGGAAAGATAAATAATGAATTAAATTCTCGCTAAAACCTTCCCTGTATAAGAAATAATGTCCCCCTTTCTAGCATTATAAATATTACGTCCCTACTCCCTTTACTAACCAATAGTTTAGTTCGATAAATCCTTACGAATATTGCTTACTATCTTCAAAATGGTCAATGTAGTCATCAACTCATTGACTATTTTTTGTTAACTGAGATCGTTTAAGTTAAATAAAGTATTCACAGGCATGCATTCCAGCTATATTGACAAGTACTTTACTTTATAAAAATACAATTTTGCAAAATCTTCAAATAGTTTCCTTTATGACGGTTATACTATAAATACCCAAAATTATAGATGTTTCCTTACTTTCCTTAATAAATAATAGCTGTTCCCGTAAACTTTGCTGCTTTTGTGTGACAATTTCATTCATTTGGAAAAGGGTCATCAAAAGAGGTCAATGTGCCCGGGAATTTTTCTGGTTAGAATAGTAAAAAAGCAACAATCACTTAGAAAATAGCCTAAAAGAAAAGTTTTCACTCCATCGACCATTACAACCAAGAACTTCATCAGGGGGCTGCAATTATGAAAAAAATATGGATTACTTCTGTCATCAATATCGTTCTTGCGGGATGTTTAGTATTTTTATTGTTTTTTTACGAAGGCGCTCAACCTTCACAGCCAGAAGATGCTGGTGGTGGAGAAACAGCTGCCGGAAATCCAGAGGAAATTGTAAATAGCAACTGTACATCCTGCCATGGGAATAATCTACAAGGAGGATCTGGACCGCCTTTAGAGAAGGTTGGTGGGAAATATGGACAAAATGAAATAGAAGAAATTATTAATAATGGGAAAGGCGCTATGCCAGCAGGAGTTATTTCACAGGAAGAAGCTGCAATCGTGGCTGAATGGTTATCACAGAAAAAGTAATGGTTATATAGGTAAACATAATGAATTGGAAAATATAACACAAAACAGCCTCTTTCCATTGATGGAACCCAGGCTGTTTTATAAATTTATTTAGAAAAATAAAGGCCAATTAAATACGATAGACCAAATGATGGCATTAAATAGTAAGCCTATAGTAAAAACTGTCCAACGGTTTTTTTTGTTTTCCCAACAAGCTACAATGATGGCAAGTCCTATTGGGGCTCCGATAAAGGAAAGCCAAGGAAATGGATGAAAGGTTTTTAAACAAAAAATGCCAAAGCAAGCTGTTAATAATAAGGACAAAAAACCTTCACTTAATAATGATAGTTCAGTTCTGGTATGAGTGCTCATTTTTTCTCCTTCCAGTTAAAAGATAGTATATAAATATTATTTGTATCGTTTTGGTCTTTTTATGCAAATTTTCGGTTTCCTTAATGAACTATACAAAGGAGCAGAATCCTGCTGCTTTATACCGTCTGAAAAAAGCAAGTCAATGCATGAATGCTTCCTTCAGGTGAATAGGATACATAAGACAAATTATTTAGGCAGCTTTTTTTAATTAATTGTAAATTTTAACTAATTAAAACGCTTACTATTAATCTGTTTTAGCTTTTATGTAATGATTTTGTAAAAAATGTTTTATTAGAATAGATAAATGTTAAATTAATTCGAGAAAAGCAGCAAGAGGAGAATAAATCCAGGATCATATATTAGATAAAATAAAGGCAGAGGATAAAGCTTAATATTATGCTTTGTTCTCTATTCCTTTTTATCATAGAAAGGATAGGGTCGATCATGAAACAACCTAAAATATTTGGTCACCGCGGATGCATGGGAACCGTGCCGGAAAACACGTTATTAGGGTTCCGTCATGCATTAGAATTGGGTGTAGATGGTATTGAGTTTGATGTACAGCTAACGAAAGATGGCGAAGTAGTCGTCATTCACGATGAAAAAATCGATAGAACGACAGATGGAACAGGCTATGTGAAAGACTATACTTTAAAGGAATTAAAACAAGTCAGTGCTGGCGCCAAATTCTCAAATTTAGAATGGTTTGATAAAAATGTTTGGCGTAAAGAGCGTATACCGACACTTGTAGAAGTTTTAGAGTTGATTAAACCTTATCAGATTGAGTTAAATATAGAATTGAAAACAAATATTTTCCCTTACGAAGGTATTGAAGAAAAGGTTTTAGCAATTGTTCATCAATTTGATTATGCTGATAAAGTGATCTACTCTTCATTCCATTTACCCTCGATACTAAAATTGAAAAAAATAGAGCCAAGTGCAAACATTGCATGGTTATTAGTAAATAAACTAAGCAGACCTTTAGAATATGTTCAAAGTCTAGAATTAGAAGGAATACATCTCCATAAAGACCTATTATTAAAGGAAGTATATACTGGAAAAAGTACGGATGATTTTAGTATCAGAGTGTGGACAGTTAATAATGAAAAGGAATTAGAACACCTATCAAACATGGGTAACATAGAAGCCATTATGACGGATTTTCCAAAAAAAGCTATTTCCTTAAGAAATGCCAGGTTAACCCACATGATTCATCAAACTTAAAATTAAAGGTGTTGGCTAAGACGACACTCACCTGTTCAAGGAAAGCTTCGTTCAAAGTCATGAACCTCCTCCCTCTTTAGTTAGCCTGCTGATCACAAATTGGCAGGCTTTTTGTCTATTCGCTGACCTTGCTAATTTTTTGATACGAAGAAAGTATTACTGCAGAGATTAGCGACACTCCCCCAGCTTTTTTTGTCGAAAAAATCGATATAAAAAACACCAATTTCAATGAAAAAGTTCCTTCTCCTTTGTAATCAATTACATTTCTAACACATATAAATTCATTTGGGGTAATAAAAAAGTCTGATTTTAACCAATTTTCTGTATTGACAGATAATTAGGCATATATTACTATCAAAATGTAATCGATTACAAAAATGGTACCGCCAAAGAAAGTAGGATAAAAAGATGGCAAACATTCAGCAGGTTGCTAAACAGGCGGGAGTTTCCGTAGCAACAGTTTCTAGAGTATTAAATGGGCAAAGTACAGTAACTTTAAAAACAAGAATTAAAGTTGAAGATGCGATTAAAAAATTAAATTACGAACCTAGTATGCTGGGCAGAAATTTAAGGAACTCAGAAAGCAGGATTCTATTAATATTAATTCCGACCATTTTCAACCCTTTCTATTTAGAAGTCATTAAAGGGATTGAAAGCATTGCCATCAGCCAAAATTATAATATTCTTTTATGTGAAACGGATTCAAATCCTGAAAGGGAAAATATATATTTTGATTTAGTTAGGAAAAAGATGGCGGATGGGATTATTTCGATGGATCCGGCTGTAAATGCCGATAAATTAACAAAACTGGCTGAAAAGCATCCGATTATTCAGTGTAGTGAATACTCAGTTGATAGCGGCATTCCATATGTAACGATAGATAATGAAGAAGCATCCTATCGGGCAGTCAAGCATTTAATCAAAATTGGTCATGAAAAAATTGCTCTGATAAATTCAGATGAAAAATATCTATATGCAAGGGAACGTAAAATGGGTTATCAGAAAGCTTTAGAAGAACATCATCTGCCTTTAAATAAGGATTACATCTTTCATACCGAGCAGCTAGGGTTTGACTATGGCCAACAGACAATGAAAAAAATATTAAATCTAAAGGACCGCCCAACTGCGGTATTTGCTGTATCTGACCTATTGGCTATTGGAGCATTAAAAGAAATCAACAGTAATGGACTGCACGTACCGAAAGATATAGCGGTTGTAGGATTCGATAAAATTGATTTTTCCAATATGACAAATCCTACTCTAACTACAATAGCCCAGCCCATGTATAAGATGGGGAAAATTGCTGCGAAAATGTTGATTAATAAAATAAAAGGTGAAGAAGTTGAAAGTATGATATTAAATCATGAATTAGTTATACGCGAGTCTACTTTAGGATAAGGGAGTTTCATACTTTGTTGATATATATACAAAGTAATAGTTCGAGATCCGAGAGTCTGAAATTGAGAGGTCAGAGGTTAAATTACATGCACAAATCTGTTAAGGCAGCTAAGACCAGCGCTTTGCTATTAAAATAGCTGTTTTCGTAAACATTGCTGTTATTGAAACAAGGTCTATTACTTCGAGATTAAAGGTATCTCTTGAGGCAGGAGCCGAGAGGTGAGACTTAAAGCAATCGGCCAATCCACGGTTGCCATTAGGTTCCTCTTATACCTTAAAAGCAACAAACACATAGAAAAGGGCCTAAAAAATTTGATAGCTGAGCGCTGGCCTTAGATGTAAATGTAATCGGTTACACAAAAGGGGAGCAATTAAGGAAAGGCTGTTTTCACAAACTTGTTGTTATCTGCAACAAAGCTTCTCACTTCAAGAATAAATTATTTCTTGAAGTGAAAGGTGAGAATAGAAGCAATCAATGATTCGTCGATTGCCTTTATTTAAGACCCATTATTTGTAAATAACAACAATCTTTTAGAAGAGGGCCTAACAAAAAAACCAAGGGGTGAAATTTTTGAAGAGATTACTAGTTTTATGTTTGTCTTTAATGACAGTCATTGTATTAGGAGCATGCAGTCAGGAGGAAAGCAGCGCAAGCGGCGATGGAGACGATAATTTAAAAATCGGTATTTCATTACCATCTGCAACACACGGTTGGATGGGTGCATTAATTGAAGAAGCAGAAAATCAGGCGAAGGAACTGAAAGAAAGTGACGGTATTGAGTACGTGATGACCAATGCGGCTGATCCGAACAAGCAAGCAAACGATGTCGATGATTTAATCTCACAAGATGTTGATGTTATTGTTATGCTTCCAATCGAGTCAGCGGCATTATCTCCAGTAGGTCAAAAAGTAAAAGATGCTGGTATTCCATTAGTCATCGTTGACCGTGAATTAGAAAATGATGCAGCAACTGTGGTTGTAAAGGGTGACAATGAAGGTATTGGGGTAAATGCCGGAAAATATTTTATTGAGCAATTGAAAGGGAAAGGAAAAGTTGTTGAAATTACAGGCCCGCCTAGCTCAGTAACCGAGCAACGCGGTGCAGGTTTTATAGAAGCTATGGAAAGTGAAGATGGGATTGAAGTGATCGCTTCCCAAAGCGGAGATTTTTCAACTGAAAAGTCTTTGGAAGTTATGCAAAATATTCTACAAGCTCATTCGCAAATAGATGCTGTTTTCACACAGGATGATGGAATGGCACTAGGTGTGCTCCAAGCAATTAAAGAAGCTGGCCGTGAGGATATTAAATTCGTAACAGGTGCCGGCGGTGGCAAGGGAGTTTTTGAAAATATTAAAGAAGACGGCTTAATCTCGGCAACATTCCTGTATTCGCCAACTATGGTGAAAGATGCAGTGAAAATTGCAGCAGATTTGGCAAAGGGTGAAGAACCAGAAGAAACGATGGTTATCAAAGAAGCTACTAAGGTTACAAAAGAGAACGTTGATGAGCATTACAATCCGGATTCCAAATTCTAATAAGATTCAGGGAAATGCAATAGGTGTGTAGACAGTTATTGTATTTCCTCTTTTCCTATAAAGGAGAGATAAAAATATGGCTGCTAATCCATTGTTGACAATGACCAATATTGAAAAGTCTTTTAACGGTGTACCTGTTTTAAAAAATGTATCACTGAATGTGGAACGGGGAGAAATTCATGCTTTGCTTGGGGAAAATGGGGCTGGAAAGTCTACCTTGATGAATATATTAGGAGGTGTTCACCAACCAAATAAAGGGACCATTCACATGAATGGCATTGATGTGAAAATGGCAAATCCAAGAGTTTCACAAGACAATGGGATAAGCTTCATCCATCAAGAGCTTAATGTGGTGCCTGATCTTAAAGTCTATGAAAATATGTTTTTAGGTTCTGAGCTTAGAAATAAGTTAGGTTTTTTAAAAGTTGAAGATATGTGTAACCATTCAAATGAAATTTTAGCTAAGCTCGGGGTTAAAGTTAATCCGAAAGAATATGTTCGTAATTTAGACACCTCCTATAAACAATTAATTGAGATTTCAAAAGCCTTGCTGCATAACTCTAAGCTTATCATTATGGATGAACCAACAACCTCACTTGCAGAGCATGAAGTTGAACGGTTATTTGAATTAATGAAGAACCTCAAGAAATCTGGCGTTTCTATTATTTATATCTCCCATAAGCTCAAGGAAATTAAGAAAATTTGTGATCGTTATACCGTTTTACGTGACGGAGAATTAGTTGGGACTGGCAGGATCGAAAATGAAAGCCTAGAAACAATCACCAAGCTGATGGTTGGAAAGACAATTTCTGAAGAGCGATTCATACAAGGTCATTCGTTTGGTCCAATTTTATTAGAAGTGAAAAATTTAAGTGATGGATTATTTAAGAACATTCATTTTACAGTCCGAAAAGGTGAAATTGTAGGCTTCACTGGTCTAGCAGGGGATGGCAGAACAGAGCTTTTTGAAAGCTTATTTGGTTACCGTAAAAAATACACCGGCGAGATAAAAATAAAGAATCAGGTTGTAAAAGTAGATCATCCGCGAAAAGCCTTAAAAGCAGGAATAGGGCTTGTTCCAAAGGATCGAAAAGAAAATGCGATCATTAAAGATTTAAGTGTTATCCATAATTTGAGCTTATCTTCGATTGGCAACTTTGAAAAGACCGGATTTATCCAAGAGAAAATAGAAAAGGAGAAATTCGAGTTCTATAAACAAAAACTGAACATAAAAGTACACAACCCCAGCATCACCATTGACAAGCTGAGCGGTGGGAATCAACAAAAAGTAATCATTGCAAAATGGCTTGAAGTTAATACAGAAATTATTATTTTTGATAACCCGACACAGGGTATTGATGTAGGAGCGAAACGAGAAATTTATCAGCATATCGTTGAATTAGCAGAGCAAGGAAAAGGGGTCATTATTTTATCTTCAGAAGCGCCAGAAATCTTAAAAATTTGCCATAACATTCATGTGATGTACCAAGGGGAAATAACAGCCAGGTTTAAGGGAGAAGCAGCAACTGAAGACAAAATTATGAGTTATGCTACTGGCTCGAAAAGGGAGGCCGAAAAAATTGGCTAATACAGTTCTGAAAGAATCCAATCAGCAAACAAAATCAACAACTACAAAAAGCCGCCTTTCCTGGCTATGGGCAGAATATAGTGTCATTATTGCATTCTTAATTATATTTATAGCTGCGGCAATGATCAGTCCTAGATTTCTAGATATCAATAATCAACTCAATATATTAATGCAGGTTTCGATAATCGGTATTGTTGCATTAGGTATGACCGTTGTTATGCTTTCCGGCGGTATTGATTTATCAGTGGGTTCTGTCCTTGCATTTGTCGGTGTAATGACTGTTCTAGCCTTAAACGCGTCAGGAAGTATTCTTGTTGCTATTTTAACTGCATTATTCGTAGGTTCTTTTGCAGGTTTTTTAAATGGATTAATGGTCGCAAAAGGCAAAATTGCTTCGTTTATTGCCACGTTAGGTATGATGGCTGCAGCGCGGTCAATCGCATTATATATTGCTGACGGCGGAAGCGTCTCAGGGGAAGTCTCCGGATTCACCGCTATTGCAAACAGTGATATCGGAATTGTCGATTACCCTATCATTATTTTCCTGATTATGACCATGCTTGTCTATCTATTAATGCATAAAACTCGTTTCGGCCGTTATGTATATGCCCTTGGCAGTAATGAAAAGGCTGCGCTTCTTTCAGCCATTCGTGTAGATCGTGTTAAGCTTGGGGTATATAGCTTGGCAGGCTTGTTAGTAAGTGTGGCGGCTATTATTGAAACCTCCCGCCTCAATTCTATTTCGTCGTCCAGTTCAGGGATGGCATATGAGTTAGATGCTATCGCGGCTGTCATCATTGGCGGTACAAGAATGACTGGAGGCCGGGGTAAGGTGATCGGTACTTTGTTTGGTGTGCTGATTTTAGGGATTCTTAATAACATGATGAACTTAATGAATGTTTCTCCTCACCTTCAGGGATTTGTAAAAGGATTAATTATCATTGTTGCTGTTGTTTTCCAAAAGAGAGAATAGGGGGAGATTCGCTTGCGTCGTATAAAAGCAGGTATTATTGGATGTGGATCGATAGCTAAAAATCGTCATGCACCTGAATATAAAGCCAATCCATATGTGAACGAAATGGTTTTTTATGACAGAAATCCAGAACGGGCTGCAACGCTAGCTGACATGTTTGGAGGCAGCACAGCACACTCCGTTGATGAATTATTAGCAGATTCCACTATACAGGTTGTTAGTGATTGCTCATCAAATGAATACCATCACATCTTTTCTACGAAAGCATTACTTAATGGTAAGCATGTTTTATGTGAAAAACCAATTTCTCTAACAATCGACCAAGCAAACCAAATAGTCGAGGCCCAAAAGAAATCAGGCAAAATATTAATGGTAGATCATAACCAGCGATTAACCCGCGCGCATCAAAAGGCTAAAAAAATGATTGAAAATCAAGTGCTTGGTAAAGTCCTTACGTTTAGAACTACTTTTGGACACAAAGGGCCGGAGCATTGGGGAATAAATAAAACAAACGGGACCTGGTTTTTTAAAAAGGACCGCTCGGGCTTTGGGGTAGCAGGTGATTTAGGTATCCATAAAATTGATTTATTGCATTACTTATTAGATGACGAAATTGAGCAGGTCAGCGCCTTTCAAGGATCGCTCCACAAAGTCACTGAAGCCGGAGACCCCATCGAAGTATGCGATAACATTGTTTGCAGCTTAAAGACGAAACAAGGACGTTTAGGGACAGCTTCTTTTTCCTGGACATATTACGGGGAAGAAGACAATAGTACAATTATTTATTGCGAAAATGGTATTCTGAAAATATACCATAGTCATGAATATCAATTAGAAGTCATTACAAAAGATGGAGAAAAAATAAATTACAAATTAGAAAACATCCAAACAAACGACAACCAAACAAACAGTGGGATAATCGACGCATTTATCGAATGTGTACGCCTTGACAAGCCTCCAATTGTTTCAGGTGAGGAGGCACGATCTTCATTAAACGTAATTCTTGGCATGCTAGAAGCAGCAGAAACAAATAGGGTTGTTACGGTGAGTAGTAGCATAAGCAGCATTAAGGTGAATTAAGCTTTGAAGAATTTTAAAAAGATTACTGAATAAGAAGAGGATTCTTTCATTTGTGGGCTAGCAGGACTAATGTCATGAATGAGAATGAAAAGTGCAAGGATGTTAGCTCTTCGTCGACAAGCCCATAAGACTAGCCACTCTTACCTCCCAGGACTGGTCTATTGTGAACCTGCATTTTTGTTAGAATAAATTTCTTGATCTAGTGTACTAAAAAGTAATTAATATGTCATTCTATTCTGAGGTGAAATAATGGAGGAGAAGGTGCAAAAAGCAATTCAAGATGATTATCCGGATGATTTTGCATGGTGCTATGGGTGCGGCGGGTTGAATAAAAATGGCCATCATTTTCGAACTGGCTGGCTGGAGGATCGAACTGTTACAATTTATACGCCGCTTCAAGACCATACCGCAATTCCCGGCTTTGTTTATGGCGGAGTGATTGCATCGTTAATTGACTGTCATGGAACTGGTTCAGCTGCATTGGCGCTTCATCGGAAAAATGGCCATGAACCAGGGGATGGAGCGGAACCGCCTCGGTTTGTTACTGCTTCGTTAAATGTAGACTTTATAAAGCCAACACCTCAAGGAGTCACACTAAAAGCCATTGGGACTGCAGAAGAGATACACCCGAAAAAGTGGAAAGTTCATACAGAGGTATTTGCGGATGAGACGCTTTGTGCACGTGGAGAAGTTGTTGCTGTAGTGATCCCTAGTACCTTTATAACAAATAAGAAATAGGTAGTCTTTATAGTAAGAAATCAGCTCTTCCGCTGATTTCTTTAAATCCCACCTCTGACCTCTCATTTCTAGAGGTGAGAAGTGAGAGGTGAGATTAGAAGTAATCGGCGAGACACCGATTGCCTTATTTTCAGTACACACACCGATAAAGCTATCCTGGAATATCTAAGGAACAGCAACTTCTAAATTTCTCCTATTCAACAACTTTCTTGGATGCAATTACAAAATAAACAAAGAACACACCGCAGGCTAAACCTAAGAACCCATATCCGCCGAAAATATCAAACTTTGAAGACAAAAAACCGAAGCCTAAGCCTGAAACGATAAGCACTGCATTCAATCCTAAAGACTGAAACGAATCAATCGTCGCTCTCATGGAGGAATCAATTCTATGATGTAAATAACCGTTTGACAGTGGTTCAATGATCCCGGAAAACAAACATATTAAGAAAATTACCGCCAAACCGGTATAGTCCTTCATTACCGATAAATAGAAAAACCCTGCAGCAAAAACAGCCGTCACCACTGACAACAGAGTCCTGCAGTTGAACCGTTTTTTCAACACATGTGCAAATAAATTCCCAGGAACTCGGATAAACATAATTCCTGCTGAAAACAGCCCGAAATATATCACTGGAATCTCGAGTCTATTTAAATAAAGCTGCCAGAATTCATCAATGAAATTTAACGCTGCTCCTGTAACCATGCCTGAAAGAACCACAAGACAAACTCCTGGATTTTTTCTGAAAAAGAATACAGAGGCTTTTATATATGTTTTAATCTCTACCTGCTCATCGGTACTACTTTTAACAAAAGGATCAACCAACGTCATTGCAGCACACACGGAAACAAGCATGCTTACAAAGGATATCCAATAGTTTAACTCAAATCCAAATCGGTTTGCCAAAAAACTCCCACACATTGCTGCTATTATGGCTGATGTGAAATCCCATACATTTAACCGGCCTAGATATTTTTCGAAAGATTGCTCATTCCCGCTTAGCAATAATGAATCATAGAGCATTGCATTTTCCGACCCGCTGCTTGCAGAACGGCCAATTCCTGCTAGAAAAATGGCTGCTGCAAAATGCCAAAACTCTGTTGCAAACAACAGAATAAGAAACATGAAACATTCCAATAAAGCACTTAATACGATCATTTTCTTTCTGCCCCATTTATCGGCAATGATCCCTGTTGGAACTTCAAGTAAAACGACGGTTATCGCAAATATAATTTCGGTATATACAACCATCTGGATGCTCATGCCTCTCTGTTCCCAGAACAACCGTTCAATAACATAAGCAGGAATAAGGTTGTAAAAGAATCGATTAGCATATAATTTCCAAATATTATCCATATAATTCATGATATAGCCCCTCTCATTTTTGATTGCACTTTGTCAATCAAATCATGGAGGTGCTCGGGGAACTAGAAATTCTAAAGGTTAACAGGGAGGTCTTGCATTTGTCATGTCAACAGCTCCTTTTTGTATATAGTTCAACATTTACTTTAAACAAATAATAAGTCAGTGGAAAAAAATGGTCAAGAAAAAGCTGCATCATTGATTGTCATACAATATGCTGTATCATCGACCCTGGACATCTTCGAATGGTATTCGATCGTCCAAGTATAACAGGTCCAGCTGTATGATAGGGGCCATAAAATATGGGAATAAAAGGTTTTCTAAACAAATAGAGGTATAATCCATAGATTCCACTTTAGCCCCATTTACCAGAATTATTTGTCATTATAAAAATATCTAACTATAATGAAAATAATAAAATTTTTAAACCAAATGAAGGAGGACTTCTTTTGAATCAACTAAATATCAATACAGCTCCTGGTCTTTTTGCAAGAATAGATGCAGTGATGTCCAAGCTTAGGGGAGCAGAGAAAAAAATCGTTGCTTATATTGAAAGTAACAGAGAAGAAATTATTCATTTATCAATTACAGAGGTTGCAGAAAGAAGTCATACAAGTGAATCTTCTGTGGTCCGGTTATGCAAACGCTTGGGTTATAAAGGGTTCCAAGACTTGAAAATAAACCTTGCAAGAGAGTTTATAGCACCTGAGAAGCAAATTCACGAAGTAATTGAAAAAGGTGATAATGTTGTAACCATAAAGAAAAAAATCTTTCAATCCAATATTCAAGCTCTTTATGATTCATTGGAAGTTTGTAATGATGATGAACTGGAAAAGGCAGTAAATGCGATCTCCCAAGCAAAGCATATTGAAATTTATGGAACAGGAGGGTCTGGGACAGTCGCTAAAGACGCACAACATAAATTTTTGAAATTAGGCATTAAATGTTTTGCCCACATAGATGGAGTTTTACAATCAATGTCAGCGAGTGTTCTGGATAAGGATTCTGTTGTTATCGGAATTTCACATGCTGGATCCAATACTGATCTCTTACATGCAATGAAACTGGCAAAAGAAGAAGGTGCGACACTAATTTGTATTACGAATTCTTCTAAATCGCCGATGACTCAAATTTCTAACATTCATTTGCTTACTGCTTCTAAAGAAACAATGTTCCGAACTGATGCGATTTCCTCAAGAATTGCCCAGCTTACTATAATCGATATTTTGGTAGCTTCAGTTGCAAATCGGAACTATGAATATTTCTTTAGTAAATTAGAGAAAACAAGGAAATCCACCATTCACAAAAAGCTTTAACAACTCAATATGAAAAAAATATCCACATTTTTCGAAAAAAGCTTGAAGGAAATTACCACCACGTGTTATCCTCTAATTATCAGAAAAGTTCGATAATGGAATTTCACTCAATCAATATAGCTCTCATATTGAACTGTTCTTTAAGGGGAGGAATAACAGTGAAAAAATTATTTGTCATTTTGACAGCGATTACATTGATTTGTGTACTAGCAGCATGTGGTGGGAAGGAAACAAGCGGCGGGGAAGCTTCAGCTAAAGTTGAAGCGGTTACATTTAAATTAGCAACTCCTGATCCTGATGATTCAGACGTAACTGTAGCAGCAAACGAGCTGGCAAAGGTTGTAGAAGAAAAAAGCAACGGAAAGATTAAAATTAGTGTCCATGCTAATGGCACATTATATGGTGGGGACCCAGCAGCTGCTATTAAACAGCTTGGGGCAGGCAGTCTGGATATGCTGGCTCTTTCCTCTTCTTTATATGCAAATTTTGAGCCAAAGTATAGTGCGATAAGTATCCCTTATCTTTTTAATGACAAAGAACAGTACGTTTCGTTTATCAATGGTGATCCCGGGAAGAAACTATTGGATTCAGTTGATCAGCTGAATATAAAGGCACTTGGATATTGGCCTCGAAACTTTAGACAAATTACAAACTCTAAAGGGCCAATCGAAAAGCCGGAAGATTTAAAAGGGGTTAAATTAAGAGTTCCTAATAACCCGTTATGGGTAGAATTCTTCAAAAATACCGGTGCGGTTACCACACCAATGGATTTCAGTGAAGTATACAATGCATTACAGTTAGGTGCAATCGACGGCCAAGAGAATCCGCTGAGTGTTATCAAAGCGGCAAAAATGAATGAAGTTCAGAAATATACAACCATTTCCAACCATATGGCTGATGCTTGGGTTGTTGGAATTAACAGCAAAAAGTTTAATCAACTTTCAGAAGACCAACAGAAAATTTTGCTGGATGCCGTAAAAGAAGTTCAATCATGGAAATTAGATTATGATGAAAAAGAAACAGAGGAAACCATTGAATTTTTGAAAGATCATGGCGTGAAGGTAAATGAATTAACATCAGAGCAACAACAAAAATTTGTAGATGTTTCTAAACAAGCCTACCCAGAATTCAAAAAACTTGTAAGAGATGACGCTTTCTTTGAGGAAGTTTTAAAATTTGTAGGAAAAAACGAATAAAAGATTCATAGGACAGAGGATATCAAGAGGTCTGTGATATCCTCACCTTTTAATAAAAAGGAGGCAGCAATATGGTTGACGACCAAGATAAGCAAAAAGAAGAAGTGCCGGCTGTATGGAAATATTTTAATAATATCTCAAATCTTTTTGCCCTCTTAACCACAGTTGTCGTTTTTATCGTAGTCATGATTCAAATTATTGGAAGGTTGATTGGTCACTCTGCTCCATGGACTGAGGAGGTAACGAGACTCATTTTTCTTTGGATGGTTTTCTTAGGTATCGGCATTGGATTTAAAGAAGCTGAGTCAGCCAGAGTTACTGTACTAGTTAAGTATCTACCCAAGAAAGCTTCTATATGGATTTATTCTATCGGTACTATAGGCTTCTTCCTTTTTATGCTATATGCCGGAATAGAATTGATGCAGCAACAGCTTTTGATGAATGAAAGGAGTTCTGTATTATTAATCCCGATGTGGCTGATCGGTATCAGTGTTCCTTTATCAGCGGTTATCGGCATAATCAATACGATACAATCCTTAATTTATCATCGAAATCTCTTGAACTGAAAGGAGTGAAGCTGGGTGTCATTATTTTTACTAGGTTTATTTTTTATTCTGATGTTCATAGGTATACCGATTGCTGCATCTTTAGGAATTGCCGTAGTAACAACCGTTCTACTGTTTACGGATGTTCCGATTAATATTGTGACACAATCCATGTATAGTTCGATGAATAGCTTTCTTATGGTTGCGGTACCTCTGTTTATCCTAGCTGGAATCATCATGGAGGAAGGGGGAGTAGCCGACAGAATATTTGACTTTTCAAAAAGTATGGTTGGATGGATGACGGGCGGTTTAGGCCATGTAAACATAATTGCGAGTTTGATTTTCGCCGGGATGGCCGGCTCATCTGTTGCAGACATTGCTAGTACAGGTCGGATACAGATTAATGCGATGGTAAAAAATAAATACACTTTAGAATACGCAACAGCATTAACATTGATCACCTCTATGTTAGCCACCATTATCCCGCCCAGTATTTTAATGATCATCGCTGCATCAACTGCAGGAGTTTCTATAAGTGCTGCTTTAGTTGGCGGACTTGTTCCAGGGGTAATCATTTCGATTCTCTTTATGGTATATAACCATTATTATTGCAAAAAGCATAATCTTGGTGAGCGAATAAAATTTGATATAAATGACTTGAAAGTGAAATTTATTAAGGCCATGCCCGCTTTATTAGCTCCAATCATATTGCTTGTGGGAATTTTAATTGGATACTTTACCCCTACTGAAGCAGCAGCCATCGCTGTATTTTATATGCTTTTTATCTCCTTGTTTGTTTATAAAGATATTACGTTCAGGCAACTCCCAGATATATTTTTTAGAACAGCAAAGCTATCAGGTACCATTCTTTTTATTGCGGTTACAGCAAAACCGGCAAGCTGGGTGTTTGAATACGACGGACTTCCAAGCAGAGTGGCCTCATTCATTGGTAATATAAGTGACAGCCCATTCATTATTATGACTCTACTATTTATCTTTTTAGTTATTGTCGGTATGTTTATGGATGCGACAGCCGCTATTTTCATACTTGTTCCTATCATTATGCCAACGGTCCACGCGGTTGGAATAGATCCTGTTTTTTTCGTAGTCTTTTTGGTTATTCTTTTGTCATTTGGGCTTATTACACCACCGATAGGGATCTGTTTATATGCTGTGTGTAACATCACAGGACTCAAATTGGAAAGGGTCACAAAAAGTACCATGCCCTGGATTTATTTCACGTTTGCAATCTTGTTTGTCTTCGTTCTCATACCAGAGCTTATTACAGAACCTTTAAAATGGTTTGGTTTTTAGAAGTTCATGAAAGGGTTTTTTATGTAAATAAAAATGAAGGAAATTTCCTTCAACACTTATTTGCATTTGAAAATAGATTTTTTAATCAGATAGGAGTGTAAATCATGAAGGCAGCAATTTTCCATGGGCCAAACAGCCTTTCACTTGAGGAGGTACCTGTCCCGGATATTAGTGATGATGAGGTTCTTATTCGAGTAAATGTCAGCGCTGTATGTGGGACAGATGTCCGCATCTTTTTGGGAAAGAAAACAAAGGGAGTGCGCACCCCTTCTATCATTGGCCATGAAATCGCAGGAACTGTGGCAGAAGCTGGAGCCAATGTTACTGAATTTAAGCCAGGCGACCGTGTTGGTGTTATACCCGTCATTCCTTGCAGGAAATGTTATTACTGCTTAAACAGCATGGAAAACGTCTGCCTAAGCCGTACTGCCATTGGTTACGAATTTGACGGCGGTTTTGCTGAATACTTACGAATACCTAAAAAAGCCTTAGAAGCTGGTAATCTAGTAAAGCTGCCTGATCACTTATCGTTTGAGGAAGCTGTCATTACAGAACCGCTTGCTTGTTGCTTGAATGGAAATCGTAAAGCAAATTTAAAGATCAATGACGTTGTTGTGGTAATTGGCGGGGGTCCAATCGGACTAATGCATGTTCAGCTGGCAAAGATTGCAGGAGCAAGTAAAGTGATTGTAAGCGAATTAGTTGATCACCGCAGAGATAGAGCTATTAAAACTGGCGCTGATGTTGTGGTGAATCCAGAGCAAGAATCTCTGCATGATATTGTCATGAACGAAACAGAGCAGCTTGGTGCGGATGCAGTAATTATGGCGATTGGGGCCTTACAATTAGTTAATAACTCTGCTGGTTTATTGAAAAAAGGCGGGACATTAAACTTATTTGCCGGGTTCACAAAGGATGTGATGTCAGAAATAGACCCTAACTTAATTCATTACAATGAAATCACGGTAAATGGTACTTCAGCTTTAACTCGTTCAGATTACCATAAAGCGCTGTCTTTAATTGCTTCAGGACAAATCAATACAGAAGTATTGATATCAAATGGTTATACATTAAACGATATTCAACAAGCTATTGCAGACGTTCGTGATGGTAAAGGAATGAAATCTGTAATCAATATCTAATCTATAACCTATTAAAAAATTAAAATGGAGTGATGATCATGTCATTTTTAGGAAAAGAAATTCGTTTAAACCGTTTACTTCATTCAGAAACAGGCCGTTACTTGGGGGTAGCTGTTGACCAGGCTACTGCCCGTGGGATTTTTGATGAATTAATGCCAATTGAAAGAAAAATTAGTGAAATTGTGGCAGGTAAACCGGATGGAATCACAATGCACAAGGGGATAGCTGAGAAATGTTTTGCAAAGCACGCAGGAAAGACCTCGCTAGTATTAAAAGCATCCACCTTCTCTCCATGGCAGCCCAATTATGATACACAAGTGGCAAGTGTAAATGAAGCCATTCGTTTAGGCGCTGACGCCATTTCAATGGGTTGTATTGTTGGAGGAGACGACCAACCTGAACAATTACGTAATCTAGGAGAAATTGCTGACAAAGCATCAGCTGCCGGCCTTCCGCTTATTGCACACATTTATCCTCGTGGAAATCAAATACCTGATCATGAGCAAAATGATTGGAAGAACGTGGCATACGCCGTTAGAGCAGGTGCTGAACTAGGTGTTGATATTGTGAAAACGAAATATACTGGTTCACCTAAAACATTTGAAAAAGTGACGGCATCTACTCCAGGAAAGGTTGTTGTCGCAGGAGGAGAAATCAAAGGCGGTGTCGAAAGTTATTTTCAAGCAGTAAAAGATGTATTGGATGCTGGCGGGGCAGGTATAACCTTTGGACGCTTTGCATGGAATACAGAAAATCCAACAGCAATAGTAAAAGCATTATCCTCTATTATTCACAATGATCGTACGGTAAAAGAAGCACTGGAACTTTACAACGAGTTAATGTATGGAAATATCAATGTCTGAAGGTGATGTATAATGTCGCACGTTATTGGAATTGATATCGGTTCCAGTAGCATTAAAATAGGTGCAATTAACAAAGAAGGGGATATGGCTTTTGTTTTAAGAAAGCCATATTCTTTTCAATATCTAGACCAAGGCAGGGTTGAAATCGATTTAGACCAAATTTGGAAGGAAACCAAATCTTTGCTTCAAAAGGCATTTGAGAAAGTAAGGAGGATAGGATGTGTTAACGCTATCTCACTTTCAACATTTTGTAACTCCTCTGTTTTTATGGACCAGAAAGGAAACCCATTATACTCAGGAATTGTCTATTTGGACAAAAGAAGTGTGGATGAAGCAGATTGGATTAAAAATGAGGTTGGTGAAAAGCGATTATATAAGGTAACAAGAAACCGTATGGAAGCTGGCATGTATTCTGTTTCAACATTGCTTTGGATGAAGAAAAATAATCCTGAAATTTTTTATCAAACGTATAGATGGGGAAATCTATCAACCTTTATCCTACACAAATTAACTGGGCGTTTTATATTGGATTGGACGCAAGCTTCATTTTCAGGCATTTTTAACCCTGTTAACTATCAATGGTCAGAAGAGCTGTGCGAAGTGATAGGAGTTCCTATGAGGCTTCTTCCTGAAATAGGAGAACCGGGTTCAATGCTAGGTGACCTAATTGATTTTGATGGAGTCTTTAATGAAGCACGGATTCCGGTTATCGTCGGTGGAGCAGATACAGCCTGTTCTGCATTAGCGCTCAATATACGCCCAAATGAAATGTTTGAATCAGTAGGTACTTCAGATGTTTTGACTGTGTGTTCCCACCATCCTGAAAGGTTAGATACAAGATTTTTAAACCGGTCTCATGTTATAAAAAACCAGTGGTTATCTCATGGGGCTATGTCTACCCCGGGAGCCAGTATTAGCTGGTTTTATAACAACTTTCTAAAAGATGAGGGAGATAAAAGCATCGCTTTAGAAACGGTTCCGGAGCAATCCGCTATTGGAGCAAATGGAGTTTTTTTTCTGCCCTATATGCATGGTGAGCGCACACCAATATGGGATCCATATGCGAGGGGTACTTTCATTGGCCTGCAAATAAATACCTCGAAGTCAGATATGATAAAAGCAATTTTTGAAGGCTGTGCGTATGGCTTAAAACAGATTAATGATATTGTAGAAAAAAAGTATCAATTAATCCACACTAGTTTTCAGTCAATTGGCGGTGGGGCGAAAAATAGGCACTGGACTCAGATCAAAGCCAATGTTTTAAATAAACAGATCGAGGTAAAAGACGTCAATGAAACAGCTGTTTTCGGTGCTTGTTTACTGGCAGGGATTGGGGCGAGTTATTTTTCTTCATTTAAAGAGGCCATGCAGATCTGTCCAACAAAAACCATTTTTACTGTGGAGCCTGAAGAGACATCAGTTAAAATTTATAGAGAGTTATATGAGTTATTTTGTGAAATTTATCCTTCATTAAAATCATTCTTTCAAAAATCAAGTATAATTAAAGATAGGAATGTTACTCAGGTTAATGCAAAAAGTGGGGAGAATCTAATATGCCAAACAATGAATTCAAAATGAAGGTGTTTACGTTAAGCTCCAATCAAGCACTGGCACGGGAGGTTGTTGACCTTCTTGGTATTGAACTAGGGAAATGCTCAGTCAACCGATTTAGTGACGGGGAGATTCAACTTAATATTGAAGAAAGTATACGTGGGTATGATACGTATATTATCCAATCCATTTCCACGCCTGGGAATGAACATCTCATGGAGCTTCTTGTTATGATTGATGCATTAAAAAGGGCATCGACAAAAACGATTAATGTAGTAATTCCTTATTTTGGATATGCCCGTCAGGATAGAAAGCTGGGTGCAAGACAGCCGATTACAGCAAAATTAATTGCTAATTTATTGGAAAAAGCGGGGGCGACCAGGGTGATCGCGATAGACCTTCATGCCCCGCAAATTCAAGGGTTTTTTAACATTCCTGTTGACGAACTAACGGGTATTTTAGTTCTATCAGATTATTTCGCCAAGAAAAATCTTGAAAATACGGTAGTAGTAGCCCCTGATAACAGTAGTATTAGGCGTGCCAGGAAGCTTGCGAATCGGTTAAATACATCAATTGCTTTCATAGATCGAGAATGTTATAAGACCAATAATCCTGAAGCAGTGAATATTATTGGTGAAGTAAAAGGAAGGAATGCCATAATAATAGATGACATGGTAGATACAGCAGGTAATGTTACCCTTTCAACCCAGGCTTTGCTTGAGAATGGTGTTCATGAAGTCTATGCATGCTTTACCCACGCTGTTTTTTCAGGATTTGCAATTGAGAAAATTCAGGAATCGCATATTAAGGAATTAGTTGTGACCAATACCATTTCTGTTCCTGACGTTATGATGCCTGAAAAAATCAAGTGGCTGTCGATCGCCCCAATGTTATCCCAGGCTATTATGAGAGTCCAAAACCAACTATCTATAAGCATAATGCTTTGATAAGGGAGTTTTGTTTTTTCTGCACTAAAATAATCGAAAGGTTGTGAAATCCTTGAAGCCCAAAGTCTACATAACACGGAAAATACCATCATCTATTCTGGAGAAAATGCAAGAAGTCTGTGAGGTTCGAATGTGGGAGAAAGAGGATATTCCTGTTCCTTATGAAGTTCTCGAAAAAGAAATAGATCATGTTGATGGTTTATTTTGTTTACTAACAGAAACAATTGATGAAGCGTTAATGATAAAAGCAAAAAATTTGAAAATAATCTCAAATATGGCAGTAGGTTATAACAATATTGATGTGAAAGCAGCAACCCATAGAGGGATCATGGTAACGAATACACCGGAAGTATTAACTGAAACAACAGCGGATTTAACCTTCGCTCTTCTTATGTCTACAGCAAGACGAATACCTGAGTCAATGGAGTATTTGAAGAATGGAAAGTGGAAGACTTGGTCTCCTATGCAATTGACAGGGCAAGATGTTTTTGGCGCGACTCTTGGCATTATTGGTTTAGGAAGAATTGGTGAGGCTCTCGTAAAAAGAGCAAAAGGCTTTGACATGAACATTTTATATTATAATCGAAGTCGAAAAACGGATAAAGAGTACGAACTAGGCATTCAATATACAGAACTCGAAACATTATTGAAACAATCAGATTTTATATGTGTGATGACACCTTTAACACCTGCCACTATAAATCTAATCGATAAAAAAGAATTAAGCTTAATGAAAAAGACAGCTGTACTAATTAATACAGCAAGGGGTGGAATTGTAAACGAATCTGCTTTATATGAAGCCTTAATAAATGGAGACATCTGGGGAGCCGGGTTGGATGTGTTTGAAAACGAGCCTGTATCAACAGAACATTCGCTCCTTACCTTGCCTAACGTTGTGGCCTTGCCGCATATCGGCAGTGCCAGCATAAAAACTAGATTGAAAATGGCTGAAGTTGCATCTGAAAATTTAATCCAAGGACTAACGAATAGTGTACCAAAAAATCTAGTAAATAAGGAAACATTAAATTTGAGAGCTTAATTTATAGTTGGCTTACTAGAAATCTTTATTGCAAAGGATATATATACCTGGCATCTTACGAAAAGTTTTAGATTCGTCAACGGTTTTTATCAATTCATTGCGATTTCATCCTAAAGAACCTGACTGTTGTTTGTCATTCTTCGCCTGATGAAAAGCATATTGAGATGACCGATTTCAAAGTCCTTCAGGCAATATTGAGGAAAAAGAAAAACAAGTCACATATTTACTTGCCAAAAGATACTTCTATTGGCCGAAGTTACCCACTTTCTTTCCCTATCACAAAATTTACTGGCCGATTCTTTGAATTTAATAGCCTGATGAGAGATATTACTTTCCATTACTAGATTTTATTGTCCTGCCTGACCCTTTATTGGCGTCTTTGTCTTTATACTTGCCACACTACGTGTCTTAAACCGACACATTAACAATTTTGCTTTTTTGTGGACATGTCCTAAATAAGGCTGATAACAAACTGATTACTTTCTATATGAAGCACAATGGCAAATATTGAAGAAGAGTCTTTATTGCAAGGGAGCTATCGTCTTATCTATCAGAGCCAAATCTACCAAAAAAACTCCCTTAAAAAGGGAGTTCTCCATCCTTAATCTGAACAATTCTATCACTCTCAGGCGTTATATCTTCATTTTCAACTACCCGATCACACGTTGGGCACGATATATAAACATCGTTTGTGTGAAAACCTACATTTCCGTGGGTTATCTCTTGGATGTCAAAAATTGTTCTCCATTCGATACTAAACTCCTTTTCGCAATGTTTGCAGTAAACGGAACAAGATCCAAAATCCCCTTTCATTTTCTTACGTTTCTTCATGATCATTTCCACCTTTCCTAATCATAACTTACTCATTTCGTCTAAAAAGGCAGGGCGTCTCTTGTATATTGATTTTCAGATATCTCATCTTCTGGCGGCATCAAAAGAGCTTCTTTTTTATTTCGGGATGTTTGTTTGCGATTGTTATCACAATGCCGATGAGCTCCTCTTTCTTCTTTTGCTGTAGTATCTGCTGCAAATTCAGTCTCTTTTTCGCAGATTTCTTTTTAGGCTGATTATTGACCTTATCTCGCAAAGCATAAAAAACTGCTGCCTGATGCTTGCAGTAAATGTCCCAATCATTTTGTCTCTAGAATAAATCCTTCCTCCCCAAGTGCAGCCTCAACAATGTAATCATCAGTCCCTTCTACTTCAGCCTGCCAGTGATTCTCGACAGTTTCTGTCATTTCAGAAATAAATCCATCTCTCCAAAATTACATCCGCAATCTGCTTTTCAAAATTAGAAAGTTTCAATGGTGGCACCTTTTTTATAAAATTCTTTTCTCTAAGTTTACTAGTTTAAAAGATAAGGGGTAATCTAAAAAGTTGAAAAATTGATCAAGAGTTTAAAGGATATTTCGGTTTACTAGTCTGATAGAATAATATTTAGAAATTCATAAAAAAACTATCACTCTATGATTCAGGCTTTTCAGGTAGGATAATTCCATTATATTCTAGTAGATAGTTACTTTAAAAAAGAAAGGAGAAAGAACCTTTGAAGACCTTTCCAAAGCATTTTCCATTTATTTACGAATGGCGGTCGTATCAGCAGCGCGTTCTTTCTTCCCTTGCCGAGCACCTTCAAAACCGTCACCTTCATTTAATAGCACCGCCTGGTTCTGGAAAGACAGTGCTTGGACTTGAAGTGATGCTGCGCTTAAATGAGCCGACTTTAATCCTTGCGCCAACACTTGCTATTAAGAATCAGTGGCTGGAGCGTTTCGTCGAGTTGTTTTTAAATGTGAAGGAAGCCCCTGATTGGATTTCCATGGATTTGAAGAATCCCAATTTTCTTACAATCACAACCTATCAATCTCTCCATAATGTATTCTCTGATAAAGAGGAGGAGATGAATGGGGAGAATTTTGGCGAAGTAAAAAAGGAAGCCCTCGCATTAATAGAACAAATCGGATTCAAAACGATGATCCTTGATGAAGCCCACCATTTGAGATCGGCCTGGTGGAAAAGTGCTCTGGAATTTCGAAAAAGTCTTTCTGAGCCGAATATTGTCGCGTTAACGGCAACACCTCCTTACGATGTGACTTTATCAGAATGGGATCGATATATTGAACTATGCGGACCAATTGACCTTGAAATTAGTGTACCTGAATTGGTTCAGGAGCATGATTTATGTCCGCATCAAGATTATGTCTATTTTTCTGTGCCCTCAATAAAAGAAAGAGAGACCATCCATTCCTTTCGGAAGAATGGTGATCAAGTAAGGGATACATTATTAAAGGATTCTGCATTTGTTAACATACTAAAAGAACATCCATGGATAACGCAGCCTGATGCTCACCTTGAATCGATATTATCTTCTCCTTCCTATTTTTCCAGTCTGCTTATTTTTCTAAATGAAGCAAAGGAAATCAAGTGGAAGGAGTATGTCCAGCTTCTTGGAAGAAAAGGAAAATCCATTCCAAAGCTTGATCTGGAATGGCTGGAGGAATTGCTGACAGGCTGTCTTTATAATGATGATTATACGAAGAAGCATGAAGAACTGGTAAAAAGAATGAAAAAGTGGCTTAATCGAATGGGAGCTATAGAGCGGCGAAAGGTTCACCTTCGTTCAACGAAAAAGATTGACCGTACTCTTTTAACAAGTGTATCGAAGCTGCGCAGCATTGGGGACATTGTGGAATTTGAAGCAGGTGTTCTTAATGATGAGCTACGACTGGTTATATTAGCAGATTATATTCGCCTGGAGGATTTGCCGAAAAATCCTGAGGATGAAAAACCGTTAAATCGGTTAGGCGTTATCCCAATTTTTGAAACACTTCGCCGAAAAAATATGAAAGCTGTTAGGTTAGGGGTGTTAAGCGGCTCCATTGCGATTCTTCCAAAAACTGCGGTATGTGCGCTGCCTCTTGAATGGCAGGAGGACATAAGGCTCACTCCTCTTTCCCATGACCCGGAATATGTAACTGTGCAATTCACTGGAGCTCAAAGTCAAAAGCTTGTCAGGGTGATGACAGACCTGTTTACCAAAGGAGAAATTCATGTATTGACAGGTACAACCGCTCTTTTAGGGGAGGGCTGGGATGCTCCAAGTATTAATTCTATTATTCTTGCTTCCTATGTTGGGACGTTTATGCTTTCCAATCAAATGAGAGGAAGAGCCATAAGAGTGCAGAGGGGAAATGAGGGTAAAACCTCTGCCATATGGCATCTCGTTTGTATTGATCCTTCTAGGCAGGACTGCGGTTATGATATGGATACTTTATCAAGGCGGTTTAAAGCCTTTGTAGGAGTTTCTTATACAGGTGAATCGATTGAAAATGGCATGGACAGGCTGAGCTTAGAGCCGCCGCCTTTTACAGTTATGAAAATGAATAAGATGAATGAGCAGATGCTGGAGCGGGCTTCCCGTCGAAACGAGTTAAAGAATCAATGGGAGATGGCCATTCATAAAAATAATGGGGATAAAATGGTAGAAGAGCTAAAGGCATCACCAGAGTTCTTTCCCAAAACCCTCCTTTTCACCAATACAATCAGAGCCCTCATTATCCAAGGAATTACTTTGGGATTGTACATTTTTTATAATTTCTTGGAACGAATACCGTTTAGGGACGTGTCTTCTTTGAAATCGATTCTTACCTTTCTGCTAATCGGTCTTGGCGTTGCTATCCTATTCATGCTCCCAAAAACGTTTAAAGGACTTTGGCTCTGGTTTAAACATGGAAGAATTGAAACGAGCTCTAAGCAATTGGGCGAGGTTGTCATTCATACTCTCAGCTATATGAAATTAATCGAATCGGACATAAAAAAGCTGGAAACAAAAGCAGTCCAAACTTTTGATGGTTCCATGTACTTCTGGGTAAACGGCGGAACAAGATATGAACACACTCTCATTTTAGAGGCTGTCCAGGAAGCTGTAGGGTCTATTAATAATCCAAGGTATTTCCTAAAACGTCATTCCAGTTGGGGTCCCTTTAAGCAATATGATTATCACGCTGTCCCTCAAGTAATCGGGCAAAACAAAAAAGGGGCAGAATTTTTTCATAAACAATGGAAAAAAAGAATCGGGAAAGCAGACCTTATCTATGCAAGAACATTAGCAGGAAGAAAAGAACTGTTAAAGTCCCGTATGAAGTCCATATCCTCTGCTTTTGCCAAGAAAGCAGAGAGGGTTTCGGCTTGGAGATAGGCCATGTAACCTTACTAATCTTAAGAGGACAATTTCCTGCTGAATTCAAATGTTTAGCCGCTCCTACCAAAAGGGAATGGTCTACTAATACCATCCCTTAGAAAGGAGAATGAAAATGGCAACTGTAACAGCCGGAATCCAAGTTTTACCAAATGGTCAAGATGTAGATACTTATGGTGTAATTCCAAGAATTATTGATTCAGTAAAAGATTCAGGTTTGAAATATAAGATTGGCCCAATGGAGACAGTAGTTGAAGGAGAGCTTGATGAAATCCTGCACTTAGTCAAAGAACTGCAATTAGTAGGTATTAACTTAGGTGCGAGCGAGGTAATGAGTAATATTAAACTCCATTACAAGCCCGACGGAGTGACAATTGAAGATAAATTGACACATGTATAAAAAGAATAGAATGAGATAAGCAGAGGGTATTTCTTCTGCTTTTTTTCTGTTTTGGATAAAGGACAATGTGAGTCTTATAAGAAAAGGTTTCACCTTTTCCGAATAAGTAATCGAATTAAATGCTGTGACAAGTGTGTAGAATTATGAAGGGCTGCCAGAGTGTATTTCGGGTAGCCTTTTCATATATTCTGAAAATGATAGCGGCAAGTAAGCAAGGTATGTGAACAGTAAAGCCGAAATGAGGACAATAAATAAGGTGAAAGGCGAATAGAATTAATAATAGGGAGGATCTAGCAAGTAATATCTAACAATTGGAAAGAAAAAGTGAAGAAATGGACAGTAACAGACTCGTAAAGGTTAATAAACGAATAATGGGGTTAATATATCTGCCTTTTTAAGCAATGCTAGCTCTTGTTTTTCATGTAAGAGCAATTACCCTTTACAGGGTTTTGGAAGCACATTGATAGGAAAACATCTATGTGCTCAAGAAAGGGCGCCACACCTCAAAATGATTGGGATTATAGTATTTTTCAGACTGTGTTGTAGGACGAAAAACAAAATTTATTTTACTTATTGACATATATATATTGCAAAATGTCATCAATAAGTTATAATACAGGTAAAGATATACAATTTGAGGAGTTGAAGAAAATGCACTTGTTTAAGAAAAAAGATATTGCCGTAGATGAACGAATAGTAAATAGTAAAAATAAAATTTACAAAGAAATGTATTTGCTGATCTTGGCCGTTTGCATCCTATCAATTGTTGTCAAATATGCACTTTATGGAATGAATACTCATTTGGTTATAACTGAGCTGGTTATTTTACTTGCTCAAGGGATTTACTATGTGGTCAGGTCAGTTGGAATGGGGATTTTTTCAGATGATGTTGAGGTTCATGACCGAACTAGTAAAGTTCCAATGGGTATGAAAAATCTTATCAGTGGACTTTTCTTTGGAGTTGCCCTTGCCATTTTCTTTGGAGTGAGAAGCGCGATGGATTATGGGGAAACTATTTTAGAACAAATATGGTATTTTATTTTAGTATTCTTTGCTTCTCTAATGATTTATGCGCCATTTTTTGGCTTAATTCTCGCTATTGTCCATTTTTCTGCAATGAAAATAAGTAAAAATCAAACAAAATATTAATTGCGATAGGTTGAAAAAGCGGAGGATTCTCGATGAAGAATATAAAGTTAAAAGTAGCAAGGGTGGAAAAAGACCTATCCCAAGAACAACTAGCCAATAAGGTAGGAGTTTCAAGGCAGACGATTGGATTGATTGAATTAGGAAAATATAATCCAAGTCTCAGCTTGTGTGTGGCAATCTGTCAGGCATTAGATAAAACATTAAATGATTTGTTTTGGCAAGAATAAAAAAGGTAATGTGCATATAGAAAATAAGCTTACTTTCTATATGCATTTAATTAGTTTTGAAAAGTCAGCTACCTTAGTCTAGCTCCAAAAGCCATCGATCCTTAGGTCATAAGCCAATCCGCCCGAAAAGGTTAATGAACATCCTTTTCTCCCCCGTGCTTGTCGCCAATGGACCAGCCAGCGGCTTGCGTTTTTTGTTTCTTATTTTTCCAAATCCTCCTCAGGAAGCGCCCAAACTGAAACACTCTCTTTATTAACAGGAAAAAAAGCATGACCGTCCTTCTCGATTATAATGTGATCCTTTCTTGTATTAGTTAGATCAACCCATACTTCACCTGCACGGGCTTCGCCGACAAACATCTCTTTTCCGCCTTCATCCCCATTTGAGATGACGACAGCACAGCCTGACCGCTCTATTTCAGATACACCGCGCCTTACCCATCCAATTGTATTAGGATGATCAAAATAATCCTCCTGATCACCATATGCTTTATGATAGCGAGCGTAAAGCAGCGGATCAATCGCTTCTTTTTTACTGTCAATAGGCTCATCTCCGCTGATTCCATAATAGTCCCCATAAAATACACACGGGTAACCATCCTTTCGCAGGAGAATAAGTGCATACGCACTTTGTTTAAACCAATCTCCTACCCAGGAGTTAAGTGATCCGTTTGGCTGGGTGTCATGGTTATCAACAAAGGTTACTGCGTTCAGTGGATGAGATTTAACAAGCGTACCATCAAAAATAGTCGTAAGATCATAATCCCTTCCTGTCTTTGAAGCTGCTTCTAAGTTATAATGAAGCCCAACATCAAATAGATCAATCTTATACTCAATATGCTCCAAAAAATCCTGGCAGCTTTTCAAATCAGGCTTCCAAAATTCCCCGATAAAATAAAAATCCTTACCAAATTTCTTTGCCATATTATCTACAAACTCTTCGATAAAATCATAATTAATGTGTTTAATCGCATCCATCCGGAATCCATTGCAATCTAATGTATTAGCTAGCCACCAGCCCCAATAGAGCATTTCACCTCGAACAGCAGGATGATTGTAATCAATATTGGCAAACATTAAATAATCGTAATTTCCAAACTCAGAATCGACTGGATCATTCCACCCTTTATTGTCACCAACGATTCGAAAAACGCCTTTTCGATCGTGCCTGGCATCATAATCAACCCCGTTGAAATGATTAAAATTCCATTGAAAGGAGGAATAACGTTTACCGCGGGCAGGAAAGGTAAATTTGGTCCAGCCTTCTATCTCATATGGCTTTGAAAGGTCATTATCGCGATTATTCGGATCTACCTCAATGACTTGAAACGTTTCTTTCTCATCAGCTCCAGCCTTATGATTCATGACAATATCTACATAAACATTAATGCCATGCTCCTTACAAGCAGAAATGGCTTTATGAAGATCCTCTTTCACTCCATATTTCGTCCGGACCTCTCCCTTTTGATCAAATTCCCCTAGATCGTACAAATCGTAAATTCCATATCCTGGATCATCTGTATTCTCAGCCTTTGTCACAGGGGGAATCCATACGGAATCAATTCCCCTCTCTTTTAATTCAGGTGCCAGCTCCATCAAACGGTGCCAATGAGCACCGTCTGATTTTATGTGCCATTCAAAAAACTGCATAATTGTGTGGTTGCGTTCCATGCTCAGTCTTTCCCTTCTATTAGATTACAAAAATTGTTAGTTTGATAGATAATAAAAATAATCACTCAAATAGGGATAGAGTGAATGCTGCTCTGTCCGCCTTTATTATGTAAAAAGTTCCATAGATTTATTATACCCACATTGGGGTAATTTAAATATCCTAGCAGACAATTATTTGATTTTCATAATAATAGGAAGATGTGTTACCATAAAAATACAAATCTATTAAAACAGGTGATCATCTATGAATGGGCGAAAGCCAATTATATCAATTGAAAATTTAACAATGAATTATAATGGGAAAATGGTTTTGCGAGCAATTGATCTGGAAGTCTATGAAAGCCAGATTATTGGTTATATCGGACCGAATGGAGCAGGTAAAAGCACAACCGTAAAAATCATGCTCGGGTTAGTAGAAGGATATCTTGGAGATGTAAAGCTGTTTGGGAAAGATATTTCGGATGGAGATATCAGTTATAAAAAAAGAATTGGCTATGTACCTGAAACAGCTGAACTATATGATAATTTGACAGCAAGTGAGTACTTAACGTTTGTTGGTGAATTATATGGTATAGATTCAGAACAAGTCGCTGAAAAGGCCCTTCGATTAATGAAGATGTTTGAACTTGAAAATATCTATCATTCTCGTATTTCTTCCTATTCAAAAGGTATGAGACAAAAAGTCTTGCTCATTTCAAGTCTATTACATAACCCTGATTTATTATTTTTAGATGAGCCATTAAGCGGTCTGGACGCTAATAGTGTAATGGTAGTAAAAGAAATCCTTGCCCAGCTTGCAGCTCAAGGGAAAACCGTTTTTTATTCCTCCCATATTATGGACGTTGTTGAGAAAATCAGCAATCGGATTGTTTTATTAAACGAGGGACAAATTGTAGCTGATGGAAGCTTTGATGAGCTCAGAAAACAGAATACAGAAGGAACATTAGAAGAAATATTCAATCAGCTGACAGGATTCGATAAACATAAGGAAATAGCTGAAGAGTTCGTTTCCATCGTTCAGGAGGTGTAATGGACCTGAGTGATTTTAAAACTCTGAAGTTTCTTGATAAGTTTAACGGTCTTTTCGAACGGTTTGGCATTGATTATGTTGCAATGAGAAGAATTTTGCAGGTTAAGCTTACGATGGATCAGAGACGGGTTCCTACTATATTTACACAAAACACTGCCAAGAAGAAGCAAGATGAAAATCAATTTATTAAATCACTATGGATATATGGGCTATTTGGTCTTTTTCTCATTCCATTTATCCTGTTAGGGGATAATTATCTCTTTCAAATGAGTATTACCTTCGGGGTTGTCATGTTTATTATCATGACCTCGATGATTTCGGATTTTTCAACAGTCCTTCTTGATATTCGTGATAAAATGATCCTTCAAACTAAACCTTTGGGTAAAAGAACTGTGAATGCGGCTAGGATCATCCATATTACGATTTATATGTCGTTTCTTACAGGCTCTCTAACGGCTATCCCGTTAGCGGTAAGCCTATTTAGACATGGTTTTTCCTTCTTTCTTCTATTTTTAATAGAGTTAATGGTCGTTAATCTTTTTATCGTAGTCATAACAGCTATCAGCTACATTGCCATATTAAAATTGTTTGATGGAGAAAAATTAAAAGATATGATTAATTATGTGCAGATTTTGTTATCTATCGCTCTTTTAATAGGATATCAATTTGTGGCTAGATCTTTTGAATTTGTAGATTTAGACGTGGTTTTTCAATTGCAGTGGTGGCAATTTTTTATTCCACCGGTTTGGTTTGCAGCACCCTATGAGTGGCTGCTGCATGGAAACAACAGCTTTTATATGATCGCATTTTCCATTTTGGCACTTGTTGTCCCATTTCTTTCTATTTTTGTTTATATTAAACTCATCCCATCATTTGAGCGAAATCTGCAGAAGCTGTCCAATCAAGGGGCGCCAGGTAAGAAAGGCCATAATAAATTGAGATCTATGATTGCCAATACTGTCTGTCGAAGTAAAGAAGAAACCTGCTTTTTTCATTTTGCTTCTTTAATGATGAAAAATGAACGTCAATTCAAGCTAAAGGTCTATCCCTCATTAGGATTTTCATTGGCTTTTCCATTCATATTTATGTTTAACGAATTAAGGGAGAAACCACTAAGTGAAATGGCATCAACCAACTCATATTTTTCCATATATTTTGCCATAATGATGATCCCATCAGTCGTATTTATGCTGCAGTATTCAGGTACATACAAAGGAGCCTGGGTTTTTATAACAACTCCAATACAGGAAATGAGTTCAATCTATAAAGGCACATTAAAGGCTTTTCTGGTGAAGCTCTTCTTACCTGTCTATCTAGTGTTAAGTGCTGTTTATATTGGAATATTTACTTACAAAGTGATCCCAGACCTAATCATTGTATTTATCAGTGCCTGTGTATACACCATGCTATGCTTTAAAGCTTTGTTTAATGGTGAGCTGCCATTTGCAGAATCATTTGAGGTTATCCAGCAAAGTGATGGGTGGAAAGTATTTGCTCTCATCATGATGATCGCATTATTTGCCGGAATACACTTTGTTAGTACTATTTGGGTTGGTGGTGTTTACATCTACCTCATTCTGTTAGTGGGATTGAATTTCTTTCTTTGGAAGAAGGGATTTTCACAAACTGCTGAACCGAAATGATTTTACCGAGCCTGTGGATTGCTTAGTGTTTCACGTGAAACATTGAGTTGGGACTTTAATAGGAAAAGGTTTTTTACCAGTATTAGCAAATAGAACTTCCTGCACCCTTTACTAAAGTGCTATTATATAACTAAATCATGCAAAGAGGTGAGTTTAGATGAGTAGAGTTGAGCCGAGTAAGAAATTAGATTTGGAAAGAATTATTTTTATTGGAAGAACATTCGAAGAGTATGTGGATATGTTTTCTCTTTCAACAGAAGAATTGAAGGGCAAAAAAATATTAGACTGTCCTGCAGGAGCTTGTTCGTTTACTGCACTAGGCAGCAAATTAGGATTAAATATAACCGCATGCGACATTGCTTATTATCATTCTAGAGAGGACCTTAAAAATAAAGGGTTTGAAGACATTGAACATGCAATGGAACACATGGAAAAAGTGAGAGATCATTATGTTTGGGAGCATTTTACAGATGTGGAAGATCTCAAAACCAAACGTTTAGCTGCATTAAATGCTTGTACAAATGATATGAAGGAATTTAATGAACGGTATGTGCCTGTTACATTACCTCATTTACCGTTTCAAGATGGAGAATTTGATATGATACTTTCTGCACATTTTTTATTTATGTATGCAGACAGACTAGACTATGAGTTTCATATAAAAACAGTGAATGAATTATTAAGAGTGTCAAAAAAGGAAATTAGGATTTTTCCTTTAGTAGATTTGGAAGGAAAGCGATATAAACATTTAGATCTATTAAAAAGATATCTTTTAGATGCTGGATGCACAACCGAAGAGATTGAAGTTTCATATGAATTCCAAAAAAATGCAAATTCAATGCTAAAGATAATAAAAGCTTAATAGTGTCGAGGGCAACGTTCTGCGTTGTCCTTTTATAGTTGGAAAGGAAGAAGAGTGGTCTATAAAGTTCCTAAAAAATTTCATACTAAGGTGTCTTAAGCATAATATGCTGTTAATAAATTACCACCAGCTCAACAACATATAACCCAACGTCTTGAAATAAAAGTCCCTATCAATCTCCTTAATTGAAATCAACCTCTCCTCAGCTGTTCGAATTTATCAAAGAGGCATGGATACATACCATCAAAAGGAAGATGTCATTAATCAGTTTAAACTAGCATATGAGCAAAATTACCTAGAAGATTTTGATAGACGAAAAAGAAGAATAATTGATAGAATTTATGATATGGAAGCTAATCCACTCTCCTATCAATACCTGCTAAGTTTGTCAGGGAACCAAGAGCTTAAGAGGATACAAGTACATGAGCATATTCCTGCTTTAGGTTCTGCATTTTCAGGTCGGTTTACCCACACGATTCACCAATTTCAAGATGAGCATGCTAAAGGAATAGAGCTTCTTGGAAGAATTCGTACTTCTATTGAAAAAATGTTTGAAGAGGAAAAGGATATCGCTGCGATTTTTGAGTTGAGATAAAACCAAAGAAGGGCGCATTTTGCCTATTTTATAGTCCGATAGTAGGGTGAAAAAAGGAGGTAGCATATGGGCCAACTTTACAAATTTCATGAAATGGAAGCAGATCAGGATCTACGGGATAAGGCAGCTCATTTTAAATACCTATTAGAGCAAATGAGCACCTTGGGTAGAGAGATGAAAAACATTATTCGACAAGAGCTTGAGCATAGTTCTGGCGAGATAATCAAAGAAATAAATGAGGCCATTCTTCAACACCAAATGAAAAACGAAGCAACCATCAGTGAACAGCTTGTCGCAATGGATTCGGCTGCACCTCAATATACTCATTATATCAACAATATGAACAAGCAATATGTTACACTTTATTATAAGGAAAAAGAGATTCAGATATAGATAGGTTAGAAGCAGTCCCTTGAAAAATGTGGAGTTAATCATAAAACCACTATATTATTAGACTATTCGCTCAATTGGGGACTATTAAGCTATTTAATGGGTAGAATATAAGTATAATTACCCGCTAGTTAAGGTTTGTTATTCCCAAATAAGGGAAATGATAGATATAATTTACCATTTTAGCATTATTCTAGAAGTAACAATTGACCTTTAATGTTATTGTTTTTACAATTAAAGTAAATCGAAAACAAAAAGGAGAGATTTTTAATGCCAGGAGAAATTCGCGTTACACCAGCACAACTAGTAGATATGGCCAACAAGTACAGCACAGAAAGTAATAGTGTTGGGGAACAAATCACTCGCTTAGATTCAATGATCAGCCAACTTCAAGGTATGTGGACTGGTGAGGCCAGCAATGCATTTGCTGAGCAATATGAGTCTTTAAAGCCTTCTTTTATTCAAATGCAGACTCTATTAGAGGAAATTTCTACTCAGCTTAATAGCACATCTCGTGCGCTTGAAGATGCTGACCAACAAATTGCTAGCCAAATTCGTGGTTAATAGCTTCATCTGACAATCAAATGCAGGGAAGAAAGGAGCGCCAATTCTTATCGGAATGAAGGCGCTTCTTATTTTTGAGGTGAAAAGACATGTATATAGAAGTCACAGTAGATCTGAAAAACTATACAGGTGAAACATTCGACCTTCGCCTATCCAACTATCATTCTGTGAAAAAAGTAGTGGATATTGTTTGGCAGGCCAGATACATTTCTGACCCACCTCGAGAAGGGTACTGGGTACGTATTCCCAACAAACAAATTGTCGTTTCAGGAAACCGTAAACTGGTGGAGTGCGGGATCACCACCGGAGACCGATTTGAAATCTTATGAAGGAGTATCCCATGTCTGAGAAAAAACAATCGTACTTACAACAGCAGCTTGAAGCCATTATCACGAAGGAAGACGGCTACACCTTTTCCTTCCAAAAAGAAAAAATTAAACTAGATCATGCCGTTGAGATGGACATGGTCAAGGAAATGGACCCATCCATCCAAAGAGATATTATTCTGTCAGATGATGAATTAAAAATTGTTGTAAAGCCGCCTGAAAGCTATTTATCTTTCCTTCATATAAAGAAAAAAAACATGCACAGCAAATACTTACTAGCTTATCAGCTTGTTAAACAAGTAAAAGACTTCTCCTTTTCCAGGCTGCATCTTTGCGTATGCCCAGAAAATATTGTCTTTGATCAAAGTTTAACTCCTTACTTTCTTCACTATGGAGTAAAAGAGAGCCTTCCGCCATATGAAAAAGATGCTGACCGATTATGGATTGAGCTGAAAGCAACTGTAGCTGCAGCCATTGATCATAAATATACGTTTCATCAATACCTTAATTTTCACGAGACATTAGAGCTAACACCACTTTCTAAAGAGGTATTATCAGCTGAAACAGAAGAGGAGCTTCTCCATTTACTTGAAGAGAAAATCGTTCAACTAGAGGAAAGTGAAAAATCACTTATTCACATTCCTCAAAAAAAATGGAAGCTAACCCGATACATAGCTTTAGGATTTCTTATTTGTTTGATTCCCGCGTTAATTTATACTATATACTCTATGTTTATTTTACAGCCCAAACAGGAAGCATTTGTTGCAAGTAATGAACAATTTCTTGGCAGTGACTATAGTGAGGTTGTGAATACACTTTCAAACTATGGTGTTGAAGAGATGCCTAACGTAGTCAAGTTTCAGCTTGCCTCAGCTTTTATTGTGAACGAATCATTAACAGAAGAGCAAAAGGAGAATGTTCGGAACACGATTACTCTTCAATCTGACCCGAGGTACTTTGATTATTGGATTCATATTGGGAGAGGAACTGCGAAGGATGCATTAGACATAGCGCGCTCTCTTGAGGACCGTGATCTCATTATGTTTGGACTATTAAAATATGAAGAAGAAATTAAATCTGATGAAAGCCTTTCTAGTGAAGAAAAACAAAAGCAGTTAGAAGAAGTAGAGTCTGAAATAGAACAATATCAAGAAGAAAAAGAAGCCCAGCGTGAAGAAGAGCAGCAGCAGGAGGATGAGCAACAGGCAAGAGAGCAGGTAGAACAGCAACAGCCTGCGGAACAAAAAAATGATCAGCAGCCTGCAAAAGATCAAAACCAGCCAGCTGATCAGAAGGAAGCGTCCGAAGAACAACCTAAAGAGAAATCTGCAAACTAAACCCGTGCTTCAGGAGGTGATTTCATGAGCTTATTATGGGTATTTTATGGACAATCATATCAACAATATGAGTTCGACTATCAGTCATTTCGCCCTTTTTCGTTGGGGAAGGAAAATCAGCAAACTATAACAATTTCTGACTTCCCTTTTACTCAAGAGTCCTTATCTTTTACAAAACATAACGAAGAAGATGGACTTATTATATGGAAGAAGGATACAAATTTAGGGACGTTAACAACGGAAAAGCCTTTTCAATTGACTGAAAACAACCAAACGATGCACTTTTATTTAACTCCATCAAGTCAAAATTCAGAAACCTTTTATACAGGTCATCGTCGTGAATTGAATTTTTCAACAAAAGATTCATCTGCAGATGTTTTCATTGACTCTTCATCTGAATTTTTATCAAGTAATGAGTCTTTTACCCTATTAAACATTAACAATCATTGGTTTGTATCACCAATGAGTCAAAATATCTATCTCAATGGGAAAAAAGTTGAGGCTGAAACCGAAGTAAAAGTTGGAGACATTCTATTCTGGCCTTTTATGACAATTCAATTCATTGAAGATGACCTCATGCAGCTGGCAAGCAAGGATGAATATCAAACAGCTCTCTCGAAAACGGAGAGACCTACATCTGAAATGAAAAAAAAATACCCAGTATATAGACGGACACCACGCATGATTTACGATCTTCCTAAAGAAAAGGTCTCCTTATCCTTCCCTAGTCAGGAAGCAGAAGATCATAACCGCGGACTTTGGATGATTATTCTTCCGCCCCTCGTCATGCTTATGGTCATGGGAATTGTTGCTTTAGTTGCACCAAGGGGAATTTTTATTATTATTTCAATGGTGATGTTTGGAATGACCTTAATTACATCTACCGTACAATTCTTTAAAGAAAAAGGCAACTATAAGAGGCGTAAAGAACGTAGACAAAGAGTCTACACAGTATATCTCGAAAATAAACGCCAAGAGCTGCAGGAATTAGCTGATAAGCAAAAGCAGGTTCTCTATCATCATTTTCCTTCGTTTGAACGGATGAAGTATTTAACTGAACAAATCTCAGATCGGATTTGGGAGAGAACACTTGAGAGTACAGACTTACTCCAGCTTCGAATTGGGACAGGCAAGGTCCCTTCCAGTTATCAAGTATCCATCAGCTCTGGAGACATGGCGAACAGAGAAATAGATGATCTGCTCGAACAATCACAGCTCATGGAAAAAGTATATCGCGAAGTGGGTCCTGTTCCAATTAACGTGGATCTATCAGTTGGAGCAATGGGTCTAATTGGAAAACCTTCCATTGTTAAAAAAGAAATTCATCAATTAATTGGCCAGCTAGCCTTTTTTCATAGCTATCATGACGTGCGATTTGTGTTTATTTTTAATGAGAAAGAATATAGCAAGTGGGAATGGGTAAAATGGCTCCCACATTTTCAGCTGCCACACGCTTATGCAAAAGGGCTTATTTATAATGAACAAACACGGGATCAATTGCTTTCTTCTATTTATGAAATCTTACGTGACCGTGACCTGGCTGAGCAAGAGGACAAAGTAAGACACACACCGCATATTGTCTTTATCATTACAGATTATCAATTGCTTTCTGATCATGTCATTCTTGAGTACTTAGAAGGGGAGTCCTCTCATCTCGGGATTTCAGTTATATTTGCAGCAGAAACAAAGGAGAGCTTATCAGAAAACATCCATACTCTTGTACGCTATGTGAATGATCTTGAAGGGGACATCCTCATCCAGGAGAAAAAGGCCGTTCAAATCCCGTTTAAGCTTGATGAACATCATTATAAAGGGAACGAGGAATATGCAAGGATGCTGCGAACGCTCGATCATCAGGTCGGGATTACTAATTCTATTCCTCAAAGTGTATCTTTTCTAGAATTATTTCATGCAAAAGAAGTAGATGATCTGCCAATTGAACAGAACTGGTTAACGAGAGAATCTTCAAAGTCCCTTTCCGTCCCTATCGGATTAAAAGGAAAGACAGATCTTGTTGAGTTAAATCTTCACGAAAAAGCACATGGTCCTCATGGATTGCTTGCCGGGACGACAGGATCAGGGAAAAGTGAGTTTTTACAGACATACATTTTGTCTTTAGCTGTTCATTTCCATCCCCATGAAGTTGCATTTCTATTAATCGATTATAAAGGTGGAGGAATGGCCCAGCCGTTTAAGGATATACCGCATTTGTTAGGGACGATTACAAATATTGAAGGCAGCAAAAACTTTAGTAACCGTGCACTTGCATCGATTAAAAGTGAATTGAAAAGGCGTCAACGCTTATTTGATCGCTTTCAAGTGAACCATATCAATGATTATACAAAGCTTTACAAGCAGAATAAGACTGATGAACCTTTGCCTCATCTGTTCCTTATTTCTGATGAGTTTGCCGAGCTTAAAAGTGAAGAGCCGGATTTTATTCGTGAGCTTGTCAGTGCTGCAAGGATAGGGAGAAGCTTAGGTGTCCACCTTATTTTGGCAACTCAAAAGCCAGGCGGCGTCATTGATGATCAAATTTGGAGTAATGCGCGTTTCAAGGTAGCTTTAAAAGTACAGGACGCAGCTGACAGCCGGGAAATTATTAAAAACTCTGATGCTGCTTCTATTACAGTAACTGGCCGCGGCTATCTGCAAGTTGGAAATAATGAAGTTTATGAGCTTTTCCAATCTGCTTGGAGCGGTGCCCCGTACATGGAAGAGACCCAGGAGGCAGAGGATGAGGTAGCAATTGTTACTGATCTTGGCCTTGTTCCTTTATCTGATATATCAGCAGAGACAGGACACAAAAAAGATGTGGAATCTGAGATAGAGGTCGTAGTTAATAAAATTGAAGAGATTCAACAGACAATGGGCATTAAGAAGCTGAATAGTCCATGGCTGCCTCCTCTTGCTAGCCGAATGTCACGTTTCACTTATACAACAGAAAATGATCATGAAATTCTATTAGGTTTAATAGACGAACCAGAAAAGCAAAGTCAAACACCTTATTCCTATCAGCTAATGGCCGACGGTAACATAGGAATATTTGGTTCATCAGGATATGGAAAATCACAAACAGTTATGACCCTTCTGTTAAGTATTGCTACTAAATTTAGTCCCGAAGAGGCTCATTACTATTTATTTGATTTTGGTAATGGATCTTTGCTGCCTTTAAAGCAGCTGCCTCACACTGCTGATTTCTTTTTAATTGATGAAGAACGGAAAACAGAAAAGTTCATCCGTATTTTAAAGGATGAAATTGCTTATAGAAAACAGCTTTTCCAGCAAGCAGAAGTCAGCAGTATTAAAATGTACAACTCTTTAAGTGAGAAGAAGCTACCATTACTGTTTATTACAATTGATAATTTTGATTTAGTTAAAGAAGAAATGCAAGATATGGAAATGCAAATGACTCAGTTTGCAAGGGATGGTCAATCTCTTGGAATCTATATGATTCTGACAGCTACAAGAATTAACTCTATTCGCCAGTCGTTAATGAATAATTTAAAAACAAAGGTAGTTCATTATTTAATGGACAATTCTGAATCGTATATGGTTCTTGGCAAGGTTTCATTTGCTCCTGAACCAATTCCAGGCAGAGCAATTATCAAGCGTGACCAAGCCTTTTTTTCACAGGTATTTATGGCTTCTGAGGGTAAGGATGATTATGAGCTTCATGAACAAATGAAAGAAGACATCCAGGATCTGGTAGTTAAATATAAAGGGATTTCTAAGCCAAAGCAAGTTCCTATGCTGCCTTCTGAACTGACTATGATTAACTTTACCCAATATGCTGAAGAAAGCAATCAGCCTGGAATTATTCCGATTGGGCTTGATGAAGAGCTAGTTCAGCCTGTTTCTATTAATCTGCCAAAGAACAAGCATTGTCTCGTACTCGGTCAATCGCAAAAAGGTAAAACCAATGTCTTAAAGGTTGTGTTAAATACACTGCTAACCCAGGATATTGAAGAAATTGGTATTTTTGACTCAATTGACCGCGGACTTTCTAGTTTCGCAACAGAAGAAAAAGCTGCGTATATGGAAACAAAGGACCAAATTGTTTCATGGTTAGATTCAGTTGAAGCTGCCTTTAATAGAAGAGAACAAGCATATTTAGAGGCAGTAGCCCAAGGATCTGTCCATACTCTAGCTTTTAAACAGATTCTACTTGTCATTGATGGCTACTCTAGGTTCTTACAAACGATTGATACGATGATTCAGGAAAGAATGACACGCTTCATGAAAAATTACAGTCATCTAGGCTTCCATCTTGTTATATCAGGCAACAATAACGAGCTGACAAAAGGCTTTGATTCATTTACAAGTGAAATTAAGCAAATACGCCAGGCACTCATTCTGATGAAAAAATCAGAGCAAACGCTATATACTTTGTCCTATAATAGAAAAGAAGAAGAAATTCACCCTGGTTTTGGTTACTATGTCGAAAATGGAAAAGAAACAAAAATTCAAATTCCTCTATGTGCAATAGAAAGGAAGATTTATTCATGAAGGAACAAAGAATCAATATCGTGAAGATGATCGCAGCGGTTCTTCTTATTCTAGCTGTCCCCACCTTGTTTTTTCAGTTAGTTGGGGACAATCCTATGGAAGTAAGAGAGATTGCCACTCGATCGATTGCGGTGGTAAATGAGGATATCGGTTCTGAACAAGTAATGGCAGAAAATACTGAAGAGGGAGGAGAAGATTCTTCTCAATTTGGTAAAGAAGTCGCAAAGATTTTGGGAGAAGAGTCAGATTATCAGTGGACGGTTATGGGACGTAGTGCTGCTGATAATGGCTTGCAAAATCAGAAGTATGATGCGGTTATTTATATACCGTCCGATTTTTCTCAAAACATATTAACCTATGATGAACAACAGCCGCAGAAAGCCAATTTTGAATATAAAATTCAGGGTCAATTGAACTCGGTAAACAGAGAAAAGGTCCTTCGTGAGCTTGAGGACGCAACAAACCGTGTTGATAAAGAAATGTCCTCGTTATATTGGAGCTATGTTTCAAATGATATGAAAGCAGTCCGCCAGGAATTTGATCGAATTCTGGAAAAAGAAATAGCTTTCCAAAACGCGATGGTCAGCTTCTATCAACCAAGCTCCAAGGATTTAGCTGGTGAAATCGAACAGCACAAACAAAGGCTGGAACAGCTTCGAGCTTCCATGCAGCAAGGAGAAGAAGGAGCACCAGAACGGAAAGACAGCTTAGAGCAATTCGAACAAAACCTCACCCAATTTGTTCAGTATGTAGAAGAATACCAGGAATATCAAGAAAGACAAAAAGAGCTTTTGCAAAAGGCACAGGATGAGAGTATCCTCGCGATCCAATCAGGGACAGAAGATTTTCTGGAAATGCAAAGGCAAACCATCAAAGACATGAATGATCAAGGGAATCAAATCGCTGGTGATGTCAAAGATATTAGGCAGATGCTTAACAATAATAGTGAAACCATTGCTGATTTGAGTATTGTTCGCCTCAAACAGATTGATCGTCAGGAAGAAGAGTTGAAAGCTGTCCATGCTGGTTTTATTGATTTGTATGAGCAGGAAGATAATAAAAAGTCTCTAGATAATCTTCAAACTACAATAATTACATTAAAAAACGATATTTCTACCGGTAATGGCGGGGATGATGAACAACTAGAAAAGGAAGAACCAGTTAAAATAGAGGAACCGGTAAACGGTGACATAATAGATGGACCAGAGGGTGTAGAACCCCCAGGTTCTATTAGTATGGAAGATGAGAGGCAGAAGTTAAGGGAAACTTCAGATAAAATAAACTCACTACACAATACGCTATCTGAACAATTAAATGAAGAACAACAAGATAAAGTCAAGGACGTTCTGGAAGAACTAATTGGTGTGTCAAATAGTATTATAGCAATTGAAAATACTATTAAAGAAAAAGAAGATAACAATACGTTGAAGGCTGAATATGGCAAGTTATTCAAACAATATGAAGACCTCATTGGACAATACAATCAATTAGTTGGAATTAATCAAACAAATAATAACACGATTACTGATTTACTAGATAAGAATAATAAATTAGTAGAAAAGTATAATGTCTTAGTCGAAAAGATGGAGGCTTCCTCTAATGATGAGGTAGAAATATTAAGTCAAATTAACAGTTTAGAAGAAAGTATACTTTCTTCTGATGCCCTATCCCATAACAGGAGAGATGACTTAAGTCCTATTTTTGGAACGGAAGTTTTCTACAGCTCAGAAAACATTAAAGAAATAATGGAATACTATGGGAAATTATCTGAAATGAATTCTATTTTAAACAGCATTCTTGATGTTCGTCATAATGGTAATCCAATCAAGGATACTGTCATGCAAGACAATTTCCTGAACAACGATATTAAAACAATCCTTTCCCTCACAAAAGAAGAACAAGGCGCATGGGATGATCTGATGAAAGAAGAAGTCCCAGCAACCCAGGAAGAACTTAAGACCATGCAAGACAATTTCATGGCATTTATGGACCAGTACAATAAAGATCTTGAAGGTTTACAAACTTCATCAATGGAAGATTTGGATGCAATGCAGGAGAGCGCCAATACTGTATTAAATCAAATCCAGAATCCTGCTCAATCAACCGGAGTGGAGGCTCCTCGTCCGAATGTTGAAGATGGAACGTTAGTAAGCAGTCAGGAGAACATTTCTCAAGAAGTACTTCAATTAAATGAGCTAATGAAATCTTTAAGTGAAACTCAGGACAATGTGGTGGACTACACTGGAGAGTTACAGCAGCAAGTTAATAATGTTCAAGAGGACGCAGATACTTTAAATGAGAAATGGGCGACAAATGTTGCGTCAACGAAGCTTGTTCGAGAGGATGTCTTTAGTGTGCTTGGAAATACGTTTGTAGACGGGCAGAATAATGGTGCGGTCTATGAACACTTGGCAAACCCTCTTCAAATTAGCGGTGAAGCACCAGCTGAAGCAGCGAAGAAAATACCGCCGGTTGTCATTTTGGTTATTATCCTTTTAAGCAGCTTGCTGATCGGTTTCTTTAGCCATTATTTCAATGCTGCACCATTACTCGTTAGAGGATCATTATTTGGATTATTGAATTTGATTGTCGGCATGATCATTAGTCTGTTCGGCTTAAATATTTATACATTGTCTGATGAAAGAGCGATTCAATGGTCGATCTTTACGGTTCTGTTATTGCTTGCAAGCTCTACCCTTGTTCGAGTAGCACTCACATTTGGCAATATGATTGGGTGGATTGCAAGTATTGGTTTGGTTGCTTTTTTTATAAGCCCGTTATTGGCGCAAGCTGCACCGAACTTCAATTATGAAGACCCAATGTCACTGGTTTACCTATCTCTTCAATATGAGACGAACACTCTATTTACACAGGGGGTACTTGTAACTGCAGGGATTATTGTTGTCTTGTCTGCCCTTCCATTTGTTTCACAAGCATTTAAAAACGCTGGCATTGAGAAAGACAGTGATGAAGTTCATGAAATTTAATTGGATCTTGAAAGGGGTAGTTCTACTATTCCCCCTTTCATTTTTTCTCTCTAGTCCATCAGCAATTGCTACACCAAATCTCAACGGATTAGAGCCATATATTTATGAAGGGAAAAATACGAAGCGCGGTACTGACTATCTTCGCGAGAAGTCCAAATATGAAAAGCCAGAGGATATTCCTGAGGAGCAGCAGGATCTTACATTTGAAAAAACAAAGCAAAACGATGATGAAGAAATCCAAAATCAGCTTTTTTCAAACTATACTCGTGAAAACAATACGATTACCGCAAAAGCTGAACAAATGGAGTTGTTTTCACCATCAATGGATCAGTCAGCAAGTTCTCTAATAAGTCAGGAGCCTGTCCAGAAATCGTCCACTTTATTCTATATTTTTGGTTTTTTAATTGGTATTAGTGTCCTTACCGTTTTTGGGTTTATTATATGGCATTATAAGAAACAACAACCCGATTAAGACAGTCATTGGCTGTCTTTTCTTTATTAGTTAAGAAAGTTTACGTTAATTAAAGTATGAACGTGATAAACAGTGGTATCTTTATCCAGCTTCGAGTACTATCGGTCCTTTGGTCTCAGGGTCAATCCGCCGGAGAAGGTTAAAGAACCAACCTGCATGCCGGCTCGCCTTGTGCTTGTCGCCGAAGGACTAGCGCTCTGCGCTTTTCGTTCTTGTTCAACCAAAGAAACGCGTTAATTAATCCATTAATGTAGTGGTCCGAATTTATTATTGCTCAGCTTCAGTGATTTGCCTCGAAACTCTTCAAGGCGCTGGAGAATTTTGCTTTTATAGCCTTTGATCTTGACAGCAGGTGCTCTTAATCATATAGTGAATATTGTTTATCAAATAGGCCTGAATTGTCGATTGTGACTGTCTATAGTTTTTTATATTAAAATTTTGAATACAGAGGGATTGTCATGGAAACTTACTCACAAACTTTTCTAGAAAGCCAAAAAAACATGGGACGACTTCTGATAAGTTGTCCTGACAAACCGGGAATCGTAGCAGCTATTTCAAAATTCCTCTATCAATTCGGAGCGAATATTGTTGAATCCAATCAGTATTCAACAAATCCTGAAGGTGGCTCCTTCTTTGTTCGCATTGTATTTGAATGTCCGGATTTGAAAATGAAGGAAACAGAATTAGAGGAGCAATTTCAACCAATTGCTGATCAATTTTCCATGCAATGGAGATTTACATTTGGATATGAAGTGAAAAAGACAGCAATATTTGTTTCAAAAGAGCTACACTGTCTGCGCGAGTTGCTATGGGAGTGGCAGAGCGGGGACCTGCTGACTGATTTGGCACTCGTTATTAGCAACCACGAAGATTGTCGTGAAATAGTCGAATCGCTAAATATTCCGTTTTACTATATACCTGCAAGTAAGGAAAATAGAGTGGAAGTCGAAAAGAAACAATTGCAATTATTAAAAGAATATAATATTGATCTCATCATTTTAGCGCGTTATATGCAGATCCTTACGCCTGAATTCGTAGAAGTGCATCCAAATCGGATTATAAACATCCATCATTCGTTTTTGCCTGCATTTGTAGGCGCTAGGCCATACGAACGTGCATATAAACGAGGAGTAAAACTAATCGGGGCTACCTCACATTATGTAACAAATGATTTGGACGAAGGACCAATCATTGAACAAGACATTATGAGAGTGGACCACCGTGCAAATATAGAGGAATTAAAGAAAATTGGCCGTTCAATCGAACGTAGTGTTCTTGCACGTGCTGTGAATTGGCATCTAGAAGACCGGATTATCGTGCATGAGAATAAAACAATCGTTTTTTAACACTATTCATTTTCTCTTCTTAGTTTAAAAGTTGTCTTAAACGGAAAAATAGAAAGTATAAGAGGAGGAATCAGAATGAAACGGCTAATAAAACGAGCAATTAAATGGGCTCCTGTCGTCTATCCGATCGTGAAAAAAATCTTGAATAAACGTAAAAAGTCTCGGGTTCACCGGAGTACTTAAACCATTTAATAAATGGGACTGTCCTATAATGACAGCCCTTTTTTTGTCTGGTCTGCTATTATTCATGAAACAATCATCCAAGCAAGGATTCAAAGTATGTTTGCATTTTATAAACAATGAAAACAAAATCGTAAACTTGCAAACAAAATAATTGTTTTCGTTTGCGAATTTGTTTTCATGTTTACATTTAAGTATACACTGCGTGAAGTCAGCTTCCAGCAGTACTTTGACTTCTAGATTTAAACTTAACTCATTCCATATAATAGAGACTTGAAATAAATAATGTGAATCTTCACATGGTGGTTAAAACCAACACATTAATATAATACGGAGGAGAATTCCCCCACAAACTACAGTCTTCAAGCAGCAAGTAAATCTAAGTATTGTTTATAAAATCAGCGGTCATTTTTGGAAATATTTTTAAATTAAATGGCAGAATAGATGGTTGTTGTTCTTAAAATGAATTAAAAATTCTAAGTAGCCGAGAATTAGAACTTTTATTTTCTAACCATATATATAAATTAAGGTGATTAAGATAATCGTATTCCTCAAGATTAATTTGCGCTTATGAGTTAATTTTCCTATGTCCATGTTTTACTTTTTCTACCTCTTTCGACAGTATTTTGCGGTTATTATCAGACAAGGATTGATAATAAAAGACAAATAACACTATTTTGTTTTACAATTAAGTTTAAAAATCCAAACTGCTCCAACATTCTCAAACAAAAAAAAAGCCATAATAAAATCTATGACTCTATTTAGACAATTACTCGCTTTTAAGTTAGGGAGTAAACACTTATCAAACACCTTTATATATTTCTTATTTTCTCATCGCTTTTAGAATCAGACTCAAAATAAATACAAAAATGATAGCTCCGATTAGAGCTGGAATAATCGCAATGCCGGCTAATGAAGGGCCAAATGTTCCAAGCAGCTCTCCACCAATCCAAGCACCAATAATTCCGGCAATGATATTTCCGATAATACCGCCAGGCACATCTTTACCTAGAATAATACCTGCTAACCATCCAATTAAGCCTCCGACGATTAAATATAGAATGATCCCCATCTCTTCTTCCTCCTTTTGTTAGAAGAATTTTAACCATCCAATACTTATTTTTTGTTGTTATGTTTTATATACCCCCTCCCTTTCTAATGCAAACAAACTATTTTTTGTAACAACAGATGTACATATAATATAATTTTTATAGAACAGCAGGATTTGTTTGCATAAAAATAAATAAAGAAAACAAAAGTGTAAACAAGTAAACAAATTGTATAGTCTTGTTTGCGATAAAGTTTGCGTGTAAGCAATTTTGCAAACATTATAAAATTAGAAGGTTTTTGAAATCGAGTAATGAAGTTTACGATTGTGTGTACATGTTTACAATTAAAATAATATTCATGTCATTATTGATTAATTCACCTAACTCTTATAATGTATAATTAAATAGAGAAGATTTTTCTCTCTTCGAATGAAAGGATGATGACAATTATGAGCAAAACAAGAATAGCTGCAATTGATGTAGGTAATGATTCTTTAAAAGGAATTTTTGGAAAGCTGGATTATGAATTAAACATTCCAAATGTTATTGCTAGAGATATAGAAGACCGGCCTGTAATTGGAATAGAAGAATTAGACTCTAAAGAACCACTTGAAGGCGTACATATTAAAGTGCACTCCCCTGCCCTAAAGGAAAACAACGCTATTTATCGAGTAGGTCACCTTGCGACAAAAAGTGACAATGCTGCAGAGTTAGATCCAGGAAGCAGCAAATCTGAAGAAGACCAGACTCTTGTTATGTTATTTACTTCTTTAGCTTTGGATGCAGTCCGTGAAGAAAACTCGGCAAACTTCCCTAGAAATAACAAAGTGATTGATACCAATTATATTCTTGGGACAGGCCTTCCTCTCCGTGAAGTAAAAGAAGGAAAAGATGCAGGGTATCGCTCAAAATTAATGGGTTCAGTCCATCAGGTTGAGTTTTTAGTAACTCCGAAATATCAAGGGTTTAAAGTGAACATAAAATTTGACGATGTTAAAGTATATCCTGAGGGCTTTGCTGCTTATATTAATCTAGTAATGGATAACGAATTAAATATTATAAATAAAGAATTAATTGATAAACGAATTTTAATTCAGGATATTGGCGGACTTTCAACTGATATTGCTGTCATAAAAAATCGCAATGTTGATGATGATAAAGCACAGGGCTTTAATTTGGGTGTATCTGAGTCATTAGAATCAATTAGGGAAGAAATTCGGTCTAAGCATGGCGTTGAGTTGGACAGCCGTCGTGATGTAGTTGAGATTATTACGAAGAAAAACGACCGCAACCATATTATGGTCAAAGGAAGCCGTACTAGTGTCCATGACATCACAGACCGTATCTTGCTTGATCTTGCTAAGAAACAATATCGCCTTTTAAGAAACGTTTGGCAAAAAAATTCCCAGTCTGAGATCTGTTACTTTGTTGGGGGTGGATCAGCTGTATTAAAAGAGTATATTAAAACTCTAAACAATAATCTTGATGGGTATAATATTGATTTCTTTGAAGATGAAAAAGAGAGTATATGGATGATGGCAAATGCTTATTATAAATTAATAGCTGAACACCTCCGCCGTACGACTGCGCAAGCAAAAAAAGACGAGGATAAGAAAAAGGTTAAAGCATAATAGGGTGATTAAATGAGTAAATCTGCTTCAAATAAAATAGAAAGAGGCCAGACCATAGCGTTTCGCGTACCGTCTGATACCCCAGATCATGTATTAAAACAGCTGCAGAGATTAAAAGAGACAGAGCGGAGAAATTTTTCTAGTAAAATTGCTGAATTTGTCATGCAAGGAGTTGGCCAAACGCTGACGAGGGAAAGAGAAACAGTTACGATACCCCTTCCGCAGAAATTGAGCAAGATTCAACGGGATTGGCTAAAGCACGAGCATTCAGAGGCATTACTTGGAAGTATTATGTACCAGCTCTTATCGGATCCTGTTCGGGCAGCTTCGCTGTTAGCTTCATTAAATAGCAACTCAACAGATATTAACCAAGCCCTCTATCTCCAGGATGTTGGGGATATTAAGGAGATATCAGAAGAGAGCAGCGAGAATAACATAGCTGCTGATCATGCTTTTAATGAAGTGGCCGTACAGCAAGAATCATTTGAAGCAGACGATGATTTGGACTCATTTGATTGGACATCAGCAAAAAAAGACGAACCAGCTCAAGAGGAAGATCAAGAAGAAAGTCTTGATGATCTGCTAGGTGGATTTCTGTCTAAAATGAATAAGTAATTAAAAGAAGACCTTTTCACTGCCTGACCTGCAGTTGTTTTAGGTCTTCTTTTTATCTAAGGAATACCCTAAAACTTCTGAACTATTTTTTTGAAAGAAAGGATTTTACCCTTTAAACTGTTCTAATTTCTCTTTAAAATGAAACCAACCTATAGTAAGCGTTTGCAAATATAAGGGAGGTTTTTAAGATGGAGAAATCAGTGATAAGACAGGCTTGGAATCTAAGCTGGGATGCACATGAAAAAGTGAAACAACTTTTATTTTTTACTTCCTCTAATGACACACCTATTCAACAGGATGCAAATAACACACAAGTCTCAAAAACAGCAAAAAAACAACCAAGTTATCGACCCTCTCAATTTATGGGATTACTTCTTGGTCCCCTATTGTTTGTTCTTACAATGCTGCTATTCTCCCCGGAAGGATTAAACCATAGCGCGAAAGCAGTGCTGGCCTCGACTCTATGGATTGCTATCTGGTGGATTACTGAAGCCATTCCTATACCTGTTACATCGCTCCTCCCCTTAGTTTTATTTCCTGTGACAAAAGCATTAGATGGAGAATCAGTCGCATCTTCCTATGGCGATCCGATTGTCTTTCTTTTCTTAGGAGGATTTTTAATTGCTTTATCGATGGAAAAATGGAACCTGCATAAGCGGATTGCCATTAAGATTGTATCCTTGATTGGAACAAGTCCAAAACGGATCGTACTAGGATTTATGCTTGCGACAGGCTTTTTATCGATGTGGGTCTCCAATACAGCTGCTGTTATGATGATGGTACCGATCGGGACTGCTATCATTTATCAAGCTGCAGCCAATGCAAAGAAGGCTCAGAAAGAGGGGGTTTCATTAAATACGTTTGAGAAGGCAGTTATATTTGGTATTGGCTTTTCTGGAACGATTGGAGGCCTAGGCACACTCATCGGTACTCCACCCAACATCATTCTTGCCGCAACTGTAAAAAAACTATATGGAATAGAAATCTCTTTCGCACAATGGATGTTCTTTGCTGCCCCTATTGTCCTGATACTGGTTCTGTTTTCTTGGTATTATCTGGTGAATATTGCCTTTCCAGTGAAATTTAAAGAGCTTCCGGGCGGGAAAAGCCTCATAAAAGATGAATTAATAAGACTTGGTAAGATGACATTTGAAGAAATAGCAGTTTTGAGTATCTTTTTATTTGCTGCGTTTATGTGGATTACAAGAACGCTATTGTGGCAAGACCACATACCAGGTATAAGTGACACGATGATTGCTATTTTTGCGGGTACCCTTTTATTCTTAATTCCTTCTAAAAACAAAGAAGGAAAGATTCTTGACTGGGATGTAGCTCGTGAACTTCCGTGGGGGGTATTGCTTTTATTTGGAGGGGGATTAGCAATTGCTGCAGGATTTAAGGAGTCTGGTCTGGCAGACTGGATTGGCAAGCAATTAATTGTGCTTGAAGGGATGAATTTTTTAATAATCGTTATTGTTACAACAGCCTTAGTCCTTTTCTTAACCGAAATAACTTCTAATACCGCCACAGCAACGATGATATTACCTATTTTAGCATCGTTAGCGGTCGCAATTAATGTCCACCCATTTGCCTTAATGGTCCCCGCAGCAATGGCAGCAAACTGTGCATTTATGTTACCTGTAGGCACGCCCCCAAATGCCATTATCTTTGCAACAGATAGAATTACGATTCCTGAAATGGCTAAAGCGGGGTTTTGGATCAATATGATAGCAATTGCCCTAATAGTTTTGGCCGTTTATTTTATTCTGCCACTGATTATGGACATTACATTAACTGTATTTCCAAATGAATATAAGTAGAATCTTAATAGAACATTTTTTAGGATTATTTTTCGGGAAATAATCATTAGTTTTGGTTCTGCCATCAGTTTGTAAAGAAAAACAGCCAAATATCACCAGCTAGGAGAACAACGCTCATTTGGGGAAATAACATTTTCCTTCCATGCGAATAAATACTGAAATTTCAAAAAGGGATACTTTTGAACTAGCACTTTTGGAAAGGTGGAAGAATATTCATCATGTGAGACTCTGATAAACTTCTTCCCTCTTTCTCTCAATCCAAAAGCTTGATCCAAGTGAAACGTTTTTCCATTGTCTTTTTACATAAAAAGCTTGTACACTTAAAGGAGCAGGTTATTACATAATGAAGGATTGAATGACAGATGGCGATCTTTTCGGTGGAAAATCTCGTAAAAACATATGGAGAGAAAGTACTTTTTGATCATATATCTTTTTCGATAGCTGAAAAACAAAGAATTGGACTTATTGGGGTAAACGGTACGGGAAAATCTACTTTATTAAGAGTGTTAGCAGGACTGGAAGAAGCAGAAAGCGGCGATAAATTTCATGCGAATCAATTCAGCATTGAATACCTCCCGCAAGAGCCTGAGCTAAACGATCAGCTTACAGTGTTAGAGCAAATCTATTATGGGGATTCTCTAATTATGAGGACTCTTAGGGGGTATGAACGGTCCTTGCAAGAGCTTGAACAGGACCCTGAAAATCAAGCTAAACAATCAGCATTATTTGTCATACAGCAAAAAATGGATGAATTAAATGCATGGGAAGCAAGTACAACTGCAAAAACGATCCTGTCCAAACTCGGTATTAGAGATTTTTCAAAAGCAGTCCACAATCTTTCTGGGGGACAAAAGAAACGTGTGGCGATTGCTAAGGCATTAATTCAGCCTGCGGATCTGCTCTTGTTGGATGAGCCAACTAACCACCTTGATAATGAAACAATTGAGTGGCTTGAAGGTTACTTAAGCGGATATAAAGGCTCTCTTATGGTAGTAACACATGATCGGTATTTTCTAAACAGAATGACCAATCGCATTTTTGAGCTTGATAAAGGGAAGCTTTATTCATATGACGGGAATTATGAGTTGTTCCTTGAAAAGAAGGCGGAGAGAGAAGAAATAGCTGTTCAAAGTGAAAAGAAACGTCAAAACACGCTTCGCAGAGAGCTTGCATGGCTGAGAAGAGGTGCAAAGGCGAGAACTACTAAACAAAAGGCCCGTATTCAAAGGGTAGAAGAACTCCAGGAAAAAAAGGCTGATCTCTCAAAAGATCAACTTGAATTTGCCATCGGCTCAACGCGTTTGGGCAAGAAAGTGATTGAATTGCAAGGGGTAAAGAAATCTTTTGGATCCAAAACATTAATCAATCATTTAGATTATCTAATAGTACCTGGTGAAAGGCTTGGAATTATCGGGCCTAATGGCAGTGGAAAATCAACATTATTAAATATGTTAGCCGGGCGGATTTCTCCTGATGAAGGGAATATTGTTATCGGGGAAACTGTTAAAATTGGTTACTATACTCAAGATGCTTTAGAAATGAACGAGGAATTAAGAGTAATCGACTATATTAAAGAAGCAGCAGAAATCGTTTATACCGTAGATGGCCAATTGATAACTGCCGAACAAATGCTAGAAAGGTTCTTATTCCCGCGTTCCATGCAATGGACTTATATTCGAAAGCTTTCAGGCGGAGAACGCAGGCGATTGTATCTCCTCAGAGTTTTAATGGGCGAGCCAAATGTTCTCTTTCTGGATGAACCGACAAATGATTTGGATATTCAAACATTGAGTATTCTAGAGGATTACTTAGACCATTTTCCAGGAGTAGTGCTGACAGTTTCCCATGATCGTTACTTCCTGGATCGAGTAGTCGACCACCTCCTTGCTTTTGAATCACAAGGCGAAGTTGGCCGTTTCCAAGGGAATTATTCGGAATATATGGATCAAAAGCAAATGGAAGAGCAGCTAAAAGAACAAACGAAAAAGACTGTACCTTCCACACGTAATGAAAAAAAGGAAAAAAGAACAAAGCTATCCTATAAGGATCAACAAGAATGGGAAACGATTGAAGATGTAATCGCAGATTTGGAAGAGAAAAAGACTAAGCTGGAGGGTGAAATTGTATCAGCAGGAAGTGATTTCACAAAAATCCAGGAATTAATGAAAAATCAAGAAGAAGTTAATGAAAAACTAGATCAGGCTATGGAGAGATGGACGGAATTATCGATGATGGTTGAGGAAATTGAAAGCGGAAAATAGGGAAAAAAGGGATGAGAGACTCATCCCTTTTTTATGTATAAAAATCTCTGTTTAATAATTTGATTTCCCGCCTTTACTCGGTTCTTAAGATTAAAATGTTTTCTTAAAGTTGTGTTGTTGGATAAATGAACCTTTTAATTAAAGTAACCGATTTAGTGTAGGTGAGAATCAGTGTAATAAGTCTGAGGTAACTAGATACAACTTGATAGGATATCAATTGTTTAAAATTTATCCGATTGAGGAACATGTAAAGGAAGTAAATTTCTCATACTAAACAATAAGATTTCTAAAAACTGGCAGGTGACTTTATGATTGATTCTCTGTTGTTTCACTTTATGTTCATCATCTTTTTGGGGATTGCATCACAATGGGTAGCTTGGCGATTTAAGCTTCCGGCTATTGTTTTAATGTCAATAGCGGGTTTGATCGTCGGCCCTTTCTTAGGCTTCGTTAATCCTAAGGAAGAGTTTGGCGATCTTTTTAAACCCCTTGTCTCCATGGCTGTGGCGATTATTTTGTTTGAAGGCAGCTTAAATTTGGATTATCAGGAAGTAAGAGGGTTAGGTAAGCCTGTTGTTAGAATTATTACCTTAGGAGCTTTCATTGCTTGGATTTTAGGTTCTCTAGCCGCTCATTTTGTGGCGGGGCTGTCTTGGGCTGTAGCTTTTGTTATTGGCGGATTGTTTATCGTTACAGGGCCTACCGTCATTCTTCCACTGTTAAGACAAGCACGTTTAAAACCGCGTCCGGCAGCTATATTAAAATGGGAAGGAATTATTGTTGACCCTTTTGGTGCATTATTAGCTGTGTTTTCATTTGAATTTATAAAATTTTTAGTATTAGCTGAAGTGAAGCTTGAAGCATTACTATGGTTTTTCCTGGCATCTCTTCTTGCGGTCATCTTGGGATGGGCATGCGGAAGAGGAACAGGATGGATGCTTCAAAAAGGACATGTACCAGAGTTTCTTAAGTTTCCGGTTGTATTTACAGTAGTTCTTGCCTGCTTTGCAATAGCAGATGAATTAAAGCATGAGACAGGTCTGCTTGCCGTAACGGCTATGGGAATTACATTGGCAAATATGCATATTTCCTCAATAAACGATCTCAGGCATTTTAAAGAAAATATTTCGCTGCTATTGATCTCAACCATTTTTATTATGCTCACGGCTTCTCTTACAATGGAAACTCTGTTAGAGATTTTAAATTTCCGGATTATTGCATTTGTCGTTCTCATGCTGTTTATCGTAAGGCCTTTATCTATTTGGATTTCAACTGTAAAAACAGATTTATCCAAGCAGGAAAAAACACTTGTTGGCTGGATTGCCCCGCGAGGAATTGTTGCACTGACTGTTTCCAGTTATTTTGCCGCAGTTTTATTGGAAGAGGGTTTTGAAGATGCTTCAATATTAACCTCCTTGACGTTTGCTCTTGTATTTGCCACGGTCGTGGCTCACGGATTTTCGATCAGCTGGTTAGCTAAAAAGCTTGGATTAGCTATTGACCAGCCTCCTGGAGTATTAATTGTAGGCGGGGACAGCTTTAGTACTCAATTAGGAAAAGCTTTTTTGGAGCTGGAAACTCCCGTTTTAATTGCAGATTCCTCCTTTCAAAGGCTTTCTTCTGTAAGAAATGCGGGAATCCCATATTTTCGGGGAGAGGTCTTATCTGAACAAACGAAATATCATTTAGAGTGGACTCCTTACGAGTATATGATTGCTGCTACAAAGCTTGATTCTTACAATGCTCTAGTATGCACAACATTTATCCCGGAATTTGGACGAAACAACCTTTTTCAGTTAAATATTCGCTCAAAGCAGGAAGCGGATGTTGATGATTTGTATCATACGATTGGCGGTCAGTACCTATTTAAAGAAGGTGTAACCTGGGAAGAGCTCAATAAACGAGTTGAAGATGGAGATGTGATTAAAAAAACAACCATCACTTCAGAATACACCTATGAAAACTATGTAACAGAAAGCCATGAAAAAACGTTATTTCTTTTTATTAAAAAACCTTCAGGAAAGCTGCAATTCTATACAAATGAGGAAGACCCTAAAGCAGAGCCCGGAGATATTATTGCCAGTCTAACTAGACCAAAATAAAGTGAAACTTACATCTGCAGGGTTTTGACGGAAAAGTGGAAAGAGATTGCGGGTGACAGGACCATGACGCAACGGATAGGATGAAATATCAAAGACCAGAGACTTCATAAAGAGGTGTTTGGTCCTTTTTGCTTTAAAATAAAATGTAGAACTAATTTTCTGTTTTTTTACCTTAGGCGCATTGCCAGACTGGGCTTCTGGTTCGATAAGAGATTTTCACCTTTAAATTATGGTACCATGAAGTATCAACATTTTTAGGAGAATGCAATATGGGAAAAAAAGTAGTTCTGGCGGAGAAGCCTTCAGTAGGAAGGGATATCGCAAGAGTATTGAACTGTCATAAAAAAGGAAATGGGTATTTAGAAGGCCAGGATTATATTGTTACGTGGGCGCTTGGACACCTTGTGACACTTGCTGATCCAGAAGCCTATAGTGAAAAATATAAGACATGGAAGCTTGAAGAGCTCCCAATGCTCCCATCCGATTTAAAGCTTATTGTCATAAAAAAAACCAGTAAGCAATTTTATACTGTGAAAACACAATTAACAAGAAAAGACGTCGATGAAATAGTAATTGCCACAGATGCCGGGCGTGAAGGTGAGCTTGTTGCCAGATGGATCCTTGAAAAGGCGAATGTAAGAAAGCCGGTGAAACGGCTGTGGATTTCTTCAGTCACTGATAAGGCGATCAAAGAAGGCTTTAAACATTTAAAGAGCGGCAAAGCTTATGAAAACCTTTATTATTCTGCAATTGCCAGATCTGAAGCGGATTGGTATGTTGGTTTAAATGCGACCAGAGCTCTAACTACAAAACATAATGCTCAGCTCTCTTGCGGGAGGGTTCAAACACCGACTCTTAGTATCCTTGCCAAAAGAGAACAAGAAATAAAGTCGTTCCAGCCGCAGCCGTTTTATGGGATTACAGCTGAAACAACTAAAATGAAGCTAATCTGGCAGGAGAAGTCATCAAAACAAACAAGGACCTTCTCTAAAGAGATAGCTGAAGGAAAAATAAAAGTCCTTCAACAGAAAGAGGCCGTGATTACCGAAGTAAATAAAAAGCATAAAAAACAGTTTGCCCCTCAGCTTTATGATTTAACGGGATTACAGAGAGATGCTAACAGGCTTTTCGGCTTCTCAGCCAAAGAAACATTGTCAATTACCCAACGGCTTTATGAAAATTACAAGGTCCTCACCTACCCGAGGACAGATTCAAAATATCTTTCTGAAGATATTGTCGGTACACTAAAGGATAGACTTGAAGCTTGCCGCATTGGACCCTATACAAAGGTAGCTGCGAGCTTATTGAAAAAGCCAATTAAGGCTACCAAAAGTTTTGTTGATAACCGGAAAGTATCTGATCACCATGCCATCATTCCAACAGAACAACCACCGATGATGCAATCGTTCAGTGACAAAGAACGGAAAATCTATGATCTTGTGGTGAAACGATTTTTGGCCGTATTAGCAGATCCTGCTGAGTTTGAAGAAATGACAATTACTGCCCAAATTGCTGGGGAAATCTTTATTGCAAAAGGAAAGGTTCTTTTAAACCAAGGATGGAAAGAGGTTTACGATTTCTCCTTAGAGGAAGAAGAGGAACAATCAGGTCCTTCTTTACCATCAGTAAAAGAAGGAGAGAAGCTTTCTGTAAGTAAACTCAACCTTACTCAAGGGGAAACAAAGCCTCCGGAGCCGTTTAACGAGGGCAGTTTACTTGCGGCAATGGAAAACCCAGCCCGTTTCATGACCGATGAAAGCAAGCAGTTAAAAGAAACGATTGGAAAAACTGGTGGACTCGGGACTGTTGCTACAAGAGCAGATATTATCGAAAAGCTGTTCAACAGCTTTTTAATTGAAAAGCGTGGAAAAGGGATTTTTGTAACCTCAAAAGGAAAGCAGCTGTTAGACCTTGCTCCAGAGGAATTAACATCGCCAACCTTAACGGCAGAGTGGGAGCTTCAGCTTGAAAACATTGCAAAGGGCTCCTTGAAAAAGAACGCATTCATCCAGCAAATAAAAGACTATACCAAAAAAGTTGTCTCAGAAATAAAAAACAGTGAGCAAAAATTTAAACACGATAATGTGACAGGTACAAAATGTCCAGACTGTGGCAAGCTTATGTTAGAAGTAAAAGTGAAAAAGGGAAAAATGCTTGTCTGTCAGGACCGTGAATGTGGACACCGTAAAAACATCTCCAAAACGACAAATGCTAGGTGTCCTCAATGTAAAAAGAAGCTCGAGCTGCGTGGAGAGGGCGAAGGACAAATTTTCGTCTGCATTTGCGGTCATCGTGAAAAGCTGTCTGCTTTTGAACAAAGACGTAAAAAAGAAAAAAACAGTAAAGTCTCCAAAGGGGATGTTGCGAAGTATTTGAAAAACCAAGATGATGGGGAGCTTTCAAATCCTGCACTAGCAGAGGCTTTAGCGAAATTGAAGCTTAAATAATAAAATGGGAGAACGCTGATTGTTTGCGTTCTCTTATTTTTCACAATAATTTATGTAAGTAAATCTTCGGAATACGTTGGAATCGGACTTATTCTTTTTGAGAGGTATGAAATCTTCTAAACTGTTTCATCCAATTACGAACTAAATTTGGTGTTTCTTCAATTATGCTAGCTATTTCTATTACAGTAAACTGGGGAGATTAGCGAATATGCAATTTCAACTCCAAACGCGCGTCCACATGCTATAACCAGCGGCAAAGAAGAGGAATTATGGTTTTCTGAATGGGGAGCAAATAAGATAGGACGTATTTCTTCAATTGATAGAAAGATAATAGAATTTGATATTCCTACACAACGAGCAGAATCTCATGGCATTTCATGTGACCAAAACGGGGAAGTTTGGGTTGCTTTAGAATGTAACAAGATTGGGTACTTGAGAGTGGTTTGATAAAACTTAAGTTAATTAAAGCTGTGTTAAAGGGTGGGTCGTTACCCAGCAGACCCCAAATATAAACAATGCCGTCAAAAAGATTAAATAACAACCTTTCTGACGGCATTCTTATGCTCGCGTCTTTTTATATATCCAACACCACTTCGACCCCAAAATGATCAGAGATCACATTATAGTTCACGCCATTAAATATGACCCTTGATGAGGCTGTTTTTAAAGGTTGATTCATTAAAATCAGATCAATCCGCAGATCTTGCATATTTTCATCCCAACCTGCTATTTTCCCTTTAACAGTTATGCCGGAGTCCTTTTCTTTCGCTAAATCATACGTATCATATAAACCTTGTTGTATAAGGTAGTCGTAGCCTTCATTTCGGATATAAGCATTGTTATTAAAGTCGCCCATTAAAATAGAGAGCTTAGTAGACGTTATATCCTTCATTATCCTGTCAGCTTGCTGCTTAAATGGTTCTTCCTCATCATTCCACCATCCGAGATGGCAGGAATAAAAAGAGATTTCTTTGCTCTGATAGGAGATGACTACCTTTACAATTTTCCGGGCTTTCCAAAAGGAAACGTCCTCTGATTGGCTTATGAAAAATGATTCCTGTTGGACAATAGGGTGTTTTGTAAGAATAGCTAGGCCTTCTTCGTAAATATCATAGCCGATATGTGCTGCATCCCACACCAGCTGATATTCTTTAATACCCAGCTTTTCAAGCTCCTTTAGCAAAAGCAATCCAAAGTTATCTGTTTTTAGATTTTCAGTTGCAAGCTCTGACTTGATTAATTGACTTACTTCTTGGAGCGCAATCACATCATAGCTGTTTTCTTTAATAGTTTCAGCTAAGTAGCGTATTTTTGCTAACTGATTTTCTTCCTGCCAGGAATGGCAATTCAATGTAAGAAGTTTCATCTCTAAAACCCCAGCAAATCTTGAACATCTGATTTTATCACATCAGCTTTTGGCCCGTAAATTGCTTGAACACCTTTATCTCTTAGAACAAGACCCATTGCGCCATTTTCCTTCCATTGGCTTTCTGGAGCAACAAGGCTTGTATCTTTAACTGTTACACGCAGACGTGTCATACACGCATCTACATCAGCAATATTTTCTTGACCGCCAAGCATTTCAATAATGGCAGGAGCTAAAGAACCGTCCTTTACATTTCCTTTTGATTCAGAAGAACCTTCTAAATCAATATAGTTGCCGTTACGTCCTGGAGTTGGGAAATTAAACCTTTTAATCATAAAGTTTGCGATTCCAAAATTTAATCCAAAGAAAACCAAGCATGCAATAATGAAGTTTAGTAGATCCAGCCAAAGTCCTGCTTTAATAATCATCGGTGCCCGGGTAATAAGCTCAATCACACCAAAAGCGTGAACGCGAACGTCAACAAGGTCTACAATCGCAAACGCTAAGCCAGTCGTGATTGCATAAATAACATATAAAACCGGAGCTGCAAACATAAACATAAACTCGATTGGCTCGGTTACCCCTGTTAAAAATACGGCAAGTCCAGCAGATAAGAACATCGATTTGTACTTCTTACGTTTTTCTTTATCAACATTACGGTACATCGCAAAAGCAATTCCTATTAAAGATGCCCAAGATAAAATCATTTGTCCAACTTTAAAGCGGGCAGGAGTGACATCATTTAATAATTGGTTATAGCTGGCTGTATCACCGGCAGCTAAAAAATTGTTTAAATCAGCAATCCATGCTAACCAAAGTGGATCTTGCCCGGAAACAGTTGACCCGGCATTAGGTCCAGTTAATATTTCATATGTTCCGCCAAGCTCCGTGTAGTTCATCGGAACGGTTAGCATATGGTGAAGTCCAAATGGCAGCAGCAGACGCTCCAAAGCACCAAAAACAAATGGAGCAATGACTGGTGCCGTGTCACGGGAGGATGCAATCCATTTACCGAAATCATTAAGCAGTCCTTGAATAAAAGGCCATACAAGTGAAAGAACAACAGCTGCGATGACTGACCCGCCGATTACAGCAAACGGAACAAACCGTTTTCCGTTAAAAAAGGAAAGAGCGTCTGGAAGCTTGTCAAAGTTATAGTACTTATTAAAAAGATTTGCTCCGATAAAACCGGAGATGATACCGACGAAAACCCCCATGTTTAAAGCAGGGGCTCCTAAAATGGAAGTAAAGTAATCTTGAACAGCCAGTTTTTGTCCAAAGAATGAGTTTACAGTAGCATTTGGGTCACTCAACATGGCACTGTTTACACCGAAAATCGCTCCAGTGATTCGATTAATCAGGATAAATGCAATCAAAGCGGCAAATGCACCGCCTGCACGTTCTTTAGCCCATGATCCCCCAATTGCAACGGCAAATAAAATGTGCAAATTTGTAATAACCGCCCAACCGATGTCTTCTATCACTCGAGCAATCGTTTGCACAAGAGTGATATCACCACCTATCATGGCAACTAGTTTTCCTAATGAAATCATAATTCCAGCAGCTGGCATTACAGCTACAACTACCATTAAAGCTTTACCAAACTTTTGCCAAAAATCAAATGAGAACAGCTTCTTCATCTTTATATTTCCTCCCTTTGTGTATGGGCTTACATACAAAACTAACATTGTCGTTTAACACGAAGCCAACTAGCTTGAAAGAATGACAATAAAACAGTTGATCATAGCGAGTTAACTAGTATATTTAGCTAATGTCAATTGAAGCTTAGTCTTCTTTCTTACAACTTCTAAAATTTAGATAAAGCGAAACTATTCGTCAGCGTAAGTTTTTCATCCTCACTGAAGGTTGGTTCTAACAATTCGGACTCTTACGATTCCTCACAACTTACGTCATAAAGGTTCCTGCTCGCGAAGAAGGACTTATATCATTTTGATAAGAGAATAGTACCACTTTGTCTTGAAAAGTGCAATCGTTTGCATTAAAAATTTTTAAAATTGCTTTTGAATTAATGTTTCCAATATGGGAAAATAAAAACAGTAATTTTCTTACTGTTGGAACAGAAATATCAAGTTATTAATAGGTATTTAACGTATAAAAGTGCAAAATCTTTTTCAAGCTTATACGGCTAGCCTGTCCTAGCCTGATTAAAGTGCTTGCACTTTCTTTTATCATATAAGAATGAAAGTCTGGGTGGGAAAAATGGAAAAGCAAATAGAAGAGCTTTACGATGAAATTTACGAACAAATTGCCCGTCAACACGAAAAAGTGTTAGAGCTTGCTGCTGAGCAAGCAAAAGAGCAATTTGTCCTTTCAACTAAAGAGGAAGAAAAGCTAGTAAGAATGGAACTAGCTCTGCAAATATCAAAAGACATTCTTGAAAACATGATGATGCCTGGAACGACCATGACCATCATGCACCCTAAAGGGTCATTAACAATTGATTTGCACGAAAACAAATGACTATTAGGAAAATATTAGAATCTACCCATAAAAAGAATGTTGACCTTGCCATTATTCAACACAGACTAAGCTTAAGATAGGTATTGCTTATAGTCTGTATTCCTTACCTTAAGCGGTATACGGTAATTCTCTCTTTATAGAAAAAAATCCTTACTTAAAATATCCCCTTGATGCTTTCGAACGTTGCCAGGGGACATGCCGACTACTTTTTGAAAAACCTTGTTTAAATAGTTCGCATTATTGTAGCCGACAAAAACCGCGATTTCTTCAATCGTGTATTTTGTATTTTGAAGAAGCTGAACAGCTTTTTCAATACGAATCTTTGTCAAATATTGAATCGGAGTCAGCCCGGTTGTCCTTTTAAATTCCCGAGTAAAATGATACCGGGATAGCCCTGAGGCTTCTGCCATTTCTTCTGGCCCGATCTCTTGCTGATAACAGTTTTTGGCAAATAAGACAGCACTGATAATGGATTCTGGCCAGTCATCCATAATATGATCCATGTTTGAAAGGTAATCATACAACCCCATGATGAATTGATACGCATAGCTTGAACCTTGATAAGGGTTGGTGATTTTTTTATTAGTTGCCTCACTTAATATTTGCTTTAGTAATTGAATTAAAGAGGATTCTGGATGAATACGAATCACTTGATTTGTTCTTTTTTTTACGAAATTCCAGCATTTCTCAGCTTCATGGCCATATAAGGTTAAGTAGAGAAACTCCCATTTTCCTGATTCATCAGGCAAATAATAGCGATAATCACTAGGGCTATGCACAATAAAAGCTTGCCCAGGCTGAACTCTATACGTTTTGTTATTGATATCGATTTTCCCATAACCAGACAAAGTATATTGAAAAATACATTTATTAATATCCTTTCGTTCCAAACCGCTCCAATTGTAAATTGGGGATGATTGTTCATCCCATCCTACTGACCATATTTGAGCAACCGAGTTGATTGCCTGATCAGCAAATCGAAAAGCATAGGCCCCTAATTTCTTCTCTTTCATCCTCATGACCCTCCTCACTTCTATTTTTACCTAAGCAAAAAAGTAAACGTTCACTTGTAACCTTATTTTCTTCTATAAGACAGTATAACATCATAGATAAAAGATGATAAGGTCCCTCTTTAGCAAAAAAGTACCTTTTTCTCTATCTATTTTTACCATTGTGCAATCCTACCAAAGTTTATAAAATATGAGTAGATGTAATCGGTTGCAGCAAATTTCAAATAGAAGAGAGGGGTTTTAGTATGTTTAATGATTTAAAGGCTAAATTCAAACTAGTGTTTCAGCAGGAAGATAATGTGCGAATTTTCTTTGCTCCAGGGCGAGTGAATTTAATAGGTGAGCATACTGATTATAATGGCGGTCATGTCTTCCCCTGTGCATTAAACATAGGTACCTATGTCGTAGTTAGAGCAAGAGATGATCAGATGATTAATATGTATTCTCTAAATTTTGAGGACAAGGGAATCATTCAATTAAATCTTCAGCAATTAGCATTTGAAAAAGACCATGATTGGGTTAACTATCCTAAAGGGGTTATAAAAGAAATTCAAAAATTAGTCAATATCCCTCAAGGGTTTGATGCTTTATTTTATGGAAATATTCCAAACGGTGCCGGTCTATCTTCTTCAGCTTCGATTGAGCTTGCAACAGCTGTTATGGTGAATGAATTGTTTCAGTTAAAAATTAATCAGCTGGAATTAGTGAAATTAAGCCAATATGCTGAAAATCATTTTATCGGAGTAAACTGCGGAATTATGGATCAATTTGCAATTGGGATGGGGAAGCAAGAAAGTGCCGTTCTATTAAACTGTCAAACTCTTCAATATGAATACAGCCCGCTTCAGCTTGGCGAGGCAAAACTTGTGATAACGAATACAAACAAGAGAAGAGCACTGGCCGATTCTAAATATAATGAGAGAAGAAGTGAATGTGACAGGGCGTTAGCTGATTTGCAATCAGAGCTGAAAATTGAGTCTTTAGGGGATCTGACGCCAGCTGAATTTAACAAATACAAACATCTTATTAGGAACGAAATTGATCGAAAACGGGCAAAGCATGCGGTTTATGAAAATGATCGAACGATAAAAGCAGTTAAGAACTTAAAGGAAGGAGAGCTAAAGGCATTTGGAGAGCTTATGAATGAATCACATGTATCATTGAAAAATGATTATGAGGTAACAGGCCATGAACTTGATGCATTAGTAGAATCAGCATGGAAGCAGCATGGTGTGATCGGTTCAAGAATGACTGGCGCAGGGTTTGGCGGTTGTACAGTTAGTATTGTAGAGAGCGAGCATATTGAATCTTTTATCAACAACATAAGCCAGCTTTATACAGAGAAAACTGGCTTGGAAGCAGATTTTTATGTTGTAGAGGTTGGGGATGGTGCAAGGGAATTAGTAAATGAGGACGAAAAATAGATGACTGTCCAGTCTTAGCTTTGGGCGGCGATATAACCTGTTAATTGGATTTATTTAGGTTGGGAGAGGTGAGGAAAATGTTAAAGAAGATCAGTACACAAATTGAACGGCTTTTGCAGTATGGGATGCAAAAAGAGTTAATCATGGAATGGGACATCGATTTAACTCGCAATAAGCTGATGGAAATATTGAATTTAGACGACTTTTATCCAATACAAGTGCCGCAAGAAAGGTTAGATACACCTGTCGAAATTTTGGAAGAAATTCTGGATTGGGCAGCAGAAAACGACCTTTTGGAAGAGAACACCGTCACATACCGTGATCTTTTGGACACAAAGCTAATGGCATGCTTTGTTCCTTCTCAAACGGAAATGATACGGTGGTTTGACACTTTGAAAAAAACGAATGGAGCAGAAGCGGCTACAAAAGCATTTTATGATTACTCAAAGGGTGTTCATTATATTCGCACAGACCGAATTGCCAAAAATCAACATTGGTACTCACAAACTCTTTATGGATTAATGGAAATTACGATCAATCTCTCAAAACCCGAAAAGGATCCAAAGGCTATTGCAGCAGCAAAAAATTTAAAGCAGGCAAACTATCCAAACTGTCTGTTATGTAAAGAAAATGTTGGATATCGGGGACGAGTCAATCATCCTGCCAGACAAAACCATCGTATCATCCCTGTTACATTAAAAGAAGAGCAGTGGTTCCTGCAATTTTCTCCTTACGTCTATTACAACGAGCATTGTATTGTCTTAAAAGGGAAGCATGAACCAATGAGTATTACAAAAGAGACATTTGAGCGACTTCTGGATTTTGTAGAGCAGTATCCTCATTATTTTCTCGGGTCAAATGCTGACTTACCGATCGTTGGAGGTTCTATCCTAAGCCATGATCATTTTCAAGGGGGAAATCACGAGTTTCCAATGGCTAAAGCGGGAATTGAACAATCATTTGAGTTATCCAATTTCCCTAAGGTCTCTGCTGGTATAGTAAAATGGCCGATGTCAGTCATCCGCCTGCAGAGTCATGATAAACAAGAGGTTTTGCATGCAGCAGATTATATATTAAATGCATGGAGAGCTTACAGTGATCAAAGGATAGGTGTTTTTGCATTTACGGGTGAAACACCGCATAATACGATCACACCAATTGCTAGAATGAGAGAGAGGGTATTTGAGCTTGATCTTGTTTTAAGAAACAATCGAACAAGTGAAGAGCATCCACTCGGTATTTTCCATCCTCATCAAGAGGTTCACCATATTAAAAAAGAGAATATCGGTTTAATCGAAGTAATGGGACTCGCTGTATTGCCGGGCCGTTTAATAGAGGAAATGAATCTAGTGGCAAAAGCTCTCGTTTCACAAGATTTTGAAAAGCAAATGGAAGACAACCAAGAAATTACAAAGCATCTTGACTGGGCAAGAAAAATAAAAGATTCTCATCAACTAACACCAGAAAATAGTTTAAATGTATTGAAAGAAGAAATGGGTAACGTATTTGCCGAGATATTGGGGCATGCAGGAGTGTTTAAACAAGATGAAGAAGGCCAAGGCGCGTTTAGAGACTTTATGATGACCTTGTAAATTCTTCGACAGCTGAGGTTATATTTTTTCTGACATGTTTCACGTGAAACATGTCTGTTTTTGTATGGTAAAAAGTTTAAAATGATTCTGGTATTAATGTGTAAAGAGAGGTATTGTTGTTCAGCTGCAACGCCTACCCCGTCTGAGGTCACAAGCCAATTTAAAAAGAAAGGAAAAAAACATTTTTTCATATTTGGGAAAAGTTCCATAGAAGCAAAAATAGTAACTAACTGAATGATTAAAACAGTCTTTTTTAGCACTCCTCTAGTAACCCTGCATTAAAGATTTTCAGTTTCCTCTTCTCAAGGGAAGTAGATAACAGAGCCTTATCGGTTTCACTATTTGTTCAAATTACGAGAAAATATATGCCGAAGCATATGAATTATTAAATAACCTCGCAATAATTCTAAAAATTATTACATTTATTATTAATAATCTTGCAATTACATTTCTTAGGTCTCCTATTTTTGGTTTTCCCATTGCGATTACCACATCAACAAATTGGGAAAAACCCGAAAATATTACATGTAAATGCTATTTCTTCCTGAAAACACATTCATTTACATAGTTATGAACACTTTTTGAACTAATTTTGTCGAAGTCGTGACATTTGGGTGAAAAAGTCATGACAATTAAAGAACAACGGTCCCGAGTCGCTTTATCTTTGATAGGATGTGGTATAGGAAAAGGGTGAAAACTGCGTTAAATCAGCTTTGATATCAACATTGAATGAAGCAAATTTTTAATTTTTTAGAGCTGATTCGGTATATCCCCTATGCAAAAGAAATATGACGAATAAACCCCGTCATTACTTTACAATTAAAACTTCGGGAAGGACGGTGATCCTCTTGTTCAAATGGTATAAACCTTTTATGCTGCTGGTAATGATGACTTCTGTTTTCATTCTAGGAGGCTGCAGTGAGCTAGTTGTATTGGATCCAAAAGGGCCTGTTGCTGCACAGCAACGTGATCTTATTCTTCTATCAATATGGGCCATGCTGTTTATCATAATTGTTGTATTCGTTTTGTTCACGATTGTCGTTGTGAAATACCGTGAACGGAAAGAAAACAAGGACTATGAGCCTCCTGAAATGGAAGGCAGTACAAAGCTCGAAATAATTTGGACTGTGATTCCGATCTTAATTGTCATCGGATTATCAATTCCGACTGTACAGACAATTTATTCATTAGAAGAAGCTCCAAAATCTTCTAATGACAAGGAACCACTCGTTATTCATGCAACCTCCGTAAACTGGAAATGGGTGTTCAGCTACCCTGAAGAAGGAATTGAAACAGTAAATTATCTTCACATTCCAGAAGATCGCGCAGTGTTGTTCCGTTTAACATCAGCTGATTCGATGGCAGCTTTTTGGGTTCCGCAGCTAGGCGGTCAGAAATATAATATGGCCGGTATGGAAACAAAGCTGTATTTACAAGCGGATGAGCCGGGAACCTATCAGGGCCGTAATGCGAACTTCACTGGTGAAGGGTTCTCAAATCATCGCTTTGATGTGATTGCGCAAACGGAAGGTGAATTTGAAGATTGGGTGGAAGAAACGCAAGGTTCTGCACCTAAGCTTACAGAAGAACAATACGAAAAACTTATGCTTCCCGGTGAAGCCAAAGAGATGGAATTCTCCTCAACACATTTAGAATTTGTCAACCATGCTGAGGATGCAGAATATGCAATAAAAGTTCGTGAAAAGTATGGTGTAACATCAGATCCTCATGGAAAAAAAGAGGACCAGAAAAACGAGACAGAGAACGATTCGGACAATCATGAAAACCATGAAGAGGCATCACATTCTGAATCACACTCTCATTAAGAAGGGAGGATCAACTATTGTTTGATTTTATAAAAGACAATCTCATTCTCGACGACCCGCTTATTATGGGTGCCAATATATCGATTGCCTTAACGTCAGTAGCTATTGTATTTATTCTTACCTATTTCAAAAAGTGGAAATGGCTTTGGACTGAATGGTTAACAACTGTTGACCATAAAAAATTAGGTATTATGTACATTATTGCGGCAATATTGATGCTCTTCCGTGGAGGAGTAGATGCCATGTTAATGAGGGCACAGCTCACATTGCCTGAAACTGAATTTCTAAATTCCCAGCACTACAATGAAATCTTCACGACACACGGTACTATTATGATCATATTCATGGCAATGCCATTTTTGATTGGTTTAATGAACGTTGTCGTACCGTTGCAAATCGGTGCTCGTGACGTAGCGTTCCCGTACTTGAATGCGCTAAGCTTCTGGACATTTTTCATTGGAGCTATGCTGTTTAACATTTCTTTCGTGTTTGGCGGATCGCCGTCAGCAGGGTGGACAGCTTATATGCCGCTTGCTGGGCCAGAACTAAGTCCTGATGTCGGTCAAAACTATTATCTATTAGGATTGCAAATTTCCGGTATTGGTACGCTCTTAACCGGAATCAACTTTGCAGTAACGATTCTGCGTATGCGTGCGCCGGGTATGACATTAATGAGGATGCCAATGTTTACTTGGACATCTTTCATTACGGCTGCCATTATTATCTTTGCATTCCCGGTTTTAACAGTTGCTCTTGCTTTAATGACATTTGATCGTCTGTTTGGTACACATTTCTTTACATTAGCAGACGGCGGTATGCCGATGCTTTGGGCCAACCTTTTCTGGATTTGGGGCCATCCTGAAGTTTATATTGTTATTTTACCTGCATTTGGTATTTTCTCTGAGATTATAGCAACATTTGCCCGTAAATCGTTATTTGGTTATAAAGCAATGGTTATTTCAATTGTAGCGATTTCAGCACTAAGCTTCGTCGTTTGGGTCCATCACTTCTTTACAATGGGCTCAGGTGCAGCGGTTAACTCGCTCTTCTCGATTACGACGATGGCCATTGCCGTTCCAACCGGAGTTAAGATCTTTAACTGGCTGTTTACCTTATATAAAGGAAAAATTAAGTTTACAGTTCCGATGCTATGGTCACTTGCTTTTATTCCGAACTTTGTTATCGGAGGGGTAACAGGAGTAATGCTGGCTATGGCAGCTGCCGATTATCAGTATCATAATACGTATTTCTTGATTGCTCACTTCCATTATGTATTAATAGCTGGTACTGTGTTTGCCTGTTTTGCAGGGTTCGTATTCTGGTATCCGAAAATGTTTGGACATAAACTGAATGAGCGTATTGGAAAGTGGAGCTTCTGGTTATTTATGATTGGTTTTAATGTTTGCTTTTTCCCATTGTACTTTGCAGGGCTTGCCGGTATGCCAAGACGTATTACTACCTATGCAGAAGCAGATGGATGGACTGGATTAAACATCATTGCTTCTATTGGGGCAGTTGGTATGGCTCTTGGATTTGTTGTATTAGTCTACAACATTTATTACAGTGCACGCTACGAAAAGCGGGAAGAAAAAGGAGACGTTTGGGAAGATGGCCGTACATTAGAGTGGGCGACTTCATCAGCCATTCCTCCACATTATAACTTCGCTCACACTCCAGAAGTAACAGGGCTTGATGCATTTTGGAGAACGAAAGAAGCGAATAAAGGGAAAGAGCCTGAAAACCAACCTTACAAACCGATTCATATGCCAAGCAACTCTGGCAGACCGATTATTATGTCTGTATTCTTTGGAATAAGCGGATTCGGCTTAGTCTTCTCTCTATGGTGGATGGCAATCCTTGGAGCAATCGGAGTTGTAGCTTGCCTAGCTTTAAGATCGTTTGAATATGATGAAGGCTATTATGTAAGTGTAGATGAAATAAAAGAAACTGAAGAAAAGTTAAAGGAGGCGTGAGAAAATGGCACATACTGAGCAAGTAGATCCTAACACGCCTTTAGAATATCAATCAGAAACTGGAAGACTGAACATTTTCGGTTTCTGGTGGTTCCTTGGGGCAGAGATTGCTTTATTCTCAACGCTTTTTGCAACCTATTTTGTTTTGATTAACAGAACATCCGGGGGGCCCTCTCCTGAAGAGCTGTTTGAAGTAAAAGGCGTTATGATTATGACCTTCTTACTTTTAACAAGTAGTTTTACATGTGGTTTAGCGATTCATGAATTACGCCGCAGAAACCAAAAAGGTGTCCTCACCTGGCTGCCGATCACATTACTTTTAGGACTAGGCTTCCTAGGATTTGAAATCTATGAATTTGTTCATTATGTTCATGAAGGAGCTAGTCTTTCAACAAGTGCTTTCTGGTCAGCATTCTTTGTTCTCGCCGGGACACACGGACTTCACGTAACACTTGGTATCGGCTGGATTACTCTTATCATGATTCAAATTTTCAAAAGAGGTTTAGTACCTGCGACAGCAGCAAAAGTGTTTATTTCAAGCTTATACTGGCACTTCCTTGATGTTGTCTGGATCTTTATCTTCACAGGTGTTTACCTCTTAAGGCTGGTGATGTAAAGTGGCACATAACAAAAGTGGAGCACAGTCACATAATCATTTCCCATGGCATCATGTCATCGGATTTGCAACATCAATCATCCTTACTTTAATTGCACTTTGGGTAGCTATGTACACTGAATTATCTTCAACGCTGAAAATTGTAACGATTTTTATCTTTGGTTTTATTCAAGCTGGCCTTCAGCTCTTCATGTTCATGCATGTTCGTGAAGGGGAGGATGGCGGATGGAACGTCATAAATATGCTATTCGCAGCTTTTATTGCGGTTGTCATTGCATTAGGGTCTTATTGGGTCATGGAGTTCGGTGTACATCTAAACCATCACCATTAAAAAAATCTGGCGATTTCGCCAGATTTTTTATTTAATAACATTTAAGTTACGCTTCAATTTTCGTTTTCGCAGGATAGGCGATGCCCATAATACAAAAGCTGCAACGTGAGCAAAAATAATGTTTCCAACAAACACCATAAACATTAGAATGTATCCAACAACACTTAAGTCAGTAGTAAGGTATATGCCGAAAAATACCCACATGAGCGCGATAAATGGTAGATGAAAAAGCGCCCAACCTCGTTTTTCGGTCCATAAGAAAAGTGGTGTTGCACTGGCAATCAATGCGTATGCAAAAAACATATCCATGGTATCATCCCCTTTATATTATGTTTACGCTTACAATCAACAATATGTGACAAAATACAAAACATTTTGTGAACATTTTGTTACAACTAGTATAACATATGTAGTTGATTTTTCCATAGTTTACCGCAATAAATTTTCTGAAAATAAGGAGAATTAACAAATGCCAGTTGTAAAAACAGAATTATTTATTTTATCTTGTCCCGAAATTTGTTTTGATTTAGCAAGAGATATTGATGTTCATCAGCAGTCAACCCGTAAAACAAACGAAAAAGCGATCTCTGGTAGAACTTCTGGTTTAATTGAATTGAATGAACAAGTGACATGGGAAGCTGTCCATTTTGGCATTCGTCAACAATTAACGGCAAAAATAACAGAGTTTGACCGGCCCCATCGTTTTGTAGATGAAATGGTAGAAGGAGCATTCAAAAGCTTCTTTCATGTACATGAGTTTATTCCAAAGGAAAATGGTACATTAATGATTGATACATTTACTTATAAATCTCCGTTTGGCATCTTAGGATCTTTTGCAGACTTTTTGTTTTTGAAAGCTTATATGGAAAAGTTTTTAACAGAAAGAAATCTCTATGTGAAGAAATTGGCCGAAGAACGGTTTGCTGGATTCTATTAAATGGTATTGATGAAGTGTTGATTGGGGCTGTCGGGTTTAAACCATCCCAAAAGGTTTTATATTTATTTGATGAATGGCATTTTTGAGATTTTGAAGACCAAATTGCAGAACAATCAGTTGAATCTTTTTAACCATACATTAAAAACCAAAAAGGAGAAGGACCGGCTCAGTATGACTATGATTGATGGTAAAGTAATTTGGGGCAGGTTTGTATAGTAAGAATAAGCAGCGAACCAAAAACGAAGGGTGATGATGAGCATCATCTTTCTCTTTTTTTGGCTTAGTTCATAATGATTAAAGGATTTTTCTTTCCTATTGCCGAAAAAGTATGTAAACCAACGATGAACCAAGGGGGATGCATATATTTGAAATTGACGATTGATCGTTTTAAACAAGCAGAAGAGTTTATAGAAGAACATGCCCGTGAATTAGAAAAAACATATTTTCGTTTTTTGTTTAAAAAGGGTTCAGAACATGATGTACTAAATGAGCTTGAGAACTTTCAAAATCAAGATGGAGGCTTTGGGCATGGGATAGAGCCGGATTTCTTTTTGCCTGATTCTTCTGTTATGGCTACGACGGTGGCTTTTCAATATTTCAGTAAGCTGAAAGTCACAAGTCAGGAGCCGTTAGTTCAACATGGGATTAACTATTTATTATTGCAATATAAGGATAAAGAAAAAAGATGGCCTTCTGTTCCACCTGAAGTAAACCAATATCCCCATGCGCCTTGGTGGCACTTCAATGAAGAAGGTAATGGAAATGACGTCGAACAATTTTGGGGGAACCCGAGCGCAGAAGTAATCTCCTATTTATATGAGTATGAAAAGCTTGTTGCAAAGGAATTTTTAGTAGAGCGAATTAACGATGCATTAGAAAGAATCGCAAATACCAAGCACATTGAATTCCATGAAGCTATGTGTTATTTGCGACTCGCTGACGTTTTAGAAGAGGAAAAAGCAAAAAGAATCTTTTCAAAAATTGGGGAACATCTCCATGAAATCATTGATTGGGATGAGGAAAGCTGGAAAGGGTATGGTTGTCAGCCTTATCATTTAATTGATTCGAAAGTTTCACCTTATTATGAAGAAAACAAGGAGAAGGTAGACAAGAGCTTAGATTTCCTTATTCAATCTCAGCATAAAGATGGATACTGGGAGCCGAATTGGTCACGGGAGTTTGAGGGAGATGATCAGGCATGGAAGAAAGCAAAAACTGAGTGGAGAGGAATTCTGACTATAGGGCAGCTGGATCTATTAAATCGATTTGGACGGATTGACAAAAACTAGGAAGAAAGGGGAGGCAGCGATGAGAGAGATTAGAAAATTCAAAGAAGAAGAGATCGAAAAAAGCCTGGAGCTTTCTCAATTTGCTTTTCAATATTCGATACCTGCAAACGAGATCGAAAAACAAAAAGAACAAATTAAAAATCATGAAGTTATTGGAGTTTTTGATGAAAATCAACTTTGCTCCAAGCTCCACATCATTCCTTTTCAAGTGTTTTTCAAAGATAAAGTGTGTGCAATGGGAGGTATAGCTGGTGTTGCATCATGGCCTGAGTTTCGAAGACAAGGCTCAGTGAAAGATTTACTTAAATCATCGTTAGCTGCTATGAGAGAAAAAGGGCAGCTTCTTAGTTACTTGCACCCTTTTAAAATTTCATTCTATCGTAAGTTTGGGTGGGAAGTGAGTGCTTCTTTAAAAAAGTATGAAATGAAAAAGGAGGATCTTGTTGCCTTTCCAGACAGCAATGGCTTCATTAGAAGAAGGTCAAAGGATGAAGCGGTCCCTTTGTTAAATGAAATCTATGAAGATTTCGCGAAGCAGTATGTCGGCATGCTAAAGAGAGATTCTAGCTGGTGGGCAAACTCTGTACTATCAGAAGGCTGCCATGCTGCATTTTATTTTGACGAAGAAAAAAGTCCAAAAGGGTACTTGTTATATAAGGTAAGTGAAAGAAAAATGAATGTGAAAGAGTTTGTTTGCTTTGACGGAAAAGCACGGTCAGAATTATGGAATTTTATCTGTCAGCATGATTCGATGATTCAATCCTTAACAATGGTTGTGACGGAAGATGATCAGCTGCCCTTTTTATTACATAATCCAGAGATCAAGCAAGAAATCTATCCTTTTGGAATGGTGCGAGTTGTCGATGTAGCAGGCTTTTTAGAAATAGGCTTTCTGCCGGCAGTTGATGAAGAAATCGTATTGACCATTACGGATTCTTATGCAGAATGGAACGACGCGACATTTATCTATAAAAATGGTAAAGTTGAAAAGGTTTTGAACTACGTTCCTCTTTCTAAAGAACGCGAACAGAAACAGCTTATAATGGATATTAATACGTTTTCTGTTTTGGCTGTAGGATATCGTTCACCTGCTTTTCTTTATGAAATTGGAAGAATACATGGTCGAAAGGAACACGTAGAGGCTTTGAAGCAACTAATTGACCCTGCTAATACAAGTTTGCTTGATTTCTTCTAATGAAGTTAGGTCAGGTTTTGTCGAAAAATTGATATATGGGAAATTTCGAAGATAAATCTGCCATTTTCGAAGATATAATGAAAATTTCGAAGATAATTGGTTCAATTTCGAAGATAACCTTCGTTCAATGCTGATCAAGAGTAAATGGCGTCTCTGTAATTGTATAAACATTGAGAAATCTACTAAAATGTGGTCAAAATCATGTGGAACTACCCAAAAAAAGTCCAAAGAGTGTAGATAACAAAGGCAACTGAGTGTCCACATTTTGATCTTAAATTCAATAATCATATGCTACACTAACTTGATCAGAAGGAATTTTTAGTAAGAAAGAAGGGGAAAAAACAATGGAGATTACATTGTCCAAGGAAAACAAAGCCATGATGATTGAAAGCATCCAAACATTTTTTCAAACAGAAAGAGACGAAGAGATTGGTATTATCGCAGCAGAAAGTATATTGGACTTTATGATGGACGAGCTTGGTACCCTTTTTTATAACCAAGGTGTACACGATGCCAAGACAATGGTTGAACAAAAAATCATGAATTTAGATGAAGATTTGGATTCATTAGTAAGACCCTTGAAAAGATAAGTTCCTTTCCTTTTTTGTCAACCCGAGGGAGGAAGCTATTAATTTATTGAGTGGACACATATAAACTTAAGCTGGAACGCTTGAAAATATCATTGCCCATATTGAACCGGGTTAGGTGAAGGGAATCGATAGTTTGATTAACCTAGAATAATAAAATCGAGCATAAATTCTCAGGAAACGTCAAAAAAATGCCAGGTTCCACTAAGGAGCCTGGCACCTTTTATTAAAAAATAATATGGGCTGCGATTACAATTACAGGTAAAGTAATGAATGTTCGTTCAATGAAAATAATGATTAAGTCTTTTAAACTGACAGGGATTTTCGATCCTAGCAGCAAACCGCCAACCTCTGACATATAAATAAGCTGGGTTACAGAAACGGCTGCTACAACAAAGCGAGTCATTTCACTTTCAATTCCTGCTCCTATAACAGAAGGAAGGAACATGTCCGCAAACCCGACGACAAGTGTTTGAGATGCTTCTGCAGCTTCAGGTACTTGCATGATTTCTAGTAAAGGAATAAACGGCATGCCAAGCCATTGGAAGAATGGCGTGTACTCGGCAATAATCAAAGCAAGGGTTCCTAACCCCATGACAATGGGCGCAACACCCATCCACATGTCAAGGATGTTTTTACCCCCATCTTTTAGGAAACCTTTGATTCCACTGTTTGCCCGGGCTTTTTCAGTGGCTTTTGTTAATCCCCACGAAAAAGGTGTATACCCTGCTGGGATATCTTCTGAATACTTTGTTTGCTCTTCATTGAAATAAGTATCCGGTTTTCTTGATAATGGCGGGATTCTTGGGCTAATAACAGCTGCGACAAGGCCGGCGACAAGGATTGTCAGGTAAAAAGGTACAAACATTTTGCCAAGGCCTACTTGGGAAATGACAACAAGGCTAAAAGTGATGGATACAACAGAAAATGTTGTACCGATAATAGCTGCTTCCCGTTTTGTATAAAAGCCTTCTTCATACTGTTTGCTTGTTAAAAGCACACCGATCGTTCCATCTCCAATCCAAGAAGCAAGGCAATCAATTGATGAACGGCCAGGTAATTTGAAAACCGGGCGCATAAGCTTTGTGAGAAGAGCGCCAAAAAGCTCTAGTAAGCCAAAGTTCAATAAAAGTGGTAAAAATAAGCCTGCAAACAAAAATACAGAAAAGAGAACTGGCAGTAAGCTAGTGAGTAACATGCCGCCTGTGTTTTCTGACCAAATCATTTCTGGTCCAATCTGAAACAATGCAAGGATAGCAAAAATCATTCCTAATAATCTAATAACAAACCAAAATGGGGGGACAGTAAAAAGCTGATAGAAAAATGTTCCTTCTTTTAGCGATTTCGGCTTTATGACAACTGCTGCAAAACTTCCAATAAAAGTAATGGAGATGATGAATGTCATAATCTCAGGTAAATAGTTTGCAAGCAATTCTTGCACAAATCCAGAAAGGATAGCGATCGGAATAGTAACCTCCTCATTGTAAGGGAGCGGAATCATAAATAAGATAACCCCAATAAGAGAAGGTATTAAAAACTTTATCATATCTGCTGCTTTAATTTGCTTATATGGTTTTATATATGGCTTCAACATGAAAACTCCTTATAAATTATATAATTATACAACAAAAGTAATTTTAATTCATTGAGGGAAATTGTCAATAGCTTTTTCAACATAACTTTTTTCCAAATCCTTAAAACATGAATATGTAAGCGGATTCATTTTATTTTTCTAGCAATGGAATGAATTGGGAGATGCATTCAAAATTTAGATGCATACTTCCCTCAGTTCTTCCAGAGCCATTTATCATCTAGTTTTGTGCTAAATAGTCCAAAGTGGCAGTTAATAAAACTTTTCCGGCTATAAGCATGGACTCCTCATCAATATCAAACATAGGGTGATGATGGGGATATACAGCATTTACCTTGTCATTTTTTGCACCAGTGAAAAAGAAGGTTCCAGGAACCTTTTCTAAATAATGGCTGAAGTCCTCTCCACCCATTATAGGTTCCATCGTTTTTATTTTATCGTCAGTCAATACCTTTTTTGCGCTGGCTATTAGTTGTTGTGTTTCATTTAGATGGTTGACGACAGCAGGGTAGCCTTTGTTATATTGAAATTGGTAGCCTGCATTTGCCCCTTGACAGGTTGATTGAATGATTAGCTCCATTTCGTTAATGATGAAGTCTTGAACCTCAGGATTAAAGGTTCTGACTGTTCCTTCGATGGTAGCAGAATCGGCAATAACATTGAATGCATTGCCTGCATGGAAGGATGCGACCGTCAATACAGCAGGTTCAAGAGGATTAATCCTTCTGCTGATGATTTGTTGCAGCTGGCTGACAAGAGAAGCTCCGATTGCAATAGAATCAATCGTTTCATGCGGAGAAGCCCCGTGCCCGCCTTTTCCTTGTACAGCAATTTGAAAACGATCGGCTGCTGCCATAATAGGTCCAGACCTCAAGCCAATTTCACCCACCGGAATGGTCGCCCAAATATGAGTACCGAAAATGACGTCTACATTTTCCAGACATCCGTCTTCAATCATTGGCATGGCCCCGCCAGGAGCTAATTCTTCGCCAAATTGATGAATAAACACAATATTTCCATTAAGCTCTTCTTTCTTTTCACTTAAAACTTTAGCGACTCCTAGTAAAGTAGACGTATGAGCATCATGAGCACATGCATGCATAACTCCGGGAACTTTTGACTTATAAGGAACCTCTTTTTTATCTTGAAGAGGAAGAGCATCAAAATCAGCTCGCAGGGCAACCGTCTTTCCAGGCTTGCCGCCTTCGAGATACCCAACGACTCCATTCCCTCCCACACCAGTGCGGACGGTAATACCAAGTCCTCTTAAATGCTCTGCAATTTTTGCAGGTGTATTGACCTCCTCATGTGAGAGTTCTGGATATTGATGAAAGAACCGGCGGTTTTCAACCATTTCTGGGAAAATTTCTTCTAATCGCTTCAACAAGTGATCCAAGGAAAAAACCCCTTTTCTTATAATATTTCGAATTGTTATATTATTAGGGTATATGACATCTCATAAGAAATCTACAAAAATATTATTATTTAATACTAGAAAAAATTATGTTGGAATAAATATTTTATTCTGGATAGAATATTTGTTTATTTATCGGAGAATTGATACAGTTTTTTATAAGCACTTTTCTAATTTATTGTTGATTAAAAATTAGTAAATATAGGTAGTCGATGTGTCTCGCATCCCACCCCTCACATCACGGAGAAACACCAGTAATCGAAGTAATTAACTATGTTTTAAGTCGCAAAAAGATGAAATGAACAGCTATAGGAGGAAATGATAAATGAACACTACGATTGAAACGATTCTCCGACATCGTTCGATACGGAAATTTAAGGATAAGGCTCTTACAGACGAGCAAATTGAAACCATTGTGAGAAGTGCTCAAGCTGCTTCCACATCAAGCTATATACAGGCTTACACGATTATTGGAGTGGATGATTTAGACATAAAGGCAAGGCTTGCTGAGTTAGCTGGAAATCAATCATATGTGGCGGAAAACGGGCACTTCTTTGTTTTTTGTGCAGACCTGCACCGTCATGAAGTAATCAGTGAATTGCACAGCCAAGATTTTTCTGAGTCATTAGAAAGTACAGAAAAATATATGGTAGCTGTAATTGATGCTGCTTTGGCAGCCCAAACAGCTTCTATTGCTGCGGAATCAATGGGCTTGGGGATTTGTTACATTGGAGGGATTAGGAACCAGTTGGACAAAGTAAGTGAATTGTTAAATACGCCTGACCGGGTGATTCCGCTTTTTGGCCTTGCAGTGGGTTATCCAGACCAAGAGCCTTATTTGAAGCCGAGATTACCGCTCGAAAATGTCTATCATAAGAATGGTTATCAGCAAAACGATCAGCTTTATAAAAAGCAATTAGAAGAGTACGATCAAGAAATATCAGCCTATTATCACGAAAGAACCGGAGGAAAGCGGAAGGAAACATGGACAGGCCAAATGGCAAAGATGCTATCTCTTCCTAAAAGAATGTACATGAAGGATTTCGTTGAGAAAAAAGGATTTAATAAACGGTAAAAAGCTAATTTCCCCTGTGCCTTGTTGGTACAGGGTTCTTTTAATGTCGCATGACAATATCACTCATAAGAAGGGATTCTGGAATTGAGATTGTTATTATCATAGAAGAGGAGAAATCCGCCTGGAAAGCTGGATTTCGCTCATAGTTCAGAGATCGCGCAAAGAAAAGACGGTATCGCTCATAGTAAGGGAGAGATCGCTCATAGGAGATCTGATTTCGCGCATAGAGAACTGGGTTTCGCTCATAGTCCAGAGATCGCGCAAAGAAAAAACGGTATCGCTCATAGTTCAGAGATCGCGCAAAGAAAAGACGGTATCGCTCATAGTAAGGGAGAGATCGCTCATAGGAGATCTGATTTCGCGCATAGAGAACTGGGTTTCGCTCATAGTCCAGAGATCGCGCAAAGAAAAAACGGTATCGCTCATAGTTCAGAGATCGCGCAAAGAAAGGACGGTATCGCTCATAGAAAGGGAGAGATCGCACATAGGAGATCTGATTTTGCGCATAGAAAACTGCGTTTCGCTCATAGTCCAGAGATCGCGCATCGCTAAAGGAGGTATCACCTCATAATATACCTCACTTGAAAAACAACTGGTTCCCCGTAGACCCAACCGGCTTTACCGAGCGGGTAAGAGCTGCGATTTCTGGTTGGGTGTTCCAATTGAGTGGTCAGGAAGCCGATAGAAATAGCTTCCGAATATCCACTGAGCTTCTATATATGTCATGAATGATGGCATGCTCACTTTTTCTTAGGGTATTTGTTAAAATAGCCCCGATGATTTTTTGTTAATTTTTTTGGAGGTCTTTTTTTCGATTGAAAAAACCAAATAGGAAAGGAAAGAAAAAGATATAAAATATAACAAAGGCTGAAGAGCCAGCTGAGCGGCATCGTCATCATCAAATCAACAATATCATTGGTAGCTGCACGGAACGCAAATCTGCGGCCGCGGATGAGATGCATGAAATAGAAAAGAATTGTAAATAAAATAAAACAAACTGTATAGGAAATGAGAAAAAACAGTAAGAACTTTAGCATTGAATATTTTTCCCCCGCCCTTTGTCTATAATACTTGTTCAAAAAAATAAGGGTGACCCATATTTACAAGGCTCCTCTTGGACTAGTAAACTTTCTTTCTTAGAAAGACAAAGTCCTTAGCAGCTTTGTTATGGGTACACCCTATTATATGAAACAAGCCTTCAAATTATTCTACTGTAAATGGTTCTGGTGTAAGAGCATAATCCGTTACACCTTTTTTGGTAGCACTAATATAGAAATAATATTCGCCTTTTGCAACAGGCAGACTGCCGATCTTTCCATTCCATGTAAAAGATTGTAAGCCTTTGCTGACATTTTGATGTCTGCTCGTTTCACCAACAATTTCAAAATTAGAGTTTACTAGATAAAGAACAACATCCTCTGCTCCACCTGGGAAATAGGCCTCAATATTAAAGTTATTGTTCCCTGCCGGTGTCACGTAAGGGCTTGTCACACGAGGGTAATCAGGCTCTTGGACAAACAGGATTGTCGGAACCTCTGTCACTACTTTTTTCCCGTCTTTTAAAACAATCGTACCTTCATAATATCCAGGTGTTAGTTTAGAAGCGTCTACTTGTACGCGTAAATTGACCTTTTTAGAAGACTTAGCATTTATTTTGACATTTTTGCTGGTCTTTACTTTAATGCCGCGCTTTGCGTTTTCACCTTTAAATTGTACATCAACCGTATATTTCTTCTTTTGATTTGATAAATTTTTCACTTGAAAATGTTGTTTTTCTGTTTGCTTCCCTTTCTTTTTAGAAAAGACACCAAAGGAATGGCTTCCAGGTGCTACTAATGTATCAACATTAATAGCATCAGGAACGCGGATGCTTCCTGCACCTTGTGTATTGAGAGGATAAAGGTTACCATCCGGATCTTTTAGATTGTGGGCTGTGTTCATTAAAGCAGCCTTAACATCCTCAACACTCCATTTTGGATTGGCTTCCAGTAATAGTGCAGCAGTACCTGCTACATGTGGAGAGGCCATACTTGTTCCTTGATAGGAAGCATACCCATGTGGGTTAGCAGCATCATGTGTTGGTACGGTACTGACAATATTCACTCCAGGAGCAGAAACATCAGGCTTAATCATCCATGTATCAACAACAGGACCTCTTGACGAAAAATCTGCCATTGTTTCATTTATTGTTTTTACAAATGCAAATTTAAATGTTGTCTTATTGTCGCCAGCTTCAATGGCACGGGCCAGCCTTCGTCCATCTTCATTTGAGAGCTTTACTGTAGGTACTTCCATACCTGGTATTTCAAATTCAAATTCACCAGGTATATTATTATAAATAACTGCTCCAATTGCACCAGCATTTTTTGCATTAGTCGCTTTATCAACAAATGGGATACCCCCGCGGCTTATAACAGCTACTTTTCCATCCACATTAATTCCTTCAAAATCAGCGGGTTGTCCTAAACCTGCATTTACAAGCTCAACTTCTTTTCCGCTTAAATCTAAAAGCTCTTGATCATCCGCAAAGCCCATAACTTTGGCAGATTCATAGCCGGCAAATTTTGCAGAGTACACATTGTAAGGTAATTGAGTCGCCCCTACTGAGATAGCTTCACGGGAAGTCCCGGGAGAACCCACTGTCCAGTTTTCAGGACCGCTGTTCCCATTCGAAGTAACAGCAACAACTCCTTCAGCCATCGCCCAATCAAGGGCTATACTTGTTGCCCAGTCTGGACTGTTTAGAGTATTTCCTAGTGATAGATTCATAACGTCAGCACCATCTTGAACTGCACGCTCAATTGCGGCAACAACATCTTCGGTTGTACCTGAGCCGCCAGGACCAAGAACACGGTAAGCCAGCAATGTCGCTTCAGGAGCAATTCCTTTAATATAACCATTTGCTGCTACTGTACCAGAAACATGAGTGCCATGAGCTGTTTCTTCCCCGCGCGGGTCGCCTTTTGGTGTCTCTTGCGGTTCATTATCATCATCTACAAAGTCATACCCCTTGTAGTCACCAAAGCTTCCAGCTAAGTCAGGGTGTGTATAGTCTGCTCCAGTGTCAATAACAGCCACCTTTATTCCTTCACCTTTATATCCGGTTTCCCAAGCTCTGTTTGCGCCAATATATGGAGCACTTTTAAGCATTTGCGGGCTATATTCTTCTGTAGATAAAACTCTTTCTTTTCCTTCAACATGATCTGTTTGATATTCAATATTTGGATAGACCGCTTTAACTTCCTCTAAGGTTAATAGCTTTGGAACCTCGCTCGCCGGAAGCTCAACGGAAAAGCCTGAGAAAACATATTCATATTCGCGGTTAATTTTAGCGTTTTTTACTGCCTTTTTTGTTTTTGCCTTGGCTGAATCACGTGCTTTTTTCAGATTTCCTTTGCTTTGGGAGATTCCTGCTTGTTTTGCTTCAACAATTGATTCTTCCTTAAGCTCTACAATAACAGTTGTCGATTTTTTGGAGGAAAGATTTATATCCCCGTACACCTTTGCTAATTCACGTTGTTCAGTTGATTTCTGTGTTGCTGCAGCATCTGCTCCTAAGGAAAAACTTGAAAGAGACAGGGCTAATGCGGTAGTGTACACAAATGATTTAAAGATCCCTTTTTTCAATGAAACTCCCCCTTGATTTAAGAAAATAAAAGCAAGTGCTTTTTTAAAATATTTTTTTCAAAACATTTATAAGATTCAGTAAAAATGGCAAAAATTCCTTGAAACCTTTTACCTGTTTTAGTACAGGACTAATGGCAGGGGTGGTTGTTGTAGCTCTAAAGTTATACACATTACCTGTGTACAGAAAAAAGTTGTTTATAGATATAGTAGGGAACAAATGTACCCACACAAAATGTGGATAGAAAATGTGGATATGTTGATAACTTCTGTGGAAAACCTGTTCGTAATTTAAAAAGTTCATGTGAATATCTAAAAATTGCTAATAAATAGTGTAATTAACGACATGATTGTGGATAACCCATTGTATTTATACTTTTTATTTAGGGGATAAAGGGAGGTAAAATATTCAAAAGTATAAACAAATGAAGAAAGTTATTTCAATAAAAATGAATAACATCTCCTTTATACTTTTGGAAGTGGTTTCATATTTTTATGAAAGCGATAACATTTTTTTGTGAAAGCGGTTGACATATGAAAGCGGTTGACATATTATAAGAAAAAAATCCTGTTTTATAGTTTTATATTTTAAAAAAATACAATTTTGAAAGGAGATTGCTGTGGAAAATACAACAGTTCTGGAAAAAGGTGTTGAAAAGGGAAAAGAAAGAAACAAAATTTTGGAATATATTATGAGGAATTTTTCACTTTATCTTTTTCTAGCCCCTGCAGTCATTTTAACAATTATTTTCAAATACGTTCCGATGTATGGTTCTATCATTGCTTTCAAAGATTTCAGTCCCATGAAAGGTATCCTAGGAAGTAATTGGGTAGGTTTTGAGCATTTCATTCGCTTTTTATCCTCTCCAAATTTTTATGAGATTTTTATGAATACGCTTAAATTAAGTTTTTACGGTTTGATTTTAGGGTTTCCCGTTCCAATCATTTTAGCCCTTATGCTAAATCAAGTAAGAAGAAAATCCATTAAAAAAAATATGCAGCTTATATTGTATGCACCAAATTTTATATCTGTTGTTGTTATAACGGGAATGCTTTTTATATTCCTTTCACCTAATGGTGCCGTCAATTCAATATTGGGATTTTTTATGAACAAACCAATTTCTTTCATGACTGAGCCTGAATACTTTATGTCTGTTTATATTATTTCAGGAATTTGGCAAGGGGCTGGCTGGGCGTCCATTATTTATATTGCAGCGCTAGCAAATGTGGATCCCTCCTTACATGAAGCTGCAACAATAGATGGAGCTTCTCTTCTCAGGAGAATCTGGCATATCGATCTTCCAGCGCTCAAACCTGTTATGGCTGTCTTATTTATTCTTGCGGCCGGCGGAATTATGGCCATAGGGTTTGAAAAAGCTTATTTAATGCAAACCACAATGAATATTACAGCTTCCGAGATTATCCCAACTTATGTTTATAAAATAGGCTTACAAGCTGGGGATTATGCTTATTCAACAGCAATAGGACTTTTCAACTCTGTAATCAATGTCATTATGCTGGTAATTGTAAATGTAATTGTTAAGCGTCTAAATGAAGGTGAAGGCCTGTATTAAAGAAGGAAAGGGGGATTATTATGCATTTAAACTATTCAAAATCAGATAAATTCATTTTGTTATTAAATAAAATCATTCTAGCAATTATTCTATTAATTGTATTATTACCACTTTTGTACATCCTGTTAGCATCTTTTTTAGAACCGAATGCATTGCTTAATAAAGGACTCTCGCTAAAGGCTTCTGATTGGAGTTTAGAAGGGTACAAGAGGATTTTGCAGAATGATGCGATTATCAGAGGTTTTATCAATTCAATTATCTACTCATTCGGCTTCGCTTTTATCACCGTAGTAGTTTCAATACTAGCAGCATATCCGTTATCTATTGATGGATTTGTTGGAAAAAGATTAGTAATGGTTTTCTTCTTAATTACAATGTTTTTCAGTGGCGGTTTAATTCCAACCTATTTAGTTGTGAAGGATTTAAATATGCTAAACACGATGTGGGCCGTTCTTTTGCCTGGGGCTGTAAGTGTATGGAATATCATATTAGCAAGAACCTACTTCAGAGGTATACCGAAGGAGCTTCATGAGGCGGCAAGAATTGATGGCGCTTCCAATCTGATGATATTTCTAAAGATTGTCCTGCCTTTGTCAAAACCAATCATTTTTGTTCTTGCATTGTACGCATTTGTTGGTCAATGGAATTCGTATTTTGATGCAATGATTTACCTGGAAGATCCAAATTTGCACCCATTGCAATTAGTTTTACGTTCCATTTTAATCCAAAATGATGTACAACCGGGAATGATTAGTGACCAATTAGCGATGGCTGAGCTTAAGAAGATTTCTGAAATGATTAAATATTCATCCATTGTCATTTCAAGTCTTCCTTTAATTGTCATGTATCCTTTTTTCCAAAAATATTTCGAAAAAGGCGTTATGGTAGGGTCTATAAAATAAATGTCTCTTTTTCTAATAGACCAATTAACATAAGGGACTTTTAAGAAGTGCTTCCAGTCCCACCTTACGATTTCTGGTACCAACAGTTTTACCAAAATAAATATTAAAATGGGGGTTATGTAATGAAAAAAATGTTCAAGACAATTTCACTATTGTCTATCGCTGCCTTATTAGCAACTGCATGCAGCAACAGTACCACCACTTCGTCTTCGGAGAAATACGAGATTGCTGATACGAAGTTTCCTTTAAAGGAGGAAGTAACTTTAAAGTTTATGACACAAAGCTCTCCTATTGCACCTAAAGATCCAAATGAGAAATTAATTTATCAGAGATTAGAAGAGAAAACAGGTATCCATATTGATTGGACAAACTACACAACAGATACTTTTATAGAAAAAAGAAATTTAGCAGTTGCGAGCGGTGATCTGCCAGATGCCATTATGGATGCCACCTTTAGTGATTATGATCTTCAGAAGCTGGGCAGCGACGGTACAATCATCCCGGTTGAAGATTTGATTGAAGAACACATGCCTAACCTCAAAAAGGTGCTTAAGCAAGCCCCAGAATATCGAAAGATGATTACTGCATCAGATGGGCATATTTATTCATTTCCATGGATTGAAGAATTAGGTGAAGGGAAAGAAAGCATTCACTCTGTTGATACATTCCCATGGATTAATGTAGAGTGGTTGGAAAAACTAGGGTTAGAAATGCCGAAAACTACAGAAGAATTAAAAGAAGTTCTTATTGCGTTTAAAACACAGGATCCGAATGGCAACGGCGAGGCGGACGAAATTCCTATGTCATTTATTATTAACCATGGAGGGGAAGATTTAGCCTTTTTGTTTGGCTCCTTTGGCTTAGGCGATAACTGGGATCATACGGTTGTTACAAACGATGGAAAAGTAACATTTACGGCTAACCAAGATGGTTATAAAGAAGCGATTAAGTACTTTAATGAATTATATAAAGAAGGCCTTATCGATGAAGAAGCATTTGAACAGGACTTCAATACTTATCTTGCAAAAGGAAAAGAGGAAAAATACGGTTTATATTTCACGTGGGATAAATCAAACATTACTGGATTTAATGATAAATACAAGCTCATGAATCCACTTGCAGGACCAAGCGGAGAAAAAAATGTTACGAGAACAAACGGAATTGGTTTTGACAGAGGAAAAATGGTTATTACAAGTGCCAATAAAAATGTAGAGTTAACCGCCAAATGGATTGATCAATTGTACGACCCTATTCAATCCGTACAAAATAACTGGGGTACCTACGGTGATGAATCACAACAAAATATTTTCGAGTTCGATGAAAGTGCAGGCATGTTAAAACATCTTCCGCTAGACGGTGCTGCACCAGCAGAGCTTAGACAGAAAACAAACATTGGCGGTCCGTTAGCTATACTGGATGAATATTACGGTTCGGTTACCACTATGCCCGATGATGCTGCTTGGAGGCTTGATTTAATGAAAGAAGTCATGGTTCCTCATATGAAGGCAGATAATACCTTTCCAAAAGTTTTCTTCTCTTTAGAGAATATCAAAGAATTATCTACCATTGAAACAGATCTATTTGCATATGTAAACCGTAAACGAGCTGAGTGGATTAAAAGTGGAAAAGTAGAGGAGGAATGGACTGAATATTTAGCAGAATTAGATAGACTAAAATTGGATAGATGGCTTGAGATTAAACAAAGTGAATACGATCGAAATAAAAAGTAAAGGGAGTAGTTGACAGTGGAAACAATAAATATAGAAAAATATAGACCAAGTTTGCATTATTCTCCAAAAAAAAATTGGTTGAATGATCCTAATGGATTGATCTATTTCAAGGGAGAATATCACTTATTTTATCAGCACAATCCACATGATAGTAAATGGGGTCCCATGCATTGGGGCCACGCTGTCAGTAAAGATATGATTAAATGGGAAGAACTGGATATTGCTCTGTATCCAGATAAACTGGGGACCATTTTTTCAGGAAGTGCTGTCATTGACTGGCATAACTCTTCTGGATTTTTCCCTGAAGAGCCAGGGATGATAGCGATTTTCACTCATCATTTCGTTGAACCAAATCAAACTGAACCTGTTCAGTCACAAAGCCTTGCCTTCAGTTATGACCAAGGCAGAACCTGGACAAAATACGAGGGTAATCCTGTACTTAAACATTCCACAAAAGTAGATTTTAGAGATCCTAAAGTCTTTTGGCATAGCAAAAGTGAAAAATGGATCATGATATTGGCAACAGGACAGACCATTACCATTTATTCTTCTCCTAATTTAATAGACTGGCAGCTTGAAAGCGAATTCGGAGAAGGTATTGGTTCCCATGAAGGTGTGTGGGAATGTCCAGATCTATTTGAGTTAAACGTAGAAAACAGCGATGAAAAAAAATGGGTATTACTTGTGAGCATTGGGGATAATCCGTTATTTGATAAAGGTTCACGAACACAGTATTTTATTGGTACCTTTGATGGATCGACCTTCACCGCTGATAATAGCAACAATGAAGTTCTATGGTTGGATTTCGGAAAAGATAATTATGCAGGTGTAAGCTTTTCTGATATTCCCAGGGAAGATAACAGGAGAATCTATCTCGGATGGATGAGTAATTGGAGATATGCAAATCAAGTTCCGAGTCAAGGATGGAGAGGTCAGATGACCTTACCAAGGGTTCTGACATTAAGATATATTGAAGACAAACTAAAGATTGTCCAAAAACCGGTGAAAGAACTAGATCGTTATTTTACTAAAAAGTATGAGATTTATGATGAAATAATCATAAGTAAAGTGGAAAAAACAATCGAAATCGATGAATCGAGTTTAGAAATCGTCTTAAACATTGACAATTTGAACGCTGAAAAATTTGGATTAGTTTTATATTACACTGAAACGCAAAAAACAACAGTCACGATAGATGCATCGAAAAATCTATTAACGCTGGATAGAAAAGATTCGGGCGAGGTACATTTCTCAGAAATCTTTGCAAACAGCCAAGAAGTAAAAATTCATGATTCAAAAAGAATTAACTTACGAATTATTGTTGACGCTTCCTCAGTGGAAATGTTTGTTAATGACGGCAATTATGCATTATCAAGCTTAATTTTCTCAGATAAAGTTTGTGAGAAAGTATCCATTTTCTCATTAGACGGTGATATAAGAATAAGAAATTACAGCATATCATCTCCAAATCTATGAACATTTAAAATAGTATTGGAAATTTCTTGTTATGACTAAAGAAGGAACCATATTGGCAAATTCAAAAGTCTAAACATTGGTTTTCTGGAAAAGCAATGTTAATTCTAGCTGCAAGCGCACCGGCTTTAGTAGGTGCCTCTTATTGATGAGATCAGAAAGTTTAAGTTAATTAAAGTATTAACGTGTTAAAGTTAGTTATAGTTGTCCAGCTGCAGCGTCTAGCCCGCTTGAGGTCTCAGGGCCAAGCGTCAAAGAAAGGAAAAAACGCCTTTCTGTGAAGCTCGCCCGACTGCTCACCCTAGGCTGAGCAAGGCGCTTCTGCTTTTCCTTGACTTCGAACATATATGGCTGACTAATGTGAGCTTATTAAAGACGTGATGACCAAAATAAATATAAAAGAGGAGAGATAGTCTATACAGTTATATTGAGGGAGGAATCGATAGATTTTGAAATTTAAAAGGACGTTAGGTGCGTTAGTTGCGATGTTTTTATTAGTGGCTATACTAGTTTTATTAAGAGGAGAGGTGGAAGTTGATATGAAAATTGAAAGCGTTTACAATAAACCAAAAGCGGATTCTGGTTATTATACTGAATTGTATCGTCCCCAATATCATTTCTCGAGCCCCTCTGGAAATCTAGCTGATCCGAATGGGCTTATTTACTTTGAAGGAGAGTATCATTTGTTTCATCAGAAAAATGGAACTTGGGCTCATGCGATTAGTGATGATATGATGCACTGGGAACACTATCCTATTGCTTTAGAACATGACGAGTTAGGTCAAGCGCTATCAGGCAGTGCTGTAGTAGATTGGAATGATTCAACTGGTTTTTTCAATGGCAAGCCGGGATTAGTAGCCATTTACACGAATACAACAGGCGGGGAAGCGCAAAGTATCGCTTATAGTAAAGATAATGGGAGAACATGGGAGCGTTATGAAAGCAATCCAGTTATCAAAAACCCTGGGATAAAAGACTTCCGCGATCCAAAAGTGTTCTGGCATGAAGAAACATCCAAATGGGTAATGGCCGTTTCAACAAATCAAAGTGTTACGTTCTATAATTCTGACAACTTGATTGATTGGGAATACCAAAGTCGTTTTGGTGATAATGAAGGCTCCCATGTAGCAGTATGGGAATGTCCTGATTTATTCCGTTTACCTGTTAATGGCGACAAGAACAATGTAAAATGGCTTCTTCATGTCAGCATTGGTGATAACGATGTTACAAATGGTTCTACAGCTCAATATTTTATTGGTGAGTTTGATGGAACCCAATTTATAAATGAAAACCCTCCAGAAAAAGTACTGACAACTGATTTTGGACAAGATTTTTATGCGGCTCAGTCATTCTCGAATATAGAAAATGGGCGCAGAATTTGGTTAGGATGGATGTCAAACTGGAGATATCCATACCAATCGCCAACTAAACCATGGATGGGTTCCATGTCCATTCCACGTGAGCTAGCCCTTAGGACAATCGAGGATGGTAGTATCAAGCTCTTTCAGGAGCCTATTAATGAGATGAAGAGGTTAAGAGCAGATGCCCATTATGTTGGATCGTTTAAATTGGAAGGAAACCATCCAATTGAAGCTTTTTCAGGAACAACATATGAATTTGAAGCAACTATTGAATGGGATCAAGTCGAGGAGTTTGGGATACGTCTTCGGAAATCTGAAGATGAAGAAACAGTTTTCGGTGTAAATACAAATAGTGAAGAAATTTTCCTAGATCGTTCTAATGCAGGACTAGAAACATTGATTGACCGAAATGGGAATCCATTTAAGTTTGGGACCCGCTACAAAACCCATTACCCAGTGGAAAGAAAACAGATTAAAATTAGAGGCTTAGTAGATGAGTCTTCAATTGAAATATTTGTAAATAAAGGCGAATTTGTATTTACTAATCTTATTTATACAAAACCAACGAACGCCGCCATTGAACTATATTCAAAAGGTGGAAATGTAGAAGTTAATTCACTTCATTTTTTTCATCTTAATTCGGTTTGGAGGGAACAGCCTCAAGAGAATAAAGTAGAACGAATTGTTTTATCTGAAGAAAAAGTAACTTTAAAGGTTGGTGAAAGTGCACGTGTAAAAGCCCGAGTAAAACCAGACTGGCTTAAACATGATGGGAAATTGAGATGGAAAGTAGATAAACCAAAATTAGTTAAAGTAACAAAACAAGGTGATTCTGTTTTGGTGGAAGGTGTGAAACCTGGTATTACAAATATAATGGTTAGCGATCAAGAAGGAAAAGCGGCTAAAGAAATGGAGGTCAGTGTGACAGAATAGCCATGCCAGAAAAAGATATCGTTCATTTAAAAAATTCTGTGGAAGTAAACGAGACAAGTGTTGAATTGCTTTTTTCTTTTCAAAAGTTGGTATATTTTAAAGAAAAAAATCAGCAGAAAAAGCTTGTTATTTCTAGGAAGATTAACAAAAAAGCAATCGGTGTTACACCGATTGCTGGTAGTCCTACATCTGTCCTCTTAATCTCAAGAGATTCCCTTAACTTTGCTCCAGGAGCAGCAAAAATTGCTTAAAAACCCTTCATTATTCACCGTGCATACGCTTAGCTGAATGTTTCACTGGTCCAACATATTGATTTAGAGGGAAAGAGTGGCGTATAGCAGATGTAATGAATTGCTTAGCTGCGTAGATCGCTTCCTTTACCTCTGTTCCTTTTGCAAGCTCTGCTGTAATAGCTGCAGAGTATGTGCAGCCTGCACCATGAGTAAACGAAGTTTCAACACGTTCACCTTCTAGAAGTTCATAGTCTTTACCATCATAAAGCACGTCAAGGGCATTATCATGCTCTAGCTTTCCGCCGCCTTTAACTAATACATATTTTGCACCCAGCTCATGAATTTTTGCGGCAGCTTCTTTCATTTGTGCTACTGTTGTAAGAGAACCAAGTCCGCTTAACTGTCCAGCTTCAAACAAGTTTGGAGTAATAACAGTTGCAAAAGGTGTCAAAATTTCACGAAGCGCCTCCGCATGTTCGGGGTAAAGAACCTCATCTGCCCCTTTACAAACCATGACTGGATCAACGACGATATTTTTAAGCTGATGTTTTTTGATCGTCTCAGCTGCAAGCCGTATGATTTCAGGTGTCGGCAGCATACCTGTTTTCATTGCATCTACCCCAACACCTTCAACAATTGTCGAAATTTGAGGCTTTATCGTATCTACTTCAACAGGAAAGACCTGGTGATTCCAATTGTTGTACGGGTCCATTGCCACAATAACAGTCAAAGCTGACATTCCATAAACACCATGCTCCTGAAATGTTTTTAAATCAGCTTGTATTCCGGCACCGCCGCTTGAGTCAGAGCCAGCTATAGTTAATGCTTTAGGCATTGTCATATGAAAAACCTCCATCCGAAAAAATGACCAATCTTTGAGCAGGTCTAAATTAATTATATAAAGGTTTGGGTAAGAGTACAATGTTCGTGTTTTTAATAGGACGATCATCTTAGAGGCAAACTAACTGAAAAATCATCACTCAATAATTAGAACTTTTTTAGTATGAAAGGTTTAATAGGTTAAGCATCTATATCCAATCAATTTTGAATTATTTCTGAGGAAATAATAGATTTGTTGTATAATAATGTACAGAGTATTTCAGAAAATTAGGAGGAGATTGCTTATGTCTATTTTGGTATGCGGTGGTGCTGGTTATATTGGGAGTCATGCTGTTTCTGAACTGTTAGATCGTGGAGAAAAGGTGGTTGTTGCTGATAATCTGCAAAAAGGACACCAAGAAGCAATATTACAGGAAGCTGATTTTTATCATGGGGATTTAAGAGATGAAGCTTTCTTAGATCGAATCTTCAGTGAAAATGAAATTGAAGCTGTGATGCATTTTGCAGCAGATTCACTTGTCGGAGAAAGTGTAGAAGATCCTTTAACTTATTATGATAACAATGTATATGGTGCTCTTTGCCTTTTAAAAACAATGAACAAATATGACGTGAAAAAAATCGTCTTTTCTTCAACAGCGGCTACATACGGTGAAGCAGAAAAAATGCCGATCACTGAGGATACACCAACTGAGCCTACAAATCCTTATGGGGAAACAAAGCTGGCTATCGAAAAAATGCTGAAATGGTCTGAGAAAGCATACGGAATCAAATATGTCGTGTTACGTTACTTCAATGTAGCAGGTGCGCATGTAGAGGGGAAACTTGGAGAGGATCACAATCCCGAAACCCATTTAATCCCAATTATTCTTCAGGTTGCCTTAGGAAAACGAGATAAGATTATGATCTTTGGAGATGACTACGCAACACATGATGGAACTTGTATTAGAGATTATATTCATGTAACAGATTTGGCAGATGCTCACTTACTTGCGATAGATAAACTGCGTCAAACAAATGAAAGCGGTATTTATAATTTAGGAAATGGAAATGGCTTTACAGTAAAAGAGGTAATTGACACGGCCCGAAAAGTAACCAGTCATCCTATTCCTGCAGTAGTAGCGCCGCGGCGAGCTGGAGATCCAGCCAAATTGATTGCTTCTTCAGATAAAGCAATGAAGGAGCTGGGATGGAAGCCTCGCTATGCAAAGCTTGAAACAATGATTGAAAGCGCTTGGAACTGGTTTCAAAAGCATCCTGCTGGTTATCACAATAACTAAAACTTTTTCACAATTGAATTGTAATCGCATAAAGGAACAGGTGCTGTACACTAGTTATAGCCCTGTTTTTTAAATGACAAGGGGTAGGAGGAAATGATGAAAAAGGGATTTTTAATCTTACTTGTGATCCTTATTTTGACAGCTTGCCGTTCAAAGGAAGAAGCTCAAGAGAAAACTTCAGATGTAAAAGAAACAGGAGAAGTCCAGGAAGTAACGATCACAGGCTACTCAGGGGATAACCCGGAGGACTTCAAATTTGAACCCGAAGAAGTTACCGTCAGCCAAGGAGACACGGTAAAATTAACGTTAAAAAGTAATGATGAAATCGAGCATGGCATTACCTTGTATGGTATAAATCAGCAATTAAAAGATGGCGAAACAGTAGAGTTTATAGCAGAAGAAAAAGGTGAATTTGCCGGACAATGTTCAGTATTTTGCGGTCCTGGCCACGGAGTCATGAATTTTAATCTGATTGTTAAATAAATATTTAAGGTACCAGGTAACAAAGGTACCTGGTACCGTAAGTAAATACTTCGTAAATGCTAGTGTTCTTTAGCAACAATGATAACCTTGCCGTGATCCATTTCTTCTTCCATCTTTTCTGCTTCGAGCTGTGATAGACCAATTGATTCCATTTTAGAGCGTAATTCATCGCCTCGAGACCGGAAGACATTGGCCAAGGAATCAAAAATTCCCTGCTGCCCTACATCGACTTCTTTAGTATCTGTGCCATCTGTTAGATGCCTTGAACGTTCAGGATCATGGGCAAATAAGAAGATGTCTTGCTTTTCAATTCCTCTAGTTGTTAAATTATTAATAATTTCACTGGCTTGTACGCCGTTTTCAACTATAAATGTTTTCATTTTAACAACAACTCCTTTGTTTATCCTATTCCCGCTGTGAATGAAAACAAACATCATTAAACTAGAAACAGAAGATAAGAGGTGCCGAATATTGAAAGTATCAATCGTCATTACTACTTATAATCGGAAAGAAGAGTTAGCGGAATTAATAGAAACGATTTCGCTTCAGACTTATTTACCTTTTGAAATTATTATTGTAAATGATGGAGGAGAAAGGGTAGAATCATTGGCCAGTTACTATCATGACCTTCCAATAAACATTATCCATTTAGACGAAAATGTAAAGCATGTTAATGCTCGGAATATAGGTGTGAGGCAGGCGACAGGGGATTTCATTATGCTTTCTGATGACGATGATTTCTTTACTCCTGGGCATATAGAAAGAATGGTGAAGGCAATAGCGGATGCAGATTTAGTCTATTCAGATGTTGAAATCGTAACGTTTAGGGAAAAAGGAAAACAGAGAATTCCAAAGACACGCCGTTTATTTGCTTATCATTATGATTTAGCTGCAATGAGGCGCTTCTCAACCTATGTCCCTTCAGGCAGTCTATATCGAAGGAGTTTGCATGAGAAAATAGGTTATTTTGATCCTGATGTACATAATTATTGGGATTGGGATTTCTTCCTGCGAGCAGCGGAGGAATCCCGCGTAAAACGGGTCCCTGTAGCAAGCGTCATTTATGCTTTTGCTGAGGATGGACAGAACCAATCCGCCCAGCTATCTGGTAAGCGTGAGAACTATTTAAAGGTATTATGTGATAAACATCAGTTGGGTGAGCTCCCACAGGAAAATTTTTTCACGTTACTCGAATTGCCGGAGCTTAAGCAGCGGGAAGCCGAAAGCGAGATTGTCTGGGACGGATTACCAGTCAGCTCAAGGCTTATGAACCCATGATCGGTCCTTTGCTTTTCAGGAACTAAAGAATATGGGAGAAACACTGCTCGCTGGCGTCTGATGGCATGGGCTAACGATAAGCGGGGTAAAAATATCAAATAAACGAAAGTTTCACTTATCGAAAAATATAAATAGACGTTTTTCCTGTGATATGATCTGGGTAGGAGAGAAAGAAATGCCGAGAGACATGGACCGGAAAACCATTTTCGGGGAGAGGGGCTTTTTAATGAAAAAGATTTTGCAAAATGACTGGTCTGACGTGCTTGAGGACCAGTTTCAAACAGAAGATTATTTGCAGTTAAGAGAGTTTTTGAAAGAAGAATATACAAATGAAACGGTTTACCCTCCAGCAAATGATATCTTTAATGCTCTGCATTATACAACCTTTAAAGGGGCAAAGGCAGTGATTTTAGGACAGGATCCTTATCATGGTCCAAATCAGGCACATGGTTTGAGCTTTTCTGTCCAGCCTGGGGTAAATATCCCGCCTTCTTTGCGAAATATTTACAAAGAGCTTAAAGAAGATATAGGATGTGATACACCTGACCACGGCTCCCTTATTCATTGGGCCAAACAAGGAGTGCTATTATTAAATACCGTTCTGACAGTACGAAAGGGAAAGGCCAATTCACATCAAGGAAAAGGATGGGAGACATTCACCAATGAAGTGATTAAATCTTTAAATAAACGAGATGAGCCTGCGGTATTCATCTTATGGGGAAAACATGCACAAGCAAAAAAAGAGTGGATTGATATAGATATGCATTACATCATAGAATCCCCACACCCAAGTCCATTTTCAGCAAGCAGAGGCTTCTTCGGGAGCAAGCCTTTTTCAAAAACTAATGATTTTCTTAGGAATCAGGGCAAAGAAGAGATCGACTGGTGTATTCCTTCTTTACAATATAAATAATGGAATACCAGAGAATGTATTTGTTCAGGCATCATCAGTTAAATAAAAAAAAGAAAGACCTTCAGAAAATCGAAGGTCTTTCTTTTTGATGTACATAGTTTTAGAATACTTGAAGTATTTTCAACTAAAGTCTCCAGTCACTTGCTTTTTGGTGGTCAGTGACGAATAAAAGGATTTTCCCTTCATCCAGCTTTTCTTCATATACCTCAGCTTCTTGTGAAGAGAATCCAACTTCTTGAATCTTATTTCGGAGCTCGTCCCCTTTTTTCATAAATAAGTTCCCAACTGCTGTATCTAATCCCATCTCATTTAAGCCAATGGTACTTGCATTTGAAACATCGGCAACTCGATTTGTCCGCTCATCATCATGTGATAAAACATAAATATCCTCCGGAGAAACTCCTCTAGCTTGCAGGTCATTCACATCATTTTTTAATAAATCTTCATTTTGATATTCCTTTACAACTGGTTTCATTTCTATTCCCTCCTTAAAAGGTTTATTAATCAATATCCCGAAAACACCTGTATAAAACATCTTTTTTCGTAAAATGTGACCAACATCTCATTAATATAGAAAAGGAAAGATAAACTAGAAAGAAGGATTCTTTTCGATACCTTGATATAATAAGGGAAAAGCAAAATGGTGAAAATATGAATACGAAAATAAATTGTATGGCTTGCAAACATTTTTATATAACTTGGGATAGGCAGTACCCGAACGGATGTAAAGAATTTGGATTTAAATCTAAGGCTGACCCTTCTTTGCAAGTACAACGAGCTTCAGGAGCACCATGCTTAAAATTTGTTGATAAGAGAAAAAGGTAAACAATTAATGTAATCGCTCTGTTAAAATAAAAAACATAATCTGTTTTTACGGAGGAACACTATGAACATCCATATTTCAGCTTTGATACATAAAATGGAAAAAGAGATCGGTGAAGCAAAAAAGGCTGGAGATGAGCAGTTAATCCGAATGCACATACAGGTTGTTCAATCATTATGTGAGGTAATTCTTGAACAACAGTCAAGTGAACACCAGCCCGCTATTCAACCTAAAAAGGAAACGAATCCCCTAGTAGATCAATGGGAGCTGCAAAAAATGATGGGATCAGCGCCTTCCAAAAAACAATCGTCATCTTCCAAAGAAAGTGATGCAAACGGCGATTCAATTTTTGATTTTTAGTATTCGTTAGTAATAATCTCCAAAAAAGGACAGCCTTCATAATCTGTTTGGAAAAGGAAACAATGATGATAAACAACTTTTGGAGGTTTAATATGTATTTTCATTATTACCCTAAACAGCCAGATGAGGAATTCAGTCTGGCTTTCGATACAAATACTTGGCATGACCGCTATGAGGTATACGTAAATGACAATTATGTAGGCCTAAAAAAACTTCTTTCCGTTTCAGAAAAAATAACAGATCTTGAAGATTTTTTGCATAGTGAAGGCTTTAAAAGGTTTGATACACATCTTGAAGGGGACCACTATATGATTCACACAAGTGAAGGTATGAATGGTCTAACGGATGCTCTTAAAGTCTATCTGCAAACAAGGTGAATTTGAAAGAAAATGTGTAGTTGGAATAGACGGTAATCAATCGGTAACTTTCTGGCAATTCAAGGACATTTTCAAACCTGTTAGGGAAAATTGATTAATTGCTTCTGCCCTAATAGTTTTCGCAAAGATATAAAAACGCATGGATGTCCCTCTATCCATGCGTTTTTATATCTTATAACCTATCCGTCTTTAGCGTCGACTTTTGGGAAAAAGCTTATTTACTAATAAAAACACTCTCAGACTTGCTTTCTAAAAAGTATCTAAGCTTTTTTAACTTATTTCCAAAATGTAATTTTATAATACTTATCTTCGAAAATAGAATATATCTTTGAACTTCGCATCAAATCAATAAAAGCCAACTAAATCGACATCAACAACACTTTTCTTACACCGGTCTCCTGTCTAACCTAAACCATCCGTTCTTTTAATTGTCTGTCTAGCACAAATGTCCCAAATGGTATCACGGAGGCAATGACGGCACCAATTGCCCAAAGGAATGACCATTTATGTCTAAATTTCACTTCAGCTGTAGAAAGGACAAATAAAACAAATAAACCGCCATGTAATCCACCTGCAATGGTAACGGCCATCGGGATATCCATAAAATGCTTCAAGGGCATTGCGATTCCAAGAAGAACAAGATAGGAAATCCCCTCTAATATTCCAATCACACGTAATCTGCCAATAGCTGTTTTTAACATAACAGTCACCTATTCTTTTTATATAGTCTATTTCATCATAAACGATTCATCACTTGAAAACATTGTACAAATCGTGAACATTTGAGCTCATGATTTTTTTGAAATTTACATCAAAGAACGAAAAGCGCAAGGCTTCCGCATATCGGCGATAAGTATTCGGGCGAGTCGGCTGGAAGGGTTGTTCATTAACCTTCTCGGGCGGATTTACTTATGACCTAAGGGCCGAAGCGCTTGGCCGGCGTCACGTCCTTATGTCTGCCGGCACTAGGACGTCTTGTCCGCCTGCGCTGGACATCAATGGCTAGTTTTTACCACGTTAACTTAATTAACTAAACTTTCTTAAGAAAAAAGGAACCCTTTCTGGGCTCCTTTACTCTTATCGCTTTATAAACATCTGTGTCCAATAATGTCCGTAAGATCCGCCTTTTACATAGCCGACCCCAATTTCTGTGTAAGTAGAAGATAGAATGTTTTTGCGGTGGCCTTCACTATTCATCCATGCTTTTACCACTTCATTCGGAGTAGCTTGTCCAGCTGCAATGTTTTCTCCTGCTGCAGTATAACGGATACCAAAGCTCTTCATCATATCAAAAGGCGAGCCGTAAGTAGGAGATGTGTGGCTGAAATAGCCTCTATCTCTCATATCTTCTGATTTATAGCGGGCTACTCTCGCAAGCTCCCAATTTTCTTTAAGAGGAGCTAACCCATATTTTGCTCTTTCCTGGTTTACTAGTTTTACGACCTGGTTTTCAAAGTTTAATGTTGTATTTTGAACAGCAGGTATTTTCACAGATTGACCAGGATAGATCATATTAGGGTTTTTGATTTGAGGATTGGCTTCGATGATTTCTGGCACTCCAACTTGGTATTTTAAAGCGATTTTCCACATTGTATCACTGTTTTTCACGGTGTATGTATTCCCAGCAGCAACGGCAGTTGTGCTAATTCCAAAGGCAAGGGCAACGACCAACAAAATGAGATTAAAAGATATAAAGTTTTTCATAAGGCTATTAAACCAAAGAATAGGAGGGAAGAATAGAGGTAGTTTTTACCGATTGAGAAACCGCTAACTATTCTAACTGTTTAAAGATATTGGTAGTTTAAGGGAGGGAAGAGGGGTTTTTTTCTAAATATTAGTGATAGTATGATATCCTAGGAAAGGAAGGAAAAAGGAACTTAGCAGTGCTCTTTTTAATAAGTATATCTATCGTATAGATCAGTTCCTTACAATTAAAACCATTTTGCAGCATGGAAACGCTTAAAAGAACCTTATATAATTGGAAGTTAGAGGAGATCGATGTAAGTGAAATTATTTTTTGCTGCCTTGCAGTGGATGGCTTTTATTATTACTTCCACAATTGTTGTGCCAATTGCAATTGCACAAGCCTATTCTCTAGGTCCTGAAGACACAGCCGTGCTTGTTCAAAATACAGTCTTTGTCCTTGGGGTAGCAGCCTTAGTCCAAAGTTTATATGGGCACCGTTTGCCGATAAATGAAGGGCCGGCTGGATTATGGTGGGGAGTATTTGCCATTTATGCGGGTTTAAGTACAACTTTATATGCTTCCAATATTGAGACGTTGAGAGCTCTTCAAAGTGCCATGTATATGAGTGCGGGCTTTTTCTTCTTGTTCAGCCTTTTCGGATGGATTCAAAAGTTAGCAAAACTGTTTACCCCTGTAGTAACAGGAACCTATTTGTTGCTTTTGGTTTTTCAGTTAAGTGGTCCGATCGTAGGTGGAATAATGGGAGTGGGCTATAAAAGCAATGAGGTGGATTTATTTGTGTTTTTACTCGCCATGATAACCATTGCTTTCACATTATTTTTATCTAGAAGAAAAGAAACATTTTTAAAACAATATTCGATTTTAATTGGCCTTGCATTTGGGTGGATCTTGTTTTATTTGTTTGGCGAGGCTAAGCCCATCCAAGCTGCTGAAAGCGTGCTGGCTTACCCAAGGTGGTTTCCTTTTGGCCCGCCTTTTTTGGATTGGAGCTTGCTTCCAACTGCCTTCTTTATCACGATACTACTCATTGTAAATATGCTGGCAAGCATTAAGGTAGTTGAAATTGCGGTGGAAAAGCTGACAGGAGAAACACATAAGGATCACTCAAAGTCTGCAGGTTTTGCCTCAGCTATTAACCATATGATCAGCGGAGTGTTCGGTGCGATCGGCCCTGTTCCGATTTCTGGAGCAGCCGGATTTATTTCTACGACAAAGCTGTCATCTAAAAAACCTTTTATATTAGGAAGCCTCTTGATTATTGGGATTAGCTTTATACCTTCTGTTATCCAAACGTTTTCTGCCTTGCCGACTCCGGTGGGCTTTGCTGTTAATTTTGTTATTTTCTCAAGCATGATAGGAATGGCACTGTCTGAATATGATCAATATAAGGATCATCGAAGAATTAGAACTGTCATTGGCTTGGCGCTTTTAACCGGTGTAGGGGCTATGTTTACACCGGAAGATGCCTTTGCATCAGTACCGCCGCTGTTAATTTCCCTCTTAAATAATGGGTTAGTTTTAGGCACAATTGTAGCCATATTCGTAGACCAATTTTCTTTGAGAAGAGAAAGAAGCCGGCAAATTTAACAATTTTGTGAGACTGCTGCCTGCTTTGATTGAAATTTTGTTTTCCTAATGTAAGATAGAGTTAAGAATGGTTGTGTGATAGGAGTCGAATAAAATGAAAATTTTTCTTGTATTGGCAGCTGTGAATGCCTTCTTATCAGTAGCATTGGGTGCTTTTGGAGCACATGGCTTAGAAGGGAAAATTCCAGAAAAGTACATACAGATTTGGGAAAAAGGTGTAACTTATCAAATGTTCCATGCTGGCGGATTGTTTGTCATTGCATTCCTTGCAGATAAGCTTCCCGAGGCAGGCCTTATTCCTACGGCCGGCTGGATTATGCTTACAGGAATTATTCTGTTCTCCGGCAGCTTGTATGTCCTGGCACTTACCCAAATCAGCGTGCTGGGAGCCATCACTCCGCTCGGCGGCATCGCCTTCCTTGCCTCATGGGTGATGATTATTATTGCTGCGGTTAAATACCTTTAAGATAAAATGGCCCATCCTTTTTGCCGTGAAATAAGACCATTCGAGTTTTCGAATGGTCTTATTTCGTGGTTTTAGAAGGTTTATTTATATTAAAGTATTAACGCATTAAAGTTTGCTATTTTTCGGTGCCTTTTTCGGTGCCAGGCACCAAAATTCATTAATGGGGTCAGGCTCCAATGCGAATATTAGAATTTCTGAGCGAAGTTTCTCTGTTCTCCGAGGTAAATCCTTTAAAATAGGGGAGGGTGCCAGGCACCAAATTGAAATTTGGTGCCTGGCACCCTCACTTGTTATCTGGGTGAATAGGTCGCCATGTCGTATGGATATTCGTAGTTGATTTCTTCGTCGAATGTGATGTAGTCAAGATAGACCATGAGAAGGAGATATCTCTTTCCAGTTTTTGGATCACTTAAGATAATGTGATCGCGTCCTGCTGCTTCAATAGCCCCTTTGAAGACTTTTGCGTTCCACTCTTTGTTGTTTTCAAATGTCATATAAACGGTTGCTACCTTGCCGCGGTTTAAGCGAAGTATGTTCTCTATATAGGATTCTTGTAATGGCAGCATCCCTGGTATGTCTTGGGCAGGTGATGGAGCTGACGGCATAGGCGGGACTTGCATACCTTGCTGGCCTTGTTGTGTTTGAGTAGGCGTTTGGGTCTGATAGGTGCCATATTGCTGCGGCTGTTGTTGGCGCTGGTACCCATAAATATATGGCTGTGGATACCCTTGTATCTCATAACCATATGGATTAACTTGCTGATGTTGATTGTTTGCAGACTTCACTTTAATTTCCTCCCTTTTTTAAGAATAAACACCAGGACAATCAGATTGTGTAGGAATATAGAAACAATGTGATTTGAAGCGCCCTGAATTACTTTGGTTATACCACTGCCCAGGACATGCCCCAGGCGGTTTGAAAAACCATAAGGAGTATTCAGCAGGGTGATACCGTTTTCCAGCAATAACTTTTCGCGCGAGGTCAATTTCATCTGATCGTGCTCGCTGATAAAAATAACTTTTTTGAGTTGCTTCAAACCCGCCAGGACTCTATACCATTTTTCGAATTGTTGTAATATCTTTAAAATCCAAACAAGCAGCTCTTACTCGGTTTACACCCGTATTTCCTACCATCAGCATTCCTAATTTTCCATCACCTTCTGCTTCAGCACGTAATAGACGGGCTAAAAGCTTCACATCTTCTTCGGTATGTTTAATAACTGCCATTTTTTCACCTGCCTTTTCATTACACAAGAATTGCTTCAACCTGAAATTCAGAAGAAAATAAGTCTTTTAAAAAGCTTCACTTATGTAAGTGAATATAAGTAAATGCTTGTGCAACGAAAAAATGGACAATTTTTTAAAAACCTTTGGCCTCTTTCAAGCGTATGTAAGGGGGAAAAAAGATATGACAAAAAGCCTCTATCTATTTAGACAGAGGCTTAAAAATCATACTATTGACTACTTATTTATAAACAACCTACACATGCAAGAATGAATACACTTTTTCAGGAGGCATAATGTTTCCGACAAAGAACGTACCAAACTCTCCGTAGCGGGCACTTACTTCATCAAAACGCATTTCATAAATAAGCTTTTTGAATTGCAAAACATCATCAGCAAAAAGGGTAACGCCCCATTCATAATCATCAAAGCCAACAGAGCCGGTAATAATTTGTTTTACCTTTCCAGCATACTGCCGTCCAATCATTCCATGACTGCGCATTAAGCTTCGGCGTTCCTCCATCGGAAGCATATACCAGTTGTCGCCGGCCGCGCGGCGCTTGTCCATTGGATAAAAGCACACATGTTTAGCTTTTGGTAATGTTGGATATAAGCGTGAACGCACATGAGGATTTTGATAAGGGTCTTCATCACCAGGAATATAATTTCCTAATTCCACAACAGATACATAAGAGAAAGTCGGAATTGTATACTCAGCAAGCTTTGATTTGTTAAATTCTGTTTCAATTTCATTTAATTCTTCCATGGTAGGCCGTAAGATCATAAGCATGAAATCAGCTTTTTGGCCCACAATTGAATAAAACGCCTGGCTTCCTCTTTCTTCTGTTTCTGCGATGCCCCATTTTTCAATAAGTCCTAAAAATTCGTGTATAGCAGCTTGACGCTCATCACTGCTTAACAGCTTCCAAGAAGTCCAGTCCATGGCACGAAAATCATGTAAAGAGTACCAGCCGTCTAATGTTTGAGCAGCTTCATTTGTACGTTTTTCTTCGCTCATTTTTTTCACTCCCGTAAAAAGATTACAGCGTTATATGTATATCTAAACTATAACATAGTTTATCCTTATAATAATTGAATAAAACTTGAACATCATGATTAAAGAATAATTGGTTCATAATAAAAAACCAATTGAATTGTCATTCTTTTTAGAAAAAAATGAATTTATCTTGAAAGCGTTTGATAGAAAGAACCTTGTTTAAATTCGATGACAAGAGGAGTATTCTAAATAGAGATTAGTTTTTGTACATAACTTAAGGAGGTTATTTTGTGTCTGATTTATTTTCAGTATTAAAAGATAAAGTTTCCAGTCATGATGTAAAGCTTGTTTTTCCGGAGGGTTTAGATGAGCGAGTTTTAACAGCGGCTAACCGGTTAGCTGGCGAGGGGATTCTTACCCCGATTGTCATTGGAAATAAAGAAGAAGTAAAGAAAAAAGCAGAAGAATTCAACCTGACATTAGATCGAGTGGAGGTCTTTGATCCACAAAACTATGAAGGGTTTGAAGACCTTGTTCAATCCTTTGTAGAACGCCGCAAGGGTAAAGCAACAGAAGAACAAGCAAGAAAGATTCTATTAGATGAGAACTATTTTGGGACTATGCTTGTTTATACAGGAAAAGCTCATGGCCTAGTTAGCGGAGCGGCTCACTCTACAGCAGATACAGTCCGTCCTGCTCTTCAAATCATTAAGACAAAGGAAGGCATTAAGAAAACATCAGGAGTCTTCATTATGGTACGCGGAGATGAAAAGTATGTTTTTGCTGACTGTGCGATTAATATTTCTCCTGACAGCCAGGATTTAGCTGAAATTGCCGTGGAAAGTGCTAATACAGCGAAAATGTTTAATATTGAGCCAAGAGTTGCCATGTTAAGCTTTTCTACAAAAGGATCTGCAAAGTCTCCAGAAACTGAAAAAGTGGAGCAAGCTGTGACGATTGCAAAAGAAAAAGCACCAGAGCTTACTTTAGACGGAGAGTTTCAATTCGATGCAGCATTTGTTCCATCTGTTGCTGAAAAGAAAGCTCCGGGCTCTGAAATTAAAGGTGATGCAAACGTATTTGTATTCCCAAGCTTAGAAGCAGGCAACATCGGATATAAAATCGCTCAGCGCTTAGGTAACTTCGAAGCAGTCGGACCAATTCTGCAAGGCTTAAACATGCCGGTAAACGACCTATCCCGAGGATGTAATGCCGAAGACGTATACAAATTAGCACTAATTACAGGTGCACAAGCGCTGTAAAAATTAAAGAAGAGGAGGTATTCTATGAACGAATAGATGCCTCTTTTTTTGTTGGAATAAGAAAAATTAGTTTTTTGTAATTTGTTTTAGTGTCTAGCTCCAGGCGTGGGGTGCAAAAAAATGACAGGGCAATACTATGTTGGTTGGTCAGTAAAATTGATGAATTGGTTGAATTAATTGTGAGATGATCGAATTAATTCGAATAGAAATATATGGTAATAATTAAAAAGGTCAAAACACCTAATAAATTGGCCGAATTGACACTTAGATTAACTGGATAAGCATTTAATTAGCCAGATTTTCTACATTTGCTGGATGTACCGCTGAATTAGCCGAACCGATAAAGAAGATTGTGGCGGGTTATTTGCTGCCCATTCTGCTTTCTCAATCTCTTATGGTATAATAAGATCGTTTGTACGAATGTAGAAGGAGAAAGTTATGATGCTGCAATCATCTGTTACTTTATTAACACAGCCTGCTTGGCGAATTATTGATCAATCGGGTTTAGGCCCTCATTTTGAAGCAAAACATTCTTTTGCAATAGATGATACCCTTTGTTCAACAGTTGGGAAGGGATTGTCTCAAGCGGTTGCGAGATCGTGGGTCCATCACGATACAATTGTTCTTGGCATACAAGATACAAAGCTGCCTTTTTTAAGTGAAGGTACTGCTTTTCTGCGTGAGCAGGGATATCGAGTTATTGTGAGAAATTCAGGCGGGTTAGCTGTGGTTTTGGATGAAGGGGTGTTAAATCTTTCGTTAATTTTTTCTGAAACAGAAAAAGGTATTGATATTAACCGCGGGTATGATGCGATGTGGGATTTGATGAAAGAGCTTTTTAAAGAAAATGATGTAAAGATTGAGGCAAAGGAAATTGTTGGCTCATATTGCCCCGGGAGCTATGATTTAAGTATAAATGAAAAGAAATTTGCAGGGATTTCTCAGCGCAGGCTAAGAGGTGGAGTAGCTGTGCAAATTTACCTGTGCATAAATAAAAGCGGGTCAGAGCGTGCCGAGCTTATCAGAAAATTTTATGATATTGCTTTAAAAGGAGAACGAACAAAGTTTTCCTATCCGCAGATTAAGCCCCATACAATGGCATCCCTTAGTGAACTGCTGGATTGTGAATTATCTGTACAGGATGTAATGCTGAAGCTGTTAATTACGTTAAAAAGCTTTAGTGAAAAGATTTATTCTTCTCAATTAACAGCGGAAGAACTAGAATTATTTACAGCGAATTTACAGCGGATGGTCGATCGGAATGAGAAAGTGTTTGGGCTGTCCACATAAAATATTAGGCTGCTTTTCATAAACTTTATTTCTATCTGCAACAAAATCTATCATATCTTGAATCTTTGGGGTGAGGTGCAGCAATCTCACCTATTGACATTTATAAAAGAGCTAATTAGAAAGTGCCAGACTCCTAAAATTCAGGGGTCTGGCACTAAAAAAGAGAATAGTACTTTGCCGAATTATTCTGCAAGCTTTTCCAGATTTCCGTTGCGGTCCATTTTAAAGGAGGTTGCAGAACGGTCTTCTTCTTCAAACAGCACAAGCTTTCTTGCCCTGTTCATAATCTTCATTAATGTTTCATAGTCTTCTTGTACTGTCACTGTTTGTTCTTCTAATTTCGTTACTTGTTTCTCTAACTCTTTGTTTCTCTTCATAAGCTCTTCGTTTTCTCGTTTGATTCGCGAGTTTTCTTGTGATAGTACACTAATATGTGTGGTGTTCCCTTTATAAGATTTTAAAAAGTTAATGACCTTCTCAAGTGTCAGTTCGCTTTGCTCAATTTGTGGGTTTGGCATAACCGTCTCTTTAACAACCTGGCCTACTGGCTCATTTATCTCATGTTGGCTTACTGGAACCTCACGCTCCGGCTGTTCATAGGCTTCTGCGATAGGCATCTCTAAATCTTCTAATTCATGATCAATGACTAGCCCAGTTTCAGGTGGAGAATACAGTAATTTCTTTTTAGCAGGCTGTCCTGTGCCCATTGCACGCATGCGTTGCTTTCGTTGTTTCTTTGCTAGTTGAAGCGCTTTCTCGTAATTGTGCCTTACAACCGCATTCCATCTAAAACCGCAGGCTGCTGATGTTCGATTCAGCTTGTCCCCTACTTCTTCAAATGCATTCAACTGTGTGCTGCCTTCACGGACATGCCGTAATACTGTTTCAGCTAGTAATAAATCATTTTCCTCAGACCAAGCATCTTGTCTTTGCTTCATCTTTTTCCTCAACTCCCTTAAAAACGTAATAATAAGTGATGAAACTTATTACAATTTTGTCCAGATAGGGAGACTTTTATACAAATTACTTAGCAGGATAGTAGTTTTTTGAAAAAGCGGGATGAAATGTAGAATGTACTAGGAGAAACAGCCTTTTCTTATTCTGGTAAACTACAAAAGAACTTATTTCCATTGGCTTTATGTTATTCCTTCCTAAGAACTGTGACTTGCAATGGCGTTGCAATCCATGTAAAATACCCTTTAGTGTTTATCAAATGCAGATAGTTATGCAAACTTTAACAAACTAGAGGTAATAATTGATATATGGGACATTGTCTCCTAAATACTAACAGCAAACTCTCTTAAAAAAGAACTCCTAAATGTAAAATGCTATAAGGTTTTTAAGCCAATCATATAAAGTTTAAATTAGAAAGGGTTGTTAGGCAGTGGCCAACGAATTTCGAGTGTGTGATGATTGCCAAGCAACAAATATAAAAACTTTGTTGCCACGCTTAGAGAAAATTGACCCTGATGCAAAGGTCGATATCGGCTGCCAATCGTATTGCGGACCTGGCAGAAAGAAATCTTTTGCTTTTGTCAATAATCGTCCATTATCAGCTCCTAATGAAGATGAGTTGATCGAGAAAATTAATAAGAAATTAACCAAGTAAAATAAATTTTCCATCAGTAGGATTTTCTACCCATAGGAAGTAGATCCCGCGGACGAAGACATCAGGAAATCTTTGTCTGTGTTAATTTTTTAGGACCTTGCAGGCAGTGAAACCCACTTTTTTCTTCGATTCAGCTAAAGGATTATAGTGGATTTTACTTCGTATTAAGAGCGGAATAAAATCGCCAGGAAGAAATTTGTCCTGGTGATTTTTCTTTGTTTAAATTAAGCCTATCATACTAGGATTTCAAGTGTGGGACTTAAAAAATTAGAAAATTTTGGCTTTTATTGATAAGTTAAAGTCGATATAATGAAAGGAAAAGTTCAATTAGAATATCATGTCACAATTAAAAGAGGATATACGATGGCTCAGTACAATGAAAAATTATCGGAAGAAAAAGTGTTTAAAGATCCTGTACACCGTTATATACATGTTCGTGACAAGTTGATATGGGATTTAATTGGTACGAGTGAATTCCAAAGACTCCGCCGCATTCGTCAGCTTGGGACAACTTATTTAACATTTCATGGAGCGGAACACAGTCGTTTCAATCATTCACTAGGTGTATATGAGATTGTCAGACGAATCGTGGATGATGTGTTTAAAGGCCGTTCAGAGTGGAATGAAAAAGAAAGAATGGTCAGTTTATGTGCAGCTCTCCTTCACGATTTAGGACACGGCCCTTTTTCTCACTCTTTCGAAAAAGTTTTCCATTTAGATCATGAAGACTTTACAAGAGCCATCATTTTAGGTGAGACAGAAGTGAATGCTGTTTTGCAAAGAATAGGGATTGATTTTCCAAAGCAAGTAGCAGAGGTCATCGCCAAAACCTACTCTAATAAACAAGTTGTCAGCCTGATCTCAAGTCAAATTGATGCCGACAGAATGGATTACCTGCAACGGGATGCCTATTTTACTGGAGTTAGCTACGGTCATTTTGATATGGAACGGATCCTCCGTGTTATGCGACCGAGAGAGGATCAGGTTGTCATTAAACAAAGTGGTATGCATGCTGTAGAAGATTATATTATGAGCCGATATCAAATGTATTGGCAGGTATACTTTCATCCTGTTACAAGAAGTGCAGAGGTTATTTTAACGAAGATCTTGCATCGGGCAAAACAGCTCCATCAGGATGATTACACATTTAAGCAAAATCCTGTTCACTTTTATTCAATATTTAAAGAAGAAGCGACGTTACAAGACTATTTAAAATTGGACGAATCCATTATTCTCTATTATTTTCAAACATGGCAGGAAGAAGAGGATAAAATATTAAGTGATTTATGCCGCCGCTTCTTAAACCGAAACCTGTTTAAGTATATAGAGTTTCATCCTGCAAATGAAGAAATGATGAAATTACTTGAACTAAGAACACTGTTTAAAAAGGCGGGGATTGATCCTGATTATTATCTGGTAGTTGATTCTTCTTCAGATTTACCATATGACTTTTATCGTCCTGGGGAGGAAGAAGAGAGATTACCTATTCATCTTCAGCTGCCAAATGGTGACCTGCGGGAACTGTCAAGGGAATCGGAAATCGTTGATGCAATTTCAGGGAAAAGAAGAACAGACCACAAGTTATATTTTCCTATGGATCTTATTGAGGACATGTCATCAAGAAAGAGCGCTAAGAAAAAGATTATTGAGCTGCTTAACATACATAAATAAATAGATAAAATAATGGCAAAATTAAAGAGATAGGAGATGACGGGGTGTGCTACAGGAACACGCGAAATTGATGAAGGTGTTTTCAGCATCTAAAGAAATCATTGGTCGGAAAAAGCTTCAAAAAATGATTTATATTGCAAAGAAAACAAATTTTCCATTTTACGAAAAATACGATTTTCACTTCTACGGTCCTTATTCAGAGGAACTAACCTTAAGAGTAGAAGAACTATGTAATCTAGGGTTTGTAGAGGAATTAAAAGAAAAGAAAGGCGGATATTTTCAATATCGTTATTTTTTAACTGAATCAGGGGAACAATTCCTTTCTCACTATGAATTGGACATGCCGCCTTTAAAGCCTTTCATGGAAGACTTAAACAGCCAGACTTCCCGTTTTCTGGAGCTTGTCTCTACCGTTCTATTTTTTGATGATTTGGAAAAAGAAGAAGTAAAAGAAAAAGTATTCACGCTTAAAAGTAAGCAGCGCTACACTGACGAAGAAGTTGAAGACGCTTATCACTATATAGAAAAACTAAAACTAAAAGGGGTGCCAGGCACCAATTAACGTAAAGGGTGCCAGGCACCCTTTACGTTTTTTTTACTATTAAAAGGGTAAAACGATAGTAAACAAGTTCAGAAGAGGTGGTCTAAAAGCTATGAAGATAGCAATTCCGTTTTTTTATGCTTTGTGCTTCTGTAGTCTCCTCGTTTTATCTGGCTGTAATCTAAATGGAAATAATACCGAGGATTATGAGGATGCAGCACTAGAAGAGAATACGCCTGAGGATACAGCTGAAGAAACAGGAGAAGGAGAAGGGGACAATAAAAAGGACAAGGCCGATACCTATTCCCTTCGTTTTCAAGAATTTGATCTAGATGTGATGTACGAGAACGAACAAAGCTATAAAGCAGAATATGAAGGGCTGGAAACAGGCGAGGAGGCAGAGATTGAGGATACTATAAATGACCAGAAGCTCGAAGGTGATGAAGCAGTAAAAGAGATAAGGTCAAAGCTTGAAAATCTGACCTTCTTAGAGGACACGCCTGATGAGAAGGCCATTAACGAAGTTGAGTCAGCCTTCAGCCTTAAAGAAGGCTACAAAAATTTCAATTTGAAGGTGACATTTGAAAATGGAAAAGAAAAGGAATATAGTGTGAAGCAATAGTTGCGTATGAGCATGTAAAGAGGCTCGTCCAATAACAGGAGGAGCCTTTCATTTATGCTGTTCTTTTTTTATTAGGGAAGGAATGTATGTTTAAGTTAAATAAAGTATTAATGTAGTAAAGAATGTTATCCATTTCCAGCTACAGCTCCAGCGCCTAGCCCGCCTGAGGTCACAAGCCAATCCTCCCAAAAAGGAAAAGACTTCCTTTTTGGAAGGCTCGTCTTGTGCTTGTCAGGGCTGTTCAAGACGCTTCAGCTTTTCTTAATTAAATCAGCTACAAGCACATAACGTTCGGGTGCTGACCCGATAAAATCAAAAGGATAGCATGTTGTGACAGTTAATGTCGCTTTTGGAGTTGGAACAATGACGGTCCTGTCATCCTCATCGACAATCCGGACCTTTCGGACTTTGTAAGTAAAGGTTCCAGTTCCTGTTGTGACGACAAGTAAGTCTTCTTTCCCGACTTCCCCAAGCTTACGAAAGACGGTATCCCGATGGCCTGATAAGACGGAGTTATCCTTTTCACCTGGTAAGACAGAGCCGGCAAAATGGCCAACACCCTTCTCAAGCTCATCCTCATTTGTTCCATGAAAAATCGGCAAGGTCGCATCCAGCTTTGGTATGTAAAGTTGGCCCATCTCATCTCCAATAGCCGGTGATTTGTTATAATTCTTGGTATCATTTAACAGAGGTTCCGCATCCTTCTCAAACTTGGCAGTTTTAATCTTAAGCTCGGTATTTCTTGTCTCGTGCCTGCTCTCTTCCGATTCAGCCACCTGGCTCGTTTTAAAAAGAACATACCCTTTTAATAGTTTAAAGCTGTTTGAACCTAACAAGAGGATGCCGCTGACAATTAATAGAATGGCAATGCTTCCTGTTAGAAGTCCTCGGCGCTTTTTCTTCCGAAACTTTTTAGAGCGTTTAAGCATATATTATGCTGCCTTTCTTCTAAAAAGGAAGACACCTGCTAAAATCAATACGGCACCTGCTGCAAGACCTTCTCCATAATATCCAGCCGTTTCAGGCATTCTTGCACCCTTCACAGTTTTAGGGCTTTTTGACGGAGATGTCAATTTTTCGATTTTTTCCACAACTTCCTCTACAACTTCGTTTGTTTCTTTCACATCGTTAGCAGTATTTTCGATTAGGTCCGAGCCTACCATCTCAGGTGTTAAATGAAAGTCTAATAAAAAATTGCCGCTAAGGTCGTAAACAGATACCAATAATTTAGAACCATCTAAGTTGGTTAATCGAAGCAAAGACTCGAGGCCAATTTCTGTTTTGTTACCGTCTTTTTCTAAATGGAAAACCGTTTTTACTTCAAGCAGTTTTTGCATTTCCGTTAATATAGAAAGCATTTCTGCTATTTGTTCAGCGGTTAAATCATCAACAGATTCAAATTCTTCAAATTGTAGCATTCTATTAGAAAGCTCTTCAAGTTGGGCATCGAATGAAGGGTTGCGATCATAGACATCTATTAAATGATTAAAGAGCCTGTCCAATTCTTCTTCTGTTAGCCCAAGTTCAGTAAACAATTGATCGATTTCCTCTATATCAACTATTTCTTCTGTATCTTCATACTCTTCTTCAGATTCTTCATAGGATAACCAGATATATTCTTCAATTTCAAAATTAAAGAAAAATACATCCTCAATCTGATCTTCTTTCTCCATTGCCCCATATTCTATTAATAATTCTGTTAATTCTTCCCTAGTCATTTCATAGATTTCAAGAAGTTCGTTAACAGATTCTTCTGTTACTACTCCACCTAGTAAAAACTCTAGATCCTCAAATGATTCAAAATCTTCCAATGAGTAATCATAGGCAGTAAGAATTTCAATAAATTCTTCTCTCTCTAATCCGATCTCATCTAGATAGCTTTGAAGCTCTTCTTCCTTTACTGCAGCAAATGCAGGCAAAGCACTTACCAAAACCAAAATAAAAGCAACCATACATAATAAGCCCTTTTTCAACTAGTTTTTCCCCCTTGAAAAAAATTATAGAATTAAGAAGATTATAGATTGGAAAAATGTAAAAGAATAGAATTGATAAAAACTTTTTTATAGCCTATAATTTATTGTCATCTTTCTGAAAATAGGAAAAAAGTAGAGGTTTTACATAAAGCTCTTTTCTAATGCTGTGGCTTTTGAAGGGTAAAAAGATGTGAAATAAAGGCAATCGGAGGAACGTTCTTTACCCAAGGAGTGACAAAAGTCTCGAAGGATAAATAAAAGAAGGTGCCAGGCACCAAAGTGTAACTTTGGTGCCTGGCACCCAAAAAAATCAGTTTATTCGTCACTTAGACGTTTTCCGCCTAGTGCGTAGTGATTTTTTGACATTTCTTCAATAAATACAGCAATTTTTTCTGAAGGTGCACCTGTCGTTTCTGAAACAGCTGCTGTCACCTTCTCAACGAGGGCTTTCTTTTGTTCTTCACTTCTTCCTTCAAGCATTTTGACTGTTACGTATGGCATATTCCTTGCTCCTTTCAGGTAGGTCATCTCACTTCATTTATAGTATACTGAAGTTGTTATCATTTGCATAAAGATTAAATAAAGTGAAACCTTTCTGGATGTTTCAAAGAGGTTATTTACTAGCTGTGATCCCGAAGTGAGAATCTTAGCGCCCGCTGTAGAAGTAAGAAATGTATAGATGAAGGAGAATAAGTGTGGAGAATTTTTCAGCCAATTTTTTAGCCTTTCCGTTAGAGACAATTCCGTATGTCGTAATTACGTTGATTTTTGCTTTTACGGCTCATGAGTTTGCGCATGCTTTTGTTGCTTATAAATTTGGAGATCAGACCGCAAAAAATCAAGGGCGGCTTACGTTAAACCCGATATCCCATTTAGATCCTTTTGGTACATTGCTCATATTCATAGCAGGTTTTGGATGGGCAAGGCCGGTGCCTGTAAATCGGTACTTTTTTAAAAATCCCCGGATTGCTGGAGTGTTAGTTTCTGTTGCAGGTCCGGTTAGTAATTTGATTTTAGCGTTTTTGGCTACTCTAATTTTTTACCTGTTAGCCAATACAGGGTTGATACAGGCTGGCTTAAGTGACCAAGTAGAGCAATTTTTTACGATCTTCATCAATTTGAATATTATTCTATTTCTTTTTAACCTATTGCCATTTCCTCCGCTTGATGGCTATAGGATTATTGAAGATTTGGTTCCAAGAAACGTTCGTGCTAAAATGACTCAATATGAGAGTTATGGAATTATCCTGTTTCTAATTATCGTTATTACCCCGCTTGATAGGTACATTATTCAGCCGATTTTTAATTCAGGCAGAGAGACTGTAATGAATATTTTTTATTTGATTCTTCAACCATTGCTTTAAGTAAGGAGGAGGAAAGGATTATGGATCAAGAAAAAAAGAAAAAGAATATAGGATTTAATATTATTAAAAATGACCCCACAGATGGTCATGGCGGATTTGGAGTAGGGGCGCTAAGTCTTGATAACATTTCACCAGTTTTCGTAGATATTGAGGATGGGGAAGCGTTTGTTGACATTGGTGCGATGCATGCAAGAAGTGTTGTTGAAAAGGGGATAAAATTCCTTCCGAACAAGGATGATGTACCAGAAGGTGCAAAACCTTATTGGCTTGTTTGGGTCACGATTGATCGAAAGCAGGAAGGGCCTTATTATGCAGGTGTTACAGCATGTTACATGACAGTAAACCGAGAAGCGAGAAGAGGTTATAAATCATTGCCAGAGCATGTAAATAAAATGGACAAATCAATGAAGCGCAAAATTATGGTCGACACAATGGATAACCGGTCAAAGGATATTCTCCGCGGCTTCCTTCAAAACCATGATAGAGAGATGTGGGAAAGGTCTGCAGATGAACTAAAGGAAGGCTTATGCACCAATTGATTTTTGTCTGAAATGTGAATTTTTTGTGAATGTTTTGTCAAAATCTTGAGCTTATTTTCTAAAATGAGTAGACTGAAAATTGTAAAACTAGGACATAAAAGACCCCGAATCACGCGTGATTCGGGGTCTTTTACTAATAGTATTATAATTTATGTGTTGTTCCCTTTTTGGACGATTTATAAAAATGGTTAAAAATACCATTTTTTTGTCGGATAATCGATATATTGAAATTTTCGAAGATAACTGAACCCATTTCGAAGATAATAATGAAAAATCGAAGATATATTTCAGATTTCGGAGATAAATTCGAACATTCGATGTCAACGGTACCAGGTAACAGAGGTACCAGGTACCGTGCAGTGTAAATATACCGTTGCTACCCCCAAGGAAGAATCCGCTGCCACCATTTTTGTTCTTTATCTTTTCGATCTTTCAGATTTCCCTTGTCTGAATCGTTTTCATCAGAGTCTAAGTGATCTGTACAATATTCTGTTGGTTCTGTACCCGCTACATAATAGGCATAGTGCCTGACAGGGCAATCTTTCGTTGCAAGCTTGCCTGTCTCCGGGTTGATATAGATCCCGACTACCCCTTTTGGCGGCTTAAATGATTTGGCTGGTTCATCCTCAAGAGCCTCTTCCATAAAGGATGCCCAAATGTTTTTTGCATAAGATTTTTCAGCTACAACATCAATGGTTTTCCCTTTATCATATCCTGTCCATACACCAGCTACCAGCTGAGGTGAATATCCGATCATCCAGCTGTCTGTTTCGGTTGTTCCAGATTTCCCTGCATATTTTCTTGTGAGGCTATCTGCAATGGTTTGCCCTGTTACCGTTGTATAACCGTTAAGCTTTTTATCAAACATCCCGGTCATTAAGTGTGTTGTTACAAAGGCAGCTTCATTATCTAGGATTTGCTCAGCTTCTTTAGGGTGCTCGTATAAAGTGTTTCCGTCTGAATCCTCAATTTTTGTTATAAAAGTGGGCTCAATTTGTTTACCACCGTTTGCCAAAATTCCATAGGCATTCACCATCTCATAAAGCTTCACAGGTGCTGTTCCAAGGGCTAATGAAGGTACTTTAGCTAATTTGCTTGTGATTCCAAATTCTTTGGAAGTATCGATAAGCTCCTGCATGCCCAGAAATAAATGGGTTTTTACCGCGTAAACATTATCTGACATAGCAATGGCCTGGGCAAGGGTAATCGAGTCATTCGCATAATAGTTATTAAAGTTGCTTGGCTTATAGGTCGACTCTCCATCATTAAAAGTAAAGGTTGTTGGCTCGCTTCTCATCGGAGTTGATGGACTCATCCCGCTTTTAACTGCCGCATAATAGAGAAAAGGCTTCATCGTAGAGCCAGGCTGTCTTTCTGCTTGTGTCGCTCTGTTGAAAGGGCTTTCCTTGTAGTTTCTTCCGCCCACAAGTGCTTTAATATACCCGGTTTTAGGATCTGCTGCGACAAAGCTTGCTTGTATTTCAGATTTGTCAGAAATCGTTTGCTTTACTCTATTTTCAGCAAGCTCCTGCAGCTTAGGATCAATGGTTGTATGAATTCGCAAACCAAGTGTTTCCATTTCCTGCTCTGTTACATTCAGTTTTTTTGTTGCGTCCTGTAAGACAGCATCATAAAAGTATGGAGCAGCAGCCATTTTTACATTCTCTTTAGAAGAGCTATCCTTTATAGATAAAGGTTCTTCATAAGCCGCCGCAGCCGCTTTTTTCGATAAATACCCGTGCTGCACCATTTCATTTAGAATGAGCTTTTGTCTTGATTTAGCATTTTCTAAATGGATCTTTGGCGAATAAAAACTTGGACCCTTCGGAATGGCTGCAAGCAAGGAAGCTTCACTTAATGTTAAATCTTTTGCCTCTTTGCCAAAATAATAGTCTGATGCTGCTTCGATCCCATACGCGCCATGTCCATAATAAATTGTATTTAAATAGCCTTCTAAAATATCTTCCTTCGAATAACTCATTTCCAGCCGAATCGTATATAAAGCCTCCTGAATTTTTCTTTTCCATGTTTTATCATGCTCTAAAAACAAATTTCGTGCATATTGCTGTGTGATCGTGCTTGCCCCTTGAACCTTTGCCATTGCCTTCAGGTCCGCAATTGCCGCACCGACAATTCGTTTGTAATCAAACCCATGGTGTTCGTAAAAGCTTTTATCTTCGATTGCGATGGTTGCGTTCAGAACGTGAGGGGAAATGTCATGAAGATCAACCCAAAATCGTTTCTGGCCATGATGTGTCTCCCCTAAAATACTCCCATCGCCCGCAAACACCACAGTCGATTGTGGTACTGAAAGAGAAGGAGGTCCTTGAGCTTTTGCATATAATAAAATACTCACAATAATTGTTGAAAGAAATAATCCTAATATAATACTAATAAAAATGATAGCCCGAATTGTTTTAATGGTCATTCTTAGCCGCTTGGGTGTCATGATTTCCATTTAGAAGCACCTCCTTTTAGCCAGTCTTTTTATCAAACAAGAAAGTTTCAATTTATTAAAAAATAAACTTTGTAAATTAAATTGAGTGATCGTTGTCCAGCGCAGGCGGACATGACTTCCTAGTGACGGCAGGCATAAGGCCGGGACGTTTTTGTCGGCCAGCATCCAACGACTAGTGAACTTCCTAAGTTAACATCGACTCGCTATCGCTCTTCGTGTTTCCTTTATCCCTTTTAACAGGCAGTAAGTAAAAACTAACTGCTCGTAAAAATCCGATTGGTTCAAGGGACCTTGTCGTTTCCACTAACTATCAGTAAAGCCCAACTGATGGAAGTTTCACGGCCCAGTCCAGCTCTTACGGCGCTAAACGGGTGCTTTCGCTTTTCTTACCATTATTGGTTAAAAAGATCGAATTTAAACCTATAAAAACAAGATTAGGAGATTTGAAAAATAGTCTTTGCTGCATCACAAGTTTTCTTTACATTTAACCTTGTTTCCACTATACTTTTTTTGTTAAAAAGAAACTCTAAATTTGTCGTGTTTTATTATTTTTATAAGGGTAGATTAATTAGAGATCTTTTATTAGGAAAGGAAGATTACTATGAGCGGACTTTGGTATACAGAGAAGCAAACAAAGAATTTCGGAATTACGTTAAAAATCAAGGAAACTTTACATACAGAACAAACTGACTTTCAAAAGCTTGAAATGGTCGAAACAGAAGAGTTTGGCAACATGTTATTCCTTGACGGCATGGTCATGACATCAGAAAAGGATGAGTTTGTTTACCACGAAATGGTAGCACATGTTCCTTTATTTACTCATCCAAACCCGGAAAATGTACTAGTTGTTGGCGGCGGGGACGGAGGCGTTATCCGTGAGGTGCTAAAGCACCATAGCGTCAAAAAAGCCACACTTGTTGATATTGATGGGAAAGTAATCGAATACTCTAAAAAGTATCTTCCTGAAATCGCAGGAAAGCTTGACGATCCGCGTGTGGAAGTAAATGTGGGAGACGGCTTTATGCATATTGCAGAAAGCGAAAACATCTATGATGTAATCATGGTTGATTCAACAGAGCCAGTTGGGCCTGCTGTTAACCTATTTACAAAAGGATTCTATGCTGGAATTTCCAATGCATTAAAAGAAGATGGAATTTTTGTTGCTCAATCAGACAACCCATGGTTTACACCGGATTTAATCCGCAATGTTCAACGTGATGTAAGAGAAATTTTCCCGATTACCAAATTATACATTGCGAATATCCCTACTTATCCAAGCGGATTATGGACATTCACAATCGGCTCCAAAAAGCATGATCCTTTAGAGGTAAGGGAAGAGCGGTTTTATGAGATAGATACTAAATATTATACAAAAGAAATCCACAATGCGGCATTTGTACTTCCTAAGTTTGTCGCCGACTTAACAAAATAGGGTGAGCGGAGGGATTCGTATGCGCTTTGATGAAGCATATTCAGGAAACGTGTTTATTAAAAGCCATTCGACATTTGAAGACAGTGAAGCTGTGCTGTACGGGATGCCGATGGATTGGACGGTAAGCTACAGGCCCGGCTCCAGATTTGGCCCTACTAGAATCCGTGAAGTATCGATAGGTCTTGAAGAGTATAGTGCATACCTTGACCGTGAGCTGGCAGAGGTAAAGTATTTCGATGCTGGAGATATTCCATTGCCGTTTGGAAACCCACAGCGCAGCCTTGATATGATTGAGGATTTTGTCAATCAAGTGCTCAAAGCAGACAAGTTTCCTTTAGGTATGGGTGGAGAGCATCTAGTTACTTGGCCTGTCATAAAAGCGATGTATAAAAAATACCCTGATTTAGCCATCATTCATATGGATGCCCATACAGATTTGCGTGAAGAGTACGAAGGAGAGCCACTTTCACACTCTACACCAATCCGTAAGGCAGCAGAATTAATCGGTCCTGGAAATGTCTATTCATTCGGAATTCGTTCAGGAATGAAGGAAGAATTTCAATGGGCAAAAGAAGCTGGAATGCATATTTCGAAATTTGAAGTATTAGAGCCCTTAAAAGGTATTTTACCAACATTAGCAGGGAGACCGGTTTATGTAACTATCGACATCGATGTCCTTGATCCTTCCTGTGCCCCTGGAACGGGGACAGTTGACGCAGGGGGAATCACTTCAAAAGAATTACTAGGGGCCATCCATGCTATTGCTGGTTCTGATGTAAATGTAGTAGGAGCAGACTTAGTCGAAGTAGCCCCTATCTATGATCACTCTGAACAAACTGCCAATACAGCAAGCAAGCTCCTTCGTGAAATGATTTTAGGCTGGGTGAATAAAAGTAAGTAACTATAAAAAAGGGGGGCCAGGCACCAAATTTACAATTTGGTGCCTGGCCCCCCTATTGAATTTTTGAGCAGAAATCATTATACTATTGAAGTTATATGGAACAGTAATAAAGGATGTGTCTAAAAGTGGAGAAGACACCAGTAAAGATATATGTGAATACCAAGATAGAAGATGGTTCTGATCAAGAAATAATTGAATTTTATACAAACGGTGAATTCTACATAAAAGAGCAAGCTTCTTACCTTATCTATTTTGAGGAGCATGACTATGGAAAGGTGAAGACTATAGTCAAAATTCAAGATGAAGAAATTTATATTATGAGATCTGGGGCGGTCTCAATGAAACAAAGATTTATTGAGGATATAGACACCTTTACTCACTACGAAACTCAATTTGGGCAGCTAAATCTTACGACAAATACAGACAAAATCATCAGGACAGCAAACACGCAAAGGGTGGACGGCTTTGTAGTTGTTCACTATTCTCTTCAAGTTGGGGAAAATCAAAAGCATTTGCATACATTAACGATTCAATACAAGGAGGACATGCAATGAATATCGTCGAGCAAGTGAAGGAACGTTTAAAAGACGAAATTAAAGCAGCAGTCATAAAAGCCGGTTTGGCAGAAGAGTCACAAATCCCATTGGTTTTATTAGAACTTCCTAAAGATAAATCACATGGGGATTATTCAACTAACATGGCAATGCAGCTGGCACGAATCGCAAAAAAAGCGCCAAGAGTGATTGCTGAGGAATTAGTTGCAGCATTTGATAAAGGAAAAGCTTCTATTGAAAAGATTGACATTGCAGGGCCGGGCTTTATTAATTTTTATATGAATAACATCTACTTAACGGATTTGATTCCTTCTATATTAGAAGCAGATGATAAGTATGGTGAGACAAATACAGGCAACAACGAGAAACTTCAGGTTGAGTTTGTTTCCGCCAATCCGACAGGTACTCTTCATTTAGGACATGCAAGAGGAGCAGCTGTAGGAGATTCTTTATGCAACATTCTATCAAAAGCAGGCTATGATGTAAGCCGTGAATATTATATTAATGATGCCGGAAACCAGATTAACAATCTGTCCTTATCCGTGGAAGCCCGTTATCTTCAAGCATTGGGGCAGGACGTACAAATGCCTGAGGACGGTTATCATGGCGCAGATATTATTCAAATAGGGAAAAAATTAGCCGATGAATTTGGAGACCGCTTTGCAAATGAAACCCGTGAGGAGCGGCTATCCTTTTTCCGTGAATATGGACTGAAATTCGAAATGGACAAACTCCGCAATGACCTGGAAGAGTTCCGTGTTGCTTTTGATGTTTGGTATTCGGAAACATCTCTCTATCATAATGGCAAAATTGATGAAGCGCTTGAAACACTTCGTGAAAAAGGTCATATTTATGAGCAGGATGAAGCAACATGGTTCCGTTCTACTGATTTTGGGGATGACAAAGACCGTGTATTAATAAAAAATGATGGTACTTACACGTATTTAACACCTGATATTGCTTATCATAAGGATAAATTAGACCGCGGCTTTACAAAACTTATAAATATATGGGGGGCTGATCATCACGGTTATATTCCGCGAATGAAGGCAGCCATTGAAGCACTGGGCTATGAAAAAAACACGCTGGAAGTCGAAATTATTCAGCTTGTGCACCTTTATAAAAATGGTGAAAAAATGAAGATGAGCAAGCGTACCGGAAAAGCCGTTACTATGCGTGATCTCATGGATGAGGTCGGCTTGGATGCCGTTCGCTATTTTTTCGCGATGCGCAGTGCGGATACACATATGGACTTTGACCTTGATTTAGCTGTATCACAGTCAAATGATAACCCTGTTTACTACGCTCAATATGCTCATGCCCGAATTTGCAGCATGCTCCGTCAAGGAGAAGAAAAGGGTCTCTCGTATGAAGGGGAATTAAAGCTAGATGAGATTACATCTGAAAAAGCAGTGGATCTTTTGAAAAAACTCGGTGAATTCCCGGTAGCTGTTACGGAAGCTGCTCAAAAAAGGATCCCACACCGTATCACTAATTATATTTTCGATCTTTCTTCTACTCTTCACAGCTTTTACAACGCTGAAAAGGTTCTTGATCCTGATAATGAAGAAAAAAGCCGCGCTCGTCTCGGCTTAATGAAAGCAACACAAATTACGCTCAATAATGCTCTCGACCTAATTGGAGTTTCTGCTCCTGAAAAAATGTAACAGAACAAGGCTGTCGATGATTCGACAGCCTTGTTTTAGAATAATTATATATCATTGCGAAATTTAAGCTTTAACACCATGAGAATTTGGTTCTACAGCAGAATCAGCTGCAGCCTTAACTACATACGTGTTCGCGATCATATCATGAAGTCCCCTTTTCCCGTCTGTAAAAGCAATCATAATAAAACCTATATATAAAATACCGCTTGGAATATATCCTATATAACGCAGCCACGATTTCCCCGCCTTTACTCTGTTTCCATTTTCATCAACGATTTTCAAACCCATAATACGCTTACCCAATGTTCCTTGATGCTTTGAAGCTGGCATCATCCCAAAATAAAAAATCGACCCAACAGCAATGATTAGATAAAGAAAAGCTCTTACAATCGTGTTGAATTCTGGATTTCCGGTTGTCATTAACAGCATACTTGGGATAATAAATATCAACCCCAGCATGACAGAATCAATGGCAAAAGCCACCAGCCTAATCCAAAAACCTGCTTTCTTCTGATCGTTCACTTACATCCAACCTTTCAATAATTTTTATTATTTTCTATGTAAGGAATTATTTAGAAAATAATAGTTAATAATACCCTGGGTAATAACGGGTTAAACTTCTCATTTTCCAAGTAACATTTTACTGGAAAAAGTGAAAAATTGGTACATGTTTTCAATAATTGTTAAAAAATTATCTTTAATTTTATATAATCTATAAAATAGGATTTTCAGCTCCTCAAAAATCAATTTCGATTATGTAACAAATATGAACTTGGAATGAATGTGTCAATCCAACACAAGGAGATGAGAATTAAAAATGAAGGGGATGGAAAATCCTTCAAATAGGAGGGAGTAGCTATAGAAATCTTTCAGATTCAAAAGTTATTGCCCAATTTTTAATCATAAAAAATAAGCCCGGTTAAACTAGGCTTATTGATTAAAAAGTGCGTTGTTTGCACCTCGTTATTCCCCGCTCAATTTATTAATCGCATCTAATAATTCCGTAATTTCATTTGCCGTAGCGAAAATTTCACTTTCTTCAAGGAATTTCAAATCGACTTCCCCGTTTTCAACATGTGTAAGGTATTTGTCGATCCCTTTTTCTAATGTTTCATTATGACCAACAATACTTTGATGGATATCTTCAGCCACACCAGGCGGCTCTAATTCATTAAACTCTTGAATATCTGCTTTCATTTGAGTTAATTCCTCTTCAAGTGTTACTCTTGCTTCAGAATCAGTTACAGCCTGCTCAGCTAAGGTTGGGATCTCCTCTGAAAACTGTTTCACTTCATTCACATAATCAGTCGCATTCGTCGCATAGTCCAAAGAGTTATTAACTTCATTAAGAAAAGAACAACCGCCTAAAAAGAATACTGAGAAAATCGAAAAGACCATAATCAATTTTTTCATTACTTCACTCCTCATTAAATTTTCATAAAAAAGACGCTATCATTGTTGCCTGATAGAGTCTCCGTGCAATATAAAAGAGACCTTACCACGACAAAATGATGGTAAAGGTCTCGCTAACAACAAAATCGTTGTCAGAAAAGCCGAGGAAAATCTCCTGGAATGACGACTCTTCTGCAAGAGCTACTCCCCTTTAGGAATAGATGACGTCTTTAATTACTTTTATTTTACATTTAAAATAGCTATAAAGTCAACTATGAATTTGGTACATGGATACCTCAAAAAAGGTGCCAGGCACCAAAAATGAAATACGGTGCCAGGCACCACATTTCATCTTCGGTGCCTGGCACCGAAGATGGCACCGCAGATTTGGCTGATGGCTCTTAACCAAATCGAATCATGATGTTATTCGTCCTATAAAAAATGGGAAATAGCAGTGGCGAACTTTTCTTTTGCCCTCTGGCTAATAGGCCTGTTTTCATAAAACTCCATGGTTAACTGCTCAGAATCCTTCATATCATCAAGGACTGTTTGTTTAACTGCCGATATAAAAGATTTACTATAAATCAGGCAATTTATTTCATCGTTTAAAAATAGGCTTCGCTTGTCAAAATTTGCTGTCCCGATGTCGCAAAGTTGATCATCAACAATAATCGTTTTCACATGATAAAATCCGTAATAAAAACGGTAAATTTCACAGCCTGCTGCAAGTAAAGGACCATAGTAGGGAAATGCGGCTTCTGTTACAAAAGGATGATCCTTTCGCGAGGGTACCATGATTTTTATCTTTACCCCCCGCTGTGCTGCTTTAATCAGCTCTTTTTGCAGCGGCTTTCCGGGAATAAAATAAGGGGTGCAGATAAACAGTTCTCTATTTGCCTTTTGAATGAATTCAATAAAATGCTCTTCTAAGTCACGGCCATATGAAGACAAGAAATTCATTGGGATTGAGCCCTCTTCCAGCAAGGGGAAATAAAGAGGCTTTTTCTCTACCTTCTCTTTTGAGGCTTTCTCCCAATCAAGAAAAAATTGAGATTGGAGATCCTTCACGCCTTGGCCGCTTATTTTCAAATGATAATCACGCCAAAAGCCCATTTTCGCATCGTTTCCTAAGTATTCTTCCCCAATATTAAAACCGCCTAAATAGCCAATTTTTCCGTCAATAACAGTTATTTTTCGATGATTACGGGCTTGAAGTGTATAGAAAATAAAAGGGAACCTCGGTTTATGTGAGTAAGCAAATTGAACTCCAGCGTCTCTAAGCATTTGAATCGACTTCTTCTTCATTTTCGAGGCGCCAATAAAATCAACCATTAACCTGACTTCAATGCCTTCCTTCGCTTTCCTTTCCAATAACAAAAATAACTCATGACTAATTGCATCATCCCTGATGATATAAAAGAGAATATGAATAGAAGAAGTGCTGTTAGAAACATCTTGATAAAACTGGTCATAAAAATCCTTCCCATTTATAAGCAAATCAATTTCGCCTGTTTTCATCATTGAAAAGCTTTTTTTAGGGATGGTTTTTAAATGCTCTTTACGTCCTAAGGTGTAATCAATTCTTAACCAAATTAATAGGGGCAGCAAAACAAATAACCCTGCCAAAATGAGTGTCATAATAAAACCTCTCTTCAAAATGTCCGTATTATAGAATTTACGTAATCTGCAAAAATTATCAAAATTGATTGAAGGAAAAACATTGACTGAATGCTCATTCATAATTATGATGAAAGTAGGGATAAAAGTCAGAAAAGTAGTTCCATTATTAATTTTCGGGGACAAAGGGGAGAGATTTTTTATCTGTGGAATGGGGGAGCTGTAATGGATGTATTACTGTTGATCAATTTCATTGCGTTCTTATTTGTAACCGCTTACGCAATCTATCTGTTTATCTATCTGATTCGAACAAGAATTGCGTATATTCAGCTTGGCAAGAAGGTGGAATTTGATAAACGGCTAAAAGAAAGACTAAAGAAAATTTGGGTAAATGTGTTTGGGCAAAAGAAGTTGTTAAAGGATAAAAAGAGCGGGATTATCCATGTCATGTTTTTCTATGGGTTTATTCTTGTTCAGTTCGGAGCTATTGACTTTATTATCAAAGGACTGATTCCTGAAACACATTTACCTTTAGGACCATTATATCCTGGCTTCACATTTTTTCAGGAAATTGTGACGTTTGTGATTTTAATTGCAGTAGTTTGGGCGTTTTTTAGAAGGTACATTGAAAAGCTTGTCCGTCTCAAAAGGGGCTTAAAGTCTGGACTTGTCTTGATTTTCATTGGCGGGCTTATGTTGTCCGTCCTGCTGGGCAACGCAATGAACCTTATTTGGCATCATCATGAGCTGACATGGACAGAACCGATTGCCTCATCGCTTGCATTTTTACTTGGTTTTGCAGGTGAGACTGGAGCTATTGTCATTTTCTATATTTCATGGTGGATCCATTTATTGATCTTACTTACTTTTTTAGTATATGTTCCACAATCAAAGCATGCTCACTTGATTGCAGGGCCAGCCAATGTGTTTTTTAACCGTCTGTCAAGCCCAGGGAAGCTTGAAAAGATCGATTTCGAAGATGAGTCCCAAGAAACGTTTGGGGTAGGGCAAATTGAAGATTTTAAGCAAACCCAGCTTATTGATCTCTATGCTTGTGTAGAATGCGGCCGCTGTACAAATATGTGTCCGGCGACTGGCACTGGTAAAATGCTGTCACCAATGGATTTAATTCTAAGACTGCGTGATCATTTAACAAATACAGGCGCAGTTGTAACGTCAAAGCAGCCGTGGGTCCCTGCAGCAGCCTTTTCGAATACAAAAGGAAATCAACTGGCTATAGCTGCTGCGGGCAAAGGGGCAGAGGAATCTGCCGCTACAATGGAATACAGTCCAACCATGATTGGGGAAATCATTACAGAAGAAGAAATCTGGGCTTGCACAACTTGCCGAAACTGTGAGGATCAATGTCCTGTAATGAATGAGCATGTCGATAAAATTATTGATATGCGCCGCTATCTTGTTTTGACAGAAGGGAAAATGGACTCAGAAGCCCAGCGCGCAATGACGAGCATCGAGCGTCAAGGAAATCCTTGGGGATTAAACCGGAAAGAGCGTGAGAGCTGGCGCGGGGCACGTGAGGATGTCCATATTCCAACTGTAAAGGAAATGAACAAAGCTGGTGAGGAATTTGAGTATTTATTCTGGGTAGGTTCAATGGGGTCCTATGACAACCGAAGCCAAAAAATTGCATTGGCATTTGCCAAGCTGTTAAATGAGGCCGGCGTCAAGTTTGCTATTCTAGGCAATAAAGAAAAGAACTCAGGCGACACGCCGCGCCGATTAGGCAATGAATTTCTGTTCCAAGAGCTTGCAGCAAAAAATATCGATGAGTTTGCAAAGAATGACATTAAAAAAATTGTTACGATTGATCCGCATGCATACAATATTTTCAAAAACGAATACCCTGACTTTGGTTTAAAAGCAGAGGTGCTCCATCATACAGAGCTGCTTGCTGCACTTGTAAAAGAAGGCAAATTAAAGCCGAGCCACTCAGTAAATGAAACAATCACCTTCCATGATTCATGTTATTTGGGAAGGTACAATGAGGTATACGAGCCGCCGCGGGAAATTTTAAAAGCCATTCCCGGCGTAAAGCTTGTTGAAATGGAGCGCAGCCGTGAAAATGGAATGTGCTGTGGAGCAGGCGGAGGTTTAATGTGGATGGAAGAGGATTCAGGTTCAAGAATCAATGTGGCAAGAACCGAACAAGCATTATCTGTCAGCCCATCTGTGATTAGCTCTGGATGCCCATACTGCTTGACAATGCTAAGTGATGGGACTAAAGCGAAGGAAGTGGAAGAACAGGTGGCTGCGTATGATGTAGCCGAACTGCTAGAAAAAGCTGTCTTTGGTGACGACAAGAAAAAGCTAGTTTCATAGGGTAAAAAAACTAATAATGTCTTATTGCCTATGAAGACCGCTTAGTTTGCAAATGGAACAGTGAAAAGCTCAGGAAGAACCAATACCACAAATTAAGATTGTAAGCTCAAAGAATCAGTTCTACGAAGAAGGTGTCTCTTTACACCTTCTTTAACACACTCCAATGGCGGAATATATTCTGCCTTTTCTTTCGGATCAGTGCCTGAGCGAGCGTTCAGTCATCTTGTTGTAACCGCTTACTGAATTAAAGAGTATATTTAAAAAAGGAGATGGAAGTATGGGGAAAACGGTTATTTTAGAAGGAGCACGTACACCTTTTGGGAAATTTGGAGGAGCACTTAGTACACTTACGGCCTCACAGTTAGGAGGAGTTGCTGTTAAAGAAGCTTTAGCTCGAGCGCAAGTACAAGCTGAGGATGTCGAGGAGGTTCTTTTAGGATGCGTTCTTCAAGGAGGGCAGGGACAAATTCCTTCACGCCAGGCTGCCCGCTATGCTGGGCTTCCATGGAACGTAAAAACGGAAACGATTAACAAAGTGTGTGCTTCGGGGATGAGAAGTGTTACGCTTGGTGATCAGATCATACGTTCCGGGGACGAAGAAGTGATTGTGGCCGGCGGAATGGAGTCGATGTCAAATGCTCCATACCTCATGCCTAAAGCTAGATGGGGGCTCCGCATGGGGGATGGCGCTGTTAAGGATTTAATGATTCATGATGGCCTAACCTGCTCGTTCGAAGGAGTTCATATGGGGACATATGGAAATGGTGTTGCTAAGGAGCTTGGGATTTCAAGAGAAGAGCAGGATAAGTGGGCACTGCGCAGCCAACAGCGTGCTGTTTCTGCAATTGAATCGGGCATTCTTGCTGAGGAGATTGTGGAAGTTGAAGTTCCTCAAAGAAAAGGAGAGCCGGTTTGTGTCTCAAGCGACGAGGCGCCTCGAAAAGATACCTCGCTTGAGAGACTTAGCAAGCTTAATCCCGTTTTTAACCATGGCGGATCGATAACTGCAGGGAATGCACCAGGTGTTAATGACGGAGCAGCCGCACTCGTTTTAATGAGCGAGAAGCGAGCTCAAAAAGAGGGAAGAATCCCGCTTGCAACGATCCTAGGTCATACAGCGGTTGCTCTAGAAGCAAAGGATTTTCCAAAAACACCAGGCGTTGTCATAAATCAGCTGCTCGAAAAAACTGGGAAAAAGGCGGACGACATTCATCTATTTGAAATAAATGAGGCTTTTGCTGCGGTGGCATTAGCAAGCAATCAAATCTCCGGATTAGATCCGGAAAAGGTTAATGTGAATGGAGGAGCGGTTGCACTAGGTCATCCGATTGGAGCGAGCGGGGCACGCATTATCCTCACATTAATTTATGAGCTTAAACGACGAGGCGGCGGAATTGGGATTGCTGCAATATGCAGCGGCGGCGGTCAAGGCGATGCTATCATGGTGGAAGTTTAGGGAGAAACTTATCAAGCAAACCAAGGGGGTTTTATAGGATGGATGTAAAACGTGTCATGGTTATTGGGGCAGGGCAAATGGGCTCAGGGATTGCTCAAGTTTGTGCTGGGGCCGGCTATTCTGTCATGCTGCATGATTTAAAGGAAGAGTTTGTAGAACGCGGTTTAGGAACCATTTCCAAAAACCTTCAGCGTCAAGTAAGTAAGGGAAGTCTTCAGGAAGATGAAAAGCAAGAAGTATTAACGAGAATTAACAAATCAACCAATCTTGATAATGCAAAAGAAGTAGATTTAGTAATTGAAGCAGCTGTTGAAAAAATAGAAATCAAGACAAATTTATTTGCTTCACTGGATGAGCTCACACAGCCGCATACGATCCTCGCTTCTAACACCTCTTCTTTACCAATTACCGAAATTGCTGCAGCAACGAAGCGCCCGGAAAAAGTAATTGGGATGCATTTTATGAACCCAGTTCCGGTAATGAAGCTGGTTGAAATCATTCGCGGGCTCGCGACAACAGACGAAACATATGCTGTGATCGAAGATATGACGAAGAAGCTTAGCAAAGTGCCAGTTGAAGTCAATGATTTTCCTGGATTTGTCTCAAATCGTGTTCTTATGCCGATGATCAATGAAGCGATTTATACGGTTTATGAGGGTGTTGCAGCTCCAGAAGCGGTTGATGAAGTGATGAAGCTTGGGATGAATCATCCGATGGGACCGATTACGCTTGCTGACTTTATTGGCTTAGATACTTGCCTTTATATTATGGAAACCCTGCATGAAGGGTTTGGGGATAACAAATATCGTCCGTGTCCTTTGCTGCGAAAATATGTAAAAGCAGGCTGGTTAGGCCGTAAGTCAGGAAGGGGATTTTACATCTACGAATAAAGTCAGGCAAGGGGGATAACGATGAATTTACGTTTCACAGAAGAACAAAAGATGCTGCGGAAAATGGTCCGAGACTTTGCTAAAGCGGAAATCGAACCTTTTATAGAAAAAATGGAGCAAGGTGAGTTTCCTAGAAAAATCCTATCGAAAATGGGTAATGTTGGTTTGATGGGAATTCCTATACCTGAAAAGTATGGCGGAGCAGGAATGAATTTCACCTCCTATATTATCGCAATACATGAGCTGTCAAAAGTAAGTGCAGCCATGGGCGTTATTTTATCTGTGCATACGTCTGTTGGAACAAACCCAATTCTTTATTTTGGGACAGAAACGCAAAAACAAACCTACCTGCCAAAGCTTTCTTCAGGAGAATATCTTGGGGCATTTTGCCTGACAGAGCCTGGGGCTGGTTCAGATGCAGGAAATTTAAAAACAAGGGCAGTAAAAAAAGGAACCGATTATATCCTTAATGGAACAAAGGTGTTCATTACAAATGGCGGGGAAGCTGATACCTATATCGTGTTTGCTTCTACTAGTCTAGAGGCAGGAAGAAAAGGAGTCACAGCTTTTATTGTTGAAAAAGAAACTCCTGGATTAGTAATTGGAAAAGACGAGCACAAAATGGGGTTAAATGGATCACGAACGGTACAGCTCACTTTTGAAGATGCTCAGGTTCCAGCAGAAAATCTACTCGGTCAAGAGGGAGAAGGCTTTAAAATTGCATTGGCCATCTTAAATATTGGTCGGATCGGAATTGCGGCACAGGCACTTGGAATTGCCCAAGCAGCTTTTGAACATGCCGTCTCCTATGCAAAAGAACGTATCCAATTTGGTAAACCGATCGCAGCTCAGCAAGGCATTGGCTTTAAGCTTGCAGACATGGGAACAGCTGTTGAAGCGGCCGAACTGCTAACCTATCAAGCAGCTTATCTCAAAGAAAATAATCATCCATGCGGAAAGCAAGCGTCTATGGCAAAATTGTTTGCTTCAAAAACGGCAATGGAAGTTTCGACGGAAGCTATTCAAATATTTGGCGGATATGGATACACAAAGGATTTCCCTGTCGAGCGTTTTTTCAGAGATGCAAAGGTATGTGAAATCTATGAAGGTACAAGCGAGATACAACGAATTGTAATCAGTAAATTTTTAATGAAATAGGTCATGAATGCAGGGTAGGGTGAATTCAAAGGCTTTTAAGGGGATGAGAAAATGTTTTTTAAATTATCGGAAGAACATGAAATGATTCGAAAAATGGTTCGTGATTTTGCTAAAAACGAGGTAGAGCCAAGTGCTGCAGAACGTGATGAAGAAGAGCGGTTTGATCGTGAAATTTTCGATAAAATGGCAGGTCTAGGCTTGGCAGGCATTCCATGGCCAGAGAAATACGGAGGAATTGGGAGTGATTACTTAGCCTATGTAATTGCAGTTGAAGAGCTTTCAAGAGTATGTGCATCAACGGGTGTAACTCTTTCAGCTCACACATCGCTGGCCGGCTGGCCTGTCTTTAAATTTGGAACCGAGGAGCAAAAACAAAAATATTTAAAACCAATGGCTCAAGGGAAGAAAATTGGGGCATACGGGTTAACAGAGCCTGGTTCAGGGTCAGATGCAGGCGGGATGAGGACATCAGCACGCCTTAATGGGGATCATTATGTTCTAAATGGTACGAAAATTTTTATCACAAATGGCGGGTATGCAGATATATATATTGTTTTTGCCCTAACAAACCCAGAAGACAAGCATCACGGAACAAGTGCATTCATAATAGAAAAAGACTTTTCTGGGTTTTCAGTAGGGAAAAAGGAAAGCAAACTGGGAATTCGATCATCACCAACAACTGAAATTATTTTTGAAGATTGTATCGTTCCAAAGGAGAATTTGCTTGGTAAGGAAGGAGAAGGCTTTAAGGTTGCAATGATGACACTGGACGGAGGTCGTAACGGGATTGCGGCTCAGGCTGTTGGAATTGCTCAAGGTGCTTTGGATGCTTCCGTTGCCTATGCAAAAGAGCGGGTTCAATTTGGCAAACCGATTGCTACGCAGCAAGGGATAAGTTTTAAGCTGGCAGATATGGCAACAAGTATAGAGGCTTCCCGTCTTTTAACCTATCAGGCTGCCTGGCTTGAATCAGAAGGAGTGTCTTATGGAAAAGAATCGGCCATGTCAAAGCTTTTTGCAGGAGATACCGCGATGAAGGTAACAACAGAGGCTGTCCAAGTATTTGGAGGATACGGTTATACAAAGGATTACCCGGTTGAACGATACATGCGCGACGCAAAAATAACGCAAATCTACGAAGGTACTCAAGAGATTCAAAGGCTAGTTATCTCAAGAATGCTGACGAAGTGAAGGGTGAAAACATATGACCAGACGAGAAGTGCCTGCCTCTGTAAAGGATGAGCGTTTAGTAAAAATGCGTCGAGACCAAATGATCAAAGGGGCCGTTACCCTTTTTAAAGAAAAGGGATTTCATCGCTCAACAACTCGGGAAATCGCAAAGGCATCAGGCTTTAGCATTGGAACATTATATGAATATATCAGACAAAAGGAAGATGTATTATACCTTGTCTGTGACACAATCTACGATGAGGTTAGAGAGCGGTTGGAAAAAAACATAGATATAAAGCAAGGAACAATCGAAAGCTTGAAGCTTGCGATCAGCAATTATTTTCGGGTTGTTAATGACATGCAGGATGAAGTGCTTGTCATGTATCAAGAGGCAAAGTCCCTTTCTAAGGAAGCTTTGCCATATGTTTTGCAAAAAGAGAACGAAATGGCAAGCATGTTTGAGCGTGTTATTGAAAGCTGTATTGATAAAGGGGAACTGCAGTTAAATGAACAAGAAAAAAATTTACTAGCACATAACATTATTGTTCAAGGGCAAATGTGGGGATTTAGAAGATGGGTATTGCAAAAGCAATATACAATCGATGAGTATATTGAATGGCAAACAAAGCTGATTTTACGAGGGATTATTTCGTAATTATGTCACTCAGAGGGGGAGTTTAGATGCAAAAGGCAGACATTTACCGCCCAAAGCATGCGGTTAGATTTGTTACAGCATCCAGTTTATTTGATGGTCATGATGCTTCGATTAATATTATGCGCAGAATTTTACAAAGCAGCGGGGCTGAGGTTATTCATCTTGGCCATAACCGTTCTGTTGAAGAAATTGTTCAAGCGGCAATTCAGGAGGATGTGCAAGGGATCGCAATCTCATCTTATCAAGGTGGTCATGTTGAATTTTTCAAATATATGTATGATCTTCTTCAAGAAAAAGGGGCTTCCCACATCCGGATATATGGAGGGGGGGGCGGAGTGATTATTCCTAGGGAAATAAAAGATCTCCACGAATACGGAATTGCCCGGATTTTTTCTCCAGAAGATGGAAGGCAGCATGGGCTGCAAGGTATGATCAACCAAATAATAAAAGAGTGTGACTTTCCCACAATTACTCAGCTTGAAGATGAAGTAGAACGACTAAAGCAAGGTGATGTGAAAGCTGCAGCAAAACTCATCACTCTTGCTGAAGCAAATATCCACGCTCCAGAGGAAGTGGCAGCAGCTGCTGAAAAGGTTTTTTCACAAGTGAAGGGACTAGATTCTGATGCACCAGTTATTGGAATAACCGGAACTGGCGGAGCAGGGAAAAGCTCCCTTACTGATGAACTGGTCCGAAGGTTTTTAAATGAAGTACCGGAAATGAAGCTCGCTGTCCTTTCCATAGACCCGACCAAACAGAAGACAGGCGGTGCGCTGCTCGGGGACCGTATTCGGATGAATGCCATTTTTAATCGTCGCGTGTTTATGAGAAGCTTAGCTACGAGGTCTTCCCGATCTGAGCTTTCTCTTGCGATTCAAGATGCAATAGCCGTCGTGAAGGGCGCAGGATATGACCTTGTAATAATCGAAACGAGCGGGATCGGTCAAGGGGACGCTGAAATTACAAACATTTGTGACATTTCCATGTATGTGATGACAAGTGAATTTGGAGCACCTTCACAGCTGGAAAAAATTGATATGATAGACTTTGCCGACCTTATTGTTATAAATAAGTTTGAGCGAAAAGGGTCAGAGGATGCGAAAACCCAAGTTCAAAAACAATACCAGCGCAGCCATTTATTATTTGATAAAGAATTGGATGATCTGCCAATATACGGCACGATTGCCAGCCAATTTAATGATCCTGGTACCAACACTTTATTTGTTGCCCTTTTAGACCTTATTAAAACAAAGGCATCGAAACAATGGTCAACAGATTTAGCGACTGTAAAAGAAGTAGAAAAACAAAATGTCATCATTCCTCCAGAAAGAAGATACTACTTGAGAGAGATTAGTGAAACGGTTCGGAATTATCATAAGCAGTCTGAAATAGAAGCAGAACTAGCCCGTAAATTTTATCAGCTTGAAGGGGCATTGAAGACTGTAAGGGAAACTGAAAAAAATGAGGAATTGGTAGCATCGCTGGAGGCGATGAAGGAACGTATAAAAGAGCAGCTAAACCATGAAACAAAGCATATTATTGAGTCATGGCAGGAGACGAAGGAAAAGTATGCCGCAGATGAATTTGTAGTGAAGATTCGGGATAAAGAAATTCGAACGAAACTCAAAACAAAATCATTGGCAGGCCTGCAAATTCCTAAAATTTCATTGCCAAAATTTAAAGATTATGGAGATATTGTTCATTGGGTTTACCGTGAAAATGTCCCAGGTGCGTTCCCATATACAGCAGGAGTATTTCCGTTTAAACGAGAAGGCGAGGATCCGAAGCGCCAATTTGCTGGTGAAGGAACACCAGAAAGAACAAATCGCCGTTTCCATTACTTATCAAAGGATGATACAGCGAAACGCCTTAGCACTGCATTTGATTCGGTCACGCTTTATGGAGAGGATCCGGCATATCGCCCTGATATTTTTGGGAAGGTTGGAGAAAGCGGTGTAAGTATTTGTACATTAAGTGATATGAATAAGCTGTATGCAGGGTTTGACCTGTGCGCACCATCCACATCCGTGTCGATGACAATCAATGGGCCTGCGCCAATCATTCTAGCAATGTTTATGAATACGGCGATCAAGCAGCAAGTTGAAGCTAAACAAGCAGAGCTGGGAAGACAGTTAACGAAGGAAGAATTTGCCGAAGTAAAAGCAAAAACGCTTCAAACCGTACGGGGAACAGTGCAGGCAGACATATTAAAAGAGGACCAAGGTCAAAACACTTGTATTTTCTCAACAGAATTCGCTCTTCGAATGATGGGCGATATCCAAGAATATTTCATCAATGAGAAAGTCAGAAACTATTATTCTGTTTCGATTTCCGGCTATCACATTGCTGAAGCGGGAGCAAATCCAATTTCTCAGCTTGCCTTTACACTAGCCAATGGATTTACGTATGTTGAGTATTATTTAAGCCGTGGAATGAATATCGATCATTTTGCACCAAATCTGTCGTTCTTTTTCAGCAATGGATTAGATCCTGAATATACTGTAATCGGCCGGGTGGCAAGGAGAATCTGGTCAACCGTTATGAAGAATAAATATGGTGCCAATGAGCGCAGCCAGAAATTAAAATATCATGTTCAAACCTCCGGCCGCTCGCTGCACGCTCAAGAAATAGATTTTAATGATATCCGTACAACGCTGCAAGCATTAATGGCCTTACATGATAACTGCAATTCGCTTCATACGAATGCCTATGATGAAGCGATCACAACCCCAACAGAAGAATCAGTAAGACGTGCAATGGCCATCCAAATGATTATTACAAAAGAACACGGCCTAACGAAAAATGAAAACCCTCTGCAAGGCTCATTTATAATTGAAGAACTAACCGACCTGGTTGAAGAGGCAGTTCTTCGGGAATTTGACGCTATCAACGAACGAGGCGGTGTCCTTGGAGCAATGGAAACACAATACCAACGGGGGAAAATTCAAGAAGAATCCATGTTCTATGAAATGAAAAAGCATACCGGCGAGCTTCCGATAATCGGAGTCAACACGTACCTAAATCCAAACCCTCCATCAGAAGAACAGCTTGATGGCATGGAAATTGCAAGAGCGACAAAGGAAGAGAAAGAAACACAAATAATAAATTTAACATCTTTCCAAGATAGCAATAAAGATCAAGCAGATGAAGCTCTGAACCGTCTGAAGCATACTGCCATCTCAGGCGGCAACATCTTTGCAGAACTAATGGAAACAGTTAATGTAGCCAGCCTCGGCCAAATTACCCATGCCCTATACGAGGTAGGAGGGCAATACCGGAGAAACATGTAATAATAATAAAGCGGGCCTTACCCAGCGAAAGTGGATAAGGCTTTCTTTTAATATGTAAAAGTTGTAAAAGTTTTACCCTGCTTCAAGCCTTGATAATGTGGTATTTTCATGTATGAAGACAAACTTTTGTAAATGGATTTTTGCGATGATTATAAACGCCGGGAGAATATCCATAAATGGCATCAAACTGCAAGAAAACGTAAAACCCGGATCAAGTCACGCCTTGTGCTTGTCGCTGAAGGACTAGCACTCTGAGCTTTTCGTTCTTTATTGATCATGGCAGAACGAATGTTAAAATCGGCTGAGCAAATTTCTATATAGCTTGTCATCCTCTCGGCAGAACTTATTTTGAAAAAATAAAAGGAATTAAAGCGTCAACACAGAATACTCATATATCATTCCTTAGGAAGAGAGTATCTATGATTTCCATACAACTAATGAAACACAAAGACCTCAACCGTATAACTGAAATTGACCGCTCCGAAGAGATAGAGTCTATTTACCGCAATAAAAACGGCAGTTTAATCAAAGTCCCTATGAAAAAGACCATCTCAAATTGGTCTTCAGAAACGAACGAAGCCAATATCAAGTTGCTAACACCCATTCTTGCACAAGGAGGCAAACTTATTGGAGCTTTTGATGGTCCTAAGCTTGCAGGCGTCTCTGTTCTTGGAAACTCTTTGATTGGGGAAAATAAAAATCAGCTTCAAATGGCTTTTTTATATGTGAGTAATGGGTATAGAAGAAGGGGTATAGCAGCACAGTTAATGGATTTTATGTGTGATCTGGCTATTAAAAAAGGGGCAGCCTTCCTATACATATCTGCAACTGAAACAAATTCTGCTGTTGATTTTTATTTAAAGTATGGATGTAAGCTGACTGATGAGCTAAACCCTGAATTATTTGAACGAGAACCAAACGATATTCATATGATTTATCGTTTAAAAAACCATTTAGAAAAAGAATCAAGATAAATTTCAAATTAAGAAGAATTAAGGTAGCATAAAGTATTAGAATTTGTTTATAATGAATGGTATGGTTTGCAGCAATACCGCTAGATACATAGTGCGAAATAAAGGAAACTGCCCTCAGCATCCCATGCTGAGGTTAATAGAACTAATTGATAGCGCGGTTTATCACGCTAAATACCTAATAGGGGATAAAATGACCAGTCCCATTTCGCTTCATTAATAAAGGCCCTTGCTAAGCGATTGTTGCTATAAACTTATAGGGACATTTAAGTAAAGGCGTCGCCGATTCCTTCAAGCCTAACATCACGCCGATTACCTTTATAAGTTATCTTTACTTTCAAAGGGATAAACTTTATTTAAATAGTAACAAAGTTTGTGAAAACAGCCTTAAAAAGATAGATGAATCACCAGAAAGGGAGTGCCTAAACTTGAAACTATCTCAATATTCACCTGAGGAATTAAAAGAAACGGCTCTAGTAGAATTAGCTTACTTGCTTTTTGAGGAAAAAAGAAAGCCGGTTCAATTTACAGATTTAATAAAAGAATTAAAGCAGCTGCTTGGATTAAGTCAGGAAGAGCTGGAGGAGCGCATTCCACAATTTTACACAGATCTAAATATTGATGGGCGCTTTATTATGCTATCTGATGGTTCTTGGGGCTTAAGAAGCTGGTACCCATATGATCAGCTTGAAGAAGAGACTCAGCATGTTGTCAAAACTAAAAAGAAAAAATCGAAAAAGGTCAAAGAAGAAGACCTTGACGACTACGAAGAGATGGAAGATGAAGCTGTTGATTATGATGACGATGATGAGGACTTTGAAGAAAGTGATCTTGACGAGGATTTGGAAGATGACGAGTTAGATGAAGATGAGGACCTAGAAGATGACGATCTTATTGATGATGATTTCGAAGATATGGAAGACGACGATGATAATTTGGAAGATGATGAAGATGAGGAAAATGACTAAAAAAGATCTTCTTGACTTTTCATATTGAAGTGAGTAGTATTTTATTTGGGCTCTTAAAAAAGCGTAAAAATTTTTTTTATATAATAAATATGCTCCCTTTCAAGAAATTGAAAGGGAGCTTTCTTATTTTAAATTCGCTTAAAGCGATATATTGGTATAGGTGGTTAATTTTATTAAATGAAATCGGCTTGTTCGCAGATTTCCTCAAAATCCGACCTCCGATTTCTCATTTCTAGAAGAGATACGGATTGCCTTTATTTTAGAAAGTTGAAGTTCATCAAAGTAAAAAGGTATAGGTGGTTACTTATAAAAAGAAATCAGCATTTTCACTGATTTTCACGAATCAGGCTTCTGACCTCTTATTTCTAGGTAAACGCGAAGCGTTTTTCTAAATATATCCCCTCATTTTTAAAGAAATTTAGTACATGTTAAGATTAGGTGTTTTTAGGGAGGAGTACAGTAAATGACAAAATATATATTCGTAACAGGTGGCGTTGTATCTTCTTTAGGAAAAGGAATCACAGCAGCTTCTCTTGGCAGGTTGTTGAAGAATCGCGGGTTAAATGTGACCATCCAGAAGTTTGATCCGTACATTAACGTGGATCCGGGAACAATGAGCCCATATCAGCATGGGGAGGTTTTCGTGACAGATGACGGCGCAGAAACGGATCTTGACTTAGGTCACTATGAGCGTTTTATTGATATTAATCTGAATAAGTACAGCAATGTAACTACTGGAAAGATTTACTCCACTGTTTTACGTAAAGAAAGACGCGGAGATTACCTCGGCGGCACAGTTCAAGTTATTCCTCACATTACAAATGAAATTAAAGACAAGGTATTTCGTGCAGGGAAGGAAACTGGAGCAGACGTTGTTATTACGGAAATCGGCGGAACGGTGGGGGACATCGAGTCATTGCCATTTCTAGAAGCGATCCGTCAAATCAAAAGCGATATCGGCCGGGACAATGTCATGTATATCCACTGTACACTTGTGCCATATTTAAAGGCAGCAGGAGAAATGAAAACAAAGCCGACACAACATTCTGTTAAGGAATTGCGCAGTCTTGGCATACAGCCAAATGTTATAGTTGTCCGTACAGAAATGCCAATTTCTCAAGACATGAAAGACAAAATTGCGTTATTTTGTGACATTGATTCAAAAGCAGTTATCGAAGCTGGAGATGCTGAAACTTTATATTCTGTTCCATTGTCATTGCAGGAGCAACATTTAGATACAATTACTTGCGAACATTTAAAAATGGAATGCCTTGAAGCAGATATGACGGAATGGAAAGAGCTTGTTAAAAAAGTTACACACCTTTCTAAGAAAACAAGAATTGCACTTGTCGGAAAGTATGTTGAGCTTCAAGATGCCTATATTTCTGTCGTCGAGGCGCTCCGTCATGCAGGATATGCATATGACGCAGATGTAGATATTAAATGGATCAACTCAGAGCTTGTTACATCCGAAAATATTAGTGAGCAAATGAAGGATGTAGATGGAATTTTAGTTCCAGGCGGATTTGGCGATCGTGGTGTGGAAGGGAAAATTATTACGACAAAATTTGCCCGCGAAAACAAGATCCCGTTCTTAGGCATTTGTTTGGGAATGCAAGTAGCCTCCATTGAATTTGCAAGAAATGTATTGGGATTAGAGGGCGCTCATTCATCTGAGCTTGATCCGTTAACTCCAAATGCAATTATTGACTTATTACCTGAACAAAAGGATATTGAAGATTTGGGCGGTACTTTGCGTTTAGGATTATATCCATGTAAATTAGACGAAACATCTAAAGCCTATGAGGCTTACCAAGATGAAGTAGTATATGAGCGTCATCGTCATCGCTATGAGTTTAATAATGAATACCGCCAGCTAATGGAAGATGCAGGCTTCATGTTCTCAGGGACAAGCCCTGATGGCCGATTAGTCGAAGTCATTGAATTGAAGGACCACCCTTGGTTTGTAGCTTCACAATTCCACCCGGAATTTACTTCAAGACCGACAAGACCACAGCCGCTATTCCGTGAATTTATCGGAGCATCGTTAAAAAAAAATAGCTAAAAAAACGAAGAAGCCAGTTGCGCTTGGAATTTTCAAGTGAAACAATGAAAAATGGGTCTGATCTTTTGAGGGATCAGACCCATTTTTTATTATAAGTTCCGAATGGTTAAGTAATTAAATACAAAAGGATATATTAAAGGTTCACTACATAAGTACAAACAATCAAACTATAAAAAAAACACAGTAAATCACATCAAAATGTAGTGTATGTTTTTTGTCGATAAATCAATGATTTTTCTAATTTTATGGGGTTTCATCTGAGAAATTAGTATTGATAAAAGATGAATAGAATATTTATGTTAATTTTTTTGGGTTAAACTACTGCTGAAATGCCAGATGATGCCCGAATTCACGAAATCCCCCCGATTCAGGTCACTATAACCGCGGTATGATGCTCGATTTCATAAAATCATTCCGATCTTGAACTTCTTGATTGCCTAATGAAGAATTTCCCTTTTGGACGACTCGCCCAGAGGTTGTAGCTGGTAGGCAGACACTCATCGCTTTCCGTTCAAATATGGGAATTTAATTTATTATTCTTTTCTAGCTCATACCGTTATCTGTCCATATTTTCAGCGAAGGGCTACTAGCGGCTTTTCTTACTCATACTCATTCAAAATCTCGTTTATCGTCAGGTGAAGGGCATAATAAACATAGAGCGATGTCATGATAGCTGGGAAACCATATCTGCTGCCATCTTCATGTGGAATTAATCCGTTTTTTAGTTTTGAGTCAATATGGACATCACAAATGTCAGCAAGTCCTTGCTCTTCACTTTGCAGGGCAGCTGAAACGCCTACAATCTGAATACCATTTTTGGATAATTGTTTAGCAAGTTCAATTGCTTTTTCATCATTAGAGTGATGAGAGAAAAGGAGAACTCTGTCCTCGGCACGAACTTCACTTGGATCTATCAATTTTTTTGCATGTGGGAAAGGTTCACTGCTTTTTATAGCCTCGATTAAAATCGCTTCTAACTCTCCTGCCCCATACAGATAAATATCTCCATCACCAACAGCTGCTTGTGCAAGAAGGCGGGCGCCATCTTCAAGGGAATATTCCTCCTTTTCTTGTATGCGATTTAAATGACCTATTAATTGAGTCGTAAATATTTTTAGCATATATTTAAAATACACTCCGTTTCTATTCAAAGTACTATATTATTATAACAAGCATGTACTAAAGTAAAAAATTGTCGAGAAAGTATTTTTTAAAAAGGCAGGAAAATGTTTTCTTAAAAAGAATAGATAAATTATGTTTAAATGGGGTTATTAATAAAAGTAATTTTGCTAATTAAAATATTTTAAACAAGGATTGCTCTCTTTCAAATAAGTACTCCAAGCGGACATAATAATAACTAAGAGGTGTCAAAGAATGAAAGACGAAAAAATTTTAATTGTTGATGATCAATACGGAATTCGGATTCTTTTAAATGAAGTATTTCAAAAGGAAGGATATCAAACTTTTCAGGCAGCGAGCGGATTTCAGGCATTAGAAATTGTAGAGAAGCATGCTCCCGACTTAGTTCTATTGGATATGAAAATTCCTGGTATGGACGGAATAGAAATTTTAAAAAGAATGAAAGTGGTCGATCCGGATATAAGAGTCATTATCATGACTGCTTACGGGGAATTAGATATGATCCAAGAGTCTAAGGATTTAGGTGCGTTAACTCATTTTGCAAAATCTTTTGATATTGATGAAATTCGCGGGGCAGTTAAGAAGTATTTGCCAATAAAATCGAATTAAAATTGTTTGTTTTTTACAATTGGTGTCGAAATGTTGCCGATTTTCGCAATAGTTGGTATTCTTATGTATGTGAAAAGCTATGTGATGATTCCCTAAATTTACATATGAAGGACTTATTATGGTCATGCTAGTAATGACGGGCTTTTCGTGAAAAGAAAGGGCTGTTTTCTGAATCCTTATTAAAATGACTACTACTTGTTTTCAAGTACAACATCTAACCTTATGAGGCGGGTAGATGTTGATTTCATTTTTAACAATGATTTGAAAAACTTGCCAAAAGAAAACGAGCTACATAAGGAGGAGCTTTCGACATGCCTTTAGTATCAATGACAGAAATGCTGAACAAAGCAAAAGAGGGCGGCTATGCAGTCGGTCAATTCAATTTAAACAACCTTGAGTTCACTCAAGCAATCCTGCAAGCTGCACAGGAAGAGCAGTCTCCAGTTATTCTGGGTGTTTCTGAGGGTGCAGGTCGTTACATGGGTGGTTTTAAAACGGTTGTTGCGATTGTTAAAGCTTTAATGGAAGATTACAAAATCACTGTACCAGTTGCGATCCATTTAGACCATGGTTCAAGCTTTGAATCTTGTGCTAAAGCAATTCATGCTGGATTTACGTCCGTTATGATTGATGCATCTCACCATCCGTTCGAAGAAAACATTGAGACTACATCAAAAGTAGTTGAACTTGCTCATTTCCACGGAGTATCTGTTGAAGCAGAACTTGGTGTTGTTGGCGGACAAGAAGATGATGTTATTGCTGATGGAGTGATCTATGCGGACCCTAAAGAATGTGAAGAGCTTGTTACTCGTACGGGAATTGACTGTTTAGCACCTGCACTTGGCTCTGTTCACGGACCATACAAAGGTGAACCTAACCTTGGATTCACTGAAATGGAACAAATCGGCAGCGCAACAGGTGTTCCTTTAGTACTGCATGGCGGTACAGGTATCCCGACAAAAGATATCCAAAAAGCGATCTCTTACGGAACAGCTAAAATTAATGTAAACACTGAAAACCAAATTGCTTCTGCAAAAACAGTTCGCCAAGTTCTTGCAGATCAGCCAGAACAATATGATCCACGTAAATACCTAGGACCTGCTCGCGATTCAATTAAAGAAACAGTTCAAGGTAAAATGCGTGAGTTTGGTTCTTCAAATAAAGCTCAGTAATCATTGATTGCCGCCTAAGCGTTGATACTAGCCAATCGCTGGGCGGTTTCCTTAAGGTTTTGCAGAAAGCGCAAACATTTTTAACTTTTGAAGAGGCAGCTGCTATTAACATAAAATGAGACTTTTAAATAAATGCAATCGGTGAAGCACTGATTGCTCCTAGTCTCACATCTGACCTCTAACTTCAAGAGATATCTAAACTCTCGAAGTGAAAGACTTTGTTTCAGCCAGTAATATTGTTTGCGAAAAACCTAACTTTTAAAATAACTAGGAGGGTAATTTATGCAATTTTTCATTGATACGGCAAATCTTGACGAAATTAAAGAGGCACTAAGCTTAGGGGTGCTTTCTGGAGTTACGACCAATCCTAGTTTAGTAGCCAAGGAAAATATTTCTTTTCACGATCGCTTAAGAGAGATTACAAGTGTTGTTTCAGGATCTGTAAGTGCTGAGGTTATTTCCTTAAAAGCAGACGAAATGATTGAAGAAGGAAAAGAATTAGCAAAAATCGCGCCGAATATTACTGTGAAGGTGCCCATGACACCAGATGGACTAAAAGCTGTAAAAGCATTCAGCGATTTAGGAATAAAGACAAATGTGACTCTTGTATTTAGTGCTAATCAAGCCCTGTTAGCTGCCAGAGCTGGTGCAACCTACGTATCGCCTTTTCTAGGAAGACTAGATGATATTGGTCAAAACGGATTAGATTTAATCTCTGAAATTAATGATATTTTTTATCTTCATAACATTGAGACAGAGATTATTGCAGCATCTATCCGCCACCCGATGCATGTAACAGAAGCAGCTATGAGAGGTGCACATATTGCAACAATTCCTTACAAAGTTTTATTGCAGCTGTTCCATCATCCATTAACTGACCAAGGGATTGAAAAATTCCTAGCTGATTGGAATAACCGAAAACAATAGATCAGGTTATATTCAATCTGGGTAAAGTGAAGGGGCAACTTTGTAAGCAATCAGTTTTTAAAAATTTTAACTCTAGTTTAAGAGTTATCCCCTCAAGGTCCCATTCTTATTCTTAGCAGGTAGTAACCCCCACCTAAAGCTTCAGAAGAAACAAAGAAAGAAGGTGGGGGATAACTTGCCGCACTAAAGGGACAAATCTACAAATCACCTTATGGCGGGGAAAGGTCAAATACTCTACATAAGGAATTTTCACTTTATCTACAATAAACTAGTTAAACCCTCAGTAGATTTCTTCTATATCTCTTCAAATATCATTGGTAAAAATTGACGAATGGTTGTATTCTTTCTTATGATATTGGAAAATATTTGTTAAAAGGGCTTTTTTTAAAAGAATAAACAGGTTTCCTTGTTATTTGTTAAAATGAATGAAAAGATTTATAAGTCAACTTCAGAAGAAGGGAGACTATCATGGAAAAGTTGAAGATTGCAGGAGGGTACTCGTTAAAAGGGACAGTAGGAGTAAGCGGCGCTAAAAATAGTGCTGTTGCGCTTATTCCAGCAACAATTCTTGCCGAGTCACCTGTTATCATTGAAGGGTTGCCTGATATTTCAGATGTACATATTCTCCGGGCTTTGCTTGAAGAAATTGGCGGGAAAGCGGCATTCGAGGATGGAGAAATGCATGTGGATCCTTCCACAATGATTTCAATGCCCCTGCCAAATGGGAAGGTGAAAAAGCTCCGTGCATCCTATTATTTAATGGGAGCTATGCTTGGCCGATTCAAAAAAGCAGTTATTGGATTGCCGGGCGGATGTCATTTAGGTCCGCGTCCAATTGACCAGCATATTAAAGGATTTGAAGCACTAGGTGCTCAAATTACGAATGAACAAGGTGCGATTTACTTACGTGCTGATGAACTAAAAGGTGCCAGAATCTACCTTGATGTCGTCAGTGTCGGAGCAACAATTAATATTATGCTTGCGGCTGTCCTGGCAAAGGGACAAACAATTATTGAAAATGCAGCAAAAGAGCCTGAGATTATTGATGTAGCTACGCTATTATCAAGTATGGGCGCCAAAATTAAAGGTGCCGGAACAGATGTTATTCGCATTGATGGGGTCGAAAAGCTTCATGGATGCCGTCATTCGATCATTCCCGATCGAATTGAAGCAGGAACGTATATGATTATCGGGGCTTCGATGGGGAAAGAAGTCATTATTGATAATGTCATTCCTCTTCATTTGGAATCATTGATTGCGAAGCTGCGGGAAATGGGCATTCATGTAGAGACAAGCAATGACCAAATTATGATTGTCGGTATTCAAAAGGAACTGAAAGCAGTCGATGTTAAAACGTTAGTATATCCAGGTTTTCCGACGGACCTTCAGCAGCCAATGACAGCATTGTTAACGAAAGCAACAGGGACAAGCGTTGTTACAGATACCATTTATTCTGCACGTTTTAAACATATTGATGAATTGCGCCGTATGAACGCAAATATGAAGGTTGAGGGCCGTTCTGCTATTATCTCAGGACCTTCGCGTCTTCAAGGAGCAAAGGTAAAAGCAAGTGATTTGAGAGCTGGTGCATGCCTTGTTGCAGCAGGCTTAATGGCAGAAGGGATAACTGAAATTACAGGTCTTGAACATATTGACAGAGGCTACAGCCAATTAGAAGAGAAATTGAATGGACTAGGCGCAACGGTTTGGCGTGAAAAGCTGTCTGAAAAAGAAATCGAACAGCTCCAAAATTTATAACAGGGTACCTGGTACCCTAATAAAAGATAAAACTACACAACAAGGGGAATAAGGAGAGGTTTACAAATGGAAAGAAGTTTATCAATGGAGCTAGTTCGAGTTACAGAAGCTGCTGCTTTAGCTTCAGCACGCTGGATGGGCAGAGGCAAAAAGGAAGAGGCGGATGATGCAGCAACATCTGCGATGAGAGATGTCTTTGATACCGTTCCAATGAAAGGGACTGTAGTGATTGGGGAAGGAGAAATGGATGAAGCTCCGATGCTTTACATAGGGGAAAAGCTTGGGAATGGCTACGGCCCCCGGGTTGATATAGCAGTTGATCCACTGGAAGGAACAAACATCCTTGCAAGCGGCGGCTGGAATGCCCTTGCTGTTTTGGCAGTAGCCGATCATGGAAACCTGCTTAATGCACCAGATATGTATATGGACAAGATTGCTGTCGGTCCTGAAGCTGTCGGCTGCATTGATATTGAGGCTCCGATTATTGACAATTTAAAAGCAGTCGCAAAAGCAAAGAATAAAGATATTGAAGATGTGGTAGCGACAGTTTTAAATCGCTCCAGACATGAAAGGATTATTAATGAACTTCGGGAAGCAGGCGCCCGAATTAAACTGATAAATGACGGAGATGTTGCAGGTGCCATTAACACCGCATTTGATCATACTGGTGTAGATATTTTATTCGGTTCAGGGGGAGCGCCTGAAGGTGTGATTTCAGCAGTGGCTTTAAAATGTCTTGGCGGGGAAATCCATGGAAAGCTTCTTCCTCAAAGTGAAGAAGAGCTTGCAAGGTGTAAGGAAATGGGTGTTGATGTAAACCGGATTCTTAGAATGGAAGACCTTGTAAAAGGGGACGACGCCATTTTTGCTGCCACTGGAGTAACAGACGGAGAATTGCTAAAAGGCGTTCAGTTTAAAGGGTCTTCAGGGACAACCCAATCCCTTGTCATGAGAGCAAAATCGGGAACAGTCCGTTTTGTTGATGGACGGCACAGCCTAAAAAAGAAGCCGAACCTTGTCATTAAACCATAGTTTTAACAATAAAAACACTTTTCTATGATTATTGCTTTTGACAGAATAAGCGGGAATTTCAAATTAAGGCAATCGGTATACCGCAAATTGCTTCAAATTCGCAAAAGTTCTCGAGTAATCATGATGATTAATCTCAGGTAAAATTTACTTAAACAGCCAATTAAAGGGGGAAGCGGGTACCTCAATCACTCGCTTCCTTTTCATTCTTATGACAAAACGGAAAAACCATTGATTAAAGAGTCGAAATAAGGTAAAACTAAAGAGTGCTGCATATTCATAAACTGCTTCGTTTACTTCAAGTATTCATCTTCATTCCCTTCTCTATCCATAAAATACTCCTTTTCAATTCGAAATTTAAGCTTGTATGGGTGGAAGAGCAATTATCTTTATACAATAATTTATGGTATGTGAAACTTGTAAAACTGTGTTCGATCCGTTTTTAGGACAGGGTTTTTGCTTTGTACTTATGCAATTTTTTATATTGCAGCAAATAAATTTTATTTAACAAAAGAGTGGTGTAGATATGAGTGAAAAAAAAGTTTCGATTTCATCACTTGAAAACATGAAATTGAAAGAGCTGTATGAACTTGCTCGTCATTATAAAGTGTCATATTACAGTAAGCTGACAAAAAAAGAATTAATTTTTGCTATTTTAAAAGCAAATGCAGAACAAGAAGACCTTCTGTTTATGGAGGGTGTTTTAGAAATCATTCAATCTGAAGGATTTGGATTTTTACGTCCAATCAACTATTCTCCAAGCTCAGAGGATATTTATATTTCTGCATCCCAGATTCGCAGATTTGATTTGAGGAACGGAGATAAGGTATCTGGGAAAGTTCGTCCCCCTAAAGAGAATGAACGCTATTACGGTTTACTCCATGTAGAAGCAGTAAATGGAGATGATCCGGAATCTGCGAAAGAACGTGTCCACTTCCCGGCTTTAACACCATTGTATCCGGATCGTCAGATCTACCTTGAAACTCAGCCTAGAGCTTTATCGACAAGGATTATGGATTTGATTGCTCCTGTTGGTTTTGGACAGCGCGGTTTGATTGTAGCCCCCCCAAAAGCAGGTAAAACCATGCTTTTAAAAGAAATTGCCAATAGTATTACAACAAACAATCCTGAGGCTGAGCTAATCGTCTTGTTGATTGATGAGCGTCCTGAGGAAGTAACAGACATTGAACGCTCAGTAGCAGGAGATGTTGTCAGCTCAACGTTTGATGAGGTCCCTGAAAACCACATAAAAGTAGCAGAGCTAGTGTTAGAACGAGCGATGCGTTTAGTAGAGCACAAGAAGGATGTAATTATCCTTATGGATAGTATTACTCGTCTTGCGCGTGCCTATAACTTGGTTATCCCGCCAAGCGGACGTACCCTTTCTGGAGGGATTGATCCTGCTGCTTTTCATAGACCGAAACGGTTCTTCGGGGCTGCAAGGAACATTGAAGAGGGTGGAAGCCTTACCATCCTTGCAACAGCATTGGTTGACACTGGCTCCAGAATGGATGACGTTATTTACGAGGAATTTAAAGGGACAGGCAATATGGAATTGCATCTTGATCGTTCGCTTGCCGAAAGAAGAATTTTTCCTGCGATTGATATCCGCCGTTCTGGAACAAGAAAAGAAGAGCTTCTTGTTCCAAAAGATCATCTTGAAAAGCTATGGACCATTCGAAAAACGATGTCAGACACTCCTGACTTTATCGAAAAGTTCATGAAAAAGCTGCGCCAATCTAAAACAAATGAAGAGTTCTTTAACATATTGGATACAGAAATGAAGCCGGCAGGCGGTAACGGGTCCTATAGAAGAAATTAATAAACGAAGAAGATTAACAATATTTAGTTGGTCCTTGCAAAACCAATTTAACCTTGTTATAATTTCAACATGTGCTTTCAGATGTTTCTTATAAAAATCAAGTGATTTTTATAATCTGAAATAGATAACTCTGTTTCGAATATGACTCAGGGCAGAAGGAGATGAAAAGAATGAAATCAGCAATTCATCCAAACTATAAAAAAGTAACGGTGAAGTGTGCTTGCGGTAACGAATTTGAAACTGGTTCTGTATTAGAAGAGGTGCGCGTTGAGGTTTGTTCAGAATGTCACCCATTCTACACAGGTCGTCAAAAATTCGCCGATGCAGGTGGACGTGTAGATAAATTCAGAAAAAAATACGGTATCAAATAAGCGATCGAGTTTAACAAACAGGCAAGACACTGTTCCTTGCCTGTTTTTTTACGAAAAAAAACAGCTTTTTGCACTCGAAGTTACTTCATATGGGCATCGAAATGGGAGTATTTAGATAAATAACCCAAACCTTATGGAGTATGGAAGAACGAAGGGAGAGGCCACCAGAATGTATGTAATGAAACAAACCGGATGGCTTGAAGTAATCTGCGGGAGTATGTTTTCTGGGAAATCGGAGGAATTGATTCGCAGAGTAAGACGTGCTCAATTTGCAAAACAAAAGGTACAAGTTTTCAAACCAGTAATTGATAACCGGTACAGCGAAGAAGCTGTTGTCTCACATAATGGGACGTCAGTCATATGCAAACCGATTGCCTCATCATTCGACATCATGCAGGCCGTATCGGAAAACACAGATGTTGTAGCAATCGATGAGGTTCAGTTTTTTGATAACGAAATTGTTGAAGCTGTGACACTTTTGGCTAATCAAGGTCATCGAGTAATCGTTGCAGGACTAGATCAAGATTTCCGAGGAGAACCATTTGGAACAGTTCCTGAGCTAATGGCAATAGCTGAATTAGTAACAAAGCTTCAAGCGGTCTGCTCTGTTTGCGGCTCGCCAGCAAGCCGTACTCAACGTTTAATTGACGGTAAACCAGCTTCTTACGATGACCCCATTATTTTAGTCGGCGCATCTGAGTCATACGAACCCCGTTGCAGACATCACCATGAAGTTCCAAACAAACCAATTTCTAATCAAATGAAACAAGCAAAAATTCAAAAGCCTTAATTTCTTTCTACATAAAAAGGCTTTTAGCCTAACAGCAGCTATCCTCCTATTTTTACAGAGGCAGCTGCTATTTTTATTTATCCTCCTCTTAACAACAGACCTCAGCCAAAACTTCAGGTTTCTATGAAAGCAATGAAGCAGACTATCCGGTCATCCCGTAACTGAGGTTAAAAAACTCCCAAAGCCTGAAAGTTTCCGTTTATTTTGGGCACCTTATGAATGGAGGTGCTTTGATCATATGAAGAAAATCTTTGTTTATTTGCTTTCGGCTCTTATTTTAACTTTAACTGCTTGTTCCTGGAGCCCAACCGGTCAACAAATTCCCCAAGAGGAAGATAAGAATGGAACAAATTTGATGAATTCCGGACAAAAGGAAACTGGGTATCAACGGGAACTTGATGATGAAAGGACGAATACCAATCAAAACCCTAATTTTATTGATTTATCCGAAAGCCGCCCCAACTTGGATACTGACAAGGATAAGGTTGGCGAAGCTTTAAAGGATTATGATTATCTTGAGCTCGGACCTGTTCTCATCAACGGAAAAAATGCCAGGGTAACGGTATACTCTGAAAAAAATCTTTCTCAGAAGGAAATGAAGAAGCTGGAAAAGGAACTTCACGATAAAATGGTAAACGCTTTACCCCGTTATAGGATCCAAGTGAATGTTGAAGAATAGTATAACCTTTTGCTAAAAGAAAAATAAGACTAGGGGCGTCCTAGTCTTAAAAGCTTAAAAGAGAACTAATCAAGTTTTTGCGTTTTTGTTTCGGTTTTTTGTGAGGATGGTCGAATACGAGCAGATTATCCTTCCCTAGCAGCTCTTTTTGTTTCTGCAATTCATCAAGCTGCATTTGGAGTGACTTAATTTTTTCTTGAAGCTCTTCTAATTCCTGACGGTGCTGAAGTAATTGGTAGGACACGACAGAGTCCGCTTTTTCATTTACTTTCCTTTCAACCTCCTTCAGCCTTTCCAGCCATTCATCATCAATTGTGGCTTCTTTTTTTTCTACTAAATGCCCTGTACGTTTTGGTTTTGTCACTTGGATTTCCTGTAATAATACGCCGTTATGAATTTGTGTTTGAACTTCTCTCAACAAGTCAATGTCCTTGTCTGTGAAAAAATAGTGACCCAGTTCGTTCCGTTCCATTGGCAAATTAAGCTGTTTGACCCAGCGCTGAATCGTTTTGGTTGAAACAGAGAGCTCTTTAGCTACCGCACTAGTATTCATTCATCATTCCCCCTTAGAAGAGGAGTTCTCTTTTTACATCTTTTTTCCTTCCCAGAAGACAAAACAAGTATTTATTCGGCAAAGATAGTGAAGTTTCGCCAGTTTTAGTTTTCGTAGATTTCCAGTGGCAAACCGTCTGGATCTTGGAAAAATGTGAACTTCTTCCCTGTTTCCTCATCAATTCGAATTGGTTCACATTCAATCCCTTTGTCAGAGAGCTTCGACACTGTCTCATGGATATGATCCACTTCAAAAGCTAAATGCCTTAAACCGGCAGCCTCAGGCTGTGAAACTCTTTTTGGAGGAGATGGAAAAGAAAATAACTCAATCTGATAGGTTTCAGAAATCGCTAAATCAAGCTTGTAGGAATCCCTTTTCTCGCGATACACCTCATTTACAACGTTAAATCCCAGCTTATTCACATAGAAATCCTTTGAAGCTTGATAATCAGAAGATATAATGGCGATGTGATGGATTTTCTTAAACATGTGTTCTACTCCTTTTAGTTAAAATAATAGGCTGATTTTTGAAGCATAAAAGCATTCAAAACTACGATATACCGCCATAATTTAATGATTAGATGGCCAGTATAAAACGTTTTTGCTAATTTGCTTTTGACGCTAAAGTTCTCCTATACTATAATTATAACGTTATGGAGAAAAATTGAGGTGAATAACGTGTTAGATCGTTTACAAGCCGTTGAAGAACGATACGAAAAATTAAATCAGCTTTTAATGGATCCTGATGTGGTCAATGATACAAATAAGCTGAGAGAATATTCTAAGGAACAGTCTGATCTTCAAGAAACTGTTGAAGTGTATAGAGAGTATAAATCTGTAAAAGAGCAAATCAGTGATGCAAAAAGCATGCTTGAAGAAAAGCTTGATTCAGAAATGCGAGAGATGGTAAAAGACGAATTGGCAGAACTTGAGGAACAGGAAGAAGCTCATTCTGAACGTCTGAAAATTTTGCTTATCCCAAAAGACCCTAATGACGATAAAAACGTTATTATGGAAATTCGCGGGGCAGCAGGCGGAGACGAGGCTGCCTTGTTTGCAGGTGACTTATACCGAATGTACAGCCGATATGCAGAAGCGCAGGGCTGGAGAACAGAAGTAATTGAAGCGAGCACAACGGGAACCGGAGGCTATAAAGAGATTATTTTCATGCTTACAGGGAAAGGTGCTTATTCCAAGATGAAGTTTGAAAACGGTGCCCATCGTGTCCAGCGAGTACCTGAAACAGAATCAGGTGGCCGTATCCATACATCGACTGCAACGGTTGCCTGCTTACCTGAAGCAGAAGAGGTTGAGGTGGATATTCATGAAAAGGATATCCGCGTTGATACATTTGCATCCAGCGGTCCAGGCGGACAAAGTGTAAATACAACGATGTCTGCGGTTCGTTTAACTCATGTGCCAACAGGCGTTGTCGTATCATGTCAGGATGAAAAATCACAAATAAAAAACAAAGAAAAAGCTATGAAAGTATTACGCGCCCGGATATATGATAAATTTCAACGAGAGGCTCAGGCAGAATATGATCAAACTCGAAAATCAGCTGTCGGAACAGGCGACCGTTCTGAGCGTATCCGGACATATAACTTCCCGCAGAATCGTGTGACAGATCACCGTATAGGTCTAACGATTCAAAAGCTTGACCAAATTCTGCAAGGAAAGCTTGATGAATTCATTGACGCTCTAATTGTAGAGGATCAATCATCAAGACTACAGGCAGCGGAAGACTAGAATGACCAGAATATTTGAAGCCCTCAATTGGGCTTCTTCTTTTTTAAAAGAAGCTGGAAGAGATGAAAATGCGGGAGAACTTCTGCTTCGTCATCATGTAAACATGAACAGGTCAACCCTATTAAGTAGTCTGCGGGATACCATTCCGGATAATGTATATCAATCGTTCGTGTTAGATATAAAGCTTCATGGAGCTGGTGAACCCATTCAATATTTAATGGGATATGAAGATTTTTATGGAAGACGTTTTACGGTGAATAGGGAAGTCCTTATTCCAAGACCTGAAACAGAAGAGCTTGTAGAGGGTCTGTTAAAAAGAATGGCTAAACATTTTGACAAGAAATCACTTCATTTAGTTGATGTAGGCACAGGCAGCGGGGTAATTGCCGTAACTTTGGCGCTTGAAGAGCCCCATCTATTTGTGACAGCTACTGATATCGCTCCTGAATCTTTAGAAGTCGCCGCACAAAATGCAAAGCGGCTCGGTGCAACCGTACAATTTGCTCATGGAAATCTTTTGAAGCCAATCATTCAAGAAAAAAGGAAAGTAGATATCGTTGTATCCAATCCACCCTATATACCTGACAAAGAAGTGTTAAAATTGTCCACAGTTGTAAAGGACCACGAACCTAGCCGTGCTTTGGCCGGAGGGGAAGATGGGCTGGATTTCTACAGAAAATTTATGGACGAACTGCCGCTCGTGTTAAAACCAAAAGCGTTAGTTGGCTTTGAAATTGGGGCAGGGCAAGGAGAAGCAGTCCGGCTGCTGCTGAATGAAACCTTCCCAACTTCTAAAGCAGAAATCGTGTTTGATATTAATGGCAAAGATCGGATGGTCTTTGCAGAAATAGGGTAAGCATCTCTTATAGCAGAGGTGCTTTTTTAACAAATAGCCCCCTTAACATGGAACCCCCAACCTTCTAGCCAGAAGTAGGAAGAAATGGCCGGCTTGCGATTATTCCGTTAGACATTAGCTAGTTCGGGAGAAACTCGAAGCTAGTACTTGGTAAACCACATTGAAATACAAAGTATCCTGTTAATACTTAGGGAAACAAGATCACAATTTGATTGTTCAGTCAGTATGGCAGAACCGCTATAAAATTACTGAGTGGACCATATGCTTCAAACTTGCAGCAAATAAAGAGCCCTAGAGGACAAAAAGCATCAAGCCACGGCAAATAAAGAGCCCTAGAGGACAAAAAGCATCAAGCCACAGCAAATAAAGAGCCCTAGAGGACAAAAAGCTTCAAGCCACGGCAAATAAAGAGCCCTAGAGGACAAAAAGCTTCAAGCCACGGCAAATAAAGAGTCCGTGTGGCTAATATATTTCAAACTTGGCCAGTAAATTTCCGCAATCGGCAAGAAAATTCCCTGATACGGAAAGTAAAAGGGGAGGACTGTACAATAAACGAAGCAACCGGATAAAAAAGTTGGCAATTAGACAGAAAAGCCCAAGAAACGAAAAACACCTATAGTTAATTAACAAAAAGTGGAAATATAACTTTTTAGACCCCTTAATCATTTAGACACGAAATATTAAAAAAAGTAAACTATGACTAAGCTGATAAGTATCTAAGTGATGGAGGTCTATTAAGGT
>NZ_JACXAI010000049.1 GCF_014773385.1 Metabacillus arenae | reverse complement strand
GTGCCCGTTGTGCATTCATTGTAGCACCTCCTTTTTGTTTGCAACAATTATAATATTTGTTCCAAATTACACAGATATACTTGTTGTAATTGAAATATTTCAAAGATTAAGTTAACCAAACAGAGAGCTGGCTGACTATCGGTGTAAATGTTTTTCCAGTTTCTCTTCATATACATGTGCACCCTTGAAATAAACGTTTGTTTAAATGATCTCTATAAACTTCGATAAAAGGTCAAATAGAAAAAGCGTGTTTTGAAAAAAGATTGATCAAAACACGCTTTTAATCTATTCAATTGTGAAAACTCACAGTTTTTTTAATCTTATCGATTATTCATTTCGCTCGGATTTGGACCTTTACGTCTATTGCGATTTAGTTGATTTATTTCCTGCAATTCATCCGCAGTTAGTTCGAAATCAAATACTTGAAAGTTCTCTTCTATTCTCGCTGGTGTTACTGATTTAGGAATGACGATCGTATTATTTTGCAGGTGCCAGCGCAGCACAACTTGAGCAGGAGTTTTGCCATGTGATACAGCTATCTTTTTAATCACTTCATCTTGGAGCACTTCTCCGCCTTGGTCAAGAGGACTCCATGCCTCTACAAAGATCTCATGTTTTGCACAAAACTCTTTTACCTCATTTTGAGCAAGGTATGGATGGCATTCAATTTGGTTTAAAACAGGCTTTACATCACATTCCTTTAAGATACGTTCTAAATGTTCAATTTCAAAGTTACAAACGCCAATAGATTTTACTCGCCCATCATGATATAGCTTTTCTAATGCTTTATATGTATCAACATACTCGTCAAATTGAGGAGTAGGCCAATGAATCAAATATAAATCAACATAATCAAGACCTAATCTTTCTAAGCTTTCATCAAATGCTCGTAATGTATTTTCATAGCCTTGATCACTATTCCAAACTTTTGTCGTAATAAATAACTCTTCACGAGGAACAGAAGATTCTCTGACAGCTTTCCCAACGCCTTTCTCATTCTCATATATCATTGCAGTATCAATTGATGTGTAGCCTGCTTCAATTGCTTTCGCAACGGCAGTGGTTGCTTGTTCATCAGAAACTTGCCAAACACCAAAACCAAGCTGCGGCATTTTTATACCGTTGTTTAATGTAACAAAATTCATTTTACATTTCTCCTTTTTCAATTCGTTTGGTTTCTTTTGACACTTTGCTTTTCATAAATTCTTGTAAAGTACTGCTTTCAACAAAAGTATATTGTTCTTTTCATTGAATTTCAATTACTGAAATTTATTTGATATAATTACATAAACTATAGTTACTATAAATTTTATAGTTTGTAACTATAAGGAAGAGGTGGGTTATGAGCAAAGTCGTAGAATCTGAGAAAATGGAAATAGAATGTTCCATTGAAAAAGCACTTAATGTCATTGGAGGGAAATGGTCTTTTCTCGTACTAAGAGAACTGTTCGAAGGTACAAAACGGTTTGGACAATTGCAAAAAGCCATTTCAAAGGTAAGTCCAAAGGCATTAACAGATACTTTAAGACATTTAGAAGATCATAATGTATTAATTCGAAACGTATACCCAACAGTCCCGGTAACGGTAGAATATACCCTTACAGAAAAAGGACAAGCCTTACATAAAATAATTAAAGAAATGAAAAAATGGGGTGCTTACTGGGGCTAGTCTTCGAGTAGAAGGAAAGCTTATTTAAAACTGCTTTGATACAGAGGGACGAATCGAATAGAAGGAGACCCCTATCTTCCAACCTCTCCTATTACCATACATACCATTCTGTATACAATAGCTCAATTACGTATGAAGTAAGTATATCTTTCAAGATCGAACCTCTTTGGAGACAGAAGTCTAATTTTCAAAAGCTCTCTGATCTGTCTCTTCATATCAACTTCTGAATAAATATTGCTATGGTACACACAATATGCATATTCAATAGAAAATCAGGAGGAAATCACATGGTAAATGTATGGGAAACAGTCATGGATGCCATGAAATCACTGACAATTCAAGACGAAGATCAACCTCTTCATGTCGGTGAAGTGATGGCATGTTGGATTTACTTGGCAGGTCTTGAAATCGCAAAGGTATCTGTTCAAGCAGGTATTAATACCACGGAGGATAATGAACTAAAAGCAATACTTAAAGAAGATATGAAATTAGGGTCCAGTCAAAGGGAACGACTTCATGACTTCATGATTAAAGAAGGAATTACGTTACCTACAGCCCCCGAAGATATGCCAATATCAGACCCAAACAGTATTCCTCTTGGAGTTAAATTACCGGATGATGTGATTGCAAACGAATTATCTTTAAAAATCGCTAGTTTAATTATGCGTGCTGCAAGTGCTGCTTCCGAATCAATTCGAACAGATGTCGGATTATTATTTATTCAATTTCAAGCAGAAAAGTTAGCTTTCGCGACGAGATTAAAACATCTAATGCGCAAACGCGGCTGGATTAAAGTACCGCCGTTTTACGTTCCGCCTGGTTCCCAGCAACATTAATTTAAAGCTTTTATGGGGCTGTCTCTTCACTCTTGAGGAGCCCTTTTTGTGTGTTTCACTTGAGCAAAATTCAATGACACCGGGTTGTATTAAGAACTCTGTGTAAGGGTGAACAACATTTAATAGCCGATAAAGAAGGACCCCTTCTTATTAAAGAATAGCGCCCTTCGGAATAACTGTGCAGCTTTTATTTGCTGGTTTAGTTGAAGCATGATTACTGATCTACCTTTTTGTATTTAACAAAATATGGTGCAAAAAGAGAACCGATTATTAAAATAGCAATCCCTAAACCAATTGTTGCAAAAGCATTATCAAAGGGTGTGAAGAAATTTCCAAATACCAACATTGGTAGGATAGTCAAAGAAACAAATATTAACCTTCCAAGAACTGTTATTCTATGTTCAGTATTACAGTTTTCACATTCAATTGGTTTATACCCCCACCAAAAAGATTTATATCAGGAAGAATGATATCAGATTTTGCAGCAATTTCTAATAACACCTCTCTAGCTCTTTCCTCTGACCAAAGCTTAGGACGAAAATTTGGATCAAATACAACTTTAACTTTATGCTTTTTTGCTAGATCGATAGCTTTTATTACTGCTTTATAGCATGAGTCACTTAACGCAGGTGTAATCCCGGTAATATGTAAATACTTAGCTTTGGCAATATACTCTTCATTTATCTTCAGGAGAGAGACGACTCGCCGCGGATCCTTTACGAAAATATTGAACCTGAACTCGATCCCCACTTTCACTTCTTTAAAGTACTGACCTGTTGGCGCCTCAGTATCAAAACGTACTTGACTTACATCCACACCTTCACCACGAATAAAGGAACGCAATGCTTTTCCATACATCTTTCCCTACTTTACTAATCCAACCAGTTTGATGGCCTAATCGAGTTACCCCAATAGCTACATTAGTTTCATCTCCACCAAACTTTCTTGAAAAACTCCCTGGCGTAAATAAAACCATCGTCTCCCCTAATGTTACAACATCCATAGTTACACCCATATTAAGAGATTGAATTTATTAATCACGTATTCTTATTTAAAAATTTAAATACTAGTTATAGTCTTCTATTCCATCATATATCTTGAAACATTTATTCCTTTTTCCGCACTAACTCGTTTAATTCTTCCCTCATTCCATCTTCAATAATTCCTCTAGTATACTTCGTAACTAAATCAGTTAGTCCGTCAACTTCACTTAATTTTATATCCCATAGTAACTCATTATCTAATACTACAGAAACAACCTCTCTTAAACTTTCACCATTCCCATCAAATTGATTCCATGCCTCATAAAATGTGCGAATAGCTTCTTTAGAATCACGAACCTTATATTCATCATTCCCACGTTTTCCAATTAAATGCTCTTCATCTAAAAGCTTAATAGGACGATAATATGTTATTAAACCTGCAAGGGAGAATGCGATGTTTTTTGGAATCTCATTTTTTTCATCTACCCATTTATGAAAAGTTGGTAGTACCCTTGTTTTAAATTTTGAAACTGCATTTAATCCTAGATCACCAAGATAATGCTTTACAAAAGGATTTTTAAAACGATCTAAAACTGATTCGGCAAACCTATGTAGTTCCTCCTTTCCATAAGGAAGAACAGGTAAGATTTCATTGAAGATAGATTGGTGAACAAATTGATATAACGCCTCATCCTCCATTATCTCAAATACGGTATCCACCCCCGATAAATACCCAATTGAAAACATCATCGTGTGCGGCGCATTTAAAATACTTACCTTTAAGTTACGATATGGTGTAACATCTCCCCACTTGACATTTAATCCAGCCTTATCAAATGGAATGGCTTCCGAAACTTGTTCATTCGCATCAATGGCAAATAAATGATAGGGTTCACCTATAACAAGAAGCGAATCTTCATATCCTATATTCTCTTGAAATGCTGTTATATTATTTTTTGGATATCCTGGTACAATACGGTCTACTAGTGTATTACAGAAGCGATTATGATTTTTCACCCATTCTATAAAATCAGTTGGCAAATTCCAATCTCCTGATATTTTGAGTACAATCTCTTTTAGAATATCTCCATTTCCTTCTACTAATTCACAAGGAATTACTGTAATTCCTTTTGTTTCATCTCCTTTAAACGTGTGATAACGATGATAGAGAAATGCCGTTAGCTTCCCTGGATAGGAAAGAACAGATTTGTCAGATGTGAATTCTTCCTGTTGGTAGGTTAATCCTGCTTCAGTTGTATTTGAAAATGCAAACTCAATGCTGTCTGATTCTGCATATTTTAACACCTCTGACCAATTTTCATACGGGTTAACCCACTTCGAAATAGAAGGAATCACTTCATATTTATCAATTTTTTCACCTTGGTCAACCCCTTGTAAAACAAGTGTATAAAGCCCATCCTGTCTTTCTAACTTAGGTACGACCTTTCCATGAGGTGTCGGTTGAATAGCAACAATCTTTCCATTAAAGAGACCTTGTTTGTTCATTGCGTGGACCATCCAGTCTACAAAGCCTCTTAAAAAGTTCCCTTCACCAAATTGAACTATTTTTTCGGGTAAATTAGCTTGATCCTGGAACTCTACAATTCCCTTTCTACTCTTAATAGAAACACGATTTAGGTATGCCAATGATATCCCGCCCTTTCGTAATTTTTTAAAGCATTACTCCATCTTTAAATATCGCAATTTCTTTGAATCCATACTTTTCATTTTTAGCTTGTGTTTCACCTGATGCTAGTTGAATAATGTAATCGAAAAACTCATCAGTCATTGTTTCCATGTCTTTATCTACGACCAACTCACCAGCATTAAAGTCTATCCAATTCGATTTTCTTTCAAATAGGCTATTGTTTGTAGAAATTTTCACCGTTGGAACTGGCCCACCAAATGGAGTCCCTCTTCCTGTTGTAAACAAGACAATATGGGCTCCTGCTGCAGCCATATTTGTTACACTTACAAGGTCATTACCTGGCCCTTGAAGTAAATTTAATCCTGAATTCTCCATTTTGCCACCATATTCGAGAACATCCACAACTTCTCCAAATCCACCCTTTTGAACATTTCCTAAAGACTTTTCTTCTAAAGTTGTTATACCACCATCTTTATTACCGGGAGAAGGATTTTCGTAAACCACCTGACCATGCCTTATGAAATACTCTTTAAAGTCATTTACAAGTTCTACGGTTGCATTAAATACCCCCTCATCTGCCGTACGTTCCATAAGTAGTTGTTCAGCACCAAAGAATTCTGGTACCTCTGTTAAAACCGTGGTTCCACCTTCAGAAATCAACCTATCAGAGAATGATCCGAGGAGAGGATTGGCAGTAATACCTGAAAGACCATCTGACCCCCCACATTTCAACCCCACCTTTAACTTTGATAAAAGCACATCCTTACGCTTAAAGGTGGACGCATACTCTACAAGCTCTTCAATAGCTGCTAAGCCTGCTTCAATTTCATCATCTACACCTTGGGCAGCTAGGAATTTCACTCTATTTTGATCGTAATTACCAATCACCTTTTTAAACTCTGGTATATTGTTATTTTCACAGCCTAATCCTAAGACAAGTACACCAGCTGCATTCGGATGATTAACAAGGTTCTTTAAAATTTTTTGAGTGTTTGTTAAATCATCTCCTAGCTGTGAACAACCAAATGGATGAGGATAATGATAAACTCCATCTATTTGATCCCCTTTATGCATTTTGTCAGCTGTAGTTGCAATACGTTCCGCAATCTTATTGATACAGCCTACAGTATTAATAATCCAAATCTCATTACGAATACCAACATCACCATTTTTCCGTACATACCCTTTAAATGTCCGATTGGTACTCGAAGCCTTCACCACATTTTTTGGTTGTTGTTCGTATTTATACTCCAAGGCTCCTTCCAATTTAGTTGCAACATTATGGGTATGCACCCACTCACCAACTGCAATATCTTTTTTAGCCTTCCCAATTGGAAAACCAAATTTCATGACATCTTGGTCTTGCGGTATTTGTGTTAAAGCGATCTTATGGCCAAATGATACATCCTCAGAAACTTCTATAATTCGATCTTTTACCTCAACCTTCTCCCCTTTTGTAAAATTCTTCAACGCAACCAACACATTATCATTAGCATTTATAATTAAGTAGTTTGCACTCAATTTTATCCCTCCAAATCACTTCTTGACTTCAGAACTTTTTATGAACCTATCAAACTAGTAACAGTATTGATTAAGATAGCTAAACTATTCTCGATATTAGATTAAGTGAAAAGAATTTTTAGTTTTTTCAAAATAAAAGAAAAGAAGAAGGTAGTTTCTAGTAACGCCTCCTAGGACCCTATCAGAAACCACCTCCTTACCTAGGCAATTTTTTGAATCGCTTTCTACATCTTCTTAGACTAATTCAATTCAATCCGCTAATTAAAAACGATTCTATTATTCCCTTATTTCGAAAACAGTATTTTTGAGCCCTTATACTAATACCCTTCTTTAATATAAAGATTCTTGAATTTATTCTAGAACAATAACTGACTTATTTGTGTTATGGTTCTTATTATGAAAATGTTCTACCGTATCATTAAATGAAAGTTCATACGTTATATAGTCATCTGCATTTATTTCTCCATTTTCTATGCGTTCAATGACATACTGAAAATCCTCATAAGTAGCATTCCTACTTCCCATTAGAGTTAATTCTTTGGAATGAAAATTAGGATCATCAAAGCTAATATCGTCTTTTACTAACCCAACATAAATCAACTTACCACCGTGTGAAACATAGTTAAATGCATTCATCATGGAAAGTTTGTTTCCAGTCGCATCTAGAACAATAGATGGTAAATTCCCATTATTGATTGCTCGAAGTTTCTCCTCATTATTTTCATCGGAAACTATTACTTCGTCACAACCCGCCCAACTTTTACATAACTTTAACTTTTTTTCACTAATATCCATAACAATTGTTTTAGCATCTTGAGTCTTCGCAAACGCTGCAACCCCTAATCCAATAGGGCCAGCACCGATAACTAATACAGTATCTTCCGGTTTGATCTCTGCTCTTCTTATTGCATGTGCACCAATACTTAACGGCTCAATTATTGCAGCTTGATTCAAGGAAAGAGAGTTTACCTTTAATACATGCTTTTCAGGAACAACTAGAAAGTCTTTCATTCCTCCATCTATATGCACACCTACCACTTTGATATTAGTACAACAGTTCGTTTTTCCACTTTCACAAGCAATACAAGTACCACAATGCATATACGGAATGACTGTAACCTTATCACCAACTGCAACAGAACTAACAGCGCTTCCAGTTTCCGCAATAATTCCAGATAATTCATGTCCAAGAATTCGAGGGTATTGAAAAAAAGGTTGATTTCCTCCATATGCATGTATATCTGTACCACATATCCCTATTCTCTTAATAGAAATTAATACATCACCTTGATTGTTAATCTCTGGCTTTTCTTGTTCAATAATTTCCATTTTACCAGGTTCTTGACAAATGAGAGTTTTCAATCTTTACAACCCTTTCTTTGCTGAATTAATCATAAAATGAACTTTTTATGTCCCAACCTATTATTAAAATAATATTGAAGGTAACCACATTGTGATTTGTGGAATAAATCCAATTAATAACGCTGCTAAGATTAAGATAATTAAAAACGGCCAACTTTCTTTAATAAAATCTTCTATTTTCGTTCCTGTAATTGAACATGTTGTAAACATAATTGTCCCTAAAGGTGGTGTTAATGTCCCTATACTTAAACAAATAATGAAGAAAATCCCAAAGTGAACAGGGTCAACTCCGTATTGGATTAACATCGGTATAAATAGCGGAGTTAGTATAATAATAGACACGTTTCCTTCTATAAACATTCCTACAATTAAAAGAAAGACAAGAACAACAATAAAAAATAGTAAAGGTGAAGAAATGTTCCCAACCATAAATGCAGTCATTTTTTGAGGAACTTGTTCAAGAGTCAAAATCCATGCAAAAGCAGATCCTGCACCAATAATAATTAAAATAGATGCAGCTGTATGGACAGTCTCTATTAAAGCACGAATTAATTGTTTTATAGACATTTCTCGATAGATGACTAGTCCTAAAACCAAAGCATATAAAACTGCTATTGCTCCTGCCTCGGTAGCACTAAAAATTCCAAAACGAATACCACCTATAATTATAATGGGTAGTAATAGAGCTAAGATTGCATCTTTAAAGCTAGCCATGAATTCTTTTAACGTAATTTTTTCCTTTTCACCAGTTTCTAAATTATGTTTTTTCGCATAAAAATAGACATAAACCATAAGTGATAGACAAAGAGCGACTCCAGGTAGTATACCTGCTAAAAATAACTTTCCTATTGAAACATTTCCAACATACCCATACATGATTAGTGCAATTCCAGGAGGTATAATGGGCGTGATTAGGGATGTAGCTGCCGTTAAAACAGTAGAAAAAGATTTAGAATAGCCCTTTTTCACCATTTCTGGTACAAGCACTTTTGATTGCATTGCTGCATCTGCAATATTTGAACCACTTAATCCACCCATTAATGTACTGAGTACTACATTTACTTGAGCTAATCCACCAGGTAACGGTCGAGTTATGATTTCAGCAAATTTTAACATCCGTGCTGTGATCCCTGTATAATTCATTAAAATACCCGCTGTAATAAAAAAGACGATAGCCAAAAGCGGGATTGATTCTATTCCTCCAATCATACGTTGCACAAGTACAGCCATGACAAAACTATCAGTGAAGAAAAAGTAAACTGATGTACTTACAATTAATGCAAACGCTATTGGAACATTTATCAAAAAAAGTATCAGTAATACTACTAACATAGCTGTTAACGCCATTTATATCTCCCTCCCTTTCTCGTCATCACCTTGAAAAGAATGGAGTAACTTAATAGTAAAATGGATGGTTGTTAGGATACCACCTATTGGTATCGCAATATCTATCCACTGATAACTGATAGCTAAAACGGGGGTCACCTTGCTGCTTGCTTTTGATGTCAAATCTAGACCTAAGACTATAAAGACATAAACTAATACATAATAAATGGAGAGAGATCCAATTATAGTAAAGAGGATGTGAAAAATCTTTGGCATCCTCTTTAAAAAATAGTCTACTCCGATGTGACCATCCCTCTTCATTGCAGAGCTTACTCCTATAAATACCAACCATACAAATAACCCCAACGTAACTTCTTCTACCCAAGCAATAGGGTTATTTAATATAAATCTACAAAACACATTTAAAATTGTTAATACTGTGATACCCGATAGAGCAATGAGTGAGAGTAAATCATCAATCGAATTAAACCATTTTTTTAACATATAACTTTCCTCCTGCTTTTTACCACTTAGTCATTGCTAATTCGAATTAACGCTCTTCTAAAATCTCCTGAACTGTTTGATGTAAGTTTGGAGACCAATTTGGAAATCCGTCATAAACACTTTTCGCCTGTTCTTTAAATGGAGCAAGGTCGACTTCGTGTACTTCAATTCCTTCTTCTTTAAATTGTGCAAGAACTTTCTCAGACTCTTCTTCTACAATTCCTTTCGCATATTCACCAGCTTCATCACCTGTTTCTTTTAAGATAGTTGCCATTTCTTCTGGAAGTGTTTTGATAAAGCTTGTTCCTGTGATCCAAGGACTAATAATTTTAGTATGTTCTGTTAAAGATAAGTGTTTTGCAACTTCGTTTGTTTTTGAACCCAATAATACAGGTAATGGGTTCTCTGCCCCATCAACTAACCCTTGTTGTAAAGATGTATATAAGTCTGCTAACGGTAGAGGTGTAGGTGTAGCACCTAAAGCCTCAAATGACTTAATGTACACATGATTGTTTGGAACACGAATCTTTAACCCTTTTAAATCTTCTGGCTTAGTTACTGGAGTAGTTGTCATCAAATGACGTTTACCATAAATTGTATTTGTTGTAACAATATCAATGCCTTGCCCATTTAATTGACTTACCAAATCTTTATACCAGTCTGTTGTCGTTAGATAAAATAAATCTTCAAAACTATCAGTCAAATAGGGTGCTGTTAAAATGCCCACATCTGGTACATAATCCATTAAGAAATCATAACCTGTTAAAATAACAACATTATTCCCCATCATCGCTTGCTCTACAACATCTTTTTCAGAACCTAATTGCGAACTTGGATATAATTTCAATTCTAACTTTCCGTTACTTTTTTGTTCAGCTAATTCTTTCCACTTCTTCGCTAATTGATCAATCGGTTCCCCTGGTTGATTACCATAAGCAATATTAATTGTTATTTTCTCTTCACTATCAGTTGGTGAACCTTCTTTTTCATTACTTTCACCTGAGCTATTTGTTGTACCTGAATTACATGCTACTAGAATACTAGATAAAATAAATGTAAAAATTAGCAGTGATAAAATTTTTTTAAATTTCATATCAGCACTCCTTTTGTGATAACGCTTTCTTAATGTTATTATAACATCAAATATTAGAATGAAAATTAATAATTATTGATAATATATACCCTTTATTGATATTATATATATAATATTCTAAATATAATGACGGTGATATAATGGAACAGCCAATTCGTAAGTCTTTTACCCAAAATAGATTTTTTCCGTTTGAAATTGTTTATAAGGATACAAAAAATCCTCAAAATGAATTACCTGATCACTTTCATGAATGGTATGAAATTGTTTATGTTTATAAAGGAAAAGGAACATTCTTCATCGATCAATCTATTCAATTCATGAATGAAGGAGATCTATTTATTTTACCAGGGAATGTCATCCACTACGCCATACCGGATAAAGAAAACCCTGTTACTTCAACTGCAATTTTTTTCGACCCTCTAATGGTTAGTAATCAAAAGTACAGTAATCATTATTCGTATTTGCAAATTTTTGATGAATGTGTAAATTCAAAAAATTTTAGATATGTTTTAAATTTGGAACAACGGAATAATATAGTTAAACATTTGGATAATCTTTATACGGAAATTACACAAAAAAAGTTAGGCTATATTCAAGCAATCACTATTATTCTACAAAGTATGTTACTTTACTCAAGTCGATCAATACTACAAACTCCAAAAAAAGGAGAAGATTCAGAGAATTCATTACCTAATTGGTTTAAAAAAGTTTTGGATCATATAGAATTAAATTTTACCAACCAGGTTGTTGACCTTGTTTCCTTATCAGAATATGCTGAGATAAGCCCAGAACACCTAAGCCGAGTCTTTAAAAAAATGACAGGAATGAATGTATCAGAATATATAACGTCTAAGAAAATTTTGCTAGCAAAAGAGCGCTTAATCCATACTAATGATACTGTTGAAACAGTTGCTAAAGGGTGTGGGTTTAATAGCATGCCTCACTTCCATCGTACTTTTAGAAAATACTTTGGTATGACTCCTTCTAATTATAGAAAGCGTTAGAAAATGATCTGTTTTTTAGAATCACTAAATCTTTAATATAAAATTGAATGATTTATTCTTGCAAATCCTATTGAAATGGAGCTTGAAGAAGCCAGTGCCATGCAAGAAAAATATATGGAGCATTTGAATAAAACCTCCCCCCTGTCTCCATATTACAGGAACGGTTACATAAGGTATCTAAATCGAAAACCTAATTAGCCAAAAGAAAAATGAACTTAGCGATCAACTTAGTTCATCAGACTCGAAAATTATACGGTTCTCCATCCTTAATCTTAAGAGAATTGTATTTATTCAACAATTATGCTCTTATCTATAGTATGTTTTTCCAGCGTATTCATCGTATTTTAAGATATAAAAAATGGCTTAATTTTAACTTTGTGGAAACATTTTCTACAGTAATTATTTATAGTTTTCAACGTGCACAAATATAGGAATTTACGTGGAGAGGTTGGTATGATAGGCTCGGATGCCTGATAAAACAACGGCATTAGACTTTCAAGACTAATCTTACCCACAGAGGCTCCATGTCAAGTCCTTTACCTCTTATCTTGAAATACATGTACACAAAGATAAAAGGTGCATCAAGGTAATTCCATGAAAGGATTCACTCTTATTAGTAGCTGCTTGAATTGTGCTCCGTAATTCTTCATCCGATAGGTAATTCAATAAAAACAAAGTACGAATAGCACAATCTAATTCCCGAAATGCTTAATACAATCATAACCACCGGTCTATAGACCGGTGGTTATGATTGTATTAGGCAAAAATTTGACAAATCACTGTTCTATTAGACTGCTTATAGAAACACTTTGTTTATTATTTGGTTCATCAAGAGGATGGATTGTAGCTGTTCCATTTTGTTCATCTACTTGTCTTGTGCCCGTTGTGCATTCATTGTAGCACCTCCTTTTTGTTTGCAACAATTATAATATTTGTTCCAAATTACACAGATATACTTGTTGTAATTGAAATGTTTCAAAGTTTAAGTTAACCAAACAGAAAGCTGGCTAACTATCGGTGCCAATGAATCCAGTTTCTCTTCATATACATGTGAATCCTTGAAATAAACGTTTGTTTAAATGATCTCTATAAACTTAAATTATGAAATTTATCGTTTCCTCTAAGGTACAACGGGATATAGTGATGACAGTGTACTTCGGGGGCAGACAAGTTCATGCCTGCTATTTCACATTTCCCCATTTTCATACTGTAGCGACTTATCCGGTTATCCATATATTCGACACTTCGGTTCGGGATCGTCGATTTCATCAGAGAACCGAATAGTACGGGATGTCGGTCTCGCAGAGGATCTGGCCCACGATGAATACCATTACAACAGAAGTTGTTGAAGCTGCACGAGATCGTTTAGTTATCGGGATTAAATAAATTATAAAAGCTATCATTAGAAGATAGCTTTTTTTACATTTACTTATAGTGCAAAATATCGCCAAAAATAAGTACAAAATAACTCCTAAAGTGACAAAAAATAACTAACTTTATCAAAAATTTCTGAGTTAATAGAATTGACAGAAAATTTTATTTGTCTTACAATTAAACTAGTAATGATTAATTGTCTTACAATATAACATATGAAAATTTCAATTTTCCAAATACTTTTAAAAGGAGGGAGTTTTTTGGGAGAAATTAATGGGCTTGAAGTTAAAATAAAATCTGTCAATCGAAAAACACTGTCAAAACAAGTGATTGATGAAATTATTGATTTACTTATGACTGGCCAACTTAAACCTGGGGAACGATTACCTTCAGAGTTTCAATTGATGGACATTTGTAATGTTAGTAGACCGGTTATACGAGAGGCATTAACATCCTTAGAGGTTATGGGGATCATTAACCGCAAAACGAGAAACGGCACATTCTTTTCAGATAAAGTTGGCAACGAACCTTTTTCAATGATGTTGGCGCTTTCGGCCGGAGATCTGCTTTCAATTACCGAGATTCGAGTAGCACTAGAACTTGGTTTAGTAACGTTAGCGGCTGAAAAAATAACAGATGAAGATCTTGCTAAATTAAGAGGAACGATTGATAGAATGAAAGTTTTAACAACAGAAGATTCTTCGGAAGAAGATAAAGAATTTCATAAGATTATTGCTCAGAGTGCCAAAAATGCTTTGTTTGAAGGCATCATAAATCCCTTGCAACAGTTTCATCACAAAATATTAGAAAAAATCCCGTTGGAAGAAAGGGATTTAAAAGAGACAATGCGCCAGCATATTGAAATTTATAATGCACTTGAAAAACGTGACCCAATAGCAGCATATTCAAGTATGTATCACCATCTTAATTATGTTAGACAGAAAGCAATTAAAAGTTTAAAACCTAGATAGTTTCCTAGTATAAGTATTATTTAATTTCACCTAATATTACTGAAAACTTTATGAATGAGGGAGAAGGTAGTGAACGTGTAATTGAGAACGCTGTCAATTATGTGAAAGTCTTTGATGAAGCAGGAATAAGAATTGTTAGACAAAGATTTTCAGGAGATGTTTTCCATGGAATAACAACTCCGTATCAGCAATTCAGCGGGAGGAGCAATCTCTCGATGTGAAAGTTTGGGATTTACAAAAGAAAAAGTCAATACCCCTACTCTTGAGGAGAGCATTAAGTGGAGAGAAAAATTCAATAAAGTGTATAGGTGTCTAGTTCCAATGGCAGAAGATTATGGAGTGAAAATAGGCATACATCCATCGGGTACTCCTCAACTTGATAGTCCTTATGGCGCCCTTGGTTATCATCGAATAATTGATGAATTTCCTAACAACATGTAGGTTACATTTTTTGTGTCGGAACAAGAGCTGAAGATCCTTTAAATTTGTAATAATAGTAAGCTGCTTTTTTAGTAGTTAAAGAGTTATCTAGTTAAGAAAACAATTAAACATAAATTCGAGGGGGAATTGAAGTGAAAAAATGGAGCCGTGTAGTACCCATGTTATTGCTGTCCCTGTCCTTATTGGCTACAGGATGTCAAAATTCTAGCAGTACGCAGACTGGATCTGAGAGTCAGAATCAAGGGAATGAGAATAAGGAATTTACTTTGGAATGGATGGCACACCCTAACTATTCCTTATCCGCTTCAGATGTTCCGAGAGCCGAGTATCTAAAAGGTGTTGTTGAGGAATTTGAAAAAGAAAATCCTAGCGTGAATATAAAATCCAGCACATTGGCTTCCACCAATTCTGATGAATCTATGGCGAAGCTTTATGAGCAGGCTTCCTCCGGACGAGCACCGGACATGGCGATGATTGACGGTTATATGATTGATAGATTTAAAGATTACCTCCAACCATTAGACACGTATCTAGAAAAGGCCGGTATCAAAGAGGAAGATCTCTTTCCATTTGTTCAGGATGTAGTCAAGGGAGAAGATGGAAAAATCTACGCTCTTTACTTTAGTACAGATGTACGTGTGATGTTCTATCGTAAGGATCTGATTCCGAACCCTCCAAAAACATTTGATGAGTTGCTGAAAATTGGAGAACAGGTGAAAAGTCAAGGTTTTGATGCCCTTTTGCTACCAGGCGGACGTGGAGAAGGGGCTATGACGACTTCGCTTTGGCCGCAGTTCTGGTCTCAGGGTGGAGAACTCGTAGATGAGCAAGGAAACCCGAACTTCGGAGAAGGTGACAATAAAACCAAGATGCTAAATGTATTTAATTTCTATAAACAAGCTATTGCTAGTGAGGTTGTTCCGAAACGAGTATCTAGCTATACAAGAGAAAATGATATGAATGGGGAAGTATCAACTGGAAAGGTTGCCATGTTCTTTGGCGGAAACTGGCAGGTAGAGAACATGAAGCAGATCCTGCCGAAAGAAGAGTTTGAAAAGTGGGCGATTGCACCTATCCCTACATCTAACGCTAATGATAAAGCGCTTACAACTGCAGGCGGATGGTCATTTGGCGTCTTTACTGATGACCCGGAAAAACAAGAGGCTGCTGTGAACTTCCTGCTGAAAGCTTATTTTGGTGATGAAGGAATGGCTAAATGGAACTCCATTGCAGGAAGTTTACCTACACGAAAATCCGTATATGATTCTGAGCATTACCAGAGGAACGAATTTAGCCCTACATTTAAAGAGTACTTAGATACTATGGCAAAGGTTCGTCCTTCGGCAGGTTCTTATGGAAAGGTTACACAAGCATTGCAAGTAGCTCTTTCAGAGGTTACTTCTGGAACGAAAACTCCGGAAGCGGCCTTAGATGAAGCTTGGATTGTTGTGAATAAAAAATAGAAGGGTCTGTTCAGATATGAAAGGAATGGATTTAACAACGAAAAACAATGTTCATGTATCCGACTATAAGCCGAAAAAAAACGTGTGGCAGGTACTGGGGAATTCTCCGGTACCTTGGCTACTTCCTTTAGCTGTCGTTCTTTTATTTGTATTCCTATACCCCATTCTTGAAGTCGTGCGCCTTAGTTTTACAGATGCTCAGTTGAGTGGAGGCGACTATTCTTACACCCTACGATCTTACATTACTTTGTTTACTCTCCCTGGCTTTTTTAGTATGTTGGTCATCACTTTTATTTTTGTATCGCTAAGTGTTTTTTTTCAAATGAGTTTTGGATTTATCATCGCTCTGTTGGTTGACATTGGGACAAAGAGGAAGCTGGTTGGAACTGTTGTTGCTCGTACTACAGTGCTCATGGCCTGGGCTATCCCTGGTGTTGTCATTGGAATTATCTGGACTCTTCTCTACAATGAATCACAAGCAGGGATATTAAACTATATTTTAGGTTTTTTTGGTATTAAATCGATAGCTTTCCTTTCTGATCCTATAAATGCACTCCTATCCGTAACAGTGGCCAATATTTGGCGAGGGACGGCTTTTAGTATGATATTGCTCTACGCAGGACTTCAAACCTTCCCCAATGATGTACTCGAAGCAGCTAAAATAGACGGAGCGAATGCGTGGCAACGTTTGACTAAAGTGATTCTTCCTATTCTTATGCCTATTATCTGCATTAACCTCATCCTAGCTTCTGTTTCGACGTTTAATACTTTCGATATGGTTACCGCCTTAACGGCAGGAGGTCCGGGTAGAGCGACTGAGGTTATTGCGTTGAATGTTTATAATACCATCTTCATGGAGGATGCACTTGGTAGAGGAGCGGCAACCGCTGTGGTACTTTTGGCTATAAACGGGGTGATGACGATTGTTTATTTCCGCATGCTATCTAGATCTGAAGGAGGGAAACTCGGATGACACCAGTCCTAAAGAATAAACTTATAAACGGAGGGCTTTATTTAAGCTATGCTTTGATCATTTTGTTTTTTATTTTTCCTGTCTTTTGGGTGTTCTCTCTGTCACTGAAATCAGTTCCCGAGCTTTTTGCTGACCCACCCTTATTGTTTTCTAAAGAACCTGTGTTTGCGAACTATGTGTATGTTCTACAGAACACAGGGATTCTGGGGAATATCACCAATTCCCTTAAACTCGTGTTTTTAACCATTTTGTTTACCTTAATGATAGCTATTCCGGCTGCCTATGCCTTTTCACGTTTTCAATTTCGCCAAAAAAGATTTTCTTTAATGGCCATTCTTGTGTTTCAGATGATATCTCCTGTCGTTATTGGCATCCCCCTTTATCGCTTTTTCTCAGAACTAGGGCTGCTTAATAACCATATGGCCTTAATTGTAGTCTTGGTTGCGGTTGAACTCCCCTTTACCACCTGGTTTCTCAAGGGATATTTCGATACGATCCCTTATGAACTGGATGAAGCAGCGATAGTCGATGGCTGTACTCGATTGCAAATGATTTGGAAGGTGCTCTTGCCAGTAAGTCTGCCAGGTATTACATCTGTTTCTATCCTAGTAGCCGTTCAGAGTTGGTCACAATTTGTTATTCCTTTTATTTTATTGGATCAAGATTCGTTATTTCCAGTTTCCGTTGGGCTGGTCAAAACGCAAGCTAGCATTGAAGCTATTACCACTCATTACTTAGCCGCTGCTTGTATTGTAGCCATTCTGCCAGTCATTGCCTTGTTCGTTATCCTTCAACGTTTTATTGTAGGAGCCCTCACGAATGGAGCAGTTAAAGGTTAAAGGAGATGTGAACAATTAACAACTTCATGGGAATTTTAGTTGTTCCGCATAGTCATTGGGATCGTGAATGGAATTACACGTTTGAGCAGTTTCGCTTTTATCTGGTGCAATTTATGAATGAACTCATTCAGCTGTTGGAAACGGACAGTGAATTAAAATCGTTTCTATTAGATGGCCAAATCATTCTTAAAGTGGAAACTCTAAGAATACGATTAGCCAAGATGTAAGTTTAAGTGGTTGGATATAGAAGGAGTGGATTGGATGTTTTGGACAGAAGAGAAACTAGCCATACGTATAGCTGAGTTAGAAGAATATCGCTATAGGGATCGGATTCAAATCCCTCTCTTTAACTTTCAGTTAGAACACGGTGAAATTGGGACACGCCCGTCAGATGAGGGTGAATGGAAAACCATGAGGGTTGGCGACCGATGGGAAGGCAGGGATATTTACGCCTGGCTAGCGGCAGATGTTACGTTTCCTGCGGAGTGGAAAGATCGTAAACTCCTCGGTATATTCGATTTTGGAAAAACGGGACGCGGACATAATGCCGGGTTTGAATCGTTGCTCTACTTGAATGGAGAGCCTTACCAGGGGGTGGATTCCAATCATAAAGAAGTATTTTTCTCTTCTCAATTTGCAGGTCAGGATTTATCCTTTCGATTTCGTCTTTGGTCCGGTTTAGAGGGAATGGAAACCCCCGCTTCCCTAGAACACAGGATCAATCGAGCGGATTTAGCTTGGTTAGATGAGGCGACGGATGACCTCTACTATACGGCAAGGGCTATTAGTGAAACAGTGGCGATTTTAGATCCCAATGGAAACGAGTATACCTCCTTGCTAAGAGCATTAGATCGGGCTTTTCTCAGGGTGGATTGGTCACGTCCGGGATCTGAAAGCTTCTATGGATCGATTGCAGAAGCGCAAGGGCTGCTTCATGCAGAATTAGATAAACTGGAGAAAACGAATCAGGTTACGGTCCGATGTATCGGCCATACCCATATTGATGTAGCTTGGTTATGGCGTTTAAAGCATACACGGGAAAAAGCAGCCCGTTCCTTCTCTACCGTGCTAAGACTAATGGATCAATATCCAGATTACGTGTTCTTGCAGACTACGCCACAACTCTATGAATATATTAAAATGGACTATCCAGATATTTATGAAAAAATTCGAGAGCGAATTAAAGAGGGTCGATGGGAAGCAGATGGGGCAATGTGGCTAGAGGTAGACTGCAACCTGACTTCTGGGGAATCACTGGTCAGGCAACTCCTGATGGGAAAAAAGTTTTTTCGCGAAGAATTTGGAGTGGAATGCAGCTATTTATGGCTTCCAGATGTTTTTGGCTATAGCTGGGCCTTGCCACAGATTCTAAGAAAGTCGGATATTGATACCTTTATGACCACCAAGATCAGTTGGAATCAATATAATCGCATGCCGCATGATACGTTTAAATGGCGAGGGATCGACGGTACGGAAATCCTCACCCATTTTATTACGACTCCGCAAGCAGATCCAAATCAAAGTCACCGTTGGTGGTATACATACAACGGTGTGATTAAGCCACACACTGTTAAAGGAATATGGGAAGGGTATCGAGATAAGGGTTTAACAGAGGAGTTGCTTCTTGCCTATGGCTACGGAGACGGAGGAGGAGGCGTGAACCGAGAAATGCTCGAGATGCGTCGCCGACTTAATGTGCTTCCCGGAGTGCCCAATGTGATAACTGGACGTGCTGATGAGTTCTTCCAATCCCTGCATGATAAAGTAAATGAGACAGATCAATATGTTCATATGTGGGATGGGGAGTTATATCTTGAATATCATCGAGGGACGTATACGAGCCAAGCCTATAATAAAAGAATGAATCGGAAAATGGAGCTGCTTTACCATGAAACCGAATGGCTTCAATCCTTACGTAGTGTACTTTGTTCAGGATGGGCTGCTTATCCTCAGGAGAAGATTAATGAGGGTTGGAAAATTATTTTACGCAATCAATTCCATGATATTATCCCAGGTTCCTCGATTAAGGAAGTTTACGAGGACAGCAAGCTGGAATACGCGGAAGCCGAGCTCATAGGATTAGAGGCTTGGACTGCTGCGGCTCAATCATTGGTCAACAATCAAGATCATCTGAGATACACCGTGTTCCATTCCGCACCATGGAAGCATCCAGGGGTCGTCCGAATTCCTGTACAGAAAGGATCCGAGAGTGGATATTGGACTACTTCCAAAGGACAAATATTACGGTCTCAGCGTTCAGGAGAAGATTGGATTATTCAAATGGAAGAACTTCCATCTATGGGTCTTATGAACCTCACATATACTCCGGAACAGGATCAATCTCAGGCCATCCCTTTTAGCGCCACATCCTCTGGAGTGAGTACGCCATATTATGACATCGAGTGGAATGAAAAAGGACAACTAACCAAGATTTATGATAAGGAAGCCAAACGACAGGTATTAGCCGAAGGAACACAAGGTAATATGTTACAAGTGTTCGAGGACAAACCCATACGTTATGAAGCATGGGACATCGAAATTTATTATCAGGAAAAAATTCGTCAGGTAGATCATTTAATATCAGTAATGGTAACAGAGACGGGTCCTGTCCGCACCGTCGTTCGTTTTGAATGGAGATATATGGACTCTACTATTGAGCAAGATATGATCCTCTATTCCGAGAGTCGTAGAATCGATTTCCAAACCCAGGTTGATTGGCATGAAAAACAGCAATTATTAAAAGTTGCTTTCCCTGTCGACATCCGCTCCACGGAAGCAACGTTTGACATTCAGTACGGGAATGTCAAACGCCCGACTCATTGGAATACAAGTTGGGATTACGCTCGCTTCGAGTCGGTAGGTCACCAGTGGGTGGATTTATCCGAAACGGGATATGGAGTCAGCCTGCTAAATGACTGTAAATATGGTCATGACATTAAAAACAACGTCATTCGCCTTTCTTTAATTAAGTCAGCTACGTTCCCAGACCCGGAAGCTGATCAGGGTTCACATATCTTCACTTATGCTTTGCTGCCGCATCAGGGTAGCTGGATCGATGGAGGTACCGTTCAAGAAGCCTGGAACCTTAACAACCCGATTACCTACATTCCGGGGGAAACGTCTTGCGATTTTTCCTTATTCGAATTATCCTCCGACCATGTTATGGTGGATACTGTCAAAAAAGCAGAGAATGGAAACCAACTCGTTCTTCGAGTACATGAATTTACTGGACGACGCGGTACCGTACAGATTAATAGCGATTTAACCGTTCAGTCTTGGAGAGAATGCAACCTGATGGAGAAACCCATCGGAGATCAATATAAAGAACAAATCATTTTTGAGATTAAACCTTATGAAATCAAAACATTTTTGGTGGACGTTTCAAGATAAGAAGGAAAGAGGAATATTAGATTGTCGTATGCCGTTGGCGTAGATATAGGCGGTACGAAGACAACTATAGGGTTCTGGTGCAAAAATCAATCGTTAGAAACATAGAGTGTGAGTTTTCTTTAAATTGCTAACTTATGAAGCTAATCCAAACAATTTATGGATGAATTCTTTTTGATTTTAGGCAGACTTCACCCCTTGATGAACCTGCTTCTTTTTCATCATATGCATGGCTTCTATACCACTTAGTATGTAAATGGCTGTACGAAATGATTTCAATCCTAACATCGAACGAACTCGCTTCTTTATATAACGATGATCCTGTTCTACAATATTATTGAGATATTTAACTTGCCCTATTTGTATGTCTTCAGGCATACGTTTCTCTTCTTTTAACTCTTGAATCGCTACAGGATAGGCTGGATTTTTATCCACTGTAATGACACGAGGTTTACAAACATAAGAAGTAGCCAAGGCTTTCTTGAAAAAGCGATTGGCTGCTTGTTTATCTCTTGATTCACTTAAATAAAAATCAATGGTATTCCCTTCTGAATCGACTGCCGATATAAATACACCCATTGATCTTTTACTTTGATATACGTTTCATCGACTCTCCAAGAGTCATTTGTTGGCTTAAGATGACTTCGTACTCTTTCATCTAATTCCGGTCCATATTGATGAACCCAACGCATATGTCGCACGACTATGGAAAATGAGTTTGAATTATCCAAGCTGGCGTCATTATCAAAGGATCAGCTTCATTTTGTGGAAGTATTTTTAACATGCAGAGGGAATATCAAAGAAGTTGAAAAGGAGTTGGGAATTTCATATCCAACTGTCCGAGGCAAGCTAACAGACATAATTTCATCACTTGGATATGTGCAGAAGAAGAAAAGTGAAGTAGACGAGAAAAAGGTTGTTACCATGTTGGAAAATGGCGAAATCACTTCAGAAGAAGCCATTAAGCTGTTGAAAGATGAATAGGGAGGAATTTACCATGAAAGAGGAAATTGCAAGAGTACTAATGATGGTGCAAGAAGGGAAAATTGATACAGATAAGGGATCAGAACTGATTCAAATATTAAAAGAAAAAGAAGAAGCCGGAAGTAAGCTATCAGAAAAATCGACTGAATATTTAGATAAAACATTAAAAATTCGTGTTGTATCAGCTGAAAATGATAACGTCACGGTCAATTTGCCCATAAAACTTGTCAAGGTAGTATTAATGGCTGGACACAGTATCGCAGCGAGTATTCCTCAATCAGATAAATATGTAAAGGATATAGATATAAACCTTATTATTGATGCAATCGAAAACGAATTGGATGGTCAAATTGTTGATGTTAAGTCGGCAAACGGAGATACCGTTTCTGTCATTATTGAATAGGATTTGCTTATGTTGCTTTTAAAAGTAAAAACAAAAGACGTTTGGTTCACCATCCCAATTCCATATGCTATTTTAAACATTGGTATTTCAATTTTGTCTTCAAAATTTTTTCATCAAAACGCAAACAAATGGACAAAAGAGCACTTCGAAAGAAAAAAACTGGACTTTACCTTTCCACTGATAGACACAGAAACGCTAAAGCCTATCGTCAAGGAACTGAAAAATCATAGAGGGATCGTGCTAATAGATGTCAAAGCTAAGGACGGTACTGAGGTTAAGGTTAGACTATAATTTTTTATAGAATACACCGGGTCACTGACCGGCTTTTTATTTAACTCTTGTATAGGGGCAGCATCAGGAAACCGTGTTGCTACCTTAAGAAAAGCCAAATAATAAAAAGCCTAATTTCTAGCTTACAATACCGAGAAAATTAGGCTTTGTTTACTTAATAATAGCGCCCTTATTTGGAATAAGCACTGGTGGAGAATTCCTATACCATACCATTGATAGTCTTTAAAGGATTATTTCCATAATATTTAACTAATTCGATCAAATGCTTCCCGATAAAATTCCCTTAACTCAACTGAATTATCTTTCCATTCAACTGGATGTCCGTTGACTATCTGGTGAAGTACATCCAAACATCTATGCCATCCTGCAGCAGTATACATTGCCATTTCCTTATCGTCGAAAGTGTGGGTGAAGACCATTTGGCATCCTTCATCCTCTTCTAGTAATGAGATTTGTATCAAATCATCAACTTCACGGAACTCAAAGGTATGTGGTTTTTTTAATTCAGTTATAATACCTTCATATGTCGAACCTTCACCGTCATCGAAGGCAATCTTACCTCCTGATCTGAGGTCCATCTCCCCCGTTGAGAAAGGGTACCATTGGGAGAAGTAACTAGGATCCGTAATGACACGAAAAACTTCTTCGGGTTTATAAGAGAAAAAGCGTTTAAATCTTAGAGCATAACGACCATTTGATTCATGTAATGTTCCAAATTGATTCATCATATCATCCTCCCTTACTTTTATATCCTTCAAGTCTTGCTATTCACCACAAATTCAAATAAACAAATTAGACTCAAAAAAACATCAAAAATACTCATATTTGTTTTCATGCTTTTATAGTACCAAATATTTATATAACTAAAAGGGGTTCCGCCAACATTTTAACGATTTATAACGCTAAGCTGATTTTCTTGACGATTCCCCCGATTTTAACAACGTTAAGTAAGTTTTAGTGGTCTTAAAGAATCTAATGAAATCGCTTTCTCTGAATTAAAATGGTATTCTCCTAGTAAATTAATATGTTCCCAGCCTAATAGGTGCGAGAATTTACCGCAACAGTCCGGCTGACGAAAACCTACCCGATGGGGTGGTGTAAATCATGGTGCTTGGGTTGAACAGATATGGTGAGAATGCAATGAAATATAATAATGATTCTGAACAAAATTGGATAACTAATATTTATAATCGGTATGAGTTAGTGAAAAAAAGCACTTAAACTAATGCTAATCAGTTGTCTTAATAAGGAATATAAATTTGGCCGATAGAGGGATTAGAACAAGAGGCTGTCCGAAAAGAGCAAATTCATTAATAATTGAAATTCAAGAATGTTAATATACCAGCTTTCTGAAACATGTAAAGGGGCATCCAATAGCCGAAAAATCAACTTATTAGACAGCCCCCTTGAATTTCAATGTAAGCTATAGTAAATTCTCTCGTAAAGAAGCTTCTTTATTAGAGCGTTTATTCCCTTTATAGATAAAATAAAGTGCGATAATCATAAATAGTAATGCGAAGGCACGTTTCATATCTAATTCTATGACTAAACTATTGAACCATCCAAAATGATCAATAATTACACCAATTACAAGTTGACCAGCTATACCAGCAATACTAGTTGCGATAACCCCAATTCTAATAACTGCCATCACACTCAGAAGTAAATACAAAGTGCCCAAAAATGCTGCACTTAATTGCCATTTAGGTGCTTCTAGAAGTGCAAATACATTTCCACTAGCAAAAAATAAAATGAAAATGGTAAGAAACATTGTTCCAGTGAGAAAGGTTAAAAATGTTGTTTCAATTGTTCCAGCTTTTCGACTAAATGTTCCATTGATAGATGATTGTGCGCTTAATGTGATACCGCCAATCAATGTAAATAGAATCATAAATAAAGCCATAATTATAGACCTCCTAGTTTATTAAAATAAGTGCGATAATCATTGAAATAACTGCAAAAATCTTCTCCTTATTAATCCTGGTTTTCATACTACCAAGCCAACCAAAATGTTCAATAATCATACTCATTACTAATTGTCCGATAATTACAGCAACCATTGTTATGCCAACACCAACAAATGGGACACTTACAACAATTGAGGTTATATAAACAACACCCAAGACACCTCCAAGTAATGACCATTTAGGTGCTTCAAATGTATAGGAAAGCTTACCTTTTCCAAAAAAGAGCCATAACAGCCCCATGATTATTGAACCCATAAAGAAATTATAAAAACTTGTTTCTATTTGTCCAATTGTTTTTCCTAATTCAGCATAGATAGCTCCTTCAAAGCTAAGTGCTGCTCCAGCCAATAGGGCTAGTAAATAAGATATAAAACGCATAGATAAAATCTCCTTTTTAGTATAATTATATATCTAGAAAAACAGATGTAACCTGTAAAAAAACAGAAACCCAAAAAAATTAGATCTCTGTTTTAAAATATTTAGCTAACTGTTGAATAAATTCTTCATTACGCCTGTAGTAAGTCCATTGACCATGACGAATCGATTCAAGCAGACCAGCTTTTTGCATCATGGTTAAGTAGCTAGAAACGGTAGATTGAGAAACTTTGGCTTTTTCTTGAATATCCCCAACACATACTCCACCTTTGGAACTTACCCCCTTTGGCAGGTGAGCGCCTTGTTTTGGGAAATGCTTCTCGGGTTCCTTTAACCACTCTAGAATATTCAGTCGTGTTTCGTTGGATAACGCCTTGAATACATTAATAGGTTCCATGAGTATAATTGTATATCTAGATTTCTCGATATGTCAAGTAGAGAAAGAACAAACATAGTGAAAAAAATGGAGTGAAACTTATTTCTTATCTTATTCCTCTTGAATATTGAAAAGGTGGGTTTACTTTATGAGTTAATCTCTTCTCTGCGTGCAAACTCCAATAAGGATCATTAAGCATACCTCTTGCAATAGCTACAAGTTCTGCATCTCCATTTGAAATGGTTGCTTCTGCCAGTTCTGGGCTACTTAATTTACCAACAGCGATAACTGGAAGGTCTAATTGTTTTTTAAACTCACGTGCAAAGGGCACCTGATAACCCGGTGTGTTTTGTGGTTTGCGTTCTCCGGGAGGTCCTTCCCCACCACTTGAAACGTGAAAAACATCTACACCAGCTTTTTTAAAACGTTTTGCCATATCAATGGAGTGTGGTATGTCATAGCCCCCATCTATATATTCAATGGCAGACAATCGCATGATTAGTGGCATATCTTCTGGCATTACACTTTTGACCGCTTTAATAACTTCTTCTCCGAAAAGCGCTAGGTCTTTTCCATACTCATCTGTACGATTGTTGATGCTTGGTGATATAAACTGATGCAAGAGATAACCATGAGCTCCATGCAATTCGATTGTATCAAAACCTGCTTTTATTGCTCTTTCAGCAGCGTGTTTAAATTGCTGAACGGTTTCTTTCACTTCTTGATTTGTTAAAGCTCTTGGGGGTTTAAGTTCACCATTAATTGTTTCCTCTGGTAATACTTCTACAGGTATATCGGAAGCTCCTACAGGTTGATCGGCATCTTCTGCTTTTCTGCCTGCATGAGCAATTTGAATTCCAACCTTGGTGTCGTACTTTTTTATTTCATTAACAAGTCGTTGGTAATGTGGTACTTGTTCATCTGACCAAAGACCAAGATCGCCATTTGTTATACGCCCCTCGGGGGTAACACTAGTCATTTCCATAATAATGAGACCTGTTCCTCCGATCGCTCTTGAGACATAGTGAACAAAGTGCCAATCGTTTGGGATACCATCTTCTTTTGAGACTGAATACTGACACATCGGTGACATAACAATACGATTTTTCAACGTTAGATTTTTAATTGTATATGAACTGAATAAACGACTCATAACGGAAAACTCCTTTTCTTTTGTTTGTTTGCACATACATATAATTATGATGCCTAGAATTTAGAATGGGAAACATCGAATAACTATTTGTTTGCGCATGCATATATTATAACTTGTGTTATAATGATGTCAATAAATAGGGCTTGAAAGGATTATTATCATGAATAATAATAATGAGTTGTTTAATACTTGGATTAATCTGACGAAATATCACGACCGTATACTGAAAGCAATGGATTATACACTTCAGGATCAATTCCAATTAGGAATTAAAGAATTTTACCTTATGTATTACTTGGCACAATCAGAACAAAAGAAGATGAGGTTATCAGATTTAGTTCCAAAAGTGGGTCTTAGTCATAGTGCTCTATCACGCTTAATTACAAGACTGGAACAACATCGAGGCGAGTCGTTAGTTGAACGCCAAACGGATGCAATTGATAAACGATCTGTTGATATCTTTCTCATGAAAAAAGGAGAACAATTTATTCAAGAAATGCAAATGCTGATTAATGATAGCTTAGGATCTCGAATAAGCGAGAAGGATATACAAAATATTAAAAGGCTAGTTGAATAAGGCGGCTAATACTGATTACTTTATTCTATTAAAGGACGCTTTTATGAAGTAAGGAAAAAGTCCAATTTCTCAATTTTAATACTGAGAAATTGGACTCTTTAATATTGTATTTCCTTAACGTTGTAAATTCGCATAAATATACACTAAGCCTTCGGATGTGGCCGGCTACAATTTCGGAGTCTTAATCTAAGCCGTTTGTTTCCGTATCTAGAATGAGATATTTGGACCTATCATCAAGCCGTAAAAATATGTAATGAAAAAGATAACAGGTGCCCTTGTCGGGAAAACACATCGGTCAACGCAGCTTCAGGCAAATGTCCAGAGCTGCTTTTTTTGTACGCTGAATTTTTCAGTGTTGTGGAGCCGCTTAGTTTGTGGTGAGTGTCAGATAGCCCCCACCTAGCAGCGTGAGCGGACTTGGGACATACTTCTATAGATCCTGCTTCATCCGACAATCGGCGGGGAGCGAGGCTGACCAGGGCAGGAACAATTCCAGCATTTCGGCATCCAGCGGACCGGAGAGCTGCGGCAACTGCTCGAAGAGGTAATTCAAGTCGTTGTATGGACGCAGCCCGTTCTCCTTCGCTGTCTCGATTACGCTATAGATCGTCGCACTCGCTTTTGCGCCGCCCGGTGTGTTGGCGAACAGCCAGTTCTTTCGCCCGATTACAAATGGCTTGATGGACCGCTCGCTCGATTCGTTAAGATCGCGCTCGCGATAATACTGAAGAGATGCTCAGCTCGTGGCGCGGACGAGGGCTGGTTGCTGAGCCATGCAAGCGCAGCAGCTAGCGAGAACAGATCATCACCATCCATGTCGGTACGTGCCAGACCCTCGGTCTGAGCACGAGCGAGAAGTCGCGTGCCTGCCGTGCGCATGGTGACGCACGAAGCGTGGAGTGCGGACTCCGTGTCCTCCTTGGCTGCCATCATTGCGTCCACAACACCTTGATAGTTGCCCGTGAATGCAACGACGTCGCGCAGCCACGACACGAGTGCATCATCGGGCGAACTCGCAGTTTCGAGCTCACGTGCCTTTGTCGTAAACTCGTCGAAGCTTGAGCGGAGCAAAGCTTCGAGCAGCGCCTCTCTCGTCGGGAAATGACGATACAGTGTGCCGAGCCCGACACCAGCTCTGCGAGCGATTTCGCGCAGCGATGCATCGACGCCCTGCTCGGTTACAACGACGTTCGCGACTGCGAGTATGTGCTCATAGTTTTTCTTTGCATCAGCTCGCATAGAATTCCTCCTTGACAATCGGAGCGACGCTCCGTATAATCGTAAACGGAACAGTGATCCTCTTATGTGGAGCACTGCCCTGGTAAGTATAACTCATTTGCATGAAAGGAGAAAGCAAGATGTCTACAGATACAATGAAGGCGATTCGTCTGCATAATTTCGGCGGCCCAGAGGTACTGCGTTACGAGGAGGCGCCGCTCCCCGAGCTGAAGCAAGGTGAGGTGCTTGTCCGCGTTCACGCGGTTGGCATCAATCCCCCCGACTGGTACCTGCGCGAGGGGTATAAGGATCTGCCTCCTGAGTGGCAGCCGGCGGTGTCCTTTCCCTTCATTCTGGGGTCGGACGTGTCGGGCGTCGTCGAGGCGGTAGCCACGGATGTGCAAGGCTTCTCCATCGGCGATGAAGTTTTCGGCATGGTTCGCTTTCCTAGCATGGGAGAGAGCGCTGCTTATGCCGAGTACGTCATCGCGCCAGCGTCCGATCTTGCACTCAAACCGGCTGGCATCGATCACGTGCACGCCGCAGGAGCGCCGATGGCAGGTCTCACCGGATGGCAGTTCCTGATCGATCTGGGGCACAATGAAGCGAATCCGTTTCAACCGGAGATGCATCGCCCGGTACGGCTCAACGGCAAGACGGTGCTCGTCAATGGTGCCGCGGGCGGCGTGGGGCATTTAACGGTGCAGCTAGCTAAATGGAAGGGTGCGCACGTCATCGCGGTGGCATCAGGCAAGCATGAGTCGTTCCTGCATGAGCTCGGTGCCGACGAATTCATCGACTACACCAAGAGCCCTCCCGAGGACGTCGCGCATGACGTTGATCTCGTCCTCGATACCTTCGGCGGTCCAACAACCGATCGTTTCCTGCGTACACTCAAGCGTGGCGGCGCTTTGTTCCCGGTGTTCCTAGGTTTCTCCGACGCTGAGGAAGCCACAAAGCTGGGCGTTACAGTTTCAACGACCCAAGTGCGCTCGAACGGCCCGCAGCTAGCGGAATTAGGGCGCTTGCTTGATGCCGGGACGGTTCGCGTCGCCATCGACAGCACGTTCCCACTTGCAGATGCTCGTAAGGCGCATGAACGAGCCGCCGGTGGGCACAACCAAGGCAAGATCGTGCTCACGGTCGTTTGAGGCGACAGCTCGATTGATCATTGCACTCCTCGTGGAACGTCGCAAAACTTTGCAACGTTCCATAAGCGAGGACTGTGAATGAGCTTTGAAGAGTTTGCTAACTTCATTAAGAGAAAAAGGATGAAAAAAATGATTATACTCATGGGTTACGTTCACCTGAATCCGTCTGATGTGGATGAGTTCACCGCAGACGTTCAGGCCGTCGCTTCCAGCACGAGAGCTGAAAAGGGAGGCCTCTTTTATGCCTTTACTTTGGAAGATGCGCGCGCCGGACGCATGCTGACTGTCCAGCGGTGGCAAGATCAAGAATCGCTGACGGCCCATGTTGAAAGACATGAAACGGCGCCGTTTTTAAAAAAGTGGGGAAACAGGATGAGAATGGACATTCTAAAATACGATGCCTTGAACGAACGCTCGTTCATGGAGTAAAAGAGGTAAGTAGACCGGGGGTATCCTCTAGTCTCTCACGGAACAGATCGTGAAGGTCTCCCTTCATTCGCCTCTTGTTATCCAATCGCGGACAGTAGCCCTATTTGTCACTGGTAATGAATTATAGTATTTCTATATACCCTTCTGCTCCATTCACCCTGATCCTTTGTCCATCCTTGATCAGCTTGGTGGCATTTTCTACACCGACAACTGCTGGCAATCCATATTCACGGGCAATAACCGCTCCATGGGTCATCAGTCCGCCAACTTCGGTGACGAGACCTTTTATGGATACAAACAATGGTGTCCAGCTAGGGTCAGTAAAGGCTGTGACTAAGATATCTCCATCTTCTAGATTTGCATTTTCCATCTTTAAGATGACGCGTGCTCTGCCCTCTATAACTCCGGAAGAAACCGGTAGACCTACAATAGCTTCAGCTGGGAGATTTTCTCGTTTGTACTTACCTGCAATGATTTCACCATCAGACGTGATAACACGTGGGGGAGCTAGTTTTTCATATAATTTGTACTCGTCTTTTCGTTTGCTGATGATCTGGTAATCCAGCTTATTTGTGCGTACGACTTCGCGAAATTCTTCGAAGGTGAGATAGTATATATCTTCTTTTTCGTGAATAATGCCCACTTGTATGAGTTGTTCGGCTTCTTTCAGTAAAGCCTGTTTATAAACGAAGTAGCGATTAATCATGCCGTATTTTGGATATTCTCGATAACCGATGAAATTTCGAATTAGGTCAATCATTCGTTTTGTTTCTTTGGTTTTTGGGTCACCATCCGGTAATTGTTTCAATCGATCCAATAACTCATGTTCCTTTTCCAAAGCTTCTTGTCGCCCTTGCTCGAATTTGCGCTTGCCAGCATTGGCTTCAAAGTTTTTGATATTACCAAGAATCATAGGGACAAGTGTAATAGGTTTTTCACTCCAACGAGTTTTCGTGATATCGATTTCTCCGGGACATCGCATTCCGTATTTATTGAGAAAAGCATTGAAGGCATCTCTAGCACCCTGTCCACCATGAAAATTAACCAGTTCATCCAAAAAGTTATCATTTTTTACATGTTGTAAATAAGCAATTACTTCTGGATAAGGACGAATCACATCTGCGACATCCAACAGTGCCAGCCCCATTTCCGAAGTAATATTGTTTGGTACAGATTGAGAAAGCGTGTCCGCCGCGTTTTTTTCACCTAACCACTCGTTCATTTTTTCATTGATCCATGATGAAGCATTTATAGCAGCCATAAATACAGCTGAACTTTGTGGGTCAAATAAAATCTTCTTTAATTCCTGTATATCTTCTAGAATAAAATCAAATAAATCTGATCGTATTTTCGTTTGAATGTTTTGTTTTAACTCTTCTATGGATGTTTGGCTGCGATTAATCAAATCAGAAACGAATGATGGATTGTTTTCAATTTGTTCCGACATATCTGTATTGCCTCTGCTGGGACTCGGTGCTTTACTATCATTTGGTAACGATTTTATAAAATCTCCACGCTCAATGATGTTCATTAGTGCGTCTTTCATGAGCGGATCGTGTTGTCCCATAGCATTTAATAAAATGTTTCTACTTTCAGGCGAAGCCAGTTGATGTGTGACATCAACAAACAACCTACCGCCAGCTTTACGCATGGGTGCAGGAGTCGTTAACAGCCAAAAAGATAATCCCAATGGTTTCATGGGGTCGGTCATCATTTGTTGGTGACCGACAGATACATAAACGTGATTTTCCTGATCATTTGCTTCAGGGATGGGGTATAAAGTAGTGATTGGACGACTCTGGACAATATAAAATGTATCATCAACCAAACACCATTCGATGTCCTGGGGGCAACCAAAATAAGCTTCGATCTGTCTTCCGATGCGTGCCAGTTGTAAAATTTGTTGTTCAGTAAGTGTTTGAGTCTTTTGCTGATCCGGATCGATCTGCTGTGTCTCTGTTCCGCCTTCTTTTCGTCCATATATAGCCAATTTTTTGGCTGCTATCATCATATCGACGATTTTATCTTCATGGACCTTATAGCAATCGGCAGATACCAAGCCGGAGACAAGGGCCTCTCCTAGTCCAAAGCTAGCATCGATAGATAGCAGCTTTCGATTGGAAGTAATCGGATCAGCAGTAAATAAAATTCCTGAAGCCTGTGGGAACACCATCCGTTGAATGATAACGGATAAATACAATTGGCTGTGATCAAATCCGTTTTGAATTCGGTAAATTACTGCGCGATCCGTAAATAGGGAAGCCCAACATTTGCTGATGTGCCGCAAAATGGCTTCTTTTCCGATGATATTTAAATAGGTGTCTTGCTGACCGGCAAAAGAGGCATGTGGTAAATCTTCAGCAGTTGCACTGGAACGCACTGCATAAGCATGATCATCGCCAAACCGGGAGAGATAGTGAGCAACAGCGCACGCAACATCGGAAGGAATCTCTACTTCCATAATGATTTTCCGAATCTTCCTGCTGATTTCACCAATTTGATCTCGATCCTCTACTTTTAGCAGTGTTAGTTGATCCAGTAATTGATGAAGCTCCTCATTTTTCCCAATGACTCTTTTATATGCCTCAGTGGTAACGCAAAATCCTTCTGGCACTTGTATTCTATGAATCTTCGATAGTTCCCCCAAATTCATCCCTTTGCCACCGACCAACATTTGTCTCGTTTTATCGATCTCCCGAAACGCTAGTACATATGGTTTCATTTCTTTCCCTCCCATTTATCGCTCATTACCTAGACGAATCATATGACAAAAATTGTTTATCTGATCAACCAATTACGCTGTCCACTCGTTCTCGCTCCTGGCAAAGTTCCATGTTCCTATCAAACACTCCTTTAAAAAAATAAAAATAGGGGTTGACTGCAAAGGATTCTATAATGTATAATTATAATAGGGATAATTTATACAAAAAATAATATATTAGTGTATCCATATAAATTTACCATAGTTTCTCATTTTTATCAATGTATATACACGACCATAATTGTTGCAAATTCATAGGAAGAAAAACCCCTTTTCACAAGACAAATGACTCACAAAAAATGATATCCAACTATCCAATCATTTCATGCAGCGTCAGGAAAATACAGATTTACAACGTTAAGAAATTCCAATATTAAAAAGCCCAATTTCTTTGTATTAATATTAAGAAATTGGGCTTTTTTCGTTACCCCTTTAAAGCGCCCTATTGCGGCACAGGTCATGTAACCTTTATTGAAACAACTCTTTATTTTTTCTTGGTTAAATAAAAACTTTGCTCAATTAAGTTATAAATTTCTCCCTCTGGATCGGTACGATCTAAAACAAGTGAAATCCAATTTTCTTTATCCATATGATATCCAGATAAAATATTTGTTCCATTTCTTAAACTGTCACTTATTTCGGGGGGACATTTTAAATTCAAAACATCTATTTCCTTATTTCCATCTAGACCTAATTTTTCAGGGAGAACATTCATTATAAGAGCATACCATTTTTTGTTAGATTCATGTCTTAAGGCGGCATAGTTTGGGAATTTTTGAAATGGATAATCAGGCGATGTACCATAGTTTTCTTTGACGTGTTTAAAGATTTCTTCTCTTGTTATCATATCTGAATAATTCCTCCTTGGCACTCACTGATACAGGTATGCAAAGACTTACCTTATCTATTAATTTTGTATTGCGCATATAAATATAGGATTTTTAACAAACTGGCATAACATACATTCAAGATGAAGGTGTTGACTTTGAAACCTGTTGTTATTTCTCATTTGATAAAATATAACTCCTATTTTACTTAACCAATTGCTTTTCTATTAAACAATCTGGCATTTTATTGAACAACCTAATTGGCATTATTAAATTACTTTATTTGTATTTTAACGACTTTATTGTCAATCAACACAATGTAGGCAGTTTTTTTGATAAAGAATAAAAAGGGACTCCAGAAAATCAGTTTTCACTGACTTTCTGGACAGCCCCTTTGTTGGATTCGTCTATAAGGAAGTCGTTCATCACATACGATCATTTTTCTACCGATTAACCAAAAAATATATGTTTTAATTCATTAACCGTTAAAATAATAAATAATAAAATACTAACACCTAGTCCAATATTAGATAACCACTGATGACGATCAATCGTACCAACATATTTTTTCTTGTTTAGTAAATAAAGCAAAGTGATTGCCATGAAGGGCATAAAAATAGCTCCTAATGCACCATATGCAATGATTAACCCAACAGGTTTTCCCATGAAATGCAACAGCATTGGAGGAAATGTTAACCATAATACATAGAAACGATAGGCCTTTGTTTTACTTAAATCATCTTTACTAATGTCTTGATGACGAATCGTTCTAATAAAATCAGCAAATAAATAAGGAACGCCATTCCATACTCCAAGTACAGAAGTAAATGAAGCTGACCAAAATCCAATTAAGAATAAATATCGAACAGATGGATGTAGTTCGTTACCTAAGATTGAAGCAAATTCGATCAATCCTTTTTCCCCGCTAATATTCACATTCGTTCCATATAGTAATCCCGCACCTAACACAAGGAGTGAGATCGTAAACAACGCAGTAACAATATATGCAATCGCAGAATCATAGCGAACGGCACGAATAAATGAAGGTCCCTTCCATTTATTCTCTTGTAACCAATATCCATAAGAAGCCATCGTTAGTGAACCACCTACTCCGCCAATTAAACCGAGAGCATATACCAATGAACCCTCTGGAAGTGTTGGTAAAGCGGTGCCCCAAACATCACTTAGTTGCGGGATAACTAGGATAGCAGATCCAACAACTGTAATAAACATCATTCCAATTAAACCGTTCATGACCTTTTCAAACGTTTTATATTTTCCCCACCATACTAATATAAATCCTAATAATCCATGAATGATTGCCCATTGAGTTAAAGAAAGTTGAGGAAATAATGCCGCCATTGCCAGCGCACATGAAGCTGTACCTGCAGCACCATAAACAAAGCCCCAAATGACTGAATAAACACCAAAATAACCTGTTGCCCATTTCCCCATAAGATGCCATCCTTCTAATATGGTTTTACCACTTGTTAAATGCCAACGACCAACGCCTTCATTTAAAGTAAATTTAAGAATGGAACCTATTAGAATCGCCCAAAGAAATACTAATCCATAATTTGTACCTGCCACAAGTGCAGCAACTAAATCACCTGCACCTACTCCGGTAGCGGCAACGATCAATCCTGGTCCGATAATAGAAGCTTTTTTCGCCCCTAGATTTCCCTCAATTTGTGTCTGTATTTGTTTTTCTTCTTTCATTGTAAACTCCTTTGTATTCATGTTGATATCGCTTTCAAATTTTTGGTGTTAAAATCCATTTTCCCTTATAGACCAGCAGAATCACTAGAATCTGTTTCTGGAAATCCACCAAGATCATACCAGTTATCAGCAAGATTTCGTTTTTATTAGTTAATAGAATCTAAAAATTTGCCAAAATAAGTTAATTTGTGTGAAATCGTATTTTTCTTCGGCTACTTCTTTATCAATAGCTAATTTCTTACTATTTAGGCTTAATTAAAAAGTTCCTAACTTTTTGAAACAAAAAAGCATTTAAATCCATTCTTTTATGCTTGTACCCATTTTAGTTTTATTCTTAAGTATAAAATAGGAATTTCTAATCATTTGGAAAATACTGGTATTTAAACGTTTTGGAATTTTGGTTCTAGTACAAAAAATCTATCAAACTTGGCCATAGAGATACTACCAGTCTAGACAAACCCAATGTTGCTGCCATGATAAAGGTAGTAGCACCAATATTACAAGCGAGATAATCTACCCCTTCCTTGTAATATGTATCTTTTCCTTTTATTTTAGAACCCCTTTTTCTTTATAATATTTTTCAGCTCCACGATGTAATGGCAGCGGCAGTTTTTGGGTGGCTTTTTCCAGTTCGATTTTCTTGGCCGAGCTGTGTGCATTTCGTAGATCTTCCAGATTATCAAATAATGTTTTTGTCAGTTCATAAACTTCTTCTTCCGGCATATCTTTATTTGTAATCAGGAGGCTATTAACCATTACCGTTTCCCTGTCCTCCTTTACACCATTATATGTGTTAGCTGGAATTGTTCCAATATCAAAAGTCGGATACTTTTTCTTTAATTCCTCTATAAGTTCTTTCGGTACCGGAATAATTTCAACTTCGTCGGTTATAGCTAATTCCATAATATCCAAATTTGGATAACCGGAAGAGAGAAAAGCTACGTCTGTTGTACCGTTTTTAATACTTTCGATACTTTCTGAAAAAGACAGGAAGTCCGCGTTAATCTCGTCATATGTGATACCGACCGCATCCAGAATCCGCTTTGCCATAATTTCTGTACCGCTGCCCATCTCTCCGATAGCAATATCTTTTCCTTTCAAGTCTTGTAGTGTATGAACTTTTACCGACTTAGGCGCTACAATCTGCATATAGTTTGGATACAGCGAAGCAACAGCTCTTACGTTGGAGAGCGCTCCTGCCTTAGCAAAGTTTCCTTCCCCGCTATAAGCGTCTGCCACAATATCAGCCATTGCAAATCCGAGCTCCGCTTTTTTCTGTGAAATTTTGACGGTATTTTCTGCAGAAGCCCCGGTTGTCTGCACGCTTGCCTGGGCATCCAGCTTCTCTCCATAAATTTTGGCAATGGCATTACCAATCTGGAAGTAAATTCCGGATGTTCCTCCAGTCAAAATAGTGAGTGGTTTTTCAGTAACTTGCCCTTCATATTCGGAACCGCTTTCACTCTCTTCGTCAGAAGAAGCTTGATTTCTACACCCCACAGACACGATAAGCAATAAACATAAAACAAACGCCAATCCTGTGTATTTTTTCATATCTGCACTCCTATTTTATTAGAGCTTACATTATTAATATGCAATTTTCATGCCAGTTATAAAATTCATACTAATTAATAGAAACAGAGGGATAGGCGGCAAAAAATGCCGCATAAGACCGGCAAAACATTCCTACCCGGCATTTTTTGCCTACTCTTGTTGATCTTGACGGTAAAGATGAAGTTTATTACGGAGATTTCGTTCGCTAATGCCGAGCATACCAGCGGTTTTTCTTCGATTTCCCCCGCATTGTGCAAGTACAGACTCAATAATCAACTGCTCTGCTTCTTTCATAGTAGAGTTAAATGGAATTTCAATGATCTTCTTCTCCGGCATGTAATCAGCAGGAATTGGCGAGTGGTCTCCGTGCTCATTTTGCACTACGATTGGCAAGTCTTTGGCCGAGATTATGCTGTCTTTGGCCATTGCAACAGCATATTCAAGTATATTGCCCAGCTGTCTTATATTTCCAGGATAGTCATATGTCAGCAGCACTTTAAATGCTTCTGGCGAAAGAGAATGGAGTGGTCGCTGCATTTCTTCAGAATATTTTTTTAGGAAATATGGGATGAGAAGTGCTATATCTTCTTTCCGTTCACGCAGCGGCGGCAATTCAATCGGAATGACATTCAGACGGAAATATAAGTCTTCACGGAAGGAACCTTCTTCTACCATGCGCAGCAACCCTTTATTCGTAGCGCTAATAATACGGACATCAACCTTTTTCGCTTCCGTTGTACCAAGCGGAGTTATTTCTTTTTCCTGTAAAACGCGAAGCATTTTTGCCTGCAGGGAATGTGGCATCTCTCCAATCTCGTCTAGAAAAAGTGTGCCTCTGTCAGCGGCCGCCACTTTGCCGTTTTGACTGCGTACAGCACCTGTAAAAGCACCTTTCACAAAGCCAAACAGTTCACTTTCAAGAAGTGCTTCCGGAATGGCGGCACAATTAACAGAAATAAATGGCCCATTTGCTCTCTTTCCCTGCCTATGAATGCCTCGAGCTACAAGCTCTTTCCCTGTTCCACTTTCACCGAAAACAAGCACGCTTGAATCAATATCTTTCACTTTATCAATGATAGAAAAAACTTGCCTCATAACCATGCTTTTGCCGATCATTTGGTCATATCCTTTGATTTTCTCAATCGTTTCGTTCAATTTACGAATTTTGTTATGTAGCTCCTGATGTTCTAATGTTTTTTCAATTAAAATTTGCAGCTCGTCAATATCAAGCGGTTTTGTGATGTAATGGTAGGCGCCCCTCTTGATAGCCTCAACAGAAGACTCGATCGTCCCATAGGCAGTCATCATAATGACCGATGTTTGCGGCTGGATCTCTTTAATTTTAGTCAGCACTTCCAGCCCGTTATATTCACCGAGCCGCCAGTCCAGCAAAACAACATGTATTTGCCGTCTGCCAAGAAGATCATAAGCTTCTAGGACGTGCGTGATGGCGGTCACTTCATAGTCGGTTTCTAGAGCGAATCGGAGAGATGAACCGATAGCAGGTTCATCATCTACGATGAGGACAGTTGGCTTCATGTTATTTATCTCCTTTTTCTTTAGCTACAGGCAAATTGAGAGTAAAGGTAGTCCCGCACCCTTTTTTCGTTTCAACGTTCATTTCCCCGTTATTTTCTTGTATCCATTGGTAGCATAACGATAAACCAAGACCTACTCCATGTTTTTTCGTTGTATAAAACGGTTCTAGGATGTGAGGAAGCTCCTCCTTTTCCATACCGCTGCCTGTATCTTCAACATGGATAAAGCCCGTTCCGTTTTCTACTTCAGCTCGGATAGACAGCTTTTTTTCGGCACTGGTTTCCATCGCATCAAGCGCATTTAACATAAGATTCAGCATAACTTGTTTTATTTGATCCGGATCACTATACAGCTGCATACTAGGCTCGATTTCCAAACGTAAGCGGACTCCCTGTTTTTTCAAAGTAGGCTCTATGATGGCCACGAGGGAGTGGATGAACGACTCTAAATCAAAAGTTATTTTTTGGGGATATTTAGGGCGTGCATAATCAAGTAAACTCTCCACAATATGATTCATTCTTTTAAGCGCTTCCGGTACATGTTTAAGCAATTCTTTCCGGAAGGCGGGATCTTCATATTTCCTCGGCAGCAAATCAATAAAAGTTTTTACTGATGTAAGCGGGTTGCGAACCTCATGTGCAACACCCGCTACAAGCTGCCCGAGAGCCCGCATCTTTTCCTGAGTCGCAAGCTTTTTCTCAAGCATTCGTTCTTCAGAACGGTCCGCAAGCGTAATTAAATATCCATTCTTTTGATCCCGCTCTTCATAAAGTGGGATCACTCGATATAATACAAAGTGAAGCTCGCCATCTTGTTTATATTCAATTTCTTCCGTAAACAGAAACGGTCCGCTTTTTTTATGCTTTGCCGTTTCATACGTTTGAAAAATTTGGCGGATAAGCGGATGTTTATGAATTTCTGTTGTTTGAACAGACTCTACCTCTGTAAGGCAAAGCATTTCCTTCGCCCGCTGGTTCAGGCTTGTAAGCTTGAGAGATTGGTCAAAAGTCAGAACCCCGGAGAACATATGGTCAATAATCTGTGTCTTAAATGCATGAGCCTGTGAAATTGCGTGTTGCTGAACCTCCAGCTTCCTGTTTGCATCGGCAAGAGCGGATGTCCGCTTCTCCACTTCTTTCTTCAACCGCTTACTCCAAATATAAATGACTAATAAACTACCAAACGTCAATCCAATCATAACAAGAAGTACGGTAATCCAATTCTGCATTTCCTTCAGCCGCTCGTCAGAAGGGGCAAACCATTTGGTGTATAACCTTTGATATTCGCCACTGGCCTTCATATCAACAAGGGCATGGTTAATCATTGAGAGGAGCTGTGTATCCCCCGGCCAAGTTGCCACCGCAAACTCTGAAGGTACCCCAAAATCATCAAGAACGGCATACTGTCCTTTTTTCTGTGATTGTTCAAGATAGAACTCGGCTGTCCACTTGTTGGAAAGAAAAGCGTCGGCCCGTCCTAAAAACAGAAGGTGAAGCGCATCTTCAGGATCCAGTGCAAATTGAAATTCAATTTGTCTTACATTTTGCAGCAGTTCGAAGGAAACAGGATCCTCACGCATTGCAACGGTTTTGCCGCGCAGGTCAGCTAAGGAATTAACGGAGGATTTCAAATGGTTTGGAATAATAACAACGTCCGCCATCGTAAAATACGGCTCAGAAAACTGAAAGATTTGATTTTGATCTGCCGAGTATTTCAACCCCATAATGGCATTGATTTTCCCCTCTTGCAGCGCACGTGTCGCTTGATAAAGATCCATCGGAATATATTCAAACTCCACATTCTCTTCTTCTGCAATATGATCAAGAAGATCAATGCTAAAACCGGTGAACTCTCCATGATTATTGATATAAGAAAAAGGAGCAAGATGTTTTTCGCCTGCGATGCGATATACTTTTTTATCTTGTAAATGATCGGACTTCCCTGCTGTTCGATCCTCCATTTCTACAGATGCAGATACAGGATTAGAGGAGACAAGCAAAATCAAATACAGAAAAAAACAGAATAAACGAAGTTGTAAATACATAAAGTACAGCTATCTCCTTTTTAGAATACTGCTATTATTGAAACATAGTTAATGATTTACCTTTGACGATACTTAACGGTCAGGACTTCCCCTTTAGTATTTGTTCAGGAAAAGAAAAAAGGAATTCGTTAGCCATTTAGGGTTCATTCTCTGAGATATAATAAACCGCCATATAAACTTTATTTTACCTTTTTTCATCTTAATTTCTCCATTAAATCAACTTTAGTATGTTACGAAATGATCCCTCCCTGTTCGGAAATATACATCTTAAAATCCCCATTTTCCTGACGCTTCCCCCTTGCTCTTAACGTTTTACTTATTGTCGGCCTAATTTGTAAGTTTCATAAACGCTTATTTCCTATTCTTTTACTTAATAAGATTTTACTTTATATATAGCCATTGTTTTAGCAACCATATATTTATAGGATTTCTGACTGGAGAAATAACTTTTTGAGTTTTTATTAATCTCAGTATAAACATAACAACCCTTAAGTTTTTATAGAATTCGGGACGAATTCTATGCAGCCTTTCTACTTCCATATATCGTTTTGGCAACTTACCACGATCGATGATTTGTTTATTTAGAGCTTCAAGTATTCTCCCTGATGAATTCCAGGGAAGTGCGTTATCCCATATGTATAAGTTTGTCACCAATAGATACTCCGTCTTCTCTTGATTCACCTGTTACAAATTGTTTAGCAGGACTCAAAAATAATGTATATCTCTTATGAAAGAATATGGCCAAATATATAAAGAAAAAGCACAATTCCTGCTACAGAATTGCAGCCGATTACGAGTGATCACACTTTTATTCTTTAATTCTATACCAATATCTGTATTGTTCTTTAAATCCTAATTTAGAATAAAGGTTTAATGCAGGAATATTGTTTAATTCAACTTGTAGATAGGCATTCTTAGCCCCATTTTCTTTACCCCAATGGATCAAATGTCTAATTACTTCGGCTCCATAGCCTTGGTTCCTATATTTTTCATGCGATACAATATCAAATAAGCCTATGTATTCATCTTCTAAAACACCCAGTCCACAAGCTACGACTGAATCATAATCAATTAACAAAATAAAGCAAGAGGCAGAAACAATATTTTCTAGCATTTTCTTTAGTGTTAGTTGATGTTTTTCACTTATATTGTTTAAAATACAGAAATTATGAAACCAATTTTCATGCAAATTATAATAAATAACAACATTTGTTGCTGCTGTTTTATCGATTTCAAATATTGGCAACAATTGAACACTTGTTTCACCCTCAAGAGTATATTCATTCTTTTCAAGAACGCTATCTAAATTGCTTAAACCACCAACTAGTGGTGTCATTTTATAAACAACCCTTAAATTGTTTTCTCGATACATTTTTTCATTATTCTCTATCTTTCTTTTCATATCTTCATTTGAGGAATAAATAGGATTGATTGAATTTGCTCTTTTTGTATATCCTTCTGAAAAACGTAATATCCATCCATCATACATTAGAGTTTGAAGTGCTGGTAAAGCATTCATTGATAATTCTTCTAATTTTTGTATCAGGGCACTATTAGACATTCTGCTACTCCTTTTTAAATTTTATATTATAAATCAAACTGTATAATTATTCATAATAACATGTTTTTATACAATTAAATATTACTATTTTCCTTTTATCGAATAATACTAAAAGGCACATCTCATTACTTATGAAATGTGCCTGATTGCTGAAGAAGTGACAATTACTATCGAGTATTTCCTAATGATATTTATTGTATTTTATCTTTGGAATGGGAAATATTATTCATTCTCATTCAAATGATAGATTAATTGCACAACGCCAGATGAGAACGTTCTTGTATTAACCATTTTTAAATTCAACCTCTGTTTTATATCAATAAACAACGGTTTTCCTTCTCCCAAAATAACAGGGTGAACAGATAATCTAAATTCATCAACAAGTCCTAAATTGATAAAAGTTGTCATAAGACTTGCTCCACCATATAGCCAGATGTCTTTACCAGGCTTATTCTTTAATTTATTTACTTCTTCAAGAATATTATTATTTATGAATATTGCTTTACTATCAGTCCCTTTTTGCGTTCTGGAAAACACATATTTGTCTTTACTATGAACTAAATCCCAAATTTCTTTTTCAGGATCAGTATCTTCCATTTCTGGAGTAAATTGTCCCCATAAATCGTAGCTTTTTCTTCCATATAAAATCGTATCAATTTGATTTAAAAAATAAATAAACCCCATCTCAGAGTCCATGATGCACCAATCAACTTCCCCATTTTTCCCTTCAATAAAACCATCTAAAGAAACTGCTAAATCTAAAATTATTCTTCTTGGTCTTACGTTATTGGACATAATTCTTCCTCCCTTTAATCATTTAAATATTGTTTCTCACTCAAAGGTTTTTATATTTTCAATATTTACAGCATTTATTTCTGAATAAAATTACTGATGTTATTAAACCTGCCCTTTAACTTAATAACAATCATCACAAATTTCCATTATTTACTCAATTAGTTATTTAAGAAGGCCCTTTAAAGCAAAAAAGACGCAATCCTTACTGCAGGAAAGCGCCCGATTGTGAAATTGGCAAAGGCAGCCTAATTATCGAATAGCCCTCTTCCTCTCAGATTTGCGGAAACAGGCTCCTTTCCTATTTCACGTGCCCATATAGATAACTGGCCGATATGGTGGATTTCGTGGACAATGACATGACGTATGATCTCTCCGTGTGTACATTCAATGACTCGGCGCCTGATTGGTGCGTCTCTAGAGCTAATCGGTTCTTCATTGAAATCAGTTTCTGAAAGTTTCCGAGAATCCATTTCATTTGTCCAAGATGTCACAAATGGCTTCACTTTCTCATGGTATTGAGCTGAAAGATTTTTCACTTTTTGTAAGCTGGCATAATTCTCAAACAATGGCTCCTCAGGCACTGGTTCACCTCGCAACCCTAAGATCCACATATATTCCACATCTGCTATGTGAAATAGGGTATGTAGGATACTGCCGAACCCACCGACCCGTTTCTTTAATAGTTCTTCATCCGGGATGTCTTCGCACAATGTAAACCAATCATCACGAACTTGCCAGTTATATTGAAACAGTTTCAACATCGCAACAACCTCCATCTTTTATAGATTAACATTTAATATTCACCAAAAGACTTCATAATCCCTATTACTCTAAAAAAACCTGTTAAAATCCTCCATAAACTGGCCCTAAAATGAAAAATGAGCGCCAATCCTTGTTCCAGGATAGCGTTCTTTCCACTAACCTGCTTCGTTCGTGCAGTAACTTCAACAAAAAGAGCGTCAATCCTTCTTAGATCAACTTTACGCGTTAACATTATATGATATTTCATTCGCGATCACCTCTATGTTATATTACACGAACAAAAGTTCGATCATGTGAAGAAAAAAGCCTAACCGAAGCTAGGAGGTTAAAGTTAGGCAATTATTTATAAAAAAACTGAAAAAAGGTGAAACAATTATAAATACTAGATCGTCAATAGATTGAAAGAGACATAGAATTTATTGGGTTTTGAGGTGATATATGAGAAAATTATTTATTATGTTTAATTTGGTGGCTAAATTACTTTTTAGGAATTTGGGGCAGTCTGACAAAAAAGAACGGGAGAGGGTAAATTTGCTTAAACGACCACCTGCTAAAGCAGGTGGATTTTGACATAAATGTCGACGACTAAAGTCGTTAACTAAGACTGAAGTCATCTGAAAGACCTTAAGC
>NZ_JACXAI010000048.1 GCF_014773385.1 Metabacillus arenae | reverse complement strand
AATTTAAAAAAGATGACCCCTGTTCAATACAGAGATCATCTTCTTAAAGCTGCCTAGGCTTTTTTTAAATGTCCTTTACAAAGGGTACATTTTAATAAGTGGATTAAGGTTTTTTATATTTTGTCGAGTACTAAATGCGTAAACGTAGTTTATCAACATGCAGATTTTGTTTAAAAAACAGTTAAACTAAGCAAAGAAACAATGATCTGGTGAACGTGCAATTTATCGATAACAATGCAATAAATCAGTGGACGTGCAACCATTTCAATATATGACACAATGAAATCGAGTGCTCTTACATATTCCTTAGTTTAAAACTTTCTATAGTTTAGAAACAAATCGTTTATACAATTTCTGCATTCTTCGTTCAGTGGAACTTTTGGCTGTTAGATAATAGTTCTCGAATAGATTTTTGAAATATCTGGTTTTCTTTCCGTACTGTAAGCCGGCAGCATATTTTTCTTTAGCGAATGGATACTCTTTGACAACCCACTCAATACGATCGTGATTTCTAACTAACACTTCCCCAAAATAAATAGACAAACATTCTTCCAGCTCATTAATCGTCATTTGAATATCTATAAAACCATTGCTCTGAAATAGCTCAAAATAAAATTCTTCGATATCATCTAAGCTTTCAGCTGAGAAATCTGGATGATACCCAAAATGATTCGCAAGATCTATAAAGAGGGAAAGTTGTTCCATTCTATATTCAAAATAATAGTTTTGTGCTAAAAATTCATTTTCAAAGGAAGGTAAGTCTTTTCCATACTCTTCTTCCATAGAATAATTATAGGATGATAATTCCATAACCTATCACCTCTTTCAAGTAAACATTGATAGTATAACATGAATTTTAGATATTTAGCTGAACTGACAGGATTCCTACAAAAAAGGAAGAATAGTTTTACTATGGAAAAAACAGGCGTTTTTATTGTAACTTTCAGTTTATCGACATGTATTGGAGAATGATGGTATAATTAAAACGCTTACATTAATTATTTGAAAATTTAGATGGTGATGAAAATTGTGAAGAGGGGGAGACAATGGAGACACTATTTCATTATCAAAATAACTATTTGATTGTCACAGTTTTTCTTATTCTAGGAATTCTTTTACCCATTGTTGCGTTAACAGCCGGGAGATTTCTGAGACCTCATGATCCTAACCCTGCCAAACAGACGACCTATGAAAGTGGGATTGACCCATTTCATGATTCAAGAATTCAATTTAATGTCCGTTATTACATCTTTGCTTTATTGTTTGTCATCTTTGACGTGGAAACGGTTTTCTTATATCCATGGGCAGTTGCCTACGAAAAACTAGGAATCTTCGCTTTAATTGAGATGCTCATATTTGTGGTGATGCTTGTCATAGGATTACTATATGCGTGGAAAAAGAAGGTGCTGAAATGGAATTAAACTTAGCTAGTATTCCTAAAGAAGAGCTTGAGGAAATAAAACAAAGTGTGTTTTTAACTACCTTGGAAGAATTAAAAGCATGGGCGAGAAGTAATTCACTGTGGCCTTTAACATTCGGTCTTGCTTGCTGTGCAATCGAAATGATGGGCGTTGGGGCATCTCATTATGATTTAGACCGATTCGGGTCTTTTTTCCGGACTTCTCCTCGCCAATCAGATGTCATGATCGTCTCTGGTACGGTAACAAAAAAAATGGGACCAGTTTTAAAAAGATTATATGATCAAATGCCAGAACCAAAATGGGTTATCGCGATGGGATCTTGTGCAACAGCGGGGGGACCCTACATTAAATCATATGCTGTAGTAAAAGGTGTTGACCAAATAGTACCTGTGGACGTCTACATACCGGGATGTCCGCCGAATCCAGCAGCTCTCATATATGGAATTAACAAATTGAAAGAAAAAATTAGATATGAAGCTAAGACTGGAAAGAAGGTGATCTAGTCAATGAGCGACGAAAAGGATCTTGAGCAACTGAAGAGAGAAGCAGCCCAAAAGGCAAAAGAGCTCGCTAAGAAAAGGCTTGCTGACAAAGAGAAGGAAGCAAAATTACTTGATGGAGAATTGAATACTTCGGAAAACAAAGTAGAAGAAGATCTCAATCTTGCTAAACAAAAAGCAGCTGCAGCAGCGAAAGCAAAAGCAGCAGCACTAGCAAAACAAAAAGCAAAACAGCAGGGAGAGACTGGAGAGTCAAGCGACATCGACCTCACGAAGCAAAAAGCAGCTGCAGCAGCGAAAGCAAAAGCAGCAGCACTAGCAAAACAAAAAGCAAAACAGCAGGGAGAGACTGGAGAGTCAAGCGACATCGACCTCCCGAAGCAAAAAGCAGCCGCAGCAGCGAAAGCAAAAGCAGCAGCAATCGCAAAACAAAAAGCAAAACAGCAGGCAGGAGCAGAAGAGTCAAGTGACATTGATCTCGCGAAACAAAAGGCAGCTGCTGCAGCAAAAGCAAAGGCGGCAGCTCTTGCAAAGCTGAAAGCAAAACAGCAGGGAGAAGCAGAAGAGTCAAGCGACATCGACCTCGCGAAGCAAAAAGCAGCTGCTGCAGCTAAAGCAAAGGCGGCAGCTCTTGCAAAGCAGAAAGCAAAACAGCAGGCAGAAGAGTCAAGCGACATCGACCTCGCGAAGCAAAAAGCAGCAAGGATAGAAAGCAAAGATCTAAGTGAAAGCGATTTGGCCAAGGAAAAGGCCAAAGCAATTGCTGCCGCAAAAGCGAAAGCAGCCGCCGCTGCAAAGGCAAAAGCAGCAAAGGCAGATGTACAGGAGAAAGAGGACAAACCTTCTCTTCAGCAGCCATATCTTGATAAGTATATAAATATTATTCAGAAGCATTTCGGGGAGGGAGTTCTTGAAGACTCCTATATTAATAGACTATCAAAGGACGTCCCTACACTCGTAGCAGTTAAGGAATCCTATATGAAAATAGCTCAATTCCTCAGATTTAATGAGCAGTTAAGCTTTGATTATTTATCAGAGCTTCATGGAACAGATTTTGAGACGCATATGGAGGTTTATCTTCATCTATATTCATATAAAAATAAGCAGTCGATTGCATTGAAAGTGAAGCTGGAGCGAGAGAACCCAGTCATACCTTCAGTTGAAGCCATTTGGAGGGGGGCAAATTGGCCGGAGCGTGAGGCATTCGACTTATTGGGTATTTATTTTGAAGGACATCCAGAGCTGACGAGGATAATGCTGCCGGATGATTGGATTGGCCACCCGATGCGTAAAGATTATGAACCATATGATGTGGAGGTGTAGACATGATACGAACAGAAGAAATGCTGCTAAATGTCGGCCCCCAGCATCCAAGTACTCATGGCGTATTCCGCCTAGTTATCAAAATAGACGGAGAGATCATTAAAGAAGCTACACCTGTTATTGGTTATTTACATAGAGGGACGGAAAAGATTGCTGAAAATCTTCAATATACACAAATTATTCCTTACACTGATCGCATGGATTATTTATCAGCAATGACAAATAATTATGTGATCTGTCATGCGGTTGAAACGATGATGAACATTGAGATCCCTGAAAGAGCAGAGTATCTAAGGGTCATAGCAATGGAGCTCGGCCGCGTTGCAAGCCACCTTGTCTGGTGGGGAACCTATTTACTGGATATTGGAGCAGTCAGTCCCTTTTTATATGCGTTCAGAGAGCGGGAAATGATTATCAATCTATTAAATGAATTATCAGGTGCCCGGCTTACGTTTAATTATATGAGAGTTGGCGGAGTAAAATGGGATGCACCAGAAGGCTGGATTGAAAAAATAAGAGAGTTCATCCCTTATATGAGAGAACAACTAAAGGGATATCATGATCTTGTGTCTGGAAATGAAATTTTTCTTAATCGGGTTAAAGGTGTCGGAGTGTACTCAAAGGAGGAAGCTGTCAGCTATTCATTAAGCGGCGCAAATCTTCGGTGTACGGGAGTAAAATGGGACCTTCGGAAAGATGAACCTTATTCTATTTATGATCGGTTTGATTTTAATGTGCCTGTTAGAGAAAAAGGGGACGCTTACGCGAGATATGAATGCCGGATGGAAGAGATTGTTGAATCACTTAAAATTTTGGAACAAGCGATTGACCAATTCCCGGAAGAAGGGAATATTATGGCGAAGGTTCCAAAAATAATTAAGCCTCCAAAAGGAGAAGCGTATGTAAGAATTGAATCTCCGCGGGGAGAAATTGGCTGTTATATTGCCTCAGAGGGAAAGAAGGAGCCATATCGGCTAAAGTTCCGCAGGCCTTCTTTTTACAACCTGCAAATTTTGCCGAAGCTTTTAAAGGGAGAAAATATGGCGAACTTAATTACGATATTAGGGGCTATTGATATTGTTTTAGGGGAGGTTGATGGGTAATGATTGAAGGGCTCTTACAATCTGCGCCAGGGATGTCCAACTTTCTCATTTTTTTCGGTTTAGCGACAGCGTTTCTATTTGTTGTTTTAGGCTTTGTCACATATGGTATTTTAGCCGAGCGAAAGGTTATGGGATTTATGCAAGGGAGAATAGGCCCTAATCATGTTGGGGGCCGCTGGGGTCTTCTGCAAACCGTTGCGGATGTTTCAAAACTTTTATTGAAAGAAGACACCATTCCCAAGGTGGCAGATAAGCCGTTATTCATCTTAGCTCCAGTTATTGCTTTTACACCTGCGTTTTTAGTTTTAGCCACAATTCCTTTCACAGATGCTTTTCAATTTGCTGATATTGGAATTGGGCTCCTTTATTATATTGCGATTTCCGGAATTACAACAGTAGGAGTTGTGACTGGTGGATGGGCTTCCAACAATAAGTATTCCTTGCTTGGCGGCATGCGTGCAGCAGCCCAAATGATTTCCTATGAAATTCCACTTGTCATGTCTGTTATCGGAGTCATTTTGCTTTCGGGCAGCTTAAATCTAAATGAAATCGTTGCAGCTCAGGAAAATATTTGGTTTATTGTTATTCAGCCAATTGGATTTGTGATTTTCTTCATCGCATCTATTGCGGAGCTAAACCGAACTCCCTTTGACTTGCCTGAAGCTGAATCAGAGCTTGTGGCAGGGTATCATGTAGAATATTCAGGGTTCAGATGGGCGTTTTTCATGCTTGCTGAATATGTGTACTTTTTTGCGATGGCCAGTTTGACAACCGTGTTATTTTTAGGTGGCTGGCATCCATTGCCGTTCCTTGAATTTATTCCAGGAGCCGTTTGGTTTGCCCTGAAATTTTCCTTGGTAGTATTTATACTTATTTGGTTCCGTGTCACCTTTCCGAGAATACGGGCTGATCAGCTGATGGAATTTGGCTGGAAGGTCCTTCTGCCGGTTGCATTGGCAAACATTTTTATTACAGCGATTATTAAAGAGATCTTTTTTAAGTAAGCCTATAAGAAGGTCTGAATCTTACATTAAATGGGGTGCTCACATGAAAGGCTTAGCGAAAGGATTATCGTATACCCTGAAAAACCTAGCAAAGGATAAGGTTACCTATGACTATCCAAATGATGCCTTGCAGCTGCCAGACCGTTTTCGAGGAATTCAAAAATTTTATCCTGAAAAATGTATTGTTTGTAATCAATGTGCAAACATTTGTCCCACAGATTGTATTACCCTGACCGGAAAAAAACATCCTGACCCAGCCAAAAAAGGGAAAATCATTGATACGTATGATATCAATTTTGAAATTTGTATTTTATGTGATCTATGCACAGAGGTATGTCCGACTGAAGCAATTGTCATGACTAATAATTTCGAACTCGCCGAATATAGCCGTGATGAATTGTTTAAGGATTTGCAATGGCTTGATGAGAATGACCAAGCCATTCGGAAGGAAAACAAAGTTTAATATGAACGGTGAATTTATTGCTTTTATTGCATTAGCATTGGTCGCCATCGGCGGGGGAGTCTTGATGCTGAATGTAACAAAGGTTGTTCATATGATTGTTTCTCTTGTATTTACCTTTATTAGTATTGCAGGGCTCTATGTTCTGCTGTCAGCAGAATTTATAGCAGGAGTCCAAGTCCTTATATACTCTGGAGCCATTACAATCATTATGCTATTTGGCATTATGCTGACAAAGCATCAGGACCAGGAGCAGTCTTCACCTGGAATTGCCAAAAGACTTCTCATATTTGCGGGTATAGCTGCATTTGCCTTTGTTTTCTATCTAGGAATCTATCAGCTTGATTTTGGAACAGAAGCAGAAGCTCTTCATGAAAATAATACAGAGCAGATTGGGGTTTCCCTTTTTACTGAATATGTTATTCCGTTTGAGTTAACATCTGTTATTTTGCTTGTTGCCCTAATCGGGGCCATAGTTTTAGCAAAAAGGGATGATCAAGAGGAGGCGAACGACAAATGAGTTCTACACCATTATCTGCCTATCTTGTCTTAGCATTGATTCTCTTTTGCATTGGGTTGTATGGGGCTCTAACAAAAAGAAATACAGTAGTTGTGTTGATTTCAATAGAATTAATGCTTAACGCAGTAAATATCAATCTAGTCGCATTCAGTAAATTTGGATTGAATCCATCGATAACCGGACAAATTTTTTCTTTATTTACGATTGCCATAGCTGCAGCAGAGGTTGCTGTGGGGTTAGCCATTTTAATCTCACTCTATAGAAACCGTAAAACAGTGAATATTGATGACTTTAATTCTATGAAACACTAAGTCAATGAACAGGAGAATCGGGACAGGCTGAAAGAGGATCTCTTTAAGTCTTCCCCAAAAACAGAAGGGGATTGGTTACAATGATGCAATATGCTTGGTTCATACCGATTTTCCCGCTTCTTTCGTTTCTTATCATCCTCATTTTTGGTAAAAGATTAAGAGGCGGGAGCACCTATATAGGAAGCGGCCTCATCCTTGCTTCCTTTCTAATGGCCGCAGGGGTACTGGTTGACCAAATCCAAAAAGGTACATACATGCTTGAGTTTTCTTGGCTGTCAATTGGTTCATTGGAAATTCAAGCCGGGTTTGAGATAACATCATTAAATGCTCTAATGCTTTTAGTTGTCACACTGGTAAGCTTCCTTGTCCACCTTTACTCAAGAGGGTACATGCAAGGGGATGAGCGGATTCCCGTTTTCTATTCGTATTTAGGATTGTTTACATTTGCAATGCTCGGTCTCGTGATGACAACAAACCTTTTGCAGCTATATATCTTTTGGGAGCTTGTTGGAGTCGGGTCCTTTTTATTGATTGGTTTTTATTTTCAAAAAGAGGAAGCCAAGGCTGCTGCAAAAAAAGCGTTTATCATGACGAGGATTGGGGATGTTGGACTGTTCGTTGGGATGCTTTTATTATTTTGGCAAGTTGAAAGCTTTCAATACGAGGAGATATTTACTTCTGTCGAAGCTGGTCTAATTTCCCCGGAAATGATCACCCTTATCTCTATCTTAATTTTCATTGGAGCGATCGGAAAGTCTGGACAGTTTCCGCTTCATACATGGCTTCCTGATGCAATGGAAGGTCCAACTCCTGTATCAGCCCTCATTCATGCTGCTACAATGGTAGCAGCAGGTGTCTATTTAGTAGCTCTTATGTATCCTTTATTTGCCGCAAGCGAAATGGCGCTTATGGTTGTAGCGGTAGTGGGAGGCTTTACAGCGATCTTTGCAGCCAGCATTGGCCTTGTTCAGACTGATATTAAAAGGGTGCTGGCTTATTCTACTGTTAGCCATCTGGGGTACATGATGCTGGCTCTCGGTTCAGCTGGTTACGTGGCAGGGGTTTTCCACTTATTTACTCATGCATTCTTCAAAGCGTTATTATTTCTAGCTGCAGGTAGTGTCATTCACGCTGTTCATAATCAAAACATCAAAGAAATGGGTGGATTATGGAAGAAAATGAGAATAACCGGGCCACTTTTCTTGATAGGCACTCTTGCTATTAGCGGATTTCCTTTCTTCTCAGGTTTTTTCAGCAAAGAGGAAATTCTCCTTTCTGTTTGGCAAAGCGGAAATGTTGGCTTGTTTTGGTTAGCAGTTATCACTTCCTTTTTGACAGCCTTTTATATGTTCAGGTTATTTTTCCTCGTCTTTGGGGGGAAAGCAAGAGGCTCACTAACAGACGTGAAAGAATCAGGAGCTGACATGACAATCCCGATGTTGGTGCTGGCTTTCCTTGCCATCTTTGCCGGGTATGTAAATACGCCTTGGTTTGGAACATTTATGGGAGATTGGCTGACAGCAGGAAATGATCTGCTGGGCCATGGCCATAAGGAGGGACCGCTTTGGATTATGCTTGTAGCTACAGGGATTTCGTTAGCAGGGATGATGCTTGCCTATTTGATTTATAGTAAAAAAATGATTGCCAGGGATTGGGCAGGTGATTCCTTTATCCACCAAATTTTACTTAATAAATATTATGTAGATGAAATCTACCAGAATACAGTTGTTTTATTGACAACAACAATTAGTGTTTTTTGTAAATATATTGATCGTTTCATAGTTCAGGCAGTTGCAGCTGGTGTTGCATCATCTGTGAATTCATTAGGACGATTAGGATCCTCACTGCAATCGGGACAAGTACAAGTATATGGAGCTACTGCCTTTTTCGGATTAGTCGTCCTAATTGTTCTTTTTGCAGTAACAGGGGGGTATATAAGATGAGCGGATCACTTCTATTAACCGTGCTGGTCTTTTCCCCATTATTAGGAATACTTGTCCTGTCCTTTGTTCCTAGGGATCAGGAAAAGCTCTTAAAGCTGATTGGCTTCTTAGCAACTGTTCCTGCAGCCTTGTTGTCTATCATTCTCTTCTTGCAGCATCAAACAGGCCTTGATTTATCGATGTTTAATGAAAAGCGGCATTGGATTTCGTTTGGTTTATTTGAGGGAGGGGAAAATGCTCCATATTCTATTCACTACGAACTGGGTGTGGATGGATTTGCCCTCGTCATGATTGTATTAACTGCCGTCATCGCAATGTTAGCCGCCGCTGCTTCGATTCATATTAAGCATGATTGGAAAAGCTACTTTTTGCTGTTTCTTATTCTTGAACTAGGAATGCTTGGGGTGTTCGCTGCACAAAACTTATTCCTTTTCTTCCTCTTTTTTGAAGCAACATTAGTTCCAATGTTCTTTTTAATCGGGAGATGGGGATTTTTTGAAAGAGAAAAAGCTGCTTATCAGTTTTTGATATACAACGGGCTAGGTTCAGCGATCCTGCTATTGGTGATTAGTTATTTGTTCGCGATGACGGGAACAACAAATATTTCATTGATTACTCAGCTTCTTAATACAGAAAATGCACCATTGGTTGGACCTATCTCAGCAGACATGAAATTAGGATTATCTATTGCCCTTTTAGCGGCCTTTGGGATAAAGCTTCCAATATTTCCTTTGCATAGCTGGATGGTGAAGGTACATGCTCATGCACCGCCTTCGATTGTTATGCTGCATGCAGGAATTCTGCTGAAAATCGGAGCATTTGGTTTGATTCGATTTGGCTTTGGTTTTTTCCCAAATGAGTTTGAGAAGATGTCGATTGTTTTGATTCTTTTAGGGCTTATCAATCTGCTTTATGGAGCATTTCTAGCTCTCATTCAACATGAATTTAAGCTGGTCCTTGCTTTCTCAAGTATTTCACATATGGGGATTGTATTAATGGGGCTTGGTGCCATGAACGAGGCTGGAGTGCAAGGGGCCATTTTTCAAGTCGTTTCACATGGACTAATATCTGCCTTGCTGTTTTTTCTTGTTGGAATTATTACAACGAGAACGGGTACAACAAACCTATCCAAGCTTGGCGGCTTAGCATCCAATATGCCTTATACGGCAGGCTTTCTGCTGGCTGGTACGATGGCTTCTCTAGGACTTCCCGGTATGTCAGGTTTTATAAGCGAGGTAACCGCGTTTTTAGGATTGTTTGAAAATCACCCGGAATTAGCTGCCATCGGGGCGCTTGGATTAATCTTAACAGCAGCTTATCTGCTCAGAGCGACATTAAAGATGACATTTGGAAAAGAGCAAAGTCTACATCCTGAAATGTCAGATCTCTCTTGGTATGAAACAGCTCCAATCGTTGTATTACTGGCATTCATCCTTATGATAGGTATCTATCCAGCCAGCTTATCAGACTCATTGAAATTAACAGTCGAGACTGTAATAAAGGGAATAGGGGGATGATGAACAATGGATCTAGAAACTCTGCTTAGTTTTAATTGGATGGGCATGATGCCTGAGTTCATTATTTTAGGTGTAGCCACCCTTCTATCTCTGACAGATCTGTTTATGAAGCCTGATCAGTCAAGACGATGGCTGGGATGGGTTGGTGTCATGGGGATTGCCGCTGCCTTGATCAGCCTTCTTCTTTTATTAAAGGAACCCCAGGAGATTTCAATTCTCTTCGATACATTTGTTTTAGATTATTTTGCGAAAAGCTTTAAGCCGCTTCTTCTTAATGGTGCTTTGATCGTTATGATGATGTCGATCGACTATGAACCGAGGGAAGAAGGGAAAGACCGGGGAGAATTTTATTATTTATTGCTAACTGCTTTACTAGGTGCGATGATCATGAGCTCAAGCAGGGATTTAATCACCTTGTTTGTCGGGCTTGAATTGCTGTCCATCTCCTCCTACATATTGGCAGGCTTGAGAAAAAAGAATGTTAAATCAAATGAAGCGGCCATGAAATATGTTGTAAATGGAGGAATTTCAACAGCGATCACCTTGTTTGGGATGAGCTATGTATATGGATTAACTGGGACAACAAGCTTAAACGAGATGATTCCGATTTTGAATGAGCTGACAGATTCAAATTATCAGTATTTAATGGGACTTTCATTTTTTATGATATTTGTCGGTCTGTCTTTTAAAATTGCGACAGTGCCCTTCCATATGTGGGCACCAGATGTATACGAGGGGGCACCGCTGCCTGTTACGGCTTTTCTGAGTGTTGTCTCAAAAACGGCAGGCTTTATCATTATTTTGCGGATCTTTTTATCTATCTTTGGAAATACACCTTACCAAAATATGGAGCCTATGATTCTCTCACTTAAAGTGTTTTTAGCTGTACTCGCTGCTTTGACGATGATTCTAGGAAATGTAGTTGCGTTAAGACAAAAGAATGTTAAGCGAATGCTTGCCTATTCCTCGATTTCCCATGCTGGGTACGTACTGGTCGGGTTCGTATCTATTTCACAGTTCTTCTATTTCGATGCGATTTGGTTTTACTTAGGCGCGTATCTATTCATGAACATAGGGGCATTTGCTGTGCTGCAAGTCATTTCAAATCAAATTGGAAGTGCGGAAATCGAATCGTTCGCTGGCTTGTTCAAGCGATCACCATTTATTGCGATCACGTTCACTATTTTCCTAATCTCTTTAGCTGGATTTCCCGGTACAGCTGGTTTTATTGGGAAATTGGTGATCTTTTTAAGCTCATTTACAACGCAAGCTCCAATGCTCGTATTAGTCTCAATTATGCTGGCTGCAACCGTTGTTTCCTATTTCTATTACTTTGGCATTATTACCCAAATGTTTTTCAGGCCTCAAGCATCTGAACAAAGAATCAAATTGCCTGTGCCTTCCATGATTGTACTTGTCATTTGTTTAGTTGCAACGGTCCTTTTAGGGCTCTTCCCATCACTTGCATTTGAGTACTATTATCAGACAATATCTTAATAGACTGAATAATCGTTAAATTTTTGTTAAAGTTTAATTTCAAACATCTTTTATAACGAATCCTATATAATAGAAGGGGTGCAGGCGCCTCTTCTTTTTATTTTGTATCGGTGCTTGGTACCGACATTCCCGACATTCACCTAGATAAGCTTTTTTACATATTATTGTAATAGGAGGAGATATTGTTGCCAGAGTTCGGACAACACGCGATAGTAAGCATTTTTGTACATCTCATCTTCATCATGGTGACATGGTGGGCATTGCAGGCCATTAATATTGAAAAAATAATAAAACGGGGAAAAGTCGTTCAGACACGAACATTGTTAATATTATTAACAATTGCTATTGCTTCAACTGTAAGTAATTTTTTCCTGGATTATTTATTCTGGTCTCAGCAGCTCCCATTACTATTCTAATGAGAAGAGTTCCTATGAACTGTAAGATAGGCTTACAAAATAGTCAAAAAAATGATAAAAGCCACAACTATTTTATTAAAGGACCTATAGCGGAGTTGTGTAATGTTTTTTGCAAAAAAAAATTATTTACTTCACCCAAACACAGCTTCGTTATCCTGCCTTCATAAACAGGTTTATGCCCTGCTTAAAAGGGAATAAAATCTGTGCATGACTTTTTGCTTAGAAATAGTTAAAACTTCGCGAATATTGACGACTTTTTCCACGTATGCACACTTTCTCGCTGGCAACACTGTTTAGTAAGGAGAGGAAGTGAGCGGAAATGAAACAAAAATTTTACATTTTTATAGGTGTTTTTCTCATTATAGGTATTATATTTTCGGCAAAAAACAGTGGAGCAATATCTGAAGGTAATCAACTGGAGGAAATTGCAAATAAATTAAAAAGCCAAGAGGCTGTTGTTGATGAATGGTCACTGTATACTAAAGCGCCTGTCGAAATTTCAAGAAAAAATTTTTACCAATTCGTGAAACCCTTTATTGCTTCAAATCGTCAATATGACTGGGCAATACAAGAAGAAACCGACATGTTAAAAGCGACTGGATTATTTGTAGATAAAAAGACAAAACAAACACACAAACTCCAAGTAATAACTACTACCCACAAAAATAATCATTCACAATCGTATATCTTGTATGAGCTCAAGGGAAGAGGCTGGCAAAAAAATTGGAACGAAATACAAGACTCCTTTCAAGCTGCCGCAATCGACATAATTCACGAAAAGTCCACAATTTTTACTTGTGTGAAAGGCCATTTTAGTGATAAGATGGAAGGTGTTTTGTATCAAAAGAGTCACTCATTGCTTAAGGAATTTAACGCGGTACCAGTTGAACAATTAAAAGAGAAAAAGTTTGTTTCGGTATCAGGTTATACGACAGATTGGAATCTATCAATTCCAACAGAAAATGGCAACATGAATGTACAAGTTGCGCTTAGAAGCGCTGGATTGGGCGAAAAGACTACAGTAGTGGTTGGAACACCAATCTTAACGACTGAATATTAATATAGAGAATTTGGGACGCGGAGGGGAATACCTTGGAAAAAATCATCGTCCGCGGCGGTCGGAAGTTGAACGGCACTGTGAAAGTAGAAGGTGCTAAAAATGCCGTTTTACCGGTTATCGCTGCATCCTTATTAGCTAGCGAGAGAAGAAGTATTATATGTGATGTACCTACGCTCTCCGATGTATATACGATAAATGAGGTTCTTCGTTATTTAGGAGCAGATGTTCATTTTGAAAACAATCAAGTAATTGTAGATGCATCAAGAGAGTTAACCACTGAAGCACCATTTGAATATGTGCGTAAAATGCGCGCATCTGTGTTAGTAATGGGGCCGCTTCTTGCTCGTAATGGGCGTGCACGTGTAGCATTGCCAGGCGGCTGTGCAATTGGTTCACGCCCAATCGATCAACATTTAAAAGGTTTTGAAGCAATGGGAGCTACCATTAAAGTAGGGAATGGATTTATTGAAGCTGAAGTCAATGGAAGACTTCAAGGTGCAAAGATCTATTTAGACTTCCCTAGTGTTGGTGCTACTGAAAACATTATCATGGCTGCTGCCCTTGCCGAAGGAACAACAGTTATTGAAAATTGCGCAAAAGAACCTGAAATTGTTGATCTTGCTAATTACATTAATGCACTAGGCGGAAAAATTCGCGGTGCAGGTACTGGTACGATACGGATTGAAGGTGTACCAGTTCTAACTGGATCAAGACATAACATTATTCCAGATCGAATTGAAGCAGGGACATTTATGGTTGCTGCGGCAATTACAGGCGGTAACGTCCTTGTACAAGGTGCCGTACCTGAACATTTAACATCTCTCGTAGCAAAAATGGAAGAGATGGGTGTAGAAATTATTGAAGAAGCAGAAGGATTGCGTGTTATCGGACCAAGTGAATTAAAAGCTGTGGACATTAAAACGATGCCTCACCCTGGCTTCCCTACTGACATGCAATCACAAATGATGGCTTTGCTGCTTTGTGCAAAAGGTACAAGTATGATTACAGAGACAGTATTTGAAAATCGCTTTATGCATGTGGAAGAATTCCGCCGCATGAACGGTGATATTAAAATTGAAGGTCGTTCTGTTATTATGAACGGACCTGCAGGTATGCAAGGAGCAGAAGTAGCAGCTACAGATCTTCGTGCTGGAGCGGCTTTAATTCTTGCTGGCCTTGTTGCTGATGGTCATACACGAGTCACAGAACTTAAACATTTGGATCGTGGATACGTAAACTTCCACGGAAAGCTTGCTTCTATTGGTGCAGATATTGAACGTATCAGAGAAGAATCAGCAATCAAACCAAACCAAGAAGCCGCTGTATCAGACCTAAACGCCTAAAAACATAAAACCATTAAAGAAGTCAGAGACCTTAGCCAAAGCTCTGGCTTCTTTTTTATTGGATAGAGGGTGCCAGGCACCAAATTGTTCATTTGGTGCCTGGCACCCTACACCCTATTTATCCTTTCTTAATGGGGATATTTTATACATCAAATCCTTAGGTGTGATATAGATTGGGTTTGTTCGCGATTTTGCCTTTCAATTCAACATCCTATGAGCCTGTCCACTGATTTTTATTGTTTGTGTCATAATGGGTTGTCCACTCCCATATGATTATAGGGAGCATTTAAAATTTTTAACTGGGGGACAGGAAATGAACTCATTTAAACCACTATTTGTCGTACTTGCTGGATTATTTATCATTATTTTAATGATTCCCACTCTGCTAGTAACACCATACATGCAAAAGTCAACGACAGGCGAGCTTTCGGAAGAACTTCAAGCTAAAAAGGAAACGGAGAAGGTTCTTAGCCAGTCAGCTGTTACAGTACCAGTCTATCGAAGCACAAACCAGCAAATTGAAAACATTCCCCTAGAAGAGTATGTCATCGGTGTAGTCTCTTCTGAAATGCCTGCTGAATTTGAGGAAGAAGCACTCAAAGCTCAAGCACTTGCTGCGCGGACGTACATTGTCAAACAACTTATGAGTGAGGAGACAATGAGTTCACCTGAAGGATCTGTCGTAACAGATACACAAATGCACCAAGTCTACAAAAATCCCGAAGAACTTAAGAAAACTTGGAAAGACGATTACGAATGGAAAATGAAGAAAATAACCGCAGCGGTGGCTGATACTCAAGGTGAAATCCTTACATTTGATGAAAAACCAATTGATGCTTCCTTCTTTTCAACAAGTAATGGCTATACAGAAAACTCTGAGGACTACTGGAGTACACCTCTACCATACTTAAAAACAGTAGAAAGTCCATGGGATAAAAAGTCTGAAAAGTTTCTCGATCAAAAAGTGGTCTCAGTCTCAGAATTCGAGAAAAAGCTGGGAGTGAACATAGAGGGAAATAATCTTGGTAAAATAATTGAGAGAACTTCAGGAAATCGTGTAGGCACGGTTGATATTAACGGAAAAAAGCTATCTGGACGCGAGGTAAGGGATAAGCTTGAACTAAAATCCTCCGACTTTACCTGGAAGCTGAAGGGGAATAATATCGTAATTGAAACGAAGGGCTTCGGTCACGGGGTAGGCATGAGCCAATACGGCGCTAACTTCATGGCGGAAGAAGGAAAAAAATACGATGATATCGTTGCCCATTACTATAAAGGGGTAAAAATTGCTTCAGCCGAACCATTTTTAACAAAGCACATGGCAAAAAATTAGCTGAACATTAAGAAATGCGCAAGGCGAGCCGGCATGAAGATAGTTCTTTAACCTTCTTGACGGTTTGGCATGTGACCTCAGGCGGGCTAGGCGCTGCAGCTGGACACGATAACTAACTTTAACCAAATTAACTTACTGAAACTATAATAAAAGGACTACTGGATGCTCTAGTAGTCCTTTGCGCTTTATTAATCACTCACTCTTTTCCCAAGGATCACCAAATCTCGTTCTACTCCATCAAGCTCAGCTACGTTTGGGAAATTTGCCCACCTCTCAAATCCGAACCGTTCAAATAATCGTAAACTAGCTTGATTGTGTCCAAAAATATAACTCAAAATCGTTTTAATGCCTAAATTAGGACAGGCATCAAGTGCTTCCTGCAAAAGCTGTCTCCCAAGACCTTGACCTCTCGTATTCTCATGAAGATAAATACTAACCTCAGCTGTATATTGATAGGCAGCTCTTCCATAAAAAGGCTCAAAGCTGATCCATCCCAGCATATCATCATGATCATTCATCACAACCCAAATCGGCCGTTTCTCCGTATGGTTAAAAAACCAAGTTTTGCGGCTTTCCACTGTCACAGGCTCTAAATCAGCCGTTACAGAACGAGAAGCAATAGTAGAATTATAAATTGCAACAATCACAGGCAAATCTTCTTCAACAGCACTTCTTATTTTGTAGTTAATCATAGTTGACTCCTTTTTATGTAAATCTTTTTGTTTAGGTTAGCATACTAAAAGTTGCATTAGTAAGTATTTCTTACAATTTCGCAGAAATAGGCAGGGTGAACGCCGGAATTTTGGGGAGGATCTTGTCAATTAGCAGAGCCGACGCCGAATTTTTCGTGACGAACCCGGGAATTAGAGCAGACACCACTGAATTTTTCGAGTCGGATCCTAAAATTGGCAGGACACCTTCCTGAAATTCCTGCCCAATAATAAGCCGCGCCTTCTATTCAGTTAAATTCTAAAATTATTTTCTTATAATCGGCAAAATTACTCCTACCTTGTAGTATCTCTTAATTTATTGAATATCCACTTTATTTTCGATGTTTCTGCATGAAAGTAGTACTTCTTAACAATAATCCAGGATAAGAGGACTCCAATTGCATCCTTAATAAGGTCAATCCAGGCAGCAGTTCGATAAGGAACAAAGGATTGATGTATTTCGTCTATACCCCCATAAGCAATCGAAACAACTGCAATAAGTAAATTCGTCTTTTCAGTTAACCTCCTATTTGCACACATAGCAAATGCGAAAAGCCAATAAAGAATGCCAAATTCAATAAGGTGAAGTGATTCCTTCATTAAATGATCAAAGGAAAAGGGAGTATTGATAATTGCATCCGAAGGCAAGCTTGATAAAATCCAAATGAACACCATATAGGCAAGCGGGGCGATCGTAAGTCCCCATTTAAACAAAACGGCTCTCATCTTAAACTCCTTACTTAAATAGGTGCCAGGCACCGAATTTTAAATTTGGTGCCTGGCACCAAAAAAATGTATGCATAATTTCAATAAAGAAACAAATACTAATCGATTAAAAAAATTTTTTTCAGTAGATGTATATATTTTCAGAATTCTGTTCAAAATGGTTGCTGAGGTGATAAACAATGAGAGAGGAAGAAAAGAAACGTACTTCTCAAAACTCTAAACTTCAGCAATTTTTTAGAAAGCGTTGGGTATTCCCAGCAATCTATTTGGTAAGTGCAGCGGTTATTCTCACAGCGGTTTTATGGTATCAATCAGTAAGCAACAACATTTCTGACAACTTGGCAGGTGATAATCCAAGTAAAGGTACTTCTTACAAAGGTGAAGAAGCAGTAGAAGTTAATGCACAAGCAGAAAGCTTTGCAACGCCTGCTTTAGACCCTGATGCAGTCAAAGTCATCAAAAAATTCTATGACTTAGATGGATCAAAAGAAGACCAAGAAGCAGCACTCGTTTTCTATAATAACACGTACCATCCAAACAAAGGGATCGATTTAGCGAAAGAGGATGGCAAAGAATTTGATGTCACTGCCTCCCTTAGCGGTACAGTCGTAAAAGCGGAAAAGGATCCGATTTTAGGACAAGTTATTGAACTAGAACATACAAACGGTGTTGTAACAGTTTATCAATCACTAGCAGAAGCAAAGGTTCAAGCTGGTGATAAGGTTGAGCAAAACGAAGTAATTGGGACAGCTGGTAATAACCTCTTTAATGAGGAAGGCGGCGTACACGTACACTTCGAAATCCGTAAAGATGGTGTCGCACTTAATCCGTCTCAATATTTAGACAAGCCAGTGTCTTCAATTAAAGATCAAGCTGCTGAAAACGAAGACACTAAAGCAAGTGAAAACGCTGACGAAGATGCTGCAAAGGAAGATTCTGAAGCAAGTGAAAATGCTGACGAAGATGCAGCAGGCGAAAAAGACTCTCCTGCAGACGAAAATGCTGAAGAAAACAGTAAACAAACAGACACAGAAACACAAAAAGATGCAAACGATGAGGATGCTGGTTCGGAAGACACTAACAGCCAACCAGAAGCATCAACAGATTCATCAAACGCATAAAATCAAAATAAATGAAAAACGTCTACCCTTTTGGATAGACGTTTATTTTTTATTAGGTAAGAATGGTGAAGCTAAATAAGTTATCGTTGTCCAGCTTCAGCGCCTAGCCAGCCCTGAGGTCACTAGCCAAGCCTCCCAAAAAGGAAAAAAAATCCTTTTCTATAGGCTCGCCTGTGTGCTTATCACAGATAAACGGAGCTTGAACTTTTTCTTATTCTGCAGCAGTAGAAATTTCAGAAATAATCTGTCTTTCCACTTCTTCGTTTACAACATCTGTCCGCTTAACCAAGCAATAGATACCATCGATAAACGGCCAAATACCAAGTGTTGCCCAGCCAAGCAACAGCATAGCAATCCCAAGTCCAACATTTCCTAAGTAGAAGCGGTGTGCGCCAAAGACACTTAAAAAGAACCATAATAAAAAAACGAGAAGCTTCGACTTCTTGCGTTTGTCAAACTCAGAGGCAAGCAATGTTTGCTGATGCTGAGAAAGACCTTGTTTTAAAGAAACATTTAAGCTCATAGGAAACCCTCCAAAAAATAGAATAAATACTAGAATATTGTACATGTAATCCTACTAATTTACTATAATAATTTATGTTAAATTGAAGATATTTTTAATCATTCTTACTGGGTAGGTCCTTTGTACTGAAATGATATTTTTTCTTACAGTTAAAGAAAACCTTCATGCCGGCACGCTTTGTGCTTGTCGCCGAAGGACTAGCTAATATCAGAATTTATATAGTATCTCATTATTGGCAGTTTAATAACAATATATGTAATCTGTACACTACTTAGTTTTGATGATTTATGTCGAATAATCGATATTTTGAAATTTTCGAAGATAAGTCTTCTGCTTTCGTAGATAAATTTCAGATTTCGAAGATATAAAGGGAAAAATCGAAGATAAGTAAACGATCTGTGAGTGATCAAGAGCAAAAAGCTATTTGTTATGGAATGAACAAACAGAAATCGTATGAAATATGGTCAAAATGAAGCGAGCACCCTAAAGAACAAGTTAAAGAGTATAGAAAAAAATCAGCCCTTTCCCTAATTTCATCCATTCCCACCTCCGACCTCACACCTTCAGAAAGACGCGTAGCGTTTTTCTTATAAGATCAGAAAGTTTAATTTAATTAAAGTATTAACGTGTTAAAGAGTGTTGTCGTTGTCTAGCTCCAGGCGCCATCGGCTCGAGGTCATAAGCCAATCCGTCAAGAAGGTTAAAGAAGAACCTTCATGCCGGCTCGTCTTATGCTTGTCGCCGTTAGGCGGGCGCCTTGCGCTTTTCGTTCTTGTTGTTTTCAAAGAATCCTACTAATTTCCTGCAATACTCTTCATATTAATAAAAAGGGTAAGAAAGAAGCGTGATATTTTCTGATCTGCAGGTATTTTATCCCGAAAAATTTGTTTATTGCTTGATAAAGTATCGGTCTGAGCACCTATTATATACTTATGTTATGTCGAATTCTCATGCATTATGGATAGTGGTCAAGCATTGACGCAGGTATTGATACACTTCATAATATAGTTATTGGAAAATTCTATTAAATTAGGATGAGGTGATAAAACTAAACTTCTTTTTTGGCGGCGTTTACATTTGAGAGGAGTGGTTTCTGTGCTTATTCTATGGATCATGCTCATCATCACAGTACTCAGTTTGTATTTTGGGCTTAGATGGAAAAAACCTCTTATCCTCCTTGTGCCATTTGCTTCTTTGTTTATCTACTTCCTAATAGAAATCGCTTTAGTTCCTGCACCGTTTATGGAGACACTTAAATTTATTTTTAAATTGTCGTAAGTGAGTATCCTATTCAATTTTTGCGGGGTGAATGATTTGAAGAAAATCGATAAAAAGGTCGCAGATGCTTATTTTAAAGAAAAAACCCGGAATATTATTTTTTATCTAGTCATCTGGTTCGTCGTTTCGTTTGGAGTCGTTTCATTTGCCGAAGTTTTTAGTACCTTTTCGATTAATGGTTTTCCTTTTCATTATTATATGGGCGCACAGGGTGCAGTCATAATCTTTATCCTCTTACTGTTTATTAACGCAAAAGTCAGTGACCAAATCGACAGAAAATATGGAATTGACGAAAGCAAAAATGAGCAGATTAGCTCTGGTAAAGTGCTTGATCACTAAAATTAGCTGGTAACTAATTAAGTGAACCTTCCATCAGTGGGGGTGTTCTTCATCCCCTTCTTGTTTGTCGCAGGATGCGGGTTACACAGACGTTCCACGAACTTGGCGCTTTTAGTCTGCTTTCCTTTTCCATTATACCTGCGGGGGTTATCCCCCAGTTATCTTCTTGTTTCACTTGAATTTTGAGGCTAATGTTTTCCTGCCCGTTAAGAGTAGGATAAAAGTCGATTAACAGCCGAAAATAGGAGGATGAGAATGGATACACAATTTTTAGTGTCATTGACCATTATTCTGGCAACGTTTGCACTGTATATTGGGATTGCCATTTATAATAAAGCAAAAGAAACATCTGATTTCTATGTAGCAGGCAGAGGAGTTCCGCCAATCTTTAACGGTATGGCGATTGGAGCAGACTGGATGAGTGCTGCTTCTTTTATCGGAATGGCGGGAACGATTATGCTGCTTGGCTACGATGGGCTAGCGTACATAATGGGATGGACGGGGGGATACTTGCTTCTGACCTTCCTGCTGGCCCCTCAATTAAGAAAGTATGGGCGCTACACTGTACCTGAATTTATTGGAGACCGCTACGAAAGTCATACAGCACGTGTTCTGGCAGCAGTGTGTACAATTATAATCAGCTTCACATACTCAATTGGACAATTATCTGGTTCAGGCGTTGTGATCGGGCGGCTGTTTGAAATTGATGCTAAAATTGGAACTTTAATCGGGGTTGTTTTAATCGCGTTCTACTCAGCCTTTGGAGGGATGAAGGGAATCACCTGGACACAGGTGGCGCAATATATAATTCTGATTATTGCTTATCTCATTCCAGTTATTTTTATGTCGCTGCAATTAACTGGAAATCCGATGCCTTGGTTTTCTTATGGAAGGATTATTGAAGAAATGGGCGAGCTAGATAGGCAGCTTGGCATTTCGGAATATTTTGCTCCCTTTACAAACGGGACAAAATGGCAGTTCCTTGCTCTTTTGTTTACATTAATGGCTGGTACAGCGGGGTTGCCTCATGTGATCGTTCGTTTTTATACCGTTTCTACGATGAAGGCAGCCCGTTGGTCAGGAGCATGGGCTCTTCTTTTTATCGGCTTGCTTTATTTATCCGCTCCTGCTTACGCGGCATTTTCACGCTTCATCCTCATGAAAAATGTTGTGGGCCAACAACTGAATGCACTTCCTGTCTGGACTGAGACTTGGGTTAATACAGGAAAACTGCAATTAGCAGATGGGAATGGAGACGGAATTCTTCAATGGGAAGAAATGATCATCTCAAATGATATCGTCGTTATGGCAACACCTGAAATCGCAAACCTTGGAATGTTTGTCATTGGCCTTGTGGCGGCAGGTGCAATGGCTGCGGCCCTTTCAACGGCCGGCGGGTTAATGATCGCCATTTCCTCCTCCTTTGCTCATGACATTTATTATCGCGTATTAAAGCCAGGTGCGACTGAACAAAAACGGTTGTCAGTTGCCCGCTGGTCGATTGTGATCGCCACACTGCTAGCTGGCCTTATCGCTTTAAATCCACCAGGAGCCATTACGCAAATTGTTGCTTGGGCATTTGCGCTGGCATCGGGAACATTCTTCCCAGCATTATTGCTTGGAGTCTGGTGGAAGAGGTCAAACGAAAAAGGTGTTATTTCCGGAATGCTCGTCGGCCTTGGTGTGACCTTAGCCTACATCTTTGCCGCAAAATATGGCGGATATACAATTGGAGGCATCATTGATACGGGTGCAGGTGTATTTGGTGCAGCAGCTGCCATAATAACAAATGTCATTGTCTCTCTTTCCACAAAAGCACCTTCTCAGCAAATACAAGAAGAAGTCTTAAACCTCCGTTATCCTGAGCAAATGACATACAAAGACGGGGAAGTGTGGGTGGATAAATAAAATATTACAGCCTTTGCTAAATGGTCCCGGTACTGTAGCCGGGATCCTATTCGTGTAAATTTATTTTCATATCAATTGTGGATTATTATGTCCTTTTTGATTTGAATAAGATAATGTGCTCGCATAATCAAAAAGTAAACAACTTGTATAATAAAGAAGCTTCCAAGAACGAGAATGGATTCTAATGCAAGGGGATAGCTAAACATATTCTGCATGGCTGTAAGCGAAACTGCCCCGTGTATAGTTGCGACAAGGATAGGGAAGAAAAAGAGTAAGGCTAGACGCAATGTAATGATCGTCGACAATTCCTTATCTGTAAGACCCAGCTTTGCTATTGCCCCAAATTGGCGTTTATCATCTTCTAAATCTGTATAAAGACGGAAATAAAGAAAGCTCCCAGACGAGATAAAGAATACAGCCCCAATAAATAGACCGATAAATAAGACGATATCGATTCCCTGCCTTGCGATCACCGTCGTTTCAATCAACATTGTTCGAATTCCCACCAGTGTACCGATAGAGGAAAATGTAATCGTTAAGACAATGGTCACAATAAAAAACATTTGAGCATTATCCTTCATTCGATAAATTAGGTAAGAAAACACAACCAGATTTGTTTTGTGCTGATAAATCCGTTTCTTTTTTCTGACCCAGTTGAGGAAATACACGCTCAGCTGTGTATAAAATAAATAAGTTCCGATAATGACGATAATTGTAACAGGAATCATCGCAAAGAAAACCATTGCTTCTTTTACAAGCAAGGCAATTGTATATCCTAAACCTAAAAGAATAACAGCAAGATAGGAAAGTGCCCGCGATGCTTTTGGGGTAGGCTTCGGCTTTGCTCCTCCAGTAAAAAGATCGATTAATTGACTCCCTCTTACAAAGGATGTAGTAAAAATTGAAATGAACAAAAAGAGTATGAAAAATGAAAGAAACGTTAGTAATAAAGCCTGCCAAGGAAAGTAAAAGGGCAGCTCGCTCGTCATCCCTAAGGCACGTTCGCTTATTAGCAGCAGCAGTTTGGCAAAAAGTAATCCGATTAGAATGCCAGAGCTTGTTGCGAAGAAACCAATGAGCATATTTTCTAAGAAAACAAGCCTTCTTAATTGCATATCAGACATACCATTAATAGCTAGTATTCCGAATTCCTTTTTACGAGATTTTAAGAAAGCACTCATAGAATACAACACAAAAAAGATCGAAAAGATATAAATGATCAATTCTGCAAAATGCATGCCAAACGATACATATCCGCCAATAATATCAATGGTAAAAGCCGGATGAAAGGCAAATAGCGCATAGATAAAGAATACAGAAACCGAAAAGACACTGCTTAGAAAATAAGCGGTATATACTCTTTTATTCCTTACGACATTTATCAAAGCTAATTTGCGGAAAGTCATTTTTACTCCTTTCAATTAGAGAAAAGCCTTTTTGTTTAGTTTCTTTAAGGTAAATGTACGGTGAGATTAGAAAATTTGCAGGTGCACCGAGAAAATTAAACAGTAATCAAAAATATGGACATTTTGGGGAAATGCCCCTCCCAATATAAGATTCTCATGGTGCCCCGAAAGCGGAAAAAAAGAGCAAATCGGTCACCATAGAGGGTCACGGTGCATCGTCATCGGGATTATCCTGAATATAAAAGCCATTGATTAGGTAACGTTCTAAGCTTCCTGACGACGAAATAATTGATAACCGATAGCTAATAAACAGACAAAAGCAACTAAGGAAACACTTAACAAATAAAGAGCCGAGACATTTCCCGTTCCTTCTGAACTAGGTAAGAGTGTAATAGAAGGAAGGGACCAAAAGTAATACTGTCCATATGAGGTATTGGTGATCACGACACTTGCAATGGATGCTGCAAGGCTGATTCCAACAGGGATACCTATATTAGGAAACCGGATACTAAGGATCATTTGAAGCGCTAAAATAGGCAAGCATGTTACCCAGCAAATAAGGGTACTTACTGCTAAGCTTTGATAGGGGATGACTCCCACATTCACGATAGTTGCTGCAATGATCGTACCTAAATATAAAATTAACATAGATAAACCAACCAGCAAAATATGAATAATTGATTTGGCAGCATAAATCAACTTAAGATCCATTGGCAAAGTGAATAAATACTTCCAATTGTTTTCAGAGTGTTCAATACGAGATAACCATACTGCCATTACTGCGATCGAAAGCGGCAATAGTAAAAGTCCGTAAAATGTGACAATCTGACCGAGTAATTTCTCCCAAGGAACTGCGTTGCCCTTTAGAAATACATCTTGATAACGAACGAAGTTATAGGCACCGAAGATTACCATTAACAGCGGCGCCGCAATCATGAACAACCAAACATACGAACGTTTTAATTTCAAAAACTCCATCTTTAATACATTAAAAAAATTCATGATTTATTGCCCTCATTTCTCCCTTTTCTCCAGATAACCGATAATTGATAATTCAATGCACGCCTATATATCCCGGCGGGCGAATTCCCGATAGCCTGCCCCTAAACATAAAAGTCCGATTAAAAGGGACTGTACCATGTACCAGATAATGTTAATGCCTTCATTTAAACGTATTGGCAGGACTAGATACGGATAGACCCATGGCAGCCATCGAGTAAGAGCCGATTGAAGCAGGAAAATCGCTGCTACTGTCCCGCATATGGCAACAGCAAGCGGGACCCCGGGATTATTGAAATGAATACTGAGCCAGAACTGGATTGTCAGAACAGCAAATGAGCCGATAAGCGCTGCCCCTAAAGTTTGGATTAATTGCCCAAATGGAATGTCACCAGGAAGATTTAATGCCATTGAACTAATGACCATTCCTACCGCAAGCAGTAACGTACTAATACTTAAGAAAAAGATAACTAGAATGATTTTTGCGAAATAAACATCTCCGCGTTTAATTGGGAGGACTAATAAGTATTTCCAATTGTTTTCTGAATTCTCGGTCATAATCAGCATGCTTGAAAGTACGGCAGCTAGTATCGGAAGGATGAGAACCGCCCATATGACGGAATGCTGTTCAATAAAAATTGTCCAAGGAACATCGCCTTCTTTTACAACACTTGAATAACGAATAAGGAAATTCGCATATTGTAAAAGCAGGATGAGCAAAGGGGCTAAAAGGATTGGGAATACGATCCAATTATTTTTAAGCTTCATCCATTCTGTTTTTAATAGATGCCCAAACACTTATAACGCCCCCTCTCTTCCAGTTAAATCGAGGAAAATCTCCTCCAAGGTTTGTACTTTTGAAACCACATGAGAAACTTCAAAACCATTGATGACAAGCTTTTTGTTAATGGATGACACCGGTTCCTTTACGTCTTCTATAAACAACATATCATCTTTAACCTCAGCATGTAATTTTTGCTGAGCAAGAAATTCCTTTGCTTTAGCTAAGTTATTTACTTTGATCTCTACTATCGGTTTGTTATCCCCTCTCAAGCCTTCCAATGTTCCGTGGAACTTTAGCTTGCCAGACTGGATGATCCCTACGTGGGTTGCAACCATTTCAATTTCAGCAAGATTATGGCTTGAAATTAAGACGGTAATTCCAAAGTCTTGAGGAAGCCGTTTAATCAACTGGCGAATTTCATGGATTCCGCTCGGATCAAGCCCGTTTGTTGGTTCATCTAAAATTAATAGCTCAGGGGAACCGAGAAGGGCCAAAGCAATTCCCAGCCTTTGCTTCATCCCTAATGAATATTGCTTTACCTGCCTATGAGCTGCTTCAGTTAAGCGGACAATCTCCAGCACCTCATCAATCCTCTGTTTTGACACGCCTAAAATTTCACTAGAAAGCTTTAAGTTTTCATAGCCTGTTAAATTACGGTAATAGGAAGGTGCTTCAACTAATGCACCGACTCTTCTTAGTATGTCTATACGGTTGTTATCAAAGGATTTTCCAAAAATCTGAACATCACCCTCTGTCGGCTTCATAAGACCAAGCAGCATTCTTATGGTTGTCGTTTTTCCTGCACCATTGGGTCCGAGGAAGCCGAAAATCTGCCCCTGCTTAATTTGCAAGTCTACATGATCAACAGAGATTTGATCCCCAAATCTTTTTGTTAATCCATTTGTAGAAACTAATACTTCGCTTGACATATTGTTCATTTCTATCCCTGCCCTTTATGTTGTTTTTAAGAGGGAAAATAAGCTTATAAAGACAATTACCTCTTTGAACACATGATTATAAATCTAAGTATAAGAGTGAGAAAGCTCTGCTGCTATCGATTAATCTTTCATTTTCTTACAGTTTTGTAAGGTAAGAGGTACAGGTTTAAATAGCCTCAAAATCACTTAATTTAAGATAGAAAATTATGCTAAAATGTTATGTTACAGAGCGAGTTGAAGAAAACCCACTGCATTCGCTGTGGGAGTATAAGAATGAGCTTTTCCCAAAATGCCGATGACAAGGAGGATATTGGATGTTTAGAATTTTGATAATAGAAGATAATCTAAAGCTTGTACAACTTTTGGAGGATTATATTCAAAGATACGACTTCGAGACATTTGCTGTAAAAAACTTTGAGTCAGTATTAGAAGATTTCAAAAGATTTTCACCGCATATCGTGCTCATAGATATTAATTTGCCAAAATTCGACGGCTATTATTGGTGCAGACAGATTCGCAAGCATTCAACCTGTCCTATCTTGTTTATTTCTGCCCGGGATGGAAAAATGGAGCAGGTGATGGCAATGGAAAATGGTGCGGATGACTTCATTACAAAGCCTTTCGATTATGATATTGTCTTAGCAAAAATCAATAGTCAATTAAGAAGAGCATATGGGAGCTATGCTTCTAACCAGGTAGGAGGAACACTTACACTCGATGGATTATCCCTCGATGTTGGCCGACTTTTATTACAACACGATTCGGACAAGGTCGACTTGAGTCATACAGAGGTCAAGGTTTTATATGAATTAATGAGTCAATCTGAAAACGTTGTAAGCCGTGAGCAGCTCCTTGAGAAAATATGGGATGATGAAGCTTTTGTTGACGATAATACATTAAATGTTTATATGACGAGAGTCCGAAAAAAGCTATCAAAACTAAATATCCAAGAAGCCTTGGTTACGGTCCGTGGACAAGGATACCGCCTTATTCCAAACTGGGGAAACCGGAGAAATAAGAAATGAAATTATTTATTCGTGACCAGCTTGCTCTTTTTTTCTTCTATATGGTTCAGCTATTCTTCACCCTCCTGGTTTTTTGGCTGGATGGCTACACTCAAATAGCAACTTTATTATATGTTTGTCTATTAAACTTAACTTTCCTTATCGGGTATTTGTCCTTTCGATACATACGAAACCGGTCGCTTTATAACAGCTTGTCAATATCGCTGTCTACACTGGATGACATGAGGTTTGAGAATCAATCTGCTCCCTTGCCGAAAAGCTTTGAACGTCTGCAGAAAGAACAAATTCAGTACTATAGTCAGGAGATTGATAATTATAAACAAAAGCTTGATAACCATGTCCAGCTTATTAATCAAAGTGTTCATCAATTGAAAACGCCACTTGCTGTCATGCAGCTAATGGTACAAAACCGTAACGACTCATTCTCGGCTTCACTTAATGAAGAACTGGATCGATTGAAAAATGGATTAGAATTAGTGTTGTACAGTACGCGTCTTGACACATTTGAACGTGACTTTTCCGTAGAAGCCCTTAATTTGAATACGTTTGTCCGAAATACAACCTCGACGAATAAGCGCTTGTTTATTCGAAGTAAAATTTACCCGCAAATTGAAATCGATCAATCGCTGACAATTGTATCTGATGAGAAATGGCTTACCTTTGTTCTTATGCAGCTCATAACAAATGCGGTTCGTTATACGGATAAAGAAGGAGAAAGGATTCTCTTTCAGGGACAGGTTGTTGAAGGACAAACCATATTGGAGATATGTGATCGCGGTGTCGGAATTCCTCAAAGTGATTTGCCCCGTGTATTTGACCCTTATTTTACAGGTGAAAATGGCCGGATTTTTCAGGAGTCTACTGGTATGGGTCTTTATCTTGTCAAACAGGTTCTTGATCATCTAAACCATCGAATCGAAATCGAGTCTGTTTTGCACGAAGGAACTACAATACGTATATTTTTTTGATAGAGGAAGAAAGGTTTTAAGTTTATGCATTAAAGGAAGTGACAGATGCCCAGCGCATCCAGCTGACCTCTCACGGTAAGCTTTGCATACTAACGATATACGGGCACTGGCGCTTTTTTGTTGAAAGAGCTTACAGATCTGTAAGCAAAGTGTAAGATAAATCAATTTTATCTGTAAGAGGAGATAGGTAAAATGAGGATAGATAACAGCAGGGAGGGAATATGGTGAAGGTATTAGAAATTCAACGGTTAGGTAAAGTATATAGAGGCAAAGTACCGCACCGCGCTCTCGATAACATCAATTTTTCAATTAATAAAGGCGAATTTGTGGGAATAATGGGGCCGTCAGGGAGCGGTAAAACAACCCTTCTAAACTTACTGGCTACAATTGATGAACCAAGCTATGGCACGATTTTCATAAATGGGAAAAACCCTCATTCCTTCAGCCGTAACGAGAAAGCGATGTTTCGGCGAAATGAGCTCGGTTTTGTGTTTCAAGACTTTAATTTGCTTGAAATGCTGACTGTTGAGGAAAATATTATTCTTCCCCTTGCACTGAATGGCGAAACTCAAGATACGATGGAACAAAAACTAGTAAAAGTGACAAAAAAGCTTGGGATTGAAAAGCTTTTAAATAAATACACCTATGAAATTTCAGGAGGGCAATTACAGAGAACGGCGATAGCTCGAGCAATCATTAATAGACCATCAATGATTTTAGCAGATGAACCAACAGGAAATTTAGATTCAAAAGCCTCAAAGGATGTAATGGAAGCTCTTTCAGAGATTAATAGAACAGAGCAAACCACCACATTTATGGTGACCCACGATCCAGTAGCAGCAAGTTATTGTCACCGAATCATCTTTATAAAAGACGGGAAATTATATAATGAAATTTATCAAGGTGATAATCGTCAACTATTTTTTCAAAAAATACTTGACCTCTTAGCTTTGTTAGGTGGCGACAACCATCTCTCGATGCCCCATTCTTAGGAAATTTTCGCAAATCTTTGTAAAGGTGAGAAAATTTAGCCTTCTAAAAAGAAATCAGGTTTTTCTCATATTCTTTAAAAGGGGAACTGGACTATGAACAATTATTTTCAAAACCATGGCAATTAATTTAGAAACTCTAGCAATTAATTCAAAAACTCTTGCAATTAATTCAGAAACTCTAGCAATTAAATCGGAAACTCTATCAATTCCGTTCTCGCGGACATCTATCCGGTCTTGAAGCAATAGGTGAATTACTGTTGAATCTAAATATTGTATGAAGAATTTGCGGCAATCTCGTCTCCCTCCATACTTTTGTTACAATTTTACCCAAGTCAAATGACCTATTCCCCGGTCAAAAAAATGTTATCTCTTTCCTCTCGACCAAGCCCTTTTAAACCTAAAGTGAAATCTACTATAATCTTCCTATAATGGTAAATTTACTGTTTCTTTATCAAACCGTATGACTTTTTATGTGTTGAAATAGCATAATTAGTCATAATTTTCTAAAATTTTATCTACTATTTTATTCCATTAAAGAAAAATAAGGACTATGTCACAAATCGACATACCTGTTACCTGTCCATTTTTTTCCATTATGTGATTAAATGTAATGATTTTCCAATAAACCTCTGTTAATTTCCAAATTCTGCGTTTATAATGTCAATTGTTAGGAGCCATGGTTGCTAAAAAATACTGAGGAGGAGTTAAAATGGAAGAATTGAAAAATGTAGTTGAAGTACTTTCTGATGAAGAATTACAAGAAGCTGCAGGTGCTGCTGGTTGCGGATGGCGCTGTACAATCACCGATGACTGCCCGAACAGTATTTTCGTTTGCTGCTAATGCTGAATTGTAATGTTTAAGAGGTTAAGGCAAGGGAGGATATGATCGCCCTTGCCTTATTTATTCTTTCGAGGAAGAAGTTTAGAAAATAAATAAGCTGCTTCTGAATAAACAAATAAATCTGTTTTACACGGGGAGAGATAATATGGCAAATTTGACATCAACCATAAATCCGGGAGCCCTTAAACGAGGTTTATATTTGAATGAACGTTTAATCGAAACTACTCACAAAAATGATCAAGAGTCAGAGTATGAATTGGAGTGGTATAAACGGACCGGCTTACCTATGTCCCGTGCTGAATACCGTTTATTAAAGGATGGATTGAATCGACAAGAGTTTCAAACTATTTTAAAGACGAAAGATGACCCGAATGAAAAGGAAGCAGTGGAATGGATTGAAACTTTAGAGAAAATCCTCGATGGTCCCCATTTACACATGGAGGAAATCCAATTTGAAAATGAACAATTACATAATCTCGAATTCCTTGCTTTTGTCCAGCCTTTTCTAAAATATATTCGTTCAGCAATCAACAAAACCTATCAAAACTGGAAGCTCAAACATACGACTTTATCCTTTGATGAATCTGTCATCCAAAAAAGTGTCCTTAAAGCTGCTTGTGAAGGGTTATTAGCTTTATCAATGAGAGTTCTCATCTACGAATTAAATCTTGCGCGGGTTGAGAAGCGTCTAAACGGGGATACTCCGGAAGCACGTTTTGAAGATTTTATCCATAATCATATTACGATGGAGAAGGATATTTATTTACTTTTATCTAAATATCCCGTCCTTGCCCGTCTTATGGTGGAAACGGCAGATAGATGGATGAGTTCGCTGTATGAAGCTATAGAGTTTTTCATAAATGATTTACCTGAAATCCGACGAACCTTTGAAGGAGATTTCACTAAACTTATCGGTATTCAAACTGGAACAGGGGACCTGCATCGCAATGGCCGCAGCGTGATCATCATGGAATTCTTATCAGGCACCCGTCTAGTTTATAAGCCGAGGCCAATGTCAATTGATTATCATTTCAATTGTTTAATTGATTGGATCAATGAAAAAGGTATCACACCTAAGCTTGAGCCTGTCCGTGTCCTTGTAAAAGCGGAATATGGCTGGCAGCAATTTACTGACTCTAAAGAGTGTGAGAGTTCAAATCAAGTAGAAGATTTTTACCGGCGTTTAGGGGCTTATATTGCTATTTTTCATATGCTTCATGCAACAGATATTCATATGGAAAATATGGTAGCATCTGGTGAACACCCACAATTTATTGATTTAGAATCTCTATTTACAAATTTTAATACAAACGCTGATCAAAAGCTGACTGCTCTGCAGAAGACATCTGAGGAATTGACACAATCTGTCCTTAGGACAGCTATCTTGCCAGCATCACTTTTCAAATCAGGTTCTTTCCGTTCGATTGAAGTAAGTGGAATAGGAGGACATGCTGGACAAAAGCTTCCTAAACCTATATACAAATTTACAGATAAGAAAACAGATAAAATGAGAATGACAAAGACAATAGGTTTTCACAAGGGGGCAAATAATCGCCCGAGGTATAAAGGGGAAGAAGTTCCTCCAGAAAATCATATTGATTGCATTGTAGAAGGCTTTGAGGACGCTTATATGCTACTGGTTAAAAATAAACAAGAGCTTTTAAAAATTGATGGGCCGATCATGGCTTTTCAGGATGATAAAGTTCGTACAATCCTCCGGCATACACAATCCTATACAACTATGTTAAGGGCCTCCTTACATCCAGATAATCTCAAGAATGGCCTCGATCGGGTCCGATTATTTGATTATTTATGGAGGGTCATTGAAGTAAATGAAAAGTTAGCCGGTACGACACCTTCTGAAACGCGTGATTTGCTGAGTGGGGACATCCCGTATTTCTATACTCGAGTTAACTCTTTATCTGTTTGGGACAGCGTTGACGAAGAAACAAAAGCCTTTTTTGAAAAATCGGCTCTTCATCATACATTGCAAAGGATAGAGAATTTTAATAGAAGGGATTGCGAGAAACAAAAAAAGTATATACAAATTTCAATGGCAACTATGTTAAAGCGTTGGGATTATAAAGAATACCGTAACGATGTGTCGAAAAAAATCCCCAAAAAATCAGCTGCACAAGATGACTTCCTTAAGCAGGCGGTGGCGATAGGGGACAAATTGCTTGAGTCAGCATATTGGGGAGATGACGGGGAAGACGTTAGCTGGATTGGTGTTGGAGCTTCCCTTAATGATCGCTGGTTATTCACACCTTTAGACGCAACTTTATATGACGGTGTTTTGGGTGTGGCGTTATTCTATGGTTACCTGTCTGAAATTTCTGGAAATGATCAGTATAAACAGGTCTCACAAGCTGCTGTAAAATCTGCCTTTGATTTTCTTGAACGATATGATGGATTAGGGTCGCTTTCAGCTTTTCATGGATATGCGTCTGTTGCTTACGTCCTCACTCATTTATCTGTTCTATGGAAGAACGACAGCTATATGGAGGAAGCGTTAGCAGCTCTTTATAAATGTGAAAAATGGATCCCAAAAGATGACATGTATGATTTAATTGGCGGTGTATCCGGGACGCTGTTAGTATCATTACGGCTATATAAATTGACTCATTCAGAAAGAGCACTCTCTATGGCCGTCAAATGCGGCGACCATCTTATTAACAATGCAAAATCCAGAGATGAGGGATACGGCTGGGTCTCATCATTAGATGATGAAACAGCATTAGTTGGCTTATCCCATGGAACAGCTGGGATTGCCTGGGCTTTATCAGAGCTTTATTCCGCTACGAATGACAAACGGTACCTCGAATGCAGTCAAAAGGCACTCACATATGAGCGCAGCATGTTTATTCCGGAAGAAGGCAATTGGGCAGACCTTCGTTACCGTGATGAAAGGAAACGACTTGGCATTACTACACCAGTCCAATGGTGCCACGGCGCGGCAGGTATTGCATTAGGCCGGTTAATGACAAAGCGCTGCTTGGAAGATGAAAAAATGAATGAAGAAATAAATACAGCCGTCAATACCACTTTACGTGAAGGCTTTGGTGGCAGCCACTGTCAATGTCATGGTGATTTTGGAAACTTAGAAGTCCTGCTATTAGCGTCAGAAGATTTTCAGGATCCTGCTTTGAAGGAAAAGGCCTATCAGATTGGGGCATCGATTCTTGAAGAAGCAAATGAAAAAGGGTGGTTCTGCGGTATCCCGCAAAATGAAGAAACTCCTGGACTCATGCTTGGTTTAGCTGGTGTTGGTTATGGACTCCTTCGGCTTGCCGCTCCATCAAAGGTACCTTCAGTAGTCGTTTTAGGTGGTCCAATGGAGGAGGGAAAATGACTAGAAATAGGCGTCGTATTCCATTCATTGAGCAGATGGAGCAATCTGAATGTGGATTGTGCTGCCTAGCCATGATCCTCTCCTATTATCAGAGTGAATATACACTTTCTGAATTACGCAATAACTGGGGAGGGGGCCGTGAAGGGATTAACCTTCTTATAATAAAAAAAATTGCCGAATCATTAAATCTCGAAACCTCTGCTCAGCGAGTCGCGGCAGAATACTTGGATAAAATCGAGCTCCCTGCTGTTTTACATTGGCAGGGTGATCATTTTGTAGTAGTAGAAAAGGTACGCAAAAATAAAATTTTTATATTGGACCCAGCAGCAGGACGCCGTGTCATCTTCATGGAAGAGCTTGATGATCATACACAATTTATCTGTTTATCTATGAAGCCGACTGAAAATTTAAAACGTCGTAAGGTGAAAAAAGTTTGGCGGGAATACATTCGATTTTTATGGGAAGAACCGCAGCTCGTTATGTCGATTATTGTCTTTTCTTTATTTGTGCAATTGTTGGCTGTAGCCACACCGATGCTTGTCCAATTTATTGTTGATCATGTGATAGTTGCTGAGAATAAGAATCTTATCGACCTTTTGGCCCTGCCGATTATCTTGTTAGTGGCAATCCAATTTGTGTTCTCCCTGCTCCGGACACGAACGGTGGTGAAGCTGCAAAATCGCCTGGATTTGAACTTGATGACAAGGTTTTTTAATCGTTTACTTAAACTGCCCTTTCACTTTTTTCAAATGAGAACAAGCGGAGACCTCATTCTTAGGGCTAATAGCAACATGATTATTCGCGAAATTTTATCAACTAGAACGGTCACAATGCTGCTTGATGGCGGCATGGTTTTGAGTTTTTTAGTTTATATGCTTTATAGCTCTGCCTATCTTTCCCTATATGTAATAGGCTTCGCCATTCTTCAAGTCGTTTTGACGATCATTAGCAATCGCTATATTAGCAGGTTTTCACAAGAAGAAATTTTGCGGCAAACCAAGGCTTCGAGCTATTTAGCTGAGGTTTTGCGGGGGATTTTGGTCGTTAAGTCTGAAGGGGTCGAACCTAGTGTTTATAAACAGTGGTCAGGCTTGTTTTTAGAGCAAATAAAAGCATCGCGAAAACGAGGCTTTTTTACTTCCTATGTCGATAGTACGATGCAAACATTGCGGATTGCGGCACCGTTAATCATCCTTCTATTAGGAACTAGAGAAGTAATGGCTGAGACCATGACACTAGGAGCTATGATGGCCTTTTATACATTAGCGATTAGTTTCTTTATACCTCTCACCTCTTTGGTCACAACGACGAATCAGATGGTGTTAATGGGTACTTATTTTAGAAGAATCCTTGATATTCTTGAAACAGAGCCTGAGCAGGATGACGATCGTGTTACTGACCCACATGTGTTAGAGGGGAGAATTGAACTTAAAAATATTGATTTTCAGTACAATCGATATGGACCTGTAGTGATTAAGGGAGTATCAGCTGTTATTGAACCTGGACAATTTGTTGCGATCGTAGGTACGACAGGGTCAGGAAAAAGTACACTTGCTTCCCTATTAATGGGACTATATCAACCAACTAACGGACAGGTTTTATTTGATGGTCAGGATATTACGAATATGGATAAATCTAAGTTCCGCCAGCAAATAGGTGTTGTTACCCAGCAGGTTCATTTGTTTAACTCATCAATCTATCAAAACATCGCATTTCATAATCCAGAAATCGGTGTGGAGGAAGTAATCCGTGCTGCCAAGCTTGCTGAAATCCATGACGACATTATGCTGCTGCCCATGAAATATCAAACCATTCTTTCGGAAGAAGGGAGTAATTTATCGGGCGGACAACGGCAACGGATGGCTTTAGCCAGAGCTTTAGCCCATCGGCCAGCCATATTGCTTTTAGATGAAGCCAGCAGTTCCCTGGACACGGTAACGGAAGAACGCATACACAAAAATCTGGAAGAATTAAATTGTACGAGAATCGTCATTGCTCATAGACTAAGCACGGTCAAAAACGCCGATATCATTTTAGTGGTGAACGAAGGAGAAATTGTTGAAACAGGCACACATTTTGAATTGCTGCATTCCGGACATATCTATCCCGAGCTGCACCGAAAACAAGTTGAGAAAAACACGGAGGGGGCTTTGACATGAGAAAAATCTTGCTAATTGCTGGAGTAAGTATTGCTGTCCTTTGATGATTGTGCTTGTGCAATTAAATTGATAACGGCGCAAATAATTTGGTGAAGGAGCAAACGATCCGATAACGATGCAAATCATTTGGCAAGGATGCAATTAATTCGATATGAAGAAGTAAATCAAAAGCCAATCCATTTGGTACATATTGATTGGCTTTTTGACGTTTTTAATTAATAATGCAGGTATTTATCCATCATTGATTTATCAATAGAATGATTAATATTGCATGAAAGAGATATTTGCAACGTTTGCACCACAACATGCTTTCATATTTCTGCCAAAAAATGAGGCTACTAATAATGGTTTAGCTTCTATCAAGACCTTAGCCTGAAAAATTGGTAGAGTTCTTCAGTATTTAATTCCTCCTTACTATTATCAAATTCTTTAATGGTCACATTATTCCAGAGGCATTTTTTTAGTTGAATATCCTTAATGAATCTTGCCCAATTATTAAATTTCCACTGGTCCCTTTCTAAACCGCGTTTCTGCAGACGTTCCTTTAGTATCTCGAAATCAACAGTAACATTTAAAACAAGAGGATCGATGTCATGCCATCTATATTTAGTTTGAAGATCAGATAGATAATTTTCATCAGCGAAATAGCTTAAAAATGGGGCGTCTAATATTACGGAATTTCCAAGTTTTAAATTTTCATTCGCAACATTCATAATCGTTTGGTATTCAAGGTCCATAACAATATCCTTATAGAAATCGCAATGATCTCTTGTATAGCGTGAGTATCCGTTCATTTCCAATAAAGTCCCTGTAAAAAGATTGCAAGTAATATCTTTATCAATATATGAAAAATTAAACTCCTTGGAGATGGCTTTTCCTATAGTAGATTTTCCAGATCCTGGACATCCAATTAAAAAAATAAGCTGTGGTTTCATAGTGGACTCCCTTTTAGGTTCGTATATACGAACTTAATTTGGTATTTAGAATAATACGACCTAATTATAGCGTTTACATTTTTAGAAAACAACGATAAAGTTTTGATTTATAATTTATTGACAGGGAATATTTAATTTGCTAAGGTTAACTGGAAGTTCAATTAAGTGAACAATGTTCGCATATGTGAACTAAAGGAGGTACTTAATGAAAGCGATTAAAATGAATAAATCTGCTGAACGTGTTGTTGATTTACTTATGTTGCTTGCCAAGAGCGAAGCACCATTAACCCTAAATGAAATTTGTCAAGAACTCAATTTTCCTAAGAGCAGTGGGTTTGAATTAGTACAAACACTTTTAGTTAAAGGGTTTATTGAGATTGATGATGCTAGATTGAAAACGTACCGTTTAGGGCTTAGAGCATTTGAGGTAGGAAGTGCTTATCTCTCGAACAGTGATGTCACAACTCAGGCAAGACAGCCGATCCAGGAATTAAATAGATTAATTGGAAGTACTGTTTTTCTAGGAACAGAAGACAGGGGGAAAATTGTTTACTTAGATAAGGCAGAGAGCCATTCTATCATGCGGCCAACTGCAAAGCTGGGATCTAGAAGGTATATGCATACAACTGGACTAGGGAAAGCACTGTTAGCTGCATTTTCTGATGAGAAAATTAAATTTATCCTTGAAAACGGGGAGATTGCCAGAAAGACAGAATATTCGAAAGTAACAATTCCAGATATTTTGGAAGATATGAGAGATATTCGAGTTAGAGGTTACTCTATTGATGATAGAGAGGACAATATTGAAATGTATTGTTTGGGTTCTGCAATCTTTGATCAATGGAATCAACCAGTTGCATCTATCAGTGTGGCAAGTTCATTTAACGGCATGAATGAAGAAAGAAAAAAAATGATCGTTGAGCTTCTTCAAAAAACGGCTTTAGAAATTTCAAAGAAACTAGGATACAAAGGTGACCGATTATACATTTAGCAAATTTATTGGAGGCAATGATATGTGGAAGAAATATAGCAACTTAAGGAAAATCTCTGAGACAGGTATCGTACTAATCGTTCGACTTGATGACGAAGAAGAGGCAATGAATGTAGCAGAAGCAGCAATTAAAGGCGGAATCAAAGTTCTTGAAATCACGATGAGTGTACCAAATGCCTTGGGAATTATAAGAAAATTATCTAACAAATATGAAGATGTACTAATTGGTGCTGGAACGATTCTCGACAGTGAAACAGCGAATGCTGCCTTATTGGCTGGAGCTGAATTATTGGTTAGTCCGCAGTTGAACCCAGAAATGCTTAAGATGGCAAATAGATATCAAGCAGTAACAGTAAGCGGAGCTTTTACTCCAACTGAAATCGTTGAAACGATGGAAGCTGGAGCAGATGTAGTGAAATTATTCCCTGCTGAATTCGTCGGTCCTGGATATGTTAAAACCGTGAAGGCTCCTTTATCACAGGCTGCCATAGTCCCTACAGGAGGAGTCACACCGCAAAATGCAGGTGAGTGGCTTAAGGCTGGCTGTGTAGCAGTAGGTGTCGGCAGTTATATTACAAAAGCAGCACAGCAGGATGGAGACTACGAGAAAGTAACGCTTGCAGCAAGAGAATTTCTTCAGGCTGTTTCAAATGCAAATAACATTTAAATGATAGGTTATCCGAGATTGTAAAGGTTTCGGATAATCTGAAACTAGTTATTTTTTATACTATTTTTAGATAGCGCTATCATTAAGGGTTTAGGGAGATGAGCATCATGAATAAAGACAATTCACAAAAAAAAGCAGGTTTGCGTTGGGGATTTATTATTCTTCTTTTAATTGGAGCTGTAGTAAATTATCTAGACAGATCAACCTTAAGTATTGCTAATACAACGATTGCAGAGGAATTTGGATTATCACAAACTCAAATGGGTTTTCTATTATCAGCATTTTTATGGCCATATGCATTAGCTAATCTTCCAGCAGGCTGGCTGGTTGATAAATTTGGTCCAAAAAAAATGTTCGCGTGGGCTTCAGGACTATGGTCACTAGCAACTGTTCTTTTTGCTTTTGCTAATTCATATTCATTATTCTATGCCTTACGGGTTGTACTTGGAGTAGCAGAATCTCCATTCTTTACATCTGGATTAAAAGTAACAGAAACATGGTTCGCTAAAAAAGAACGAGGATTACCAACCTCCATTATTAATACGGGTTCACAAATAGCCAATGCCATTGCTCCTCCATTACTTACAGTATTAATGTTGACCATGAGCTGGAGAGGCATGTTCATCATCGTAGGGGCATTCGGAATATTGGTCATGATTGTTTGGGTGAAATTGTACCGCAATCCAACAGAAACAGAAAGAAATATGATTAAAAATGAAGTGCAGCAAGAGGAAATAAAAAAAGAAAAACAAGCAACTTGGGGAGAATTATTCAAGCAAAAAACAACTTGGTTTATGGTAATCGGTAACTTTGGTATTATGTTTACGATTTGGGTATATTTAACTTGGTTACCGAGCTATTTAGAAATTGAACAAGGATTCAGCTTAAAAGAAACCGGTTTCATTGCGTCTATTCCGTTTATTGCCGGAATTATTGGAGTCCTGCTTGGTGGAATTATTTCTGATTCATTCATTCGTAAAGGTGTCCAACCAGTAACTTCCCGTAAAGTTCCTATTGTAGGTGGCGCGATATTAGCTGCTGCATCTGTTGCCCCAATTCCGTTTATTGAAAATACGGTGGTATGTATTGTTTTATTGTCTGTTGGTTATTTTGCTTCACAGCTGCCATCAGGTGTTATTTGGACGCTGGCTGCTGATATTGCTCCAAGTAATCAAGTTTCTTCCTTAGGAGCCATACAAAATTTCGGAGGCTTTCTAGGTGCAGCTCTTGCTCCGATTATGACAGGAATAATATTAGATCAAACAGGAAGCTTTAATAATGTATTCTTGCTAGGAGCAGGCTTCCTTCTAATTGGGGCTATCTCCTATGGGGTATTCTTGAAAGAACCAAAAGAAGTCATAAATTAATATAATAGATTTGAAGCTGTGATTCTTTATAAATTCCGCCTTTTGAAAGGGATTTCATGTAGAATAATTAAATACTCAGCATGAATATATGAATGTAAGAGTGTGATAAAAACAGAATATAAGTAGAGATACTCGTAAAAATAGAATCATATAAGAAAATGATTATGATCTTAAAGTAAAAAAGGATCTTCGATTTGAAGATCCTTTTTTTCATACTCAAAAGACACTTTATGTTAACTAAATTTGTAAGCGATATACATAGCTTCAAGTTCAAGGTTTAATACCAATCAACAGATTAAACGCTTTAATAAGAAGGAAAGAATTGTGGGTGTCTATTGAGTATCAGAAAGTGAATGCAATTTTAACTGATAACACTAAAAATGTAAGAAATCCCATTTCAGATTTTTTCATTTTGACAACCCCTTTGCCTTTGATACTATAACCATACAGGATTAAAAAAGACTTGTAAGCATTTTGGGGAGATTATCTAACATATTTTTTTGAAATGTTAGATATGATAACTTTATGATGTAATAAATAATAACATTAATTGTACTTTTCGATTGCAAGAATAATGTTTCCACAGCTAATAACATTTGCACCATGATAAAATAGAAGCGGACAATGAAACTTAGAGGTGATAAAAATGATTCGTTTCGGAATCGTAGGAACAAACTGGATCACAGAATCCTTTATTAAAGCAGCTAGTGAACACGAAGACTTCCAGCTTTCAGCAGTTTACTCACGGACACTAGATCGTGCACAGGAATTTGCTTCAAAATTTGGGCTCTCTACCACTTTTACAGATCTTCAAGAAATGGCAAAAAGTGATGCAATAGACGCAGTCTATATCGCAAGCCCAAACTCTTTCCATGCAGAGCAGGCTGTAATTTTTTTGAACCATGGCAAGCGTGTTTTATGTGAAAAGCCAATTGCATCGAACTCAGAAGAGCTTAGTCATATGATCAATGCAGCTAAGGAAAACAAGGTTTTATTAATGGAAGCTTTAAAAACAACGTTACTCCCAAATTTCAAAGCCATTCAAGAAAAGCTGCATAAAATTGGCAAGGTTCGCCGTTATTTTGCAAGCTACTGCCAATATTCTTCCCGATATGACGCTTACAAGGAAGGGACCGTCCTTAACGCGTTTAACCCGAAATTTTCAAACGGTGCATTGATGGACATCGGAATTTATTGTTTATACCCAATGACCGTACTATTTGGGGAGCCGAAAAGTGTGAAAGCGAATGGCATTATGCTTGAATCTGGTGTAGATGGCGAAGGAAGCCTCCTCGTAAACTATGGTGACCATGACGCGGTCGTGATGTATTCCAAAATCACAAATTCCCATCTGCCTACTGAAATTCAAGGGGAAGACGGCAATATTATCATTGATCAAATCAACACACCAGGAAAAGTAGAAATCCGCTACAGAGACGGCAGTACCGAAGACATCACAGCTAACCAAACATTTAGCAGCATGTATTATGAAGCAAAAGAATTTATTGAACTTATTAAAAATGGACAAACAGAATCCAAAATAAACTCATTTGAACATTCTATGATAACGGCCAAAATCATGGATGAAGCACGCAGTCAAATGGGACTTGTTTTTCCGGCGGATAATAAATAGAAGGACAAATTTAGATAGTTGTTTTTCTGTGCTGTAAAAATAGAAGGTGATCCCTTCTGATAAAAAGGCGAACAATGTATTCACTTTTCTTATTGTATATCTTTCTTAATGGTTGTTCTAACGAAAAATTTGGAGTTGACTTTATTGTAGAAAATGAAAAAGGACAACCTATTGAAGAGACTGTGGTAGATTTTAACTCATCTTCTGCTTATATAAACGGTAAAGCGAATTTAACAGATGAATACGGTAAGGTCACTATAATTTTAAAAGAAGGCAACTATACATTCGGAGTTCGTAAGGATCCTGGATATCCTTTTCAAGAGTTTAAAAGAACAATAACGAAAAACAGCAAAGAAATCGTATTAACATTAGAATAAGAATAGTTAATAAATGAAACCACTAACAAACAAAAGTTGGTGGTTTTTTAGCTTTTTATTCGTCGAATCCTTAAAAAATTCTAAGTTAAAACATAACCATCAATAACTCTTTTGTCAGCAAGACCTTATAAATTAATTAGTTTGGTATGAAATTCTTGGAATAGAAAAAGGAAGTCAAAGCGGCTGTCCAGGAGTTTATCAGCTCGAACTGGCACAAGAAGACGACAAGTTAGACCAGCTTGACTCAGATGATGGAAGTTCAGCTAATAAATAGGACATTCTCATAGGAAGGCTTGAAAATAATATTATTTGTACAAAAATCTCTGGAAATTGGCACGAAATTCTGATTACAGGAAACCAAACTAAGAAAATCGGTATCATTTTTCTCATATATCCTTAATAAAGAAAAGCACAACTGTATTTAAGCAGGCAATTTCCAGAGAAAAACAATAAAAAGGGAATTACAATCCTTCTCATATTCCTGTACAATAAAATAATGATGTAAACTATGTAACCCCTTTCTAATAGGATCTGAAAGTTTAAGTTAATTAAAGTATTAAAGTGAGATTATCGTTGTACAGTCCGACGGACAGGACTTGACATCTTTGCCTGACAGGCTCCATCCGCCCCTAGGTCTCATGAATCGGTCAAGAAGTTTTAAAAAAACATCATTCCAGCTTGACCGGGTGTATGTCGCTGAAGTTCTAGTACTGCTTTACAGTTTTCGTTCAAAAAGAGATTAGAAAATTTGAATGTTAATAGTGGTAGATTAAACTATAGACAATGAAAAATGTCTGAAAATAATGATGGCACCCTCTTAAAGAACAATCTAGCAAGTTGACTAAATAAGACACCATTAAATTAATTTATACAAAGGCCCAAAAGGAGGATTTTAATGTATTACGGAGGAATAGAAGCAGGTGGAACGAAATTTGTTTGTGCAATTAGTGATGAAAATGGAAAAATTATTGATCGGGTCCAAATCCCAACGACCATTCCAGAGGAAACAATGGGACAAGTGTTTGATTTTTTTCAGCAGTTTGAACTAAAAGCGATTGGGATTGGCACATTTGGTCCAATCGAAATAAATAAAAAAAGCCCGTCCTATGGGAATATAACTGAAACACCGAAGACCCCTTGGAAAAATTATCCATTTGTCAAAGCGATAGAGGAAAGATTCCAAGTTCCGGTTGGCTTTAATACAGACGTTAATGCAGCGGCTCTTGGTGAGGCGGCTCTTGGGGCTGCAAAAGGCTTGGATTCCTGTCTTTATATCACTGTTGGTACAGGCATCGGAGCTGGTGCTGTCGTGAATGGCCAGCTTCTTCAAGGCCTGTCTCACCCTGAAATGGGACATGTTATCGTTAGACGCCATGCTGACGACACTTATGAAGGGAAATGTCCTTATCATAAAGACTGTTTGGAAGGTCTTGCAGCAGGTCCAGCTATTGAAGCAAGGTGGGGAGAAAATGGACTTGCTTTAGCAGAGCGGACAGAGGTTTGGGAAATGCAAGCCTATTATATTGCCCAAGCATTAGTCCAGTACATTGTCATCCTTTCTCCTAAAAAGATCATCCTCGGCGGAGGGGTTATGAAGCAAAAGCAGCTGTTCCCACTCATCCATAACTATGTTAAAACATTATTAAATGATTATGTCCCTTATCCGGAGCTGAGTGAAAAAATTGATGAGTATATCGTATCACCAGGCCTTGGAGACAACGCAGGAATCACAGGATCGCTCTTGCTTGGAAAACTGGCATTAGAAGAGAAAGCTGCCAACGGCTTAACGGCTAGGGGGTAATTCATACATGCAACCCTTATTTTTAAAACCGCTATTTAAAGAAAGAATCTGGGGCGGAACTACACTTAAAGAACAATTTGGATATGACATACCTAATGACCATACAGGTGAATGCTGGGCGATTTCTGCTCATCCAAACGGTCCATCCGTTATCAAAAACGGTGAATTCAAGGGGAAAACACTGGACCAGCTTTGGAAAGAACATCCTGAATTATTTGCCCACACTGAAGGGAACGTTTTTCCATTATTAACAAAAATATTAGATGCAGGCGCAGACCTTTCCGTTCAGGTTCATCCAGGGGATGACTACGCCAAAAAGAACGAAAACGGAGAGCTCGGTAAAACAGAATGCTGGTATATCATCGATTGTAAAGAAGAAGCTGAATTAATCTACGGTCACAATGCGAAATCAAAGGAAGAGCTCGTTAGCATGATTGAAAACGGTCAGTGGGATAACTTGTTACGCCGTCTAAAAATCAAACCAGGCGACTTCTTCTATGTCCCAAGCGGAACAATCCATGCACTTTGTGAAGGCACACTTGTACTAGAAACACAACAAAGCTCTGACACCACATACCGCGTATACGATTATGATCGCATCGGTCAAGACGGGAATAAACGCGAGCTTCACCTGGAAAAAGCAATTGATGTCACGACAATTCCTCATGTGGACGGTACGAGCAATCAGCAAATTGAGCAAGTAGAAAATGCAGAAATCACAACATTTGTAAAATCTGACTTTTTCTCTGTATACAAATGGAGTGTACATGGTGAAGCAGCCTTTAACCAAGATCATCCCTTCATGCTCGTAAGTGTGATTAAGGGAAGCGGTAAGCTAATAACATCGGAAGAATCCTTTGATTTTGAAAAAGGAACTCATTTTATTTTGCCAGCCGGCTTTGGCGGATTTAAATTGGATGGGGAATGTGAATTGATTGTTTCTCATATATAAGACAAGAGGAGCAGATCCAGATGGGTCGGCTTTTTTTTATAAGATGAAATAGAAAAAGTTTACCCTGTAGAGGTATCATGATCGGCAGAAGCAAGAGACCTGTCCCATTTAATCCTTTATCGGCAAGTATAGCTTTTGCCGGGACAGAAAAAACCGGAACCTGCTAGTAAACCCTCTATAAGGACAGAATAATTTCCAACCTGGCCAGTAACCAGAGGATCATGCTCATAAAATATTATTTCGGCCAGTAAATTTTCTATCCAGCAAGAAAAAGTCAAGATCTGGATAAAAAATCCTTTCATACGAAAAGAAAAATGTCTGACCTGGACAGTAACATAGTATATGAGGTTAATTATAGAGAGAACTCGGTTTAGACCCCTTATTTTAGACACAAACTTTTATTTTCTTTGTTTATCGCAATATTTCATTTTCTTCTTCACCTTTGAGATTGTAGATGAT
>NZ_JACXAI010000047.1 GCF_014773385.1 Metabacillus arenae | reverse complement strand
GTGAAGGGACTTGAACCCCCACGTCATAAAGACACTAGATCCTAAGTCTAGCGCGTCTGCCAATTCCGCCACACCCGCTTATTAGATGTCAGAGATCAGATGCAAGAGCTCTGAAATATATGCATCGCTTCGAAGCAATGCTTTAATCCGACTTCTGATTTCCGAATTCTCACTTCTAGAATGGTGAGCCATGAAGGACTCGAACCTTCGACCCTCTGATTAAAAGTCAGATGCTCTACCAACTGAGCTAATGGCTCATTTTATTAATGAGTAGTAATATATGGTTGTGTCCTTGTCTCAGGCATCCTCATCTCAGGAGGATGATGCAAGCAGCAGCTCGATGAGTACGCTGATGTTTCGCTTCGCAGCTTATTCGTTCGTGCTCTACCAACTGAGCTAATGGCTCATTTTATAATGAGTAGCAATGTTACCACATGTAATTGAATAGTGGTGCCGGCAAGAGGACTTGAACCCCCAACCTACTGATTACAAGTCAGTTGCTCTACCAGTTGAGCTACACCGGCAAACTTAGCAAGAAAAAAGACTTATTATCTGTTAACAGGTAACCAAAGTCTCAATAAGGAGCTTCTTAACAATTAAAGTTTATTTACTTCCTTAAAGCAACTTTTATATAATAACAAACTTCTTTCATGACGTCAATATAGTATTAAAAGTTTTATAAGTTTTCGTCCCGTGTGTTTTTTGGCAACGAAAAATAATATAACACCTTAGCTTTTGTTTAGCAAGGTTTTTTTTAAGAACGAGAAGCGCAGAGCGTTAGTCCTTCGGCGACAAGCACAAGACGAGCCGTCAAGAGAAGGTTGTTCTTTAACCTTCTTGAGTGATTGACCCTGAGACCTAAGGGTCGATGGCGCTCGGAGTTGGACATTAGCACCACTCTTTACCACGTTAATACTTTAATTAACTTTAACTTTCTTAACTGACAATAAAGACCTCTGAAAATAATTCAGAGGTCGCTTGTTTTAATCATTTTTATCGGTGTCTCATTTGTGGGAATAAGAGCACGTCTCTAATAGATGGTGAGTTGGTGAGAAGCATGACCAATCGGTCGATTCCGATACCTAGTCCTCCTGTTGGCGGCATGCCGTATTCAAGTGCTTCAACAAAATCTTCATCCATCATGTGTGCTTCATCGTTTCCTTGTTCACGTTCTTTCAATTGAGCTTCAAAGCGTTCTCTTTGATCGATTGGATCATTTAGTTCTGTAAATGCATTAGCATGTTCTCGACTGACAATGAAAAGCTCAAAGCGATCTGTGAATCTCGGATCTTGATCATTTTTCTTAGCTAGCGGAGAAATTTCTACAGGATGGCCATAAATAAATGTAGGCTGAATTAGTTTTTCTTCAATTTTTTGCTCAAAGAATTCATTAATGATATGGCCAATTGTCATATTATCCTCAATATCAACTTGGTGTTCTTTAGCATAGGCGCGTGCTTCTTCCAAGGTCAATTCTTTCCAGAAATCTACCCCTGTTTCTTCTTTTACGGCATCTACCATATGAACTCTCGCCCATTTAGGTGATAAGTCTACATTATGTTCTCCATATTGGATTGTTGTGGTACCTAATACATCCTCAGCAATATGCGCAATCACATTTTCGGTAAGGTTCATAATATCTTGAAAATCTGCATAAGCCTCGTAAAGTTCAATCATTGTAAATTCAGGGTTGTGACGAGTGGATATTCCCTCGTTACGGAAAACCCTGCCGATTTCATAAACTTTTTCTAATCCACCAACTATTAAACGTTTTAAATGCAATTCAATAGCTATTCGCATATATAAAGGCATGTCAAGCGCATTATGATGGGTTACAAACGGACGGGCAGATGCTCCGCCAGGGATAGAGTGCATAGTAGGTGTTTCTACTTCAAGGTAGCCATGTTCATCTAAGTACCTTCTCATTGATTGAATAATTTTACTACGGGTAATAAAGGTTTTTTTACTTTCAGGATTCATAATTAAATCAAGGTAACGTTGACGATACCGCTGCTCGATATCTTTTAATCCATGATATTTATCAGGAAGTGGGCGTAACGATTTTGTTAACAATTCAAAAGAAGTTGCTTTGATTGACAACTCCCCAACTTTTGTTTTAAAAACAACACCTGTTACACCAACAAGATCTCCTAAATCCGCTGTATTAAACAGCTCATATTGGTCATCTCCGACAGAGTCTTTTCTAACATAGAGCTGAATTTGTCCTGACAAATCCTGAAGGTGGGCAAAGCCTGCCTTTCCTTTTCCCCTTTTTGTCATAATACGGCCTGCAATTGTAACAGAAATAGATTTCTCTTCTAATTCTTCTTTAGACAGATCGTTGTAATTATCAATTAATTCAGATGTTTGATTAGACCGTTCATATCTTTTACCGAAAGGATCAAGACCTTTTTCACGTAATGTATGTAGCTTTTCCCTTCTTACTCTCAATTGGTCATTTATTTCCTGGTGATTGAGCTCTTCTTGACTCATAATGATTCAACTCCAATATTTTTTATAATTATGAAGCACTTTTATTCTTCTATAAGATCGAAAAACGCAGTATGCCAGTCTTTCGGCAACAAGCATAAGAATAACCAGCAGAAAGGTTATTCTTTAATCTTTTGGACGGATTAGCTTATATCCTTAGAACCAATGGTGCTCGGAGTCAGACAACGACAAAATCCTTTAACACGTTAATACTTTAATTAACTTAAACTTTCTTAACTAATAAAAAAGCAGAAAAACTGCCAGCGAATACTGGCAGTATGCAAAAGGTGAAAGAAAAAGTACAAATCTATGAAGTGAATGATATTAGTTAGACGACTTGCGCACCGTTTTGCTGTTTCGCTTCAACTTCTTCAACAAAGTTTTGTAATAGTGTTATTAGCTCATGTTGAGTATTACACTGATTAATTTCGTTTCGAACTTTAGCATTCCCGCGAACTCCTTTTAGGTACCAAGCAGCATGCTTTCTCATTTCACGAACTGCTACATTTTCTCCTTTAAGGGAAACTAATCGATCTAAATGCAGCATGCAGACATCCATCTTTTCACGAACCTGAGGCTCGGCAATGAGCTCCCCTGTTTCTAAGAACTTGACTGTACGATAGATCATCCACGGGTTTCCTAATGCAGCACGTCCGATCATGACTCCATCTACACCAGTTTCCTCCAGCATGCGTTTTGCATCTTGTGGAGTTTGCACATCACCATTCCCAATAACAGGAATGTTTACCGATTGTTTTACTTCTTTAATGATATCCCAATTTGCCTTACCTTCATACATTTGAACGCGGGTACGTCCGTGAAGTGCTACGGCTTTTCCGCCTGCACGTTCTACAGCTCGGGCATTTTCAATTGCATAAATATGATCTTCATCCCAACCCATTCGCATTTTAACTGTAACAGGTTTGTCTACTGCATCGACTACGGCTGAGACCATTTCATAAATTTTATTTGGATCTAAAAGCCATTTAGCACCAGCATCACATTTTGTTATTTTTGGTACAGGACACCCCATGTTGATATCGATAATATCAGCAGTAGTGTTTTTGTCTACAAAACGGGCTGCTTCTACTAAAGTCTCTTTTTCCCCGCCAAATATTTGTAAGCTGAGTGGTTTTTCGCGTTCGTCAATATAGAGCATTCCCATCGTTTTTGCATTATTATAAAGGATCGCCTTATCACTGACCATTTCTGCACAAACTAGCCCTGCTCCGAATTCTTTGACGGTTAGTCGGAAAGCAGCGTTGCAAACTCCTGCCATTGGAGCTAAGACCACTCGGTTTTTCAACGTAATATCTCCGATTTTAAACATTTTCAAGCCTCCTTTATTTTTCGTTCTCTTGAGGAGCCAATTCCTCCACAGTTAAGTTTAAAGCTGACGCGACATCTTGGATGAAACTCTCTGAAGGAAGTCTGTTCCCTCTCTCTACTTCACCTAATACAGACACAGATACCCCGAGATCCTTCGCAAAGCCTTCCTGCGTGTATCCTTTTAATTTTCTGAAAGCGCGAATACGTCTTCCCCATTTTTCTGCTTCCATAGTCGTACCCCTTCTTTATCTAATAGTTGATCTATCAAAATTGAAAGCGGCTGCTTACTCGTTGGAATTCTTACATTTGGATTTATTTCGAAAAGAGGTATTAATACAAAAGAACGTTCAAGCATTCTTGGGTGTGGAACAATAAGCTGTTCTGTTTCAATATTTTCGTGATTATAGAGCAAAATGTCAAGATCTAATGTGCGAGGCCCCCATTTTATTTTTCTTGTACGGCCAAGCCCTTTTTCTATCTTCTGTGTTTCAACAAGCAGTTCAGATGCTGATAAATCAGTCTTTATTTCAATAACTAGATTTAAAAATTGGTTTTGATCTGTATAACCAACTGGATCTGTTTCATAAATCGAGGAAATATTTGTTATCTCACCGCAGTCTCTTAGAGCTGTAATAGCTTCCTTTAAAAAATACTCACGATCATCTATATTGGATCCAAGCGATAAGTAAGCAATCGAACTCATGATCTGCCTCTTGTTATTTCAATTGCAACAGACTGATAATGGCCTGGAATCGGAGGATCGGGTTTAATCAGTTTAATTGTACAGCTTTGAATATGATTAAAATTTCTCAGTACTTCCTCAGAAATTTTCTCTGCGACAGCTTCTACTAATTTATAAGGTTTCCCTTCGACAACGTTTTTGCAAAGCTTATATAAATCTGCGTAGCTTACGGTGTATTCCAGATCATCTGTTGTGCCAGCCTTCTTCAAGTCAAGCTGAGCTGTAAGGTCTACCCGGAATCTTTGTCCCAGTTTGTTTTCCTCTTGATATACGCCATGATATCCATAGAACTCCATACCAGTTACATAGATTTTATCCATGGTGAGCCCCTCCTTTATTTATCATAACATCCATCATTTTCGACATTCTCGAGATTTCTAAAACATCATGTACTCTTACAATATCACAACCTTTTGTAATTCCAAGGCATACAGTCGCACCCGTCCCTTCTGTCCGATCCTCAGGGGGCAGGTCAAGTGCTCTGCCAATGAATCTTTTCCGGGAGGTTCCAAGCAGAACAGGATAACCAAGCTGACAAAACATGTCCAGGTTGTTCATAACTACAAGATTATCCTCATACGTTTTCGCAAAACCAATCCCTGGATCTAAAATAATCATATCATCTTGTACGCCTGCAGCTTTCACTATATCTACACTTTGCCTTAAATCAGCAATCATATTGGGAATAAGGTCCTCATAATTTCGTTTCTCACGATTATGCATAAGAATAATTGGAACCTCGTAGTGAGCGGCAACTTCTGCCATTTTCGGATCGGCCTTTGCTCCCCATATATCATTTATAATGGTTGCGCCTGCTTCAATGGCTTGTTTTGCCACCTCTGCTTTGTACGTGTCAATCGATATAGGCACGTCCATTTCATTTGCCAAGCGCGATATAACTGGTATCACACGCTCTAGCTCTTCGTCAAACGGAACGAAATCAGCCCCAGGACGAGTTGATTCGCCGCCAATATCGAGAATATGAGCTCCATGTTCAACTAATAATTTAGCGTGTTTCACAGCTTCTTTCAGGCAGTTATACTTACCCCCATCCGAAAACGAATCAGGTGTAACATTTAAAATCCCCATGATAAGTGTTTTATCTTTAAAATTTAAGTCAAATCTTCCGCAGCGAAGCTGACTTTTCCTCTTCAACAAAGAACGGTTCATAGTTCATCCTTCTTTCCCTTTCAGCTCTTCCTTAGTAAACAGCAAATGACGATTGGTTTGATACATTTTTATTAGACTTTGCACAATCGGTCCTTTCGTTCCTGAAAAAGACTTGGTTCCAATGCTTTTTATTGGAACAATTTCCTGAATGGAGTTGGTCACGAAAACCTCGTCCGCTTGCAATAGGTCATTTAATAAAAAAAGTCCTTCTCGAAATGAAAAATTTTCTCTTTTTAAACAAGCTAAAACAAAATCTCTCGTAATCCCATTTAATATACCAGTCTCTAAGGAAGGAGTATAAACCGTTTTGTTTTTTACCCAAAAAATATTTGATGCTATTCCTTCTGCAACAAACCCTTCCTGGGTTAGAAATAATCCTTCAATCGAGGGATCGTTTCCAACCTCTCTTTTAGCGAAAATATTGTTCATGAAATGATGAGATTTCAGACGAAAGGTTCCTTCAGGTGTGTTTCTTTTAAGGCTGACAATGTGGCCGGTTTTCTCTTCCGTTAGTCTACCTGATAACGGCTTCATAAAACAAATAATTGTCGGTGAATTGTAAGTTAAAACTTGCAGACCGACCTCGCCAATTCCGGCTGAAACATTGAATCGGACATATACTTCCTCTTTTTCTGCCTTATTAACTTTTATTAGCTCCTGAACGATTTCCTTCATCCTCTCATATGACAGGTCTGATTGAACATTTAGTTCATTTAGAGCTTTTTGCAGCCTTTGAAAATGATCCTTCAACAAAAAAGGGTGCCCTTGATAGACACGAAACGTCTCAAAGGCTCCCAATCCATATAAATAGCCGTGATCAAAAGGTGAAATTCCAGCCTTTTCTGCTTTAACAAATTCACCATTTAAATAAATAAACAAGTTTATACACTCTCTTCTAATTTCCGATATCGATTGATAAAGTTGTTTAACAGTTCTTTACCAAAGGATGTCATAATCGATTCAGGATGAAATTGTACACCTTCTATCGGAAGCTCTTTGTGACGAATCGCCATTATTTCTCCTTCTGCAGTCCGAGCGGTTATATCAAAACACTTTGGAAGCGTCTCATTTTTCACAATTAAGGAATGATATCGTGTAGCAGTCAAAGGGTTTTCAAGACCTTTAAAAATGGTCTCGCCATCATGGATTATTTCCGAAGTTTTCCCATGCATCAGCCTTTCAGCGCGAATAACGTCTCCTCCAAATACTTGAGCAATCGATTGATGCCCAAGACAAACACCGAAAATAGGGATTTTGCCTGCAAAATGTTCAATCGCCTTTAAACTAATTCCAGCCTCATTTGGACTGCATGGTCCCGGAGAAACCATTAAATAATCAGGGTTTAGCAATTCAATCTCTTCTACACTTATTTCATCATTTCTTTTTACTACTAAATTTTCTCCTAATTCACCTAAATACTGAACCAAGTTATACGTAAACGAATCATAATTATCAATCATTAAAATCACTCTGCTCACCTCATAAGTTCATATTCTCTTCTTCACTAAGCTCCAATGCTTTTAACATTGCTGTTGCCTTTTTTAATGATTCCTTGTACTCATGCTTAGGATTTGAATCAATGACAATGCCTGCACCAGATTGCATGAATGCCTTCCCTTTTTGAAAAAGCAATGTCCTGATAACAATATTGAGTTCTACATCCTCATTAAATCCTACCCAACCGATTGATCCCGTATACAGCCCTCTTCTAGTAGGCTCAAGCTCTTCTATAATTTCCATTGTGCGTACTTTTGGTGCACCTGTTATTGTACCCCCAGGAAAAGTTGCTCTGACAATTTCCTTAAAGTTTGTTCCTTTAGAAAGCTTGCCTTGAACGTTTGAAACGATATGCATCACATGGGAGTATTTCTCAATTGTCATGAATTCATTTACTTCTACAGATCCATATTCACATATTCGCCCTAGATCATTCCGCTCTAAATCAACTAGCATGACATGCTCTGCACACTCTTTCTCGTTTTTGATCAACACATTTGCCAAGCGGGTGTCATCATCATCATTAACACCCCTTGAACGGGTCCCTGCAATTGGGCGAGTGCTGGCCTTTTCTCCCTCTTTCTTTACAAGAAGCTCCGGGGATCCGCAGGCAATTTGAAATTCAGGAAAATGAAGGTACCCCATATAAGGGGATGGGTTTATTCTTCTCAATGTTTCATAGACCTTCATAGGATGTAAAGACGTTTGCTTTTCTTGCCTGATCGAAAGATTAACTTGAAAAACATCTCCTTGAGCGATATACTCCTTTACCTGTTCAACAGCATCCATAAATGTTTGCTCTGTAAAAGCAAGCTTACGGTCTGATGAATAGCTTGCATCAGGGATGTATTCAACAACGGAAGGTTCAGTTGTCCATAACTTCTTCATCTCCTGCAACGTTTGGTTCGCTTGTTCATCTTCTGGTTGATCAGAGTGAGTAATCAGCCAAAGCAATCCTTCCAGCTGATCATACACAGCTACTTCATTGAACAACAAAAAGTATAAATCAGGAAGCAAAAGATCATCAGCCGATATATTTGGAAGCTTTTCAAAATAACGAACTGAATCATATCCGATAAAGCCAAGCACTCCCCCTTGGAAATCAGGCATCGCCTCGTCCCTTAATGAACGATATGGAGCGATCCATTCTTCAAAAAGGTCGAAAGGATCTCCTTCCTGATGCAGGACATTACCATCGTCATTTCGAATCTCAACGGTTCCATTTTTAGCTTTAAAAATGGCTTGCGGATCGATGCCGGCTATATGGTACCGGCCGCCTCTCCCGCTCTCTAATAAAACGTGGTAAGACTTATCCTTTGTTAGAAACTGATATTGCTTAAAGAAGTCTTGGCTATACGTGATACACAACGCTTTAGGTTTCCTTTTAGATCTTACCATGATGAATTCTCCTAAATATCTATTATCTCTATTGTACATAAATGTAAGCTTGAACGCATTCTTTATTTTTTGGTAACAGGTACTGCGGGTACCTTTACCAAAAATAAAGAAAAGCGCAGAGCGTTAGTCCTGCGGGGACAAGCACAAGGCGAGCTGATGGGGCCTGGCCGGCAAAGGCGTCACGGCCTTATGCCTGCCGGCACTAGGACGTCCTGTCCGCCTGCGCTGGAAATCGATAGTCGACTTTAACACGTTAATACTTTAATCAATTTAAACTTTTAAACTTTCTGATCTCAAAAAAAGAAAAACAGCCTTATGGCTGTTTCTTAATCAAATTGGTATAGCGGTGTGCTTAGATAGCGTTCTCCGTTACTCGGGAGGATAGCGACTACTTTTTTGCCTTTACCTAATTGTTTTGCTACTTTTAGGGCTGCAAAGATAGCTGCTCCAGAAGAGATACCGCCCAAGATTCCTTCTTCTCTCGCTGCCTTTCTAGCATATTCGAAAGCCTCTTCATTTTTGACTTTAATGACTTCATCATATACTTCTGTGTTTAGAATATCTGGAATAAATCCTGCTCCAATTCCCTGAATCTTATGCGGGCCTGGTTTTCCACCGGAAAGAACTGGAGAATCCTCAGGTTCTACTGCATAAATTTTAATATTCGGATAGGTTTTCTTCAGAACTTCTCCGGCACCAGTTATGGTACCTCCTGTTCCAATTCCAGAGACAAAAGCATCCAACTGATCACCAAATTGTTCAACAAGCTCTTTTCCTGTTGTTTCACGGTGAATCTTTGGATTGGCCTCATTTTTAAATTGCTGAGGCATAAAGTACCCATTTTCTTTAGCAAGCTCGCCGGCTTTACGAATCGCCCCATTCATTCCTTCAGCACCTGGAGTCAATACTAATTCAGCTCCATAAGCCTGCAGGAGGTTGCGTCGTTCCATACTCATTGTATCAGGCATAACAAGAACTGCTTTTAATCCTTTAGCTGCAGCCACCATAGCCAGTCCGATTCCAGTATTGCCGCTGGTAGGTTCAATAATTGTATCGCCTTCTTTTAAACTTCCTTCTTGTTCTGCTGCTTCAATCATTGCTAAAGCAATACGATCTTTTACACTGCTTCCAGGGTTCATAAACTCAAGTTTTAAATAAACATCTGCGCTGTCTTCGCCAACGATACGGTTTAGCTTTACAACCGGTGTTTGGCCAATTATTTCATGAACAGAATTTGCCACACGGGACACAAAAAACACCTCTATTTCCGAGTAATTTTATTGGTATTATATACAATTTAGCAAGTATATTTTGAATTGTCAATCATTTAGTCTCATTTTTTTTAGTTCCATAGAACCATTCGACTTCAACTTCTTCCCATAACGGTTTAACAGATACATTCCCTTCCATTTGTTCCAATGCAATTTGCCTTTTAATTTGTTGCTTTACTTCATCAAATCCAAATTGTTTGCCTTTAATTTTCTCTTGCACCAACAAAATAGCATAGCCTGCATCCGTTTTAATCGGATCCTTCGACCACATATTTTCTTCAAGTATTTTAGCATGTTCAATATACTCTGAAGGAAGGTATTCATCAGCAGCAGAAACAAAACCAAGATCTCCACCTTCGCTTGCAGAGAATTCATCGATTGACCTTTCTGCTGCAATTGCCTCAAAACTCGAGCCGCCAGCCAGCTCTTTTAAAACATTTTTTGCCTCTTCTTCACTTTTAACAGCAATATGGGAAAGATGATATGTATCTTCAATTTGATAAAGCTCTTGATTGTTTTCATAAAACTTGCGTACTTCTTCCTCCTGCACGACTACATCTCTAGTCAGCAATTCTTCTAATAAAATACTATAACGAATTTGATCTCGCCATTTTTCTTCATTTTCAAACTTTTGATTATCAAATGAATTATACATAGCTTTAAACATTTTTAGTTCGCGGTCAATGACTTTGTCCGAGACAGAAATTTTATGCTTTGCAGCCAATTCCTCAACTACCTTTGTATTAATCATTTCTTCTAACGTTTCTTTTCCGTACCGATTTTCCAGCTCAGCCAGCCATTCGCTTCTAGTGATTTTTTCACTTCCGATTGAAGCAATTTCTTCTCCACCATGACCGCTTCCTGCCCCTGCAGAAACGAATCCCCCTTTTGTTACAAAGTAGCCGACTGTAAAACAATTTATAATCACCAATCCAAAAATGATCATCCACAGGGTCTTCCCGTTCAATCCCTCTCCACTCCCTTTAAAAAGATGCTCTTTTATGAAAGTGAGCCTTCCTGAAAAAGATCTTATCTGGCCGTCTCATCTCTTAATTCTTCTAGTTCTTCCTTCGAAAAAATATATTTCTCATTACAGAAATGACATTCAGCCTCCGCTTTCCCGTCTTCATCAATCATTTCTTGAATTTCTGTTCTCCCAAGGCCAATAATAGCTGCTGAAAACCGTTCTTTAGAACATGGACAGTGGAAGGAGACAGGCATTTTTTCTAATACTTTTACTTTTTCTTTGCCCAACACTTCATATAAAATCTCCTCAGGAAGTAAGCCATTTTGAATGAGCTTTGAAATGGGTTCTATACTATTTAAACTGGTTTCAATTTCTGTGATTGTCTTTTCATTTGTGCCTGGAAGCAACTGAATGATAAAACCTCCAGCAGCTAGAATTGAATTATCCGGATTAACAAGAACCCCTACGCCTACAGATGAGGGAACTTGCTCAGACGTAACAAAATAATACGTAAAATCTTCACCCAGCTCCCCGGAAACGATGGGAACTTGTCCGGTAAAATAATCTCTTAAACCAAGGTCTTTTACAACAGATAACGTCCCTGTTCGCCCAACAGCCCTTGCTACATCAAGCTTTCCATGCTCATTTAAATCAAAATGCGTCTGCGGATTGGTAACATATCCTCTAACCTCTCCTTTTGCATTGCTGTCAACAATGATCGCGCCTAATGGTCCCCCGCCTTCTACTTTTATCGTCAATTTCTCTTCACCCTTAAGCATACTTCCCATTATTAACCCTGCAGTCATCGTTCTTCCTAATGCGGCAGATGCCGTTGGCCATGTGTAATGCCTTCTTTGGGCTTCTCCAACTGTGTTTGTTGTCTTAGCTGCAAAAGCTCTAACTTGTCCATCATACGCTAAGGCCTTTACCAAATAATCCATACTGTATTCTCCTTTTTATTACACTCTGCTGTAGATTCCCATCATTGGTCATGAATGTTTCGTTCATAGATTAACTGTAGTCCTTTTAGGGTTAAAAAAGGATCTACCACATCAATTATGTTCGATTCCTTCGCAATTAAAGATGCTAATCCGCCAGTGGCAATGATCTTAGGTTCTGCTTTTGACTGTTCCTTCATTCTTTTTACAATACCTTCTACCTGTCCGACATATCCATATAGTATCCCGGATTGCATAGCACTCACTGTATTTTTTCCGATTATATTGTCTGGACGAGCGATCTCAATTCGCGGCAGCTTAGCCGCTCTAGAATAAAGAGCTTCTGTTGAAATATTTATACCAGGAGCAATCGCGCCGCCCATATATTGCTTTGATTCATTAATATAGCAATATGTTGTTGCTGTTCCAAAGTCAACAATCACAAGAGGCCCTCCATATAAATGGATACCTGCAACAGCATTGACAATCCTGTCAGCACCTACTTCTCGGGGGTTTTCATATTTAATATTTAAACCTGTCTTTATACCGGGACCAACCACTAACGGCTTTAAGTGAAAATATTTCGTGCACATTCTTTCGAGCGCAAACATGATTGGCGGCACGACAGAGGAGATAATCATTCCCTTTATATGTGCAAAAGAGATACCTACATGCTCAAATAAAGATTTAAAGAGCATTCCGTATTCATCTTCCGTTTTATTACGGCTTGTTTCCACTCTCCAGTGAAACTTCAATTCATCCTGATCATAAATACCAATCACAGTATTTGTATTCCCAACATCCAACACTAATATCACATTAATCACCACTCTACATATGTTCTCTATTCTAAGGAAAAGCAATGATGCCTTTTTAAGCCGGACAAAAGATGGAGGGCTGAAGGAACTTCCAATTTTTGCCTCTTTGTTCTAGTCACACCATATAAATTCTAGCCTTTTTTTGAAATTATTCTGCCATCATCATATCATAAAAAGCAGTTATTTTAGAAAATAAAGTGAACCTTCCATTACGATGGGATTTCGGATTCCCTTATGGAAAGCACGAAGAACGAAAAGCGCAAGGCCTATTCCTTCGACGACAAGCATTCTGGCGACCCGGTGTGAAAGGTTGTCCTTTAACCCTATCGGGAAATTGGCTCATGACATAGGGACGAGGCTGGCAAAGAAGTTATGGCTTTATGCCTGACATACTAGGACGTTCAGTCCGCCTGCCCTGGACAACAAGGAAAATCGGAGTTGGTATCGGGGTTCTCCACCTTTTTGGTTCGGATTGAACGATTTAAGCGAAGTTTAAAAAGTTCAATTTGTAAGAAGAGCTGAGTTGATCGATTTACTCTCTTTACGACCAGGTCCAACTTTTTTATGCAAATTTTTCCATCTTGCTTGGTAATTTTGGCCAGATTTTACGTTTGTGTGCCAGGTCATTCTTCTACGCTTATCGTTTCTGTCTTTTCTTTTCCATCCGTTTTACCTGTTTCCTTAAACGTAACGTCTTTCCAGTCTTATCATCCGATGGATCCCCAATTGCTGGTCGACGAATACCTTTTCAAAATGTTTGTTTCCATACACGAAAAATACCACAGTATCCAGGTCTGTGGTAGGGTCGGATTTTACACTTTCTTATCTTTTGAAAAAACCGCCAACTAGTAAGCTGGCGGCAGATAGAAACAACAATTAATCCTCTTTTTTATCAGACTCTTCAGTTGTCTCTTCTTTTTTTGATTGGATGTTTACCTTCACGTCTTCTTTTGAACCCTCTTCAGAGGAATCTGTTGAAACGGGACGATCAGGCAGTTTTCCGTGATCAATTAAATGCTTAATTTGCGCAGCATCAAGTGTCTCCACTTCTAAAAGAGTTTTTGCAACAAGCTCCAGCTTGTCACGGTTCTCTGTCAGGATTACTTTCGCGCGCTCATAGCTTTCTTTCATAATGCGTTGAATTTCTTTGTCGATTTCATGAGCGATCGCATCACTGTAGTTTTGTTCATTATTAAAGTCACGTCCTAAGAACACTTGACCACCTTGAGATTGGCCAAATTGCAGAGGCCCGAGCTTTTCAGACATCCCGAACTCAGTAACCATTCGGCGGGCAATTCCTGTAGCACGCTGGAAGTCATTACTTGCTCCAGTACTTACTTCACCAAAAATAATTTCCTCTGCCACACGGCCGCCCAATAGTCCGACAATTTTATCAAGCAGTTCAGGTTTTGTCATAAAGTAGCGGTCTTCTTTTGGAAGCATAACTGCATATCCGCCTGCCTGGCCACGAGGGACAATTGTCACTTTATGAACAACATCAGCTTCATCAAGGATTATACCAATAATAGTATGTCCGCCTTCATGATAAGCAACAATTTTCCGTTCTTTTTCCGAAATAACACGGCTCTTCTTCGCAGGACCTGCAATTACTCGGTCTGTTGCTTCATCAATATCTGACATATCAACTTTCTTTTTGTTATGCCTTGCTGCAACAAGCGCCGCTTCATTCAACAGATTTTCAAGATCAGCTCCAGAGAATCCTGGTGTTCTCATCGCAATCGTTTTTAAATCAACAGAGTCATCTAAAGGTTTATTGCGTGCGTGAACTTTCAAGACAGCTTCACGGCCAGTGACATCAGGGCGGTCCACCGTAATTTGACGGTCAAAACGTCCAGGACGTAATAGGGCCGGGTCAAGAATGTCTGGTCGGTTTGTCGCTGCAATAATAATAATTCCTTCATTCGCTCCAAACCCATCCATTTCAACAAGCAATTGGTTCAGCGTTTGTTCACGCTCATCATGGCCGCCGCCAAGACCTGCGCCACGCTGCCTTCCGACTGCGTCAATTTCATCTATAAATATAATACAAGGTGCATTTTTCTTCGCATTCTCAAAGAGATCACGGACACGAGACGCACCGACCCCGACAAACATTTCAACAAAATCAGATCCGCTGATCGAGAAGAATGGGACTCCAGCTTCACCAGCTACCGCTCTTGCAAGTAATGTTTTACCAGTACCAGGTGGTCCAACAAGAAGGACCCCTTTCGGGATACGTGCACCGACTTCAGAGAATTTCCGCGGATCCTTTAAAAAGTCAACGACTTCAACAAGCTCCTGCTTCTCTTCATCTGCACCTGCAACATCTTTGAATTTAACCTTTTTCTTTTCTTCATTATAAAGTTTAGCTTTACTCTTACCAAAGTTCATAACTCGGCTTCCGCCGCCTTGAGCTTGGTTTAGCAAAAAGAAGAAAAGGATGAAAATAATGACGAACGGAATTATGGATGTAAAGAATGTCACCCAGCCGCTTGTTTCTTCTGCTGGCTGGATATCCACATTTGTGTCAGCAGCAACTGATTCAACCCTCTGCATCCCCGATTGGTCAGGAATATGGGTTAAAAACGTCTGGTCCTCTTCATAGTTTTCTAATTTTCCTTCCACCTCAAAGACACCGCGGACAGGCTGAACGGTGATTTCTTCAACATCACCTTTTTCCAGGTGATCAATAAAGGTGCTGTAAGTCATAGGCTCAGTTTTTGGATTGCTGCCATTAAAGAAACTAACGACCCCAATGACAACTAAAAAGATTAGTAAATAAAATATGGTATTCCGGAAGATCCGATTCATTCCTTACCTCCTCCCACAGTAAGCACAACTATATTCAATAGTATCATAGAAAATCATACCAATTCAATGAATGCAAAAGCCTTACATTCTTTGTTGGATACTGTTGTTATTTTTGATATACTTCAGGCTTTAAGACACCGATGAACGGTAAGTTTCGATATTTTTCAGCGTAGTCAAGACCATATCCAACAACAAACGCATCAGGCACTTCAAAACCAACATATTCAGCTTTAATGGCCGCTCTTCTGCCGGCAGGTTTGTCTAAGAGGGTAACAATCTTAATTGATTTTGCCTTTCGATAACGGAAAAGCTCGACTAAGTAGCTTAACGTTAGCCCGCTGTCAATGATGTCTTCGATAATAAGAATATCTCTGCCCTCTACAGAAGTATCCAAATCTTTTAGGATTTTGACTTCTCCAGAAGAAACAGTAGAGCTTCCATAACTTGATACGTCCATGAAATCAATTTCTAAGTATGTATCAACTCGTTTAATAAGGTCACTCATAAAAGGCATTGCACCTTTTAGCACCCCAATAACAAGTGGAAAACGATCTTGATATTCTTCTGTTAGTGTCTTCCCTAAATCTTGTACTTTTTTCTGAATTTCCTCTTCAGAAATAAGCACCTTTTCGATGTCTTGAATCATTCACTATAGCCCCCTACAACAGCTTGCTTCTTATATTGTAATACAATGTATTCTTCGTTTGTAACATTAAAATCCTCAATTGAAGATTTTTTTAATCCTGGAAGCCACAGGATTTGACCAGAGCTGTCTAGCACAACAGGCCATTCGTCTCTCTCGTATAAAGGAGTTTTTTCATCAATAAATATATCTTTAACCTTTTTCGTTCCGTTCATGCCTTTTACTTTCAACTTATCTCCTGATTTTCGCGACCGGACAATGAAAGGAAGTGTTACTCTTTCTTCTTTAACGATAAAAAAATTATTTCCATTAACATATTCCTTAGGAAATGGACCTTTATGAGCACTAATTTCTGCTCCGTTCGGCAGGACGATCCTTTTTGGAGGATTTAACTCCAGCTCATAAGGCTCTATTTCCTTTTTGTGTGCAAATGTAAACAAACAATTATCGTATGATTTCACTGCCTTTAGTCCATTTGGTAAATCGAGCGAACCTGAAGGATGTTTTTGGGAGAGTAAATGGAGCAAACTCTCAATATGTATGGAAGTCAAAGATGATGGAACTCTTTTATAGAGATAGTTTAATATTAGTTGAATCCCTCTTCTTTGTAAAGACAAAGGGAGCTTAAGAAAAGGCTTGATTTCAAGCTCGCTTTCTTTGTCCTTTTTCCTATTCCATACTTTATTCATCTTTTCCATCGATAATTCCTGTAAAAACGCTTCATCTTCTAGCACATTTTCACTAAAAAGTTGAAAACGTTCATGAACTTTTGGGTTTTCCTCTTTTAAGAAAGGCAGGACATATTTTCGAAATCTGTTTCTTGTATAATCATCTTTTTCATTGCTAGGATCAAATCTGGGATTAAGATTGTGTTGATTACAATAATTTAACAGATCATCCTTTGTTACCCTTAATAAAGGCCTAATGATGTATCCAGTGTGAAATGGACGGATTTCTTCCATCCCCGCTAAAGCCCTTCCTGCAGCTCCTCTGACAAATCTCATCAAAATAGTTTCAATTTGATCATCACCATGATGGCCCAAAGCTAGAAAATCGCCTTGGTAATGATCCATTATTTCTTTGAAAAATTGGTATCGACATTCTCTTGCAGCTACTTGGGAGCTTAGTTTTTTTTCCTTTGCAAACTGTGAGACATCTACTTGAGCAGTTTCCACCTCGATGTTTCGATCTTGACAATACTTTTGCACAAACTTCTTCTCGTTTTCAGACTGTTTGCCTCGAAACATATGATCCAAATGGGCGGCAACTAATCGAAAACTTCCCTTTTTCTTTAAAGCTGACAATAAATGAAGCAATGCTAAGGAATCAGGACCGCCTGAAACTCCTACAACAATTGTTGAACCATCTTTTATTAAAGAATTTCGTTTGAAAAACCGGTAAAATTGATCCACAAGCTTCCCTCAATCTTAGAGTTGGTGAAAGATATTGTTATCCTACCATTCTTTCTTCCTATTCTGCAAAGATGACGTCTTAAGTTCACATGATCGCCATATTTACAGGAGATAATAGTAAACATATAAAGAATAAAGGATAAATACACTTGCTAATATAGCAAGGGTTTCAACAAAACCTGAAGATTTTTTCTTCTTTTTTTTAATGGATACCCTCGTTTTGCCCGCCATGTTACCTACAGGAGAAGCTCGGCGAACTGGGGTGCTTTTCCTCTGCCTGCTTGGCTCATTAGTAATGATAAAATCCTTTTTCATAGTGTCAGCACTTTCGTATTTCCCTAAAAGTGCACTCTTTAAAACCTTTTCATACTTTTTTAAGAAAGGGTCTTGGTCTATTGCTTCCCACAATTGATTTTTCCCATCTTCTTTCTTAACAAACCGTTTTGGATAAGCAGCATTAATTACGATCATAGCAACGGCAAAAAGGTCATATGAGGGTTCAGCCTTTCGTGTACCAAGACCCCAATATCCCCTATCAAAAAATTCGGTGAATTCTTTTATTGCCCTGCCTGTCTGAGTTGTACCTCCTACATCAATACATCTTATTTTCGGAGGAGGACCGCTTACAATTAAATTTTCAGGTTTCAAATCTCCAAAAACCCACCCGCTTGCATGCAGGCTTGATAAATTTTTCAGTAATTGCATAATCATGACGGGAACCCATTCAGGTCCTTTTTTTCTAAAAAAATCCAACAATAAGTCGCCTTTAATGTATTCCATTGCATAAAATGAGAGCATTTTCTCGTTTCCAGTACGATTCCAATCATCAACATCAATCAAAGAAGGCCCAATGGAAGATCCTTGGGCCTTTGAGAAATGTTTAAGCACATTCACTTCGGATGTAACCGACATACTATTGTCACTTAGCTTTAATGCTGCCAGACCTGTGTTTCCTTCAGTAAGGTAAACGACTCCATTGGCACCATATCCAAGGATTTTTAGGATCTTATAGCTGTTACGATGCCATTTCCCTTTAATAATCGTTCCGACAGCTACTTTACAAGCTTGATTCATCGAAGTATTGCTCATCATCTCTCAACATACTCCTTAGTGATTTCTTTGATTTGAAAGATTGGATTGCTTCCTTTATTGCTGGACCGGTTGGTGTAATTCCACCTACAGCCAGCTTAGGGAATATTGATGATAAGGATTCAAGCTTTGGTGTCCACTCTAAGATATTTTCCACTTCTTGTTTTTTCCCAGGAAATACGAAGACAGAGAACATGTTATCTCCGATTCGGGAATTTAAACTAATAGACAAGTCAAGAAGTGCCTCCTTAACTGTTGGCAGCTTTGGCTTCATACTGGCACTAGTATCCACCAGCACAAGTATTTCAAGGCCGACAGTCTCACCAAGCTCATCGACAACCTCCATTACTTCCCCGCGTTTATCAGGAGGAAGCTCCTCCATAGACACTTTCTTACCTAAAATAGACTGAAGTTCTTTGTTAACTACACCTTGCAATGTCTGAGTCATAGCCTTTCGTGTTACCATCTGCACAGTTTGAGAAAGCTGCTGGGCGTAAACAATTTGGCTTACACCGCCTCCTGACATTGCAATTCCCTCTATTTCCTGAACAGCCTCTTCATCAATCACATTCTCTTCTAATACACCAATCACATTAACAGTTATTCCTTGTTCACTTGCAAAAGCAGCCATGGCAATCGGGTCTTCGCCCTGATTCGAACATCCGTCTGTAATAAGCAAAATTTGTTTAATGTTACCTCGACTCATATTTAGCTCCTCCTCATTTGAAAAGCAATGGTGTCGTTACTTCTATGAAACTCTTAAGGCTTTTCCCTTCGTAATAGTAAAACTTTAATTACTATCAGCCTCGACAAATTAAGAAGGGTTTATACTATCCGAAAAAAATGCTCTAGAAATGAGAAACGCTAAACCAGAACATCCTGTTTCAATTAACGGAAACAGGATGGCTATACTCTATATAAATGTGGGGGAAAAGACGAGGCTACTCTATAAAGAACGTGATATAATTATCTGCAGGAAAAGGGACACAGGATGTGCTGATAAGGTGGTTGCAAAAGGCACTTGCCACATAACGTTGGAATAGCCACAAGCGCCCTTGAACCAATCGAATCTATTAAGGCAGTTATCTCTTTTGTTTCCTCTGAAGATTGAGGGAAGAAGTTTTTTTACTCTTTAAAGATGGGATAAAAAACTTTAGTTTAAAAATAGGAATGTTTTTTGAATCAGTCATCGGAATAAGCCAAAAAGGTCTTGATCACTTGCTTGGGAGGATTATGACACTTGGCCCTTTTTTATGTAATGACCTGTTGGGATGGAGGCCCACTTTGGAGTATTATGTTCTATTTTAGATACAACTATCGTCATATCGTCTTCTATTTTTCCACCGCGTGTTCGAATAACCTCCTCCATAATTAAATCAGCTATTTCCTGAGGGTTATCAGTTTGCATGTCTTTTATTTTTCTCTTCATCCAAAGATCATGGTTTTCTACGTGCTTTGGCCCTTCAAATATGCCATCACTCATCATGATTAAAAGATCACCAGCTTTTAATTGCTCCCCGACAATATCGACGTCAAACTCCTCTATGATCCCTATTGGTAAATTACTCGATTGAACCTTTAATACCTTATCACCTCTTTTGATAAAACTTGGAGTTGAGCCGATTTTCAAGAATTTACAAGATCCATCCTGAAGATCAATTATAGATAAGTCTAAAGTTGAATAGATTTCATCTTGAGTCCGCAGGGACAAGATAGAATTAATTGTTTTTATCGCTATTTTCTCATCCATTCCTGAGTGGAGGATTTTTTCTAATAGCTTGATGGTTTCCATGCTTTCGAAATGTGCACGCTCCCCATTTCCCATGCCATCACTGATAGCAATTGCATATTTACCCATTCCAAGCTCAATTAAGGAATGGCTGTCCCCAGAGACAAGGCCACCTCCTTTAGCAGCATGAGCTACCCCATTATCCACTCGGAAGGCCTTGGATGAGCCAAAGGAAACATGGCAATACCCATTAGGATAGCTTGAACATTCTTCATGCTTCACGACAATCATTTCTTCTAATATATCTGAAAGCATTGGAGCAATAATTTTCTCGCATTCTCCATGACCGTCACAGAACGGGATACTCATTTCGATATCAACACTTCCTTGCTCCAAGCTGTATATTTCAACATGCCCAATTTCAATTCCAAAGCCCTGAAGAGCATCTAATATTTGTTCTTCTTGTATAAAATGATTTTCCCTTTCTCTTTTTATTTCTCGGGAAAAGTCCTCCATTACTTGTGAAACCCCTAACAACTGCTCTGCCACAAGACGCCTTGAGTCTTGAACCTGTTCCTTTAATTTTTTATTTGCATGGAAATAATTAATTTCTTGTTCAATCGCCCCCTCGACTAGTTTTGATTTTGAACAGTGATTTTGAAACTCCTTTTTTAATTTGATATTGGTGTGATAATTATCCTCCTTTGTTTCATACATAATCTGCTTCATCAAATCATAAGTTGTATCAAAATTTTGAACCCAGCACCTCTCTTTTTTATAGCAGCCCTGGCATGTTTGTTCAGTGATTGTGCTTAAAAACAGATCAATCTCTCTTTGTTCTTCATCTCCTTCACTTTTTTCATAGAAAGTAGCAAAACTTTCGGAAAGAGCTAAAAATACCTTTGAAAACTGATCTACTCTGTGAGCGGTTACATCTCTAATTCTCCTTACATATAATTGTTGTTCATTTGTATGCTCAACCGTTCCCGGAATATATTTTGCAAGCTTACCAGTTATTGAACTGGGAGTAAGCAGGAATAAACCAATTGCAATCGTCGATTCCAGCAATGTTGTCATTAGTTCAGCAGACCCTTCACCATATAAAGAAATTAATAGCGAGCCAATTAAAAGGCCTACTGAAGCTCCAAGTTTTCTTCCTTCTTTTAACAATCCTCCCAGCAATCCTGAAAAGGCCAGCAAGCTCATTTGATAGAGATTTCCAACATTAGCCAGACTTAAGATCAAACCTGTTACGACACCTACTGTACAGCCAATACTTGCACCTCCAATAAAGGCAAACAGTAGGACGATGTAGCGTGAAAGAATATGTTCAGCCTGAAGATCCTGATAGTTCACTCCTACTAATCCTGTCATAACAGATCCGATCAAAATCATCACACAAATAATCTCTTCAATTTTCAATGACTGTCTATACTTCCTGGCCGAAATAATCGGAATACTTTGCAAAAAGATTAACGTGAGTATAAAGGCTAATCCCGATTCTACTGCTCCCATCATATAATCATACATTGTCAAGAAACCATTATCTGCATAAACATAGCCGAGTCTAGCGGCTGCCATTGTCGTGAAAACTAGAAATGGCAGAGATTTTACCCGATCCTTTATAAAAAAGACACTCATCCGATTGAAAAGTAAAAACAAGGCGACCGAGGCTGCAAGGAATAAAGAGGTTTGGGGTGATAAGGTTAATCCACCTGCAATTAAAGCAAGAGCTGACAATACAGCTTTATCTTTCTTCATTAAGAGGATGGCACCGAAAAACGGAAGGGCAAACGGAAGTATTTCTGAAAGAATAAGGGCTCGTCCCAAAAGAAAGCCTATCAGTATAAAAATAATACCTTTATGGAAAAAAAGGGTTTGAAGTTTTGTAGCTAAACGTTGAACCGTTCGATTCATCCAATTCTGAGTCTTCTCAAAAGATAATCCTGCAACCGGCTCCATATACCTTCTTTCTACTTTTTCCATATTCATTCCCCCACATTTGTTATGTTGATTGTAATTATAACGAAGGGAATTCTATTAATTTGTCAAAAAAAGGGACCAAACCATAAGAAAAGTTCGACTGTTTTTTGAGGTTGCGACAAAAACTATTTAATTCGCGTTTATTTTTTTTAAAAACATATAAAAAGTTTGGAAGAATAGGTAGAATCGATAGGAAAAAGAGAGAAGAGTTTTAGGAATAAATCGGTAAATCGGTACCAGATACCTTTGGTACCTGGTACCGCGTGAAGAGAACGAAAAGCGCAGAGCCCCCGCCTATCGGCGACAAGCACAAGGCGAGCCGGCATGAAGGTTGTTCTTTAACCTTCTTGACGGATTGACTTGTGACCTAAGGGCCGATGGCGCTCGGAGCTGGACATAGATACCACTCTTTATCACGTTCATACTTTAATTAACTTAAACTTTCTTAACTGATAAAAAAACCAGCCCTGCATATAACTAACGGGTTTACTTTAGAGGTGCGAACATTGTAAAAACACATAGGAAATCACAGGGTATGAAATAATTATTGGAGGGTGTGTGAATTCTTTGTGATTTAGTACAGGGATTATGTTGCGATGACAAAGATTGTTGGATTTAATTTTAATGGGTAACGTTCACGAGCACTTAGACTTCTTCAGGATTAGTGGGGCTGAGGAGACCCCACAGATGGAAGCCTCCCCCCAACGCATCAAAATGAGGTTCACTTGGTTTTTTGAAACATAAGAAGTCTTATCCTTAATAGAGGAACCAGTGATAGTAAG
>NZ_JACXAI010000046.1 GCF_014773385.1 Metabacillus arenae | reverse complement strand
TGTAGAATAGAGCTCAGTTAGGTGTATATAAGCGGAAGTTTTCCGATTAAGCAAAGCAAATGTACCCATTTTCACGTTTTTCGAGTCAATAGTCGGTATCTTTCCGTCTATTTTGGCTATTTTCAGTGCTATTTGATAAATAAGAGAAATTTCTCCGCTTATTTATCAAACTCGCTTTAGCGGCTAATTAACTTGTACAACTTAAAAAAGTGAAAATTTAATAAAGGCTTAGAGATATTTGCATCTCTAAGCCTTTTTTATTGTGTTGTAAAATTTATGAGTTTTGCTATGTGATTAGGTTTGTGATTTGCCGTTTTGCACCTCACAAGTAAACCCGTTAAGCATATAACAGGCTGGTTCTATAATGACCCGTACGGGATTCGAACCCGTGTTACCGCCGTGAAAGGGCGGTGTCTTAACCGCTTGACCAACGGGCCGAAATAAATGTCAGAGATCAAATGTGAGATATCATAGTTCCTGTTTTGCTTTGAAGCAAAACTTTCATCAGGCTTCTGACTACCGATTTTTCACTTCTAGTTGGTAGCGGCGGAGGGAATCGAACCCACGACCTCACGGGTATGAACCGTACGCTCTAGCCAGCTGAGCTACGCCGCCATTTACTTACTTTTATAAGCACAAGATATATAGTACAAAAATATAATCCCTTCGTCAACACTTTTTTATATTCAGAATAGTTAAAACAAAAAACCGGAAACAGCATGTACAGCCCAGGGCAACATCTCGAGGGGCTAAGCGCTGGAGCTGGTCAGTGACAGGTCTCATTAACACATTAATTAACTTAAATCTTTCTGACACCATAAAAAAGCTGACCACATCCAAAGTACCAAGTACTCCTAACGCATTATCTATCTCATTTATTCAAAAAGAATAATAGAAATGGTTAAGAATAAGGTCCTTTTAGGTCAGCCATATTTATCTTTAGCCTGAAAGCAGCAAGTAGTTAACCTCGTCTTGCCCCGCGACCTCCACGTTTAGACTCCGTATTGCGTTTGAGAGAAGATAAGCGGTCTTCACTATCCTTTAAGAACTTGTTCATTTTTTGCTCGAAACTTTCTTTGTTTCGATATTCATTTCTAGGCGGTCTTGGACGGTCTTTAGCTTTTTTGATTGAAAGACCAATCTTGCCATCTTTCTCAACATTGATAACCTTAACTTCCACTGAATCGCCGACTTTTAAATGTTCATTGATATCCTTAACATAATTATCAGCTACCTCACTAATGTGGACAAGACCTGTTGAGCCCCCTGGCAATTCAACAAACGCACCAAAATTTGTAATGCCAGTTACCTTACCTTGTAACTTGCTGCCAACTTCAATCGACATAAAAAAAATGCTCCTCCTTAAACTTATAAAAGCTCATTTGTTTAATTATACATAAAAAATTTTTCAAGTGTCAATATAGTCTACTTTACTTGCGTGATAATGCAATTGATACGGAGCGGAGTAAAAGATGATATCCATGATGATGTCCGCTGTTTTAAAAACAGCGGACATCATCAATTGGATAAATTTACTTTTAAACAAATTTTAGCTTTCCCTGTTCTCCATTGTAAAATACAAGCAAGGCTATTCCTCTTCTGGTAAATTAAAGATAATTTCATTATCCTTGGAGAGAAAATAGTCTTTTCGAGCTAATTTTGCGATATATTCATCATCATTTAATTTAACGATTTCTTCTTCAAGTTTTTTCTGTTCCTTTTGAAGGCTTTCAAGCTGCTTTGTGAGTGCTTCTTTCTTTTCCAATTTTTGATTAATTGCATTTGATTGGGAAAACAAAGTGGAAATCATCAATACCGAGGAGACAAGCACCAGGAGACCAAACACGGTTAAGCGTCTTACTAAGCCCTTTTTGCGTTTTTTGATCAACTGTTCCTTGCGTTCTTGCTGCTGCATGTACTGAGACTGTAGCTGTGTCACTTTCCGGTCTTTTGCTGATTTCATAAAAAGACTGTCCTCCTTTACTTCTTTTTCCATAGCCTAGTGTACCAGGATGACAATTTATCCAATACATTCTTTCTTTTTATTAAAAATCCTGCTATTTTCTTATAAATTTGAGTAATACGGTTTCTCCATGATTTTGGAATAAGAAACACTAATAATTTGCCAATTAAAACAAGCGGTTTTAATAAAATTTTAACGAAACTGAAAACAAATTTAAACAACCAAATAAGAATGTTCCATAAAAATTTCAATATGCCTAAGATGAGCAAAAAAATCATTTGGAATATCCAATAAACAGGATTAATGAGGAGGATGCGGCCAATTTTAAGGAACAATCGATAGGTTTGTATTGTGATCTGTATTGCCTTCTCAAGAATCCATAAATAAATTTTCTTAATTAAGCTTTGATAGGCAGCAAACCCACATAGAACAGCAAGGAGAATATAGACTCGGAATTCTCCTTCATTTACCATCAACAATGAATAGAAAAAAAGGAGTCCTTGTAGAGCCCAAAAGAAGATATCATTTATAAAAACAAGCCATCTCGCTCTTTTAGGCCTCTGCAAAAAGCGGCCATACGTATCTAAGGCCGCTCCAAGCCAGCTCCCCATTCCAACCATGGCAAGCATTGTGTAAAACTGAGTGCTTAAGGTCATTTGAACAACTTGCTAAAGAAACCATTAGCTTTCTCCGAATGTTGTTCATCCAAATAAATCATTTCAAAGACTCGTCCTTTTATTGAAACAACGCCTTTGTCTACATCAAGGTTTTTCATATGAAGGTTCTGACCGCGAATGGCTAAAGGACCCATAACCGTTTCTAATAAAAACTCTTCATTATCAAAGCTTTCAACTTGTTTAACACCAGTAATATCGAGAAGCTTGCGTCCTCTCATAATGATGTCGTGCTCTACAGTTTGTGAGCTTTTTGGATTTGACTGGTTTTCATAATAATTCACGCTTATCCCCCGCATTCTTTAAGAATGAACTTGTATAAAGCGTAATCATACCCAACTAAATAAAATCTTAACCTCAGTTGGAATTGGCTTTATTACACAGGTCATTCCTTCGGCTTTATAAAATTCTATGAGACAGGAATGCGGTTTAGAACAAGCCTATTGCTCGTTTAATCTCTCTTCACTTTCAACAGTATATAGGTTCGCAGCTTCGTCTTTTTTTGTGGTCTCTCTTAGATCATTCACTTTAACTGTTATCACTCTTTGACCAAGGCGAATCTTTAGTTCATCGCCAATTTTCACATTCGAGCTTGCTTTTGCCTCAGTCCCGTTTATCATGATTCTGCCTTGATCAGCAACTTCTTTTGCTAAGGTTCTTCTTTTAATTAATCTTGATACCTTTAAAAATTTATCTAATCTCATCGTTAGACCCCTTCATTCGTTCTTCTTTTTTTGCTTCATTCCAATACCTATCCATCTCTTTAAGGCTCATTTCTGTTAATTCCTTACCAGCTTGTTCTGCTTTTTTTTCAATATATTGAAAACGTCTTGTGAACTTGTTGTTTGTTGCTGTAAGAGCTTCTTCCGGCTCGATGGAGTAAAATCTTCCAATATTAACTAGCGCAAATAACAGGTCCCCATATTCTTCTCTAACTTTTTTATTGGCTGTTAAAGATGAATTGTTCGCTAGTTCAACGCGGAATTCCTGCATTTCTTCTTTTACTTTTTCCCATGCCTCTTCTACTTCAGGCCAATCAAAACCTACTTTTGCTGCTTTCTTTTGAAGATGGTACGCTTTTGAAAGTCCGGGCAGAGATCCGGCAACTCCATCTAATAAAGACTTCCGCTCTTCTCCCTTTCCTTCTTCTTTCTTAATTTGCTCCCAATTCGCCAATACCTCATCAGAATTAGAAACATCTACTTGTGCAAAGACATGAGGATGCCTTCTAATCATCTTTGCTGTAATTTCCCGAATGACATCTTCGATCGTAAATAGGCCATTATCCTCACCAATTTGAGCATGCAGAACAACCTGTAGAAGGACATCACCTAATTCCTCTATTACATGGTCAATATCTTCTTCATCAATTGCTTCAATTAATTCATAGCATTCTTCGATTAAATATTTCTTTAAGGATTCATGCGTTTGTTCCTTGTCCCAAGGACAGCCGTTTGGTCCTCTTAGATCAGCGATAACTTGGCGAAAAGTATGGAACTGATGATAGACTTTTTTTTCGTCTGTTATCGGTGGTACATAAACACTTGTTAAATTATTTATCGTTGTTACCCGATCTAGTTCAAACAAAGGAACCTTTTTTATATCTTGCTCTTTACTACCCGCTGCTGTGACAATATAAACCAGATGGTCATCAGGATATTGCTCCATAAGCGTTAATTTCGCTTCCGACGCAATCATTTGATCATATACCTGACCAACTAGAAGGTGCTGCTTCAATTGAAGCTCTTCTTTCTTTATTGAAAGAGCATCAACAAATTGAAAACCTTCAATTGGATCAATTTTAAGAGCATTAAACATAGCATCTAGAAAGCTTTGTCCACCGACAATTTCCAAGTTTTCCACTTTCCCCAGCAATAGCTGCACCGTTTTCTCCGCTACTAACGGATGACCCGGGACTGCATAGATAATCGGGTTTTCCTTGGACTCTTCCAAAAGAATATCGACAATTTCTTCGTATACCTTTTCAAATTGATCATGCTTCATATACACATCATCAAATGAACGGTAAATGGATAGTTCATTTGATAATTCTTTGAGCACCGGGTGATCGGTTGTTCTTACAAAAACGTATGGAGAATTAGTAAGCAGCTTGTAAATTCCAAGCTGCATCTGACTCAGGTCCCCTGCACCTAATCCTACAACAGTTATGGTATGCATCCTTTTATCCCTCTTTTCTTTGCGAACGTTTTATAAGTTGTTTTCCAATTGGAATTCCGATTAATTCCTTTTCCGTAAACATTTTGCCCTTTAAAATGACCCATCCGTAAACAAATGCTCCAATAAACACTCCGCTTAGTGCTTCAATCACAGCCAATCCTCGATGAACCGTATCTATAAAAAACTCAAATCCAGCTAAGTACAATTTAAGGGTTATCATCATCACAGCTGCACCAATTAACGAGACGAATATACCTCGATAATCGCTTAGACGATACCCCTTTTTTCGTAATAAGTAAACATTGATCAGTGCTACAGCTGCAAAGCTGATAACAGTTGCTAACGCCGCACCAGTCGCAGCAAATTGTGGGACTAGTAACTGATTTAACCCGTATTTTATCACGACTCCAGCCACTACTGCTATGGCTGGGAAAATCGTATCATTAAGCCCTTGCAAAATAGCAGTAAGAGTAGTAATTAAAGAAGTAAAAAGAATGGATACACTCAAGATTGTTAAGTAATTATTTCCGCTGTTATTTGTGAACAGCATAATATTTACTGGCTCTAAGATTGCAATTAAGCCTGCTGAAGCTCCAATTCCTATGGTTAAACAGACCTTTAAGGATAGATTGACTTTTTCTTGTATCAAAGCTTCATTCTTCTTCCTTTTCGCACTAGAAATAAGAGGTACTAAGGTTAAGGAAAGAGAGGCAGCCACTACTGTTCCTAGTTGGATCAGCGGTTGTCCACGATCAAATATTCCTTTCATCTGCTTAGCTGCTATTTCCTCCATGCCATTAAATATGAGCAATGAATACAGGCTTAAAGCATCCACTAGCTGAACGAAAATTAACAGTAAGCTGCTGACACAGATTGTAACAGTATACAAAAATAGCTGTTTTAGGATTGACGAATTTGTTACAGACGATGACGAGATATTGAAAGAAAGAGGACTGCTTCGTTTTCTTCTTAACCAAAATAGATTTAAAACAGAAAATGCAGCAAACCCGCCAGTTAATGATCCAAATAAGGCACCTGCTCCTGCTTCATACAATCCATAGCCGCTTTCGAGCATCCAAGAGGATAAAAGTAAAATTGTCAGTACTCTAATGATTTGTTCAGTCAGCTGAGAGATTGCTGTCGGCAGCATTTCTTGTTTTCCTTGAAAATAACCGCGATAGATCGAGATAAAAGGTAATAACAGAAATGAAAAAGAGACGACTTGTATGAGCATTTTTAGTTCTATGTCCCCCATATAGGCGGCAAGTGGACCTGCTCCAAAATAAAGAATAAAAAATCCCAGTAGTCCGATCCCGCAAATAAAAAAGAAAGATAATAGTAAAATGTTTACAATAGCTGATTGGCCGTCTTCCTCATGGTCTGAAATCAGCTTGGACACGATGACTGGAAATCCAGATGTGGCAAGCATAATAGCCATTCCGTAAAAAGGATAAACCTGTTGATAAATATATATCCCAATATCTCCAACTATATTTTGATAAGGCACCCGATAAGCGGCGCTCATTATTTTCGTTATAATCCCGGCAATGGTCAAAACGAATGCACCTTGCCAAATAAAGCTTTTCTTACGAAAGGCTTGATCTTGCATAGCCTTTGCTCCTTCCAAATAACATAACGAGCCTATTATATCACAGCAGATTTTCCCATAGATAGTCCTAGGGAAGCTGTATGACTAAAGAACTTCCTCCTGCTTAGAATCAGCTGATTATGGTAACTAGGAACGACTCCTGCAGTAAAATTCTTTTTAAATCCTAATACCGTTCTTTATTAATAAGCATTTAGCCGAAAAATGGATCGTTTATAAATAAGATTTGACCAAAAAATCATCGACTATTTCTTTGAGAAAATAGTTATCATTCAACTACTCTTATTCTTCACTAGCTACCCGGGTGTCTAGGCACATACTCAATTGAATTTTCACCTCTTTGCATTTTACCGGACTGCTGGCATGCAGAACGAAAAGCGCAGAGCGCTAGTCCTCGGCGACAAGCACAAGGCGAGGCGGCATGAATTGACCCTGAGACCTGAGGGCCGATGGCGCTTGGTCGGCAAAGGCGTCACGGCCTTATGCCTGCCGGTACTAGGACGTCCTGTCCGCCTGCGCTGGACAATGATACCACTCTTTATCACGTTAATACTTTAATTAACTTAAACTGCTTTCTAAACTGAAAATAAAAAGAGACAGCAAAAAATTCTCACTGTCTCTTTTTACACCACTATTTTATAAAAATATTATTGCTCCATTTGACGAGCTAAAAATCCAGCAGCTGTTTCCACTGCCTTATGTTCGACCTCACTTAGCGATTGGTCCTTGGAGAAGATGACAACAGCGCCGATTGGATCACCATTTGCGACAATTGGTCCGATCGTATAAGCTTTTACCTCTTCACTGTTTCCATCCGTAAGCTGAACCTCTCCACCTTCAGTTTTTAAAACAGAGCTTCTTTCTTCCATCGCCTTTTCAATGAGATCACTGATATTTTTATTTAAGTATTCTTTTTTTGAGCCCCCTGATACTGCAATATAGGAATCACGGTCACAGATTAATACCGGATGACCAAGACTGTCATATAAGGCGTCTGCATATTCCTTTGCAAAATCACTTAGCTCACTAATAGGAGAATATTTTTTAAGGATGACTTCTCCATCTCGGTCAACGAAGATTTCTAACGGATCTCCTTCACGAATTCTTAATGTTCTGCGGATCTCCTTCGGAATAACCACGCGACCTAAATCATCAATACGACGAACTATACCAGTTGCTTTCATCTAATGCTGCCTCACTTTCATCTGATGATTGAATCTAAATCTGGTGATTGCTGATTGTAGATTTTGTCCTTTTTTTGTAACAATCACCATTGTTGAGATTAGTATCCTTCACATCTGGTGTAATATACACCTTAATAATGAAAATTTACGATGAAAACAGAATTCTCTTTAGCAGGTTAGACAAAAACATCTCCCTTTAAACCATTATCCGGCTGAAATCGTTTCTTTTTTTACTTTATGCAGTCCATTTAGAATCTCTAATAGCATATTTATCCATTCATCAGTTGGTTTATTTTTATTTTGAATCGTGATCTTTAATCGCTTTCCATCCATGCCAAGCCCTACTAAACGTCCATATTGATTACTTAAATTAAACAATTTGTGTCCATCAATTTTGTTGCTTGCTTCCTCGCTGATATAAATAGAGAGGACGTCTTTCTCTTGTTTGATCAAATCAATTTTTTCTTGTTGGGCAAAAATTTTCACTCTTGCTGCTTTGAATAAATAATTGACCTCTGCTGGATATTCCCCGAACCGGTCGATTATTTCTTCTTGAAGCTCCTCCATTTCTTCCAAAGTAGTTAGTGACCTAAAACGCTTATACATATCAATTTTTTGCTTGCCATCTGAAATATACGACTCCGGAATATAGGCATCAATCTCCATATCAATTTCAACTTCGAAACGCTTCTCTTTTGATGTGTCCCCTTTTCTTTCTTCAATTGCATCTTTTAACATTTGGGAGTACAAATCAAATCCGACTGAATCGATAAAGCCATGCTGCTGGGCTCCCAATAGATTTCCAGCGCCTCTAATGGATAAATCACGCATCGCAATTTTAAACCCGGAGCCAAGCTCAGTGAACTCTTTTATCGCCTGCAGACGCTTCTCTGCAACCTCTGTTAAAACTTTATCTCTACGATGTGTAAAGTAGGCATAGGCAATTCGGTTCGACCTGCCAACTCTTCCTCTCAATTGATATAGCTGTGACAACCCCATTTTATCTGCATTGTAAACAATAAGGGTATTTACATTCGGGATATCGACACCCGTTTCAATAATCGTAGTGCTGACAAGAACATCAGCCTCTCCTTCTAAGAAATTCAGCATAGCAGATTCAAGTTCATTTTCTGTCATTCTCCCATGAGCAAACGTTACTCTTGCATCTGGAACGAGCATCGAAATTTCTTCGGCCTTTCGTTCGATATCCTCTACTCGATTGTACAGGAAGTACACTTGTCCTCCACGGGCTAATTCACGTTCAATCGCTTCTTTTACCAATCCTCCGTTATATTCCACTACATAGGTTTGAACTGGAAAGCGATTTTCCGGTGGTGTTTCAATAACTGATAAATCTCTTACCCCAAGCATAGACATATGAAGGGTTCTTGGGATAGGAGTTGCCGTTAATGTTAAGACATCTACATTTGCTTTCAGCTTCTTAATTTTTTCTTTATGAGTCACACCAAATCGTTGTTCCTCATCAATTATCAGAAGGCCGAGTTCTTTATAAACAACATCTCTTGATAACAACCTGTGCGTCCCAATCACCATATCTACTGTGCCGTTTTTTAAGCCCTTAACTGTATCATTCATTTCTTTGCGGGTTTTAAATCTGCTCATCAATCCTATTGATATAGGAAAATCCTGAAATCTTTCACGAACCGTTTCATAATGCTGCTGCGCCAATATGGTTGTCGGAACTAGCAAAGCAACTTGCTTTCCATCTGCAATCGCTTTAAAGGCTGCACGAATAGCTACTTCTGTTTTCCCATATCCGACATCTCCACAAAGAAGCCGGTCCATTGGCCGCTCTCTTTCCATATCTAATTTAATTTCATGGATCGAACGGACTTGATCTTCTGTTTCCTGATAAGGGAAGGCTGCCTCAAAATCACGCTGCATCTCGCCATCCGGTGAAAATGCATGTCCTTTGCTTGCTTCCCGCTCTGCATACAATTTAATAAGATCATCAGCTATGTCCTGAACGGATGACTCTACTTTTTTCTTAACACGCTTCCAATCAGAACCGCCCAGTTTATAAATCTTCGGCTCTTTTCCTTCAGAACCTACATATTTTTGAACTTGGTCAATTTGTTCTACAGGGACATATAGTTGATCACTGCCATGATAACGAATATTTAAATAATCTTTATGAATACCATTAATTTCTAATGTTTCAATTCCTAAATATTTCCCTATTCCATGGTTCACATGAACAACATAATCACCAATTTCTAATTCTGAATAGCTTTTGATTCGTTCTGCATTTGATAGCTTTTGCTTCCTTGGCTGCTTTTTCACACGTTTCTTAAATAATTCCTCTTCAGTGATAACAGCTATTTTCTGCATTGTAAGCTCAAAGCCTGTTTGAAGGTCCCCTTCCATTATATGAAGTTTTCCACTTACTAAAGGATCCCCAGGTTTTACAATTGATGCAGTTAACTCATAATCTTCAAGAACCTGATCAAGCTTTTTCAAACGTTCTTCATTTACACCCAAGAAAACAATAGAATATTTAGCCTTTTTCCATCTATCCACCTCTCCTTTTAATACATGCATCTGTCCATGGAAATTCTGCATCTGTTTGCATGTGACGTTGACGATATTCTGTGGACTTGTATGCGGGACATGCCTTAGAAAAAGAGATAAATAAAGTGTCGAAAGATTTGATTTTGTCACAACCTCGCTATAAGAATGTGACACATTTAAATCATGGACAATCTTTCCTTCCTCAAGTAAGCTTGTAAACCATTCTGCCTCCTCAGCCTCCAATTGATCGACCATTTCATGAATACGGCTGATTTCATCCATAACAAGCAAAGGATCGCGGTAAAAATAGTCTACTAGACTAGCAGGCTTTTCATAGAAGAAGGGAAGGTATTTATACATTAGCTGTGTGATATGACCATTTTTCAATTGTTCAATTTCATAGGTAATGTTCTCGTGCAGAAGTTCTTTTTGCTTGCCATCCTTTATTTTTTTCAAGCTTTTTGCTAGTGATTTTTCTAATTGTTCTATGCTTCTTGCAGTGTGTTCGGGCTTTACTATTATCTCTGCCGCAGGTCCAATTACTGCCTGTTTCAGCATATCAATAGAGCGCTGATTTTCAATTTTAAACGTTCTGATCGAATCGACCTCTGTATCAAAAAGCTCGATACGAATCGGAAATTCTTCAGTAAGAGGATAAATATCAATAATTCCTCCTCTGATACTAAACTCTCCTGGTGTAGAAACCATTTGGGCACGCTCATAGCCAATTTGAATAAGTTTTTTCGAAAAATCATCTAAATCTAATTCCTCGCCTGTGGTAATCACACACTGGCCATTTTCCCATATGTTTTTAGGCGGAAGCAGACGTCGCAAAGCAGCAATAGGGGCTACCACGACAATCGCTTCTTTTTGGGCAAGCCGATTTACAACCTCCAGACGCTGTGCTTTGAGTTCGGGGCTGGCATAGGCAATTTCAGATGCAATTAATTCATTCACAGGGTATAAAAATACTTTTTCGCCTATCAAATTAGTAAGATCTTCGAACACTTTTTGAGCTTGGAATAAATTGTGTGTCACAATAAGCATCGGTTTATCGATTTTTTGATATAAAGCGGCTGTAAATACCGAGCGGGCCGAACCTGATAGTCCTGCCAAAAGTTGTTCATTTAACCCTTCTTCAATACCAGTAACAATGGTTTGAAAATCATCATTTTTGTAGAAATAAGATTGTAAACTCTTCAAGTTCAGGTACCCTCCTCTCTAGTAGTATATGCTGAGGCCTCCTTCTTTAGGAAGAGCGCATGGCGCCTAAGCCAACAACAATTTACTTTAAACGTTAATAATTTAATAAACTCTTTGTTATAAGTAAACAGAAAAATGCTTTGGTGCATATACCAAAGCTTTTTACTGAATAAATTTATCTACCTCGTGGTACGATGGATTCCGTTCAAGTGCCTCTTGGCAATCTTCACAAATTGTTTTTATGTGAATATCTCCATTATCCTGATAAGCTAGCATTTCTGATCGTTCCTCGTTGGTTAAGCTTTGAAACCCCAATTGTTCACTAATTAACGATATTTCCTCGAGACTGCCTACCTTTATACCGCAATGACGGCAAAAATAATGTAAAGCCATATGAACCTCCTATAAAGTGAACCTATCTGTCAAAAGCAGCATTAGACAGATAGAACGAGTTAAGGTTTTAAGAATAGTATGAACCTTTATAGGAGTTGTTATACTAACATATTCAGGTTTAATTAAATTCATTCATCACTTGCAAATACGGGGTAGTCATCCACTTTTCACAAGCATCAGCAGAATGCTGAATCGCTTCTGTTATTAAATTGCCTTCTTCGGGAAGAAACTTGCCTAATACATAGTCTGTAACTTTCATTCCATTTTCAGGCCGGCTTATGCCAATTCGAACTCGATTAAATGACTGTGTCCCAAAATGCTGAATAAGAGATTTAATCCCATTATGCCCTCCCGCGCTGCCTTTTGTACGGAGCCTGACTTTACCTGCTGCCAAGTCCAAATCATCATAAATGACAACAAGCTCATCGTGATCGACTTCATAATAATCCATAAGAGGCCTTACACACTCACCAGATAAATTCATATATGTCAATGGCTTAACGAGCATAACCTTTTCACCTGAAATATGACCTATCCCGTAAATACCATTAAATTTTGATTTTTCAAGAGGAATTGCTAGACGTTTAGACAACTCATCAATAACCATAAAGCCAACATTATGTCTTGTCTCTTCATACTGCCTTCCTGGATTCCCTAACCCTACAATTACTTTCATATTTCTCATGATCCTCTCTAATAAACTAAAAGAAGCAACTATATAAGCAAGACTATCCTTTTTATTATACTCTACTTGAAGAAGAATACCTGCTTAGCATAGAAAAACGCTGAGCGTCTTTCTAGAGGTGAGGGGTCGGATTTGATGAGATCGGGGGAAGAACCGATTTATTTTTTATAAAAAACCACCCTGTATTTTTTTAGCGCTTTAATGAAATTTAGGTAATCGGCGGCTCGCCGATTGCTTCTATTCCCACCTCTCACTTCTCACCTCTAAAAGTCAGAAGCCGTTTTTGGATGAGATCAAGGAGAGTGCTGATTTCTTATTCAAATAAATCAACTTAACCATTTTAAATACTTTCCAATGTTAATTCTTATAATTTCTTAATCTTATCCAAAGAATTTGTTCAAACCATTTTCCTTTTAAAAACCGCATAAAAGACGTAACCTTTTTTGGATAGGTTACGTCTTATTGCGTTATTCTTCACTGTCTTCTTTGTTCTCTCTTCCTTCAACAAGTTCAGGCTCACCTGGCTCTTGCTCTTCACCAGGATCAATTTCCTCTTCTTGACGAGGAGGAAGGATAGAGGCTACTACTTCGTCTTCTTCATGATTAATGGTGTACTTTCCACCCGCATTAATATCATTTATTGTTAAAACATCATTAACCTCAAGCTTGCTTATATCAACATCAATTGTTTGTGGAATGTTCCCCGGCTTAGCTGTAATAGAAAGCTCATGCAATGGTTGTTGGAGAACTCCGCCATCTTTAACACCTTGGGCTTCTCCCTCTAAGTTAAGAGGCACTTCAACATCCACTTCAGACTGCATATCTACTACATAAAAATCTGTATGAATCAGTTCGTTTCTAAGGGGATCTGTTTGCATATCATACAGCATAACAGAATGTTTTTTTCCATTTACCTCTAAGTCTATAATGGCGTTGCGGCCTTCTTCTCTTAATGTCTTCACTAGCTCTATACTGTCTATAGCAATTGCTTTGTTTTCAGTGTTTTTCCCATATATAACTCCAGGAACTAAACCTTGTGTTCGAATTTTTCTTCTAGCTGAGTTTGTAAATTCTGAACGCTCCTGTGCTTGTAATTTAGTTGTCATATGATACACCATCCTAACAAGTTATTTACTCTTATATAGGTAATTCCCTTTATTAGTGATGCTTAAACATCTAATTTATAAGAAAGGCACGAGGCGGCAAAAAATTTCAAAACTAGCTTACTGTAAAAGCCGTATTTGCTCTCTTAAGAAGATTGGCTTTGTGGCCAGTTGATTGTAGACTAGGAGCTAAAGCTAATGAAAATATAGATATCTTGAATAGGCCTAAAGATACCGAGCTATAATCCGCCAGGCTCGCTTCTATTAATCAAACAGCATACTAACAGATTGTTCCTCATGAACACGGATTATCGCTTCCCCGATTAGAGGGGCTACTGAGAGTTCTATAATCTTGTCAATTTTCTTTTCTTCTGGTAATGAAATAGAGTTCGTCACAACCAGTTCTTTAATTTTTGAATTCTCTATACGTTCAATAGCTGGTCCCGATAAAACAGGGTGGGTACAACAAGCATATACCTCTTTCGCTCCGTTTTCAACAAGAGCATTCGCTGCAAGTGTAATCGTTCCAGCTGTATCGATAATATCATCAATAAGAATAGCTGTTTTCCCTTCAATGTGCCCTACAATATTCATAACTTCTGCTACATTAGGTCTCGGGCGACGCTTGTCGATAATCGCAATCGGTGCTTTTAAGCGATCTGCCAACTTGCGTGCTCTTGTTACTCCACCATGGTCTGGAGAAACAATGACTATATCCGATAATTTCTTCTCTTCAAAATAATCGCCAAGGATAGGTACACCCATTAAATGGTCAATTAGGATATCGAAGAATCCTTGAATTTGCGGTGCGTGCAAATCAAGAGTGATAACACGATCGGCTCCGGCAGTTTCAAGCAGGTTTGCAACTAACTTTGCAGTAATCGGTTCTCTGGCACGGGCTTTACGATCTTGACGCGCATAACCATAATACGGCATAACAATATTTATAGTCTTCGAAGATGCACGTTTTAATGCATCTACCATAATAAGCAATTCCATTAAATGTTCGTTAACAGGAGCGCTTGTAGATTGAATGATATAAACATCACAACCGCGAATACTTTCTTCAATATTTATTTGAATTTCACCATCACTAAAACGCTGCACTGAACATTTTCCTAGATCAACACCGACTACCTGCGCAATCTCTTCTGCAAGCGCACTGTTTGAATTCAGTGAGAAAATCTTTAAATTCGAATCTCCGTATCGATTTGCCATTTTATAAGGGTACCTCCAGCTTAAGAATTTTTATTCATACTTAGACGGTCAACATAATCCTCTTTATTCACTTGACGCGCTCTAGCTACTGACAAAGCTTTGCCTGGTACATCATTTGTAATAGTTGATCCTGCAGCCACGTAAGCTTCTTCTCCTACGGTAACAGGGGCAATAAGGTTTGAATTGCAGCCGATAAATGCCCCATCTTCAATCTTTGTTAGGAATTTATTTTTCCCGTCATAGTTAACAGTAATCGATCCGCAGCCTAAGTTTACATTTTTCCCAACCTCTGCATCTCCAATATAACTTAAGTGTGATGCTTTGCTGCGATCACCCATGGAGGATTTCTTTATTTCAACGAAATTGCCAACCTTTACTTCATTTCCAATGATAGAGGATGGTCTTATATGGGCAAAAGGTCCAATTGCAACATCATTACCGATTTCACTATCATGAGCTACTGACTGGCGAATCACAGTACGATCTCCTACTTCACAGTTTTTAATTTCTGTATTCGGTCCAATCACACAGTCATCCCCAATTTTTACTTCTCCCTTAATCATTGTACCCGGGTAAATGATAGTGTCTCGCCCAATTTCCGCATCTGCTGAAATATACGTGTTATCAGGATCTATAATCGAAACACCTTTTCTCATATGGATAGTATTAATACGTTTTTTCATCAGCCTTTCTGCTTCTGATAAGGCCACTCTGTCATTTACACCAATTGTTTCGTCAAATGAAGCAGTTTGATAAGCAGACACAATTTCGCCCTGATTTTTAAGGATTTCCGCTACATCTGGCAAATAATATTCTCCTTGAACATTATCATTCGAAACTTTTGAAAGTGTTTCAAAAAGTGCTTTGTTGTCGAAACAATACGTTCCTGTATTTATTTCAGTTATGGAACGTTCTTCATCAGAAGCATCTTTATGCTCGACAATTTTATTAACATGCCCTTCTTCATTACGAACAATTCTTCCGTAACCAGTTGGGTCATCCGCTTTTGCAGTTAAAATTGTTGCTTTTGCATTTGTTTGCTCATGGTGCTCAAGCAACGAAGCCATCGTTTCAGAAGTAATCAGCGGAGTGTCTCCGCAAATAACCACTGTCGTACCTTCTTTATTTTCGAGATATTTTGCAGCTTGCATAACAGCATGAGCTGTACCAAGTTGCTCGGCTTGTAGAACATATTCGCTAGTTGGTCCTAATTGCTGCTTCACATCCTCAGCACCATGGCCGACAACAGTGACAAGTTGATTTAGCTGTAATTTCGAAACTTCCTCAACTACATGCTGCACCATAGGTTTCCCACAAACTGGATGCAACACTTTATATAATTTTGATTTCATTCTTGTGCCTTGGCCAGCAGCCAATATTACTGCATAACGATTATCCATTTTGAGGCCTCCATTATCCCTATTTATCCATAAAAAATATATCTTAAATAGCCGGTTATTTCAAGGAAACAAAGCAAAGTACAAGATTTTACTAATAAACCAAGTCAGGCGGTACACTGTTATAAACGTATTTATGGCAAATTTCCGAACTTTTTTAACTATCCCTTTGGAATTTGTTTGGAAGTTGTTGTTGTAAGCGGTTTAACGCCTTATGCGAGGACTAAAAAATGGTACCTGGTACCCGTCAGCGACAAGAACGAAAAGCGCAAGGCGCTAGTCCTTCGGCGACAATCATTCGGGCGAGCCGGCTGGAAGGCTGTTCTTTAACCTTCTCGGGCGGATTGGCTTATGACCTCGAGGGGCTAGGCGCTGGAGCTGGACAACAAGGAAAAGCGGAAGCGCCTTGATCAGCCTAGGGCAAGCACTCGGGCGAGCTTCACAGAAAGGCGTTTTTTCCTTTCTTTGAAGATTGGCTTGTGACCTCGAGGGGCTAGGCGCTGGAGCTGGACAACGAAAACTAACTTTAATGCGTTAACACTTTAATTTACTTAAACTTTCTGAAACAATTAAAAAGAGCCTTGTCCAAGATCAGACAAGACTCCTTTACCCATATATTAAGAAGCACCGGCTTCTTCGTATTCGACTTCCTCAAGCTCACCTAGTCGGTGATATTCTGCTAAAACAGCATCTTGGATTTTCGCGCGTGTGTTAGAATTGATCGGGTGCGCGATATCACGAAATTCTCCATCTGGAGTTCGCTTGCTTGGCATCGCAACAAAAAGTCCGTTGTTTCCATCAATCACTCGAATATCATGAACAACAAACTCATGATCCAGGGTTATTGATGCAATCGCTCTCATGCGGCCATCGGTATTAACGCGGCGTAATCTAACGTCAGTTACTTCCATTCTGTTCACCACCTTTTCCCTGTATAAAAAACTTAGTTAATACTATTCAATGAAACTTTATGATTTCCTGCAACATTGGAAAATTTTTTTAACGAATTTAAATGAGATAAGCGCAGAGCTGCCGCCTTATTGAAGGGATTGTCTTGATGCTTATATGCTGGAGGCGGATACACTCTGGAGGTCAGAATTGATGAAACCAGAGAATTTACTGAATTCTTTTTATAAAGAACAATAAGTTCATTAAGCGTTAATGGGAGTATTGTTCAAGGGTCGATGTCGCTCGGCCGGCAAAAGCGTCACGACCTTATGCCGGCCGGTACCAGGACGTCCTGTCCGCCTGCGCTGGACAATGATACCACTCTTTATCACGTTCATACTTTCATTAACTTAAACTTTCTTAACTGATAAAAAAAGAGCCAGGATCCAATTGAAGAACCTGACTCTTCCTGAGCTCATTTATTTTACTAATGCCACAACTTCTATTTCTACTAAGGCATCTTTTGGAAGGCGGGCTACTTCTACACAGGATCTTGCAGGTTTATGCTCAGCAAAATATTGCCCGTATACTTCATTAATGGATGCAAAATCATCCATGTTTTTGATAAAAACAGTTGCTTTTATGACTGTTTCTAAAGAAGCACCAGCTTCCTGCAAGACAGCTTTAAGGTTTTTAAAAACTTGATGTGTTTGCTCGTCGATATTTCCTTCTACCATATTTCCTTCAGGTGTAAGCGGAATTTGTCCAGAGCTGTAGAATACATTATTTACAACTATGCCTTGAGAATAAGGACCTATTGCCTGAGGCGCTTCTTTTGTAGCTATTACTTTCATTCTTTTATTCCTCCTGACGAACCTTTTATTGTTTGATAAAAATTAAAATAATTTCCTTGTGATACATCAATCTGTTTTTCTCTAACATCTACATCTGCTAGCTTTACAAGTGAAATATATTCATCAACCAGTCGATCCTCTACACCTTCTGTTTCTACTAGAACACCGATTCCGGCTACATTGGCCTCAAACTCTTCTAATAAACTAACCATTCCATTGATAGTGCCGCCAGCCTTCATAAAATCATCAATAATTAAAACGTTAGATCCGACCTTTAAACTTCTTTTTGCAAGTAACATCGTTTGAATTCTTTTAGATGAACCTGAAACATAATTAATACTTACAGTTGAGCCCTCTGTCACTTTACTATCTCTTCTTACAATAACAACAGGGACACCCAATTGACTTGCTACTGCATAGGCTAGAGGAATACCCTTAGTAGCGACTGTCATCACGACATCAATTTTTCTTTCTGCAAACACGGATGCAAACAGTCTGCCGACTTGATTCATAAATTTGGCATTACCTAGAATATCGGTTAAATATAAATAACCGCCTGGTAATAATCGTTCAGGCTTTTCCATCAGCTCACATAATATCTTAATCATTTCTTCTGCTTCCCTCTTATTAACTGATGGTATGTATTTAACCCCTCCCGCAGCTCCTGGAACGGTTAATAATGAACCGATTCCTTGCTGTTCAAACGTATGCTTGACTATTGTTAAATCTTCACTAATAGAAGACTTTGCTGATTGGTACCGATTTGAAAAAAATGTTAGGGGAACAAGGGCATGTGGATGATTTAATAAATAGTTCGTCATATCAACCAATCTGCCGCTGCGACGAAACTTCATCACTCGACCTCCAAAAACCGAATATTTTAAGAATAATATAACTTAATATACGTGTTTAATCAAGGCTATTCTCCCAGCATTCTTACCGCAAATACTTGATTGCAAAATCCTCTTAACCCATTATAAACACGATGCATTCTTGATTCATATTGAATTAATCCAAAAACCGTTGGCCCGCTCCCGCTCATTAACACGGCATCCGCTCCGAACCTTTTCATCTGATCCTTTATTTGGGCTACTTCTGGATACATTTTCAAAGTGACATTTTCTAAAACGTTTCCAAGCAAACCGCACATTTGTTCGTAATTTTTCTCATTAATTGCTTCAATCATTCCTTCGACATTCGGATGCTGAATGTTAGATAGGTTAAGGTTCCGATAAACATCTGCTGTTGATACACCGATTGTGGGTTTAGCAAGCACCACCCAGCAATGAGGAGGTGCTTGAATATGTTGAATTTTCTCCCCTCGTCCTGTTGCCAGCGCAGTTCCTCCATACACACAAAAAGAGACATCTGATCCGATTTCTGCTCCAAGAACTGCCAGTTCATCCAAAGATAAACCCAAGCTCCACAATCTATTTAAACCACGTAAAGTCGCAGCAGCGTCACTGCTTCCGCCAGCAAGACCAGCTGCTACAGGGATGGTTTTTGTGATCGCAATGGAAACTCCTTTATGAATATGATACCTTTCTTTGAGAAGCTTTGCAGCTTGGTAAGCTAAATTTCGTTGATCATCAGGGACAAATCGGTTGTGGGATACAACTTTTATTTGACCGGAGGAAAGTTCAGATAGCTCAATTCGGTCCGCTAGATCAATTGTAGTCATAATCATCCTAACTTCATGAAAGCCATCTTTTCTTTTTCCTAATACATCTAATGATAAATTTATTTTTGCTGGCGCTTTTTCTAAAATGCGCATCTTTTTCACCTACTCTAACGATCTAAAAAATTGTATCCACATTGTACCACATATTTCATGGAGAGATTTCTTTTTTCGACAAAACTCATGGGACGTTTTACACCCAAATAAAGAAGTAATAAAAATTTATATTTGAGAATTACTCCAATAGAAAACGCCTATTCCACTTTTCGTTCATATCCATAATAAAAGAGTAGCCTATTTTTTGCAGTAGTAGACCTGCCTATGGAAAGAACGTAATGTTAAATCTACATTGAAGCAAACTAGGGCATGCATAAGACGGCAATCTCAAAAGAACAATCTTCTGACCAGAAGCATTTGTTAGGGGGTGAAACTGGTAAACGATAGATGTTTACCTAAACTTATAGAAAGTAGAAAAAAATGCCTACCTGTCAGCGACTGATATACGAGCGCACTAACAGAACGTGTTAATTGCATGGAGAAGCGATAAGTTCACGACCTTACTCCAATAGAATAGGGCTCCAAGTCTGAAAACAAAGCTAAGGTCCAAAATTTACTGCCATATTGTTTTCTTATCTCAATAAAAAGAGACTAACCATATTGCATTGCCTAGCAAATCTGGTGAAGTGCTTGGCAATGTAAAGGTTAGTCCCTTGTCGCAGAAAAGCGTTAATGATTTTGGTTATTAAGGGCTAGTTGTTGCTGAGCAATTTCAATTGCTCGTTTTGTCATGTTTCCAGCGTCTCGGGCTCTGATAGATCCCCAGCCTTCATTTACAACAGTATCGTAAAAGCCCAGCTCTTTTGCTAATTCATATTTCAAGCTTTCCGACATTATTCCACGGCGTCTGCCCACAATTAGCAACTCCCTTCATTCGTCATCAAAAACCGCGACAAGATTAGTTTTTGTAAGGAAGGTTTATATATCCAGCGTAAATTTTTCTAAATAATAAAATCATAAGGAGCTAGTCCTTCGGCGACAAACAAGAAGACCCAGCAGAAAGGGGTCCCTTTTATGATGATTTCTAGCCGATGGTACTTTGAGCTTGATATGTATCTCTCTATCACATATAAATTCTGTTGTTATAAAAAAAGCCTGACAGAACACGTTTTAAATAATAAAGATAAGATAATTTATAAAAGACTGATGCCCTCAATCGTTATCCAATCCTGTAGACAAATAAAAAAGCAGCAAACAATTTTGTCTACTGCCCGCTTATTGCAAGTGATTCATCAAAAAATGTTAACTCGACAGTTTCAGTAAGTACATCTGCATAGCTGTACGAAACTCTCTCGAATGAATTTTCATGCTGGTCCAGCTCAACAACAAAGACAGAGGGGTAAGTTTCTGCCAATACTCCAGAACGTTCAATAGTTTTACGGCGCCCACCGTTTGCCTTTAATGTGAGTCGTTTGCCTAAATTACAATCGAGCGTTCGTTTTATATCACCTAAAGATTTAGCCATTACATCCACCTCACTATGTAGATTGTACAACAAAACCGTTCATTTGTCAAGCAAAACTAAAATTATAACGTGGTTCTAACTTGTTGTCAACAGATTATTTTCTACAAAAGCTCCTTGATTTCAACATTATTTTGATCATAATGGTAAAGAATTATGTAAATAATTTTTTAAAAGATGAAAAAGTACTAAAAACAATCATAGAAAAACCGCTTATATTTGTCATAAGCGGCCACTTTTTATTGTTCTTCCTGTGGATGATAGGGCATTCCAGTTCTCAAAACCCCTTTTGTCTCGATTCCGCCAAGCCCCTTCTCCCTTGTTAATGTATTGCGCAATACTTCCCAAACATTAACCCGTTCCATAAATGGTGTGAAGCTGATTTTTGCCACGATATAGACAGGATCTAACGCATGGATGTTGACCCTTGAAGGAGAACTTGCAAAATTTGCACCAGCCCGAATAAGAGATTCAAAATGAGACTGACATGCGCCGGCAAAAATAACAAGCTGATCTAAATTCGGAACTTTTTTTCTCACATTTTGCACAGCCTGCACAAAATGCTTTGAGTGCCTGTAAGCATTTAGATCACTGACATTTCCCTTATGTTTTGAATAAGCATCATGACCTGTAATAACAAGGATATCCGGCCGATATTTATCAATTAGCTCTAAAACCCTTGTTGGCATCTCTTTTTCATGACAATGTGCCCCGTATACCGGAACTCCGATTCTCTCATATAATGTGAGGCATTTTTGCAAATATAATGGATCTCCATCTAAATGGAGCACTCTCCCTGGTATATGAAAAAATGCTTCATTATGGCTGTAACTATTTGTAGCATAATATTCCTGCTTTTCTCTAAGCAGCTGATAATCCTGCTTTAATAGATGCAAGGATTGCTCCAATTTCTCTTCATTTTGTTTTTTTCGCGTGTTACGTTCATTTTCATTTATTACTTGTAAATCTTCACAATCTGCATCAGCTATTAATCGGACCTCATCACCATACAAAATGGCTGTTTGCTTTTGATTTGATCCAATTCTCAAATCAATCACTCGAAATAAAATATCATACTTATAGGATTTACGAGCAACAATATCACCGATCTTAATTTCCATGTTCTTCACTCCACACTTGGACTTCACGAGTATTGAAAAAGAAAATGATAATCCTTTTCTAGCCTATGTTTCAGTGAAGAATTGGTGAATTAACCATTCAATAAACTTCGAAGATAATAAATTAGAGAAACCTGCTCATAAATCAACCATCTGGCTGAAATACCCACCCTCCAAACAATAAATGATACACCTCGTTCAGCACCCGTCCCTCTAGATAATATATGAACTATTTGGACAATAAATCTTGAGGAATCGGACATAAACATCTAATTTCAGTACAATAGACCCGGATTACTTACCCTTCCTTAAAATAGGAAAAATGAACCCTTTTAAAAAAATGAGCTATTTAATTAGAGAGAACGAAAAAACCAAGGTGCTAGTTTTTCGGCAACAAGCATTCGAGCGAGCCGGCAGAAAGGTTGTTCTTTAATCTTTTTGAAGGGATTGGCTTATGTACCTAAAAACCGATGGCGCATGGCCGGCAAAGGCGTCACGGTCTTATGCCTGCCGGCACTAGGACGTCCTGTCCGCCTGCGCTGGACAACAAGGAAAAACGGAAGCGCCTTTCACAGCCCAGGGCGAGCTTCACAGAAAGGCGTTTTTTCTTTTCTTTGAAGATTGACTTGTGACCCCAGGCAGGCTAGGCGCTGCAGCTGGACAACTATAACTAACTTTTATCTACTTACACTCCCTCATTAAAGTAAGGTTTCTCTTTTGTTTTCTCGGTTTTTCTCAGTATTTCAATTTTTATAAGATGAGCATATTGTGGATCGACAGTATTT
>NZ_JACXAI010000045.1 GCF_014773385.1 Metabacillus arenae | reverse complement strand
GTCACACCCGTTCCCATGCCGAACACGGAAGTTAAGCTCTTCAGCGCCAATGGTAGTGAGGGGCTTCCCCTTGTGAGAGTAGGACGTCGCCAGGTTGAATTTTTAGGCTGGAGAAAATGCTCCAGCTTGATATTTTTTATGGAATTCGAGCATACCTCGAATAAGCTGCAGAGTACTGATTTAGCAGATTCTTGAAATACTTCCTGAAATCAGGACGATTAGTTAAACCTACAAGCTTAAGAGCATAGAAACACTATATTCTTTATATTATCGCGGGGTGGAGCAGTCTGGTAGCTCGTCGGGCTCATAACCCGAAGGTCGCAGGTTCAAATCCTGTCCCCGCAACCAAATGGTCCGGTAGTTCAGTTGGTTAGAATGCCTGCCTGTCACGCAGGAGGTCGCGGGTTCGAGTCCCGTCCGGACCGCCATATATTATTTATTCAACGAAACGAAGGTTTCGTTTTTTTGTCGTTTTTAGAGCAACTGATTGTGTAATTTGTTCACTTTTATACATCGAAAAGCACAAGACGTCTTGAGCTAGATAACGATTACAGGCACTAACACGTTAACACTTTGATTAACCTGAATTTTCTGTTTTTATAAAAAGGTCGTAAAAATTAGGTCTTCGAGGCTAGGAAGTTTTGTTTTCCAGCGAAGGATCTTAACATGTTAGCAATATCTAAAATGCAGTTTCAACACATCTTACATTTTTATCTGGCTTCATTGATATGCTTGTTCAATACTTGGATAAACTATGTTTATAGGCTAAACTATAAATATTACATCCCTTTAGGTGTATCCTGGGGATTTTTTATCATTAGTGTGTAAAGTTGGGGTTATTATGTCATTATTCGATGAATTTTCTTTTATACATAAAATTAAACCAACCAAAATCCTCCATAGTGAATTAATTACTCCCATTGGCGATGATGCTTCCGTATATAAAGTACTTGATGGCGCCCGCCAGGTAGTTTGTGTGGATACGATGGTAGAAGGTGTTCATTTTTTAAAAGAATTCTCCACACCTGAAGAAATTGGCTACAAAGGGCTCGCTGTTAATATTAGTGATTTGGCGGCTATGGCATCTATTCCGAAGTATTATTTAATTTCGATTGCCATTCCTCCTCATTGGAAGGAGGAGGAAATCATAGGTATTTATCAAGGTATGGCTAAACTAGCTAAAACCTACATGATGGATCTGATTGGTGGAGACACGGTTTCAACCGGAGATAAATTAGTAATAACGGTAACAGTTATTGGGGAAATAGAAAAGGATCATATCGGGTTGAGAAGTAATGCCATGCCTGGTGATGTTGTTTTTGTTACAGGTACTCTTGGTGATTCTGCTGCTGGTTTAGATTTGCTTTTGAAAAAAGTGTCAGTTAGAGATCCTAATATTTCTCATTTCTTGATAAATAGGCATAAATACCCTTCTCCAAGAGTCAAGGAAGGCAGGTATCTTTCTAAAATGGAACGAGTAGCGCTGAATGATATTAGTGATGGATTGGCAAGTGAACTGCATGAAATTGCTGAAGCAAGTCAGGTGTCTATAAAAATTGAGTTTAGGGATATTCCAAAAAGTAAAGAGATTTTAACATTGAGGGAAGACTTAATAGAAAAGTGGGTATTATTTGGCGGAGAAGACTTTGAGTTAGTCGGGACCGCTTCCGTAGATTCCTGGAGTTTTATAAAGAAAATAGCGAAAGAAAATGACTTTCAAATATCGAAAATCGGTATAGTAGAAAAAGGGCCTGCAGAGGTATGGCTGCAAAGGGACAAAGTGGAGCAAAAATTGAAAAAATCTGGATATAATCATTTTAAGCAAGACAGGTGATAAAATGAGCGGGTATGAATTTATAACGAACAGTCCCAAAGAGACTGAGGAGCTGGCTGTGAGGCTGGCACTATTGCTCCATGAAGGATCTGTTGTCACTTTAGAAGGTGATCTAGGTGCGGGGAAGACGGCGTTTACAAAAGGCATAGCTAAAGGTTTAGGGATTATTAAAAATGTAAATAGTCCAACTTTTACGATCATGAAAGAATATCATGGGGGACGATTTCCCCTCTACCATATGGATGTTTACCGTTTAGAGGATAGTGAAGAGGATTTAGGATTTGAGGAATATTTTGAAGGGGAAGGTGTCACGATTGTTGAATGGGCCTCCCTTATTAAAGAGCAGTTACCTAAAGAACGTTTAGATCTATACATTTATCACCTAGGATTGGAAGAACGAAAGATCACCTTTTTTCCTAATGGAGAGGGGTATGTGAAAATTTGCGAGGAGCTAAAGAATTATGAAAGCACTAGCGATTGACACCTCAAACTATAGTTTAGGGGTTTCTATTGTGGATGAGGGGAAAGTGATTGGTGAGTATATCACGAATATTAAGAAAAACCATTCAGTTCGAGCGATGCCGGCAATAGATCAGCTGTTAACCGATTGCGATCTGAAACCAAAGGACTTGGAGAAAATTATTGTGGCAAAGGGACCAGGTTCTTATACTGGTGTAAGAATCGGTGTGACTATAGCAAAGACGCTTGCATGGTCATTGAACATTCCGATTGTAGGAATTTCGAGTTTAGAGGTTGCAGCAGCAGCTGGACGGCATTTTCCTGGGTATATTTGTCCTTTTTTTGATGCAAGAAGGGGACAAGTTTATACAGGCGTTTACAAGTATGAAAATGATCAGCTGATAAATATCATGGAAGATCAAAATGTATTACTTGTAGATTTACTTGAGCAGCTCAAAGTTTTAAACGAATCCATCTTGTTTATCAGCAGTGATATAGATATCCATTGGGAATCTATCGAGAAAGCTTTAGGTAAGCAAGCGGTTTGCCCTGCTATTACAGAGCGGAATCCGCGTCCTTCTGAATTAGCCTTATTAGGATTAGATAAAGAGGGAGAGAATGTGCATACATTGGTGCCTAATTACATTCGTCTTGCTGAAGCAGAAGTAAAATGGCTGGAGAGAAACAAATAAGATGGTGGATATTGGGAAAGAATCGATTATTATTCGCCTTATGACAATGGCTGATATAGATAAAGTTTATGAAATTGAAAAACATTCATTTTCTACCCCATGGACACGGGAGTCTTTTTATAATGAGATTTCGTATAATAACTTTGCGACGTATTTAGTAATTGAGTATAACAATGAGATAGCAGGATATTGTGGATTATGGGTTATTTTTGATGATGCCCAAATTACGAATATTGCGATTTCTCCTGAATTTCGGGGGAGAGGCTTAGGAGAGACCTTGCTAGGGGCAGCGATAGAGGGTGCAAAAAAACTTGGAGCAAACAGACTTTCATTAGAAGTAAGAATGTCTAACACAATTGCTCAAGCTCTATACAAAAAGCATGGCTTTCAATCAGGCGGTATTCGAAAAAACTATTATACCGATAACCAAGAAGATGCGTTATTAATGTGGGTGAAATTATCATGAGTTCAAAAGATCAATATATATTAGGAATTGAGACTAGCTGTGATGAAACAGCTGTTGCTATTATTAAGAATGGAACCGAAATTATTTCAAATGTAGTCGCTTCTCAAATCGAAAGTCATAAACGATTTGGAGGAGTGGTTCCAGAAATAGCTTCAAGACATCATGTCGAGCAATTTACAATAGTGCTGGAAGAAGCTATGACAAATGCAAAGTTAACATTTGCAGAAATTGATGCCATTGCTGTAACAAAGGGACCTGGTTTGGTGGGAGCATTATTAATTGGTGTAAATGCAGCGAAAGCATTAGCTTTTGCTCATCAGATCCCTTTAATTGGTGTCCATCACATAGCAGGACATATTTATGCGAATCGGCTCTTAAAAGAGTTTAAATTTCCAGTGCTCTCATTGGTTGTTTCCGGCGGCCATACTGAGCTGGTGCTGATGAAGGAGCATGGACATTTTGAAGTGATTGGGGAAACTCTTGATGATGCCGCAGGGGAAGCCTATGACAAAGTAGCAAGAACATTAAAAATGCCATACCCCGGCGGCCCGCATATTGATCGCCTGGCACATCAAGGCAACCCTTCTATTGATTTACCTCGTGCTTGGATGGAAGGGACGTATCATTTTAGCTTTAGTGGTTTAAAATCGGCAGTTATTAACACCCTTCATAATGCAGACCAAAAAGGAATTTCAATTGATCCAAAAGACTTAGCAGCAAGCTTTCAACAAAGTGTAATAGAAGTGTTAGTAACTAAAACTGAGAGGGCAGCAAAAGAGTATAATGTTCAGCAAGTGCTGTTAGCTGGCGGTGTTGCGGCTAATAAAGGTTTAAGAAAAGCTTTAGAAGAAACATTTACAAACGAGAAGGAAATAGAACTTGTCATTCCTCCGCTTTCCCTATGCACCGATAATGCAGCAATGATTGCAGCAGCAGGAAGCATCCTTTTTGAAAAAGGGGTAAGAGGAAAACTTGACATGAATGCATATCCTGGATTAGAACTGACATCTATTTAAGTAGTAGGGTGCCAGGCACCAAATTGTTAATTTGGTGCCTGGCACCCTTTTTAAATCTTTAACATATCAACATAGATATCCACAGGAAATTAAGGGTTGTGGGTAATATAATTGAATGTATGAGAATTAAGGCTTTAATCACCTTTTCGGATGTGGATAACCTTGAGTGGTTTTGTGGATAATGTGAATAACTTTAAAGGGTTAGTGGGGAATATAAGGGCGGATTGTGGATAACTTGTTGGTGAATAAAAAAGTGAGAAGCGCCAGTATACCGAAGACAAACATAAGATGTGCCAGCCGTATTAGCTTGAGATCTTAGCTGCCGGCGTTTGGAACGGATATGAAAATTTGGACAAAAACAAGACCAGATTTGATATCATCTGGTCTTGCTGCTTTAATTTTTAGTTTTCCATCAATTTTTCCCATTCAGCCATCAGGTTTTCTAGTTGCTGATTATAGGTTTCATTTTCGGTATTCAGTATTTGTACTTGTGCATGGTCTTGATAGATGTCTGGGTCGCATAATAATTCTTCATTTTTTTCGATAGTTTCTTCTAGCTGACTGATTTTCAATTCAATTTCTTCGACTTTTCGTTGTTTTTGTCTTTCCGCCTTTTTTAGCTCTTTTTCTTGTTGATAATTCAGCTTTGCATCAGATGATGAAGCCTTTTGAACGTGCTTAGGATTTCTTTCGTTTTCTTCAAGCTTTTCAAATTCTGCCTGCTCTTCTTTTTTTGTTAGGAAATAATCATAGTCACCAAGGTACTCTCTAATGCCTGCACTGGATAACTCATCTACCTTTGTGGCTATTCTGTTGATAAAATAACGGTCATGGGAAACAAACAAAATCGTTCCTGGATAATCAATTAAGGCGTTTTCTAAAACTTCTTTACTATCTAAGTCAAGATGGTTTGTGGGCTCATCAAGGATCAAAAAATTTGCTTTTTGTAACATTAGCTTGGCTAAAGCTAATCTGGCTTTTTGACCGCCGCTCAAAGTATGAACTGGTTTAAGGACATCATCTCCTGAAAATAGGAAGTTTCCTAGAACCGTACGAATATCCTTTTCATTCATTTCCGGATATTCGTCCCACAGCTCGTCTAAAACCCTCTTCCTCGACGTTAGTTCCGCTTGTTCCTGGTCATAGTAACCAACCTTTACGTTCGACCCAAATCGAAAAGAGCCTGAGATCGGTTTTAACCGGTTAATTAAGCTTTTTAACAGGGTTGACTTGCCGATACCGTTTGGTCCTACGAGAGCGATACTGTCTCCTCTGGTGACTGAAAAAGTAACATTAGAGAGAATCGGATTCTTTGCATCATAGGATATGGCCAGGTCTTCCACTTTTAAAACATCATTTCCACTTTGTCTTTCGATGTTAAAAGAAAAAGAAGCAGATTTCTCGTCCCCATGAGGCTTGTCCATTAACTCCATTTTTTCAAGCTGCTTGCGTCTGCTCTGAGCTCGTTTCGTAGTAGAGGCTCTGGCAAGGTTCCGCGCAATAAAGTCTTGAAGCTTGGCGACTTCTTCCTGTTGCTTTTCAAATGCCTTGAGTTCATTTTCATAGTTGGCGGCTTTAATCTCTAAATATCGACTGTAGTTTCCGATAAATTTGTTTGATTGTTTTCTTGAGATTTCGTATACTTGATTGACCACTTTATCAAGAAAGTACCTGTCATGGGAAACAATCAAAATGGACCCATCATAGCCTTGTAAGTACTGCTCCAGCCATGTTAAGGTTTCAATGTCCAAATGGTTTGTGGGCTCATCAAGGATAAGTAAATCAGGGCTTGTTAACAGGAGTTTTCCGAGTGCAAGGCGTGTTTTTTGACCGCCGCTTAAGCTGCTGATACTTGTGGAATACTCAAAGTTTGAAAAGCCTAGCCCATGTAAAATGGAACGAATATCTGCTTCATACTGATAGCCTCCTGAATCCTTGAAGCGGATTTGGAGCCGGTCATAGTCATTCATCAAACGTTCAAATTGACTGGAATGCTCTGCAGGGTTTAATAACGACATTTGCTCCTCAAGCTCCCGCATTTCATTCTCCATTTTTTGCAAATGTTTAAAAACAGTAAGCATTTCGTCCCATATGGATAATGAAGACTCCAAACCTGTATCTTGTGCAAGGTAGCCAATTGAAATATGCTTCGGTTTTATCAATTCACCGGTATCATAGGAGAGTTGGCCCGCGATTATTTTCAAAAGAGTGGATTTTCCAGCACCGTTTCTGCCAACGATTGCAATCCGATCTTTCGTTTGTACTTCCAGCTTGATATTCGATAGAATAAGGTCAGCACCAAATAGTTTTGACAGCTGATTAACTTGTATTATAATCATTTCTTCACCTCTATTATCCTAATGTAAGTGTAGCCTAAGAGTCATGCCGCTATCAACTTACTAGAGGCTTAGATACAGAATTGTCACAATAAGTAAACAGACAGATAAGCAATAATAGTGTATAGTCAATACTAGGATATCTTTAGGTTATTCAAATGGAAGCGCTAACTTCGATATTTGCTTCAACTTAAATGATTCACACTTTTAGGGAAAGCAGCTGTTACATATGAATAACTCTTCCTTAAGAATATACTGGAATGAATGTTCCGGCTAAAGACCTATTATATAACCACATAGACGTGAGCGATTGAGGAGGATACCCGTGAACATCGACCAATCAAAGATTCCGCAGGCAACAGCGAAGCGATTGCCTTTATACTATCGTTTTTTAAAAAATCTACATTCTTCTGGAAAACAACGAGTGTCCTCTGCAGAATTGAGTGATGCGGTAAAAGTAGATTCGGCAACGATTCGAAGAGATTTTTCATATTTTGGAGCTTTGGGGAAAAAAGGGTATGGCTATAATGTTAATTATTTGTTATCCTTTTTTAGAAAAACACTTGATCAAGATGAAGTAACAAACGTTATACTTATAGGTGTAGGAAATCTCGGAACAGCTTTCCTACATTATAATTTTACTAAAAATAACAATACCCAGATTATTGCAGCATTTGATGTGGACGAGCAAAAAATTGGCACAGAAATTGGGGAGGTTCCAGTTTTCCACCTTGATGAGCTGGAAGAAAGGTTTCCAGCGGATACTCCTGTGGCGATTTTGACTGTACCTGCTCCTGCTGCACAATCTATTTCAGATCGCTTAATAGAGTGTGGTGTGAAGGGGATTCTCAATTTTACGCCTGCTAGATTAAGTGTTCCTGATACGATTCGTATTCATCACATAGATTTGGCTGTTGAATTGCAATCACTTGTGTATTTTTTAAAACATTATCCGAATGAATAATAGATGGAAACAACAACTTTAGGAGGTGAGTAAGTATGGGTCCATTAGGTCCTGGAAGTATTATATTAATTGCGATTGTTGCTCTCCTTATTTTCGGTCCTAAGAAATTACCTGAGCTCGGAAAAGCTGCAGGCAATACACTTCGCGAATTTAAAAATGCTACAAAAGGATTAGCAGATGACGATGATGATAAAAAAAAGAAAGACGAGAAATGAGATAGGATGAATCCTTCATGAAAGATAGAGATATGTCTATATACGAACATATAGACGAACTTCGAAAACGACTGTGGTGGGTTGTCGTTTTCTTTTTCATTTCATTTATAATCGGTTTTTTTGTAACTCAGCCTGTTATCGTTTATCTTCAACAAACAGATCAAGCAAAGGAACTGACATTAAACGCATTTAAACTAACAGATCCTTTAATGGTTTACATGCAATTTGCTTTTATTATTGCTGTTGTATTAACATCTCCACTGATCTTGTATCAGCTTTGGTCTTTTGTCAGCCCTGGTTTATATGAAACAGAAAGAAGAGCGACATTAAGCTACATACCTATGTCTGTTTTCTTGTTTCTATTAGGGATAGCTTTTTCATATTTTATTTTGTTTCCATTTGTGATTGACTTTATGTTTCGGATATCTGATAGTCTGGAGGTCAATCCTGTCATAGGGATCCATGAGTATTTTTCTTTCTTATTCCAAATTACTTTGCCCTTTGGACTCTTATTTCAGCTGCCGGTTTTGGTCATGTTCTTAACCCGATTAGGAATCATAACACCAATGTTCCTTTCAAAGGTGAGAAAATATGCATACTTTATTTTATTGGTGATCGCTGGTTTAATCACTCCGCCTGAATTGTTATCACATTTAATGGTAACCGTTCCGTTATTCATTTTATATGAAATAAGTATTGTGTTTTCCCGTGTTGCGTATCGAAAAGCGCAGAAAGCGGAGTTTCAGAGAGTAAACAATAATTAAAAAAGGATGACCCATTAATTGGAGTCATCCTTTTTGTTTTGCTTCATATTTTTTATGCGACGGGAAATTGAAAACATGCGGATTGCAACAACAAAGTCAAACGTAGCGATCACCATTAATAAGATAGTGGGAAAGCTCCATATGCCTCCATCCGCACTATTGATAGCAAGATAGGTAAATAATATACCCATTACTAAATAAAATATTCCCATCCCGCTAGGGCCTGTTCTCATGTTTTAAAATCCTCCAATAATTGCTTGCATTTGCTCATATTGCTTCATGATCTTATCGATGTCCTCCCGGAAAACAACCTGAATCACGACAACGAATGTATTCATTGCAACATGGGCAAAGATCGGGACAATAATGCGTTTAGTTTTTACATAGAGATATGCGAAAGTGAATCCCATTGCACTATATAATAAAAGATGCTCAGGTTCACCGTGTACAATGGCAAAAATAACGGAACTAATTAATCCAGCTATAAAAAAGTTTGTTCGCTGATAGATCACGCCAAATAGAATCTTCCGAAAGATAAGCTCCTCTAATATTGGGCCTATTATGGAAGTAACAACCATTAACAAGGGAGTAACCTGGATAACCTCTACTATCATTTGAGTATTTTCAGAGCCTGGATCGACTCCAAATAGATTCGTTTCGATGTTAGCGGCAATTCCTTGTACAAAAAGGGCCATAAAAACACCGGCAATCGACCAAACAATAGACATTCCTATAGAAGCAGGCTTTTCCCGCATTAACGTTTCATTAAAGTCTTTTCTCATGAGAAGCAGAATGATAATAAGCGCTACTGTAAAACTGATGACTGCCCAGTAACCCGAAGCAGCTATAAGTGCCTCCCGTTTCGGCTCTCCTGCCCCTACACCTAAGCTAACTAAAAGCGGGGCACCTGCTATTCCTGAAAATTGCATGAATATATAGGTCAGTATGACAAACCAATATTGTTTCTTCAACAGTATTCTCCTTTTCATTAGACACATATTTTCTATCTTTTTCTTCACTTTTATTCAACCATAACTTTGGCGTCAATCTTTACACCTTCGCTGGAAAAACCCTAGAAAACACCATTGATGGAAGTTTCACATTACCAGCCCTTATTGTAACACACTGTCTGAAAATCGCATGTATGAGACACTCAAATAGGGACAAAACAATAGCTCAATGCTTGCTCTTGCTAAATGCTTTAGTGAAGCTTTGAATTTGTCCCGCTCTTAGGTTGGTAAACTTGGTCTTAAGGTATGGCAATATAGGGCTTACGAACGGTTGCTAAAGCTGCAGCGTCAACCATCCTGAGAGAAAAAAATTTCTGATCGAAGCGGCACTTTATAGTTCGATTGTAATAAAGTGAAAGGGTGTTCAAAAAAATTTATCTTTTTACTTGAAATTAACAGCAAGTTTTTATAATATATAAATTGTGTTAGCACTCAATTGAATCGAGTGCTAATAATTCTACATAAATTCATTGGAAAATTTGAGGAGGTTGTTTCACTTGTTAAAGCCATTAGGTGACCGCGTTGTAATTGAACTTGTACAATCTGAAGAGAAAACTGCGAGTGGTATTGTTCTTCCTGATTCAGCGAAAGAAAAGCCGCAAGAAGGTAAAGTTGTAGCTGTTGGTACAGGTCGCGTTTTAGAGAATGGAGAGCGTGTTGCTCTTGAAGTAGCAGAAGGCAATCGCATTATCTTCTCAAAATATTCTGGTACAGAAGTGAAATACGAAGGAACAGAATACTTAATTTTACGTGAAAGTGACATTTTAGCTATCATCGGCTAATTTCTTACAAAAATCGGATAGATACTATTTAAAATTTGAGGAGGTTATTTTCATGGCAAAAGATATTAAATTTAGCGAAGAAGCACGCCGTTCAATGCTGCGCGGGGTTGATGCATTAGCGAACGCAGTTAAAGTAACATTAGGACCAAAAGGACGTAACGTTGTATTAGAGAAGAAATTCGGTTCTCCTTTAATTACAAATGATGGTGTTACAATTGCAAAAGAAATTGAATTAGAAGATGCATTCGAAAATATGGGTGCTAAATTAGTAGCTGAAGTTGCGAGTAAAACAAATGATGTAGCTGGTGACGGTACAACTACTGCAACTGTTCTTGCACAAGCAATGATCCGTGAAGGATTAAAGAACGTAACAGCTGGCGCAAATCCTATGGGCGTACGCAAAGGAATTGAAAAAGCTGTTAATGTAGCAACTGAAGAGCTTCAAGCTATTTCTAAGCCAATCCAAGGTAAAGATTCTATTGCACAGGTTGCTGCTATTTCTTCAGCTGACGATGAAGTTGGCCAATTAATTGCAGAAGCTATGGAACGCGTTGGTAACGACGGAGTTATCACGATTGAAGAATCCAAAGGCTTTACAACTGAATTAGAAGTTGTTGAAGGTATGCAATTTGACCGCGGATACGCTTCTCCATACATGGTAACAGACTCAGATAAAATGGAAGCTGTTCTTGAAGATCCATATATCTTAATTACAGATAAGAAGATCACAAACATTCAAGAAATTCTTCCAGTACTAGAGCAAGTTGTTCAACAAGGCAAGCCGCTACTATTAGTTGCTGAAGATGTTGAAGGTGAAGCACTAGCAACTTTAGTTGTGAACAAATTACGCGGAACATTCAATGCAGTAGCTGTTAAGGCTCCTGGTTTTGGAGACCGTCGTAAAGCAATGCTTGAAGATATCTCCATCTTAACTGGCGGTGAAGTAATCACTGAAGATTTAGGATTAGATCTTAAATCTGCAAACATTACACAATTAGGCCGTGCTTCTAAAGTTGTTGTAACAAAAGAAAACACAACAATCGTTGAAGGTTCTGGAGAATCTGAAAAAATTGCTGGCCGCGTAAATCAAATCCGTGCTCAATTAGAAGAAACTACTTCTGAGTTCGATAAAGAAAAATTACAAGAGCGTTTAGCAAAATTAGCTGGCGGTGTAGCTGTTATCAAAGTTGGTGCTGCTACTGAAACTGAGCTAAAAGAGCGCAAGCTTCGTATTGAAGATGCATTAAACTCAACTCGTGCTGCTGTTGAGGAAGGTATCGTCTCTGGTGGTGGTACTGCACTAGTGAATGTTTACAACAAAGTAGCTTCTCTCTCATTAGAAGGCGACGAAGGAACTGGTGTGAACATCGTATTACGTGCTCTTGAAGAGCCAGTACGTCAAATTTCCCACAATGCTGGTTTAGAAGGCTCTGTTGTCGTTGAACGCCTTAAAGGTGAAGCAATCGGAACAGGATTCAACGCTGCAACTGGCGAATGGGTAAACATGGTAGACGCTGGTATCGTTGACCCAACTAAAGTAACTCGCTATGCCCTTCAAAACGCTGCATCCGTTGCTGCAATGTTCTTAACAACAGAAGCAGTTGTAGCTGACAAGCCAGAAGAAAACGCTGGCGGTGGCGGCATGCCTGACATGAGCGGAATGGGTGGCATGGGTGGAATGGGCGGCATGATGTAATTTAGCCTTAAAACCCTTGTATATCAGGGTTTTAAAGGTAAAAACATCATTTTAGGTGCCGAAAAGGTGCCTAGACCTTTCCAAAACAAAAAGAAGCTTCTCATAAGTTGATCAAACTTGTGGGAAGCTTCTTTTTTTCTGTCTTTGGTAATGTGTAAATAAACTTGTGTTGGAGTTTTATCCTCTGTATGACCAAGTCGAATCATAATTTCAAGTAATTCAACACCAGCTTCTGCTAACAATTATGTGTGAGTGAGTCGTTTATTTAAAGATGGTGTTTTCTTTAACAAGCTTTCCAGTCGAAATTCTATAGTCTTAATAAAATGTGGTTAACCAAACTATGGAGCGTTAAACCTTCCAAAAACAAAACCTTTATCATAATACTCACTACCCACTTGTAATTTGATTTCTTTTTGTTTTAACCATTGTTTTTTAAAAGTGTTGATAACCTCATTTTCTCCAGTCTTGCTATTCAACAATCGGTCAGAAAATTGAATAACACTTTGAAGTTAACTTGAATATGTATGTTTACAAATAGAGGTTGTGAAGGAGTGTACTTAAAGTAACGGGGCAGCTTCTTTCATTGAGGGAGTTTAGTTTAATAAGAATTTCTTCTCTAACACCAAAATAAATAGGTAAGTTCAACAGACGTGTAGTGAAGTTAAAAATATACTGAATTAGAAAGGGGTGAGTGTAATGACAAACAATCGATTTGTTCCGAAACTAAGAAAATTACGTAAATCCCAATTATTAAATTCTTGTGTAGAAAAACAAACACCGCCACAAGATTGTAACTTCTTTCCTCAAAGACCTGAACCTCCTGTTGGCAGTCTTTGTGACTGTTGTGTTTCTCCACTTCAATCCGTCTTACAACAACTTGTTGGGCAAACTGTAATTATTGGCACTATTGCAGACAAACCAGGAATACCTTTCTTTTTTGAAGTCAATATTGATGGTGTAAATGATTTCTTAGTTACTGTTACAAATGAAGATACAGACACAACCTATGTGGTAAATATTTCTGATATAACAGGGGTAGGGTTTTTACCACCAGGACCTCCTATCAACTTATTGCCACCTGTTGATCCTGGGGGCGAATGTGATTGTCGTGAACGACCAATTAGACAATTCCTAAATACACGTATCGGTTCTACAGTAAATCTTTTAGCAAGCAATGGTTCTATTGCAGCAGATTTTAACGTGGAACAAACAGGTCTTGGCATAGTGTTAGGTACTTTACCAATAAATTCTGATACAATCGCTAGATTTGCAATTTCAACTTGCAAAATTACGGCTGTAGGGCAGACTATTGAATAAGGAATGATGTTAAAAACAAATATTTAGTGGGAAAGTAGTTATTAAAAATTAGTAATTTTATTATTGTATGGTGCTGGTATAGGGACACATTCTAGTTAAATTTTTTCATATCTGTCTAAAATGAAAATGAAAGGATGTGTCCTTTATGGGGAATAAGAATGTAGGCAAAAAATATAATGAACCTTTCAAAAAATAGTTGTGGATTTTTATCAATCTGGCAAATCTGATGTAACCGTCTATCATTGGATTAAAAAGTTTTCTCCTATCAAATTAGGAGATGGAACCATGGCAACTCCAGAGGATTTTTCCAATATTTATAAACAAATGCTTCGCCTTCAAGAGGAAATAAAATTTTAAAAAAGGCTATGGCCATATTCGCGAAAAAAGTGAGTCTTACTGATTTGACCACCGTTATTGATCAACATAAGGAATATTCCGTAATTGGGCGCTCTAATTGAATAAGGGTCACAGAATAAAACAAAATGAAATCAATTTGATAGCATGTTTAAAAGCTAATTATCAACCTTATCGAACGTTGACACTTAGCTTTTAAAAAATGTCTATGACTTGCCTTAGTTGATTAACCGTGTCATTAATAAAACACTTCTACTACTTTAAACAACACCTATTCCAACTATATATTTTAGTCAAAATCGCATATAATACAAATTTAGAGTTTTAGTAACTCGAATAGTGCCTTGTTTTTCGTTAAAATCTGTCCATTTTAAGACCGATAATTCACTGATACTTAAACTGGTATAGGAAAGTAACGTGAAGATTAAATGATTCATTTCAAGCCTATCCGATTGGGCTATAACGGGTGTTTTTCAAAAGAACGGCCGATATGATCACTGCCCATTTTTTCTGCGAACCGTTGTTGATTCTCCTGCAATCCCCCAATTATCAGTATTAACCTCATATTACCACAACCGTTGTATTGGGGTTTTTACCGAGTACGTCACCTAGTAACTGTGTTGCTCCTTTAATAAGTAATGCTTTTTTCTGGAATTCCGTTTTCATTTGTAATTTTGATATTTACTTATGGCATAACAATTATCTCTTTTCATTTAATAATTTTTTGTAATTCATGGGTGCATTTTCAATATTGGGCTTCTTCTCAAATTGAATTCCTTTTAAAAGCAAGCATGCACCAACTAATACTACAATTGCTGCTTCTATCAAAGCAGCATTATAATCACGGGTGAATGATGATAAAATCCCCGCAATTGTTGGTCCAATCATTTGGCCAAAAGCATAGATAGCTGTAAGATAGCCAATGATTCGATTACTATTGGAAGGACTCATTTGGCGTGCCAATGTTGTGGTAAGTGTAGTAATACCCATAAACGTGGCTCCAAAAAATATTGCACTTATTACAAGACCGGTTTGGGACATCCAGAGGACAGGCATTGCAATACCGACGGACTGTATAGTCATTGCAAACACTAAACACTTAACGTACCCCCATTTTTTAGCCAGAGATGACCAAATGATACATGATGGAAATGCAGCTAATCCTACAACCATCCAAACTAAAGTAGCATCGCCACCAAAGCTTGAGGTCTTTTCAGCAATAGATACGATAAACGTACCTGTTACGATGTAACCTAATCCTTCCAAGCCGTAGGCTGCAATCAGCCAAGGGAACCATTTGACTGGAGGGACCTGTGTGAAAAATTCTTGTTTACTCTTTCGCTCACGAATGATAGGGGAATCTTTGAGCCATATCCACACTATGAAAGCAAAGAATACACTTACGACAGCCAATCCTATCCAAGCGCCTTCCCACTTTAATGATTGGTTTAAACCCGGAATGATCAGGCCGGTTAAAAAGATTCCAAGGCCTACCCCTCCGTAGAGAAAGCCTGACCAATTTGTCTTGTCCCTGGCAGCAAGTTTATCTAACACGATGCTAGAGGCTAAAACAAACACGAAGGCACTGGTGAATCCAGAAAGAAAACGAAGTATATACCAAAGTACATAAGAATGAGATAGACCCATGCAGGCAGTGGTTAAGATATTGATGGTCAGACTTAATCTTAAGGAAAGCGTTCTGTGCTGCCTCAAAGGGATGACCCCTGCTAAAATTGCTCCAAGCAAATATCCTGCGTAATTGCTTGTGGCAATGTAACCTGCTATTGCATCTGAAAAAGAGAGATCTTTTTGCATAAGCGGAAGAATAGGAGTATAGGCAAACCTCCCAATTCCCATAGCAATGATTAAAGAAAAGATTCCCCCTATTAAAAAGAGAAATGGTTGTTTAGTCAAACCCTCAACTCCTTTGAAAGATTACTTATATGTATCATATTCCTTTTTTGTTATATGGTATAATACAGAAACTAGATGCTTGCCATCTGTTATTGAGATAGCAAAAAAGAAGATATACAAATAAAGGGAGATGTCTTATGGATTTACATGCTTTAAAGGTTTTTCAGTCCGTTGCGGAAATGGGGAGTATTTCAGGGGCAGCACGGGAGCTGAATTATGCACAATCAAATATCACCACTAAAATTCAACAGTTAGAAACTCAGCTTCAAACAACTCTGTTTTATCGACATAATCGTGGCATTATCTTAACAGCTAAAGGGAATTTGTTACTGACATACGCTGAAAAAATTTTTCAACTTATAGAAGAGACTAGTAAAGTGATGAAAGATGATCAGACACCAAAAGGCCCTTTGATTATAGGATCTATGGAAACAACTGCTGCAGTTCGCTTACCGCCGCTACTTACAAAATACCATCACGATTATCCTGAAGTAGACCTAACTTTAAAAACAGGGCCAACTATACAAAATATCCAGGGAGTTCTCAATTATGAATTAGATGGAGCCTTTGTAGCCGGGCCTATTGATCATCCTGAACTGATTCAGAAAACAGTAATAGAAGAGGAATTGGTGCTCATCACAGATACGATTCATCCGTCTTTGTCATCTATCAAAGATATTCAGACTCGGACTCTGCTTGTATTTCGTCCTGGATGTACCTATCGGATAAATCTCGAGCAATGGATGCACCAAGAAGGGGTATTTCCTAATAAAATTATGGAATTTGGCACACTTGAAGCAATCCTTGGCTGTGTATCTGCTGGTCTAGGCGTCAGTCTGCTCCCTATTTCTGTCATCCAAAAGCACGTAGAAGATGGAAACATTAGATATCATCAAATTCCTGGCCCATATGGAAAGGTAAGAACAGTATTCATCTACCGAAAAGATACATTTATGCCTACATCTTTAATAAAATTCATAGAAATGTTTAGTGATGAGAGAAGTGTTTTAAGGTCATCTATTACTATTTGAATATTAATTGAGATATTTGCGAAAACTTTTTCTTAAGAACATTACCTGCTTATATAAGCTTCCTGTTTTGTTGATTATCTCAATAAATTTGTCAGTCAGACTTCAAGATCTATTCACTTTCTCTGTAATTCTTGATCCTGTATTTTTAACGAGTTGTTCGACCGAAGTTCTGTTTTCAACAAGGTGTGGTGTTTTAGCTCCAACAATGGAAAGAGAAGCAATTACCACCCCTGTTTTATCGAAAATAGGTACTGCCATACTTACAGCTCCATCTATTGGATCATCAATACTGACAGAAATGCCGCTCTTCTTTACATTCTCTAATTCCTTCAAATATGTTTCTTCGTCAACAATCGATTTAGATCCATATTTCTTTAATGGTTGTTCTTTCATATATTCTTTAACTTTAGACACATCCACATGAGCTAAAAAGACCTTTCCAAAATTTCCGTAAGTAAGGGGTAAAGTTTGTCCGGCTTTAGAGAATATACGAAGTTCTTTTGTTCCTTCAACGGTTTCAATAATAAGGATCTGCTCCCCATCCAGAATAGCTAATTGTACAGTATCTCCAATAACGTTTCGTAACTCCTCCATGTCTTCGAAAGCTAAATTCCTTAATTCGTTTTGACTTTTTAGTTTGACGCTAAGTTCTAGAATTTTATAACCTAATGAATACTTTTTAGAAATAGGATCTTGTTTTACAAAACCTCGATTTTCAAGGGTTTGTAGTGTGCGGTGTAACGTACTTTTCGTAACATTAAGTTGTTCCCCAAGTTCCCTGATACTTCTTTCACTTTTATTACTTAATAGCAATAGAAGATCTATTGCATTATCTACAGCAGCGATTCGTGAAATTGGTTTATTGGTTTCAGACATTCTGACTTCCTCCTTTAAAGCGACTACCAGACTGGTAAGGAAAATACATTTACTCAAATTTAAGCACAACCGGCATTTTCTCGCAAATCCATTAGAAATGATGGTACAGCAATATAAAAGGGCCGAATCAAAAGAGTCAGCCCCAAAATTGTATTAAGATTCTATGGTTTCATGCTTAGAAGCAAATTCCTTATATTTACTCATCAGTTCTTTTGCAAGCTCAAAACTCTCTTCTGGTTTGAAGGAGGCATGATCAAAACCAAGCATCTCTTTTAAAATTCTATAGGTATAATCAGAGTACACCACCGTACCATCATCTTTGACATGGTCAATACCATCTTTCTTCGCAGATTCTTCATTTATTTTGATAGCTTCTTCCAGTGAAATTTCCTCCGGAAGGGCGAGTTCTGCTCCTTTGTTGCTAAGAATGATTGGATACCCCCCAGGCAAACCCTTCGGTGAAGGTGAATGCGTGAATATCCCTGATGGATTCATCAATGCGTACATATTTTTAATTGTTGAACTGGCAGATACTGTTGTGAATTCCGTTCCAGGCGGATATAACTTAATGGCATCCCATAATAGTTGATCGGTATCAAACTGATTGGTTACGTCTCTATCATTAACCATAACCTTAATAAAGTAAGGGGACTTTTTATATTCTGCTTCTCTAGGATAAACCCACCATTGATGATGAGCCACAAGGTAGATTCTTACTAAATCTGTTGGGACCTGTAAATGATTAGAAACAAAAACTTTTACAGCTGGTTCAATTAATTCAACGTTTCCAATACCTATTGTAGGGGCAAGGCCGACTTTAGCCAAAACGGGATTAACCAAATCCGACAATGCTGTATTAATTACATGTGGATTCAATCCGGATTTTTTAACTGCCAGCATTAAATGGTATGCAAGTGCTAATTGGCAAGGCAACCAAGCTCCTAAGCTTGCAGCACTAAGCCTTTCGTACACTTCTTTTGGCAGTTTACGAATAGTGTGCCAGGTTTGTAAAACCGCACAGTTAATTATAACCTCCGGATTTTCGTCTTCAATCACACGGGCGGTTGCTTCTACATCTAATAAATCCACTTTTTTAAAGGAAACCTTTGGATAGAGTCTTAGGATGGAAGCCCCGCTAAGAGCATTATGAACCCTTTTTTGCCCCACTTCCGCTTTAATATCACATACAACCAATTCTGGGCATTTCGGGTCTCTGACTAAAAATTCTAAAATATGACTGCCTACCTCACCAGACCCAAAAAGGAGTACTTTACTCATTTATAAAACCCTCCGTTTATTTTGGGACAGTGTCCCTTTTTTATGATTGTAAAGGTTCTCTATAGAAATTTCAGCTACAATATTTTTAATTCATAAAAAGAGAGGCCAATGTTATTTTAGTTTTCATGTTGTTTTAATAGTGTTAATACCGTGTAACTGAAAACAGTCAAAATATCTTGATATCGAGTCTTCGAGAAGCCTGGAAAAGATATGAATCTGATAAAAAGATTAGCTAAAAAGAGCGTAGTCAATTTGCGCTCTTTCTCGTTAGTTAAGAAAGTTTAAGTTAATTAAAGTATTAACGTTTTAATGAGTGCTATGATTGTCCAGCTCCGAGCGCCATCGGCTCGAGGTCTCAGGGTCAATCCGTCAAGAAGGTTAAAGAACAACCTTCATGCCGGCTCGCCTTGTGCTTGTCGCCGATAGGCGGGCGCTCTGCGCTTTTCGTTCTTAGGGCAATATTCTGGATTTAGACGGTACATCTTGAATTTAAAGTCATGCCATTAAAGGGCAGGTTAGCTGAAGAAGTATACTTGATGATAAAAGAATAAAACAAATGCCATTATGTCAAAGATAAAAATTGACAGGACACCAAAAGGTGTCTTATAATAAAGACACCTTTTGGTGTCCGATTTATAAAGGGGGGGTGATTTTGAGCGAGAAAAATCAAGAGCGTGATGTTTATGTAGCTATTGCTGACCCAACAAGGCGTAAATTGCTACGTTTGTTGGCAGATGCAGAAGAGTTACCACTTCACGAATTAACCGCACAATTTCAAATGGGGCGTACCGCTGTTTCTAAACATTTGGCTATCCTTAAAGAAGCTGGTCTAGTTGCTGACCGTAAAGTTGGCAGAGAAACAAGGTATCGACTAATTGCAGCTCCGCTGCAGGAAGTTAAAGATTGGGTATCCTTTTACGAGAAATTTTGGAAGGAAAAAGTGGACCTTTTAAAAATTTTATTAGAGGAGGAATAAATAATGGCAGAATTTTCTTTGGATTTTCAGTTTACAAGCTCAATCAATAAGGTGTGGAACGCATTAACAGATTCGGATACTCTTGCAAAATGGGTAATGGAAAATAACTTTAAACCAATCGTAGGACATAAATGTCAATTCCGAAATGAGCAGTGGAATTTAATTGTAGATTGTGAAGTATTAGTAGTAGATGAGCCTTTTAAGTTATCTTACACTTGGGTAGGTGGTCCGATAAACACTATAGTCACATGGACATTGAAGCAAGAGGATGGAATAACCTACTTACACCTTGAACAAACTGGATTCGAAAAAGAAGATCAAGCTTTCAATGGTGCGAAATATGGTTGGGCGAATATGATTGAAGAACTAAAAAAAATGTTAGAGAAAATGTAAGAACCTCTGAACCTGTTTTTTAGTTTAGCTAACGAAGAAGGAAAAGCAAACGGCTCAGTATAGGACTGAGCCGTTTGCTTTGAAAGACTAAATTTTGTGAATTTAGAGGATATCAATATGAAAATACATCAATTAATTGCCAACAATAGTAACTGTATAGATGCCATCTTGCCGGAAGCTCGAGCAAGCTTGCCAAGTGGGGCATGGAAAATGATTCAAGGCTGATGTATATTCAAGGAAAGTCAAAAAGTGACAGAAAGAATTAGAGAATGATCATTCTTGGCTGTCAGTTGATTGAAAAACTGGAGAGAGGGTGTTCTGATGACAAATAGTAGAAAGAATCGTAAGGTTGATGGATTTTTAAGAAAAGCCAAAAAGTGGAAGGGAGAATTTGAGACGTTGAGAAATATCGTTCTTGACTGTGAGCTGACCGAAGATATTAAGTGGATGCATCCTTGTTACATGTTTGAGAACAAAAACATCGTTTTAATACATGGATTTAAAGAATATTGCGCGCTTTTGTTTCACAAAGGTGCCTTGTTACAGGATCCCCATGGGATTCTAATCCAACAAACGGAGAATGTACAGGCGGCGCGCCAGATTCGGTTCACCAATGTTCAAGAAATAGTTGAAATGGAAACCATCTTGAAAGCCTATATTTATGAAGCCATTGAAGTTGAAAAAGCTGGTTTGGAAGTGAATTTTAAAAAGAGTACAGAATTCATCATTCCTGAAGAACTTCAAACTAAATTCGATGAGAACCCTGCCTTGAAAACTGCTTTCGAAGCATTGACGCCGGGACGACAAAGAGGCTATATTTTTCATTTTTCTGCACCAAAACAATCCAAAACTCGAGTGTCAAGGGTTGAAAAATGTATGCAGAAAATTCTGAGTGGAAAGGGATTAAATGATTAGTATATTTGATGAGAAAATAAAATAATCAAACTTTATAATATTACTCACTATGCGTTCATTCGAACTCTTTTTTGGATTGCAGATAAGACTTAATCAAATAATTTAAAATGGAAAAAAACAAAAAAGTGCTCCTTAGACTATAAGCAAACTACCGTGTAACAGGCTTACACATTACTTAAAAAAAGAAAAATACTGCACACAATAATGTACCCTTTGGCTTTTGCTGAAAGGTCCTTTTTTCTTGAACTAAATATGTGGTTTTAAAAACGTATGATGGAAAGTAACCTTTCAATATCAATTTCTATTGTTTTCAAAAATGGGATATGGTATATTAACACCGTAACTTATTAAAGTTCTTTAATAAGTTTATTTTTTTAGGTGGTGAATCTAGTGGATGAGTTATTCCCTACTCCAAAATCTATGAAGAAGGTGATCCTTCGTGGTATTCGTACAACTCTTTTAGAACTTGGAAGTGCAACAAAAGTTGAACTCAGCCATACATTAGGAATTAGTTTCCCTACAATAAGTAAGTTCCTAGCACAGATGGAGAAGGATGGGGAAATTATTTTAGTTGGTTTAGATGATTCTAGTGGTGGGAGAAGAGCAAAAAGATATAGATACAATCCTGAGCATATGTTAGGTCTGGCAATATTTCTAGAGAGAACAGAAACGAATTATACAATTTTTAATTGTATAGGAGAAGTAAAGGAACAGGGAAAAGCACCGAGTGTATTAATAGATGATGGTTTAAATTTATTAACTACGTGCATTGAGAATATAATGACTAAATATCCGAAAATCAGTTCTATGGCAATTGGCGTTCCTGGTTCGGTTGATAATGGCCGGATTTTTTATATACCAGGATATGAGCAGTTTCAAAATTTTGATTTAAAAGGATACTATGAGAATCATTTTTCTATACCTGTCGTAGTAGAGAACGATATGAATGCTGCTGTTCTTGGATATCACAATAATCGGGGAATTAATGACAAGCAATCCCTTATATATTTGTATTCTGGTCAAAATGGCCCGGGCGCAGGAATTATGATCAATGGAGATGTGGTGAGGGGAAGTACTTTTTTCTCAGGAGAGGTTTCATTCGTCCCTCAGTATAATGACCGAAATTTTCGCCAAGCTTTGGAAAACGGAAGTGGACCTAAAAAAGCAGCTATCCGTGATGGTTATGAGATTGATGCAATTAGCAGGTTAGTCGCCTCGTTTGTAGCTATCATTAATCCTCATACCATTATTTTTTGTATGGATGAAGTTGAAAAAGCAATATTAGACAAAATTACCATAGGCAGCTCAAAATATATCCCGTCAGAACATCTTCCAGAGCTTACAATGAGTGATTGGAAACAAGACTATTTATTTGGATTACAAAGTCTGTGCCTTGATCTCATGATCGATGGATAAACAGCAATTCTGTTTTTATATAAAAAAAATCACATTTATTAATAATCACCTAAATCAAAGGTAGATATTAGTTAAGTCAAACATTAAATATCATAATAGTGAAAAGAAATTTGAATCTTATTTTCTAACTTTTGACTCGGGCTTCGATTAGAGATTATGCGTAAGGCAGGTATTGATAAGCAGAATCGGGGTGATAAAATTGGTTGGGCTCATATAGCCATCTCCTTGGGAAGCAGGGAGTCCGTTAATCAAATGACAGCCAGATTAAAAAATAATGGTTATCCTCTTATTAGTGGTCCTCGTATCACTGGAGACAGGTATTATGAGAGTGTAATAGAAGACCCTGAAGGAAATCTTATAGAGTTGACTATATAACGCAAGGGTCATAAAGGTAAATTTCGAAAATTATATTCGTTGTCAGGTAACTTATTAAAGAAATTTAATAAGTTTTTATTTCTAAACTTTTTAAATTTCTTTAATAAGTTTGTTATAAGGAGGTAACTCAAGATGGATTACAAAGTCTTGGACTTGATCTCATGATGAATGGAACAAGCAGGTAAAACAAATCGGAAAGTACTATTGACCTTAAATAATTAAAGGAGAGGTTTAAATATGACAATATTCCTTTTAGTCATCATTTATTTGGCTTTTATCAGCTTAGGTTTACCTGATTCTTTGTTGGGGGCAGCGTGGCCCGTGATGCAATCGGACTATGGGGCTCCACTTGAGACTGCTGGATTTCTTTTTATGACGATTGCAGGAGGTACAATTATCTCCAGTTTAGTTAGCGGAAAGGTACTTAAACAGTTCGGAACTGGCAAAGTAACATGTGTCAGCGTTTTAATGACTGCTGGTGCTTTACTAGGATTTCATTTTGCTCCATCGGTTGTTTGGTTAATTGTATGTGCTATCCCACTTGGATTAGGAGCAGGAGCTGTTGATGCAGGATTAAACGATTATGTTGCTACACATTATAAGGCACATCATATGAGTTGGTTACATTGTTTTTGGGGAGTTGGAGCTACTCTTGGTCCTATCATTATGGCTCAGTTTATTTCGGAGGAAAATTCTTGGAGAAATGGATATTTTGTTATTTCTGGCATTCAGTTTGCGTTAGTTATAATCCTTCTCTTCACTTTGCCTTTATGGAACAGAGTGAAAAAAAACAGCAATATTCCTTTAAATGAAGAGACCGAAGATTCAAAAAGTGTAATTAATGACGTAGAAGCTAAAGATGTAAAACCTTTACAAATTAAAGGAGTTAATCTGGCTCTGGCATCTTTCTTGTTTTATTGTGGGGTTGAAGCAACAGTGGGTCTTTGGGGAAGCAGCTTTCTGGTAAATGTCAAGGAGTTACCCGTAGCGGCTGCTGCAGGGTGGGTTTCCTTCTATTACGGAGGAATAACAATTGGTAGACTTATTACAGGCTTTATTACCTTTAAAATGAGTAACCGTACTCTCATTCGGATGGGTCAGATAATAGCATTAGCTGGTGCTGCACTTCTACTATTACCATTGCCGTCCACTTTCTCGCTTGTAGGTTTTATTATGATTGGATTAGGATTAGCACCGATATTTCCGTGTATGTTGCATGAAACACCAACACGTTTTGGGAAGAAGCATTCCCAGACAATTATGGGCTATCAAATGGCTGTTGCCTATACAGGCAGTACATTCATGCCACCTCTTCTTGGTTTCATTGCATCTCATTCAACAATAGGAATCTTCCCATTTTGTCTTGTTGTTTTTGTCGCAGCAATGCTCCTAAGTTCAGAAAAATTAAATGCGTTCCTGACAAAGAAGGATTTATTAAAGAGGAAAGATACAAGCTCAGGCAGCAATTTAATCATGTAGGGATTCAATAGATAACAAAGTTGCTTATTTATACATCAAAGGAAAATATAGTAGGAGTGATTTAATATGAAAACTGAAAAAGAGAAAATGTCAGCTGGAGAAATGTATAATCCTGCCGACCCTGAATTAGTAAAAGACCGTAAAAATGCAAGAGGAAAGGTTAGAATATTTAATCAAACTTTAGAAACTGAAGGTGAAAAACGTACTCAATTATTAAAAGAATTATTTGGTTCAACTGGAGAAAACGTATATATGGAACCAAATATCAGAGTTGATTATGGCTACAACATATTTGTAGGAGAGAATTTTTTTGCAAATTTTGATTGTGTCATACTGGATGTTTGTGAAGTAAGATTTGGAGATAATTGTATGCTTGCACCTGGTGTACATATCTATACAGCAACTCATCCACTTGATCCCACTGAACGCAATTCAGGAAGAGAATATGCAAAACCTATTACATTTGGTAACAATGTATGGATTGGCGGTAGGGCAGTAATAAACCCAGGAGTAACGATAGGAGACAATGTGGTTATTGCGTCAGGTGCAGTAGTTACTAAAGATGTACCAGACAACGTTGTAGTTGGTGGTAATCCTGCAAAAATACTTAAACACATCATGCAATAATATCAAGCGCTTAGGAGGAATTGTTGAAACAGGATTTAAAGCCGCAAGGGAATTGCAGCTTTGAAATAAGGTTTAATAAAAAGGATGTTGTTTAGCCTTATTTAGAAGCAAACAAAGAGTATTCATTTTGAAAAAAGATTGATCAGAATGAATTCTCTTATCAGTAATCTTTTTATAAAAAAGTTTGATCATTTCTGTAATCCATCTTCAAGAAACACCACCCTATAAATTATAGTGTAGTTTTTTACATTATTGTGACTGAAAAATGAAATAGAACAATGGAAGAATAAGCCGCCGAGATCATCTTGGTGGCCTATCTTAAATCAACTTGAAATCACGTTTGATTCAATTTTTTCTCGAAAATATTAAATTGTAGATCTGCTACATTTTTTATAAACTCTTTATCATGTGATACAAATACGATTGTACCTTCATATGCAGATATAAACCGTTCTAATGCTTCAACGGCATCGATATCCAAAAAATTGGTCGGTTCGTCTAACAATAAAATGTTATATTCCCCTAAGAACAGCTGACAAAGTTGGAGGCGAATCGCTTCTCCGCCACTTAATGCCTTCACACTTTTTAGGATATCTGTACCGACAAACTGCATCGAATGTAAAACGCTTCTTAAAAATACTTCATCATATTCTGAACGGTTTTTCACGAATTGCAATACCGTTTCATCACTTGTAAATTGATAACTCATTTGACGGAAGTAACCAATTTTTGCTTTTGGGGAAATGGTTAAACCTGCACCATTATTCGCAATATGGTGAAGTAATGTACTTTTACCACTTCCATTGGTACCCGTAATTGCTATTTTTTTACCGAGTGGCAGCTGGAAACTCACTTCATATAATAATACTTTGTTCTCTATTTGGAGAGTGAGTCGGTCGGCCATAATTGGCAACTTATTATGCAATTTCAAAGCTTTAGATAGGTGGAAAACAATTGGCCTTTCTCCTTTTACAGCTTCGACTTCCTGAAGCTTTTCCATTCGATGCTCAATTGCTTTTGCTGCGCGTTGTACGGCTTTTTGGCTCGTTCCTTTCGATTTCGTCATAAACGACTTGTTCGGTATGGCATTCGCTTCTTTTTTTGACATGCGCCCTGCTTGAGCAACTTTTTCAGCCTTTTTCATTTTTTCATGTGCTGCTTTTTCGAGCCGGCTCTTTTCTTTTAGGAACTGTTGATGAGCTTGACTCTGTTGTTCACGTTCTAACTGCTTTTGTGCCATGTATTCGCTGTAATTCCCTGAATAAACACGGACCTTGCCTTCATGTACTTCCCAAATCGTTGTGACTAGTTCGTCTAGTAGAGCTCGGTCATGACTAATTAATAGAAGCGCTCCATAGTAAAACTTAAGTTCATCAAGTAAAAACGAAATACCTTCTTGATCCAAGTGTGTTGTCGGCTCGTCAATTAGTAAAGCTTCGTAATAATGCGTAAACAATTGTGCGAGCTTCATTCTTGTTTGTTCCCCACCACTTAACTGATTAGAGTCTTTTGGTACGTCTAATTTTCCAAGTAACGCTGGATCCGCTTCTGTAGCTGTTGGAGCTTCAAGTTGCTCAAAATAACCGCACTCTACGTGACGATGCACTTTTCCATTTGCTGGTCGAATAATACCCGCCAGTAACTTTATTAATGAACTTTTCCCTGCACCGTTTTTCCCGACGATACCGATTCGGTCAAATTGATGTACTGCTAACCGTTCAATCTTTAATACTTCATTATCTAAATAGGTCACTTCGACATTTTCTAATTCAAAACATATTTGTTCCATATTTGCTACCTCCCGAAATATTGTGATTTCGTATCGATAGCTAGGATCGATACGAGCGTAATTTCACGCTCGCATTAAAAAAATAATAAGAATTGCACGGACTTTCCCCTCTCCCTCCTACTTCGTCTTCATAGCCACAATTGCATTTAGAATAATTAAAATACCTGTTATAGAAAATAGCGCTGTTACACTTGTTAACTCAATTATTACTCCAGCTAGCGCGTATCCAATTGGTGTCGCAAGAAGTGATAGACTTGTAACAAAACTAAATACTCGCCCAAGTAAATGTGGCTCAATTTCCGTTTGGATATAGGCATAGAATGGTGCTGAAAATAATGGACCAGATAAACCCACTAAACCACACAGTACAACAAATACATAAATTAGCGATGGTGTAAGAAACCCAGAAAAGAATAAAGCAACGCCCATCAACATCATCCCTGCTGCCATTATTTTCACTTTATCAAAACGATCCCCTAATACACCTATTATCGAACCTCCAGCTATTAATCCAATGGCAAAGACAATCTCGACTAACCCTGCTTCTACAACACCTTTTTCAAAATGGTTGCGTGTCATAAGTGGAAGGTAAGTGCCAAGAGGGATGTAAAGAATAGCTACGATGGTCATGACGATTGTTAACTTCAACAAGACGGGATGCTTTACAATCGCATGATACCCTTCTTTCATTTCAACAATAAAGTTGCTAGCTCCCGTTTCTTCTGTTCTTGGCACGCTTGGAATGTGAATAAATAGTAAAACGCTGCTAGCTATAACAGCACCTAAAACATCTAACAATAACACCCATTCAAGCGAGCTAACTGCAAGTAACGACATTCCTACTGCTGGTCCTGCAATATTTGACACTGAACTTACCGTATGTCCCCAGCCCGCAACCTTTGTGAGATGCTCTTCAGGTGCAAGCAGTGGTATTGAAGCTTGCAATGCCGGCATATGAAAGGCAGTTGCAAGTGAACGACCGACTAAAACGAGCAAGACTAATGCGATACTTGGCTCACTAAAATACATCGATGTAAATAAGAGTAAACTCCCTAGAGCAACAGTCATATCTGCTAGAATCATCATCATTTTACGAGAGTAACGATCCGTCAATGTTCCAGCGAATGGTCCAACCAATGCTTGCGGTAAAAACCCAGCCAACCCTGCCAGTGTTAATACAAGTGGTGAACCTGTTGTATCTGTTAACCACCAAATAATACTAAATTGGACAGCCGCACTACTCAGTAATGAAAAGAACTGCCCTGAATATATTGCAAAAAATTTTCGTTTCCAATTTTCCATTTTTATCGATACCTCCTAAAATTTGCGTATCGATTCTTCACCGATACGAGCTGAAAACTGAAGCTCGTATTAATAGAAAAGTAACATCATCATGTAAAATCCTCCAATCATTTTAAAAAATAAAAAATCACAGACGATCTGCCTGTGATTCTGAGTAAAGGGAAGATGACCCATCCTTTTTAGATTAGGGTTATGCTAAGGTAGCTGTCACCAAAAGAACCTCCCTTTTGCTAAAAACAAATGAAGGGAAATTACACAAAAATAAAGAAAGGCAGAACGATCCGCCTTTCTTCACATTACATAATTGTATTTGAAATGAAGATTATTAAAAAAGGACAGACTAATCCCGTTTACTCTGCATAGACAAACAGAGTCTTTGAACATATTCAATTACTGGTTCAAAGTTGGGAAACGTAGTCTCATGGAATGTGTCATTTTTTAATAATCCTCCTTATAATTTAAAAGTACAGTGATTATTATAGAGTGCCTTTTTGAAAAAGTCAAAGGGAATTTAACTTCTTCCATTAACTTGCTTCGAACAACAGGATTTTTATCAAATTTTATTTCAAAACCACAGGAACTGCCAATTACAAACCAATGGTTTTGCAATTGGCAGTTTTATTTATAATATCAGAATTTATATGTTATCTCATTATTGGCGGTTTAAAAACAATATATGGAATCTGTACACTACTTAGTTTTGATGATTTATGTCGAATAATCGATATTTTGAAATTTTCGAAGATAAGTCTGCCGATTTCGTAGATAAATTTCAGATTTCGAAGATATAAGGGGAAAAATCGAAGATAAGTAAACGATCGGTGGGTGATCAAGAGCAAAGAGCTATTTGTTATGGAATGAACAAACAGAAATCGATTGAAATATGGCCAAAATGAAGTGAGCACCCTAAAGAACTAGTTAAAGAGTATAGAAAAAAATCAGCTCTTTCGCTGTTTTCATTAATTCTCACCTCCGAT
>NZ_JACXAI010000044.1 GCF_014773385.1 Metabacillus arenae | reverse complement strand
TCATAAGCCAATCCGTCAAGAAGGTTAAAGAACAACCTTCATGCCGGCTCGTCTTATGCTTGTCGCCGATAGGCGGGCGCCTTGCGCTTTTCGTTCTCAGTGAAGAAAGTTTAATTTAATTAAAGTATTAACGTGATAAAGAGTGGTATCTATGTCCAGCTCCGAGCGCCATCGTCTTGAGGTCGCAGGGTCAGTCCGTCAAGAAGGTTAAAGAACAACCTTCTTAACGGATTGACCGAGTGCTTGCCCTAGGCATAACAAGGCGCTTGCGCTTTTCTTACATCAATTATTGATCCTCTCCTACAACTGTCTAATCTCTAAAATGAACAATCACATATGATAAATAGTAAACTTGATACATTCAAAGGATGGTGTATTGGAACACATGGGTAACAAAATCCACTCTTTAAAAAAGCGTTTTAAGCGTATACACGGTTTTGAACTTAACTTAACAAATCCTCGAACATTTACTGAGAAAATGCAATGGATTAAATTAAATGGGAATTTAGAGAGATTTTCAAAATATGTCGACAAGTATGAGGTTCGTCAAAGCATAAAAGAGAAAATTGGGGAAAAGCACTTAGTTCCTCTTATCGGGATATATGAAAATGTGTATGACATTAAATTCGAGTCACTCCCCAAATCATTTGTTATGAAAGCAACACACGGTTGTGGTTGGAATATTATTGTCAAAGACAAATCACTAATTGATTGGAACAAAGCTAGAGAAAAGATGAACAGGTGGGTCAATTCCAATTACTATGATAAAACTAAAGAGCCAAATTATAAATCTCTTAAAGGTCGAGTTATAATTGAAGAACTTCTTCAAGATCCATCCGGTGATTTAAAGGATTTCAGGTTTTTTTGTTTCCATGGCAATCCTAAGTATATTCAAGTGGATGGAGACAGATTTAATAATCATAAGCGCGACTTATATAATCTTAATTGGAATAAGCTCCCATATAAAGTTGTCTATCCGAATTTTCCTAAAACTCTCGATAAGCCAAAACGTTTAAATGCTATGATTTCTATTGCGAGACAGCTCGCGCAAGGATTTCCCTTTGTTCGAGTCGATTTGTATTATTTAAATAATCATATTTATTTTGGTGAGTTAACATTTGTACCTAGCAATGGTTTCAATCGTTATCCAATTGAATATGATCGATTACTTGGCAATTTACTTGATTTGAATCGGTACGTTTAGAATAAATCCCCTTTTAACGTAATTTATTTATGCTAAGTCCTACCAACAAATTGTGACTAGCCAACAGCACGAAACTTTTTTAGAAAATGAAAAATTTAATAAACCAATCAATCGGACGACTGGAGATAACGAGACTAAGAAATGTGTAAGACTTGCCAATGTTCTTTCTCCAGTTTTTTGTGCTCAAAGTAGACAGATAGGTAATTTTTAGTTTTGTGAGTTTTATTTATTTGTATATAACAAGATTGTTTTGATGATAGGTCTATCATTAGTCCAATCTTTTTTTTGAATAATAAATATGAATATATTAAGTATTTTCTTAATATTCACTTTAATGTTGCCCTTACATTACTGAAAACTATGATTAGAAAGAGAAGATGTAAATGTCTAAAACCGTAGGTATCCTAGGGGGGATGGGGCCTCTGGCTACATGTGATTTGTTCTATAAGATTGTCAAAAATACCAATGCACAAACTGACCAAGATCATCTTCACATCATCATAAATAATAATCCGAAAATTCCTGCACGTATTGATACTTTGATAAAGGATAACGAAACTCCGTTATCAGAATTAATCAAATCTGCAAAGATACTAGAACAGTCCGGTGCAGACTTTATTGTTATGCCCTGTAATACAGCTCATATTTGGCTTGACCAAATTGCCGAGACCATTACTATTCCTTGTTATGATATGATCAAAAATACCGTCAAACAAACGTTATCGCTGATCAATGAAAGAGATCAAAAAATATTCCTGCTTGCTACAAATACTGCTATTAAAATGAATTTATATCAGAATGCCTTCAAAAATACAATAGTTGAATTGATCCTTCCCACTGAAAAAGAGCAAATGCTAATAAATAAAGCAATAAATGAGGTGAAAGCCGGAAATATTGAGAATAATTCATGCATGGAAGAATTAAACCAAATGTTAGAGACATACGAAACAATGTCTGTTTCAACGTTACTCGGCGGTTGCACAGAAATTCCACTTTTATTTCCCTATATAAAAACAAATATGCTGAAATTAGACCCTGCGTTAATGTTAGCCAAATTGGTTATCGATATCTCCACTTAATCCTTTTTCCCACTATTAACTCATGATTAATTATATCTTTGCACCAGAATCCAAAAAAGTGCTTAAATGATAGGACATTTGGAATTTCATAAATAGATAGACAACATATAAATATATTAACCTCAATGGAGTTGAGGAAGATTTATAGTCAGGGTTTACCCCTGATACGTGGTTTACAAAATATTTGTGTCATTTATTTTAGGACAACTTCCCTACATTTTGATCTTTATATAAATCCCCTGATCGTTAAACTTTTATAAAAAACAATTTCTATGTTCGAATGCTTAATGTTCATATACTGGAGGAATGGAAAGTGATTTCGATTGTTACCTGTACAAACAGGAATAAACAGATGGATAACGTATTTCATAACTTTGCTCACCAAGATTGGGAGGAAAAGGAGCTTATCGTGGTTTTAAACGGAGATGATATGGATATCAAGAAATGGCAAAAGAAAGCCAAACAGTTTTCGAATGTAAACGTGTATCAGCTTCCCTCTCAGATTACTTTAGGAGAATGTTTAAACTATGGTGTTACCAAATCCAACTATGATATTATCGCAAAATTTGATGATGATGATTACTATTCGCCCTATTATGTTCCCCAAGCGATGACTGTATTTCAGGAGAAACAGGCAGATATTGTAGGAAAGAAAAAGGTATTTACCTACTTTCAACAAAATCAAAAACTTGGCATTCGGGAAGCATTTTTACCGATAGCAGGGCCAACCATCATGTTTAGAAAAAAAGTTTTTAATCAGATTCAATTCCCAAAATGGAATTCAGCAGTGGATAAGGGATTTTTACGTGAAGCTAGAAAACAATTTGAGATTTATACAACGAATCCATATAACTTTGTCTATATTAGAAGCGCCCAAAAAAATCATACGTGGCAGGTATCCGATGAAAAACTGATGAAGAAATGTTCCAATCTTAAGAAAACGGATGATTATATACCTCTTATCACCCAACAACTATAGCCCAGTGACAGGGTTCTTATCACTGATTCCTTATCCTTAAACACCGATGAATACCGTTCATTCTTTTCTTAAAACATTTCAAGAATATGGTGATATTTATCAATATTTAGAGAATGGTAAATACCTCAGAACCTTGGGTTTGTAATTTAAAAACTACCGGCTGATTCAATTATATCCATAATGGTCTTCTTGCTTTTTAGGCTAAAAAAATGTCCCAAAAGTTGTTACTTTTGGGACATTCTCCTACTTACTTATATTTTCTTAAATCATTATTTTATAATATCCTGCTGACATGTTCTATCTTTCCAGCTGCTTCTTATTGATAGAATCATAGTGTTTAATCTTAACATTTTTAAAGATAGATGTGCCGCCTTCTGAAAAAAGTGTTATTCCTTTATCATTTAAATTAGGGAACACTTCATTAGAGTGAGCCACCTTACCATCATTAACGAAGACTTCAACACTTGTTTTATCGACGAGAATCTTTAAATGTACTTTCTTTTTGCTTGTGTCAAATGGGGCTTTGCTTTCAACATACTTTTGGCTTTTGTCGGGATGTCCCGTAAAGGCTCTGTTGACATAAGAGTATTGACCTTCTGTAGAAATCCCCACATCAACATGGCGGTTTTTGTCTTTTGATTCTCGAAGTCTTAAGCCTACATTCTTTAAATCTGACCAAGATATATCCGCTTCAAGTTGATAGGCATCGCCTGTTACTTTTAGCGTCTTTGAACCATTAACCTTGATTTGTTTAAAATAATCTGTTGAATGGGTCAATTTATTCAAGGCTTCCATTGGTTGTGAGGTCAGGTTGTATGCATTGTTGCCTTCATGCTTTAGTTCAATTTGACGAACAATAGAATCCATTCCGTTAAAGCCGTCCTGCAATGTCGGCGTATTGTGCGGATAATCCCAATTATTCATCCATGCTAAAGCATAACGTTTATCGAATTTATCGCTGCTTTTACCATTTTCGAACGTCACGCCGCCATACCAATCATAACCGTAATCCAGCCACTGGGGTTCATTGTTATCTGCGATAAATTCCTTTCCATTATAGGTGCCGATCCAATATGCGTAGGTATTCGGTTTACCAGTAGATTTGCCATTTGCACTGGCACCTAGAACCCACTTATATGTCCCGTCACTCGCTCGCATCCTAAAAAGATCAGGACATTCTACTATCCCAATATTTTGCGTTTGGAACCCCCCTGTATAGTGCCATTCCTTTAGATTATTGGACTCATAAATACCAATCTTCGTTCCTTCTGCCATAGTCATCACCCATTTACCAGCTTGAGGATCCCAGATAATTTTCGGATCTCTAAAATCTTCTGTGCCCGGATTAGGCATAATAGGCTGATCACTATAAGATTTAAACGTTTGTCCTTTGTCTGTACTGTACCATAAATATTGTTCCTCTTTGCCGCCATTCGCAGATGGCTGCGTCACAATCGCCACAATGGCCCCTTTACCAAAGCCAGCTGTATTTTTTTTATCGACAACGACTGATCCTGACCATGGATCGCCATTTTTATTCGTATATTTCGGAATGGCCACTCCTTCATCTTTCCAGTGTACCAAATCCTTTGATGTGGCATGGCGCCATTCAGTTCCATTACCATTTGGATAGTCACCATTATAGAGATAATAGTAATGATACTTTCCATCAAAATAGATAGGCTTCTGAGGGTCGTTTTTCCATTTATCAGGTGATGTAAAATGATACGTTGCTCGAAATGTTAATGGATCTTTTGGTTTCTTCTTTTCTGGATGTTGGTTAAATAACCCTATGATTACTACAATACTTAGTATAACAATTAAAACACCTAACAGTTTGAGTGCTTTCTTATTAAATCCTCTTTTTTGCATATAAATTCCTCGCTTTATTGTTTGTAAATCTTGCTGTAATTAGATAACATGCGAATTATTTATTCTTAGCAATCAATTTTCAAATCAAGATGAGCAGGACAAAGTATAAAACAATAATAACAAGCTTAAAAAAAGAAAAAGAAAAATTCGTTCATCCAATTTTCCAAAAACGGGGGTTTATATATCTGTTAAAAGAGCTAAATAAGAAAGTTTACTTGATTGACAGGTGAAATTACAGCGTCCCCTGATTAAAAGAAAATGCCGATATATATCGGCATTTTCTTTTCCTATTTTTAGGATGTTCTTAATCGCTGTTAAAATTGCAGTGAAAATTCTCTGCTATTAGTCATCATCGTTTTTTCGATCTTTGTCTCTGCCTTTATCATCATCTTTCACTGTTAATTGCCCTTGTTCAAGGATACTATCTTCTACAACAGAAGTTTCAGATCCTTCAATGTTAAGCAAGAAGCTTGGAGCAAAGGTCGTTTTATGGTCTTCAAAGAACCCTCTATTCGTCATGTAACTTGTTACTACTACATTATTATCTTTCGACTTGGTAGGTGTTATATAGTGAGCGTAATTCCAAGTAACATCATTAGGATCAAGATTATGGTGTAAGACAAGTCCAGTATCATTTAAAGGTTTGTATTTTCCGGTTAAGGAATTTGACACGTAACCTAACATGTAAATATCCTTGTCAGTAATTCCATCGATGGTCATTTTAGATCCTCTTGCACTAGTGAATAAGTACCATTTACCATCCATTTTAAATACGTTAGCTCGTTCAATCTCATCTGTTACTGTATTGGATGCAAGCAATGGCTTCATTACTTTTTTCAAAGTATAATCATCATTTAATTCAACAATACCGATTGCACCATTAGCTAACTCGGCTTTTTCTTTTTGTGGACTTTGAAGCAATTTATTTTTTTCTGCTTCGAAGAATTTTTTACTTCCGCCATAGTATGCTCTATTGAATAGAGATTCCTCTCCTTGGTAACCAGTTTCTGTACCTGTATTAGCTTCAAATACAAGGTATTTACGACCTTTATCTTCAACATAATGAGGATCTCTGAAAGTGTGGTTATCGCCTGAATTATAGGCTCCCCCATCGATAAATTGTTGAACATGCTGGTACTTCTTACCATCAGCATCAAAGATCGATTTGTAATCTTCTACTCCTTCAATCTTAATAGAGTCAGCATCTGGTTGAGATACATTGACTTGTGCAGTTGTTAACGTTTGTTTACCGTAATTCTTACCTGAGAAGCTTGTATAAAATAAGCGAACTTCTCCATCGGATGTTAAGGTTGCGGAACCTGACCACTCTTGTGTTTCATCCTTTAGATGAGGGTCGTTTGGAACGAATTGTTCACTATCATCAAACACTCTTCCTGCATTTTTCCAGCTATCTAAAGAAGTCTCGTCTGCTTTTTTATAGAACAAATAAACTGAAGTATCATTTGCATCTTCAGGGTTTCCTGCCAGACCGAAAACAAGGTGATATCCTTTATATTCTGCCACTGTTCCATCAGCGTTTTGCAAAGGCCAAGTATCCCAAACATCTAAACCTTTTGCTGAAGGAATATTTTCTATTTTTGATCCATCGAATTGAGGTACTTTAAATTGCTCACTTTTTTGTTGTTCAGGTAGTTTATGCATGTCATGACGAGTAATATGGGAAATACCGTACTTTTCTTTAAAATCCCTGCTGTCTTTTTCTTTAGCAGAAGCTTGAAATCCACCTCCTACAAGGATTGTTGTAGCAAAAGTTAACACTGTTGCTTGTCTTACAACTTTTTTGATGTTCATTAAATTTTTCCCTCTTTCTTGAAATATTTAATTTTTAAAAATGAATAACAGCTTGGTTTTTCGAAAGGTTTTAATCTCCTCCATAGGCTCTGTATGCACGTGAAAGGCCTAGATGGAACTCATTTCGAAAAAGATAACTATAGGATAACTTTGAATAGCAATCTAGTAATTTAATAATAAAAAAGATAAATGAAAATTCGAAATAATAGAACCGGTTCCAATTTCAACACCAAGGTTACTTTAATCATGAATGAATGTCAACTGAGCCAAATGCACTCGGATTATTGAATAATCACTAAATACCCAAATATACTAAGACTAAAGTTATAGTTTTTGTTTTAATAATATGTATAAAATTACCATAAAATCATAATAGGTTATAGATCATTAAATATTTATGGAAAGATATATGTATACCCTTTCTTTGACCTGCATTCATTCGTGAATTTCCCCCTAAAAATCATTTTGAGATTTTTTCTGCAGGGCAGAAAATAGGATAAAAGGATGAAATTAAAAAGTATCCCATTTCTTTTTGTATACGCAGATTTATTGGTGGTGTTTCTAAATAATAAAAACTAGTACTATTAATATGAGGAATTCGAGTTGAACAAATTGAAAAGAAAATGGTATTTCTAGGAGAGTAGAAATGTATATCCTTCTTAAGATAACGTAAGAACAAGAAGATATAGTTACAGAAAACTAAGAGAGTGCAAAATTGTGCAGGAAGTTGATGAACCCATTAGATATTCAAGACATTCTTTTTTTTTGTAATTTTTGTGGTATAGACAACTATAAGGGTTAAGTGTATGATTGAAAGCGATTTAAATGGCAAGCTGGTTATTACGGTTGATCTGGGTAGGTCTAATTAAAGCCTGAGCATTTATAGTACGGAGGAAATTAAAGGTATAATAGGAAAAAGTTTAAATTATTCATCATCAGCTTTTAAATCGTATTCTGAGAAATCATTTTACTGTTCTCAAGGAAATAATTACACTTGCATCGGAATACATTGGTACAAAGCTGCATGAACGTTTATCATTGCTAGCTTGCCACCTGTACATTTAGAGGAGGGAAACAAGTTTATAAAAGAGGATTTGAAAAAGGCAATTTAGAGAAAAAGATCATGTGTTAGGTGAGGCTGTGTTGATTCTCCAATGAAGCTTCAAGGAGGCGATAAAAAATAATTAGATTGAAATCGATATGAAATAAGCTACAAAGAAATGATTTCTAGTAAAAGGAGCAAATCTCTCTGAGGCAGACTGGTGTATATTGAAAGATTCAAATGCAGTATTTTAGAGAAAGAAATGTAGTTGAAAATAGAAAACATAATCTTTTGAAAGAGAAATTTAGATAGTTAGCTATTTTACTTTATTGTGAATTTATTTTTATTGATAACATAGGATACCAAAAAATTATATTTCCAAAAGGTTTTTGTGTCTATTTCTGAGGGATATAGCTAATGTAGGCGCTAAAACTGGACACCCTGAGTTTTAGGTCGATGTTAAACACTAGTATTCTCTTCAATTCAATTTGATACAAATATGTTTTTTGGATAGGGGGAATTTTAAATGATGAAATATCTGCAAAAACTTGGACGGTCGTTAATGCTTCCGGTAGCAGTGTTACCAGTTGCAGCTATTTTAATGGGAATCGGTTATTGGATAGATCCCACAGGTTGGGGAGCTGAAAATCCGATAGCGGCCTTCTTAATTAAAGCTGGATCTTCTGTTATTGACAATATGTCGATTCTTTTTGCGGTAGGTGTAGCATTTGGTATGGCTAAAACAAAAGATGGTTCAGCTGCATTGAGCGGATTGGTAGCTTATCTGGTTATTACAACATTGCTTTCAACAGACACTGTTGCTATGCTTCAAGGAATTGATGCAGAAAGTGTTAATCCCGCATTTGTAAAAATAGAAAATCAATTTGTAGGAATTCTTTCAGGGATAGTTGCTGCGATCATGTTCGATCGTTATAGTCATGTCCAATTGCCAGCTGCGCTTGCCTTTTTTAGCGGGAAGAGACTGGTGCCTATAATGTCAGCTGTCTCTATGTTACTTGTTTCTGTAGTATTGTTCTTTTTATGGCCGATTATCTACTCTGCCTTAGTTTCTTTTGGCAAGGGAATCAGTGATTTAAGTTTTGTTGGTGCTGGATTATATGGATTTTTCAACAGACTTTTAATTCCTACTGGGTTACACCACGCATTAAACTCTGTTTTCTGGTTTGATGTAGCAGGAATCAATGATATCGGTAATTTCTGGGCAGGTACTGGAACAAAGGGGATTACTGGAATGTATCAAGCGGGATTCTTCCCAATCATGATGTTTGGCTTGCCGGCCGCAGCGTTAGCCATGTATCATACTGCCAAAACGAAAAGGAAAAAACAAGCAGCATCATTGATGTTAGCCGCAGGTTTCGCTTCATTCTTTACTGGGGTTACAGAACCGCTTGAATTTGCATTCATGTTTTTAGCTCCGGCTCTTTATGTTGTGCATGCAGCCTTGACAGGAATTTCATTAGCAATTGCTTCATTTTTCCATTGGACTGCAGGCTTTGGTTTTAGTGCAGGCTTTGTGGATTTTGTCTTGAGTTCAAGGCTGCCACTTGCTAATCAACCATATATGTTACTGCTTCAAGGTTTAGTTTTTGCTGTCATTTACTATGTTTTATTCCGTTTTTTAATTACAAAATTTAACTTAAAAACTCCCGGAAGGGAAGAAGATACAGATGAAGCTGTTGAAGAAGACGGGGAAACGGGCGCAGTAAGCAATCCTCATACTGTAATGGCAGCTAAGATTTATGATGGATTAGGCGGAGACGCGAATGTGACATCTGTTGATAACTGTGTAACACGTTTGCGAATTGAAGTGAAGGATATGGATGCAGTAGATCAAAACAAAATTAAATCTACGGGTGTGCCGGGGATTAATATTGTTGGGCCACACAGCATTCAAGTGATTGTTGGAACACAAGTACAATTTATAGCAGATGAAATTGAAAAAATTCGCAAATAATTTAATGGAGAGACGGTACCTGGTACCGTCTCTGAAAAATCGATAGTTCAATTTTATCCTTTGTTTTTTAAACCCTTTGAGACAGCAAGGGTTTTTTGTGTTTGGTATAATAGAAAAGAGGGTAATAGTCTAAAGGGACCAGAATATTTCCCTATTATAAAAGGAATTACAGTGATATGTTAGAAATATATAATTGTAGGCGAATTCGATACAAAGTACTAGGAGGAAAAGATGGCTTATAATGAAGCAATGCACCCAGCACTCGGAAGAGTTATTGATAATATTGAAAAAGTTATGGTTGGGAAAAAAGATGTAGCTGTATTAAGCTTAGTTGCCTTACTAGCTGATAGGCATGTCCTTTTAGAGGATGTACCCGGAGTTGGGAAAACGATGATGGTTCGAGCTTTAGCTAAATCAGTTGGTGCTGATTTTAAACGAATTCAATTTACTCCAGACCTTCTCCCTTCAGATGTTACAGGTGTATCTATTTATAATCCTAAAACATTAGAATTTGAATTTCGTCCGGGCCCTATTCTTGGAAATGTGGTCTTGGCTGATGAAATAAATCGCACATCCCCAAAAACTCAATCTGCCTTGCTTGAAGGGATGGAAGAAAGCAGTTTAACAATAGATGGCGTGACAATGCAACTACATAAACCATTTTTTGTGATGGCCACTCAAAATCCTATTGAATATGAAGGAACCTTTCCTTTGCCTGAAGCTCAGCTGGATCGGTTTCTATTCAAGCTCCGAATGGGCTACCCAACAATTAATGAGGAATTAGAGGTCCTTTCACTTGCAGAAAAAGCAAAACCAATCGAACAAATAGAAGCTGTTATGACGAAAGAAGAGCTTGTTACCTTACAGCAGCAAATAAAAAATAGCTTTATAGATGATACAGTTAAGCGTTATATTGTAGAACTTGTTCAAAAAACCCGTAAGCATCCGGCTGTGTATTTAGGAGTCAGCCCTCGTGGTTCAATTGCTTTAATGAAAGCTGCTCAAGCTTACGCATTTATGATGGGACGAGATTATGTTATTCCAGATGATATTCAGTATCTTGCTCCATACACCCTTCCTCACAGAATCATATTAAGATCAGAAGCAAGGTTTGAAGGAAAATCGGCTGATCAGCTTGTTGAAGAGATTATGTCCAAAACCTCTGTTCCTGTTCAAAGAAAGTTAAGTCGATAAATGAAGAACCTTTTTATAAAGCTGCGCTATTTTTGGAAGCTGTTCCTTCTTTTGATTTTAACAGCAATAACTTTTTGCTATGGCATGTTTCAAGGCGGTTTTGTCAGTTGGTTTCTTTTTTATTCTTTTCTGCCGTTTGCTGTTTACTCGCTGTTTTTAGCCCTATATCCGCTGCAAACCTTCACCGTAACTAGAACAGTCAACCAAGAGCAATTCTCTGTAGGGGAAAAGCTTGTAGCAAAGATCGAGATTAAAAGGAAATTTCCCTTTCCTTTATTTTATCTGATTGTGGAAGATCAACTACCAGAAAAGCTTAAATCTAGTAATGGAGCTTTGTCTTCCCCTAAGAAACTATTATTTCCTTGGTTTAAACGAGCGTTTCACTTTAAATATGAATTATCTTCTATGCCGCGAGGAGAGCACCGCTTCTTTTCAATCCGTTTAAAAACAGGAGATATTTTCGGATTATTAGAAAAAGAGAAAGAGTTTAAGGCAGAAGATTACTTTTTAGTTTATCCTCATTATGAAGAATTAATATACAGCCAGAAAAATAAACAGTTCGAACAGGGGTCTAGTAAGTCTAGTATTCGCTTCCTGCAGGATACAACCATGGCCTCAGGTGTTAGGGAATATGAAGCTGGTGACCGTTTTTCCTGGATTGATTGGAAAGCCTCTGCTAGAAGAGACAAGATGATGACAAAGGAATTTGAACAACAAAGAAGTCAGGATATTCTTGTGATTATGGATCGGTCGCCATCCGAACAGTTTGAACAAGTTGTTACCTTTACAGCCTCAGTAATACGAGCTGTGTTAAAAAGTGGTGCTAGTGCAGGTTTGATTTCAATCGGAAAGGAAAATACAGTCTTTCCGTTTTATTCTTCAGAAGATCATTTAAAAAAGGTCTTCTACCATTTGGCAAAGGTTGAAGCTGACAGTTCCCAAACCTTTTCATCTGTATTAGATAAGCACGCTGCAACCGGTAGTAAGGGCCTTAAGATTTTAATTACTAGCTGTATGTCGATTGAATTAGTTAGAAGGTTTGAAACGGCTCCTTCAAACGCTCCCTATATGTTATTTTTAACGAAGGAAAGTCATAAAAGGCTTACAAATGAAGAAAGAGTATTAGTGGAAAGGCTTAAAAGGCAGAAAATACCAATCCGAATTGTGGTTGAAGGACAATATGAGGATGCTTTTTCTAAGGTGAGGTGAGAAGGTGAACTATACTAAACAAAAAGCTTCCGATCGAAGAGTGTCATTTTATGCTTACTATTTGTTTGCATTTCTATTGTTATGGGAGTGGTTAAGACCACTTGAAAGCTTTACAGATACGAGGCAAACTTCCATTTTCGTTTTCTTCATCGCCATCTCTTTTTTAATGACTTCGTTAAAAACAAAATGGTATATTGCTGTTCCTGTCAAAATCGGGTTTATTTTGTTTATCCTGCACGGCTTGTTTTTTGAAGGAAACTTGTTTAGTATGACTTGGGTTTCAATGTTATTTGAGGAAATTACTTATAACTTCTCCTTTATTCAGCAGGCTAGATGGATGGAGATGACGGACTCCTTTAGGACCTTGCTGTTTTTTATTTTATTGTGGCTGCTAGTCTATTTACTGCATTATTGGCTTATTTTCCAAAAAAGGATTTTGTTTTTTTTCATAATGACCCTTGCCTATATTACGATTCTTGATACATTTTCACCTTATGATGCAACATTTGCAATCGTTAGAATCGTCATAATCGGATTTTTCCTTTTAGGTCTGCTTTATCTAGATCGGTTAATGAAAACAGAGGGTTTGGGCAGCGGGAAAAGTACGTATATGAAATGGATCACCCCTTTGTTTGTGTTTATCGCATTTGCGACATCACTTGGATTTCTATCTCCAAAAGCAGCTCCGCAGTGGCCTGATCCTGTGCCGTATTTTACTGCTTATGGCATGGAAGATGAAGCCCTAAGAGGAAATATAAACAAGATTGGGTATGGTCCAAATGATGAACAACTGGGCGGGCCATTTATTGAAGACCCTACTTTAGTCTTTACGGCTGTGACGGAAAGCCGTCATTATTGGCGGGTCGAAGTAAAGGATGAATATACGGGGAAAGGTTGGGTTTCTTCTAAGGGGAATGAAAACCCAATTCCACTTGATTCTAATAATATTGAAGTTGAGTGGCTGGAAAATGTAAATGAAGATTCGGTATCTACGAGTAGCATTGAAATAAATCCAGATTATCGTTTTAACCATCTTATGTACCCATTGGGATTAAATAAAGTAGACTTTGAAGAAGAGACCGAATTAACCTTTCATCCTTTAACAGAGCGAATCGAAACAAATCGGGACCAATCTGACTATCCCCGCGACCCAAACCAATATGAAGTAGAGTTTACCCTTCCTGCTTATAAAATTAATGAGCTTGAAGAAGCAGCAGACTCTTCTGAAATGCCTCAGGAGTTAATGAGGCGATATACACAGCTTCCAGACTCTCTTCCTGAGCGGGTGAGAGACTTAGCTGCAGAAATTACAAAAGAGGAAACGAATCAATATGATCGAGTGAAGGCAGTCGAGCGATATTTTGGGTCTTCCTCATTTGTTTATGAAACAACAGATGTTGCGGTACCGGGAGAGAATGAAGACTATGTAGACCAGTTTTTATTTGAAACGATGAAAGGGTATTGTGATAACTTTTCGACCTCTATGGTCGTTCTCTTAAGATCTTTGGATATTCCGGCTAGGTGGGTAAAGGGTTATACAAATGGAGATTATGTAGGAACCATTGACGGCTCCCGAAGTGAATATGAAGTGACCAATAATAATGCCCATTCATGGGTTGAGGTCTACTTTCCTGGAGCAGGGTGGGTTCCGTTTGAACCAACCAAAGGGTTTTCTAATCCAGCGACATTTACGACTGATTTTGAAGGCGAACAAGCAGAAAATTCTGAAGCAGAGACAGAAACAGAAGCTGAAGAAACGGAAGCACCAGATAAACCAGAAGCACTGGAGCAGAATGAAAATGAATTGTCTCGTACAGATGACAACGCCACTTTATTCCAATTTAGTTTTGGCAACCCTGCCCTATACTTGACTTTATTAATGATTGCCCTGTGCGGCGGCATTATTTACTTTACTAGAAGAAAATGGCAGCCTATCCTCGCTCTAATAAAATTTAGAAATCGAAAGGACCCTGAAATTTTCTTTCAAGCCTATCCAGCTTTATTAAAAGAGTTTGAACGGTTTGGCTTAAAACGGCAGGAAAATCAGACATTAAGAGACTTCGCTAAGTACGTTGATCAGTCTTTTAACAATGAAGATATGACAACTCTTACCAACAGCTATGAGAGGGCTCTCTATCGAAGAAATAATGCTGCTGAGGAATGGAAAAAGTCTGTTGAATTGTGGGAAAATTTAATTAAAAAGACATCATCTTGACCTAAGCCTATTCCCTTGTTAGAATAAGTGAATTAATTAGTCTTTGTACCTTCATATATCCTCGAGTAATATGGTTCGAGAGTCTCTACCGGGTTACCTTAAAACCTGACTATGAAGGCAGATAACTCATGGATAATTGCTAGAGTTCTGCCTTCTTTCTTTATGCAGAATTCTAGTTTTTTTTATTTTTTTGTACAAAATAAGTCTAGGAAGAAAGAGCAGAGGTGAAAAGATGACGAATATTAATGAAATGATAAACGAAATGATTTTAGTTCTAGACTTCGGCAGTCAGTATAACCAATTGATCACTCGCCGCATTCGTGAATTTGGTGTATATAGTGAGCTGCATCCTCATACAATCACGGCTGAGGAAATTAAAGAGATTAATCCGAGCGGTATCATATTATCCGGCGGTCCTAATAGTGTGTATGGCGATCATGCTTTCCGTTGTGATGAAAGAATTTTTGATTTAGGTATTCCGGTTCTCGGGATTTGTTATGGCATGCAGCTCATGACCCATTACTTAGGCGGTAAGGTAGAGCCTGCCAGCAACCGTGAATATGGGAAAGCAACAATTAATGTTGAAGGCACTCCTTCGATGTTTACCGGCCTTCCAAGTGAACAAGTGGTTTGGATGAGTCATGGAGATTTAGTGGTGGAAATTCCAGAAGGCTTCAATATAGATGCAACAAGTCCTGCTTGTCCGAATGCTGCTATTGGAAATGAAGAGCGGAAGCTATACGGAGTCCAATTCCATCCAGAAGTAAGACATTCTGAATTTGGAAATGACCTATTGAAGAATTTCGTTTTCAATATTTGCGGGTGTTCTGATGAATGGTCGATGGAGAACTTTATTGAATTGGAAATGAATAAGATTCGTGAAACAGTCGGCGATAAAAACGTATTATGCGCACTAAGCGGCGGTGTGGATTCTTCCGTTGTAGCGGTACTAATCCATAAAGCAATCGGAGACCAGCTAACATGTATTTTCGTTGACCACGGCTTATTACGCAAGGATGAAGCTGAGGGTGTAATGAAGACCTTTAGTGAAGGCTTCAATATGAATGTCATTAAAGTGGATGCAAAAGACCGCTTTATGGATAAATTGAAAGGTGTAAGCGACCCAGAACAAAAGAGGAAAATTATAGGCAATGAGTTCATTTACGTTTTTGATGATGAGGCAGCTAAATTAAAAGGAATCGATTATTTGGCGCAAGGTACACTTTATACAGATATTATCGAAAGTGGAACCGCGACTGCCCAAACGATTAAATCTCACCACAATGTGGGTGGATTGCCGGAGGATATGCAATTCCAATTGATTGAGCCATTAAATACTTTATTTAAAGATGAGGTCCGTGCTTTAGGCACAGAGCTGGGTATTCCTGATGAAATCGTTTGGCGCCAGCCTTTCCCGGGACCTGGATTAGGTATTCGTGTTCTTGGAGAAATTTCTGAGGAAAAATTAGAAATCGTCCGTGAATCAGACGCAATTTTGCGGGAAGAAGTGAAAAAAGCTGATTTGGAACGTGAGATTTGGCAATACTTCACTGTATTGCCTGACATTCGCAGTGTCGGCGTGATGGGTGATGCTCGAACCTATGACTATACAATTGGTATCCGGGCTGTCACCTCAATCGACGGGATGACATCCGATTGGGCGAGAATATCTTGGGATGTCCTTGAAATTATCTCCACTAGAATTGTAAACGAAGTAAAGCACGTAAATCGTGTAGTTTACGATATAACAAGTAAACCGCCAGCAACAATTGAATGGGAATAAAAACGAACGAAAACGAACATTTCAATAGAAATGTTCGTTTTTTGTTGATTCTTTTTTTCTATCTTGCTAAAATAACGGTAGATTCCAAATATAAATCATGACGTTGTTCAATATCGGGAATATGACCCGAGAGTTTCTACCAAGCTGCCGCAATGGCTTGACTACACCGGTATTTAACGGTTATCACGGTTGATTCTTTTTTTTATCGCCGATGTCAAGCACTCCTATTCATGTGGGGCGTTTTTATTTTGGTCATATACTATTCTAAATAATTGGAGCTCTTGGGGGATTTCTGATAGAAGTGATAGGAGGAAATCGAATTGAAAAAATACTTTCAGTTTGAAGAGTTAGGTACAAATTATCGCCGAGAATTCATTGGGGGATTAACAACCTTTTTGTCAATGGCTTACATTTTGTTTGTTAATCCAACAACACTTTCTTTGCTTTCTGTAGGAGATTTTCCTGATGAATTAAGAATCGATCAAGGAGCTGTTTTTACAGCAACGGCAGTGGCGGCCGCAGTTGGTTCGTTATTAATGGGATTGGTCGCTAAATATCCAATAGCACTTGCGCCAGGAATGGGTCTTAATGCCTTTTTCTCATTTTCAGTTGTACTTGGAATGGGTATTCCGTGGCAAACCGCATTATCTGGAGTATTAGTTTCCGGTATTATTTTCGTTCTTTTAACATTAACTGGGCTGAGAGAGAAAATTATCAACGCCATACCAGCCGAATTGAAGCTTGCAGTTGGTGCTGGAATTGGTCTATTCATTACTTTTGTAGGATTCCAAAGTGCAGGTATTATTGTCAATGATGATACAGTGCTTGTGGGCTTGGGGGATCTTACAAACGGAAACACTTTATTAGCAGTCTTTGGACTGGTGGTTACCGTGATCTTAATGGTTAAAGGAGTAAAAGGCGGCATTTTCTATGGGATGTTGATCACAGCGATTGCCGGTATGATCTTTCAATTGATCGATATACCAACACAAGTTGTAGGAAGCGTACCAAGCGTAGCGCCTACCTTCGGACAAGCATTGTTCAATTTAGATCAATTATTTACACTTAACATGTTAGTCGTTATCTTAACTTTCTTGTTTGTAGATTTTTTTGATACAGCAGGCACATTGGTTGCGGTAGCAACTCAAGCAGGGTTAATGAAGGAAAATAAACTTCCGCGCGCTGGTAAAGCATTATTTGCAGATGCAGGTGCAACAGTTGTAGGGGCCATCTTTGGAACATCTACCACTACCTCTTATATTGAATCGACAGCAGGCGTTGCAGCAGGTGCTCGTTCGGGATTTGCTTCTGTCGTAACTGCAGGATTTTTCTTGTTAGCTCTATTCTTCTCGCCGTTATTAGGTGTTATTACAGCACCTGTCACAGCTCCTGCATTAATTATTGTAGGTGCATTAATGGTTTCTTCCTTAGGGAAGATTGCTTGGGATCGTTTCGAAATCGCAGTACCTGCCTTTTTAACGATCATTGCAATGCCATTAACATATAGCATTGCAACCGGAATTGCTGCTGGTTTTATCTTTTATCCTATTACAATGGTGATTAAAGGTAAGGCAAAGGAGATTCATCCTGTCATGTACGGATTGTTCATTATCTTTATTTTATATTTCGTATTTTTAACATATTAATAGTAAAATAGAACATTTTGGGTACCAGGTACTCGCGGTTCCAGGAATCGCGAGTACCTGGTACCTTTGTTTAAATTTATGGTTGACAATACGGTTTAACGGGTATATAGTATATAAAGTCACTTCTTTAAAAAATATTTTTTCTAAAAAAGTTGTTGACCTAATATTTAAAAGATGATATATTAATAAAGTCGCTTCTAATCGAAGTGAAAATGATCTTTGAAAACTAAACAAAGCAAAGCGTCAACGTTAATTCTAGATTTATTTTTTAAGAGCTAATCAACTCTACTTTATCGGAGAGTTTGATCCTGGCTCAGGACGAACGCTGGCGGCGTGCCTAATACATGCAAGTCGAGCGGACCAATTAAAAGCTTG
>NZ_JACXAI010000043.1 GCF_014773385.1 Metabacillus arenae | reverse complement strand
GCTTAAGGTCTTTCAGATGACTTCAGTCTTAGTTAACGACTTTAGTCGTCGACATTTATGTCAAAATCCACCTGCTTTAGCAGGTGGTCGTTTAAGATCTTTATCAGGAAGTTGTTAATTAAAGTATTAACGTGTTAAAGAATGTTGTCGTTGTCCAGCTCCAGGCGCCATCGGCTCGAGGTCATAAGCCAATCCGCCCGAGAAGGTTAAAGAACAACCTTCCAGCCGGCTCGTCTTATGCTTGTCGCCGAAGGATTAGCGCCTTGCGCTTTTCGTTCAAAGATAAGAAAGTATAAGTTTTTGTACCAAGTTTTCGTGTCTAGCTCCAGCGCCTAGCCCCTCGAGGTCATAAGCCACAAATGAATTGAAGGTAAAGAACACCTTCATTTCATTTGCGTCTTATGCTTGCCCTAGGCTGAACAAGGCGCTTGCGCTTTTCTTAAACTCTTAGTTTACTAAACAAATATCTATTAAATTAAACAAAAGGAGAGACATTGTATGTCAACTTTACGTGAAGAAGCATTAAAGATGCACAAGGAAAATCAAGGAAAGCTTGGTGTTCATTCGAAAGTTCCTGTACGAAATGCAAACGATTTAAGTCTCGCTTATTCTCCGGGTGTAGCGGAGCCTTGCCTGGACATTCATAAAGATGAAAGCATCGTGTATGATTACACCATGAAGGGGAATCTTGTTGCTGTTGTTTCAGACGGAACAGCCGTACTCGGCCTTGGAAATATCGGCCCAAAAGCTGCGATGCCGGTTATGGAAGGAAAGGCATTGTTGTTTAAATCATTTGCCGATGTGGACGCATTCCCCATTTGCCTGGATACGACGGATCCGGATAAAATTGTCGAAGTCGTCAAACTATTAGAACCGACTTTTGGCGGAGTGAACTTGGAAGACATCGCAGCACCGCAATGCTTTGAAATTGAGGATCGCTTACGAAAAGTGTGCGATATTCCCATTTTCCATGATGACCAGCATGGGACAGCCATTGTAACGGCTGCCGGGCTAATCAACGCTCTTAAATTGGCTGATAAAAAAATTGAGGATATTCGAGTCGTGGCAAACGGTGCCGGAGCGGCAGGTGTTGCGATTGTGAAGCTCTTGCTTCATATGGGGGTAAAGGATGTCATCTTATGTGATACAAAAGGGATTATATATGAAGGACGCCCTGTCGGAATAAATCCAATCAAAGAAAAAATGGCCCGAATCACCAATAAAGAACAAAAACAAGGGACACTAGCGGATGCTCTTGTGGGAGCGGATGTATTTGTTGGCGTATCGGCTGCAGGTGCCTTGACGAAAGAAATGGTTCGTTCCATGAACCATGATCCGATCATTTTTGCCATGGCGAACCCGGTGCCGGAAATCATGCCCGAGGATGCAAAAGAAGCCGGAGCTCTAGTAATTGGGACAGGACGGTCTGACTTCCCGAACCAGGTCAATAACGTACTCGCATTCCCGGGTATTTTCCGAGGTGCTTTAGACGTTTATGCAAAAGAAATTAACGAAGAAATGAAACTTGCAGCTGTTTATGCGATTGCAGGTTTGATTTCAGCGGAAGACCTTCATGCCGATTATGTGATTCCAGATCCATTTGATCGAAGAGTAGCTGCACATGTAGCAGAAGCTGTTGCTAACACTGCTATGGAAACGGGTGTTTCACAAAAAAATGTAAATGTAGAAGAGATCAAAAAGCGTCTATTAACACTAGTAGAAGAAAAACAATTTGCTTTTACACTTTAAGAAAGCATAAATTGGCAGCGAAGAAGGGAATTCGACGTCGTGGCCAATTTTATGTATAAAGTAAAAGTATTGACAATAAAAAGAAGAGTAAATTATAATAAAAAAATACCTGGCATGCCACATGCCAAAGAGGGATGGAGGGAGAATAAAGGATGGGCCTATTCAAAGTTCAACAGCCCCTTTCTCTAAAGCAGCAGGCTTATGAAGGAATTAAAAATGCAATCATTTTGCATAAGATTCCTCCTGGCGGCACTTTGTTTGAAAGGGATTTGAGCGAAAGTTTAGGAATTAGTCGAACCCCTGTGAGAGAAGCGATTCCACTATTAGAGCTGGAAGGATGGGTGAAGTCCATACCGAGAAAAGGGACATTTGTTAGTCAAATAACGGCTGTAGATGTTGAAGAAGTGATTCAACTTCGAAGAGCACTCGAGGTTTTGGTTATCGAACTGCTAATTTCTACTATTACAGAACGGGACATCGAGCAGCTCAATGAAATTTATGTAAAGCAGCTTGAATATGTACAAGACAGTGGCCAATTTATCTCAATGGATAAAGATTTCCATATTTATTTAGCTCATCTGAGTGGAAATCGTCGCCTGATAAATTTAATGGGCACTATAAGTGATCAAATTCGATGGTTTGGTGTCAGTGCATTGAATTTACCGAATCGGACGGAACAAACATTAAAAGAGCACGCCTGGTTAATTGAGTGTTTAAAAAATAAAGAAGTTGAAAAAGCGAAAGAGGCTGTGTTAGAGCATATTGAGCACACTCGAGAGGCGATTTTATCGAGTCTCAGTTTGGGTGATTAAGTAGTAACTTTTATTCTTATTGTCTTATGCAATAAGAATAAAAGTTGATTTGAATGTAAGCCTTTACATTCAAAGGGGAGGGATATATATGTCCGAAGCGTTATCGAAGAATTTGAAAACAGAAAGTGAAAAATTAGAAAAACCATCTCGTGTCCGATGGTGGTTAGCTTTTCTCTTTTTTCTTATTGGGTTGGTGGCTTATATGGATCGATCCAACATCTCGATTATTGCGAAGCCAATGATGGAAGATTTGAATATGAGTAAGGTTCAATTCGGTATGCTCGCCTCGTTATTCTCTTTGGGATATGCACTTGCTCAAATTCCTGCGGGAATTATTGCGGAGCGAATTGGCGCGAGGAAGATTATATTCTTCGCATTAATTTGGTGGTCAATTTTCACAGGATTAACAGCGGTTGTAAGATCTCATGGATTAATGGGGCTTGTACGTTTTTTATTTGGGGTAGGGGAAGGACCGATGTATCCTGGGAATGCGGTGTTTAACACATATTGGTTTCAAAAACAAGAAAAAGGTCGTGCTTCCAGTGCACTTTTGGCGGGATCTTATTTTGGACCGGTAATTGCACCGGTATTAACTGTGGCTATTTATCAGGCATGGGGATGGGAAGCAGTTTTTTACATCTTTGGCGGAATGGGCTTAGTAGCTGCATTGGGCTGGTATATGGTAGGCCGGGATAAACCGGAAGATCATCCTTTTGTAAATAAACAAGAACTAAAAATGATATTGGAGAATAGAACGGTTAGAAAAGAGAAAAAGTCATTGGCTCCTTGGAAGCAATTTTTGAAAAGTGCCCGCTTTTGGGCGCTGGGTCTTCAATATTTTGTTATTTTGTATATCATTACTTTTTTTCTTGTGTGGCTGCCAACTTATTTGTTGGAAGCAAGAAATTTTTCGTTGAGTGGCATGGGATTCGCAGCTAGTTTACCATGGTTATGTATATTTATTACGGTTATGACTGGCGGAACAATTTCGGATTGGTTAGTTCAGAAAGGGAAATCCAAAATGATTGCTCGAGGTTCGCTGGCGATATCAGGACTGGTCATTTTTGCAGGCACTATGTATTTAGCAGCATATACTTCGAGTCCATGGATGAATGTCCTATGGCTGACGATTTCTTTAGGTGCATTAGGTTTTCCAGTAGTGACTTCATGGGCAGCAGTGACAGATTTGGGGAATGAATATTCAGGTTCCGTATCAGGGTGGATGAATCTCTGGGGAAATCTTGGCGCTTTTGCAGCACCCTTATTATGTGGCTGGTTAGCACAAAATATTGGGTGGGAAGCCACTTTGTTAGTAAGTATTGTTCCCATTTTGTTTGCTATTCTCCTCTGGTTCGGTGTCCGTCCAGATCGATCATTAACATAATCATTTATTTTTCATTCATGTGGCATGCCACATGCCACTTATTAAAATTTAGAGAGGAGTAAATGACATTGAATTATGCAATTTATCAAATGGATATTATAGCTGGGAATCCGTCTGAAAACAGAAAAAAAGTAAAAGAGTGGGTTGAAAAAACTATGACTGCGTCGTCTCCGGATATTCTTGTTCTTCCGGAAATGTGGACTACAGGTTATACCTTATCTGCTTTAGAGGAATTGGCCGAGAATGAGGGACAGGATACAGTTCCTTTCTTGACTGAGCTTGCAGAACGCTTCAATGTGAATATTATTGGCGGATCGGTTGCAAATAAAAAAAATGGCGGCATTTTTAACTCTTCTTTTGTGGTGAATCGAATGGGTGAGGTGATATATGAATACGACAAGATCCACCTTGTTCCTATGTTGGATGAGCACCTTTATTTAGAAGGAGGAAAGAAAAAAGCAAGCGTATTTGAACTAGATGGTATCAAAATGGGACTAATTATTTGTTACGATTTGCGCTTTCCGGAGCTTTCCAGAGAACTGGCGCTTAAAGGAGCTGAAGTACTTCATGTTGTTGCGGAATGGCCATCAGCCAGACGAGTGCACTGGTGTGCATTACAGAAAGCGAGAGCTATTGAAAATCAAATGTTTGTAGTTTCATGTAATCGTGTCGGGTGTTACGACAATGTCGAATTCGCCGGAATGTCCATGATTATTGATCCATGGGGAAATGAACTGTCAATTGGATCCGATCAAAACGAAGAAACTATAGTAAATAATGTTTCGCTGGAGTTAGCAGCAAAAGTACGCAAAGATGTCCCTGTTTTTTCAAGTAGAGTACCAGAATTATATTAAATTGATAGAGGTGTGAAGAGAATTGGAAAATAAATTGACACTAGACATTCAAGGTAGCGGGCAAAAACTCAAATTTTGTGTGAAAAGAATATTTAATGCAGGTTATGCCGGAGTGAATCAGGAAAAAGTGCAAGAGCATATTGATGAATTGGCGAAATTGGGCGTTGAAACGCCTGTGACGATTCCGACTTTATATCCTGTAGCAAATCAGTTGGCTACGTATTCTGATTCTTTTCAAGTGCAGCATAATGAAACAAGCGGTGAAATCGAATATGTATTAATTTGGTCTAATAACGAAATGTACGTCACAGTGGGCAGTGATCATACAGATCGTAAATTAGAATCCTTCAGTGTCCCAATGTCTAAGCAAGCATGCCCGAATATTTTGGCACGAGAAGTTTGGAAATTTGAAGAAGTAAAGGATCACTGGAATCAAATTGAATTAACTTGTTGGATTCGATCAAACGACAAAGAAGAGCTTTATCAAAAAGGTACTTGCGGTGACCTCATGTCGCCGAAAGAATTAATTGAGAACTTTGAAAAAATGAAAATTGATCAGGATGGACATGTTTTTTATTCGGGAACAATCGGAACAGTTGGAAGTTCTTTGGCGTACGGAGATGAATATGTAATCGAAATGAATGATCCCGTACTAAATCGAGTGATTAAACATCAATATAAACTGGAGTTTTTACCAAAAGAGATTGGATGAGAGATTAAATGTAAAGAATTAGCCGCGTTTTTAATCACTGAGGTGAAAAGAGGTTGAAACCCAATTTGCTTATTCTTTGCTCAGGACCTTCATTTATTTAATATAGATTAGTTTTAAGGAAACAGATAAACCCTATTGTAAATCAACAAGATTTAGCAATTGTTTAAAAAGAGAAGAAGACCAATGGTTTTGAAGGGTCCACTAAATTTAGATAAGAGTATAGATGTTCTCCGCCAGGATATGTGTGAAAATGCGAATGGCGACAGTCTATCATATTACTAGGAGGCTTGTAATGAATAAACTTATAAGATCAATTGAAAAAGATGGAGTAGGTTATGGCATGTTTATGGCAATTAAGGATCCTGCAATGGTTGAAATAATTGGGCATGCTGGTTATGATTTTGCCATTATTGATTTAGAGCATTCAGCACTAGATCTGTCGACAATGGAACATATGATAAGAGCTGCCAAAATAGTAGACATCACTTCCATTGTTAGGGTTCCACAAGGGGATTATGCCACTGTTCTAAGAGCAGTTGAAGCTGGTGCAGATGCAGTGATGTTTCCTCATTTAATAACAAAGGATCAAGCGGAAAAAATTGTTAATACGGCAAAGTATTATCCAATTGGAAACCGGGGTTTAGATGCTTCCACTCGTGTGGCGAAATATGGGAATATTCCAATGGCAGAACATATGGAACAACAAAATAAACGTGTTCAAGTAATTGGTATGATTGAAGATAAGGAAGCACTTGAACATATTGATGATATCCTTACGGTGGAAGGTCTTGATTTATTATTTATTGGCGCTGCAGATCTATCTTCTTCATTTGGTATACCCGGTCAGGTTTCGCATCCAATGCTGAGAGATGCAATAAAAATGGTAATTAAGAAGGCAAATGAATCAGGTGTACACATCGGATTACCAGCATATGATGCAGTCCAAGCAAAAGAGTTAGAAAACATGGGTGTTAAGTTTATTGCAACACCTGCGGTCGATACTTTCCATATTACAGAAACATTAAAAAATCATCTTGCTAAAGTAAAAGAATATAAAAAATAAAATATTAAACCTAGATTATTCACATTAAACAGGAAACTCAAAAAACTTGTCATATACAAACTGACAGTCTTTTGAGTTTCACCTTAAAAGTCAAAAGAATAGAAAAAGAGTTTCTCCTAAATCACAATTAAATCAACTCGATCTATCCCAAATTCATCCTATTTATTAAAAATATTGATTAACCCAACTTAACACAGCCAAAAAACTTTGAATATTTTGCACGAAGATATTAACTCCAGTAGTAACCGCTTTCTTTTGGGTGAACACTCAGTGCAAGAAGAGATTTTATTTTGAATCTATCTTCCATAACAGTAAATGCCATTAGTGAATAAGAAAAGAGGTCATGAAGGAGGAACAAAAATGGAACCACTTAAAGCTGCATCGAAACAAGATAAAAAGCAATCCGCTAGGCCAAAATTGAATTGGACTTTATTAATGGGGGCTGCCTTCTTGATGGCAACCTCGGCAATCGGGCCGGCTTTCTTAACACAGACAACGGTATTCACACAAAATCTGGCAGCAAGTTTCGGTTTTGTTATTTTAATTTCCATTATATTGGACATCTTTGCCCAAACCAATGTTTGGCGCATTATTGCTGTATCCGAGAAAAGAGGCCAGGATATCGCCAACATGGTTTTACCCGGACTAGGGTATGTTCTCTCCTTTCTCATCGTGATAGGAGGACTTGCTTTTAATATCGGAAATATTGCGGGTGCCGGGCTCGGTTTAAATGCTTTAGCTGGTTTGACACCCGAAACAGGCGCTATCATTAGTGCAGTTATCGCTGTCTTTATTTTCCTCGTAAAAGAAGCAGGCAAAGCGATGGATCGATTTACGCAAATTGCGGGATTTGTTATGATCGGCTTAATGATCTATGTTGCCTTCTCGACTGCTCCGCCTGTCGGCGAGGCTGTTGTCAAGACAGTTGTGCCAGATAAAATTGATATATTAGCCATTGTAACATTAGTGGGTGGTACAGTCGGAGGATACATCACATTTGCAGGCGGACACCGTCTATTAGATGCAGGCATAAAAGGGGTAGATTCCTTACCTGAAGTAACGAAAAGTTCCATTGTCGGAATTTTAATTACATCTGTTATGCGCATCGCTCTCTTTTTAGCCGTGCTTGGAGTCGTATCAAAAGGATTACAAATTGACCCTGCTAATCCACCTGCGTCTGTTTTCCAGCTTGCGGCTGGTAACATCGGTTATAAAATTTTTGGTATTGTGATGTGGTCTGCTGCCATTACATCTGTAGTTGGAGCGGCTTATACATCGGTATCGTTTATTCGCACATTTAGTCCCCGATTAGACAAAAACTATAAGCAGATTATTATTGGTTTTATTCTTATTTCAACAGTTTCATTTGTTTTAATTGGAAAGCCTGTTAAAATCCTGCTTTTAGTCGGTGCCTTAAACGGTCTTATTTTACCGATTGCACTCAGTACATTGCTTGTTGCCGCTTATAAAAAGAACATTGTCGGCGACTATAAGCACCCATTATGGCTGACCGTCTCAGGGGTGCTTGTTATAATTGTGATGGCCTGGATGGGGACTTACACATTAATCAATCAAATTCCTGAATTGTTTTAATAAAATGATTCAACAGTAATGGCAGGGTTCTTTTTCATGACGTCAATGACGGAAAGCCCTTCGCCGAAGGTTTGGGCAGTTCCTTCCACTTGGAACGATGAGGTGGCAGCACCCCATAGGAATCCAGGGGCAAATGATATGTTGTTTTTATATTCCACAATAGAATCCTCCCTGTTTAGTAAGTAAGATTGTTGTTATTCAAACAGTTTATAAACAAAAAAATGACCTAGAAAAGACAGGGATATGCTTGGAAAGCAGATCGACTATCTTACTCTAGGTCATTCCTGATCGAATCAGTTCCTTATTTGACTATTGCTTACGAAATAAAACGCTTTCTGTCAACAATCATTATCCAGGTAAACATTTCAAAACTTGACCAGATTATGTTAAATGAAAATAGAAGAACATAGGATTAATCCTCATTCCATTCTTTAAACGTATTGTTTTCCTTCATAGCCAACATTCTTTCTTTTAAATCTCTCTTTTTAGTTTAATTTTGCATATTTTGCTTAGCTAACTTCCTTCTATCAGGAGCCAAAGGAGGTTGTTCTAACCACCCGTTTTTTATCATAATGTTAGCGCCATCCTCAGCATATTTCTGAATTTCTAATGATAGTCTGTTATAAAGGATGCCAATATCAATTCTAGGACTTGCAGCAACACCAATACCATAATACCCAACACTCAAAGTAATCAAAGAAAATGTATAAAACATCATGAGTTTTTCAGAAAATGTATACGTTGTACTTTTTGTCACATCTGCATTCCATGAAATAGGAACAGGAAGGTCACTATCCTCTAATTTATTTGCAAATAATTTAATATGCTTTTTTGCAATGTCTATTCCTCTTAGAAGGAATTGTGTTACATCCTTTGACTTTGCTACTTGACTAAATCCCACTAGTGTAGCTGAACCTAAAGCATTTCTTTGAATGTTGGCATATAGATTAGCTGCTTCTAATGCTATTAAAGGTCTTTTTTCACCAAAGAAATCAAAAATGAAACTTTGCTTTTTTATAAAGTCTACATGCTCTAGGCTAGGAAAATAAGGAGACCTTATGTAAAGTCCTTTTGAGAGGAGTAAATCCTTTGTCATTTCAAATAATTGAATGGTCTCATTCAAGCATTCTTTATAGTAGGTTGTAATATCAGACCTTGCAGATAAAGATAAACTAGTTGAATATGAAGTAAGACCAATAACAGCCATTTGATGTATAAAATTTAATACATAGCTGTCAGAATACAGCCTAGGTGATGTTAAATCAACATCCTCCTCTGTCGTAAAGCCATGAGGCACTGTGTTCTTTTCCTCATTAAGAATGGCAGTGATTTTTTGTATATGAGCTTTTGATAATTGCAAAGAATGCTCAATTATAGGCTTAATTTCAACATCTTCAGCTTTCTCTTGGAAATAAGTCAACATACAGATGCTTGCAGTATCATTCAGATACTGAGACCAAAGCTGAGAAATTTCACCTGAGGTAAGTCTTTTCTGTTTTCCCTGTTCCTCCATAAAAAGTACCTCCTATATTGTACAGCCTTATTCATACTATTTACATATAATGGATTTATATGTATTTTGACTGAGTCGAGAGTCCGTCGATTCACCAGCTGCGAAAAAAACCGCCTATTAATTTAGATGAATCTTTGCTCTTGTCTTTCAGTTTGAAGTAGAGTCAGGAAAAAACGATTATCTGGACTATGAAAATCAGGAGTATGAAAAGAATTCTAAGAAGAAAAGGTAAACAGGACAGTGAGAAGGCCTCAAAAGAGGAGAAAGCCATTAATAGAAGTGTAAGTAAGTTACTCTCAACTTCAATTTAAACTCGCTAATCGAAACGATTGTGTTATTTAATTATAAGCAGAATTACGCTCTTTCTTTATACATAGGGACATTTTAATTAATCAGGCTCCCCTAAGTTAACTGAGCAGTTTGGTTAAAAAATTGTAAAAAAAGCCAAATGGATAATAGGATGATAATAAACCATATTTAAATGATGGGGTGTTGGTATGATTTGGTTATATATATTAATACCTGTTGTTATTATTGGAGGTATAGCTGTTTATTTTGAAAAAAAGTCTGGGATGGCTACACCAGATGAAAGTGAACAAGCTGAGCAGTTAGGGGAAGTTATAAAGCAAAATGGCATGAATTCTAATGGATCAGGAACAGATTGAAATTCAACTAATAAGTGCAATTTTCAATCTATAAATGCCTTTATTTTATTATGAGGATGATATTTCATATTTGGAACCAATCAGGACATAAATAAGGGACTAACCAACCAGGTTAGACCAAAAGATGATAATTCATTTCGTTCTAGTTTTTCATGAAAATAACTCCATGAATTTTAATAACGAACAAAGAAATAAAAGAACTAGAAGGACAAATGGAATACTATGTTGCCATATGAGCTAAGGAATTCCTTAGCTCATTGTATTCTAACGTTAACAAACTTCTGATATAAGTACTATGCTCTAACAAAATAGAAACGATTACTTTTGCGTTTTCAAAACGGCGTCAGTCACCATATCCCACTCATGTATCTCAAATCCTCTAGCCTTTTGAATAACATACGGATCCTCTAGAACAATTTCTTTAACTTCCTCTTCCGTTTGAGCCATATAGATCACTAACCCACCAGCCCCATCGACAAATCTCCCATTGGCAAAGATTTTGCCCTCAATGCGTTTTTTTTCTAGAAAAGCTAGATGCTGTGAACGGTATTCTTGACTTTTCTCTATACTCAACATCGGCAAAAAAACTGCAAAATATTTCATTTTTTCATTCCTCTCGTCACTTTATTTTAATTACATAGTCACAAGTTGTGTCTCAAATTACCTATGACACGATACAGCAGCCATATGAAAATGATCTTTAAAGGATTCAATTGGATAGTAACTATATGTTTAAAGCATCAAGAATCCTCTTAAAATCTATTTAGTTAACTATTTGCAGGTGAAACAGGATAGAAAGCTTGCAAAATAAGAAGGTAGATTCTCACATGGTAGGAATATATCTTCTTTTTCGTTTGATAATCTATAGAACTAATATCACAAAATCACTTTCTAGTCAAGAGTTTGGAAATACTCAATTTACTCTTCTGAACATGTAATCCAAAAATTGATTTTTTATAGTTAAATTGTCTAGTTCAATATATCTGAGACCTTTTTCATAAAAAATTAATAAAAAATTTACATAAAAATCAGTACATTCCATTTTAGGTAGATTATACTAGTTATTGGGAGATGATAGAACATGAATGAAGAGTTAAGAACTAGATTGAAGGGTCATTACTTTGAGCAATTCGGACATGAAATGCTAGTGACGAAAATGCCATTTAAATATTTGCAAAGTATTTTTGAAGTAGATCCATATGTTCAAAGAGAGTTAGATCCGAGAAGAAGGAATGTAATAAAAGAATTCATATTAAATACCGTCCAAACTAGCACCTTTCATTTTTCGCCATTTGTTTATTCGGCAAGAGGAAACTTAGAAAGAGATGGAGATTTTTGGGCAGTTAAACCGGGAGAGAAACTGGCTATCATTGATGGTCAGCACCGCTCGGCTGGACTGAAGAGTGCTCTTACAAACTTATACATCAAAAGGGAAGCTTTTGAAGAGTCGCCGATGAATAGGCATCACGAAATAGACAACATTAACCTCGCAATTGAGAAGCTTGAAAAATACCCTATCACCATGCAAATCTACTTAAACTTAACGACTCAAGAGGAAAGGCAATTGTTCACTGATTTGAATACAGAACGCAAAAATGCACATAGAGGCCTCATTATGAAGTATGAACAGCGAGATGAATATGTATTGCTTGTAAGGGCGATTGCAGGCAAGCTTGCTCACCACCTTGATATTGAACCAGCTTTAACTCGTTTAACTGTAAATAATACGTCCATAACTTCGTTTGTTATGATGAGACGCTGCTTAGTGGCGTTATTTGAAGGGATTTTAACCTATAAAGAAGGCGAACCAAAATTAAAATATTGCCAGAGGGAAGAAGTGGAGCCGATTGCCTTTAAATTTTTTAAAACATGGTGCGATATTTTTCCGAATGGGGCAGGGGATCGAAATCGCTATGTTTGTGGGTTGTCAGGGATTCAGGTGGCATTAGCTTACACTGTCTTTCAACTTGTTTCCAATCAACGTTGCAGCTATTTCCAAGCAATAGATGAATTGAAGAAGTTAAAGAATAAAACATCCTGGAAGCATAAGGATCTTCAATTTTGTGAGTTCTATGATCCTAAACAAAAGCGAATAAGAAATCACGCTAGTCAACAATCTATTTTAAAATTGACCAACCTATTTATCAATAATATCGCATACGGGGAGCTGAATAGTATTGGCCGCTGAATCTACGATTGAATATATGAGTCTATCATTTCTAGCAAAACAATTCGCAAAGGATCAAATTATAATTAGAGCTGTTAAGAAAGAACATGTACAAGCGTTAAAGAGATATATTATTAGCGGAATGGAAACAAAGCAAGCCTTCCTGCCAATGCTTGTAGCAAACAAATCAGTTGACGGCAAGCTTCAGATGATTGATGGCTCCACAAGAGTTTATGCCATCCATTCCCTCTATAACTCATTGAAAACACAAAGCAGTCATTATGAAGAAAATCAAACAAAGCTTGCGGTTTATTTGGAAAATTCATCAATTGGAATTCAAGTGTTTCAAGGTTTATCAGAAAGTGAGTGTGATCAGCTTTATATAGATTTTAATACACGCGGGAAGAAGGTTGCTCTTTCCAAGCTGATCGAATACGATTCACGCAACTTAGACAATCAAATTACAAATCGATTAATCGAAACGAATGAAATGTTAAGACAAGCGGGAATTGAAACGGAGAAGCGAGCTATTATTAGACCTACTAATAAGAAGTTTTTATCGCTGTCACAACTAAGACAGGTCGTAAAGATTTTTATGAAAGGTGATCAATTTGCATCAATAAAAGTAAGTGATAAGGAAAGTCTGCTGATGGAGGAGGAATATACAGAACTACTAAATAATTGGTTCTATGAATTATTTAAGTGGCAGACACCTAAAGAGGCTGGAAACTATCATATTACAATGCTGGCAAGCTTTCCTGTCATTTCGAGTATTGCCTACTTTGTAAACGATGGCATGGTTAATGAGACTTTTGAAAAACGGATGAATCAGATGGTCAATCGAATGCAGCAATTGTCACAAATCGATTGGTCCACCAGCAGCCACGTGTGGGAAAGCTTTAATGGCGCGTATCGAAACGGTATCGAATTATACTTTCTTAAGAACGAACCTGCAACAATTAAGCAGATCTTAAAGTGGTTGGAAAAGGCTGCTTTTAAGGGGGTGATGTAATGAACTGAAGCGAAAATAAAAAGGAGAACCCTTAAGCATTAGACCTGGAAGCTAAGTGCTTAAGGATTCGCCGGAGTTGGATATACCAACTTACATAGTAGTATATCGAACTCCTTTGAAAAAACAAAGAACAAAAAACAAGGCAAAGGAGCAATATACATGAAAAAAATCGGACATTTAATTGACACATTATATGAAGAAAAATCCACTTACACAATATGGGGCGAGACAATGGCCATTATCCCAATTTATTCGGAATACGGAGAGCTGCACAGCATTGTCATCGAGATTTATCGAATCATAAAAGTGAAAATAAGTCCCAAGCAAATTATTGAGGAAAGCTGTGATTATTATGGCTGTACGATGTCTGGATGCTTAGAGTCAGCCCAAAATATTTTAAAAGGAAAAAAGATGCTTCCCGTCTTAATCAGTAAAGTAGACAAGTTATGCATGATTCCGATTATTTCAGCGGACAATCCTGACAACGTTTGGTTATCATACAAGCACATTTTCGATGTTATAGCAGATGGGAAAAACTCAACCGCTGTACTATCAAACTATAAAAAAGTAAAGCTTGAAATCTCAAAGGAAACCTTGAATACAAAAATTGAAAAGGCTGGACACTTGATCTGTACATATGATCTACGGAGTGAACGATTAAAAGAGACCTATAAACAACATTTAATTGCTGAACAAGAAACGATTTATCAACCTGAAGATTCTAATCTAGAACATTAAGAGAGAATGAAATAAAAATACGTCGAAAGCCTCATATGGCAATCGGCGTATTTTTATAAATCTGGGAATCACATTGTAACTGTTTTAAAGAGAGAGCAGGCTGCTTATTCAAGAATAGGGCCAAATTGATGATTTTTTAGGAAGTAATAACCGAGATGAAGAAATATTTATAGCTAACACATTAGCCGATCTTGTTCACGAATTTGTTTTAAGAACTAATCGTCAGTGGATTGGTTCTTCGAAATGGATTATTCGTGCTTTGAATCAATATGATGAGAAATTTACCAAAGAGTTCGTAGAAGCCTTTAATGTTTTTTATATAACAGGTGAGAAAAATAAGGTTGTTCAATTAGTAGATAAGGTTTTGGAGCCCTACGGTGGGCGTTTATTTGAAGGATTTTCTCTAGGAAAAGAAAAAGATAATCCATAAAACCTTATTAAGCAATCGAGCGCTATCCTTGAATAAAAGGAGTGCTCTTTTACATTTAAGGGCCAGATTGTTTAGGGACATTTTTAAAATTTAAGGTGTCACGAAAAGGTGACACCATCATTATTTATACTGTTTTCATCTTATTTAAAATATCATAAACCAGTGGAAAAGTAATGAAACCGTCATCTTCTAGAAAATGACCACCCTTTTCAACCAGATAAAATGATGTATCCAATTGTTTTGATACATTTTGACTTAATTGAAAAGGGACAATATAGTCATCTTTTGCAGCAATAACAGCACTTGAATTAGTTGCAGCAACTATTTTTTTATAATCCACTTTTTTAACTGTAAAAGGATTTAGTGAAGGTAAGGATGATAATGGTTCAGAAAAGCCAGAAACAAGAATGAAACCTCCAAAGCTTGGTAAAGGTTCTAATTGGTCTAGATAGTTCAATAGTGTGATAGACCCTAAGCTATGTGTTACAAAATAAGTGTTGTTATCTAAATTCTTTATTTTATTTGCTAATGTTTCCAACCATTCTTCTTTCTTGGGGTCAGACGAATTTGGCATGTGAAGCACCGAAACTTGATTATCATCTGCTATTAATTTTTCTTTTAACCATGGGAACCAATGATTGGCTGGAGAAGCTCCGTATCCATGGATAATATATATTTGTTTTCCCATTGCTACTCTTCCTTTCTTTTTATAGATACAAAAACAGTATATTACTGATTCAACCCTATGTGGAAGGAGAAACTCTTGAAGAAGCTCCAATTCGTAAAGTAAAAGAAGAAACAGGCCTAGATAAATGGAGGTCGTTTTTTAATAAAAGGACTAGGAGGCTTTACTTCCTGAAAAATGTGAAATAATGTTTGTGAACTAATTGGCCCTTCGTATTATAAGATCAACCAGAAATATTTTCACCTTATAATACGAAACCAGTTAATAGAAGCGTAAGAGTTATTCCTTTATTTTTAAGGGTTTTTTTAAAATTCAGGCCTGATAACAGTTACAATAAAGTTATTTCTGTAGTGCTTACTAATTAAAAATGGCTAAAGTAAAACTATACATGTATATGATTTTAAGTATTTAGCACAACAAAGAATCTAGATTAATGGATTTAAACAGTAGGAGAGTGAAAGAATAATGTTACATCAGAAGCGTGGGAAAAGTATCAACAAGATAAAAAAATTGAGGGATATTCACCACTTACATTAAAAACTTATTGTTTTCAATATAATCTTCTATTACAATTTTTCGGTGATATTAACATGAGTGAATTGACTACGGAAAAACTAAAAGAATATCTAATACAGGCGGGAGATCATTTAAAACCATCTAGTTTGGGACACAGGGTTCGTTGCATAAAATCACTATTCAAATGGACACATGAAGAAGGCTATATTCCGATGAATCCTGTTGATGAATCCTGCTGCTAAATTAAAAGAGCCAAAATTAGGTAAAAGAATTCCCAAATTCCTTTCAGAACTAGAGATTGAACATCTTAGGGAAGCTTGTCATACATCGATGGAGAATGCGTTATTTGAATTTATGTATTCGACCGGCTGCCGTATTGGAGAAGTTGTAAAATTAAATCACGATGATATTAATTTCTCAACGAATTCAGTCATTGTACATGGTAAAGGTGATAAAGAAAGGGAAGTATACTTTAATACCCGATGCTCCATTTGATTAAAAAGGTATCTAGATGAGCGAGATGATGAGGATCCTTGTTTGTTTATTACGGAAAGAAGGCCAAAGAGGCGTATGACTATCGATAACCTAAGATATATTATCAAACGAGTATCCAGAGACTACCAAAATATATGCTCAGCTAAGTTGAAAATTGCCCATGTAAAAATCTCAAAGAATTCTTCTAAAGTCCCTGGCCCACCGGGCAAAGCTATAAATCCATCTGCCAAATCTGCCATTTTCGCTTTTCTCTCATGCATAGAATCTACAATGATCAACTCTGACAAATTTTTTGGGATATCTCTCTATTTTCTAAAAAACTTGGCATAACACCAAATACATATCCCTCTTCTTCTAAAGCTGAATCTGAAACAGCGCCCATAACTCCAACACTTGCTCCATCATAAACAAGTGCAATATTTCGTTTAGTTAGTTCTTTACCAAGTTTTTTTGCACCTTCTATATAGACATCAGATGCCCCATTACTCGATCCACAAAATACGGCTAACTTTTTCAATATATCCCCTCCTCAATAATCACTATTAAAGATTATATTAAACTTTTATTTTTTTGTTAAACTTAAGATATTGAATTGGAGGTTAGATGAAATGAATGTCACTGAATTTCAACAATGGGTAAAGGATTATTATGAAAGTAGGGGCTGGTCTGAGTTAGACATTTTTATTCGTATTGGCTTTTTAGCAGAAGAAACGGGCGAAGTTGCACGAGCTATAAGAGCTCTTGAGATAGGTAGGGATAGGCCTGATGAAGTTAAGGGGTCTTATGAGGAAAAAAAACAAGAGTTAACTGAAGAATTAGGAGATGTATTAGGTAATTTAATTGTGATTGCAAACAAGTACAATATTCCTCTAGAAGAAGTGTTTCAGGTACATAAAAAGAAACTGTCAGAACGTTATTCTAATGATTAGGCTTAAAAGCCTTTTTCCCAACAATCGGGCGCAATTCTGCAGCAAAAGAATTGTGCTTTTTCTTTATGTTAAGTGCCAGATTTTTTAATAAGGCAGGAGTTAATAAGAACCAAATAGAATGTAATATGGTGGAAAAATGTTATTTTAGTGAAAAGGCTTGTTTATAAAGGGGAGATATAAAGTGCACAACTTCCATTATGAAATTGTGAAGATACCTGCGTATCGAGGAATCGGATTAAAATGGGATGGCCCATACACAGAAATTAGTACTTTGAAAAAACTTATTAACAGTATGAGTAGTAGAGTGGGAGAGTTAGATTATGCTATCAATTCAGAGGTTCAATTAGGATTATCATATCATCTTAGGCCTGATGGATTTGTTCTTTATTCTGTTTATGAAGTTGGTGAAGAACAACAAGTTCCCGATGGTATGGTAGAAATAAATGTACCGGAGATGAGTTACTTAATAACGCATCACAAAAAGGGTCAAGACATCGGTCAAACTTATAAAAACATCTTTCAATGGCTTAAGGAAAGTGAATATGCACCTTGTTTAGAGCCGGATGTGGAATATTACGATGATTTACCGATAAAACACGAAAGATACCCGAATGATCGTGATTTAAATGATCCCCATTTTGATATCTTAATTCCTATTTTTAAGAAGATATAAATTTGATCATCCTTTTTAACTGTATTAATTTTTTTAAATTATACCAGCTAATATGAGCTTCTTGTTTATTCAAGAAACAGGCGCCTTTCCGGAATAAGGATCTACGCCTATTCTGCATGAAAGGGCCATTTTGTGGAGGAAGAATTTTTACGTGAAGCTAAAGAAATAACTAATAAGATAAATTTTATTAGGAGAAGTCTTATAGTGATTACTGAAAAAACAAACATTTCCCTTATTAGAGAAGATAAATGGATGATGGAAATATTGGAATGTACAAAATCGTTGGATTTACCGGATTGGTGGATATGTGCTGGATTTATTCGATCAAAAATTTGGGATGTTTTACACGATTTTAGGGAAAGAACAGCTCTTTCAGACATTGATGTAATTTATTTTGACCCGACAAATATTGATGTATTAGAAGAAAAGAAAATCGAAGAACAGCTAAAATGTCTAATACCGAATATCCCTTGGTCTGTAAAGAATGAAGCCAGAATGCATGTTAAAAGTAAAATGCCTCCATATTTTTCTTCTGTTGATGCTATATCGAAGTTTCCTGAAACAGCAACAGCTTTAGGAGTAAAGTTAGATGAAAAAGACAATGTAATATTAACAGCACCTTATGGAATTAGAGATGTTATTAATTTAGAAATTAAACCTACACCTTGTTTTGCAGAATCTGAAGAACGAGCTGAAATTTATAATGAACGTATAACAAAAAAGAATTGGAAATCTATCTGGAATAAGATAAAAGTTTACCACTTCAACGACTATTATTAAGCTATAGTGGGCGCGATTCTAAAGCAAGAGTTGTGCTTTTCTTAGTGAAATTGTAACTGAACATTGGAGATGTAATAATGAAAATAAGATTAGTTAATAAAGAAGAATATAGTTTTATTGAAGACTTTGTATATGAGATATTCAAAAATACCAATTATTCGGACGGAATAGCTGAAAAAGCTTTAGTAAGAGAGATCCGAGAAAAACACTATTACATTCCCCAGCTTGATTTAGTTGTTGAGAAAGAAGGTGTGATTATAGGACACTTTATCCTTTCAAAACTTCCAATTAGTAATAAGTATGAAAATGAGATATTGATGCTATCACCGGTTTCAGTAGCAATTAATCGTCAACGTCAGGGAGTTGGTAAGTATATGTTGCAGGAAGGTATTAAATTAGCTACTAAACTGGGATATAAGGGAATAATTGTTGAAGGAGATTATCGTTACTATCAAAGCTTTGGATTTAGAACATCAACTGATTTCGAAATATATGCGTCCGAGAAAAATCTTCCACCTTCTGAGGAGAATCTAATGGCTATGGAGTTATATGAAAATGGTTTGGCAAATATTTCAGGTGAAGTGGATTATTCGATTTATGATGCATTGAGACATTGACAGACAGTACGAATGTTCCCTTTTAATTTTAGTATTCATTTTTTGATCTAAAGGCTGTTTTCGTTCAATAATGATCTTCCGAACGGGCGCCTTTCTGCAGGAATGAGGTGATGTAGTGACTGTTAAAGGTCTGAATCATTTTTTATTTTCAGTTTCTAATTTAGAAAATTCAATTGAGTTTTATCAAAATGTTTTTGATGCAAAGCTATTAGCTAAAGGGAAAATCACTGCTTATTTTGACCTAAATGGTATGTGGCTTGCTCTTAATGAGGAAAAAGACATTCCTCGTAATGAGATAAGCGGAATGGGGATTGCCTTTGTCACTAAAGAATTGGTTTTGAAACAAATATCTGAGGGTGAATTATTTTAAGTACATATAAATGAAAAAATAGAAAAAAGAAAAATTGGACTAATAACAAAAAAAGAGATTCCTTTATCCGTAGCAGCAAATAAGTTCTTTAAACATTTATTAGAAGCAAGTATAGAAAAATAAATACCAAAATTAAAAGAGTAACCTGTTATTTTGATTACCCTTTTAAAATTAGGAATGCCATATTTTGGTTATTCTATTAAAGGGCGCTATCATGAAAAAGGATAAGCGCTCCTTTTTCATTTTAGGGCCATTTAATGGAGGAAGAATCTCAAGAAAAATTGAATACTTATGGTAATGCTGGTGTGGTATTTGTGAAAGATTATACTTAAACTATAGGCAGTATACTTCAATACGATTAATGGTAAGAGAAGTATGGAAGACTTGATAAACAATATAAACTAGTTGGTTACAATTAAAAAGGTATTAATATTAAGGAAGGAAGTATAAAACTATGGATTTCGAAACAGTTATACAGGAGCTTGAATCCCTCGGTAAGGAACGAACTAAAAAAATGTACATATCCAATGGTGCGCACGAGCCGCTTTTTGGCGTGGCGACAGGTGCTATGAAACCAATCGCCAAGAAAATAAAAAAAAATCAACGTTTAGCTGATGAGCTTTATGCTACAGGTAACTACGATGCAATGTATTTTGCAGGCATTATTGCAGACCCAAATACTATGACTGAGTCGGATTTTGATCGTTGGATGGATGAAGCGTATTTTTATATGCTGTCTGATTATGTAGTAGCAGTAACTTTATCAGAGTCAGATATTGCACAAGACGTTGCTGATAAATGGATTACAAGTGGTGACGAGCTGAGAATGTCAGCGGGCTGGAGTTGCTACTGCTGGCTTTTAGGGAATCGCAAAGACAATGAATTTTCCGAAAGTAAGATTTCCAATATGCTTGATATTGTGAAAAATTCGATTCATGATTCGCCAGAAAGAACGAAATCTGCTATGAATAATTTTCTATACACCGTGGGGATTTCATATTTGCCACTGCATGAAAAGGCAGTTGAGGCCGCAAAGGAAGTCGGTACAGTAGAAGTCAAACGGGACAAGAAAAAACCCAGTTTCCTTAATGCTTACGAAAGTATTCAAAAAGAGATGGATAGAGGGAAGCTTGGCTTCAAACGCAAGTATGTTAGATGTTAAAATTAGCTTCGCATCGGGGTGTTGATCAAGAACGATTGGTACCTGTTCAATTAGATGTTAGCGAGTATGAAAAGGTTTCTAACTTTTTTCATAAATAGAGACAAAACATTTTGATTTTGATAGCTTAGTTAATAATGCTGGAATTTATTTGGCAAAAAATATAATGGAGTATCAGGAAGCTAATATTGATAAAATTCTAGGAATTCATGTTAAGGGATTCATTTCTTTCTCGCAAATGTTCGGCAGGCAACTCATCAGGGACAACGTAGAGGAGTTATTGTTAATATGTCTTCAGTATCTGGAATAGAAGGCAGTTCAGATGCAATCTATGAACTATCAAAAGCTGCTGTATTAGGTTTAACAAAAAGCTGTGCTATGAATTTTTCACCATATATCCGAGTTAATGCTGTCGCACATAAAATGGTAAGTACTCCGATGATGCTCAAGATTAAATTTGTAAAATACTAAACCTTTCTCTTTGGAATTTTTCCAATCCCCAGTTCCCTTGCTTCATTTTGCAGGGCTTTAATCAAGCTGAACGTCATTACAGCCATAATAAGGGAAAAAGGAAGAGCTGCGGCGATCATTGTATTTTGCAGAGCCTGTAGGCCCCCTGAGTAAAGAAGCACGAGTGAAATGGCTGAAAGCATAATTCCCCAGATGAACTTAATTTTATTTCCTGGTGTATGTGAACCATTGGTTGTCATCACTCCTAATACATATGTGGCCGAATCGGCGGATGTAATGAAAAAGGTACAAATTAAGATGATCGCAATAAAGGAAAGGACCATTCCAAACGGAAAATTGGCGAATACACCAAACAGCGCTTCTTCTGTTGCCATTCCCGAAATCTTTGCAACACCATTGTGCTCCTGCATGATCGCTGAGCCTCCAAAAGTAGCAAACCATATAAATCCTATCAGGGACGGAACAAGCAGTACCCCAAATACAAACTCTCGAATGCTTCTTCCTTTGGAAACACGGGCGATGAAGATTCCAACAAAAGGTGCCCAGGCAATCCACCACGCCCAGTAAAAAATCGTCCAGCTGTTAATCCACGCCCTCACATCTTCATTTAAAGGAGCAATTCGAAAACTCATACTTGGCAGGTTTTGAAGATATGTTCCGATTATATTCGTGAAAAGATTAAGAATGAATAAAGTAGGTCCGAGAAAAAATGTCAGCAAGAATAGTAGAATGGCCAAAAGCATATTCAAATTACTGAGAATTTTAATGCCTTTGCCCAATCCTGTCCAAGCTGAAATCATAAATAAGACAGTTACAATCAGGACAATTAATACTTGAATCGGAAAACTGACCGGAATGCCATAAAGGTAGGAAAGCCCTCCGTTTATTTGCATAGCTCCAAATCCCAAGGTCGTGGCAACCCCAATTACAGTGGCGACAACAGCAATCACATCAACTACTTTTCCCGCAGTGCCCTGCGTCCGTTCACCCAGAATTGGTTTAAGTGTAGCGCTGATCAGGCTTGGTTCACCATGGCGGAAGTTAAAATAAGCAAGTACAAGAGCAACGAGGCCGTAAATGGCCCATGCATGAATTCCCCAGTGGAAATAGGTGAACCTCATGGCTTCGTGAATTGCCTGGTCAGTACCAACTTCGCTTCCAGTAGGTGAGCCCACAGCATAATGGTAAATTGGCTCTGCCGCACCCCAGAAAACCAATCCGATTCCCATTCCGGCGCTAAACAACATCGCAAACCAAGTAGGGCGGGAGAATTCCGGCTTTTCATCCTGTTTGCCAAGCTTGATTTTTCCTAATGGGCTTATTAAAAAATATAAACACACAATAACGATAAAAGACACAAGAAGCAAATAAAACCATCCGAAACTGTTGGTGATAAAGGTTTGCACGTTGGAGGTTACACGCTCCAGTGTTTCAGGAACAAAAACCCCAAATAATACAAGCAATAACAAAATCCCCACTGATATGTAAAACACCACTAAGTTTTTCTTCAAATTAAATCCCCTTTCAGATGGACTGCTTCTTTTAGCATTGAATACATTTGGAAGATTTATGCGTATAAAAAAAGCTTATTCAAGAATAGGGAGCAATTCTGGAGCATTAAACGTACTACAATAAGAAGAGGATAATATGTCTATTATGATGACATATAGTTTTTCAACATTATTCACTAAAAAACCATAAACCTTTTCAATTAGTGTTTATGTCAAAACGTTTACATTTTTTATTATAACCTATTGACAAAGATTAAAATTCTGATTATTCTTGTAACTGTAAAGATTGCTAAAACGTTTTAGTAAATGGAGAAAATTTATATGGCCACTATTAGAGAAATTGCAGAAAAAGCAGGGGTATCAGTTGGTACAGTATCTTTTGTTTTAAACGGTAAAAGTGAAAAAATGCGAATTTCAGCTGCTACTAAAGAAAGAGTTCTAGTGGTTGCAAGAGAGTTAGGATATTTACCTAGTATATCCGCCAGGCGCCTGAGGAATTCTGAAGAAAAACAAACACCTATAATCACTATTTTATGGACACTTGATGCGAGAGCATCATTAATTAGCCGTTTTTTACAAGGAATTCAAAAGAAATCATCATTTAAAGATGGAATGTTTGAGTTACTTATTCAACCATATGAAAATGGAAAGCTGAACGAAGTTGAAAGTTTGCATACTGGAACTAGATTTAATGGTGCAATAATTGCAAACGCCTCAGAAGAGGATTTAGATTATTTAGAGAAAACAAATTTAAATGTCCCTCTCGTACTTTATCAACGCTACTCAAAGAAATATAGTACAGTTAATGTAGATAGTAAACTAACCGGTAGGGAAGTTGCTGAATATTTGTTTGAGAAAGGACATAAAAAAGTAGGGATTGTCGTCCCGACGATTTCTTCTCAAGCAGTAGATTACCGATTAGAAGGTTTTTTAAGTGCAGTAAAGGATCTTGGAATGGAAAACTTATATATTTTACGAGATAACTTTACTGAGCAGGGTGGTTATTCTGTAATAAAATCCTTAATTAAAAAATCAAAAAAGTTACCAACCGTGTTATTTTTTTTAAGTGACCCGATGGCGGTTGGTGCAATACTAGCCTGTCATGAACTTGGAGTGCGCGTACCAGATGATTTAGAAATAATTGGTCACGATAACGATGATCAAACGGCGTACACATTTCCTCCCTTAACAACCGTTCATCTACCGGTTGAGGAAATGGCAGTAGCAAGTGTGAATCAATTACTTGATACCATTAATCAGCGGTTAACAACTCCCGTATCTCTACAATTTAGATCCGAACTACTTATAAGAAAAAGCACAAAATAAGCCAGAAAAACTGGCTAATTTTTTAAAGTGCTAAAACGTCATAGCAAAAATATAAAACTCAAATTTATGATCTTTAAGGGGGTGAGGGGAAGTAAAAAATAGTAACAAAGAAAATAAAAAAATAGTTAAGGAGAGTAATATGAAAAAATTATACGGAGTTACAACAGCAATGGTTACACCATTTGATGAGGATAGCAGTGTAAATCTTCAAAAGGTTGCCGAATTAACAGAGTTTCTTATTTCAAAAGGTGTGCATTGCTTATTTCCACTAGGTACTACTGGAGAAATGTTAAAATTGTCGGTTCCAGAGCGCAAAGCAATTGCGGAAACAGTTGTTAAAACAGCTAAAGGAAGAGTTACTGTTTACATACATGTTGGTGATGTAAATGTAAATAATGTAATGGAGTTAGCAAGCCATGCTCATCAAATTGGTGCTGACGGAATTGGAGTAGTTACTCCTATCTATTTTGGAGTAAACGAGCGGGAGATGGAAAGTTTCTATATACAGATTGCTAGCAATCTACCAGATAATTTCCCAATCTACCTCTATAGCATACCTCAATGTACAGGAAACCAGTTATCTGTAGAAGTTGCTAATAACATTGCAAAAGCATGTAAAAATGTTGTTGGAATAAAATACAGCTTTCCGGATTTCACCTTGATGAGCAAATACTTAGATGTAAATGATGGCGACTTTGACGTGGTATTTGGACCAGATCACTTGTTCTTGCCAGCTCTAGCACTAGGATGTACAGGAACTGTTTCTGGTATTTCAGGAGTATACCCTGAACCTTTTGTGGCACTTTATGATGCTTATCAAGAAAGGAATATTGAAAAGGCTAGAAAACTACAAAAATTAGCAACAAAGTATTGTCATGCACTTAAAAATGGAAGCAATATGTCCTATTTCAAAGAGGGTCTCAGGATGAGAGGAATGGATGTTGGCGTAATGAAAGGACCACAGTTAGATTTAACTTCGGAAGAAATTGAAGATTTAAGAAACAGCTTATTAGAGATAGATCAAGAATTAAGTATACTTAGATAAAAAATCTTAATAAACAAAGGGGATTTCATTTATGAAAAAAGTATTTATTGGAGTTTTATCTTTAGCTTTGATTCTGTTGATTTCAGCTTGCGGAAGTGAAAGCGCTTCTAATTCAGCGGATGGAAGTAACGAAAAGGATCAATACACAATTCGAATTGCTGGTGGAGCAGTAGGACCTGAGCATTCACTTACAAAAACGTTTAATTTCCTAAAGGAAGAGCTTGAGGAGAATTCTGATGGGAGATTTAAAGTGGATCTAAATGTTGCTGGAGAATTAGGGGAAGATAGAGAAATTATTGAAGCTATGCAAATGGGTGAAGTACACTTAGCTTCTCCTTCGCCAGCGGCTCTAGGCGGGTTTAATAAATCAGTTGCTATCCTAGATATGCCATTTCTTTTTTCTGATCGTGAAACCGCATACAACGTATTAGATGGTGAACCAGGGAAAATGATTTTATCAAATTTAGAAGAATCTGGATTCAAGGGATTGGGATATTTTGAAAATGGCTTCCGTAATGTAACGAATAATGTCAAACCGATCGAATCTATTGAAGATTTAAAAGGACTTTCGATTCGAACAATGCAAAACCAAACACATATTGAAGCGTGGAAACTTTTAGGCGCAAATCCGACACCAATGGCTTTTGGAGAACTATATACCGCTTTACAGCAAGGAACAGTTGATGGTCAAGAAAATCCCTTCGGTTTAATTTTTGCAAATAAGTTTTATGAGGTTCAAAAATATCTTACGATTACAAATCATGTGTATGCCCCAAACATTGTTATTACAAACAAAGCATTCATGGAAGGTTTACCAGAAGATTTACAAGAGGTGCTTGTAAATGCTGTAAATGAGGCTATAGATTACAATCGTCAACTCGCACAAGAAGAGGAAACAACAGCAAGAGATGCTTTAGAAGCTGAAGGAATGGAAGTGTATGAGTTTTCTAAAGAAGATATAAAAAAGATGCAAGAAATTGTCGAACCAGTTTATGACGAGTTTAAAGATGATATTGGTGCTGACGTAGTAGAAACATTTTTAGAAGCTTCAAAAAAATAAAAAAAGCTACAGAAAAATACAGAGGAAGACAGATGTCTTCCTCTTAGATTTAAAGGGAAAGCACAGCCTCTAGGAGGGTTTAGAATGAGAATTCTAAGAAAAATAGATAACCATATTGAAGAATGGATTTTAGTTTTTTTACTTGCAGTATCGTTAACGTCCATTACCTTGCAAATTTTTATGAGATTTATTTTTGATAACTCATTATCATGGTCGGAAGAACTAGCTAGATATTGTTTTATTTGGCTTATATATATTGGAATCGCTTACGGAGTGAAACTTTCAAGGCACATCACTCTCGATGTTGTTTACGATTTAGTGCCAGACACATTGAAAAAAGCTTTTCAACTATTATCTAACTTACTAGTTGGTGCATTTGCATTAATCGTTATCTATAATAGCTATTTTTTAATCGATCAACTTGCTAGTTTTGGTCAAACTAGTGCCGCGATGAGACTCAATATGGTTTATGTGTATCTTTCTGTTCCAATTGGTATGGCTTTAACGATTATAAGGCTGATTCAAAATACGATATATATTATAAAAAATGGAATTTCAGATCTAATGGAAGATAAGGGGGGAATAATGTGATTGCATCCATTCTATTTATATCATTTATTTTCTTTATGTTGATCAGGGTTCCTATCGGCTTTGCTTTGGGCCTTGCTAGTTTAGTGACCATTTTCTTTAGTGGATCTGTTTCTCCCAAATATTTAGTTCAAGGACTCGTCACATCAGCTGATTCTTTTCCTTTAATGGCTATTCCCTTTTATATTCTCGCTGGTGAAGTAATGGGCCAAGGAGGGATTTCGAAAAGATTATTCGGATTTGCAAAAATCTTTGTAGGAAATATTACTGGTGGATTAGCAATAGCCACCGTTGTTACATGTATTTTCTTTGCAGCCATTTCCGGTTCTGGCCCTGCTACAGTAGCTGCCATTGGTGGGATGGTTATTCCATTAATGGTGAAACAAGGCTATGATAAAAAATTTGCCACAGCAATTATTGTCGCTGCAGGAACCATTGGCGTTATTATCCCCCCGAGCATACCAATGGTAATTTACGGTGTATCAGCTTCTGCATCCATCGGAGACCTGTTTATAGCGGGGATTATACCAGGCTTATTAGTCGGTGCATTACTGATAATTTATAGTTACTTTCATGCAAAAGTTCATAACTATCCAAAGGACAATCAAAAGCTTACATTTAATCTTGTGGCAAAAGAATTCATTGGTGCTTCTTGGTCCTTGGCAATGCCGATAATTATTCTAGGTGGTATTTATGGAGGAATCTTTACACCTACGGAAGCAGCAGTTGTTGCAACAGTGTATGGGTTGATTGTAGGGATTTTCGTTTATAAGGAACTTAAGTTCAAAGACCTGTTTCGTGTGTTCAGTACTGCCTCATTAACTACTGCGATTATTCTGATCATTACAGGAACAGCCACATTCTTTGGACGAATCCTCTCTATTGAAAATATACCGGAGGTTGTAGCCACTTCCATTACTAGTATTTCAGATAATCCTATTGTTCTATTATTACTTATTAACCTGTTCCTATTGTTTGTTGGTACGTTTATGGATGTTATTGCTTCTATTATCATTCTGACACCGATATTACTACCTGTTGCTATTGCAGCTGGATTAGACCCAGTCCATTTTGGAATCATTATGGTGGTAAACCTTGCTATTGCATTAATAACACCCCCAATTGGAGGAACGTTATTCGTTGGGGTAGGGATATCAAGATTATCTATTTGGGAAGTAAGTAAAGCAGTAGTACCAATGTTCTTCTTAATGGTATTAGCATTATTGATCGTTACGTATTTACCACAAATTAACGTATTCTTACCAAAATAAGTATAGGAGGTCTAATAATGGAGTATGGGAAGAAAATATTAGTCACAGCTACAAACTATTCTCTACTATGTTCGGAAGCTAAAAAACTATTGCAGGAAAACGGGTGTGAAGTGATAGAAAATCCGCATAATAGACCAATGACATTTAATGAGTTAGAAGAAATTATTTCCGACATTGATGCGGTTGTTGCTGGAGTTGATACATGGGATGAATCCGTTTTTAAAATTGCTCCCAAGTTAAAGGTGATCGCTAGATTTGGAGTGGGAGTCGATAATATAGATTTAGAAAAAGGAAGAGAATATGGAATTACAGTTACAAATGCTCCTCGGTTAAATTCAAATGCGGTAGCAGAATTAACAGTTAGTTTTATATTAAATTCCTTAAGAAATACTCCCAATCTTCATGTATCAACAAGAGAAGGAAAATGGGAACGGTTTGTTGGATTCGAACTTAAAGAGAAAAATGTTGGGTTATTAGGTTTTGGGAATATTGCTCAAAGTGTTGCCAAGAAATTACAAGGCTTTGATGTAAACGTAACCGCATATGATAAATATCCAAATCAAGAGATCGCAGACAAGTATAATGTGAGATTTTCTTCCTGCGAGGAGATACTAGAAACGTCAGATATCGTTAGTATGCTTCTTCCACATATGAAAGAGACGCATCATTTTATGAACCGTGATCGTTTTGGGATGATGAAAGAGGGCTCATACTTTATTAATACATCAAGAGGTGGATTAGTTGATGAAAATGCTCTATATGAGGCTCTAACTTCTGGAAAACTACGTGCTGCTGCGATTGATGTTTATGAGCAGGAACCAGTTAGTCCTACTAATCCTTTATTTCATTTGAAAAATATAATTACTACTCCGCACACGGCAGCAGAAACCTACGAGGTTTATCACTCTGTTGGTTTAATGACTGCTCAAGCGATTGTCGATCATTTTAACGGGAACCAACCTGATAATATCGTTAATTAAATTCAATTAGTTATAAAAGCACGCGGAGGTGAATTCCTATGATAAAAGATCCTACTATCACAGTAATTGGTAGTATCAACATGGATTTAGTAGTTTCTGTAAATCGTCGGCCTGAAAAAGGTGAAACGATCAAAGGTGAAATGTTTACAACCATGCCAGGGGGAAAAGGGGCGAATCAGGCAGTCTCAGCAGCAAGGCTTGGTGCAAAAGTATGTATGATTGGCATGGTTGGTGAGGACGAGTTCGGGAACGAATTAAAGAGTAAATTACAAAAGGAACATATCAATGTAGAGGGTGTTGAGAGCATAGCTGGTATTTCTACAGGTGTAGCTGTAATAACATTAGCAGACGATGATAACAGTATCGTCATGATATCAGGTGCAAATGCAACAGTAACTCCAGATTACATAAGTAAATATGAGGACCTCATTGCGAATAGTGATATCGTCCTAACGCAACTTGAGATACCGTTAGAAGCCGTTGAGAAGGCAGCTGACATATGTCAGAAACACAATGTACCTTTTATCCTTAATCCTGCACCCGCTCAAGAACTGCCCAGATCATTGTTAAATAAAGTTACTTTTATTACGCCCAACCAAATTGAGTGGGAAAGCATAAAGGCTGATAACAAAGAGATAAAAAAGGATAAATTAATCGTAACAAGAGGTGACGAAGGTGTTACCTTTTTTGAGGACGAACAGGATCGAAGAGTTTCCGCTTTTGCTATAAAGCCTGTAGATACTACAGGTGCTGGTGATACATTTAACGGAGCCTTTACTTATGCAATAGCTAAAAAGGACTCCCTTTACAGAGCGTGTGTGTTTGGTAGTGCTGCAGCAGCCCTTTCCATTACACAAACAGGTGCACAAACAGGAATGCCGACAAAAGAGGACATCGATGGATTCCTCAAAGAATGGAAAGCAATTCAAAGAGGGGGAGAGAACAATGAATAGGAAGAATGATTCTTATAGATGGGTTGGAGATTTCCCGAAGATAGGAATAAGACCTGTCATTGATGGTCGTCAAGGTGGAATACGAGAGTCTTTGGAAGATGTCACAATGAATATGGCAAAATCAGTTTCAATTTTGTTGGAAGAAACGATTCGATATCCTGATGGGACTCCCATAACATGCATCATAGCAGATACAACCATTGGCGGAGTGGCTGAAGCGGCAAATGCTGAAGCCAAATTTAGAAAAGAAGGAGTAGATATTACCATTACAGTAACTCCTTCTTGGTGTTATCCAACTGAAACAATGGACCAAGATCCACAAACGATCAAAGCGATATGGGGATTTAATGGAACAGAAAGACCTGGAGCCGTTTATTTAGCGGCAGCAACATCGGCCCATAACCAAAAGGGGTTACCGGTATTCAATATTTATGGACGTGATGTTCAAGAAATGAATGATACGACTATACCCCTAGACGTTCAGGAAAAATTACTGCAATTTACCAAATCTGCTTTAGCCGTAACCATTATTCGCGGGAAATCCTATCTATCTATGGGTTCTATTTCCATGGGGATCGCAGGTTGTATAGTGGATGAGCATTTTTTCCAAAACTACTTAGGAATGAGAAACGAGTATATTGATATGAGTGAATTTATTCGTAGAATGGAATTCAATATATTCGATGAATCAGAGTTTGATACAGCATTAAAATGGGTGAAAGAGAATTTCAGTCAAGGGAAAAATGTAAACCCACCGAAGTTACAAAGATCGATAGAACAACAAGAGGAAGATTGGAAAACTGTAGTTAAAATGACTCTGATCGCTAGAGACCTAATGGTTGGAAATCCTAAATTAGCGGAAAAAGGGTTTAAAGAAGAAGCATTAGGCCGAAATGCGATTGCAGCAGGTTTTCAAGGGCAGCGAGCTTGGACGGATTTTATGCCGAATGGAGACGTCATGGAAGCTATTTTATCTTCATCTTTTGATTGGAATGGGATAAGAGAACCTTATATTGTTGCAACTGAAAACGATACGTTAAATGGAGTAACGATGATACTGGGTCATCTTGTAACGAATGCTGCCCAAATTTTTGCAGACGTTCGAACATATTGGAGTCCTGAAGCGGTAAAACGTGTAACTGGAAAAGAAATGCAAGGGCGAGCGTCAAATGGAGTTATTCATTTGATTAATTCTGGCCCAGCTTCTCTTGATGGAACGGGACAGCAAGAAATAGATGGTTTACCTGCAATGAAGCCGTTTTGGGAGATAACAGAAGAGGAAGTTAGAAATTGTCTAGATGCCACTGAATGGTGTCAAGCGGTAGACTTCTTCCGCGGGGGTGGATTTTCAACAGATTTTACCACACGCGGGGAAATGCCTGTTACCATGGCAAGAATTAATATTGTCCATGGAATCGGACCAGTATTGCAACTAGCTGAAGGCTACACGGTTGAACTACCTGAGGATATACATGATGTATTAGATGAAAGAACAAATTCAACTTGGCCAACTACATGGTTTGTCCCTAACTTAACGGGAAATGGTGCATTCAAAGATGTTTATACGGTTATGTATAATTGGGGATCGAATCATGGAGCAATAAGTTATGGGCATATTGGAAGCGAACTAATAACTATTGCATCAATGCTTAGAATACCGGTTTCTATGCATAATGTTCAGCAGGATCGTATATTCCGTCCAAGTGCGTGGAGTGCATTTGGGATGGAGGAGTTAACAAGTGCAGACTTCCGAGCATGCCAAGCATTTGGTCCTCTGTACAAGTAAGGTTACTAAGTTGAAAGGAGGGCTCTACTCGTGACTGAGAGTTATGTAATAGGTGTTGACTTTGGTACAGAATCAGGAAGAGTGTTACTTGTCGACGTGAAAACTGGTCAGGAAATTGCCACTCATGTTACTCCCTACGACAATGGAGTGATGGATCATTCTTTACCTGATGGAACTCTTTTAGGAAAAGACTGGGCTTTACAGGATCCTAATGATTACTTACAGGTTTTGTACAGATCTATACCAGAAGTGCTTCGATCATCCTCTATAAGACCAGAACATATCATTGGCATTGGTATAGATTTTACCTCATCAACGATTCTACCTTTAGACCAAGAAGGGCAGCCTTTATGTTTCAATCCTAAATGGAAATCGAACCCTCATAGTTGGGTGAAGTTATGGAAGCATCATGCAGCCCAAGAAGAGGCAGATATTTTTACACGGGTGGCGACCGATAGTGGCGAGGGATTTATAAAAAGGTATGGAGGGAAAGTATCCTCTGAGTGGCTCTTCCCAAAAGCTTATCAAATTATGCGAGAATCACCAGAAATATACGAAGCCACAGACCTTTTCATAGAAGCTTGTGATTGGATCACATATCAATTAACCAATAAATTAATTCGTAGTAGCAATACTTGTGAGTATAAAGCATTTTGGAGTCATGATACAGGATATCCGGATTCATCATTTTTAAGAAAAATAGACCAACGACTAGAAGCATTCCTAGATACTAAGATGCGTGGGAGGGTACAGCCAATCGGAGAGAAAGCAGGGGAACTTAGTAATAAAATGGCTCAGCGGCTAGGCCTTTTACCAGGTACGGCTGTAGCTGTCGGGATCATTGATGCTCATGCTAGTGTACCTGCAGTAGGAGCTGTGAATCCCGGGCAAATGGTCATGGCGTTAGGAACATCCACATGTCATATGGTAACTACGGATCAAGAAAAAGTGATTGAAGGGATTTGTGGTTTAGTTAAGGATGGTATTATTCCAGGATATTATAGCTACGAAACAGGTCAGGTAGCAGTGGGAGATGCCTTTGCTTGGTATGTTGAACATTCCACTCCAGAGTATATTACTCAAGAGGCTAAGAAAAAAGGAAACACCACCCATGAACTGTTAGAGAAAAAAGCAGCAATCTATAAACCTGGTGAATCAGGTATTCTAGCACTTGATTGGTGGAATGGAAATCGATCCGTTTTGGTAGATGCTAATTTAACTGGTATGATTATTGGGCTAACAATTTCTACTAAACCAGAGGAAATATATCGTGCCTTGCTAGAATCGACTGCATTTGGCACGAGAAAAATTATTGAAAACTTTGCTGATGCTGGGATAGAGGTAAACGAAATATTTGCTGCTGGAGGACTTCCCCAACGAAATAAATTATTGATGCAAATATATGCGGACGTAACAAATCGGGAAATTAAAATTGCAGATTCACAGCAAACGACAGCATTGGGAGCTGCCATGTATGCATCAGTGGCAGCAGGTAAAGCGAATGGTGGCTATGACAATCTCATTGAAGCAGCTAAACACATGTCCAGAGTTAAAGAGGTGTCGTATGTACCAATCCCAGAAAACGTGGAAACTTATCATGAGATGTATAAACTCTATCTCGAACTCCACGATTATTTTGGAAGAGAACGAAAAGACATTATGCACACTTTGAAGAATCATAAAGTACACTTAGTGGGCTCTATTGTTTAATTAATAAATGCGTTTACCTCCAATGGGGTAAACGCATTTCAGACTGTAAACAAACTCGAGAAAGTCTAGTTTGTTTACAGTCTTTTTTCATTAGAAGCGGCAATTGATTTCTGTTTTATTTATGGTTTGTAGATGATATGTATTCGGAAGTGGGCCGCCCAAGCATTGGAGGTACTTTTTTTGCAGATGAATACATAGGCGTATTGAAAGATGATCTATCTTTATCAGAAAAAGAAACCCTTATCCTGAAAGAAAGGGAAAGAACTTGGAAAGCTTCAAGAAATACAATAAGTCGTAGAAAAAGAAAAGTTAAAGTACACCGAACCTTAAGAAGGTATGGCTTAATCTAAACTTAAAATAGGTATTCAATTTCAATTGCTGTTGTAACAATAATAGTGTATGATACATAGTATAAACCACATAGTGTATGTCACATAGTATATAAAGTTGAGGTGGGTGAATGAGTACTTTACTGAATTCATTAACGACAGAGCTTAGGAGAGGAACGCTGACATTAGCCGTTTTAAGTCAATTGCGAACACCACAGTATGGATATTCCCTTGTTCAGTTATTGGAGGAATCGGGCATTAACATTGATCAAAGCACCTTATATCCATTGCTTCGCCGTTTAGAAAAACAGGAGTTAGTAACGAGCAGTTGGGATACATCTGAGAGCAGGCCCCGTAAGTATTATGTTTTAAGTGAATACGGTCTGGAAATCTTTTTGCAGTTAAAAAAAGAATGGATTAAAAATTCGAAAGAACTTTATGGTTTATTAAAAGGGGATGAGGAAGATGAATTTAATTGAGGTTTATATTCAAGAAGTCACTCGCAGGCTGCCAGAAAAAAATCGCGAGGATATTGCACTCGAGTTACGTTCAACCATTGAGGATACGCTGCCAGATGATTACAGCGAGAAGGATGTTAAGGCGGTTCTTGAAAAATTGGGGAATCCAGCAGCGTTAGCTAGTGGATATCGAGATCAACCAATGCACCTAATTGGCCCGCGCTATTTTGATGTATATGTCTCGTTATTAAAAATGATTTTACCAATTGCCGCTGTGATCGCACTGATTTCTATGATTGCCGAATATTTTATTGGTTATAGTGGGGAAGAAGCTATTGTAAATGTTATTCTCACCATTATGGGGAAAGGAGTATGGAATATCATCGAAGTGGGGATCCAAGTCTTTTTCTGGTTAACACTCGTTTTCGTCATTATAGAACGAACAGATAAAGGAAAAGATCAGCAGCCATTATCAGCAAGTCTTCAAAAATGGACACCAGAGGATTTGAAAAGCATCCCTTATATTCCTAAGAAAAAAGCGATTACGAAGCTCGAAGTATTTGGAAGTTTAATGTGGACAGCGATTTGGGCAACTTTTTATTTTTATGCGAATCACCTTGTAGGTGTATATGACGGTAGCGGAGCTGGAATTTCAGCTTTAAATCAGGATGTTTTACTTTTTTATTGGCCAATCGTTCTCGTTGTCATCGCACTCGAAATTGGGTTAGCTCTCTACAAATTAATCAAAGGGCAATGGACGAAAAAAATGGCAATCTTTAATACTGCCCTCGAGCTTATCGCAACCGTTGTATTCATTGTCATAGTAAGCAATCCGAATTTAATGCATCAAGAATATATTACGTATATGAGTGGTTTATTTAACACAACAGCTATGCAATTCGAAACATGGATAGTTGGAGGCGTAATAATCATCTTTATTTTATCTGCGGCATTCAATGTATTCGATGGGTTTCGTAAGGCTAGAATCCGTTAATTCGTATTTGTTTTTAAAGAGCAGGTGCTAATGTTCAAGCAAAACAAGATTGCCATGTGATTCAACCAATTTTTGTTCTTTTTCCACGTCTATGTTTCCATCAGGGTAAACCTTAGACAATTCGTGAACAGTATACTTTTCCGGATATTTTTTCATTTCTTCTACCCATCGCTTATTAATGACAGATGTTTCTATGCTGGGATGTGTTACGATAACAAGAGTTTTCAAAGATTTTTCCTCCTTAAGTATTTTATATATCTTTATAATAAAGAGCACACTACATATATGTAAGTATGCACTTTTAGTACAGGTACTTACATAAAGGTGAGTGTTAAATTAGTCATAAAAATATTTTTTTCTATAAGGGGGAACCAGTGAACCTATTACACGTAAAGTAGAATAGCTGCATTTTCGGGGTCACCGTACGTTGTACGAAAAGATCGTTTATTTATTCAAGAAAAGTGCGCTTTCCTGAAAAAGGATCAGCGCTTATTTTCATTTTAGAGCCAGATTATTGAATAACATCTTCACTGACTGGTGTTTGTCAGGGGAGTTGTTTTATTATTAAACCAATCAAAAAAATAAAGGAGTTATGGAAGTGCGTTATCATGTTTTAGAAACCGACCGGCCCCTGGGATAATGTTTTAGCTATACCCAATATCTGAATATTAATAACTTGAGGTGAAGGGAGAAAGCAAATGAACCTAGAACTGATGGATATTTTTCGCATGGAATATGACTTTTGTTGGGATACTGAGACCTGGTTTTTACCTTTAGAATCTGCTCTTGAGGGTTTAAATTCCACAGATGCAAGCTGGCAACCCCCTGGAGGAGGGAATACAATTTGGCAAACTGTGAACCATCTAAATTATTACAACGCCCTACTTGTTAGACAAATCAATGGCACAACGCCTAGAAAGAAGGCATCTAATAACAAGGCTACATTTGGAGATATCGGGGAACCAGCAGATTCTGAATGGGAGGCAGTCTTGGCAGAGAATACATTTGGAGGTGTCGGGGAACCGGCAGATTCTGAAAAATGGAAGGCAGTCTTGGCAGAAACACGCCTAATTTGTGAAAATTTGCGTAAATCACTAGCACAAGTTAATGACAGTCAGCTGGAAGAGGAACTTGTTGGGCGTCTGGCTCGTCAAATTTTACACAACGTATACCATATAGGGCAAATTGTATTAATTCGCAAACAACAAGGCTCTTGGCCAAAGGAGCGAGAATAATTTGTATATTCCGCTATAGGGCGCAATTCAGTAGTAAGGATTGTGCTCTTTATTTTTGTTAAGAGCCGTTTTCTGGAGTAACTTATTGTGAAAATGATAGGGTTTTGAAATAATTGGAATGAAAGAACTCAATAGCTAAGACTATTTCATTTTTAGAAAGGAATGAAAAGTAAATTGTATTTGATCAGTAGTAGGCTACTTATTGTGCTTGGAGTTATATGCTATCTGGTTGGGCGAGGTATTTTAATAGGGATTAAATTTAAAAAACAAAAACAAGTAAATTGGTTAAAAGAAGTTATTAGTTTTCTTTTTGTAATATACATATGTATGGTTGTTTCTGTGACATTATTTCCTATACCAATAGGGTTTCATTCTAATATTGAAAATGTTTTTCGTTTAATAAATGTTATACCTCTTAAATCAATTATTAATAATAGTAGTCAAATAGGTATTGCTTATAATGGTGATGTTCAATTTATGATTGGACTAATTGTAAGAAATGTAGGTGGTAATATTTTATTACTAATGCCTTTGGGTTTTTTAGTACCCATATTATGGGGTAAATTTAAACAATTTAAAAAAATTATATTATTAGGTTTTGTTATTTCAATCAGTATTGAGTTTTTACAATTTTTTGAGTCTCTAGCAGGTGGATGGGGACGAATTACTGATATTGATGACGTAATCTGTAATGTATCAGGTGTTATTCTTGGATACTTTATTCATAAATTGATTTTTATAATAGTTGATAAATATCAATTGAAAATCTTGCAAAATTTGAATTCTAAAAATCTAGGAATGTAAGATAAGTTTTATTAAACAATTTGGGAACGTTACTGCAGTAAGTAGAAACGCTTTTTACTTACGGTATAGAATGTTGAATAAAGAGCTATTTGAAACCTTACCTATCGTACTCGTCTGTATTTGTTATACAAAATTTTGTTCTAGAAGGAGACATAAAGTGTGAAATACTTTCAAGCAGTAATTGGAGTTTCAATATCAATTCTTTTGTTTATATCATTATTTTTAAATTACAGAATTGGCTTAATTATTTCTTTAGGGGATTGTTGGTAGCAGTTATCTTTAGACAAATTCGACTTCAAAAATACTCCTATATGTTAGGTCATCCTGGATACGATGCGTATGTTCACAATGATCATTGTGATGACCACGGTCCTGTTGAAATCGTTACAATAAACTAATAAAAAGAGCCTGTCAAAAATTTTGCAGGCTCTTTTTATTAGTTTTCTTCAATGAACGGGCCGGTTTTACGTATGTTCATGTTTCATAGATTTTTTTAACCAGAACCCAAAGAATGCTCCTTACTTGTTAAGGTATCAACTTTTTTTGGTAGTAATAGTAAGGAACTTATCGATAATAGAAGGCAAGACACAACGATTGTTAACACCATAGGCGCTTGTGAATGGATATGGAAACTGCTAAGAATTAGACCACAAATTGCTCCAAAAATCATTTGGATAAAGAAAAACAATCCTGATGCAGTTCCTGCAATGTGAGTGAACGGTTGCATGACCGCAGCTTGACAGGCTGGAAAAATCCCGCCAACTCCCATCATCAGGATAGTCATAGGTACCAAAACGCTCAAAATTATTCCTAGATTAAAATATGTTAGAATAAGCATGACAATAGAAGATCCTAAAGCGATGAAACTTTCATACTTAATCACATTATCTATTCCAATTTTATTTGAATAACGTCTTGTAAAGGCAGTGCCTATTATATAGCCTATAATTATTATTGCATACATAGCACCATAAACAGTCGGTGTTACTTTAAAAACACTTTGAAACACAAAAGACGATGACTGTATAAAAGAATAATAAGCACACCATGCAAGACCAATAGAAACACTGTAAGCTAAAAATAATCTTTGGGTTAAAAGATATTTATAGTTATTTAGTATAGTAAAAATATTTGTAGCATTCGAATCAGGGTTCTTATTCGTTTCTTTCAAGCCAAAAATAGAAAGAATAAAAGCCAATAGAGCAATCAGACATAGAACTAAAAAGCCAGATCTCCATCCAAAGTAAGTTTCTAGGCAGCCACCAATGATCGGAGCAATTGCTGGAGTAACTGCAATTGCAGTTGATAGATAAGTTAAAATTCGAACCTGCTCTTTATTGTCAAATACATCTTTTACCATAACTCGGGCTACTACAGTTCCACAACAGCCTCCAAGAGCTTGTATGAATCGTCCGATGATCAGCATATATACATTATTTGCAGTTAAACAGAGTAATGTAGCAAATAAGTAAGTAACTAAGCCAGTGACAATAACAGGTTTTCTTCCATATCTATCTGATAAAATACCACATATTAATGTCGACATTGCATAACCAATCATGTATATACTCAATGTAAGCTGTAATTCACTACTATTAGTATTTAACGCTTTAATCATGTATGGTAAAGAAGGGATATACAATCCAATAGAAGCTTGAGGAATAGTAACAAGTGTGATTAATATAAAAATTAGTAAGAGTCTATTTTTACTTTTCATTTCTGTGATTCCCTTAAATAGATACAAATTCTTTATCTTCTTGTACAGATTGGTTAATTAGATCAGAAGTATCTTCTGATATTTGTTTAGCATGTTTTGCTATCATTTCCATTGAGTTTGTAAAGTAGTAAGTTCCACAAGTAATATGTCCTAAAGCTCTTAGATTTGTATCAGGCTGACCACTTTTATTGATTAAAGCTCCAGAATCAAAATCAGTTTTTACCCCACCATAATGATTAATAGTGGCATAGCCATTGCTAATTAGAGAGCCAATTAATCCACTTTTACAAGGGCCAGAAAGATGTTTAGACGGACCTGTTGCATTAATAATCCAATCATAGTTTATATACTTTCTATTATTAAATTGCACGTAGAATGTATGATCCTTGAGGTAATCTATATATACAACATCGCTTTTCACAGAAAGCTGACCTTTATTCATTAAATTTAAAATTTTGGTTGCATTCACTAAGGGCATTGGATTTCTTCTACTCATAAAAGTTCGATCATATTTATTTAAATAAATATTTTTATCCACCTCATTTAAAAAATGCCAATATTTTTCAATTATTTCATTTGTAGACATTAACACGGATTGCCAAGCACTCTGGTGTAAAATATTCTTTATTTCTTCTTCTAATTTCTTTTTAGCATTTGAATGATGAGATTTAGGGGATAATATTTGTTTCCATTCTAAACCTGTTTCTTCAAACTCTTTCTTAATTAGTTTAGTAATATCCCTTAACCTTATTTGAGCATTTCTTTTTAAAAAGAGCTGGTTCAGTGTATCATGAGTCAAATATTTAAGTTTATGTGGTTTAACTTCTCCTCTTACAGAAGGAAGTTCTCCATTTCTAGATAGCATGTCAATTTTTCCGTTATGTCCGTTTTCCTTAAGAGCCAAACAAATATCTACAGCAGTTAAACTGGAACCTAATATAGCAATATTAGCGTTTTTAGGAATTAATGATACTGTTTGTTTAAGTGGATAAGGGTTATATATAAACTGTGGCTGTCCATTTAAGTAATAATGATCATGTAATCTCGTATTACCTAAGCATAACAACACTTGATCAAACTCTTGAGTTTTACCGTCACGTGTTATGAGAACATAATTCCTTTCTTTTCTTAAATTTGCTACTTCACTATATTTAACACAAACTGCTATATTTTTCTCGATAGCTCTCTCTACACTTTCCTCAAAAACATTCTTTAGATATTCACCGAATACGCTTCTTGGTAAGAATTCCTCCTGTTCAAAACTTACTTTGTATTGGCTTTTATACCAATTCCAAAAGTGATCAGGCTCTTCAGCTATAACAGACATTTGTTTTGAATTCCTATTTAATAACAAAAAATCATAATCATCTTGATAGGCAATCCCTGGACCAACACAAGATTTTTTTTCATATATGGTAATATTCACATTATTATCATTACATTTGTTACCATTAATCTTCTTTGTGAGGTAATTAAATAAGGAAATGCCTGCAGCACCACCTCCAACAATTGCGATAGATTTGATTGATTCCTTCATAATTAATTCCTCCTTACAGGTGAAAGTTGTGACTTGTCATCTCAAATACCTTGCTAGTTAAGGATATCTTTTTTCTCAACGAACTCTTAAAGACTAGATAATTAATCAGTTTTTAAAGGATTCCTGTTTTATATAGGGGTTAGGATACAAGTACTTAATTAATAGTTCCTCCCTTAAATGTGTATTTGCTTTTGTGAAATTCAATTGGTTAAATAAAAAAAAGTTTACCCAATGCAAAATTTAAACCTAGACTCAAAAAATGTCAATTGTTATTTAGGGAAAAAAGTAAAATGGTGAGAAAGTCATGGTAGAAAGATATCTAAAAAGCACAAAGCCTTAGAAAATTACAATTTTATTTATCCAAAATGAACTAGGAGCTAACAAGTTGTAGTGTACCCTCGACTAAAGTAAATTTACATAACGAAGTTAAACGTTGCTTTAAACTACGGGTGGGTTTCAGTTAAAGTATCATGTTTAATAAATGGGTTTTTTAAGAGCATAAGCTTAGCTTATTCCGAAAGGGCCATATTCTTGAATAAGAGAAGGAATTATTAGAAAATAAATCGAAGCGCTAAGTTATTCAATTAAAGGGAGTTTAGTCAAAATACGGATGATAATATAATTTATTTGGAATGAATTAAAAAAAATAGGAGGTAGTCTAAGGAATGATAAAGGGATTGTATGAAGCGCATTTGCCAGTGAGTAATCATTCAAATTCGATAGATTTTTATAAAAAATTAGGGTTAGAGGCTGCTTACCAAAATGAAAAATTAGCTTTTTTGCTGGGTTGAAAAAGGAAACAGTTAGTTAGGACTTTGGGAAACTGACAAAGTAAAAACACCTTATCATTCCTCATTAAGACATATTGCGTTTAGAGTTGATTTGGAAGACATTAAACAAGTGAAAGAATGGTTAGAGCAGAAAGGAATTTTGGTGCGAACATCTTTTGGCTTTCCGCTTGAAAAACAACCTCTAGTATTATCTAATAATCCACAAGCACATGTGCAATTTATTTTGATGACCCAGATGGAAACTCAATTGAGGTAATTACACCTTTACGAATGGAATTTGAAGAAGATTTTGAAATGATGACATTAGAAGAATGGTTTAATAAAAAGAAATAATGTTCACTAAAACTCTTTTTATGGTTTATTTCGAACGGGTGCTTAAATTGAAGGTCACTTTTAGCGTCCAAGTAGACCATTTTTTTATCGGTCTTAAAGAATAGGGTGCAAGAGTGGAACAACCTGAAGGAGATATGGAGGAAAAAGTTGGTGCGAAAAGAATTAGATAGAGCAATTGAATTACGAAAAGAAGGTAAGCAAAAGGAATCTAATGAAATACTTTTAAAATTGGTAAAAGAGCTTCCCGATGATCCATTCATTAACTACCAATGTGCATGGAGTTTTGATGTATTAGGAGAAGAATCAAAAGCAGTACCTTTTTATGAAAATGCTATCAGATTGGGGCTGTCTGGAAAAGAATTAGAGGGAGCCTTATTAGGGTTAGGAAGTACATACAGAACATTAGGTGATTATGAAAAATCTAAAAATGTATTTCTAAAGGGAATGGATTTATTTCCAAACAATAAAGCAATCCTAGTATTCTATTCAATGACTCTATATAATTTAAAAGAGCATAACAGTTCCATGGAGTTACTACTTAAATGCTTGATAGATACGACTTCAGATAAGGAAATTTTGAGTTATAAGAAAGCAATCAATTTCTATTCTGATAAATTGGATGACATTTGGAGTTAATCGTATTTATTCCACGAACGGGCGCATTCGTATTATGAGGAATGCGTCTTTTCACAATAGGGCCATATAGTTGAATAAGTAAATGTTAAACTGATTATTAATAATGACGGGACTCACCAACTTCAGAATTTATTGGCAAGACCCTATGTCCATCTAAAAGAAAGTTATGTAGAGATAATAGATCGATTTAATCGCTGAATCGTTTCGGTATGTAATGCTTCATGATAAAAGCTAAACAAAAATGCCTCACCAACTGTGTAAAACGTAATACCTCCCCGGTTTGTAAATGGAGTTGGTAGCTTTTCATGGAAACGTCCTTGAATAAAATCTTTTATTCTCGTTTTTTGTTCCGTCAAGACTTCGGCAATATCTGCAAATGGTGGGGGAATTTCTTCCCATTCTACCGGTTTCGTTCCAGCACCAAAAAACTGCTCGTAATCTTTCGGTATGTTCATTTCTTCACCTAAAAGTCCGAAGACAAGCTTTTCCTGTACGAATGCAATGTGTCCAAAGTTCCAACGAATATTATTGTTAAAACCTTTTGGAATAATATCTGAAATTTCCTCTGGAATTTTCTTTATAGTTTGCAAAGTTATTCTGCGCACTGTTTCCATATGGTGAATAATTGTTTGTTCCAAGAAATGATCCTCCTTTTATCATGATCTTAGTATAACTATTTCGAGTTCTTCTTTTCCTACTATATAGGAATACTTTTATTTATGTCTACTGTTAGGCTGTTAATAGATAGACAGTATTAGTAGAGGCATTCAAGAATTGGACGCCTTTTTGAATAATAAGGCGTCTTTTTGTATTGGATCAGTTGAGGAAGGAAAATAAGATAAAATAATAGAAGTCATTTTGAAATACATAATTGGGGGAACTAAAATGAGTGGAATTACTAAAACCCCTCAACCACCATACTATGCGGTGATATTTGCTTCACAACGAACTGAGGGTGATAAAGGTTATGGGAAGATGGCTGAAAAAAATGGTAGAGTTAGCGTCTCAACAGAAAGGTTTCTTAGGTGTAGAAGGAGTGAAAGTAAAACCCATGGAATTCATAAATTCCATGGGTTCGTATGTCATTATAACGAAATGTTATTCTATCTTTTCGTTATGTGTCTATCTTTCTTCTTCCACGCGACCGTCCTTATAAATATGAAACCAACCAATTGTGCCTGTACCACCATCATCCATCCAGTCTTTGTTCGCTCCTTTGAGTCGATAATAGGATTGATTTTTAGAATCTTTTACTAATCTACCGTCACCACTGAATACAATGTTTTGACCTAGCTCTTTTTGACCTAATGCAATCGCATCATCTACGGTAAATTGTTGTCTTTCTACTTTATTCTGGTCTAACGCTGCCCAGGTTAATGGACCAACAATTCCATCTGGAGATAGATTATGATCAGATTGGAACTGTTTTACCATCGTTTGAGTTTTAGAACCAAAAATACCATCCACACTTGTATGATATTTCACATCTTTAAGGCTTTGCTGCAGATTATCCACATAACTAGATTGGGAACCTATGCGCAAAGTGGGACTTGTTTCTGATTTCGCCTCCACCGTTTGAGAGTTGGCTGTAGGTGCTGCATCGACAGTTGATACTCCCATGGTTAAAGGCGTTGCAACAAGCATAATCGTTGGTATAACAGCTAATAGTTTCTTTTTCATAAAAAATTAACCTCACTTTTAATGCAGAGCATATACCTTAACAATAAAGTTGGAGTCCGTTCCTGATGGATTTGCAATATAGAATGAACGATCAGTTTGTACACCGGTAGTGTTGCCACTATAAACATTAGACCAAATCGTTGGGTCAATTCCTCCTGAAACATCTTTCATGACATTAAAATGCGTGCCAGGATTAGCCCCTTCTACTACAAATTTTAGTGCGTAAGTGCCTGCTGGTAGATTTTCAACGCTAAAGTTGCCACTAGACCGATTTTTTTGTCCTTCTTGAGGAGTTGGTAATGAAGTGACAGCTGCTATCTCTGTTTCAGATTGTGCTTGAATGGAACTTGCAGCCCCCACAGTTCTAGTTTCTATTGCTGTTGCTTCTGCTGCTGAAACTGGTCCAGAAACCCCTGCTAATGATAATATTGCGACTGTACCAACTACTACCTTTTTCATTTCTTATCTCCCTTCCTTTTACTTAAACTCCCATAAATATGGGTTCATTGTTAAATACCCAATTAATTGGATGTAAAACATCTTTTGTTATATTTTCCGTTTTTATCAAATTAGCTGGGTTTCTTCATTACTTCCAATTCACTGTTTTTCTAAATAGCGATAAATCGTCGTGCGAGACACGCCATATGTATAGTACGTTTAGGGATTATAATATATAAAAAAATAGTGGATAATCTATGTCATATTAAACATAATATCCACTATTTATTTATAGTACGGTTAAATGTATCATGGGTTTGGCTTTTTGGCTAACTTCTGATAGTTGCGATTATGTTAACTAAAAATAAATATGATATACAACCTAACTTTAATCATTCGAATTATTCAATATTTATTAAAGCTTTCTAACATAGCTTTTTCTTTAGAACCAAACTAGCCACTACTCCGGCGTGATCAGAAGGCCAAAGAGCAGTTGGTGTTCTGTCACGCTGTTCTTCTCCTACCAAATCGGCTACAATCGGTTTCCAACCGTTTTTAAACAAAATAAAATCTATTCTTGTGTTCAGCGAGGACACAGCATTCAACAGGTCAGGATCCTGACAGCAGGTAAATCCCTGTCCTTCACCGCCCGCTATCCAAACATCTTGAAACCCGGCATTGATAAAATTCCCGTATGTTGGTGTGCCGGTTCCGTCAGCGTTTGAATTCAGATCTCCAAGGAGGATCAGTGGCAGATTTGTATTGGCTGGCCCCGCCAGTAATTCGTTCCCTTGAGCGACTTGAACCGTGGGAGAAAGTGTCTCCAAATGGGTATTGATTACCCGGAAGGTACGTCCATTTTCATTAACATCGATAGAAGACCATCCCCGAAGAATCTCAACCGGTTGCCCTCCAATTTGTAATGTCAAATTGGTTTGAAAATTGGCTTCTTGCCGCTGAATAATCTTTAAACCCGACCCCTTTCGGATTAATAGGGTATCCCTGTCCAACAACCCTACTAAATTTCCTTGGCTACTTGGCAGTTGTTCTGAGAAGTTTTCGTTTTGGGCTGCAACTTCATAGTGTAATCCCCTTTTTCTTAATTCACTCAGCAGTAATTCTACAAAGTCGTAAGTGACTGTTGGCAAATTCGGAACAAACAGTTGCCATAGTTCTGCTTCTTGCAATCCGATGATATCTGGTTTCTTCGAAATAATCTGATTGGCAATTGCCTTCACACGGACAGGAAAATTGGTCGCAAGAAATTGTCGAAACACTTCTGTTACCCGCTGGGGAATTTGTGCTGGCGTAGCAGTGAAAATCGGTGTCAGATCTGCACCTAAATAAAGATTCCACGTCATAAACGAAAACTGTTTCCTTGTTCCCATTTTTTTCACTCCCTTCTTTCTTAAGGTAATATATGTATATTAAAAGATTGTCCTCTATGAAACGGCATCTATCAGAGGTTAATCGCAAAAAATGTAATAATAAGAGAAGCTAACCCCTTATGCTCTTATGTCAACAAAAAGAGGTTGGGTACCCAACCTCCTTAATTGCCGATAATATCGCTTATGTGAACTAGTTTTGTAGAGGTTCTTGTTCAGCAATTGGGCCATTTAACGGAATAAATTACTACTCTAATGGCGGAACTTTAAAAAAGTTGCCTCCTGACCTCATCCCAGTTCAACAAAAAAACACCTTACATATAAGGTGTTAAAAAGTTGTATTCCTTATTAAGAAGCCTCTTCTGGTGGTACGATTTCGAATTCACCTTCTGCATACTCTTGCTCCGCATAATGGCTTCCCCATTGACAGAGCTCCTGCAAGATAGGTTTAAGAGATTCTCCAAGTTCAGTGGGTGAATATTCAACCTTCGGCGGTACTTGATTATACATCTTTCTGCTCACAAGTCCACTGGCTTCAAGCTCTCTAAGTGTTTGAATCAGCATTTTCTGAGTTATATTTGGGATAATGCGCTTTAATTCACTCGTTCTCTTTGGTCCATTCATTAAAAAGTATAATACAAGGCCTTTCCATTTTCCGCTAATAACTTCCATTGTCACTTCAAAACCGCAACTAAATTTTTTCATGTATAAACCCCTCCATTCCAAATTTATTACTTTTTAGTTACTATATCACAAAAAAGTGGGTACTTACAATAATGTGGTTTACTGATGGATAATATATATTGTAAGGTGTTTTTCAAGTACTTAAAGGTACTAGACATAAAACAAAATTAACTCTAAAGGAGGGTTAAGTATATGGGTAAATTTGAAGGTAAAATAGCGCTTGTAACGGGCGGATCAAGTGGGATTGGTTTTGCTACAGCACAAAAGTTTGTAAACGAGGGTGCATATGTTTATATCACAGGACGCAGAAAAAACGAACTTGATAAAGCTATTAACCAAATTGGCAAGAACGTAACCGGTGTTCAAGGGGATATTTCTAAGCCTGAAGACTTAGACAAACTATATGACATTATAAAGCAGGAAAAAGGTAAGTTGGACATTCTTTTTGCTAATGCAGGCGTCGGCAGCTTCCTTCCATTAGGTGAAATTACTGAAGAGCAGGTTGATAGAACGTTCGACATTAACGTTAAAGGAACGATTTTTACTGTTCAAAAAGCGTTATCACTATTCCCGAACAAAGTAGGTTCTATTATTGTAACGGGCTCTACTGCTGGATCAATTGGCAACCCAGCGTTTAGTGTATATGGAGCATCTAAAGCAGCACTAAGAGCACTAGTTCGTGACTGGATTCTTGACCTAAAAGGAACTGGAATCCGTGTAAATGTGGTTAGCCCAGGAGTTATTCATACACCTGCCTACGATGAGCTTTTTGGTGATGCACTTGAAGGAGTACTTGAAAATACAAGAAATACTGTTCCAGCTGGAAAAGTTGGGACACCTGAAGAAGTAGCAAACGTTGTATCTTTCCTTGCTTCAGACGAAAGCAGCTACTTGACTGGTGCTGAATTGTGCGTAGATGGAGGACAAGCACAGGTTTAATTTAACAGCCCAGAGATTACAAAGGGGTGCATTTTACTGATGACTAGCAATACTAATCAAGTTGTTCTAAACATTCGTTTCAAAGTTAAACCAGGTAAAAAGAAAGTCTTTCGGAATTCACTTTATTCACGTGTTGAAGTGATGTCGAAAGAACCTACCTTTATAAATGCTATTATAAGCGATGATATTGAAAAGCCGGATGATCTTGTAATTCATGAAATCTGGCAAGGTACAAAAAACAGTTGGTTACAGGAAGAATTGCCAAAGCCTTATCGAAAAAAATATGAGGAAATTCTTGGTGATCTACTTGAGGATAGAATTGTATGTTATTTAACCCCAAACGGAGAATGGGGAAGTAATTTAACGAATGTCAGTCGCTAATTTAAAAATGGCACCATCGTCAATTAATCTTCAATTACCATGCTAAACAGCAGATAACTCCATGGGGATACGTCTGTTAGAATCTCCCTTGTCTATAAGCACTATATGAAGATAGAACTTTGTTCAGCAAAAGGGCGCATTTCTGTAACAAGAGATGTGTCCTTCTTTATGAATTGGGCCATTTAATGGAATAAAACTTCTGAACAATAGGGAATAATACATGATAAATTGTATCTTGTGGGGGCTCTTATGATTGATAAAAGAAAGGCTTTATCATTTAGTACATTAGTTATTCCCTGGTTAACTACTCCATTGCTAGGGAAAAATTCTTTTGTTCGCTTTCTTCCAGTCGCAACTTTTATTGGTTATATCTTTAGTTTTTTAAGCGAAATAGCTGATAGACGTAAGTGGTGGAAAGTAAAAAATGCTTTATTTCGAAATTATCGTTTAGATTTCTCTTACCTTTTAGGCTTATTTTTCATAACAACTATTTGGGTGTTTAAATTAACATACGGTAGCTTTATAAAGTACTTAACATTAAATATGGTACTCGATTATCTTCTTGCATTCCCTATCGTAAAATTTTTCACTAAAGTAGGAGTATTCGAATTCAAGAAAATGAGACCCAAACATTTTTACATATTGTCAGTTGTAACAGCAATCGTTATTTATTTTTATCAATTATTAGTGGAACGAACTATTGTAAAAGAGGTAAATAAATATTAGAAGAAGTATGTTGTTTGTACCCCTTATAAAACAAAAGACGTTGTTTTAAGGATAATAATGAGATTAAAAATACTTTAACTAAACTTGTTGTTAGGATTCAGGGGTTATTCCATTATAGACCAGCTATAAAAAGTCAAGTAACTAGATAAAAGTATTTTACGAATAATTATCATAGAATTTTAGGCATGACAAAAAAACCTAGAGTTGTCGAT
>NZ_JACXAI010000042.1 GCF_014773385.1 Metabacillus arenae | reverse complement strand
TGTGCTGCGCAGCTTTGGACACCTCGTATCATACCAAGGGGACTTTTTTTATTCAAACCCCATTTTGCTTTAATACAGGAATGCTTTCTGAAACTATCAAAAAAGCCATGATTATAAAAAATCATAGCTTTGGTAGGGCTTATCATCTACTTAAATTACGATACTGTCCAGGTGTTACTCCAACTATTTTCTTGAATTTTCTCGTAAAATTCGCAACATCTTTATAACCTACTTGAATGACGATATCTTTAATTGGCTGATCTGTCTCCTTTAACTGCTTCTTCACATCTTCCATACGAAGATCCTGGATATATTGTGTAAAGGTAACTCCCGTTTGTCCTTTTATAAACCGACTAAGGTAAGATATAGATAATTGAAATTCAAGTGCTATACTTTCGAGAGACAGCTCATACAATTTATAATTGGCTTTAATATAATCCAAAATATCATTTCGCAGCTTATCATTATGGCTCTCTTTCTTATCCTCAACCTCTTCACATATTGCAAGAACGATTTTGTGGAGCTGCTCGTGTAATTGTTCAATAGAATTAAAATCAACTATTCTATTAAAATCCTGGATATGTTTTCTCAGCCCTATTTCAGTAATAGTTTTCACAACTGAATTGATAATATCAAAGCAGATGCATTTTAATACTTGGATGGAAAGATCTTTATCAGCCAGATTTGTAAACATGGTGCGTAAAGTCTCAGCAGCAACAATCTTGTCCCCTTGCTTTATACATTGGACTAGCTTCATTTGTTCTTCTTTCGGATATCCAAGTGACTGTTCCGCCTGCATACTGATTTCTTCAAAGTAGATAATACTTCCTTGGGGCTTGACAAATTTATATTCCAATGTTGTAAGCGCTTCGATATAAGAACGGTTTATCCGGTTTTTCTCATTGTAAAGCCCCCCTACCCCAATGGTAGGATCTAAAAGGCAAGTTTCTTGAATAAACTGCTGTATGGAGGGAACAAGCTTTTGGCGTTCTTTGTTAGCATCGGTTACTTGATCCATACTTACAATTACGGCCATTGCATCATTATAAAACAAATCAATACCATGTGCTATGGCGTTTTCCAAAGAAAAATTCGATAAGATGTTAAAAGCTTTTTCCCTTTCTTCTAAATTGTCCTCATTAAAAGTTCCTTTTTCAAAATATACAATCGTCACAAAATAATGCCCTTCCTGCATTTGAATATTTAACGAATCCAGCAGCAAATTTAATTCTTCTTGATCACTGAAATCACCTTTTAGCAGTTTCACTAAAAATTGATCTCTAGCAAAAGGTTTTTGCCTATAAATCGTTTCATTCAAAATCTGATGGTCTTTAAATACATGTGTTATTGTCTTCTGAATGGTCTCTAATTCATTTCCACCTTCAAAATCAGCAGTTTTCTTTCCATTCCTCTTTGTTATTTCAAACAGATTTTGAATCGGTTTATATTGATTTTTTCCAAGTAATACAGCCAATACAAAGCCAACAATTAAAAGGACAATTAACATTGCAAAAATTAATATTGTCCAATTATCGAGCCGTTTAAAAAACTGATCAGTATCCATCAACGTTATAAACTTCCACCCGCTCATCTCCGATTTAACGGACACAAGTGAATAATCTTTCCCATTTAATTCAACATTATCAACCCCGTAATGATCAATAGAAAGAGACTCTAATTGCTCTTTCCCAATTGATTCATCATTAATAGCCGATGCAATAACCTGATTATTTTCATTGAAAATATATACATTGCCTTCAGATTCCCCTAATATGTTTTGAATCAAATCTGTCATCGTCGATTCCTCTATAAAATACAAAACAGTACCGTAAGGATTGTGACTGCTAGGAGCTATCGGAAAAAAATAAGCAATCATATTTTTATACTTTTCATTATCGATAACTACTTGATTAACAGGTTTTATGAATGGTATTTTCTCATGCAAATCACTGATAAGATCTTCTTTTTTCCATTCACCGAACCGATATTTTCTTTCCATCAAGGCGTCTATGGAATACGACCCATTCGTAGAGTATATTGTCTCATTATTATGATAATAAACAAATAGCTCCTCAATGATCGAACTATTTGCTTTATATTTTTTTAATTCCTCAATTGCTTCCCCACTGTAATAGTTATGGCTGATCATATATGGCGTCAGTCTTGGATCATATGAAATTCTTGCTGCGAGAGTTTTTAATTCTTTCATGCGTTCGTTTGTTAGATTTTCTACTTGCTCTAATTTATTTATATTTGATTGTTCAATTTCCTGACGCAGGCTGGATACAGAATTATAATAAATAATCGTACTCATAATCAGAAATGGAACAAGAAAAACAAGAAGATAGGAGACGATATATTTATATAATAGCCGAGATTTAATCCTATTACGCAACAAATTCCCCTCCCCTATATCTCTAAATAAACTAGCCACTATTTAGTTCAATTTCCTTTCCTCTATTCCTATACATGCTCGATATCCAAACCAAGCAAGCGGAAAAGCAATCATGGAAGATCCGCCAAAAAATAGAAGAACAGGCAGGAAACTAAATAAGTAATATAATAGAATCAGACAAATGATCATTGCAATTGATTCTAGTGGACGAGCCAATGCAACAAAAAATGATTGTTTGAAATATAGGAAAAATTTGAGTTCGTAACGTACAAATACAGGAAAGAAATATAAGACTGTAAGAAAATACAGGAAACTAATCATTAATAAAAAGAGGTGAACATATAACAATTGGATGTACTGTTGTGAGATTTTCATATCAAAATATAAAAATATGCCTAAACCAATCAAAATAATCCCTAACCTATTTGCTTTTAAAAATTGGGTTTTATATACTGAATAGAAATTCTTAAAGATCGGAATATCAAAATCTTTTTCTAACCACTTATGTATAACTGAGAATAATGCAGCTGTTGCCGGCGATATTCCGAAAACGCCCAGTCCAAGAAATGTAAATATGACCCAAAGTATGTGAAGATACATGATTTTAGCCAACCAATCCCCTAAATCATACACCCATTTAAAAATACCATGTAAAGATGTCATTTCTGAAATCCCCTCTCTCATAAAAATGCTTCCCACGTGTATTCTTGAAGTTATAAGACAGAGGTAAGAAAACAAACCGGACTATTTGCCGATTTCTTATTAAACCGCTTTCATTTTTTTGCAGAATCCGATATCTCGACAGGAGGATTATTCGACAGTTTCCCCTTTTTTATGATCCAATTATATCATAAATTTAGATATTTTCGGACAAGTTGTCAGCATATTAAGTGAAACTTCCCTCAGTTGGGGTTTACTTCCCGTTTACCTTTTTAATGTCCATCCTCCCTTTCTCATCGAGTTGATATGGCAGAAATTCAGAATCCTCCAATCATACCAATGACCGAAAGAATGGTTGTTCTGTGATTGGAACAACCATTCTTTCTTAGCTATTAATCCCAACCTCATCTGGACGGTAAACGGAAATGACATTTCCCTTTTTATCTGTTGCAAACATAACCGTTCTTTCAGCCTCCAGCAGAAATGAATATGTGCTATTTGTTTCAGGGTCTTTAATTTTAATAGATGTTTCTTTCGCAAATTCGGACACAAAAATAAATAATGATCCATTTTCAAAGGAAAGTTTTCTCCCATAATTACCTGGCAGAACACCTTTTTGCCAATCTATTTGTTCATGAACTCCTGCTTTTTGTATAACATATTCATATAAAGCTATTATCGGCTCACTTCGTTCATTTAGTTCAATGGGTAAGGGACACCAAATAATTTCACCTTTTCCATAAGAAATTTCCTTTATTGTCATAGAATTTTGATCAGAAATCAATACCTCTTTCATTGTTTCAGCAATTCGTTCTCCGCCAAATGAAATTGGATAATGCTTTTCATTTATTTCGAGCATTTCCTCACGAAGGATATTCTCAATTCCGGTTGATCCAAGGATGTCCCTCATCCGACCTGTATCATGCCAATATTCATCCAAGTTTATAGGACCTGTAAATAATAGTGTGATGTCTTGTTCTTTTACAACCTCCAAAATGGTAGTGAGGGAAGTAGTGCTAAAATTGTGAGGACTTGGAACGACAACTAATTTAGGCGGTTCGTTTTTTAATCCATCAAGATGATATTCACTTAATGCACGAAATGGTATATTCATCTCGTAAGCTAGTGTTCTCGTAAGCTTCATTGTCGCATGCAGTGCTAGTCTGCGATTTGAGAAATCATTTGAATATGGGAATACGACGGCTATTTCTTCCAGTTCCCTGCCTTTGAATAAATCACGTGTATCTTTTATAAACGCACCGAAATCATAAGAAACATTTGTTTCAGGCTTTTCTGTACCGTCAGCACGAATCGCACCTATATTTGATTCATTAATATTATTCATATAGTAATTTGTGTTCCAGAGCCATTGGACAGCCCCAGCCCCGCCAGTCGAAAAGGCATAAGCATATTTTCTTTCAAGAATGTTTCGTAATTCCTCTTCGCTCCTCTTAGCTTGATTATTTGGATTTTCAACGTACATAATTCCAGTTTCCTGTATCAGGTTTGGCTTTGTAGGTGTTTTGGTAAAGATTCCATCCCAGACTAATTGATCCATCAGCCACCATGTATGGTTCGTTGTATAATCAACCGCCTCACTGTAAAATAACGGTGATGGCCGCTGTGAGCCAAGCGCTTCATCCTGTCCAACCGTCACAAGTTGATTTGGTGCCAACTGCTTAATAGTTTCTGTAAGCTCTTTTGCCCATCTATTATGCATATCCATTGTATACAACGTATAATCAAGCCATTTTAAGCCTTTTTTTCCAAAAAGCATATCTTTGATGCCAAAGTTGATCTCACTGGGCTCAGGTGGTTCAATCGCATCAAAAGATGGCAATTCCTGCTCTGTCATGTTCCATTTTTCCTGAAGCTCGCGAATGGAGCTATGACGTTTCTTAAGCCATTCCCTATATGCTTTTCGATCATATTTATCATGAAGTGTTCGAGGGCCTGAGAACGTACGACTCGGATCAAATAATGAAGGTTCATTGATTAGATCCCAATTAATATTTGACGTTTCTGTATGTCTTGAAACGATTGCCGTAATGAAACGTTTTTGCGCCTCAACGCTTCGCGGATCAAGATATGGGTTTTCTCCTCCCCATCTTTCCGGTGTAAAAGAAAAAAAGTTAAACGTTACTTCAAGATCATGTTTTTTCGCACATAGGATAAAGGCATCAATGGAACGAAGTACATTCTCATCAACATGGCCATCAACAAACATCATGTTCCCCCAGGCTGTCCAAATTCCTGTACGAATATAATTTATACCAGCACGCTTCATTTGTGCCATATCCCGATCCCAAACATAAGGGTTAGGTAAGAAAAGAAAATAACGAGCAACATCAGACGACATATAAGTCATTCCAACAATCGGCAATGGACGTCCATCTTTTTGGAAATAGTCGCGATCACAGCTTAATGGATCACCAGTTTTTAAAAGTTTCTTATCCATTCCCCAGAAGCCTTGGTGAAGAATTCTTGTTTCGCCAGTACTTGAAACAGCATGACAAGTAATACCATACAATCCCGGCATCATATCTATTGGTATGATAAAAGAAAGGGCATTCAATTGTTGCGATGCTTTTATTACTTCTTTTTTTGTAAAGACTGGCTCGTCATTTTTTGTAATAGTCGTGGATAATGTCCATTCTGCAGGCGCGTTCTTAAACGACTGTAATTGAAGGGTTACTTTTGGACGTTCTCCTTCTTCATACGTGGCATAGTTTGTTTTCAGCCATATTTCGGTTACTCCATTTGCAACATACAAAGCTAATTCCTGTATCGCATGTGCGCCTTTTTCTGTCCAAAATCGTTCATTAACCTTCTGATTAATGAAGAGCCAGCGTCCTCCTGTGAATTTCCCTTTTGTATTTTCAATTAATACACTTGGAGCGGCTACTTCGCGTCCGCTTTTTGAAATACCTTTAAGCAAAGGATAAATACTTGCATCCATCGGACCCACTGAACCCATTTCGGCATCGATTGCACTGGACTTTGTCACATGAAGCACAAAGTTACACGTATCCTCAATGGTAAATAGATCCTCTATTCCTGAGAACACAGGAATATCATCATTATGCTGCAAAAAAGCGATCGGTTCGGAATTTACATGTAAAGCCTCATGAATATTTAATTGTTGATGATAGGCTGTTTGTTCACGCTCCAATTCCCAGTTACCATTAACCATATAACATGGAATTCGAAACGGAATACCGCCAATATGTACGATTCCTTTCCCACTATTAAGATAATTATATACGGCTTGCCAAGCATTTTTCGGGAAATAAGGACCATGTATGTTTATAAAGCAGTCCACTTCATTATTTGCTAAAACTTTCCCTAAAGAAGCAGCATCCGCAACTATGATTTCATTGTTGAAGTTTTCAAAAAAGGATCCTGTTGGTCTCTCTCCATCTATTGGAAAACTAGAATCATAGAAAATAACGATGTTACTCATGTGGTATTACCTCCGGTTTTAGTAAAATTAATTTTTTTTGTATTAGAAGGTCATTCAAGCTTTTTATACGGATCCATGTGGCCAGCCGATTAGACCCTGCTATTCGAAAGCCAGTTAAACTTACAATTATTATTTACTCCTTTATAAAAAGCTCAACAACTGGTACAAGTACATCTGGTTTTTGTACCGGAAGATCCAACACAACCGAATGAATATCAATTTTTGTTTCTGTACTTGTGATGACTTCTTCGGGATCAAATTCTCTAAAATGAACCTCTGATGCATCATTAAGAAGTTGGGCATATTTTACTTTTCCATCTAAACCTTCTAAATGAATATGCCGGAATGGCCATGAGAAAATATGGAGATACAAACGATTTCCATTTTGCGTATAGCGACAGTCAATTGGAGCTTTATATTCACTATGTTTTGCTCCATATATCGAACGGGAGTGTAACCTCATCCACTCACCAATTCCCTGTAATCGCAGGATGGAACGGCTGTCAAACTCACCCCGTCCATTAGGTCCTACATTCATAAGTAAATTTCCGTTTTTCGAAACTGTATCAATTAACATTTTGAGCAACATACCAGTAGATTTCCAGTCTAGGTTATCTCGGTGATAGCCCCATGTTCCATTCATAGTCTGGCATGCTTCCCAGATGACCGGAAGACCATCTTTTTCAACAGGTTCATTTGGCTGATATTGTTCCGGCGTTGTTACACCACGATTTAAATCGAGGCGGTCATTAATGAGAATATCAGGCTGCAGGTCTAACACCATTTTTTCAAGCTTCTCTGACTGCCAATCATTAGCCCCTTTCCCTTTTGACCAGCCCCAATCCCGATGAGGATAAGAAAAGTCGAACCAAATATAATCGATTTTCCCGTAATCCGTTAATAATTCACGAACTTGTCCATGCAACAAATCCAAATACTTATTCATATTACGATTGATATTTTCTTCTTTGAAATCTTCATCATTTCGTTGCGGGTGCAGGCCATCAAGCGTAAACTCTGGATGATACCAATCTATTAATGAGTGATATAGCCCTACTTTTAAACCTTCTCCACGGAAAGCATCAATTATTTCTCGCAACAGATCTCTTTTAATCGATGTATTTGACACTTTATAATCACTTAATCTTGTATCCCATAATGCAAAGCCTTCATGATGTTTAGTTGTTATAACAAAATATTTCATACCTGCTTGTTTAGCGGTACGAGCCCATTCCTTAGCATTTAATAGATCTGGCTCAAAGTGTTCGAAGTATTTGCGGTATCCATCCGGATGTATTTTCTCGTGTGTCATAAACCATTCATGACGCGCGGCCGGTGAATAGAGTCCAAAATGAATAAATAAACCAAAGCGGTCATGAAGAAACCATTCCGGATCCCCATATTGTGCAGGCCAGTTTGCATATTTTTTTTCATTTGGAACTGTTCTCATTTTTCAACCTCCAATTTAAATAGTTTTGTATTTATTCGGCATTACAAATCTATGACTCTGTTAAAGCATAGTCTCCTCCGTATTGCCTCTTATACTATCTGTTACAGACAGAAACCGTAAATATGTAAATTTAACACCACTATGTAAACCTTTACACCGGAAGTTTATTTTATGCAAACTATCTGAAATAAAAACACAATTCATGCCTTTCTGAAAGTCAGATGTCAAAGGTTGATGGTCTGACACCTTTTTATCTATACTTTGTGACTAGTTTTTAGGATGTTTGAATAAATTTAGCCTCATTTCAACGATTTCTCTATGTTCCCTTTCAACTCTAGATAAGCCACCGTTTATTCAATCTTGCCTTCGATCTATACCGGAAATATATCTTCGATTTTTTTTATCTTCGAAATCAATTGATTTATCTTCGAAAATTTCAATATATCGATTATTCGACAAACTCTGGTACTTTCTGATCTTAAAAAAAAGACCCTTACAGGTCCTATATAGTCGAGTCAAATATTTTCCATTACCTTGCTCAAAAAAATCACTCTGGTCTCCTATTCACCAGTCTGATTTACTAAAGCTTCCATATCTGCAGGCAGCTCTGCCTTAAAAGAAAGCTGTTTTTCTAAAATCGGATGCCAAAATGTTAGTTCACTGCTGTGGAGAGCTTGTCGGTTGATTTCATCGCGCTTTCCCCCATATAAAGTATCCCCGCATAACGGATGGCCTAAGTGAGCACAATGCACACGAATTTGATGCGTTCTTCCAGTTTCCAGCTTTAAACAGAGAAGACTTTTATCTCCAAATTGCCTCATTACTTGATAATGGGTAACTGCTTTTTGACCTTCTCTCCTTACTTCGCGTTCGATAATGCTTGTGTCTTTTCGACCGATCGGGGCATCAATTGTACCGCTAATTTTAGGAAAAATTCCTTCAGTAATTGCTAAATAGGTACGGTTGATATTCCGTTGCTTTTGTTCCGTTGAAAATAAAGAATGGGCAAATCGATGCTTTGCAACTAACAAAAGGCCTGATGTATCCTTATCAAGCCTTGTTACAACATGAATAGTAGATGCGAGGTTTTGTTTTTGGAAGTAAGCTAACAGCCCATTTGCAATCGTTCCTGAAGGATGTTCCCTTGAAGGAATCGTTGGGATAAACGGATCCTTGTTAATGACCAAACAATGATCATCCTCATATACAATCTTTAACGGAAGCTCCTCAGGTAAAATAGATGCACTTGGTCGCTCTGTTGGAAAGTAAACAGAGAGAAGATCTCCTTTTTTAAGATTGTACCTGACAGTAATCGACTTACCATTTATTTTTATATCTCCACCAAAATACTTAATATCAGTTAGTGCACGTTTTGAGATTCTTTTCAGCTTTAAAAATTCACGGACCATCATTCCTGCTTGCTCATTTACTATAACCCATTCTAATTTAAACTTCGTCACAATTTGCGTCTTCCTTATCATTAAGTTTGCTTGTTTCTGTTGAAACAAAGTCCAAAGTTCTTGGGGGCAGAAGCGAGATATAAGACTAGTAGCAATCGGCGAGTTGCCGATTGCCTTTATCCCTGCAACAATCTTTAGAAAAGAATCCTTATTTATCCTCAGCCACAAACGAATCACGGACCCTTTTCCAAAATGGAAATGGCCTGAACCTGGCAAACCGAATCGTTTCATTAGCTACTCGGCATTGAATGGATTTTACATCCTTATGAAGCAATGTTAAGTGGTCAATTGTTATTTGGAAATCAACATTGTTTACAGGCTTTAATAAACATGTATGGTGATCAGGTAAAATAAGAGGAGAACCAATTGTCCTGAAGACACGGTTATTTATAGAAGCCATTTCTGCCAATTGGATCGCCCTTATGGAAGGATGCAAAATCGCTCCACCGAGCGCTTTATTATAAGCAGTACTCCCAGATGGTGTAGAAAGGCAAAGACCATCTCCGCGAAACGTTTCGAAAAGCTGACCCTTTATTTCAACATCCATGACAAGAGTGTTATCTATACTTTTGACTGTACATTCGTTCAATGCAAGATAACGCGCCTCTCTTCCCCCGCCGTTATGCCTGATGATCACTTCAAGGATTGGATAATCGATAATCTGATAAGGCGTTTTCGCGATTGCAATCACTAATTTCTCTATTTCCTCAGGTACCCAGTCTGCATAAAAGCCTAAGTGGCCCGTATGAACCCCGACAAAAGCGGTTTTGTCCAATCTGCTGCGGTAACGGTGAAAAGCATAAAGCAAAGTACCATCACCACCAACAGATATGACAATTTCCGGCTGATCTTCATCATATTCAAGCTTAAAATCAAGCAGATAAGATTTTATTTTATGCATAAGAGTGTTAGAAACGGTATCCCCTTTTGACGTTACCGCAAATTTCATATTTCACGTCTCCTTCTAATAGGCTATTAACCCTTTCTCATATATCATTCGCCCATAAGAACCGAATTAGCTTTCTAAGCGTAGCTAAGGCTAGAACTATTCTTTACCAGTCTCTTTTTTATCTGTCTTTCTTGAAAAGATTGCTTGAGCTTCTTGAATTTCCTCGCGGATTTGTGACATTTCCTCATCAAGCCTGTAAGCCGCCTCAGCAGCACGCTGCAGACGCCAATTAATATCGTCAGGAAAATTACCGCTATATTTATAATTAAGAGAATGCTCAATTGTCGCCCAGAAATTCATTGCCAAAGTGCGGATTTGGATTTCGACAAGGATATTTTTTTCACCAGTAATTGTTTGAACAGGATAAGTTGCTACCACATGGTAAGACCGATAACCGCTGTCTTTTTTGCTCGTTATGTAATCTCTTTCCTCAACAATCTTAAGATCATTGCGAATTCTTAGCATTTCCACGACTCTCTTTATGTCATCTACGAACTGACACATCATCCGAAGGCCGGCTATGTCTTGCATTTCATCTTCGATCGATTGAATAGACATTTTTTTTCGTTTTGCTTTATCAATAATACTTGGAATTGGCTTGACCCTTCCCGTGACAAATTCGATGGGAGAATGTGAATGTTCTAACTCGAGCTGACTTCTCATTCCGCGAAGCTTTACTTTTAACTCCTCAACAGCTTGTTTATATGGAGCTAAAAAAAGGTCCCATTGTTTGGTGTCCATCGTACCCCCCCTTTTTCTCTTCCTATTTCTCCAACCCAAAATGCTCAATTACTTTTTGTTCCATATCTTCTCCATAATTGGCATTATCTTTTATATTTTCCACCAAATAGTCTAATTCGTTGAAAATATCAACCAGCTCAATCTCTTTATTATTGACATTCAACTTCACTTCGACCCCGATTTCTTGTGCTTCTCTAAAGAGTGGCCACCACTCATGAGGAATGCCGACGTAAACAAAGTCCTCTTTATTTTCTAATATGTATATAAAAGAAAGCTGATCAGAATCTACCAGCATTTGACCCTTTGGCTTGAGCTCCTGTTCATCCTGTTTGTATGGAGCTGCAATCAAAAATAAGGTAGATGCTTCGATATTTGCTGTAATAATTTCAATTCTGTTTTTCATAAAGATCTCCTTCCTCATTGTTTCAAAATCTATTCTATCATATTGCCTCCCGGGATGATAAAGTGAAGCTATGCAAAAAATCCTGCTTATCGATGGAAAATATTATCATGAATATACTGATTAAGGCTCTTTTCTAAAAGATAACTCCTTAGAAAAGGATAAAAGATAGGTAAGTAATGGTAGTCGCTGTGTATCAAATTGCTTCTCTTAGATTGAAAAAACAATGATTAAATTACGCAACCAGCATCAATTTATTAAGAAAGGACGTTTCCCATGCCGCAAGAAATTGAAATTGAATTTAAAAATCTGCTTTTAAAGGAAGAGTTTGATCGATTAATGGACTATTTTGAATTCACCTTGGATGATTTTATCACTCAGTCAAATTTTTATTTTGATACTCCTTCCTTTTCTTTAAAAGAAAAAGGGTCTGCGTTAAGAGTTCGCCAGAAAAGCGGTCAATATGTGCTCACATTAAAAGAACCGGCAGAAATAGGCCTGTTGGAAACACACCAAGTGATTGAAGAATTATCTCCGCAGGAGTTGAAGCGATTTAAAATTCCAGCCGGCTCGGTGTCAGTTCAGCTTCAGAAGCTGGGAATTAATCCAATTGATATCGTTTATTTTGGACGCCTCTCCACAGATCGGGCAGAAAAAAAATATCGGCATGGCTTAATAGTCCTAGATCACAGCCGATATTTAAAGAAAGAAGATTTTGAAATAGAATATGAAGTCACTGATGAACTTGCGGGAAGACAAATTTTTTATGAATTGTTAGATGAAATGCAAATCGATATACGTGAGACAAAAAATAAAATTAGACGCTTTTATGAAGAAAAAACCCGGATTAACGGATGATAAATAGGAGAATGTTTATTCATGCAAATCAATCATTTCCGTGCAATGCTCGAATTAAATGTACTTAGAAACCTATCAGCGCCTAAAGATCAGCCCTATATTTCTTCTTTACAATCAACTGAGCTTCCGTTCCAGAAACTGCTTTCTTTTTTAATTGAAAAACAAGCCCCAGAGCCTATGACGCCCAGACAATCATCATTAAACTTGCCTGAAACTACTCTGCCTATTCATGTACGAGAGAGCTCCGGAACAGAAGAAGTGGATTCATTAATTAAGGATTCAGCAAGAACATTTGAAGTTGATGAACAATTAATTAGCGCGGTCATTAAACAGGAATCAAACTTTAACCCTGCTGCCGAAAGTCATGCGGGAGCACAAGGACTCATGCAGCTCATGCCAGCAACTGCAAAGTACCTTGGTGTACAAAATTCATTTGATCCTGCTCAAAATATTGAAGGCGGTACAAAGTATTTAAAACAAATGCTTACCAAGTATAATAACGATATTTCATTAGCACTGGCAGCCTACAATGCGGGGCCGGGCAATGTCGACAAATACGGGGGCATTCCTCCATTTAAAGAAACACAAAACTATGTCCAAAAAGTAACCTCAACCTATTTTGCTTAAAGCTGGGAAAACTATGTTTCCAGCTTTTTCATTTCATTTTACTTCTTCATGAGATCGTGTAAGTGTAGAAACACCCTTCAATTTTTTTGCAAAAAAATAATCGATACGAAGCATTCATGTCTAAAAACTCATCATATACATATTATATTTCAATCTACTTGTCTTTCCCAAGACGGTTTGTTTGAGATATATTGATCGGATTGTTAAAATAAAGTGAATCTTGATTAACAAGCGATGATTAAACTATAGTCCTGATCCTTTTTGAGGACCGTTTTTATAACGGTTAAAGAAATTCAGTCCATTAGTTTTCTTTTTGAATCCAGTAGGAATAATTGGATAAAATATATCAATTGAAGAAAACATAGAATGTTCGTTAAAGGAGTTATCAACATGGCAGAGTCTTTTCATACACCATACGATGCAATTGGCGAAGAACTTCTTTGGCAGCTTGTCGATGTCTTTTACTCAAAGGTGCAAAAGCATCCACTACTAGCCCCTATTTTCCCAGAAGATCTTACAGAAACTGCAAGAAAGCAAAAGCAGTTTTTAACCCAATATTTAGGCGGTCCTTCTTATTATACAGACGAACATGGACACCCAATGCTCCGTGCCCGCCATTTGCCGTTCCCTATCACTCCATCCCATGCAAAGGCATGGCTTGCTTGTATGGCTGAGGCGATGGATGAAGTCGGATTACAAGGGGAATTCCGAGATTTTTTCTATTCGCGGCTGGAGTTGACAGCAAAACACATGGTAAATACTCCTGAAGGCAAGACAGATAAGAAAGGAGAGTCTTCGTGATGCTATTCAACAGTGGACAAGAAAAAAACAAAATCTTTTTCTCACACTGTCAAGGCCACTCAAAGAAGCCTCTTGAAATATATATGTTTATTGACCCATTATGTCCTGAGTGCTGGGCCTTAGAACCTATAATAAAAAAGCTGCAAATTCAGTACGGCCGCTTTTTTACTTTACGCCATATTATTAGCGGAAAAATCGCTGCTCTGAATGTTACAAAACGCAAGAAGCCGGAAAAATTGGCTGAAGCGTGGGAAAAGACAGGCAGCCGCTCAGGAATGTCTTGTGATGGAAACATTTGGTTTGAAAATCCAATCAATTCTCCCTACATTGCATCAGTTGCTATTAAGGCTGCCGAATTACAAGGAAGGCGAGCCGGAATCCGTTTCTTGAGAAAAATGCAGGAAGTATTATTTCTCGAAAAACAAAATATTGCCCAAGAGAGCGTACTAATAGAAATCGCCAAAGAAATTAACCTTGATGTCGATTTGTTTCAAACTGACCTCCATTCTCCAAGTGCCATCAAGGCATTACAATGTGATTTAAAGATTACTTCAGAAATGGAAGTTACAGAAATTCCAACACTAGCCTTCTTTAATCAAAGAGTTGAGGATGAAGGACTAAAAGTAACTGGCTATTATTCGTATGATTTATATGAACAAGTATTATTCGAAATGCTTGAAGATATCCCAAGACCATCAGAAAACCCACCTTTAGAGGTTTTTCTTCATTATTACAAGTTTGTCGCTTCAAAAGAAATTGCTGTCGTCTACAATATGACTATGGACGAAGTAGAAAAAGAAATGAAAAAGTTTATTCTTGCCAGAAAAGCGGAAAGAGTCCCAGTCAAACACGCTACCTTCTGGCGATATATAGAGTAAAGCACCTGGATATTCAGGTGCTTTTTTAGATTTACGATATCATTAGATCCGAAAACTGCTATTTCTCTTTTTGGACTAGTTAACGAGTTCTATGCACGGCCTCTTGTCCTGTGAACGAGTTTCCCTTTTCTATGAACAACTTTTTACTTCTATGCATGAGTTTACCGGTTCTATGATCGACTTCTGTTCTATGCACGAGTTACTCTGTCCTATGAACGAGTTTTTTACTTCTATACACGAGCTTATCGGTTCTATGAACGACTTCTGCTCTATGCACGAGTTACTCTGTCCTATGAACGAGTTTCCCTTTCCTATGAACGGCTTTTTTGCTTCAATGCATGAGTTTACCGGTTCTATGCATGTCGTCTTCTGCTCTATGGCACCACTTTCTCCATTCAATAAAAAGCAGGGGCACCAAATCGGAAATCGCTTACAAAATATATAAAAAGGAAGGTTACGCTCGGGATAAAGCGCAACCTCCCTAATAATATGTCTTAACGACAACAAAGGGGATGGGAGAAATTTTTCACGGTCAAACAAAGGGGTAAATGTTTGTTTGTGATCAACTTCACATCTATAATATATCAAATTGTGACTAGTTTTGACAAGGTGTTCAGACCTTTTTCACAAAAATGTCACAAAGCATAAAATCAAGGAGCATTACATATATACGTATAAGAGAACGGACAAGGAGGAATTTTTGTGAGGTTTGTTCCATTGATCATTGCTGTGGCGGCAATCGTATTCACTTTTTTTCTCAACATTCTTGGGTTAATGAAAATGGCACCTTTGTTCATTACTTCACCATTATTATTCATCACGATCTTGGTTACAATCTACCTAGTTAGTCACCGAAAAACATTTAAGGGATTCTAAATAGAAGAATGCACCGGATTCCGGTGCATTCTTTTGGTTTATTATGAAAGCAGCTGTTCCATTTCAGTCAGCTTTTCTTCAAATACTTTTAACGCTTCTTCGATTGGCTCCGCAGATGTCATATCGACGCCTGCTTTTTTTAGAACTTCAATTGGATAATCAGAGCTTCCCGACTTTAAGAATTCAAGATAGCGGTCAACTGCCGGTTGACCTTCTTCTAAAATTTGCTTGCTCAACGCTGTAGCAGCACTGAATCCTGTTGCATATTGATACACGTAATAATTGTAGTAAAAGTGTGGTATACGGGCCCACTCTAAGCCAATTTCTTCATCAATCACCAATTTTTCACCAAAGTATTTCTTATTTAGTTCATAATAGGTGCTGGTTAACAATTCAGGGGTTAACGGCTCTCCGTCTTGGGCTTTTTTATGAATATCATGCTCAAACTCTGCAAACATCGTTTGGCGGAATACAGTTCCTCTAAAACCTTCAAGATAGTGATTTAACAAATATAACCGCTGCTTTTCGTCATCAATCGTTTTTAATAAATAGTCATTCAATAGGTTTTCATTACATGTAGAAGCAACCTCTGCCACAAAAATTGAGTAATTGCCATATGGATATGGCTGAAACTTTCGTGTGTAGTAGCTGTGAACGGAGTGACCGAATTCATGAGCTAGTGTGAATAGGTTATTCACATTATCTTGCCAGTTCATTAAGATATATGGGTTTGTCCCATATGCCCCTGATGAATAAGCTCCGCTGCGCTTCCCTTTATTCTCATGGACATCTACCCAGCGATTTTCAAAGCCCTCTTTTAAGATTTCTAAATATTCCTCGCCTAATGGGGCTAATCCTTTTAACAAATAATCTTTAGCTTCATTATACGGAATTTCCATTTTGACCTCTTTAATCAGAGGTGTATACAAATCATACATATGAAGTTCATCAAGCTCTAGCACTTTCTTTCTCAATTCAATGTATCGTTGTAGGAGCGGAAGGTGTTTATTCACTGTTTTCACAAGATTTTCATATACTTCTTCCGGAATGTTATTGTCACTCAATGCCGCTTGACGGGCACTTTCATAATTTCGAACCTGAGCATAGAAGTTGTCTTTTTTCACAGCTCCGCTTAGTGTGCTGGCAAACGTGTTTTTATAGCTGCCATATGTAGAATAGACCGCTTTAAAAGCAGCTTCGCGAACGCGCCCGTCAGAGCTTTCCAGGAAACGAATATATCGTCCATGGGTGACCTCAACCTCTTCTCCGTCTTCATCTTTTATCGACGGGAACTCAAGATCAGCATTATTCAACATTCCAAAAGTATTACTTGAAGCACTTAAAGCATCTGAGGCCTGAGCAAGCAGGGCTTCCTGTTCAGCTGATAAAACATGTGGCCGCTGGCGGTTAATTTCATCCAAAGCATGTTCATAGAGCTTTAACTCTTCTTTTTCCGATAAAAATTGCTTCACCTTTTCTTCATCAAGCGACAATAACTCTGGGATAATATAAGAAGCAGCGCTTGACGCTTGAGTATAAAGATTTGCCGCTTTATCGTTTTGTCCTTGATAGTAAGAATTCGTTGTATCCTGATCATATCTCATATGTGCGTATGTATATAATTTTCCGAGACGTTCCATAACTTCATCCTGATAAGCAAGTGCTTCATATAATACATCAGCAGATTCGCCAAGTTTTCCTTGATACTCACCAATTTTCGGCAGTGCTTCTTTAACTTGCTGAAATTCCTTATCCCATGCTTCATCATTTTCAAAAATATCCTCTAAACGCCATGTATCCTCAGCAGAAATCTCATCTCTTGATGGCAGCTTCTTTACCGTTGTTTGTTCACTCATGTATCTATTCCCCCTTATCAAAAATTATTCGCTTGTACTCTTAATATTCTATATAAACTTAAGAATATCCTTTATGGCTCTAGTATTTCAAGAGATATGCCCCTAGCTTCATTTTCTGGTATTTATTTTTCACTTAATTGCCTCTAGCATACAAATTAGAGTAGAATTTATTTAAAATTAAAAAATTCAAAGGAGAGAGTACATGAGTGTTAAACAACATAAAGAGGAAGCACCTAAAACCATTAGATGCAAGGTGATTACAGTTAGTGATACACGTACAAAAGAAACAGATAAAAGCGGCAGCTTGATTCTATCTAAATTAAAGGAAAACGGCCACTCAATTCTTGGCTATGAGATTGTTACAGATGATTACCATTTAATTAAAGAAGCAATAGTCTCTGGATGTGAGGACAGATCTGTCGATGTTATTTTATTAAACGGCGGGACCGGGATTGCAAAACGAGATGTTACAGTAGAAGTTGTCAAGGAACTTTTAGATAAGCAATTAGACGGGTTTGGTGAAATATTTCGCATGCTCAGCTATTTAGAAGATATAGGATCTGCTGCTATCTTAAGCAGAGCAATAGCAGGAGTCGCCGAAGATACCGCTGTTTTTTCAATGCCAGGCTCTTCAGGTGCAGTAAAATTAGCAATGGACAAGCTTATTATTCCTGAAATGACTCATGTAGTAAGAGAAATTAGGAAAGACGCCTGAGGATATAAATACTCCTCGGGATTTTTGTAAAATTAATTCTATTTTTCAAATCTTCTTGATTCAAGGTTAAAGTTCAGTTCAAACCTAAGATTAGGTATAAACTAGTAGGAAAACTCCCTCTATTTTCCAATTGATGGGTAGGATTTTCTCCTTGTTTTGCTTCATTTTATGTCTTTTTTTGAATCAGGATTTGTTTATCCCTTTTTAATAAGTTATCAATTGTGTCATTCCAGTCGAATGGTTTTACTTTTATATAAGTATTATCTTTCGTTTTTTTCAAATAGTTGAATGTGCATAATGCATCCAGGTATTGGCGGATGGGTAGGGAAAGGTCAGGAGAATTTATAAGGTAACGTTTTTTCAAATATTCTTTGTTTAGTAAGAATTTCAGGTGCTTGGAAATTAATGTTGTTGTAAATGAAGTGTGAAGGGAGAATTTATCTAAAAAAAGAAGAATATAAGTTTGCCATTGAAAGACATGGTTTTCAAAAACATATCCAGCCATGACAGGGATGAACACTTTTGAAGGAAGATTTTGAATGGAGAGCTGTTTTTCAATATACAGCTTTTCTCTAAAATTTCGATCTTCCTTTGTTTCATGTAAAGTTGGTTTTAATCGGTGATTTTTTACCCTTATTAACCAATCCTTCGGAATTCTAAATTCTGGTTGCCTATTTAATAAAGATGTTATATTGAGCTCAGAAAGCTTTATGATTTCCATATTTGCCGCCGCATTTTGTTTTGTAAATGAAACTATGGAAGATAAATGAAGTAGAGATTCACTGCTAGTGTGGTAAGCAAGTATCCTTGTTGATGAACCCGCTTGTTGAAGGAAAAGCCATAGAAATGGAGAAAATCGATACATTGTAGATGAAGATTTGTTGATATACTTTGATGAGACGATCCATATTGGGGTTATTCGTTTTTCCAGATACATTTGGGTTCTTTTTCGAAAAAGGGTTTGATCGATTGTTGAACATTGGAATTCTATTGCAAATTGACCATTGTGACATTGAAAATATGTATCTGGTCTTTGCATGATATCGGGAAGATAATGCTCCAAGCGGGCTGTTACGCCGTCTTGTTTTTTTAGCCAATGATATAAGTGAAGCTTGCCGTTTCTATGTTCCTCACTCTCTAGTTCAGAATGATATGAACAGCTTTCTGTTTTTTTGTGGGCAAAATGAAAGGTGCGAATCTTACCTAATTTCAACTCTAATCCATTTTTACAAATCGGACAAAAAAATCGTTTACTTTTTTTAACATGTAATAGTTCATGGGGCTTATCTTGATAATCAGCTAAAGAAAAGATTTTCCCCTTTTCATCTTGTGCAATAAACACCTGAGCTTACCTCCTTTTATTCTCCAGCTGTTTTTGTACTATTTTCCTGTGATTGAAACATAGTTAGGCACCCCAACAGGGTGAGTGTTAGGATGCTTACTTGAAGCAGTCGGAGATTCACCATTTGCCTTAAGAAAAAGCCAAATCATCTTATAATTCGACAGTCACCAAAGAAATCCTGTCAAAAAAAGAAAAAACCCGTCAAGTTTTATGACGGGTTTTTATATAGGATATAGTTTCAGCATTTCCTATTAAGAAAAATGCTTCCGTATTGTTTTTAAAGCATGGTTTTTGATGACTTCTTTGCCATACTCTTCTAATCGGTGAATAGTTAATTTTGACTCTTGTCCATATTCCAACAGAATGCTTAAAATATTCTCAACTTCTTCATCTTCTTGTTCATCTTCCTCGAAATTTACAAATAAATAGTATTGATTCTCGAAGGAATAAAGACTGTTGTCAAATCCATTGACCGTGTTCTTTGATAAAGAGATGAGATTTTCAAAGTCATCAAATTTCAGTACAAATTCAAGCTGCTGAGTATCATCTGTACTTGTAGAAGAAGCCTTTGTTTGGTCGGATTTATTAAAATGATGATCAAGCATTGATTCAATATTTTCATCAACCGGGAGATCTTTTAGCTTGTCTTCTGAAATAGGAAGCTCAATTTTCTGTCCGTCTTTTGACATCTGTGCTCTTGTTACGATTACTTCAAGTCCTTTATCGAGGGCTTGAACTTGAATCCAAAGCGGCCCTTCAACCATGAAATCCTCTTCCTCATGAACTTCATCCATCATTTCCCAAAAAAGCTCTTCACTTCTTTCCCGATTGTACCAAATCTCTTCACGATCAAAGCCGCGATCTTCGATATCACCGTAAGAAATATAAAATTTAACAGTATGTTCATTAATACGCTCTATTTCCATTTGTCATCCTTCCCCTCTATTTAAGATGTTGAAGGGACAACTAAACCCCCGATTAGTTGTACTTTACTACACTTTACCCAAAACGTCTATTTTCTAACCGTTAGCGCGAAACAGCTAAAAACATTTATAGTACAAAAACCCTCTTTTTGTTAAGAAGAATTCTTGTACTCCTATTTTATGATAAAACAATCGTAAAAGAAATAAAAAAACACCCAATTCTAAAAAACAGTTATTTACCTATGGGTGCCACTATGGGTGCCAGGCACCTTTTTTTATTTTGGTGCCTGGCACCCTTCTATAAAACCTTTTCATGTTTTGAAGGTTAAGCACTCTTTGCCATTTAGGGTCAGACCCCCTTTTGTAATTTGTGGGCTTGTGGTTTGGTGCCTGGCACCAGTTGTGCATTTTGGTGCCTGGCACCCTTTTTTGGCACCCTTTTTTGGCACCATTAAGTCATATTCATTGGGCTTAGTCATATATTTTAGTACAAGCATAAAGAAGTTTCCATTATTTACATACCGAGCAGAAAGAGGTTAAGTGGATGGAACAGGAGTTTCTTATTTCCTTATTCATGATAATCGGAATAGATTTAATACTTGGCGGAGACAATGCCATTGTTATTGCATTAGCTTGCCGTAATTTAGCTGAACAGCAAAGGCAGAAAGCGATTTTGCTAGGTACTTTTTTAGCAATAACTGTGCGGATTGTTTTGACCAGCTTTGCTGTCATTTTACTTAAAATTCCCTTTCTTCAGCTAATTGGCGGATTATTTCTTCTGTTTATTGCTTACCATTTAATCGTTGGAAAAGATGAAAAGAACGACAACATTCAAAGTCACCAATCGCTTTGGAAAGCGGTAAAGACGATCGTGATTGCCGATATTTTGATGGGATTAGATAATGTTGTTGCAATTGCCGGAGCTGCTAATGGGAAAACCACTTTGGTGATCATTGGACTGCTTATTTCAGTGCCGATCATTATTTGGGGTAGCCGATTTATTTTAAAGCTATTGGAACATTTTCCTGGTCTTGTTTATGTTGGAGGCGGAATGCTGGCATTTACCGCAGGAAAAATGATTAATCAGGAACATAATCTGCAGCCTTTTTTACTTTACCACCCGCACCTTGCGCTAAGTATCCCTTATGTCATGACAGTTTTCATTATTGCTGGCGGGCTAGTTTATAATCATTTTATTCAAAACAGACCAAACTAATGAAATCTATCAATAAATTCAGGGAACAGAAAAAGCACCAGAATAATCTGATGCTTTTTTTAAATTAATTCACTAAACGCTGTGCCTCTCTAAGGTGATACGTACGAATTTTTCTCGGAAGAAAACGGCGAATTTCATCTTCATTGTAGCCGACTTGTAATCTTTTCTCGTCAATAATAATCGGACGGCGAAGTAATCCAGGGTGTTCCTGAATCATATTATACAAGTCTTGCAAAGGTAAGTTTTCAACATTGACGTTTAACTTTTGGAAAACCTTTGAACGAGTTGAAATAATTTCGTCCGTTCCATCCTCTGTCATACGAAGAATTTCTTTAATCTCATCGATTGACAACGGCTCAGAAAAAATATTACGCTCCTCATACGGAATCTCATGTTCTTCCAGCCATGTTCTAGCTTTCCGGCATGAGGTACAGCTTGGTGATGTATATAATGTAACCATGAACTTTCACTCCTCTAAAAGAATGAGTAAACTTTCGAATCATTTATGCTAAATTGAAATTACTTTAATTAAGTAATCCATATGAAGTATTATACTATAAAAAAGTAAGTTGTGATATACTTTTTTAATAAAAGTTTGTCAAAACAGTTAAAAATCTTGTTATTGCTTGATTCCTTAGCGAAAATAAAACCCTAAATAACTTTTTTATTTGCATTTTGACCAATTTGACCTATTAGGAAAGAACGACTTTTCCGTTCTCAATTAGCTTAATTGATCGAAAATATTCTTCCGGTTCTGATCATCTTCTAAAGTCAGCACTTCTTCCACATCACAATGAGACGCACCATAGAGCTCTTCATCTTTATATGTGTGAATAAGCTGATAGGTTTTTTTCATAGCCTCGTAAATGACTTCCTCGGATTCATTTGTCGGAGACCAAAAAAGAATCTCCATCTGATTAATTTCATTTGTTTCGATAGAACGTCTTCTGTATCCAATTGTATGCGCGTGCTTAAACCCTTCCCTTTGGTAAAATTTCAGTCTTTTCTCGGTATCCAAATCATCTTCATCTACTGGTTCAACTTCCAGCAGAATTGGCTTTTGCTTAACTTTCATTTTTTCAATTAACTTGTGTCCCAGCCCTTGACCACGTGCATCTTTTGAAACAAATAAGTAATCAATGAATAAAAAATCATCCAGTTCCGCATACATCATTACATGGTGAGGACCCTCATCTTTGTAATAAATGTTACCCCTTTCCTTCAGAAGAGCTTCCATATGCTCTTTGGATTTCATCTCTTCTTCTGGGAAATATTGATTCAACTTTTCATACCAATTCATCGATCTGCCCCTTTGAATTTTTGGCCGTATGGATTCCTTAATGACCACTTAGTTTTTTATTACTCTTATAGTGTACCAAAAAAAACCACTTACAATTTATTAAGGTAATAATAAAACCTTATTATGATTAATAAGTTTTACCGTTAAGGTTTTATTTTTACCCAAGTATTATTTACCCTCTTTTTTCATTACTAAACATGATTTACAATAAAAGTAGAAATTATTTATAGGGATGGTGAGTATGGGACAATATTTATTCGATTTTATTGTAGTTGCCTTGCTCGTAATTGGAATCACTGCAGTGCTTGGGGTTTTGATAAATGGAATTGGTCAGAGATTTTTCGGGGGTAAAAACAAAAATGTAAGCGTCTCACATTCCTTAAAAACGCAAGAAGGCTGGAGGAAGGTTGGCGGACGTAATCCATAAAATATAAAATAAGGATTAAAAACAAACCGGGAGGGGTACAAATCCTTTCCGGTTTGTTTAAATGTAAAAAAAGAAACCGGCTCCTTCCTTTACCGATTTCTTTTTTTAGACTTTTAAGGAAGTCTTATGGTGTATAGTCAACACCCTCCGTATACGCATTGCTTGCATTCCATAATAAAAATTCCTTGATTCCGTTATCATTTAAGGCTTTTATTTGTGCTTCAACCTCAGATTTTCCGTACTTAATATAGTTTCCGCTGCCTAACCAGTATGCGGTGAAATCCTGAAGCCAAGGTCTTGATATGGGCCTCTCCTTTAATTCACTAAGCTTCTTATTTTCCAGCTTGGCATATTCATTAATAATATTATAAGGTTCAGTATCAGGCTTTGAAATGCCAAAATAGGATGTCCAGTGGCTTGGGTAAATCATAGAAGAGATAACATCGACATTTTCTGAGATCATCGAAAAGTTTTGACCGATTCCCGGTGCTTCAGGCAATGTAGCTGAATAGCCAAAAATATCAACAGAAACCTTTACATCATATGGCTCAAGCTTCTTCTTCGCATATTCTACAAAATCAGTAACAGCACTAACTCGTTTACGAATATTGTCCTCGTCTCCCCCTTCATATTCACCTGTTTGATATTTTAAGACATCATCACGAGTCTCAAATCCTTCGGGAAATCGGACATAGTCGAACTGAATTTCTTCAAAACCCATTATTGCTGCTTCAATTGCGATATCAACATTATAGTCCCAAACTTCTTTTAAGAAAGGATTAACGAACGATTCACCTCGTCCATTTTTCCAAACATGATCTCCTTCTTTAAATGAAAGCTCCGGTCTTTTATTCGCTAAGATAGAATCTTTAAACACAACAACTCGTGCAATCGGGTATATTTGTTTTTCTTCTAACGTTTTCAATATCTTTTTCGGATCTTTTATGTATGGTTTACTTATCTCTTTATACTTTGACCTGTCTTCTGGAAGATAGGTAAGATTTCCAAAGTCATCTTTAATATCAATGACCATCGCATTCAGCTCTGTTTGATCGATCATTTTCGTTAATGTTTCAAACTTGCTTCCACCTGCGGAATGTCCAGTCACATAAATTCCTCTAACAGCATCAGGATATTCAAAATCAAAGCCTGAATCATAGACAAATCGCGCCATACTCTCGGGTAAGACCCTTTTTTCTAATGTTAGCTGCTTTGCGGGATGATTGTGGTTTACTAGCTCTCGTTCAGCAATTCCCACAGAAGGAAAAAGAAGGAGAAAGAGACAGAGAATAGTAATGACTGTAACCAACCTTTTTAGGATATCCATGTCGTAAAACCCCCAAATTACATCTCTCATTCTATTATAAAGAAAAGTTTGTAAGGTTAATAGATAAATTTGGACTGATTTCCACAAGGTTCATCCCCAAAAATCTTAAGGTGAGAGGTCGGAGGTGGGAATTGATGAAATCAGCGAATTGCTTTTCTGTTTATAAGTACCACCATTTACCCTTTTATTACTTCGATAAACTTATAATTCTTAAATTAGGCAATCGGTGCCTTGCCGATTGCTTCTATTCTCACTTCTAGATGTGAGAAGTCGGAGGTGGGAGTTAAGATTTATTTTACCGGATTAGAAAGCTGCACTTTTAATTCTTTTACTAGTTTCATTGCTTCTTCAGGACTAAACACGATTTTTACGTTAGCAAGTGAGATATTGGTTCTCTGAAATCTCTCCAGTTACATGCATTATAAACTGTATATTTTTTAAGAATGATTTCTTCTCCCTCAAATGACAGGTATTAAGAATCCGTTGTTCATAGCTCGTACTATCGTAGTAAAAAGAGAAGCTATTGTTCCTGATCCTTAATGATAGGCACGTAAAATGTCTTCTCGCTTCATGATCTTCACCTCCTGATCCGTTAGGAGTCACCAGTGTTGACGTTAAAAAAAGCAATAAATCTGGGAACACAGAATAGATGGAAGCACTCAAATGGAACGAGGACCTAAGTAGTTACGTGAAATTTATGGTTGAAAGTATATTTCTACCATAATAGATAACGGGCTAATAGAATTTTTCATAATAATATATTAATAAAACTGAAGGGAGGGGATATCAATGGGAAATGGTCCATTAAGTTGTGAAGAATGTGTTGAACAATTTATCGGTTGTATAGTAGTAGCATTTTTGACAAGCGGTTCTTTAGAAGAGTTTTTAGAAGAAGCTTTCGATTGTTTATTGGATTTAATCGATTGTGTGTTTGGTGATGACATCGATGGCGCACTTGCTGCCAAAAATAAGTTAAATCAAGCTCGCGCGAAGTTTAATGCGAAGCTTAATTAGTAATAAATCACTTTGAACTATCGTGTTTTCGGTCTCGAAGCGTGGTATTAGGCTGAAGACAATATAGAATTGTCTTCAGCCCTTTTTCTTAAGAGGATAGAAACTAAAAACATGGATTGGGAAATTTTCAATACACGTGCATACATGTTTTTTTAATTAAAACCATTTCTAGTCATATTTATAGAACACGAACAATTCAACTGCGTAAGTTATTAATAACAGAAAACTCTCTCATAATATTCCTAGCCAACTAAATATAAATGATATTAAAAATTAACCTTAGGAGAGATGTTTTTAAAGGAGGCGAGAAGTATAGACAAAGAGAAATCTGATCATCCCCATATAGGCATTTGTGTATCAAAAGCTAAACGAAGACTACGCAAGTTGGTAAAACAAAGACTTCAACAATACCCCGATGATGCAACCATCATAACCTTCTATATTGAGGATGTGGATTTGGTAAAACACAATGTGAGAGGAACCTGTTTAGAGAAGCGAGCAGGTGAAATTAGCCGTTCAAAGGGGATTTTTCCCTTTCCTGATGTGATTTACATGCAGTGTGATTTGGATCATAAGATGCTGAAAGAGTTCGAACAGGTGATAGGTCATAAGGTATTTAATAGTTTTATATTTGATAAATGGAAAGGCTGGCATCTACTCGCAAATGATAAGGTGCTTTGTCATCATCTTCCGGATACACGGAAACTAGAAAGTGAAATAGATCTGCAACAATTTTTGTACGATTATGAAGATATATTTTTAAAGCCTATCAATCCGATTTATGCACATAACAGTAAAGGGATTGTTCGGGTAAAGTTGCAGAGGGAAGGTGGCATCGAGGTTACCTATCGACAAAAAGGACTACGGAGGAAATCATTCGAATTTTATGAAGAATTCCAGGATTGGATTTCACCGAAATATTTTAAGGACTATATCGTGCAACAAAGTATTGCAACCATAAAATGGGGTAAAAAGGTAACCGATATCCGTCTTAATATGAATAAAAATGGTAAAGGTGAATGGGAAGTAACTCTTTTGTTGTTCCGTATCGCTTCAAATGATAGCCATAGCATGCCGGGAATTTTAGCAGCTCATCCTTTTAGTAATTTACCTAAAATGTACCCCCAGAATAAAAACATGGAAAATATTGAAATATCTGTTGTCAATCTTGGATTTAAGATTTGCCACGTTTTAGATAAATCTGAACATCATATGGCAGATCTAGGGATCGATTTAGGAGTAGATGAAAATGGACATTTGTGGATCTTTGAAGTAAACCCTCTCCCATATCCATTAAGAGGTGTAGATGATCTTTCAATGACTAGACCTCTTGAATACGCTTCGTATCTTGCCTTAACAAATCAACAAGAACAAGAGAAAGAGAAAGAATAGCGGCAGTTCTGGTAATAAAATAACGGCATCAGATTTGGGTTAAGGGAGAATTATATAAAATAAATTCGGTGTAAAAAGATTTTTAAAGGGGCACTTGGTTATAAAATAGAGGTTTACTCTGAGTTATAACTTTAGGAGGTTAGCTAGATGGAAAGAGAAATTGCATTTTACAGGGGTTAAGGGCTGGGAAACAAACCCGCTTATCCACCTCGTTCATGATTTAATCACAAAAAAACGACCTCCTGAAGAGATCGTTTTTCATTCTATTATTTCACATACTCTGCCTGATAGGCTGCAAATTCCTCTTTTGAACACATCACATAGTGCCCCGGTTTGACTTCACGGAATTCCATTTCTTCGCCAGGCTGCATTTTGTGCTTCGTTGGATCATAAACAGTTCTTACTCTGCTTCGTTCATAAATGGGATCAGGCAGAGGGATTGCAGATAAAAGGGACTTTGTGTATGGATGAATTGGATTTTTATACAATTCATCCGCATCAGCGAGCTCTACTAAGCGACCAAAATACATAACCCCTATCCGGTCACTGATGTATTTCACCATAGACAAATCATGGGCAATAAAGAGATATGTTAACCCCTTCTCTTTTTGAAGCTTTCTCATCAAATTAACCACTTGCGCTTGAATCGATACATCAAGGGCAGATATCGGTTCATCAGCGATAATAAATTCCGGCTGTACAGCAAGAGCTCTAGCAATTCCGATCCGTTGTCTTTGCCCGCCGCTGAATTCATGAGGATATCTGTTTGCATGTTCACGGTTCAGTCCAACTGTTTCAAGTAATTGGTATACTTTTTCCATTCTTTCACTTTTTGATTTAGCAAGACCGTGAATGTCAATTCCTTCAGCAATAACATCAGAGACCTTCATGCGCGGATTGAGAGAAGCATATGGGTCTTGAAAAATCATCTGCATTTTACGATTAAATGCTTTAAGCTTGGCGGAAGATTTTTTTCCATGGACATTTTCTCCATCAAAAAGCACTTCACCGCCTGTTGCATCATAAAGACGAATAATTGTCCGTCCTGTTGTCGATTTTCCGCAGCCCGACTCTCCTACTAACCCTAATGTTTCTCCCTTATAGATATCAAAAGAGATATTATCTACAGCCTTCACTTCATTTGGTTTCCCTATATTAAAGTATTGCTTTAAATTTTTAATTTCAAGAAGTTTTTCTTTATTGGTCATTTAATTCCCCTCCTTTATTTCAGGGAATAATTTTTTTCTTTTCTTAACAGCGTCAGGTGGTTCTACTTTAGGCGCATTAGGATGGAGCAGCCATGTTGCAGCATAATGTGTATCCGATACCTTGAACATAGGCGGCTGTTCCTCTAAATCAATTTTCATCACAAACTCATTACGAGGTGCAAACGAGTCTCCTTTAGGAGGATTTAACAAGTCTGGCGGTGTACCGGGAATAGCATATAATTCTTCATCATCTGTATCAAGACTTGGCATGGAACTAATCAGACCCCAAGTATAAGGGTGCTGCGGGTTATAAAATACTTCATCAACTGTTCCCGTTTCAACAATTTTCCCGCCATACATGACGGCCACTCTATCAGCTACGTTCGCTACAACACCAAGGTCATGTGTTATAAAAATAATTGATGTGTCAATTTTCTTTTGCAGATCTTTCATCAGCTCCAATATTTGAGCTTGTATCGTTACATCAAGGGCAGTAGTAGGTTCATCAGCGATGAGAACCTTCGGATTACAAGCAAGTGCGATCGCGATGACTACCCGTTGCCTCATACCCCCGGAGAATTGATGAGGATATTGGTCAAACCGTGCTTCTGGATTTGGAATACCAACCAGCTTTAATAAATCAATCGCCCGTTCCTTAGCGGCAGATTTACTTAATTTCTGATGCTTTACAATTGGCTCCATAATTTGCTTTCCAACCTTCATTGTTGGATTTAATGAAGTCATTGGATCCTGAAAAATCATTGAAATATCCTTCCCGCGGATCTTTTGCATTTCTTTATTAGATAGCTTGGCTAGATTTCTTCCATTAAAAAGAATTTCTCCTTTTTTGATTTCAGAATTGGATTCAGGTAATAATCTCATAATGGATTTAGTTGTGACAGATTTCCCTGAACCTGACTCTCCAACAATAGCCAGGGTTTCCCCTTTATATAAATCAATATCAACTCCACGAATTGCCTGAACCTCTCCTGCAAAGGTATGGAACGATATGTGCAAATCTTTAATTTCTAATATTTTCTCCATCATAGTCACCTACCTTTTCTAGTCACGCATTTTCGGATCTAGTGCGTCTCTAAGACCATCTGCAATCATATTAAAGCAAATCATAATTAAGCTTATTATTATTCCAGGGAAAATCATTTGCGTAGGGTATAATTGTAGAACTTTAAACCCTTCATCAATCAAAGTACCTAGTGATGCCAAGGGAGGCTGCAGTCCTAAACCAATAAAGCTTAAGAAGGCTTCAAAAAATATGGCACTTGGAATGGTAAACATCGTGTTAATAATAATGACGCCAGCTAAATTCGGCAAAAGATGCTTCCATATTAATCGATTGTCCTTTGCACCTAACGTCCTCGACGCCAATACAAATTCTTGGTTCTTCATTTTTAGGACTTGGGCACGTACAACCCTTGCCATCGTTACCCAACCCGTTATGGTCAAAGCAATTGTAATTGATAAAATACCCGGACCGAGCAAAATGATCATTAGGATTACAATGACCAAGTTTGGTATACCAACTAATATTTCCGTAATCCGCTGCATGACATTGTCAACTTTCCCGCCATAAAATGCAGAAATTGCTCCATATGCAACACCAATTACCATATCTATAACTGCTGCTAGCAAGGCAATATATAAAGAAATCTGAGTTCCTTTCCAGACACGTGTAAAGATATCTCTTCCCAAACTATCTGTTCCAAACCAATGGTATTCATCTACTTGCTTTTGTTCATAGACATCATAGACTTCACCATTTTTTCTCTCAAGCATTCCGTCAAATGGAAGCCAGCTAATATTTTCTAATCCTTGAATTTTTGGCGGCAGGTTAGATTGACTTGCTTTCTGAGCCGCGGAGTCGTATCCGCTTATAACTGGTCCGAGGAAAGCCATTATCGTTAAAAGAAGTAAAACGACCAAGCTAATAAGTGCACCTGTATTCTTTCTGACACGAAGCCAGGCATCCTGCCAATAATTTAAGCTTGGCTTTGAGATTTCTTCACTTTTTGCAGAGTCTATATGGGCGGGTTCAAACATATCTTTTGAAAAGTTTTTATCATGTTGAGCCATTACTTCTTCCCTCCCGCTATACGGATCCGCGGATCAATGATTCCATACAGCAGATCCACTACTAAAATAATAAAAACAAATAATGTAGAAAACAAAAGAGCAGTTCCCATAATGACAGAGTAATCATTTACATTTATCGCAGTTACAAACTGCTCTCCAATCCCGGGGACACCAAAAATATTCTCAATAACAAGAGAACCAGTCATTAAGCTGACCGTTAAAGGTCCAATTACTGTAATTACCGGAATTAAAGCATTTCTTAATGCATGTTTAAAAGCTACTTCAAATGAAGAGGCACCTTTTGCTTTTGCTAGAGTAATATAATCTGAGCCAAGCACCTCGATCATTTCAGTTCTCATAAACCTGGCTGCAGTAGCGATAGGGAACATGGCTAGTGCGATTGTAGGGAGAATACTATATTCCGGTCCTCTCCAGAAAGCAACCGGCAGCCAACCAAGCTTTACTCCAACAAAATATTGCAGTAAGCCCGCAAATACAAAGGATGGGATTGATTTTCCCAATACGGCAATAAAAGTTGATCCATAATCCACCCACGTATTTTGCCTTAATGCTGAAGCAATTCCAAGGAATACACCTACAATTGTGCCAACTATAATTGCTTGAAATCCAAGGACAGCTGATGGCCCTAGTCGATCTTTTATAATTTCGGTAACCGGAGTATTGTCAAATTGAAATGAAATTCCAAGGTCACCCTTCACTAAATTCAACATATAATTCATATATTGAACAGGTATGGGTTCGTCTAACCCATATTTATTTATCATTATGGTACGCTGGACTTCTGACAGCTTATTAAAATTTACAAATGGAGTACCAGGGATTAACTTCATGAGGAAAAAAGTAAAAGTGGCAATTAAGAATAATGTAATGATCATATAAATGATACGCTGTGAAATATACTTGACCATAAGTAGCACCTCCTATTGTTGTGTACATATTCTACAAATTTCGACAATTCCTTTTCAGGGAAAAAGAGAGTATATTCTCAAAATATACTCTCTTTTATTTTCATTTTCCATCAACTATAATATCTATTATTCTTTCATTTCAATCCACATGTAGCTGTATTCAGGTCCTACTAAGTGATAAGTAAACCCTTCGACTTTTTCATTCACTAAGATATTTGCTGCACGTTGGTAAAGAGGCACCAGAGCAGCGTCTTCCTCTAATAAAATTCTTTCAGCTTCTTGAAGGGCCTTCCAACGTTCCTCAGGCTTTTGAGCTAGAGTAGTCTGAGCGTCTTTCACAAGCTTGTCATATTGCTCATTCGAGTAGTCCATTTTGTTGTTACCGCCGCCTGTAAGCCATAAATCAGAGAATGTCATTGGGTCTAAGTAGTCTGGACCCCATCCAGCAAGCTGTAAGTCATAATCTTGTGAATTTTCACGGTCTAAACGAACAGCGAACGGAACAGAATCAACTTGAAGGGATAAGCCCTCTAAATTTGTTTCTAATTGGTTTTTAATGTATTCGGCTGTTTTCTTTGCATTCTCAGTATCATCACCTAAGTATACTAGCTTAACTGAGTCAGTTCCAAGCTCTTCAAGCCCTTTAGCCCATAGCTCTTTGGCTTCTTCTGCATTATGTGTTAGTAAATCTCCGTTACCTTCACGGAAGTCCTTCCCATCTGGCCCTTCAACAAATTCTTGAGGTACAGCATAGTTTGCAGGAAGGGAACCATTATTTAAAATACTCTTCGCATAATCTTCCTTGTTAATTGACATTGCAATCGCTCTGCGAATATTCTCGTTTTTCAATGCTTCATTTTGTTGGTTCATTTTCAGCCAGAAAATCGTTGGCTCTAACCATTTAACTACATTTGGGTCACCTTCATATTGTGGAACAATATCAGATGAAAGCTTTGAAGTGATATGAGTTTCACCAGTTTCATAGGCATTAGCTTGTGCCTGTGACTCTTTTAAAACATTAAATTGGATTTTGTCCAAAGAAACTTCTTCAGTATTCCAATAATCTTCATTTTTTGCGTATGTCCATTTAGAAGCAGTTGTGCCGCTCCAGTCACTTAATACGAAAGGTCCGTTATAAATTAAGCTGTCTGCGTTTTTCGCATAGTTGTCTCCTTGTTCTTCAACAAACTTCTGATTTAACGGGTAGAATGTTGGAAACGCAAGTAATGATTTGAAGTATGGAATCGGTACTTCCAGCTTAATCTCTAAAGTTTTATCATCGATTGCTTTAACACCTAATGTATTTAAATCATACTCTTTTTTCTCTGCACCTGCTTTTGAAATCTCAGCAGCGCCTTTAATCTTGCCATCCATCATATAAGGGCCGTATGGAGAAGCTGTCTTAGGGTCAATTGCCCTTTGCCAAGCAAATACGAAGTCATTTGCAGTTACAGGGTCTCCATTCGACCATTTTGCATCTCTAAGTGTAATCGTATATGTTAAACCATCTTCACTAACCTCAGGTTCCCCTTCTGCCATACCAGGAATCGGCTCCTGATTTTTATCAAGACGGTAAAGCCCTTCCATAACATTATTTAATGTAGTAAAACCAATGGTGTCCTGTGCTACAGAACTATCTACAGACGGAATACCGTTTGTTTCGATTACATTCAATTCTTGTTTTGCATTTGATTCTTTTGAATCACCTTCACTACTATTACCATCTGACGCCCCTTGTTCTCCCCCGCCGTAGCATGCTGATAAAAACATACTAAGTACTAGAGAAAGGACTAAAAGCAATGAAAATTTTGATTTTTTCACTCAGAAAGACCTCCCTTTTATTTTTCTGAAAATTTATTACAAGGACTATTATACAAGTATTCGGACTATTATGCATTCATTTTTTTAAAAAAATTTACACAAATGCAATATTTATAAGAAATAGGCCTATTAAAAATGATTCTTTCAGCCTATTTAATAGGTTATTTTTTCATGAATCATTTCACTTATTTCAACTAAAAAGACTAACGGTGCTTTGATTTGTAAACCTTTATTAAATTCAATGTAAAATTGACTACAAATTCATTACACAGCATTTATAAACCGCAAATAAATTAACAATATTCACCAAATTCAGCTCATTTTGTTTTTCTATTAAAGTATTAACGCTTTACTGGACTAATTTATTTGGCGTTGGTTCATTCGATTAGCCCCACTTCTCGAGTGCTAGAATACAGCCGTTTATCCTCCTTATGCCTGTTCTGTACCTTAAAATTTAAGTCTGATCAAGCCAAGATGGACCATGACTAAAAGTGTTTGAAAAATTTGACTTTCTTTAGTTTCTGAAAATAGAAAAGGATTTAATAGATATATGCAAGCTGGCTTGTTTATTTCCCAGAAAACATTTTCACTTAACTTCACTAGCACCAGGTTTGTCATTTTGCTATACTTTAATTGTTTGATTTTTAGAACAGTGGAGGTCTCCTGTTTTTCTGTGACCAAGATAATGCTGTTCTTGAATTGCCTATGGCCTAAGGGCAGATAATCGTACGGTTGTCTGCATCTCTAAAGAATTAGGCTATAACCAGGATTATTAATACTAAATCAAGATAAACATCTTATAATTTACAGAAATGAGAGATTTCCATGTATATAAGAAAAGCATTTATTATTTTTATTTTCTCTCTGCTTGCCACAGTTACTGTAAGCTTTATCATATACAAGAGAATAAGCCTGGTTGATTTTATTAATATTTCTTTCATCATTTCAGGGCTCTTAATCCTCTTTTCACTTCTGCTGGTTGTTGTAAACGGCGGTTTTTTTGATGGAGTTTCCTATGGCTTTAGAAGGCTTTTTCAGTCGGGCGGAAAAACGATTACAAAAAAGGAAGTCGAAGAAATGATTCCGCTATCTGAAATGATTGATATTGAATATGCACCTATTTTATTTGCCGGCATTCTACTTGGAATCATAATGCTGGCTGGTTTGTTTATTTATTATGTATAGCTCTTAATGTTTTTGTTGATAATGATCATGGAATTCTTTATAATGATAAAAAATTTAAATTTACTTGCGATGACAAAGATTAGTACACGTTTAAATCATTTAAAGAGAGCCTGCGGGTGCTGTGAGCAGGTAATGAAATTCGTGGAATGGACTTTTGAGCAGCTAACCGAAACTGGAAATCATATCGTTACTTAATCAACAATTGGCATCTCGCCATTTGTTTCAAATCTAACCTCTCACTTCTGCTGTTTTTAATTAGAAGTCAGGGATATCAATTTAAGTAACGTGTGTCTAAACACCTTTTTCTAGCACGTAGGCTTAGTCGTTTCTCTTGCGTTAAAAGAGGTTTTTCAAGTGATTTCAAGCTAGTTTTGAAATAATTAGGGTGGTACCGCGGTCCATTCGTCCCTATCCAGATAGGAACGGATGGGCCTTTTTATTTTTTAGATTGCTGCCTTTAACATTCTTAAGGACGTATTAATAAAGGCAGTCGGTAATTCGCCGATTACTTTTTGTCTCGAGTTAAAACGTCACTTCAAGAAAAGTGATTGGCTTTTTTCCAAAGGCAACAAAGCTTACGAAGGCAGCATATATTTTTTAAAAGGAAGTGGAAGAATGAAAACAATTTTTTCCGGTATTCAGCCAAGCGGGACATTAACTCTTGGCAACTACATTGGAGCAATGAAGCAATTTGTTGAACTGCAGCATGATTATCACTGTTATTTTTGCATTGTTGATCAGCATGCCATTACAATGCCCCAAGATCGTCTTGCTTTAAGAAAAAACATTAGAAGTCTCGCAGCTCTATACTTAGCAGTTGGTATTGATCCGAATAAATCTACCTTGTTTATTCAATCAGAAGTACCTGCACACGCTCAAGCTGGATGGATGTTACAATGTGTTTCATATATTGGAGAGCTTGAGAGAATGACGCAGTATAAGGACAAATCAAAAGGCAAGGAAGCCGTTTCTTCTGGATTATTAACTTATCCGCCTCTAATGGCAGCTGATATATTGTTATATAAAACAGATTTAGTTCCGGTTGGCGAAGACCAAAAGCAGCATTTGGAATTAACCCGTGATTTAGCGGAACGCTTTAATAGGAAATATAACGATATCTTCACCATTCCGGAAGTTCGGATTCCTAAAGTAGGTGCTAGAATTATGTCACTTGCTGAACCGAATAAAAAGATGAGTAAATCTGATGAAAATCAAAAAGCATTCATTTCCTTGCTTGATGACCCAAAACAAATCGAAAAGAAAATAAAAAGCGCAGTAACCGACTCTGATGGGCTTGTCAAATTTGATAAAGAGAATAAGCCAGGAGTTTCAAATCTTCTTTCGATTTACTCGATTCTTTCCCATGAATCAATCGAATCCATTGAAGCGAAATATGAAGGAAAAGGGTATGGAGAATTTAAAGCAGAGCTTGCCCAAGTAGTTGTTCAAGCCTTGAAGCCTATTCAGGATAAATATCATGAACTTATGGAATCAGAAGAGCTTGACCGAATCCTTGACAACGGGGCAGAAAAAGCAAATAAAGACGCATTAAAAATGCTGAAGAAAATGGAAAATGCTATGGGACTTGGCAGAAAGAAAAGATAGAGCGACGAAAAAAAGGTGCCAGGCACCAAATTTTAAATTTGGTGCCTGGCACCTCTTAGTTATACATTAGTTTACTTTAGATCCATGCTCCATATCCCACAGCTTCTCGAAGAAGGGTTGTCCTTTAATTAAATCCTCGCACAGTTGCGCGTGCTTGCTTGTCCAGCCTTCTATCGTTTCCTGATAGAGCATCTCCCAAACTTGTTCAAAGTTCATATCCTGGATGATTTCATATTTTTGCGGATTCCATTCTGTATACCAATACTTGACCTCCGCTGAATTTTTCGTTGACTGCAGCTGGTCGAGCGCCATACACAACAATTGCTTCAGCTGTCTTTCTTTTCTAGTCAGTCCCCTCATATAATCAGGAGCTACTGAAAGAATATGAAATTCCTTTTCTTGTGCATATTGCTCAAGGCTAAAATTGTAATCTTCCGCTTCAACCTCTTTGACCATTTCAAAAACCAGCTGTTCTTGTCTCGGAATTAGTCTGCTTTTTCGAATGGGAATGGTGTATCCGATCGTATCTACAGCAAGTATACCTTCTCCATCTGTTACTACAAAGCAATAATCAAGCTGAGTCCGTTCATGATTTTTTCGTATGTAAGCCTTTTGGAATATGTCGCTTAATAGTCTTTGAGGCAACTCAGATAAGTCATTTTCAATATAATGAAATAAGACCGAATTCACTCGAATGAGCGGCACTTGATCTAATAGCTCTACACTGTCATCCTTGCGCCATTCGTGGAAATGACAAACATTATATCCATTCTCTTCACCTTCAAACCAGTTCACCCATACATCATGAAGAAACAACATTTTTTACCCCTCACTTCAAAACTATTTGTTTTTCAGTATAGGCAGGATAAAGAAAAATTATTCCAATCTGTTCAGATTATGGATGATCATTTTTTTTATTTTATAAAGAACACTTTTATACAAGTTTTTAAATGAGTGAAAAGGGAAAAATCCATCACAATTTTATTGATGGATTTAACGTGAGGATTTTGGATTTAATGCATCCTTCAACCCTTCACCTATGAAGTTTATGGCCAAAATTGACAAAACAATCATTGCCGCCGGTGGCATCCACATCCAAGGAAGATTTCTAAGGACATTGGACTGCCTTGCTTCAGACAGCATGTTCCCCCATGTTGGTGTATCAGCTGGAACACCAAAACCAATAAAGCTTAATGCAGATTCTACCGAGATCATAATAGCAAGAATTAGGGTTGCTTGCACAATAATAGTCGAAGCTACATTCGGAAGGATATGTTTTCGAATGACTTTTCCAGGTGAACAACCAATCGAAACAGCCGCAAGGACATATTCATTTTCTTTCTCCGATAAAATTTTACTTCTGACAATTCTTGCCACACTTCCCCAGCTTAATAAGCTGATGACGATAATCAGTACCCAAGGACCAGTAAGCTTACCTGTTAATATCGTATTAATAACGATTACAAAGATTAAAAACGGAAAGTTTAAAACAAAATCAGTAAAACGCATTAAAGCATTATCAATAAAGCCGCCAAAATACCCTGCTATAGATCCGATAAGCGTGCCAATAAACGTAATAGAAAACATACATGAGAGGCCTATGAGTAAAGAAGTTCTTCCCCCATATAATAGTAAGGTAAACACGTCTCTGCCATTGGAATCAGTACCAAGCCAGTTTTCTCCTGATGGTTCTAATTTCATTTTCATAAAATCAACTCGATTGATGTCATTTGTAGTAATATAAGGTGCCAATGCACACAAAATAATAACAAGTGTCAAAAATGCTAAGCTGATAACAGCAAGTTTGTTCCGCAAAAATTTCTTTCTTGCAATTGACCATGGAGAGGGACTTTTATCAGCCTTCATCTGCTGTGTATTCTTATTTGTAACGACTTCCATCTGTTTCCCTCCCTTCTACTCGACTCGAATACGAGGATCAACGACACTGTATAACAGGTCGGCTACAAGATTTCCTATTATTGTTAAAACAGAAAACATCATTGTAATGGCCATCATTACTGCGTAATCTCTTCTTTCCACTGATTCCAAAAACAAATAGCCAATCCCTGGATATGTAAAGATAGTTTCCGTAATAACTGCTCCACTTATTAATGTCACTAGATCGAATCCAAGATATGTCACAATTGGAATAATGGAATTTCGCAAAATATGCTTATTATAAATAGCGGATTCTTTTGTCCCTTTAGCACGAGCTGTACGAACATAGTCCTTTCGTGAATTATCGATAATATCATTGCGTAAAAACTGGGTATATTGCGCGGTTGCAAGCAATCCTAAAACTAATGCCGGCAGTGTTACATGATGGAGTCTGCTTATAAAATACGCGAGAGTCCCTTCTTCCATTCCAACCTGAACGGAACCGCTGAAAGGGAACCAGCCTAATTGAAAGGAAAAGAAATAAATACAGAGGATGCCGGCAATAAAAGAAGGAATCGCTAGACCAATATAGTTATATGTCGCAATTAAGTTATCTCCAACTGTATAGGGCTTTCTACCAGAGTACATCCCCATGATAAAAGCAAAGAAATAAGTAATAATAAGCGAGGTAATCGCTAGGAAAAGTGTATTCGGAATCCTTTCTGCAATAATTTCTGCGGCAGGCATTTTATGAGCTGTTGATTTTCCAAAGTCTCCTTGAACAAAATCTGTCACCCATCTCCAATATTGAATATGAATCGCATCATTGTATCCTAACTTTTCCCGCATTTCTTCAATATATTGAGGATCAGTATTTGTCGGATCAATCTCCCCTCCAAATGGGTCCCCTGGCATTAATTTCGCCAGGGTGAACACCACGAAGGAGACAAGGATTAACATCGGAATCATGCCTAATAGTCTGCGTAAAGTAAACTTAAGCATTGACCATTCTCCTTATCTGATGAAAATCTAGTCATTTCAGCTGTGACTATTACTCAGTTACATACCATTTATAAGAGTCGTTTAGCGGGGTCAAGGCATTCACATGAACTCCTTGAAGTCTTTTGTTCACTGCATATAAATCCATGTTTTCCCAAAGAGGTAGCGCAAGCAAGTTTTCATTAAAATATTTTTGCCAATCGATAAATCCTTGTTTACGAACTTCTTCATCAAATGCCGCATCGCTTGCTGTTGCTTTAATCAGCTTGTCATTTTCTTCATCTACATATCTTCCATAGTTCCATTCAGCATGTGAGCCCCATAATGCTTCTGGATCTGGGTCAGCTCCAGTAAACCAAGAGCCAAAGAATGCATCTAATGACTTATCATCATTGTCTTTCATTTCATTGTACAGATTGAATTCAATTAACTGGCCGGTTGCAAGCTCTGTTTTCACACCAATATCATTCCAGCTTTGGATAATGGCTTTAGCACGGCCTTCAAATTCTGAAGGACCAGCATAGTGTCCAAATGAAATTTTGAATTCTTTACCATCTGGATCTTCAACAAATCCATCACCGTTTGTATCTTTATAGCCTGCTTCAGCTAAAAGCTCTTTCGCTTTTTTAGGATCGTATTTGTATTCATTTAATTCTGATTCAGGTGCTGTAGCCCAGAATGCAGTTGGGATCACTGTGTTAGCAACTTTTGCTTTCCCAGCTAAAAAGGCTTTAATTAATGCAGGACGGTCAATGGCATATAATAACGCTTGACGCAGCTCTTTAGATTCAAATTTCGGATTATCTTGAACACTTTTTGCAGTTGCTTTATCACGAGTACCAAAACGCAGTCCAATATATGAATAAGCAACCCCATTCGTTTCTTCTATCGTCACATTATCAAGGTTACCAATTTGTTTAAGGTCAGCTGGGCGGATACCCATTAAATCAATCTCACCTTTTTCAAATGCACCAGCTGTTAAAGAAGGGTCGATAACTTTTACAATTACACCATCAAGTTTCGGCTTTCCTTGCCAATAATCATCAAAACGCTCTAATTCTACATATTCACCAGATTGGACTTTCTTTACTTTGAAAGGTCCGAGTCCCACCGGGTTTTTACGAACTGGATCTGATTCGGCTAAATCTTTAATTGCAATGCCTTCATATTCTTTCTTCGGCATTGGAGTAGACCATAAACTTTCTAAGTTATTAACCTTTTTCTCTGCAAATGTAATTTTGATTGTGTAAGGATCAACCACCTCAATACCAGAGATCGAGTCAGCTTTACCTTCTTTATATTCCTTTGCACCCTTTACACCTGAAACATAGTTATAACGAGGTCCATTATAATCAGGGTCTGCAAGAACTTCTAATGCAAATTTCCAGTCCTCAACAGTTAGCTCCTCACCATTATGCCATTTAATTCCTTCTTTAAATTTGAATGTATAAGTTAGGTTATCTTCGCTGATTTCCCATTCAGCAAAGTTCGGCACATATTTTAATTCATCATTAACCTTGTAGACGCCTTCAGTCATAAACTCTTGGATGTTGCCGTCTACTGCACTTCCTGAAAATGCACCTTCGAAAATCCCTTCAGGAGCTGTATCTACAGCAAATGTTACTATTCCCCCTTCTTTTGCTTCACCTGTTTCTCCTGATGTTCCTTCTTTTTCTCCACCTTCACCTTCATTACTCGTCGTTTGGCCGCCGCTGCATGCAGCCAAGAACATTGACATAACGAGCAACAATGCAATTGCCCATAATGATGTTTTTTTCATCTTTTTCCCCCCAATTATTAATTGTTAGGCTGTTTTTTCTACTTTGTTGCTACCTGCTGGAAAGCTCATCACTTCGTGAGTTTATGTTGTGAGAGGTTAGATGTAAGACTCTGAGGCATATGAGATTCATCGATTGCCTCTATTTAACGATCTCTAGTATGTAAATAGCAACAAGTTCAAAAGAAATAGCCAATTGTTAAGTAGAATAAACTAACGCTAATTTATGAATATAGGTGACAAGCTACTTGATGACCCTTCTTCACCTCCTTTAATTGAGGTTTGATTTGCGAGCATTCTGGCTTTGCATGCTGACATCTTGGATGAAACGGACATCCGACCGGAGGATTTATCGGACTTGGGACATCCCCTTCTAACACTATGCGCTGTTTTCGCTTTTTAGGATCAGGTTCTGGAATAGCTGAGATAAGTGCCTGAGTATATGGATGAAGAGGATCTGCATAAATGCTTATGTTATCTGCGATCTCTGCCATGTTGCCAAGATACATCACTCCGATTCTGTCACTCATATGCTTCACAACACTTAAGTCGTGGGCAATAAATAAAAATGTTAAATCGAATTCATCCTGCAGATCATTTAGTAGATTCAGAACTTGAGATTGTACGGATACATCTAAAGCAGAGACCGGTTCGTCGGCTATTATCAGCTTCGGACGCAGGGCGAGGGCTCTAGCAATCCCAATTCTTTGCCGCTGTCCGCCGGAAAACTCATGGGGGTACTTATAGTAAGCATCAGGTGGTAGGCCTACTTTTTCTAAAAGGTCCATAATTTCTTCTTTCAAAGCCTTTTTTGAGCGCTTTCCAAAATTTAATATAGGCTCGGCTATGACGTCTCCGACCATTTGCATTTGGTTTAAGGAAGCGTAAGGATCCTGAAATACCATTTGCATATCTTGACGGATATCACGCAAAGACTTTCCTCTTAAACTCGTAATATCTTTTCCATCAAAAAGAATTTTTCCATCTGTCGGATTTAATAATCGGAGAATAGTCCGTCCTGTAGTAGATTTTCCGCATCCCGACTCCCCGACAAGTCCAAGTGTTTCGCCTGCCTTGATTTTAAAGCTAATATTATCAACAGCTTTTACATGGCCAACTGTTCTTCTGAGAAAGCCGCCTTTTACTGGATAATAGGTCTTTAAATTTTGAACATCTAACAGTACATTTTTTTCTGTTGTTTGGCTCATTTAGCTACCTCACACTCTCTATAGGATAACTTTCTTCATATAAGAGGCAGGACACTTCATGTCCATCTGAAACCCTGGCCAGCTGTGGAGTAATATGTTTGCAATCTTCCATTGCCTTTGGACAGCGATCAGTAAATCGGCAACCGAAGGCAGGCATATTTTTTAAAGAAGGAACGATTCCCTTTATACTTGCAAGCCGATCGGTTTCCCCTTCTAATTTCGGGATCGATCCTAGAAGTAGATTTGTATAAGGGTGCTTCGGATCATAAAACAAGGCTTCCACATTTGTTCGTTCCACAATATTTCCCGCATACATCACAATGACCTCGTCACAGGTTTCAGCTACTACCCCTAGATCATGTGTTATCAAGATGATCGACATCTCATTTTTCTCTTGAATATCTTTTAACAGCTCTAATATTTGAGCTTGAACGGTTACATCCAGTGCAGTTGTCGGTTCATCCGCTATAAGCAATTTCGGTTGACAGGCAATGGCTATCGCAATCATCACCCGCTGCCTCATACCGCCAGATAATTGATGAGGATATTCTTCAACAATTTTATCCGGCCGTGAAATTCCTACACTTTTTAAAAGAGCAATCGATTTCTTTCTCGCCTCTGCCTTCGAGAGTTTCATATGATTAAACATTGCTTCTTCAATTTGAAAACCGATTGTAAATACCGGATTAAGTGAAGTCATTGGTTCTTGGAAGATCATACTGATTTCTTTCCCGCGAACCTTGTTCATTTCTTTATCAGATAACTTTGCTAGATTTTTCCCCTCAAATTTTATTTCTCCGCCTGTTATTTGACCAATACCTTTAGGTAAAAGCTTCATTATAGACAGGGACATTACACTTTTTCCGCAGCCAGACTCTCCTACAACCCCAACAATTTGTCTCTTTTTCACAGAAAAAGAGACTCCATTTACAGCATTATGAAATTCTTTATCAATCTTAAAACCCGTCTTTAAATTATTTACTTCTAACAGCGGTGTTTCTTTATCTAAAATAATAGTCTGATTCATTTGACACCTCTGAATATTTAAAAGATTATTAATATTTATTATATTTGACTAAGATATTATTACAAAAATGTTACATGTGCAATATATTTTTAAAATTATTACCATTTAGTAAATTTATCACAGATAAAAAACCCCTAATAATAAGAGTTTTTAGTTACTTTATCTCTTTACAAGTGAATGAAAATGTTTTTGTGTAAACTTTTTTACTATAAAGCTTTATAGCATTAAACTATTTATTATTTCCTCACTTTTTGTTGTTAGCAATGATTTTATCGTTGCCCCTTCCTTTTTCATGAAATTTTTAACGATGTAGTAGCCAACAGCATATCCTACCATCTTCGGATAGAATCCCGTTCCAAACATCACCTGCGGGAATCTTCTTTCTGCTCTTGTCAACTGATCGTTAGGCAAGATAATCTCTTTATAAAAATAGGTTAACTGTTTATCAGAATATGCAGAGGCCCACGGAGAAACGGACTCCTCTCCAAGCCTGACTCTCACTGCATTTTCGGCCATTCCTTCGAGAATAATTGTATCGATTAGAGTATAATCTTTTTCATCTTTTGGATCGCGAGCCAGCCGGCACACATGATTGTATTCATGTGTGATTATTGCTTGGATATCCTTCTTTTTACAATCCTTGGAAAGAAATAAAAAAAGCTTATCGTGAAATGCTAATCCTGCCTTTCCGTTATATTCCTTTTGAATAACGCTATTTGTGTGATCATTAGGGAGGATAAAAACAGTTGTATCTGGTCCATCCCATTCCTTTATTAATCGCCGTTCTTCGAGCTTCACAGTTTTCCAATAACCCTGTTCCTCCGCCCGAGCAAGCCAATCACTCACATTGTTCATCGTTTTAAACATCCCAAATGATGTCAAGGTATGATTGACTTCCCTTTCACCTCTATCAGGAAAATACCGATAAATTTTTTTCAACAAATCCTCGCGCCTGTCCGCCGTCTTCAGCCAGTTGTTTGTAGGAAGTACACTCACTCTGCTAACACTCCCCTCCTTATGCCCCATCCTATGCATTTATGTACATTCAAGTATCTAATTCAACTGAATTATTTTGTTTTTCGGCGAAGATTGAGGGAATTCCGGGAAATCAGGTCTTCAAGCCGGTAACTTTTATTGTCGGCTTTTTCTAGATTCTGGATTTTTGTACTTTTTATTAGCAGAAAGGACTTCACTTGCTTTTGCCATCCTCCATTTACTTGCCACACCAACTTTTTACTGTCTGCGGGTACTCACTTTCTTTCCTTACCGTGAAATTTACTGGCCATATCCGAGAATTTATTGGCCATATCCGAGAATTTATTGGCCGGATGAGCGATTTTATTTTCCGTAAGGCAATTTTATTGGCCCGACGATATCGTTATTGTCGGCTATCCCTGGATTCTGGCCATTTGTTCTTTTTATTAGTGAAAGGACTTCACTTGCTTTTGCCATCCTCCATTTACTGGCCACACCATCTTTTTACTGTCTGCGGGTACTCACTTTCTTTCCTTACCGTGAATTTTACTGGCCATTTCCGAGAATTTATTGGCCTGATGAGCGATTTTATTTTCCGTAAGGCAATTTTATTGGCCCGACGATATCTTTATTGTCGGCTGTCCCTGGATTCTGGCCATTTGTTCTTTTTATTAGTGAAAGGACTTCACTTGCTTTAACCCTCCAGATAATTAGTAAAAATCAAAAAAACTACCCCCATTATAAGAGAGTAGCTTCATAATTAATTATTCATATTTTTTAAAGACGATTGTGGCATTATGACCGCCAAAACCAAGGGAGTTGCTTAATGCTGTGTTTATGTTTTGTTTTCTTGCTTCGTTTGGAACATAGTCAAGATCACAATCTGGATCGGGAGTTTCAAGGTTGATTGTTGGAGGGATGATTCCTTCCTTAATCGCAAGGATAGAGAAAATTGCTTCAACGCCTCCAGCTGCTCCAAGGAGGTGGCCTGTCATTGACTTTGTTGAGCTGATGGCAAGCTTTTGTGCATGTTCGCCAAATACCTCTTTAATTGCAAGTGTTTCAAATTTATCGTTATATGGAGTACTTGTTCCATGAGCATTAATGTAATCAATTTGATCAGGAGTAAGGCCTCCGTCTGCAATGGCTTCCTTCATTGCCCGGACACCGCCTTCTCCGCCTGGAGCCGGTGCTGTAATGTGGTAAGCATCGCCTGTTGATCCATACCCCACGATTTCAGCATAAATCTCAGCACCTCTAGCAAGCGCATGATCTAGTTCCTCAAGAACAAGAATCCCTGCCCCTTCACCCATGACAAATCCATCGCGGTTTAAATCAAATGGTCTGCTTGCCGTTTGTGGATCTTGGTTTGTGGACAATGCTTTATTAGCTGAAAAGCCTGCAAACGACATTCTTGTTAAAGGAGCTTCTGACCCTCCGGTGACCATGACATCTGCGTTACCGCGTTGAATGACTTTAAAGGCATCGCCAATTGAATTTGTACCAGTTGCACACGCTGTAACTGTACAAGAGTTAAACCCTTTTGCACCAAGTGCGATTGATACTTGTCCTGCTGCCATATCAGGAATCATCATTGGAACGAAAAATGGACTTACCCGGCGCGGTCCTTTTTCAAGAAGTGTTTGAAATTGGTTTTCAAATGTCTCCATTCCGCCAATGCCTGATCCAATCCATACACCAACCCGGGGTGCATTTTCATCCGTAATTTCTAGATTTGCATCTTTTACAGCCATAAAAGAGGCTGCTATTGCATATTGTGTGAAGCGATCCATTTTTCTAGCATCTTTTTTGTCCATATACTCTTCAACATTAAAGTCCTTCAATTCACCTGCAACTTTCGCTGGATAATCCTCAGCATTTACTCGAGTTAAGGGACCAATACCTGATACTCCCTTAACAGCTTGATCAAAACTTGTCTTTGCATCATTTCCTAAAGGGGTGACAGCCCCTAGTCCTGTTACTACCACTCGTTTATTTTTCATATTTGAGTACCCTTCCTTTCTCCAAAGATAAAGTGAAACTTCTATCAGAATATTTTTTCTTTCCCAACTGATCGTTAGCCCGAGGCCCACAGAATGTGGTCACACAGACTTGCCAGGATGCGGCGCTTTGAGTCTGTGTTCCTTATTCCCGGACATCTGCGGGCAGTTATCCCCCACCTATCTTCGTTATCTCTCAGAAGATTAGATTGAGTTTTACTGCCCGTTAAAAGTGGGATTACCGTTATTTACCCCAGCGCATCGCGATAGCACCCCAGGTTAAACCACCACCAAAGCCTACCATGACAACCAGGTCTCCATCTTTTATTTTACCAGCTTCAACCTCTTCTACAATAGAAATAGGAATAGAAGCAGCAGATGTATTTCCGTATTTATTAACTGTTTTTGACATTTTTTCTTCCGGCAGTTCTAATCTCTCACGTGCTGCCTCCATAATTCTTATATTCGCCTGATGTGGAATTAGGAAATCTACATCTTCTTTACCTAATCCTGCTTTTTCGAGCACATTTACACTGGATTCACCCATTTGACGGACAGCAAACTTGAAAACTTCTCTTCCATTCATGATGATCTTTTCATCCTGATAAAGATGTTTCCCGCCAACACCATCTGCTCCTAATTCAAATGATAAAATCCCTTTTCCATCGGGGACAGGTCCCAAAACCGCAGCACCAGCTCCATCACCAAACAGGACAGCGGTATTTCGGTCATCCCAGTTTGTAATTTTTGAGAGCTTCTCAACTCCTATGACCAGCACATGTTTGTAAGTCCCAGCTTCAATAAATTGTTTAGCCGTTACCATTCCATACATAAAGCCAGCGCATGCAGCACTTATATCCATCGCACATGCTTTTTTTGCACCCAATTGTTCCTGGAGCATGCAAGCTACCGTCGGAAATGGTTGATCTGGGGTGACGGTTGCGACTAAAATCATGTCCAAGTCCTCAGCATTCACATTTGCATTCTCCAGTGCATTTTTTGCTGCTAGAAATGCCATGTGTGATGTATCCATATCATCCTCTGCAATCCGTCTCTCTTCAATACCGGTACGAGTACGAATCCATTCATCAGATGTATCTACCATTTTCTCCAAATCAGCATTTGTTAACACTTTCTCTGGAACGTAGCGTCCAATTCCAATAATACCTGCGTTCATATACCCAACCCCTTTATATAGGCCTAGTTTTTTTCTGTTCATTCTAAAATAAGCCATTACTTATAATCAAATATTAGTACTTGGTACTAATATTATCTTATTTCCAAAAGTATATCAATATTTACTGTATTTATGTCTAATCCTATTTTCAAAAAATACATAGAGTATTAACAGGATGATAAAAAAAGCAGAAGCTCAAGTCCTTGGGAGGCACAAACAAGAACGTTCGGCATAAAGTTGTCCTTTAATGACAGGTTGACTAGTTGCCTTGGATCTATTGGCGCATGAGGCTGGCTAATCACAAAAACTTAATAAAACTTCCTTATTTTAAAAAGGATGGTGATTAATATGAGCGAGGAAGAAAAACAAGAAAATACCGCTGAGAACGAGGACCAGTTAAATGAACAACCAAAGAATGAGCCGGGGGATTTTTTTTCTCAAATGATGTTCGGATCAAGTAAAAAAAAACCAAAATCCGCAAAACCGTCAGATGCAACAAATCAGACTGGCCAAGAAATAGATTACATGGAGCTCATGAACCAGCTGGAGGATATCTACTCATCGATCCAAGAGCTAAAACCATTACTCAGTGAGTTCTCACCAGTAGTTGATTATTTCAAAAAGAAATTCAAGTCCTAACTTATAAAGTAGTTGCGTCTACTTTCATACCAAAAGTTTAACTACGCCGTTTTCTATAGTCAGTGGCGCCGTTTAGTTTAGGAAGTTTGGCAGCAGGATCCCTTTCATCAAAAAAAGTGCCGAAATGGCACTTTTTTTATTCCTCACTTGCTTCTTGTTTCCCTAATTCATAAGCATCAGCCATTGCTTTTGTTAGTAAAGTGAGCATTGGTTGAAGGTGATCCATAGAAACTTCGATTCCAGCTTCATCCATGGCTGTTTTTGCCTCCGGTAAGTATTTCATTGCAATTTGCATAAATTCCATTGTTTTTGGGTGTTGTTCCATTTCAAATTCCTCCTTATAGTTCGTTTGGAAGCTTTTTTGTTTTGCGAAAGGTGTCGATATCTTTCATGATTTTTTGTTTAAATTCCTCATCTACATGAGGGCTGAATTCTCCTAACTCAATCACATTATCGCTAAAATCAAAAGATAACTCTCCACTCTTCAAAGACCCTTTATTGTATTGCTGTGCAACAAGTTCATAAAGTTTATCAACATCTTGAATCGTGCTTGTAAGAACAGTACCTTCCCCAAGATCTGATTGGTCAGAAATAAATCCAATTGCATACAAACCTTCTTCCTTTAATCTTTCGATTACAGGTACATTGTATCCATCTCCAGCCGGATACACAACATCTACGCCTTCCACTATCATTTGATCAAGTATCTTCAGTGCTGCATCGATGTCATCCCAATGCTTGACATATTTCACCTCCACATCAACTTGATCGTTTTGATAATGAGCTCCTTCACGGAAACCATCCACCTCAGGCTGCCACTCGAAAGATGCGATAACGCCAACCTTTCTTGTTTTCGTCATCTCCCCGGCGACCATCCCTCCAAAGAAACCCATAGAATGAGCTTCAAAATTTAAACTGGTGACATTTTCTCCTTTGGCATCTCCATTAAAAAAAACAAAGTGGATGTCTGGATATTTTTTGCTGATGTCTTTAAAAAAGGACTCATACTCACTTCCATGTCCAAAAACCAAATTAACTCCTTTTTGATGGAAATCATCGACAGCTTTTTCGACAGATAATCGATTATCCATTCCTTCTTTATAAAATACATCAACATTAAACTTGGATTGTATTGTTAATAATCCTTTATATCCTTTTGTCCCCCAAACTTGGTCACTGATTGTCTCAGGAACGAGCAAACCGACTTTTTCAAGCTTTCCTGTAAATGAAGGTTGTCCACATCCTGACAAGAGGAAAAGGCATAAAAAAATGAAGATCAGCCTTTTCGCCATTTACACAACTCCTTTATCCTATTCTTAGGGTTGTACCCCATTCATAAGCGAGCTTCCAGAACGAAAAGCTCAGGGGCGCTAGCCCTTCGGCGACAAGCATTCGGGCGAGCCGGCTGGAAGGTTGTTCTTTAACCTTCTCGGACGGATTGGCCCTGAGACCTAAGGGACGATGGCGCCTGGACGGCAAGGACGTCACGGCCTTATGCCTGCCGGCAGTAGGACGTTCTGTCCGCCTGAGCTGGACATCGAAAACTAACTTTAATGCGTTAATACTTTAATCAACTTAAACTCCCTCATTAAAGTAAGGTTTCTCTTTTGTTTTCTCGGTTTTTCTCAGTATTTCAATTTTTATAAGATGAGCATATTGTGGATCGAC
>NZ_JACXAI010000041.1 GCF_014773385.1 Metabacillus arenae | reverse complement strand
CCTCCTAATGTTTGTTGTGGTAACTAACATTATTGCCAGGAATTCGTTCGTGTTTTCCTATTTTTGTGCTATTTTCACAAAAAGTGATGATGAATCTTAATAATAAATTGAGCGCCAAAGGTCTTTTTCTTTTATGCAACTTTTCTACTACTATTTATACCTGACTTTAGAAGATATAGAAACATCATATCTCTTTTTAAGTAAACAAAATATCTCCGTGACTACTTACTTTGGTTGTGATTTTAACTTTGGTTTTTTTTAGGATATGAAGCAGCGTTTAAATTGCATACATACAGTACGTATGTTAAAATTCAAGTATACTCATACAAAGGGGATGTTTTCCAATGAAACCCACTAGTGTGTATCCTGTCATACTGACGGAGCAGGTTGCTGTCAGTTCAAATTTTTATAAGGATTATTTTGGCTTTGAGACTGTATATGAGGCCGACTGGTACGTAAGTCTGAAGAATTTCCGGAATACACCCTCTTTTGAATTAGCTCTGCTTGAGGCATCACACTCTACAATCCCTGAAGCCTTCCGAAAAACGGCGCAGGGATTAATCTTAAACTTTGAGGTAGATCATGTGGATGCGGAATACGAAAAACTTATTCTCAAAGAAAATCTGCCTCTACATCTTGATATTCGAGATGAGCCTTTTGGACAAAGACATTTCATCACTTCAGATCCAAACGGTGTATTAATTGATGTCATTACTATTATCCCACCCTCCGAATCTTACAGCAGTCAATATACGGAGAGCGTTTGGTTGAACAAAGAAAGAAGCAGTGATAGTGATGACTAACTTTGCTGGAGCCCTTACTAAATGATGCCTCTTTTTATGTTCGAAAATCCGTAGCCAACCATTTAAATGATTTAACGAAGGATTATAGAACCATTACGTTAGAATGGCTTCGTGATCGTTTGGAACATGGGGGAGAGCATATAACCTGGATCACCTGTCATGCCTTGAGATCACTGATCAATTCAGGGGACAGGGATGCTGAACATCTCTTGGAAAAAACAAGGGAAAAAACTTAGAAGGAGAATATGAAATGAAGAAATCGGAGCAAACAAAGGACACGATCCGGAAGCTGACGAAAGTTGCTCGTGATTATTTTACTGAACAAGGTTATGCACATGCCTCAATGGAGGTAATCGTTAATAAAGCAGGACTGACTAGGGGTGCACTCTATCATCACTTCGGGAGTAAAGAAGGACTGTTCCATGCGGTTCTTGAATCTGTTCAGCAAGAAATAGCAGAAAAAGTTGAAGCTGAGGCTGCAAAAAGCGATGATTTATGGGAACAGCTTCTTTTAGGATGCAGGGCATTTGTTTCGGCCGCAGTCGAACCCCAAAACAGGAGAATTTTATTAATAGATGGACCGGCAGTATTGGGATGGGAGACTTGGCGCACGATGGATCAACAAAATTCCATGCGACTGCTAAAGGATCAATTAGAAGTTATGGCGCAGCACGGCTGTCTAAGGCCAATTTCCATCAATACCTTGGTGCATCTCCTCTCAGGTGCAATGAATGAGGCTGCGCTATGGATTGCACCAAAACCGAACCAGAAACAATCGCTCGAAGAAATCTCGGAAGTTCTTTCTCTTTTTATGGAAGGATTTAGATCGAGATAAACAATATTCAGAAGAATTTAATGGGACCTTACCTAAGATAATAAACACTATTAACAGACTACATTAAAAAAGTGAAGAAAATCATAAAAAAGTACAGATTATTTAATGAAAGAGAGCCTCTTTTTCTCGATATAATCCTAATTGATAGCGATTACATAATTAATCAATAAGGGGATGGAGAAATGAAAAAGGGGTTTTTTTTGTCGTTACTTCTTGTTGTTGCTCTGATTTTATCTGCTTGTAGTGGAGGTACTACGGAGGAAGCAAGTGGAGATGGAGAGTCTGGCGAAAGTGGAAAGCTTGATATTTTCAGTTGGTGGACAGGTGCCGGTGAGGAAGATGGATTAAAGGCATTACTTGCCTTATTTGAAGAAAAGTATCCAGATGTGCCGATTGAGAATGCAGCGGTTGCCGGCGGTGCAGGAACGAACGCGAAGGCTGTGCTTGCGAGCCGTATGCAAGGCGATGATCCTCCTGCAACATTTCAGGTTCATGGAGGGGCAGAACTAAATGAAGGCTGGGTAGCTGCCGGTAAAATGGAGCCGTTAAACGACCTTTATGAAGCAGAAGGCTGGATGGATAAATTCCCAGAGTCATTGATTGACATGGTTAGCAAGGAGGGAAAAATTTATTCTGTTCCTGTCAATATTCATAGAGGAAATGTGCTTTGGTACAATAAAAAGATTTTCGAAGAGAACGGACTGGAACCGCCGACAACATTTGATGAGTTTTTTAAAGCAGCAGATGCACTGAAGGAAAAAGGTATTACTCCGTTAGCATTGGGAGATAAAGAAGCATGGACTGCAACCCATATATATGAAACGGTTTTACTAGGGCACCTTGGGGTCGAAGGCTATGGAAATCTTTGGACAGGCGAGTTGGCATTTGATGATCCAAAAGTGAAAGAGGCAACAGAAATTTTCAAGAAAATGCTGAGTTATGTAAATGAAGATCACAGCTCTCGTAACTGGCAGGATGCCTCTCAGTTAGTAGGCAATGGTGAAGCGGCTATGAACATTATGGGTGACTGGGCTAAAGGATACTTTGTAAATGATTTAGGGTTGAAAGTAAATGAGGATTTTGGATATGTTGAAGCGCCTGGAACAGACGGGAAGTTCATGGTTATTACCGATACATTCGGCTTACCTAAAGGTGTTGATAATCCTGAAGGAGTGAAAAAGTTCTTGTCAGTCTTAGGTTCGGTTGAAGGACAAGATGCTTTTAATCCGTTAAAAGGGTCCATTCCTGCACGGGTAGATGCAGATGTCTCAAAATATGATGAATATGGCAGTGAGACAATCGAAGATTTCAAAACAGCTGAACTTGCTCCAAGCTTGGCACACGGCTCAGCCGCTGAAGAAGGCTTCCTGACAAAGGTTAACCAAGCCGTCAACATCTTCGTAACCCAGCAAGACGTAGACCAATTCGTAGACTCAATCAAGAACGCCAAATAGTATCGGTACCAGGTACCAAAGGTACCTGGTACCGCCATTTTTGCCCTAAGGAGTTGATTTGCAGATGGAGACAGTAAGATCACAAACAGCGTCCGCTGCTGGAGTGAGGGTGAAAAAGAGGGCTCGTTTAACAAGCGATCATTATATGTCATTTTTGTTTTTAGCTCCCTCTTTCTTACTGTTATTGGTTTTTGTTTATGGATTTATCGGATGGACTGGCTATGTGTCCCTAAGCAATTGGAATACGTTAGTGCCGGATTTTTCGTTTGCCGGTCTTCAAAACTATATCTATCTTTTTCAAGATTTCCGCTTTCAAGCTGATTTACGTAATACATTATTCTTTACCATTCTATTTATCGGCTTGGTTATAGTAATCGGCGTTTCGCTTGCCGTTCTCCTTGATCAAAAGCTTAAAGGAGAGTCGATCTTCCGCAATATTTTTTTCTTTCCAATGGCGTTATCATTTGTTGTCACAGGAGTTATTTGGCAATGGCTATTAAACCCTTCAACAGGGATCAACCTTTTTTTAAAAACTTTTGGTATTCAGCCGAAGTGGTATACAGATACGACGATTTTGGCTGGATTTCAATGGGGAAAAACTGAGTTTGGAATTCCAGTTGCGATTTTTGCTGTTGTAATTGCTGCAGTTTGGCAGATGACAGGCTTTTCACTTGCGATGTATTTAGCGGGCTTGCGTGCTATTCCTGATGAAGTCCGGGAAGCTGCCCGTATGGACGGTGCGACAGAATTTCAGCTTTTTAGAAAGGTTATTCTTCCGCTGCTTAAACCGATTACGGTCAGTGTCATAATTATTATGGCACACATTTCATTAAAAATTTTTGATTTGATTTATGCAATGACAGGATCTGGTGCAAACTTTGTAACAGATGTACCAGGTGTATATATGTTTGAAACGACATTCCGTGGCAATTATTATGCAAACGGAGCAGCAATTGCGATTATTATGCTGTTAACCGTTGCCATTTTTATTGTTCCCTATTTGATACAAAGCCGAAGGGGGGAAGTGTGAGATGGTTCTTGGAAGAGTAAACAAATCCTTGGTTTATCTCATTTTAGCAGGATTCAGTATTGTTTTTTTACTGCCGGTGTATGTCATGTTAACTACAAGCTTAAAGCCGCTTGCCGAAGTGACACTTGAGAACATGTGGACCCTTCCAACTGCGATCGATCTCAGCAGTTACAGTGAAGCTTTCATCAAGCTTGCACCAAACTTAATGAACTCTTTTTATCTTGTCATTCCTGCGACAATTTTGTCGGCATTGTTAGGGGCAATGAATGGGTATGTCCTGTCAAAATGGAGGTTTAAAGGGTCAGAAATAATTTTTACAATGATCTTGTTTGGAATGTTTATTCCATACCAAAGTATTTTGATTCCGTTAATTCAATTTTTACGAGAGATTGGGCTGTATAACTCGATTCCAGGACTCATCTTCGTTCATGTCATTTATGGATTACCGATTACAACGCTGATGTTTCGTAATTTTTATACAAATATTCCAGACGAAATGCTAGAATCAGCAAAAATAGACGGCGCAAACTTCTTGGGTATTTTCCAGCATATCATTATTCCGCTTTCGATCACTGGATTTGTTGTCGTGGCAATCTGGCAGTTTACGAATATATGGAATGAATTTCTCTTTGCCGTCACAATAACAACCTCTGATCAGCAGCCAATCATGGTCGCCCTGCAAAACCTGTCAGGAAGTCAAATCGTTCAATGGAATGTCCAAATGGCAGGAGCACTGCTTGCAGCTCTCCCGACACTGCTCGTTTATATCTTGTTAGGAAAATATTTTGTAAGAGGGCTTTTGGCAGGTTCTGTTAAGGGTTAAATAAAGGGTATCAGGTACTCGCGGTTCCAGGAACCGCAAGTACCTGATACCTAATTATTTTCTTAACACAAAAAGGAAAACGTGAAAGAATGTCGAATAGGTACGAGGTAAATCAAATGATAGAAAGGCAGAAACTAATGGTAAGGAAGAACAGAGTTTGGTATCCCGGTGCAATGTACCATATAACTGCTAGAGGAAAAGTTAAGTGTACGATATTTTATGATGAAAAAGATCGGTTAACATATTTTGAGAATTAACAAGGGAAAAACACCCCTGCTATCTTCACTCCCATTGTTTAATGACGAATCACCTGCATCTGCAAATTGAAACAATTAATACCCATATTAAAGATATCATGAATCATCTCCACCAGAAATTATGCCACTTATTTCAGGACAGGTATGGAGCGAGTCTAATTGAGGGAATGGAACACTTTCTTAGAGTAAGCAGATACATTCATTTAAACCCAATAGAAGCGAAGGTCGTTAAGAATCCGGAAGAATATAAATGGAGCTCATTTTCTTCCTATATTTCTTCATATCCTAATCCCCATCTACACCACTTAAAAACTCTATCTCTATTTCAAAATCTTAGTCAAGAAAACTATAAGAAATTTGTCATGAGCGGAATGGAAGATTAATGCCTTAACGCCTTTAACGGTACCAGGTACCTTTGGTACCTGGTACCGTTTTTTTTGTTTTGTAAAATTTTTTTAAAAAAATAGGTATATTTCGCTCAAAATCTAGTAAGAATAGTATCAACTACTAGTTTTGGGAGGAAGTAAAATGATAGGGGTATTGAAAGAGGAACCATCAGTGAATGTCGGTTTTGATTCGGACTTTGATGACTTGGTGAGGGTAGCTCTATCTGATTTAATTGCAGAATATGAAGAAAAAATACTAAAAATTTCGTTTGAAAATGATTTATTAGAGTTAAAAAAGGGAAAAGTATTACCAACACTATATTGTGAAGTCATCATAGAATCATATGAACAGCAGATTAAGGAATTGCAAAAAAAGCTGAAGGTAGCAAGAGTTCTGCTCTATTCCATCATTTAATCTATTAAAAGGGGTGCAAGAAATGGAATATAATATGAGAAATGTAAAAGATTTCAATTCTCCTATTCTTACATCTAAGGATTATTTAGAGTTAATGCACATGGCTCTTCATATGGATGACAAAGAATGGTTTGATGAATTAGCAGCCAAAAAGGAAGTTATAGATGGGATTTTGGATAGCACATGCTAACATAATTAAGAAGGGTCCATGCACAAATTGAAATTTGGTGCATGGACCCTTTTCTTTTATCTGTAAAGAAAGTTTAAGTTAATTAAAGTATTAACGTGATAAAGAGTGGTATCTTTGTCCACCTCCGAGTGCCATCGGCCCTTAGGTCTCAGGGTCAATCCGCCTGAGAAGGTTAAAGAACAACCTTCATGCAGGCTCGCCTAGTGGTTGTCGCCGAAGGACTAGCGCTCTGCGCTTTTCGTTCTAGTTTCAATAAGTTTAAGTTGATTAAAATATTAGCGCAGGTAAAGTGAGTGATCGTTGTCCAGTTCCGGGCGCTATCGACTCCTAGGTCATAAGTCAAAAGGCCTGTACCTTTTTCTTTTTTGTTAATTTTTCATTAAGAAAAATTAACTTTTTTTTATTCTTCTATAACAAATCCTTAACAATGGTTCAGTAAGCTAAATGAAAGATGGTCGATTTGCACCAATATTAGGAGGAATTTAATTTGAGAAAATGGTCATGCTTTATGTTATTTGCGCTTATTCTAGTTTTTACTACTGCTTGTGGAAGCAGCTCAAGCTCTTCAAAAACTTCTGAAGCTTCATCTGCTCAGAATGATTCCGGGAAGATAGAAGGTACGCTTAATTTTTACACCTCACAACCAGACGCTGATGCTGTCGCTCTTGTGGAGGCTTTTAATAAAGAGTATCCCGATGTTAAAGTTGAGACTTTCCGTTCAGGTACAGAAGAGGTTATTTCAAAAATTAAGGCTGAGCAATTAGCTGGAGATGTACAAGCTGACGTTCTGCTAGTAGCAGATTCTGTTACTTTTGAGGGATTAAAGGAAGAAGACCTTCTTCTATCCTATAAATCTCCAGAGGGAAAAGAAATTCCTGAAAACTTAGTAGATCCTGATGGAATGTATACTGGAACAAAAGTCATGGCAACGGCAATGGTCGTGAATACGGAAAATGTCAAGGAAATACCAAAAAGCTGGAATGCATTAACTTCTAATGAAGCAAAGGGTTCTGTTTTAATGCCAAGCCCATTTTATTCAGGGGCTGCAGCATATAATTTAGGTGTGTTTACACGACAAGATCCATTTGGATGGGCGTTATATGAAGATTTAAAAGCAAACGGAACGACGGTTACAAAAGGGAATGGAGATGTATTAAAAACTGTTGCCTCTGGTGAAAAGAACTACGGGATGGTTGTAGATTTTGTAGTTGCCAGAGCTAAAGCAGAAGGTTCTCCAGTTGAGCTCGTTTACCCTGAAGAAGGCGTACCTGTTATTACTGAGCCTGTTGGGATAATGAAGGATACGAAAAATGAAGCGGCTTCTAAAGCATTTGTTGATTTTGTTCTTTCAGAAAAAGGACAGGAACTTGCGGCAGAAATAGGTTATACACCTATAAGAAAAGGAATTGAAGCACCAGAAGGATTAAAGACAATTGATGAGATGAAGGTCCTTGATGCTGACATCACTGAGCTGTATCAAGCAAGAGAAGATGATAAAAAACAATTCGGCGAAATATTCGGTCAGCAATAGAACATCAGAGGAGTGGCACAATGATTTCGCAAAAAAGTGTGAAGAAAACGGGGCAATTCACCCCGTTTTCTTTTTCTGCGAGCTGGAAAACAATTGGATTGCTTTTCGTTCTCTTTTTGTTTTTTCTACCTGTCATTCGATTAATTTGGTTGAGCGTTATATCAGAAGGAACCTTCACCCTTGAAGAATATTCTTCCGTTCTATCAGAAAGAATGACCTGGCTCACTATTCAGAATACGTTATATATTGTAGCAGGTAGCACTGTTTTTTCTGTCATTTTAGGAATTTTTCTCGCATGGATCATAGCCTATGTGGATATAAGAGGTAAGAATTGGATGCAGCTGTTCATCTTCCTGCCGTTCATTATTCCCTCCTATATTTCTACGCTGGCGTGGGTTCAGTTTTTTGGGAAAACTGGTCCTTTTGCTTTTTTTAATGATTTGTTATCTTTATCTCTTTCTACTCCAAACCTTTACAGCATGGGCGGGATCATTTTTGTGTTAGGCATAACGAATTATCCCTTAGTATACCTGTTAAGTGTAGACGTTTTTAAAAAGATTCCCAGAGAGCTTGAAGAAGCAGCCTGGACGTCCGGCGCCAGTCGTTTCGTGTTGTTTTGGAAGGTAGTTTTCCCTATGGCTTTACCAGGTATTGCGAGCGGAGGGCTGCTTGCTTTTATATCAAATTTAGATAACTTTGGTGTCCCTGCCTTCCTTGGCATACCTGCGAATATTAAAGTGTTAAGCACGTATATCTATGAACAAATAGTAGGATTTGGACCAAGTGCTTTTGCCCGGGCAGCTGTATTATCGGTTATTCTCGGTTTGGTTGCGATAAGCGGAACAATCATTCAATGGGTGATTACGAGAAAGAATAAAGTCAATGAAACAAATTTGAGAGACAATAAACCAAGAATTTTTTTGGGGAAATATAAACAGATCGTGCTCGAGGCAGGGATATGGTTTTTACTTATCATGACAAGTTTGGTTCCTTTTATCACCATGGCAGCTACTTCATTGATTAAAGCATACGGACTGCCTTTTCGCCTGGAAAACCTGTCCTTCAAAAATTATTATTATGTTTTATTCGAGGATCAAAAAATGATATCTGCAATAACTAACAGCCTTTTTCTTGGCGGCATTACACTGGTCATTTGCTTAATAACAGGTACGATGATTGCCTATTTCCGTTATAAAAGGCCTTCCCATTTTATTAAATTCACAGAAATAATTGTGACGATCCCTTATGCCTTACCAGGTACTGTTCTGGCATTAGCCATTATCTTGATGTGGATTCAACCAATTCCAGGATGGAAGCCGGGTGTTTATGGTACAATTTGGATTTTGGTGATTGCCTATTTTACCCGTTTTCTAATCCTTCAGGTTCGCGGAAGTATTACAGCTTTTTCACAATTAGACCCTTCTATGGAAGAGGCAGCATTAACATCTGGAGCAAATGGTTTTGCCAAGTGGCGGAAGATTTTGCTGCCGCTTCTTCTGCCAGGCATAGTCGGGGGAGGGTTATTAGTATTTTTAACTGCTTTGACAGAATTGACTGTTTCAAGTCTTCTTTGGTCAAGTGGTTCAGAAACTATAGGAGTCATGATCTTTAGTTTTGAACAGGCAGGGTATAGTACTTATTCCACTGCATTTTCAAGTGTCATTGTCTTCTCAATTTTGATAGGGGCTGCTATTTGTGTGTGGTTTCAAAAGCTATGGAGTAAAAGGATGTTGAGGAATAAATGATAAACATTGATAACGTAAGTAAGCGATATGGGTCCTTCCAAGCATTAAAGGAAATTAATTTAATGTTCAAGGAAGGCGAATTTGTTGCAGTGTTGGGACCTTCAGGCTGTGGGAAAACGACACTTTTAAAATTATTAGCGGGTTTTATGAAACCGTCTGAAGGTATGATTAAAATGTATGGGGAAGAGATTGGATCTGCCAAAACTCTTATTCCGCCTAATCAGCGGAACATAGGGATGGTTTTTCAATCCTTCGCTTTATGGCCGCATATGACAGTGCAAGAACATGTCCAGTTTCCATTAAAACATCATCGTTTTGTTGAACAGAAATTAAGAGGAGATGCTGCATCAAGAGTGCAGCAAGTGCTTAATCTTGTCGGATTAGAACACTTAGCCACAAGGTTCCCCTCTGAATTATCCGGAGGGCAAAAACAAAGGGTTGCGCTTGCTAGAGCAATAGCGCCAGAGCCTTCATTGCTCTTAATGGATGAACCGCTCAGTGCTTTAGATGCAGAATTAAGGATGGAAATGAGAAAGGAAATTCAGCATATTCATCGAGAAATGGGAACTACGATTGTGTATGTTACCCATGACCAAGGTGAAGCATTAGCAATGGCTGACCGTATTGTTGTCATGAACGAAGGCAGTATTGAGCAAGTCGATACACCTGAAATCATTTACAATCAACCAAAAACGGTGTTTGTTTCTACATTTGTCGGTAAATGCAATCTTCTGCAAGGCCGCTGGCAAGGTAAAAATGAGTTTATTCCAGAGTACTATCCAGGAGTAATATTACCTGATATCGGAGTATCCCCAGAATTTAAACACGGAAATGTTTATCCGATTCGGCCGGAGCAATGGAGTCTGGCCAAGCCTCAAGGAAAAGGAAATCAACTAATCGGTAAGGTTGCATTCTCTCAATTTCAAGGAAAGGAAGTCCATTACACCATACAAACCGGGAAGCAATCATTGAATGTTATCCAATCCATCGGGAAGCCTCGCCATCAAGTCGGAGAACAAGTAGCGCTTCACATATGCAAATAAGGAGTTGGGTGCCAGGCACCAAATTGAAATTTGGTGCCTGGCACCCAACAGAGTAATTTTTGTCGACTGAAAAAGTGTACTTTAATAATGAAAGGAGCTAATTAATGGCAAGAAAACTGCGTGTTTGGTATCCTGGAGCGATGTATCATATTACTGCTAGAGGAAATAGGAGGAATGTTCTTTACTATGATGACCAAGATTATTTGAAATATTTGAGTTTACTAGCAGTTACCCGTTCTAACCTTCCTTTCCTCCTTCATTCTTATTGCCTCATGCCAAATCATCTTCACCTTCAATTAGAAACCATTGACTTTCCAATTCAAAGCATCATGCACGATATCCACTCAAAATATGCCCGTTATTTTAATCGCCGGTATGATTTAGTAGGTCATGTTTTTCAAGGAAGGTACGGAGCAAAGCTTATCGATGATAGAGACTACTTCATGAAGGTAAGCCGTTATATCCATTTAAATCCACTTGAAGCGAGTATAGTAGATAAGTTGGAAGAATATAAGTGGAGCAGCTATAGATCGTACATGAAGTTAGATCCTGATAACCAATATGTAAACCCCGAAAAAACTCTCTCCCTGTTCTACAACCCACAAGAGGAAAACTTTAAGAAGTTTGTTTTAGAAAAGGTGCCAGGCACCAAATTGTAAACTCGGTGCCAGGCACCACATCATCAGTTTGGTGCCTGGCACCCCCCATTAGAGGTGACCACAATTTAGTTTTGGCAACAGCAATAGTGACAAAATCACGTTTTCTATTCATTGAATCTCTTATGTAAGCGATTTACTATAAAGGTGTAGGCAGAAACAGCAAGATGATTTACTGTTTTAATTTCTTATTTCTTTTATTAGTTAGGTCAACAATATGTTGATGAACAGGAGGTTTATTCAATGGAAGCAAAACAAAATAATGATATAAAGGTTAAGATCCAGCGCTTCGGCAGTTACTTGAGCGGAATGGTCATGCCGAACATTGGGGCATTCATTGCTTGGGGATTGATCACGGCCTTATTTATTCCAGATGGATGGCTGCCAAATGAAAGCCTGGCGGAATTAGTAGGTCCAATGATTACGTACCTGTTGCCGCTGCTCATCGGGTTCACAGGCGGGCGTATGGTTCATGACCTTCGCGGTGGTGTTGTTGGGGCCACAGCAACGATGGGAGTTATCGTAGGGGCAGACATTCCAATGTTCCTCGGAGCGATGATTATTGGTCCAATTGGCGGTTATGCGATCAAAAAGGTTGACCAATTGTTTCAGGGCAAAGTGAAATCTGGTTTTGAAATGTTAGTCAACAACTTTTCTGCGGGGATTGTAGCAGGGATCTTATCAATCATAGGTTACCTTGGAATCGGACCAGTGGTTTTAGGAATTACTCAAGCGCTTGGAAATGGGTTAGAAGTCATTGTAAATGCTAATCTGTTACCTTTAGCTAGCATCTTCGTTGAACCGGCAAAAGTGCTTTTCTTAAACAATGCTCTAAACCATGGAGTGTTTGGACCGATTGCTGTTGAACAAGCAGCAAATGCTGGAAAATCAATCTTGTTCTTAATCGAATCAAATCCTGGACCGGGTCTAGGGATCTTGCTTGCATACATGTTCTTCGGAAAAGGCTCTGCTAAACAATCGTCACCTGGTGCAGCAGTTATTCACTTTCTAGGTGGAATTCATGAAATTTACTTCCCGTATATTTTAATGAAACCATTATTGATTTTAGCAGCTATAGCTGGCGGGGCAAGTGGGATTCTAACCTTTATGCTGACTAACACAGGGCTGGTCGCGACTCCTTCACCAGGAAGCATTATTGCGATTACTGCAATGACTCCAAGAGGAAACTTTGTTGGCATGTTCTTAGGTGTCATTGTTGCAACTCTCATTTCTTTCTTAGTAGCGAGTGTGATATTAAAATCATCTAAAAAAGAAGCAGAAGACGATATCGAATCGGCAGCAGCAAAAATGCAAGAAATGAAAGGGAAGAAAAGCAATGCAGCTTCTTTCTCTAAAGAGGCACCCGAATCTTCCCTGCAAAACGTCAAAAATGTTATTTTTGCCTGTGATGCTGGTATGGGCTCAAGCGCAATGGGAGCCTCTGTCTTGAAAAATAAATTCAAAAAAGCAGGACTTTCTATTAATGTCACAAATAAAGCGATAAACAATTTACCTGAAGATGCAGATGTTATTATTACGCATAAAGATTTAACAGAACGGGCGAAAGCAAAACGCCCGAATGCTTACCACATTTCGGTAGAAAACTTTTTAAATAGCCCGAAATATGATGAGTTAGTCAAAGAATTGGCTGAAACAGAAAATGAAACAGATGAAACGAAGCCTGAAAACAATGAAATGGAAAATGTCGAAAAAATCATTTTCGCCTGTGACGCTGGTATGGGCTCAAGTGCAATGGGAGCCTCTGTTTTAAAAAATAAATTAAAAAAAGCAGGACTATCAATAGATGTGACCAACTCGGCCATAAATAATTTGCCGAATGATGCAGATATTATTATTACACATAAAGACTTAACCGATCGAGCGAAAGCAAAAGTACCAGCTGCTCATCACATCTCAGTTGATAATTTCTTGAACAGTCCAAAATATGATGAGCTTGTTGAAAAATTGAAATAACGATTCTTCAGCATTTCGGAGGAGGTGTGAAACAGTGTATGTCACAACTAGAGAAAATGAAATTCTTCACTTTCTCTGTCATCATACGGATTATTTAACTGTACAAGAGCTGGCAGATCATCTGAAAATTAGCTCTCGAACGGTTCATAGAGAATTAAAAAAGGTCGAAAGTACGCTTTCGGCCTATGAGCTTTCAATTGAGAAAAAAGCAGGGCTGGGCATAAAGCTTTCTGGACAATCATTAGAAAAGCAAAGGCTTTTGAGTGATCTGTCAAAGGTGGAAAAGGTAGATTTTCAGCAGGAGGAACGCATCAATTTCCTTATTTGTGAATTGATCAAATCAAATGAACCTATTAAATTGTTTACTCTTGCTTCCCTTTTCAATGTTTCAATAGCTACCTTAAGTCATGATCTCGATAAAGTTGAAGAAAAAATAAAACCCTTCGAATTAACGATTACAAGAAAAAGAGGATTCGGAATCGAACTGACAGGAGAAGAATTATCTAAACGTAAAATCTTAGAATCTCTTGTAATGGAAAATTTAAGTGAACAAGACTTTCTCCAAATCATCGAAAAAAATATGAAACATTATCATACAGATGAAAAACTTTTAGGGATCGTAAATATGGAACGGCTGAATACAATAGATGGGGCGATAAAGCAGAGCCTGAACTCCTTGCCGTATACTCTTGCAGACAGTGCTTATTTTGCCCTGCTAGTCCATCTCGGTCTAACAATTGAACGTATTCTTTTAAAAGAAGACATTACTTTTGATGAAAATCATTTGAAGCAATTACAGGAAACGGAAGAATATAAGATTGCTCTGCAAATCTCTATGCAGCTTGAAAAATTGTTTCCTCTAAAGGTTCCAGTAGCAGAGGTTGGCCATATCACGATGCACTTAAGAGGAGCACGAAGGCAAAAGGAGGAAGAGGTCTTTGATCAAATTTATTCAAAGCTTTCTCAAAAAGTAATAAAGCTGATTGAATATGTAGAAACGAAGATTCAGGTTTCTTTTAAAAATGATCCTTCTCTATACAAGGGCCTGATCGCCCATTTAGAACCGGCCTGCCATCGAATTCAAGGTGGAATATCCACGTTTAATCCATTAAAAGAGGATATAAAAAGGGATTATCCCGACCTTTTTGAAGCTGTTAAGAAAGCACTGGAAATTGTTTTTCCATATTTAGTGTTTTCTGATGGGGAAATAGGATTTGTAGTGTTGCATTTTGGCTCTGCTCTGCAAGTAAGAAATAAAAAACGCCCCATCCATGCTCTTGTTGTCTGTTCGAGCGGGATCGGTTCTTCAAAAATGCTGGCAAGCCGGATTCATAAAGAAATACCTGAAATTACTAAAACAAAGCTATCATCACTTATGGATTTGGAAAAAGAAGAATTAGCATCATTTGATCTTGTTATTTCAACAATCGGATTATCTCTGACAGACATTCCATATATTCAGGTGAGTCCGCTGCTTCCAGATTCAGATGCAGAAAAAATAAGAGAATCTATTAAGGACATATTTCCTGTCCAAGGAAACAATGATCTTAAACACCCTAATTATTTTGAAGCTCTTGAAGAAGCTGATTTACTTGGTAAAATAGATGAGTTTTTTATCTATGGACAACTAATCAAAGGGATTATGGAACGCTTCCGGGTTTATGATTTTGAAAATAAGAAAGACCATGTTGAAACATTACATGCAGCTACGGAAGTTTTAGAGAAACAAAAGCTTATACAAAGTTCAGAGGCGTTGACAGAAGAACTGTTAAAACGAGAGAAGCTGGGGGGACTAGGGATTCCACATACCGCAATGGCTCTCTATCATTGCAGACACGATAGTGTTAAGGACCCGACATTTGTTATTTTTCAATTAAAACATCCTTATATTGTAGGTGATATGGGTCAAGGAGAAATCAGGATGAGGACTCTTCTACTCTTACTTGCGCCTAAGGATGTGCACCCCCTTGGATTAAAATTGCTTAGTTTAATCAGCTCCACCTTAATAGAAGATGAAGAAAGTTTACAAGTGTTCCAATCAGGAAATGGGACATGGATGGTTAAAAAGCTAAACGAAATGTTTTACAGATGGATTAATGAACAAATAAAAAAATAGGAGTGGTTCAAAATGAAATCAATACTAACTGAGGAAAACATCCTTCTAAATCAAACCGTAAATACAAAAGAAGAAGCGATCAAATTAACTGGATCCGTCCTTGTTCAAAATGGATATGTAAATGAAAATTACATTGAAAAAATGCTGGAACGAGAAGAAGTCTCCACTACCTATATGGGGAACGGAGTAGCGATTCCCCATGGAACAGAGGAAGGCAAAAAGGAAGTACAAGCTTCTGGGATTTCCATTATTCAAGTTCCTAATGGAGTCGAGTTTGGCAGCGGGGAGCCTGCGCGAATTTTGTTTGGGATTGCTGGTAAAAACGACGAGCATTTAGAACTATTATCAAAAATTGCGATTCTTTGCTCTGATGAAGAAAATGTAGCAAGGCTTGTAGCAGCAGAAACAAAGGAAGAATTGATGGCACTATTTGAAGAAGAGGTGAACTAACATGATTGCCGTACATTTTGGAGCAGGGAATATAGGACGTGGTTTCATTGGAGCTATTCTTAGTCAAGCAGGTTATGAAGTGACATTTGTCGATATTAATGAGGAAGTGATACAAGCTTTAAATGAACGTAATCAATATGAAGTCGAACTCGCTTCTGATTCTAAAAAAACTACTATCATTACTGATGTAAAAGGGATTAACAGCGAAAAAGATCCTGATAAAGTCATCGAGAAACTTGCCCAAGCGGACCTTATAACAACAGCAGTAGGACCAAATATTTTAAAGTTTGTGGCAAAGTCAATCGCTGATGGCTTAAAAAAAAGACTTAAAACCACGAACTCGTTTGGGAATATCATTGCATGTGAAAACATGATTGGCGGAACAGCTCACTTGCAGGAGGAAATTGAAAAGTATTTGAATGAGCAAGAGAAAGAAGCCATTGCAAAAATCATTGGCTTTCCAAACTCTGCAGTAGATCGTATTGTTCCTATTCAGGAGCAGAAAGATCTATTAAAAGTATCAGTAGAACCTTTCTTTGAATGGGTAGTGGAAGAGGAGAAGCTGAAAGGTGATTTTCCTAAAATCCCTGGAGTAACATACGTAAAAGATTTAATTCCTTATATCGAACGTAAATTATATACAGTAAATACCGGCCATGCTGTGACAGCATATGTTGGCTATGATAAAGGACTTCAAACGGTAAAAGAGGCAATTGAACACCCTGAAGTCCGAAAAATAGTAGAAGGAGCCTTACAAGAAACAAGCAGTCTATTAACCGCTCAATATTCGTTTGACAAAGAAGAACATCAAACATACATCAGCAAGATTTTGAGCCGGTTTGAAAATCAGTATATTTCAGATGAACTGACTAGAGTCGGACGCTCTCCTATACGAAAGCTGGGCTATGATGACAGACTCGTTGGGCCTGCCCGTAAGTTAATCGAAATTGGCAAAACTCCGGAATACTTGGCAACTGGAATTGCAGCTGCTCTAAACTATCATTACGACCAAGACCCTGAAGCTGTTCAACTTGCCATACTAGTGAAAGAACAAGGAATACCCGGCGCCTTAAGTAAGGTTTCTGACCTGCCTGAACAACATTCACTAGTACAATTAGTTACAGAAAAGTATGCTCAATAATAAACAAGGTGCCAGGCACCAAATTTTCAATTTGGTGCCTGGCACCTGCCTTTTTCTACACGGTCCCCATCATCAATAAAGTGCTAATTACAACCAAAATAATAAAGATGATATAAAAAATTAAAGCGAGAATGGTAATTGTCCATCCTAATCCCTTTTTACCGATCTTAATAAAATAGATTCCAAGAGTAATAAGTCCAAAGAAAAAGCCTAAGATTCCCCACAGCCATGGGTTCATACCGCGTTTTTTCGAGTCAATAGCTAAATAAACAGCTACTACGATTTGTATGATCCAGCCTAAAAATTCCATTATGATGCCCCCTTAATAATATTTTCCTATTCCATTATAATGCAAATGTAGGAAGTAATGGTACCATACTTTTCGATAAATTTAAACAAACGTTTAAAGAAGAATGATTCATAGAGGATGAGAGCCTTTCTTCCATCATACAACCTAACTTGTCTGCATACTTATTAGATGATACCAAGTGACATGATAAAGGTTGTGAAACGATGCGAAGAAGGAAAAAGCTGCAGCCGCTCGTTGTAGTGGCAGGGCTCATTATCATCGGAATTTTTATATTTTTTTTGGTCGTAAATGTATTTCAAAGCAGGAATTACGAAAAGGCTGTGGACTCCTTTTATGAATATGAACAAGAAGGGGATTTTGGTAGTGCATGGGAGTTATTTCATCCCCAGATGAAAAAACGTTTTTCAAAAAATGCCTATGTTACCGAAAGATCTCATATTTACATGTCGCACTATGGAGTCAATACGTTCACTTATAAAATAGTAGATGACAAAAAAATAAAATCATGGAAAATGGAAAAATCAAAAACGTTTCAAAATGTACATCGGTTTACAATACAACAGATCTTTAATAGTAAATTTGGAGTATTTAAGGTAGAGCAAGAGGTATTTGTCGTCAAGGAAAAAGGGGAATGGAAAATAGCATGGGAATTTAGATAATCTGTAAAGAAACACTATTCTATAGGGTTTCTTTTTTTACAGGGTAAAGTAAAGAAAATTCTACTAAATTAGGAGGAATTTGCAGCCAGCCGAGCGACAAGGGAAATCAAATTTGGGCGGATCACTTAATAAACTATTTTGTAGCAGATAATTGAGCAAGGGTTGCATTCTTGCTTTTTTTATCAGTATTGAAAATAAAATGTTAATATATCAGCATTTTGAAACATGTAAAGGGGCTTCCAATCGCCGAATAATCGACTAATTGGAAAGCCCCTTTTATTTTGATGCTGTATGAGAAGACAGCTCTAAGTGTTCTTTTAACTGGTTCGAGAGCTCAGTTTGCTGGGTTTCATCAGGTACATAATAATAAATCCCGTTAATCTTAGTTCCTTTTCCCTTAATTTGATACTGATCAAGCTTAGAAATTGCATCCTTGTAATTTGATTGAATATCCCACATATTATCAAATGACAAATTCGTTGTAACGTTGTTTTCAACCACTTTAAACATATCTCCGAATTTCGTAATGGAAGAGATGTTTGCCCCTTTATTTATAACAGCTTGAATAATTTGACGCTGTCTTAGCTGTCTTCCGAAGTCTCCTCTTGGATCTTCATATCTCATGCGAGTATAATTTAGTGCCTCATCACCGTTTAAAGTGACTTCACCTTTAGGGAAGTCATCTCCCCCGTAAGAAAATGTAAGATCATTATTAACCGTTACTCCACCAACAGAATCAACAATGTCTTTAAAACTTTCCATATTTACTTTAACAAAATAATCGACAGGGACATCTAAAAAGTGTTCCACAGTGTTAATGGCCATTTCTGTTCCTCCAAATGCGTAAGCATGGTTGATTTTATCCATGCTCCCCTTGCCGATAATCTCTGTGTATGTATCACGCGGAATACTAACCATGTTCATAGACTTGGTATTTGGATTTACGGTCATGTAAATCAAAGAATCAGAACGACCGCGGTCACCTTTCCGTTCATCTACACCCATTAATAAAACAGAAATTGGATCCTTCTCTTTGAATTCTGCTTTTTTTTGTCTTTTATCAGACTTTTCTCGTCCGATATCTTCTTGAATATTAGCTACTGTAGAAGTTGCTTTGTTCCATAAGTAGAAGGCATATCCTCCAGTAGAAACAATAAAAACAGCAATAATAGATAATATTATAGTCAGAACTTTTTTTCTCTTCTTAGGCTTCTTTTCAGTTCGCATGCTTCATCACCTTTTACTAGTCTATATAGATTATAAAATTACAAAAAAAAGAAATCAATCCTTTTTGACTATTCCTTAAATTTCTGTAAACTCTATATCTTTATTCTGTCTTTCTATTAATATTAATTTTTTGTAAAAAATATTACAGCATTATTAGGAAATAATACTTAGGTAAATTATCCTTTGTTTTATTGACAACAAGATTCGACAAAGATAACATGAAACATGAAATATTACAATATATTTCAAATGCAACCATATTTTACGGGGGTGTTTACCGAAAAAATGACAAATTTCGTAAGCGGAGGATACATATTTTGAAGAAATCTTCTAAACTAGTTACTATTCCATTGGTATCTCTCTTAAGTTTATCATTGTTCATTCCAACCATGCCTGCTCTTTCCTTACCTGATAATACAAGGTATAAGATTGAGACAGGGGACTTCTTGGGACATGCTGAGGCTAATAAAGCTGCCAATCAGCTGAAAAAAGACACAGGTTGGGCAAGTACTATCGAAAGAAAAGCTTCTTATGTCAATTATTTTGAAGTTCTTTCAAACCACACATACAATAAAACAGAAACTGATGACGTGATTCAAGAACTTGAAAGAACAACAGGTATAAAATCCTATTCAAAACCTACAGGTACTCCAAAAAAATACTTTGAGGTTTTAAGTGGCGGTTATGACGGTCTGCAAAATACAGAGAAAATTATCCAACAGTTTGAAAAAGATACTGGTGTAAATGCTGAGCCCAAAATAATAAAGCAATCGGAAGACTTTTACAGAATTTTATCGGGTAGCTTTAATGGCTTAGAAAATGTCAATAATAAGATCCGGCAATTTGAGACAGATACTGGAATTGAATCCTCGGCAAAAGTAATTAAGCACCCTGAAGACTTCTATCAAGTGTTATCAGGAGGTTTTAATGGGGAAGCCAACACAAATCGGATAATAAAAGATTTTGAACGAAAAACCGGCCTTAAAGCAGAACCAAAAGTGATAAGACCAAGGGGAACATACTACCAGGTGGCATCAGGTGGGTTTAACGGGTCAAAAAATGTTGATCAGTTAATAAAGCAGTTTACAAATGTAACAGGTATCGAGGCTGCTAAAAAACCTTTAAGAAAAGATAATTACTATAAAATACTTTCAGGTGCTTACATAGGTGAAAATAAAGTTAAAGAAGTAATAAGAGGTCTAAAAAGTAAAACCGGAGTAAACGCTGTATCCAAACCTATAGGATCCCAAGCTGATTATTATCGTATTCTGTCAGGATCATATACTAGTGAGGCTAAAGTAAATCAAGTTATCAAAGAACTAGAAGCGGCTGCAGGAGTAAAAGCTGCTGCCAAGCCAATTGGTTCTCCTGAAAAGTACTATTACATATTGGCTGAGCCTGTAGAAGGAAAAGAAAAAGCAAATGAAATCATTACCAACTTCGAAAAGTCTACAGGAATAGAGGCTGAAGCCAAAGGTTCCGGCTCAATTCAAACCTATCATCATGTAGTTTCAAATGGACATGAAAAAGAAGCGGAAGTCAAAAAATTGATCGACCAGCTCGAAGGTGATACAGGAGTAAAAGCCTCCTATCAAAAAATGCCTGATCATTATTTTCAGATCCGGTCTACAGTTTTAGGAGATAAAGAGACTGATAAAGTAGTAGAGTTTTATACAAATAAGTCTCTGAAAGTAAATTCACAAGAAACGTCATCGCGAGAATACTCCCAATACGAAATTGTAACTGGGCCTGTGTTAGGGGAAGCTGAAAGAGAAAAAGCTATCAACTATTTTTCAGATCGCAAAATTATTGCTAAATCTGAAGAAACTGGAAAAACAAAACAAACTCGTTTTGATATAGTTACTAATCCGATTCTCGGAACATCTGAAAGGGAGAAAGTCTTAAAGTTTTTCTCAGATCGGAATTTTTATGCGAGATATGAAAAAACTGGACAAAAAGCTTACAATCGATACGATATTGTGACAGATCCAGTTTTAGGAGCATCTGAAAGAAACAAAGTGATGGATTATTTTAAATCTCAAAAATATTTCTCTAGATATGAAAGTACTGGAGAAACAGGATATACAAGATTTGATATTGTGACAGAAAAAATCCTTGGTCCAAACAAAAGAGATAAAGCTGTAAAGTTTTTTAAAGATCGAAACCACTTTGTAGTATCTAAAGAAGCAGGAAAAGTGGAAGGACGATACGATATTGTGACAGATCCACTTCTTGGTGAAGCCAAGAGAGATCGAGCTGTTAAATACTTTAAGGACAACCGTTATTATGTCAAATACCAAGCAACAGGGAAAAAAGACGGGGGTCGCTACGACATTGAAACAGAACCGATTTTAGGAGTAACAGCCAGGGACAAACTAGTAAAATATTTTTCTGATAAAAAGTATTTTGTTAGATATAAGACTACCGGAAAAAAAGGTGGTGGTCGTTATGATATCGTAACAGATCCAGTTTTAGGGGATACAGAAAGAGATCGAATTTTGAAGTACTTTAAAGATCGGAAATATTATGCTATTTCAAAGGAAACCGGTGAAAAAGGGTATGATCAATTTACTATTATCTCTTACCCAATACTTGGTTCTTCCTTAACAAATAAAGGTCTTGGATTTTTTGATCAAAAGGGACTCCCTGCAACCTCTCGTAAAACAAATGAAGTGGAGTTGGAGCATTATTATCAACTTTCCATTAGCTATTTTACCGGACAAAATAGGGTTAATAACTCCATGGAGCGGATCAAATATCTTTATGGATGGGATGTAAAATCAACAGTCATAAGACAAGGAAATAAAGTGTCATACACCGACTACGGAAGAACCTTGAGTAATATGGCCGACTTTCAAATGATGCTTAATCCTCCGCCTCAGACTGACAAGTACCGTAATGAATTAAGGTATGTTCATAAAGATTATGTTAGTAAAGCAACTGGTTCCATAATCGGATCTAATGTTAATATAAGGTCCACTCCATCAATGGTTGATAATACCAATGTACTTCAGCAGCTTCATAATGGTAATACAGTAATGGTTATCGGCCAAGTTGGAGATTGGGTTGAAATCAAATTCACTTGGCAGGATGCCCTAAAATCAGATGTAGAGTATTATCTTAACCCGGAAAACTTTGAGTTAGGATCAAAAGAATCATTTCAATTCCTTAAACTGTCTGAATCAGCTAATTTAACGGCAAAAGAAATAAATGATAAAATTCTCAAAGGCAAAGGAATATTAGAGGGGAAAGGCCAAGCTTTTATAAATGCCTCTAAAGAGTACAACATAAACGAAATTTACTTAATTTCTCATGCGCTATTAGAGACTGGAAATGGAACTTCAAAATTAGCTAATGGAGTTAGAGTAAATGGTAAAAAAGTTTATAACATGTACGGTTATGGAGCTTATGATTCCTGTCCACTAGAATGCGGTTCTCTAACCGCATTTGCGCAAGGGTGGTTTACCCCTGAATCAGCGATTATTGGCGGAGCGAAGAATATAAATAATAACTATATTAATAATGATACTTTCAAGCAAGACACGCTTTATAAAATGAGATGGGATCCTGTTGCAGCTCACCAATACGCAACAGATGTAGGATGGGCGTACAAGCAAGTAAGTTCTATTTATAATCTATATCAATTACTAGGTAACTATTCTTTACACTATGATTTACCTAAATATTTATAAAGAAAGCCTGCAGCTAAGTGAAATCACTTAGCTGTTTTTTATGGTTTCAGAAAGCATTCCTGTATTAACGCAAAGTTAGTTATCATTGTCCAGCTTCAGGCGTCATCGGCCCATAGGTCATAAGCCAATCCGTCAAAAAGGGTTAAAGAACAACTTTCCAGCCGGCTCGCCCGAATACTTATCGCCCGAAGGATTTGCGTTCTTCACCTATTGCACCCTTCTCTGCATATAAAGATAAATAGATAAGAAGAAAGAAGAGTAAGTACCAATTTAGACGCCGCTTGAAAATTTTTTTCAAACTTCTTAAAAATAAACATTATTGGTCAAGGAAATGAATAATCTAAATAGAATATAAATGTAAGCCTTATTAAATCTTTTACATAAAATTAACGTCTTGTAAATATCGATATGACTATATATAAGCTATTATTAAAGAAAGTATAGGAGGTAATCACATGGTCAAGAAAGCAATTATTCCGGCAGCAGGATTAGGGACAAGATTTCTGCCTGCCACAAAAGCGCAACCAAAAGAAATGCTTCCAATCGTAGATAAGCCAACTATTCAGTATATTGTTGAAGAAGCTGTTGCATCGGGGATAGAGGATATTTTAATTGTGACAGGCCGCGGGAAAAGAGCGATTGAAGATCATTTCGATAAATCCTATGAATTAGAAGAAACATTAGCTAAAAAAGAAAAGTGGGTTTTGTTAGAACAAGTTCAGAAAATCTCCACTTTGGCCAATATCCATTATATACGGCAAAAAGAACCTCGCGGCTTGGGAGACGCGATTTATTGTGCCAGAAGATTTATAGGAAATGAACCATTTGCTGTCTTACTTGGAGATGATATTGTTCAGTCAACCCAAACTCCATGTCTAAAACAGCTCATCTCCATATATGACGAATTTAAACAATCTGTGATTGGGGTACAAGTGATCCCGAAAGAGGATGTTTCTAAATACGGTATTGTAAGTTACGAAAGTAAGAAAATTGTTGATAATGTATACCGAATAATTGATTTAGTCGAAAAGCCAAGCAGAGATCATGCTCCTTCCAATAGTGCAATTATGGGGAGATACATTTTATCACCAAATATTTTAGATATTCTAGGGGAAGTAAATCCCGGGGCTGGAGGAGAGATTCAGTTAACGGATGCACTTAAAGTTTTATCTATGAAAGAAACCTTGCTGGCCTTTCACTTTGAAGGGAAAAGATTTGACGTCGGAGATAAACTAGGTTTTATAAAAGCAACAGTTGATATAGGTCTTCAGCGCGAAGATCTAAAAGAGGATATCATGCAATACCTCGAAGATGTTATAAAAAGGGAAGAGATATAGAAAACCTGGTAAATGGGGGATTAGCTTGAAGGTTACAATAGCGGGGATTGGTTATGTAGGATTAGTAACGGGTGTTTGTTTAGCGGAAATAGGTCATGAGATCACTTGCGTAGATACTGATCATAAAAAAATCAGTGATTTAAATAAGGGTGAATCACCAATCTATGAACCCGGAATTACAGAGTTAATTAAACATAATCTTGCTAAAGGCGCTATTAGATTTACTACAAATTCAAAACAAGCATACTCATTTGCTGAAATCATCTTTATTTCTGTGGGCACACCTGAAAGCGATGACGGTTCAGCTAATCTCCAATATATTAAGGAAGCTGCAGAGGAAATAGGCCAAAGTATCCGAAAAAACGTTATTGTCGTCACAAAGAGTACCGTACCTGTTGGTACGAATGAAAAAATTAAAAAATGGATTGAAAATAAGATAACAGGTAGATTAAAAGTAAGTATAGTCTCTAATCCAGAATTTCTAAGAGAAGGATCTGCGATTTACGATACCTTTAACGGGGATCGAATTATTATTGGAGCTGAAGACGAGTTATCGGCTAATATTATTGGAGATTTATATAAACCATTTGATCTTCCAATTATAAAGACAGATATACGTAGTGCAGAGATGATAAAATATGCCTCCAATGCATTTTTAGCGACAAAAATAAGTTTTATTAATGAGATTGCTAATATTTGCGAAAAGGTTGGAGCGAACATAGAGGATGTTGCACAGGGTATAGGAAAGGACAGTAGGATTGGCAGCCAGTTTTTAAGTGCAGGTATTGGCTACGGCGGTTCTTGTTTCCCGAAGGATACGAAAGCATTAGTCCAGATTGCTGGGGATGTCCATCATAGATTTGAACTGCTTGAGTCGGTTATTAAAGTGAATAATGTCCAAAGAAACCGGCTTGTCCATAAAGCCAAGGAAGTTTTAGGCCCTCTAGCAGGAAAGAAGGCTGCGATTTTAGGTCTTTCTTTTAAGCCAAACACAGATGATATTAGGGAAGCAGCTTCTATTTCCATGATTGAGCAGCTTCTAGCTGAAAAAGCAGAAGTTTTTGCTTTTGATCCAGTAGTAAACGGAAAGATAAAAGCGCTGTTTCCAGAAAATATAAAGCTTTGTACTTCGATTGATGAAGCTATTACAAAGGCTGACCTATGCTTTATTGCAACAGAGTGGAATGAAATAAAGGAATATCCCCTTGTAAAATTTAAAGATCTTATGAAGGAACCATTTATTTTTGATGGAAGAAATTGCTTTCAACTTATGGAAGCTGAAAAGTTCAACCTAAACTACTATTCAATAGGCCGTGAACCTGTAATAGCGAAATATTCCAACTAGGCGATCATTAGGTTGCCTTTTTAATTTGGAAAAAAACACCTGAAATATATTAGAATGATTACAAAATGGTTAAATGATTTTCCAGGTCCATTAAAACATTAACAAATTCTTGTATTAAAATGATGTATCATATAGAATTATTAAAGTTAAGCCTTTAATCAACTAGTTTGGGGTTATTTTATGGGAAAAAAGTTATACAGAATCATTCGCGGCGTATTAAAACACATATATAACATACTTCAAAAGGCAGTGCCTAAAAAGTATTTTTTATCATTAAGCTTTATGGCTATGTATATTGCCAATTCAATAACAGTAAATTTTTTTCAAAAAAGATATGGTTTTAATAAAATCAATTCATTTCCAGTTAAGGATGAAAAAGAAGATGTTCTTTTTATTCTTGGAAGCGGGTCTTCTGTGAATTTATATACTGAAAGGCAGTGGGAGTTAATTTCAAATCACCATAGTGTCGGTTTTAATTTTTGGCTGATACATGAATTTATTCCCAGCTTCTATGTTTATGAAGAGAATCTCAACAAGGACAGAAATCAAATTTTTTATAATCTTCTCAATATGAAAAAGCATCATTTTCAAAACGTGCCAATTATTGTAAAGGATGTAGAATACAAAGGACTGTCTGTAGATCAAATTCCGTCTGAGCTAAAAAAGGATGTTTATTTATCAACAGAGTTGACTGTTGGCTGTGATGAAGAGAATCTTAAGGATTTTTTTATTCAAGGACACCGATTTATGGGGAATATCAATAAAAACGGGTTAAATGCGATCCTTAAAAAAAGCGGAACTTTAAGCTATTTAATTTTTTTAGCTGAACAGCTGAAGTATAAAAAAATTGTCCTTTGTGGAATTGATTTAAATGATAGTAAGTACTTTTACGATTTAGATAAATATAAAGAAGAGTACGATATTCCAACAAACTATAAAGATGTTGAAGGAAAGCATCCGACCAATCAAAAAACGAATGGCAATGTCCCAATGGAAGATATTATCTACTCAATTAATGAAAATATTCTAAAACCACAAGGGATAAAGCTGTATGTTGGCAGTAAAACGAGTGCCTTATTCCCAAAACTTCCTTATTATTTTGAAGGCATCTGAAGGATAGTGATCTAAAATGAAGTTTAGTGTCTTAATGCCAGTTTATCATGGAGATAAAGCTGAGTTTGTAGATCAAGCGATTGAAAGTTTATTCATTCAAACCTTGATACCAAATGAAGTAGTAATTGTAGTTGATGGGAAAATTGGGAGCGATACATCTAAAATACTTGAAAAATATAGCAGTAAGGAGAATGTTGTCATCCATCAATTAGACAAAAATGTAGGCTTAGGAGACGCACTAAAGATTGGTCTGCAAAAATGCTCGCACGAATTTGTCGCAAGGATGGATGCCGATGACATTTGTCATAAAGAACGTTTTGAAAAGCAGGTGGAATTTCTTGAAGCCAATAAGCACATAGATCTTGTCGGGTCTTTTATTAAGGAGTTTACGGACCAACCTGCAGATGCAAAAGTCATTCGGAAAGTTCCTGTTCATCATGAGGAAATATTGAATTACTCAAAAAAAAGAAACCCTTTAAATCATATGACCGTCATGTATAGAAAACAAGCCGTTCTAGACTCTGGAAGTTATCAGAAATTTCTCTGGTTTGAGGATTACTATTTGTGGGTAAGAATGATTCAATCTGGTAAAAAGCTCCATAATATCCCAGAGCCTTTAGTATTCGCAAGAACTGGTCATGATATGTATAAGAGGAGAGGTGGTTTTCAATATCTCTTGAATGATGTAAAATTGCAATGTAACTTTTTAAGGTCTGGTTACATTACTATTTTTCAATATATAACCAACATATTGTTAAGATCTTTAGTTAGAATGATCCCTAATAAATTTCGGGAAGCCATTTATCTAAAGTTCTTAAGAAATTAGGCTTACTTATGAGGAGGAATTATAGATGTCTAAAAATTTTATTCAAATAGGCGATAGAAAAATTGGTGAAGGATATTCACCGTTTGTCATTCCTGAGATTGGGATTAACCACGAAGGGGATATAAATAAAGCCATCCAAATGATTGATGATGCGTACGAGGCTGGAGCTGAAATTGTGAAGTTTCAATCACATGTCATTGAAGATGAAATGATTCCTGAAGCTGGGAAGGTTATTCCTGGAAATGCCAAGGAGTCCATTTTAGAAATCATGTCCCGGTGTGCTTTAACATTAGAAGAAGAAATTAAATTGAAAGAATATACCGAAAGCAAGGGAATGATTTACTTAAGTACTCCATTTTCTAGAGCAGCAGCTGACCGTCTTAACGAAATGGGTGTACAAGCGTTTAAAATCGGTTCTGGTGAATGTAATAACTATCCATTAATCGATCATATCGCTTCTTTCGGTAAACCAATTATTTTAAGCACAGGCATGAATAATCTAGATTCAATTGAAAAAGCAGTGGAGATTTTGGAAAGACGTGGAGTTCAATATGCTTTGTTGCATTGCGTATCTATGTACCCAACTCCTTATGACAGAGTTATGCTTGGTGCTATTGATGATCTTAAAGAAAGATTTCCGAATGCAGTACTTGGACTTAGTGATCATTCCCTAGGGAATTATACTTGTTTTGGATCCATTCCATACGGTTCAAGTATTTTAGAAAAACACTTCACTTCAGATAAATCATGGCCTGGTCCTGATGTTGAAATCTCTATAGATCCTGCAGAACTAAAAGACTTGATTATAGGAACAGACGCTATTTGGAAAGCTTTGGGCGGTAAAAAGGAAATTCAAGCAGAAGAGCAAGTAACAATTGATTTTGCCTATTCATGTGTTGTTTCTACTAAGGAAATTAAAAAAGGTGATACATTCTCAAAAGACAATATTTGGGTGAAGCGCCCTGGTACTGGTGAAATTAAAGCAGTGGACTACGACAAAGTTGTAGGACAAGTAGCTGATGAGGATATTCCTGCGAATGTTCATATAAAATGGAGTATGATGAGTTAATGAAGAAAAAAGTTGTTTTCCTTACTGGAACAAGAGCAGACTATGGAAAAATCAAGTCTCTCATGGCAAAAGTATTAAAAAGTGACAAATACGAATTAGATATATTTGTTACAGGAATGCATATGTTGTCTAAGTATGGATCCACTTATAAAGAAATTGAAAAAGATGGGTTTAAAAACCTGTTTAAATTTGTAAACACTAAATTCAATCAAAATATGGACATTACATTAAGTAATACGATTGTTGGTTTTAGTAATTACGTATCAGAAATGGAACCTGACCTTATTGTAGTTCATGGAGATCGGGTAGAAGCTTTAGCGGGTGCAGTAGTAGGAGCTTTAAATAATATTAAAGTCGCCCATATTGAAGGCGGAGAGGTTTCTGGAACGATAGATGAATCGATCCGTCATGCGATTACAAAATTTGCACATATTCACATGGTAGCAAATGAAGAAGCAAGAAGCAGAGTCATTCAATTAGGGGAATCACCTGATTCCGTATTTGTAATTGGATCACCTGACATAGATATAATGTTTTCAGAGTCATTGCCGTCTCTTGAGGCTGCTTTTGACCATTATGAAATTAAGTTCGATGAATTCGGGATCTTTATGTATCATCCTGTTACAACAGAATTGGCTAAACTTAAGCAAAATATTAGTCAGGTAGTTGATGCATTAATTGAATCAAATGAAAATTACGTTGTAGTGTATCCTAACAATGATGAGGGAAGCTCAATCATTCTTGAGGAGTTTAATCGATTAGATGGAAACCCAAGATTCAAAATTTTCCCTTCCATTAAATTTGAATTTTTCCTTACACTTTTGAAAAATTGTAAATTTATGATTGGGAATTCTAGTGCCGGAGTAAGAGAAACTAGTGTATACGGAGTCCCTTCGATTGATCTCGGATCAAGGCAGCAAGGAAGATATGACACAATGTTAAGCAAAAATATTGTGTCTGTTAAAGAGGACACATCATTAATTTTGCATTATATTAAGAATATTGATAAAGTGCCTGTCTTGCAGGTTTCTCCTTTTGGGGAGGGCAATAGTGACCTTCGTTTTCTTGAAATATTAGATAGTGAAAATGTTTGGAATAACGAATTTCAGAAGAAATTTATTGGTTTAAATCAAATGAACTAGGGTTGATTTTATGTATGAAGGAAAAAGATTTCTCGCTGTTATTCCAGCTAGAGGCGGAAGCAAAGGGATACCAAAAAAAAATATTATTGAACTAAAGGGTAAACCTTTAATTCATTATACGATTGAAGCGGCTAAAAGCTCAAAATTTATAGATGATGTTATTGTCACTACAGACAGTGAAGAGATAGCGTCTGTTGCAAAAGAGGCAGGAGCAGAGATTCCATTTATCCGCCCGGCAGAATTGGCCTCAGATACCGCTAAGTCAATTGATGTATTGATACATGCTATAACTGAGCTGGAGAAAGCAGGAAGGTTCTACGATTATCTTGTATTGCTTCAGCCAACACAGCCGCTTCGTTTAAGCATGCACATTGACGGTGCGATTGAGAAAATCGTGAAAACTGGCAAATCATCATTGACTAGTGTTTCCCCTGTACAGGAACACCCAATTCTAATCCGTTCCGTTAATGAAAGTGAAGAATTGGAGCCGGTTTTAAAAACTTCCAGTACTGTTAGAAGGCAGGACTTTCCTGAGTTCTATAAGGTGAATGGTGCGATCTATATTAACAAAATAGAGGATTTGACGAATAATACAAGTTTAAATGATAATCAAGTTCCCTATATGATGGAATATAGATATAGCATTGACATTGATGAATTAATTGATCTGGAAATAGCCAAAATATTTCTAGAGAGTAAATAAAAAAGCACCTCTTTCCTCGGTACCCGAGAAAGAGGTGTTTTACTGGTGTTTACAGAGAATTTAAATTGATTAGAGAGTTGAAATGGAGCTAGTATTGTCCAGTCAGAGTCTAAACAGATTCTTTAGGTCAAAAGCCAATTCTTCTAAAAAGGCAATGACAGCCTTTTTAGAAGAATTGGCTTGTACTCGCCCTGGCCCAGTCAAGGTTGATCATAATCCGCCCATCCATCACCCGAGAAGGTTAAAGAAGACCCCTCCAGCAGCTCGTCTTATACTTGTCGCGGATGGACTAGTGCCTAGCGTTTTTCTAATAATAAGGTGGTATTTTTGTGAATTTATTTATTGTTTCTAATATAGGGCAGCTTTACCAAGCTCAAGCGCTTATACGAAAAAAAAATTTAGATCAAAATATTTTAGCCTTACTTTATACCAACGTAAATACAACCATTCTTGATTATTTACATGCGAATGTAGATGAATCTTTATTTGTTAAAAAAGAGACAGTATTGTTACCGAATCATCCAAATAACTTCTCAATCAGAAAGCTTGCTAAAATAAGGCTTGAATATGAACAGTTATTTAATAAATATAACCCTGAAAAGGTTTTTATATGTTCTTTTGAGTCACATTACAACTTTATAAAAGATATTGCTGTTGAAAAAAGTGTCATGACTGTATTATTTGAAGACGGTACGGCCACTTATAAGTTTTTAATTGAAGAAGATGAAGAAGAACCTAAGTTAACGAAAAGAATGAAACGAGCTTTCCGCATCTCTGGAAACGATTTTAAAAACGCATTTAAGAAATTATTTGCTGCTATTACTCAATTAACAAAGGCATCAATTAGAACTTTGAAAAGACTGATTGCTGCACTATTTACTAAAGAACAAAGAAAAAATTTGAAAGCGAGCATTTATCCAAAACATTTGAAAAGTGCCTTTAAAACAATTAATGAGTTTGACGAAGTATATGTGACCTTTCCAGAAAAAGCGAAAGATATTTTCAAGTCTAAAGTCTATAATGAAATGATAAGTGACTATTCGTTAAATGAAGAAACAACAGAGGTCATAAATCGAAGCAACACGCTTAAGAAGTTAGCTTCGAATTCGGTAGTTTTTGTAAATCAAAGGTATAATGTTCCTGTAAATTTACACGTTAACATTATCCTTTCTTTCCTGTCACAATATTATAATGAAGATAAAATATTTGTTAAGTTTCATCCGAAAGATTCAACAGAAATGAAGGAAGCCTTCTGGAGCGGTCTGCAAAACTTCAAACTGGATGCAGAAATAATTGATTTAAATATAGAAGTTCCATTTGAAGCAATATTAAAAGTGAAGAAACCGAAGGAAGTAATTGGTATTTCCTCTACTTCCTTAATATATACTCAAAAAATATTACCAACCACAACGACAGTAAGTTGTGCAAATTACTATATAGATAATCTTAAACAAAACAAGGTTGACCAGAAGGTTGTTGACTTAATTAGTTACCATAAGAGAATACTTGAGACATTAAGCGATATAGATGTAAAATGATAGACATGGACATTCGACCTTTAAAGTGATATGATTTAAAACAGTTTTAAATCTGATAAATAGGTGAATAAGGATGGAATATAGAGTAGGAAGAAAAGTTAGTATGGAAGAGACTAAAAATAAAAATCTTTTATCAAAAACATTTTTTGATCTTAAAAAATATAAAGAGTTTGTTGTTTTTAATTCTAAATACGAATTGAAAGTACAGGTTGCAAATACCCTATTGGGTTATGTTTGGTGGTTATTAGACCCGCTTTTTCATATGATTGTTTACACGATCTTGTTTACTGTAATATTTGAAGGAAGAACAGAAGCATTTCCATTGTTTGTATTTTGTGCTCTGCTCTCCTGGAAATGGTTTACTTCTTCTTTAATGAATAGTGCAAATGCAATTCGTTCAAAAATTAGTATACTAAATCAAACATACATCCCTAAGTTCCTGCTGCCGTTAACGCAGAGTATTGTTAATTTTACCAAGTTTATTTTTGGCTTAGTGATTTTATTTCCGATGATTTTTATATTTAATATTAAATTAACATTCCATTTCTTTGAGATCATAATTATAATTTTTGTGAATTTCTTGTTTTTGTATGGATGTTCACTTTTGGTAGCCCATTACGGTGTGTTTTTTAAAGATATGAAAAATCTTTTAACACATATCATTAGATTATGGTTTTATGTATCTCCTGGATTATATTCTTTAGATATGATACCTGAGTCTGTTCGTTTTATATGGTGGCTAAATCCGTTTACGACATTCTTTGAGAGCTATCGAAATGTTATTATGTACGAATCTTCCCCTTTATATGGCCCGTTATTGATTTTAGGCTTAATAAGCTTGGGGTTAATTTATTTTGGATTAGCAAAACTAAACAAATATGATAAAACTTATTTAAAAATGAGCTAAAAGCTATAGGTGTGATATTTATGGGTAAATACATTATAGAAGCAGAGGATATAAACTTAAAATATACTTTTATTCAATCCCTTAACTTCCGAAATTCTATGTTCAGTAATTTTAAGAAACAAAATAAAGAAAAACGCGGAAAGACGGTTCATGCCTTAAAGGATTTGAATTTTAAGATAGAACATGGTAAAACAGTTGGGTTAATTGGCGGGAATGGTGCCGGTAAATCAACACTGCTCAGGATGTTTGCAAAAGTTTATGAGCCTGATTCTGGGTCATTAACTATAAATACTGATTCAGTATCCTTACTTGCTTTAGGAGCCGGTTTTCAAAATGATCTGCCCGGCATAGATAATATCTTTCTAAACGGAATTTTGTTAGGTTTAACAAAAGCACAAGTTGAGGAAAAAATAGATGAGATTATAGAATTTGCGGAGCTGGGAGAATTCATTGATGCTCCTCTTAGAACATACTCTTCAGGTATGAGGACTAAATTGGCTTTCTCAATTGCTTCACATATTGAGCCAGAATTATTACTAATTGACGAAGTATTTAGCGTAGGGGATGCAAGATTCAAGAAAAAAAGTGATAAGAAAATAAGAAGTTTAATTAATAATAAACGAACTGTTATTATGGTTTCACATAGTTTAGGTGTAATTGAGGATTTATGCGATCAGGTAATATGGCTGGATAAAGGCGTTATAATGGAAATTGGAGAAACGAAAGAAATCATTAAGAAATACAATGAGTTTATGAAATAGTCCTGTTAAAATAATAAAGGATATTTGCAGTTTGAGGAGGGAATTAAATGCCTGAACTTACAATAAGAAGAAGAAATAAATTTATATTTCTAGGTATAGATCTGTTTATCCTATTCCTTTCCTATCCATTGGCTTTCTTTCTGAGATTTGATGATTTACCAAAAAGAAACATGGATTCTTTCATTTCGTTGCTGCCATGGATCCTTTTAATTGGGTTAATCTTTTTATCAGTGTATGAACTTTATAATCTTCAGAGAAGAAATAAATGGGATGTTGTAAGAGATATACTAGTTGCCAATACCTTTATTGTATTCATAACAATGGCTTTTTCTTTTATTTTCCGTGAATTTGCATTACCAAGGTCAATCATCGTCATTTCATTTGGAATTTCAATATTTCTAATGCTGGTGTGGAAGTTAACTTTTATTTGGTTTAGGAAAGGCAAGAATGTAGATAGAGTTCTTTTGTTTGGGCCAAAAAAGGACCTTTCGAAATTAGTCAAAGAGCTTCGCGGAGCATTTTCAACAAATATTGAAATCACGTGTATTAATACTGAAAGCAGTATCAAAGATAATATTGATCAATTAATTAAAAATGCAGATAAAGTTGCGATTGCGCCAAACGTAAGTGAAGCAATTAAAACCAAAGTTATATATGAATCTATTAGTAAAAACAGAACTGTGTTTGTAGTGCCATCTGCATACGAACTCATTTTATCAAAGTCATATATTACTTCATTTGATGATTCTATGGTATTAGCAGTAAGGCCATTTGGTTTAACTTTAGATCAGCAAATTGTTAAAAGAATGTTTGACTTGGTGCTTGGATGTATTTCGTTACTATTATTATCTCCATTATTCTTATTGACTATTATTCTAATAAAATTAGAAGATCCAAAAGGATCTATATTTTATGGTCAAAAAAGACTAGGTCGATATAATAAAGAATTTACCGTATTAAAATTTCGTACTATGATTGAAGATGCAGAAAAAAATACGGGTCCTGTTTTGGCTTCTTCAGACGATAAAAGGATTACAAAAATCGGGAAATTCTTGAGGTTAACACGAATAGATGAATTACCTCAATTTATTAATGTAATTAACGGGGATATGTCTATTGTTGGTCCCCGTCCGGAAAGAGAACATTTTATAAAGCAGTTTGAAAAACAACACGAAACTTATAAATATAGAAGTACAGTGAAGCCTGGGATTACCGGAGTTGCTCAAGTAATGGGCAAATATACTACAGGCGTAGAAGATAAGCTTAGATATGATTTGTATTATATTCGAAATTACTCGATCTTTTTAGATATTCTCCTTTTACTCAGAACTGTTATTGTCGTTCTTGATAAAAGTAAATCAGAGGGAGCAAAGAAAACAAAAAAATCTAGAAAAGAAATCAGAGATGGAATAACTTTTTAACAGGCTTTAATAGCCTGTTTTTTGTCGTAAACGAGGAAATTTTCTTGGCTAAAGGTTTGGTCTGCTGAGGTGAAAATGAAGCTTATTCATGTATTCAAAAGCTTTGTTTTATGTAATTTAAATAGGAATTAAACTTTTGAAATGAATAAGATGTTCCTCCCAATTTTTTCATGACTCCATTGATTTGTTTAATTTATTCGGGTAGGAATTCCTAATCATCTTAACAAAATAATTTTTGTAGGACCTGTTATATGGTATATTAAAATTGGCAATTGACCAATCTATATCAAGAAGGCTGGACTAAAAATGGCAGATGCCATTACAAACGACTTTTTTATTCATTATCCATTTAATCAAACGATGACCTATAGTACAATATGTTTGACCTGGAATACTTGAAGAAATAAAAAGTAATAATACTTGTGGACAAACCATATGATACAAAACAAATATAATTTAAAAGCGCTTTTAGTAAATGAAAAAGGAGATATATCATGGACATAAGAGTAGTTTTAGCTTTTATAGCTTCATTTATAACTGTCCTAGTGGTTACTCCGTTGGTTATGAAAATTGCCATAAAAATTGGTGCTATCGATAAACCAAATGTCAGAAAAGTTCATCAGAAAGTAATGCCCACCTTAGGTGGTCTTGCGATCTTTATAGGTGTAGCAGTAGGATATTTTGCAAGTGGACTTTATGAAAATAAGATGACAGGTATTATTGCAGGCGCATTAATAATCATAATAACAGGTATGTTAGATGACTTTATGGAGTTATCAGCTAAGGTGAAATTGCTTGTACAAACAGCTGCTGCAATAATCGTCGTAAGTACAGGAATGACAATTGAATTCTTAAACATACCTTTTTTGTCAGTTATTGATTTAGGGTTATGGGCTTATCCTGTCACTGTCCTTTGGATTGTAGGGATTACAAATGCGATTAACCTAATAGATGGTTTGGATGGACTCGCCGCAGGTATATCTGCCATTATTATAGGAACAATTGCAGTAATGGCAGGATTACTCGGAAAATCCCTGATTTTATCCTTGGCTGTCATACTGCTTGCAAGTACCCTTGCATTTTTATTCTATAATTTTCACCCGGCAAAAATTTTTATGGGCGATACAGGTGCTTTATTTTTAGGATATTCAATAAGTATCCTTTCTTTGTTAGGATTATATAAAAGTGTTACATTATTTAGTTTTGTCGTTCCAATTATTATTTTAGGTGTTCCTATTTTTGATACATTATGTGCTATCATTCGAAGAATTGTTAATAAGAAACCTATTTCAGCACCTGATAAGTCTCATTTACACCATAGGCTAATGGCTATTGGCCTATCACATAGAAAAACCGTCTTAGTCATATATGCATTTGGGACTTTATTTTCAATAAGTGCTGTAATATTTGAATCCACAACCTTATGGGGTTCATTATTAATCCTTTTAGCTTTGATTTTAATTGCGGATTTGATCGCTGAAACAGTTGGCTTGGTTAGTGAAAACCACAGGCCGCTATTAAAGTTTTATAAAAAAGTTTTTGGAAAACAATGACGGCTGATTAGTCGTCTTTTCTTTAGTGAGATCAGAGAATTTAAGTTAATCTAAGGCTCAAGGGTATAAAGAGGTTTTATAAAGAAATCAGGAAGTTCACTGATTTCATCAAATACCACCTAGATGTAAATTCGTTTTCTTGATAAAAGGAGCTTTTGTATGATTTCTAAAGAAATAAAACAGCAAAAACTAGTGTTGTTAACGAATCGTTTCCCGTTCTTGCCTGGAGAGCAGTTTTTGGAAACAGAAATCAAGTATCTTGCTGAACAATTTAATGAAGTACATATTATACCGGTAAATGCCTCAAGTAAAATAAACGGTAGAAAAGTTCCTTCAAACGTCATTATATATGATGATTTTTCAATAAATTCAAACAAATATTCTAAATTCGTTCATTATACTTTAAGGGTTTTCTCTTCTAAGCAAGGAAGATTATGGTTCGGAAAGGACTTTTCTAGAGCAAGAGGCATCCATCCAAAATGTCAATTCATTCTTTTAAGTTGGTTAGGAACAGCTCTGCATTTGAAGGATTTTATTAAAGCGAAATTTGGAGAAGAACTGGAAGATCATATTTTCTATTCATATTGGTTGAGTACTTCTGCTTTAGCATTAGCCTTATTAAAGGAGGAGTTCCCTGGAGTGAAAGCAGTATCACGAGCGCATAGGGGAGACCTCTATGCCTATGCGCATGTTCCGGAGTATTTGCCTCTTCAAAAAGAGATAATTGAAAGGTTAAACAAGGTTTTTGTTATATCAGAAGACGGGAAAAATTATCTTTTGAATGAGCATGGCGGCTCTATTGTAGAAAAAATCAGGATTGAAAGACTAGGTAGTCTAAAAGCACCTTCGTTCTCCAAGCGATCGGCCGATAATGTTTTAAGAATTGCCAGCTGCTCCTTTCTTTCACCAGTAAAAAGAGTACATTTGATTTTGGATGCATTAAAAAGTATTTCTGACATTCCGATTGAATGGAGACATATTGGAGATGGGGAATTAAGAAGAGAGATAGAGGGGCAAATTAACGAGCTGCCAAACAACATTCAGGTGAAGCTTCTGGGAAATATGGATAATAAAGATGTTATTAAAAATTATATTGATCAACCTGTTGATTTATTTATCAATGTAAGTAAAAGTGAAGGGGTTCCAGTATCCATTATGGAGGCTTTTAGCTGCGCGATTCCTGTTTTAGCAACTGATGTAGGAGGTACTTCAGAATTAGTTGATGAACATAATGGAATCCTTGTTCCTCCAGACGTAACCGCTGAAGAACTTTCTTTGACTATAAAAGATTTCTACCATAGTTCAGGGGAACAAAAAAATCAGAAGAGTGAAAATGCTTTTAAGAAATGGTCTGAAGAGTATAATGCTGAAAAAAATTATTTATTATTTACGGTCTCATTAAAAAAAGGTGATTGAAAATGACATCTTCAAACAAACAATTTGCCAGAAACAGCATGATTACTTTAACTCGGCAATTAGCAAGTATTTTGATTGGATTCTTGTTAATCATCATTATTGCGAAAGTTTTAGGACCTGAAGCGCAAGGGAAATATACTCTCATCACAATGGTGCCTTTAATGCTTCAAACTTTCATGAATCTGGGAATCAATTCATCCACAATTTATTATGTGAGTAAAAAAGAAGTGGATTTAAATACCGCCTTTAATACAAACGTATTAACAGGCTTTCTTTTATCCTTGTTATCTGTAGGAATCGGTTCTGTTGTCATCATACTTCTCTCCTCTACAACATTTAAAGAGGTTAATACGGATATATTATATTTAGCTTTATTGGCATTGCCATTCATGTTTTTAATGATTTTTTTGCAAACAATTTTTCAAGGTTTGCAAAATTTTAAAATGTTTAATTCTATTTTGGTTATACAGCAAACTTCAAATCTATTAATGGTGACGATCTTCCTTATAGTTTTTGATTTAGGATTGAAGGGGGCGATATTTGCTTTCATTATTGGATATTTAATATCAGTATCTTTTGTTTTATATGTGATCTTCTATAAATACAAAATGAGATTGAATCTTACTTTTTTCTCTAAGCCATATTTTAAAAAGTCATTAAATTATGGATTTAAAACTCATATTAGTAACGTAATGACTTTTTTAAACTACCGTTTAGACATTTTTCTAATAGGCTATTTTATTAATCCTTTTGCAGTTGGGGTCTATTCTGTAGCAGTAAGTATAGGGGAAAGGCTTTCTGTCTTTTCTCAATCTATATCAACTGTCCTACTTCCAAGGGTTGCTTCCCTAAATAATGAAGAGGAACGGAACTACATATCATCAATAGTTAGTAGAAATATGTTGATTTTCATAACGATTCTCTCTGTAATTGTTTTCTTTTTGTCTAATTTTATATTTACTGTGATAATAGATAAAGATTATAGTGAAAGTGCCCTCATTTTGCAAATTCTTCTACCTGGGCTGGCAGTACTTTCTATCGAGAAACTTTTATCGAATGATTTAGCTGCTAGAGGGAAACCTGAAATTAATATGTATGTAGCCTTTGTTAATGTAGGGTTGAATTTGATATTAAATTTGATATTAATCCCCGCTATTGGGATAAAAGGAGCAGCGATTGCAAGTACGGTTACTTATTTAGTTAGCTTCATTATTAAGGTTATTATATTTAGTAAAATAACAAAGCAGCCTATTGTAAATTTTTTAATAATCAAAAAACAAGATTTTCTTTTATATAAAAGGATTTTAGCTAATTTTTCAAAAAAAATAAAACCGAGTAATTCATAATAACAATGTTAAAAAATGTAAAGGGGATAGGATCAAATGATAAACTATGCGATAGTAGGTTGTGGGCATATTGCAAAAAAGCATGCAGAGGCAATTAAAAAAGCTGAAGACTCCAAATTACTTGCAGTTTGTGATACGGATCCGGATCGAATGACTTACTTTAAAGAAGAGTATGGAGCGGATACATATACAGACCTTGATAAAATGCTTAAAGTGGAAGATATACAAGTTTTAAATATTTGTACACCGAGCGGAGTACACGCTCCCCTTGCTGTAAAAGCCGCAAAGGCAAAGAAGCATCTGGTAGTAGAAAAACCGATTGCCCTTAAAATAGAGGATGCAGATGCCATTATTGAAGCTTGTAAGGATAATGGTGTTAAGCTTGCAGTTGTTCATCCCAACCGTTTCAGACCTGTCATGATGGAATTAAGAAAATTAATGGATGATGGTTTATTGGGAAAACTGAGCCATGCAAATGTGGCGGTAAGATGGAATAGGAACCAAGAATACTACGACCAGGCAAGCTGGAGAGGGACAAAGGAATTTGATGGAGGAGTCCTAATGAATCAGGCCATCCATAATCTTGATCTCATGCTTTGGTTTATGGGTGAGGTTGAGGAAGTATTCAGTATGGATGCAACGAGATTAAGAAAGATTGAGGCAGAAGATGTATCAACTGGAGTTGTAAGGTTTACTAATGGGGCTCTTGGAGTTGTTGAAGCTGCCACCACTATCTATCCAAAGAATTTAGAAGAAACGATTAGTATCTTTGGAGAAAATGGAACGATTAAAATAGGCGGAGTTACTGCCACAAAAATAGAACATATGAATATTGAGGGGTTAAGCGAGGAAATCGTTAACGATCTAAAGGCGAAAATTGATGAGAATCCAATGGGGAAACCGGGTCACCAATGGATCATTGAAGATATGACTGTATCGATAACAGAAGATAAAGAACCCATCGTCACTGGAGAAGATGGGAAAAGAGCTCTTCAGTTAGTCCTTTCTTTTTACGAATCGGCAGAGAAAAATCAGCCAGTTGAAATAGGAAAGTGAGGCACAATATGATGTCATTTGATAAAGAGTTGAATCAAACAGCAAGGGCTTTATTAAATAAAATAGAATCAAAAACAGCTATTATTGGAGTAGTAGGACTTGGATATGTTGGACTTCCACTTGCAGTAGAGAAAGCAAAAGCAGGATATAAGGTAATTGGGTTTGATATTCAGCAAAAACGTGTAGACATGGTGAATGATGGTGTGAACTACATTGGAGATGTAGTGAATGAAGAATTATCAGAAATTACGTCTAAGAAATTACTGGAAGCAACTGTCGACTATTCAAGAATTGCAGAAGTTGATGCTGTGGCCATTTGTGTTCCAACTCCATTAGATACATATAAGCAGCCTGATACTTCATATGTTGAAAGCTCTGGTAAGGAAATTGCGAAGTACCTTCACGAGGGAATGTTAATTGTGTTAGAAAGTACCACTTATCCTGGTACAACAGAAGAGGTTTTAAAGCCGATTCTCGAAGCTACTAAATTAACATGCGGAGAAGACTTTTTCCTTGCTTACTCTCCAGAACGTGTTGATCCCGGTAACAAGCACTTTAATACTAAAAATACGCCAAAAGTCGTTGGCGGCATTACAGAAACATGTACAGCAATAGCAGGAGAACTTTATAAGCAGGTTCTAGAGGGGGATGTTCATCTTGTCACAAGTCCTGCAGTTGCTGAAATGGAAAAGATTCTAGAGAACACATTCCGCCATCTCAATATCGCATTAGCAAATGAAATGGCTATTTTGTGTGATAGAATGGGAATTGACGTTTGGGAGGTCGTTGATGCAGCTGCAACTAAACCTTATGGCTTTATGGCGTTCTACCCAGGACCTGGATTAGGCGGTCACTGTATTCCAATTGATCCTTTCTATTTAACATGGAAAGCGAGAGAATACAATTATCATACCAAATTGATTGAAATTGCAGGTGAAATTAATAATAGTATGCCTGATTTTGTTATCGATCGAAGTATGAAAATCTTAAATAAAGAAAAGAAAGCTTTAAACGGTTCAAAGGTTGTTGTTTTAGGTCTTTCCTATAAAAAGGATATAGATGATGTGCGTGAATCTCCTTCTCTAATAATCATAGAAGAGCTTGAAAAAGCTGGAGCAGAATGGATTCCAGTTGATCCTTTTGTGAAGGAATTTAAATTTAGAGGAGAGGCAGTAAAAACACACGATTTAACTTTAGAATTAATTCAATCTGCTGATCTTGTCCTAATCACCACTGACCACACTCCTTTTGACTATGAAATGATTGCTAAACATGCAGATGTCATTTTTGATACAAGAAATGCACTTAGGGATTATAAAGATTTGGCAGCAAAATATTATCGGCTTTAATATATGGCTGTCTTTGCAAACTTAGTTTCCCATTGAAACAGAGTCTATTACTTCGAGATTTAGGGTATCACTTGAAGTGAGAGGCGAGACTTGAAGCAATCGGCGACTAACCCGATTGCCTTTATTCAATAGGTCTGGTAAGTTAAAAGCAAAAATCACATAGAAAAGAGTCTAATAAATTGGCCGAATCTATTTTAGGTCAGATCTCCGTTTAATGATTTTAGAGAGAAAGAAGGAAGTTCTCTATGAAGATATGTCATCTCACATCTGTTCATCCTTCAGAAGATATTCGCATTTTGATTAAGGAATGTCAATCATTGGCTAAAGCAGGACATGATGTATCCTTAATTGTTGCAAATCACCCCTCCGATACAAAGTATGGGGTGAATATTATTGGGGTAAAAGCTGCCAGTCCTAACCGTTTTTTTAAAATGGTAAAGGGGCCTATAAGTGTATATAAGCAGGCATTGAAAGAGGATGCCGATGTCTACCATTTTCATGATCCCGAATTAATGCCAGTAGGACTGCTCCTTAAAAAGAATAGAAAAAAAGTAATCTACGATGTCCATGAGGATGTTCCTGAACAGGTTCTTTCAAAAGAATGGATACCCAAGCCTTTAAGGCGGCTAATTTCAAAGGTTGTTAAAGCGGTAGAAAAGTATTCCTCCCAGCGCTTTGATGCTGTGGTGGCGGCGACACCTACAATAGCAGGTCGTTTTCAAACATACAATTCTTCTACTGCTACAATACATAACTTCCCTATTTTAAATGAACTCCATAATGGGGCTGTGGAACAAGGGGAAAATCACAATTCGACTTCTGATGGTAATGTTCTTTATATAGGAGGCATCACAGCTTTAAGAGGCATTGAGGAAATGATGGAAGCTGTTGAAAAGATAAATGCACGAAGACCTGCAAGATTATTACTTGCTGGTAAGTTTGCTCCTGCCAGCTTAGAAGAGGCGATGAAAGAAAAACCAGGCTGGAAATATGTCAATCATTTAGGATGGTTATCAAGAGACCAGATCAAACGTTATTTAAGCAGCTCAGATGTTGGTCTAGTGCTGTTACACCCAGAGCCGCGGTATGTTGTTTCATATCCAATAAAATTGTTTGAATATATGTCTGCTGGACTGCCTGTAATTGCTTCAAACTTTCCTTTATGGAAGGAAATTGTAGAGGGAAATCAGTGCGGGAAATGTATCGACCCCCTTGATACTGATGCAGCTGCTGATGCTATTCAATGGTTTTTAGACAATCCTGAAGAAGCAAAGCAAATGGGGGAGAACGGCAGACGAGCAATTGAAGAAAAATACAATTGGGAAACAGAAAGTGAACATTTGATTGAGCTATATGACCATTTATCTCACACTTAACGGGTGAGTAAAGCCCCTGAACTTCAAGCTCTAGATTAAACAATTAGGGTAAGCGGGGATAACTGCCCGTAAAGGTCCGATTAGTGCGGGCTGACCATGAGTGGAAAAAACCCTACTCATCGAAGTTTCACTTTATAATTGATCTAATAAGGTGGTAGGAACCTTGAAGATTTGGATTTTAAATCATGTTGCATTAAAGCCTACTGATATTGGTATTACAAGACATTATGATTTGTCAAAATATATGATAAAAAATGGTCATGAAGTCACGATATTTGCAAGCAGTTTTTTAGCCTATTTATTTAAATGGCGGGATCCTGCCAAGAAAAATTATAGTGAAGATGTAAATGGTGTCACGTTTGAATGGGTGTGGACGCTTCCTTATAAAGGAAATGGAGTAAAAAGAGTATTTAATATGCTGAGCTACTTTTTCACCTCGCTTTGGAGAGGTTTTAGAAAGAAAGAAAAACCCGATGTAGTTGTCGGTTCATCTGTTCATCTTTTTGCATGTTTAGCAGGTTATTTTTTAAGCCGCATTAAAAAGGCAACCTACATTGTTGAAATTCGCGATCTTTGGCCAAAAACCTTAATCGACTTTGGAGCAATAAGTAAAAGGCACCCTGCTGCAATCATGTTTGGAATGATTGAACGTTTTGTTTATAAAAAAGCGGACCGAATTATTGTTACATTACCTGGTGCTCCTGGATATATCGAGAGCTTAGGAAATGATCCAAATAAAATCTATTATATTCCCAATGGTATTGATATAGATAAAATAGAAGAGTTGAATAATCGTTCTACATTAGAAAATGAAATAAGTAATATTAAGAGAAAACACAAGAAGATCGCGATGTATGTCGGATCTCATGGAATAGCGAATTCACTATATACGATTGTTGAAAGTGCTAAGTATATGAACGCAAGCGATATGGCTTATGTTTTTGTAGGGGATGGACCTGAAAGGGAAAATCTAATAAATGCTGCAAAAGAGTATGAAAATGTTTATTTTTTTGAAGGTGTGCCTAAAGATGAGGTATTAGCCACTTTATCGATAGCCGATGTAGTAATGGTGTCCATGCTTGATACAGCACTTTATAAATATGGGATTAGTTTAAATAAATTAAATGATTATTTACTAGTAGGAAAACCCATTTTATTTGCAGGAAATGTTTCCAATAATATCGTTGACCTTGCAAAAGCTGGACAAACTGTTCCGCCTGAAAATCCGTCTTTATTCGCAGAAGGCTTAATCAGCCTTTTAAATTTGACTGATGAAGAAAAGTCGGCAATTAAAGAGTCAAGCTTTGAATATCTTCAGGAAAATCATAATATTGAAAAGCTTTCAGATAAATTTGTCTCAGTATGCAGCTTACAAAAATTCGTTGAAAAGGGGAATCTAAGGTGAAAGTACCTATGTTGGATCTTACTGAACAGTATCAAGCCTTAAAATCAGATATAAATCAAGCTTTGGAGGAAGTAATGTCATCCGCTAGATTTATTTTAGGTGACAATGTTAAGAGGCTTGAGAAATCTATTGCTGAATATAGCCATGTCAAGTATGGAGTAGGAGTAGGAAATGGCAGTGACGCCATCCACATTTCTCTTGTTGCATGCGGAGTAGAGCCAGGAGACGAAGTAATTTGTCCAGCCTTCACTTTCTTTGCTACTGCAGGTGCAGTTGCTAGAATTGGAGCTGTTCCTGTATTTGTTGATATTGAAGAAAAAACGTATAATCTTGATCCATCAAAAATTGAAGCGGCGATTACTCCTAAAACGAAAGCCATTATACCTGTTCACCTATACGGTCAAATGGCTGACATGGATAAAATAGCAGAAATAGCTAATAAACATAATCTCGCAATTGTGGAAGATGCTGCCCAGGCTATCGGTTCTGAATATAAGGGGAAAAAGGCAGGGGAATTAGGAACGACTGCAACATACAGCTTTTTTCCAACAAAAAACTTGGGTGCATATGGTGACGGCGGAATGATCGTTACGAATAACGCAGAAATTGCTGAGACAATGAGTGTTATCCGTGTTCACGGAAGCAAACCAAAATACTTTCATCACATACTGGGCTACAACAGCCGCTTAGATGAACTGCAGGCAGCTATTTTAAATGTGAAGTTCCCTTATTTAAATGATTGGAGCAAACAACGCATCGACCGTGCAGAGACGTATACGAAGCTGATTAAAGACCAGCTTGGTGATTTAGTTGTAACACCGTTTGTAGAAGAACACAATTACCATATTTTCCATCAGTACACAATACGTGTACCGAAAAGAGACGAGCTGCAAGCCTTTTTGAAGGATCAGGGTGTGGCCACTATGATCTACTACCCTAAATCACTTCACCTGCAGCCAGTATTTGCTGAGCTTGGCTATAAAGAAGGAGATCTGCCTGTAACGGAAAAAGCTACAGAAGAGGTGTTGTCTCTCCCGATATTCCCTGAATTGAAATTAGAGCAGCAGGAATATGTAGTTTCTAAAATAAAAGAATTCTATTCAACTAATTAAGGAAAGGCTGTTAGCTCATGAACCCTGCTTCTAGCGGAGAAAATGTCGTCATCATGGATAATGTAACATTTGGTGAAAATGTTACGTTAGGGAACAATGTTATTATTTATGAAGGAACGATCATCGGTGATAATGTTATCATTCAAGATCAAGTAGTCATTGGCAAGCAGCCAACTCGTGCAAAAAACTCCATTTTACCTGAGGTTAAGAAATTACCTCATGCAGTCATTGGAGCTGGCTGTACGATCGGTACTTCTTCTATCATCTATGCGAACGCGAAGCTAGGGGAAGAAGTATTTGTTGCAGACCTGGCTACAATTCGAGAACGGGTAGAAATCGGCATGCGAACCATTGTTGGACGAGGAGTTGCTGTAGAAAACGACTGTAAAATCGGCGAAAAGTGTAAGCTGGAGACGAATTGCTATATTACAGCCTATTCGAATCTTGGTGATTATGTATTTGTAGCACCAGGTGTCATTACTACAAATGACAACTATATGGCGAGATCGAAGGAAAGATATGATAAGTTTAAAGGCATAACAATAAAAGACGGAGGAAGAATAGGTGCGAATTCTACTATTCTGCCTGGTAAAGTGATAGCAGAGGATGCTGCTGTAGGAGCAGGCAGTGTCGTGACTAAGGATGTTAACAAGGAAGAATTAGTCGTTGGTTCTCCCGCTAAAAAGCTTAGAAATGTACCTGAAGCACAGTTATTAAGAAATCAAGAGTAAAAATAAAGACATGATCTGTTAGATTTATCTGATTTTCAATCAATCTTCAGGTGAAACAACGAAGATAGGTGGGGATAAAAGCCTCTGAGGATCAGAAAAAAATGAAGACTAAAAAACGCCGCCTCCTGTCGCAGCGTCTATGTGACCTGCATTCTGTGGGCTCTCGCTTCCAGCAGCGGGGATAAAACCCCTGCTGCTGGAGCTACAAATTATTTACTTCATACTTTAAGTAAATATCCTCCCAGAGGTGTTCTTAAGATGATTAAACTTTTCTTACATAATAAAATGACTCAATTAATTGCGGGAGTCTTATTGAGCTTTATTTTGTTTTTATATTTAAGATATTTAAGTGAATTTCCGCTTCTGGCAGCTGCAGGTATTATTATAATTAGCACTGGTATTTTGATAATAATTAAATATATTAAGTTTTTTTGGATAAAATCTTCTATTCGAAAAATTCTTCTAAGTTTATTATTATCTACCGCTTTCTTAAGTGGGGGTATTACTTTAGCCGTTCTTCCGGGATTTAGTTTATTTCCATATCGACTATTTTTATTGATACTAACACTTGTTTATCTTATTCAATGGCTGAAAAGGGATATACTTTGGTGGAAGGATATAAAGGTAAAGCCAATTATTGCTTTCTTCTTTTTATGGTTTTTATATTCCTTAGTGTCGTTATCCTGGTCTGCTTCATTGTCTGAAGGAGTAAAGGATATCACCTACTTAGTGGTAGGAATTTCTTTCACTTACTATGTGGTTTCCATTTATAATGAGAAAAGAAATTATGTAGAATTCTTTTTTATTTGGATCATCATGACCTTTGCTTTAATAGGATTAGGTTTTCTCAATCATTTCTTGGAAAAACATTTGCCTATTTCAAGAATAAATTATGCATACAGCTACCAGCAGGATATTCCAACAGCAGTATTTGTAAATGAGAATGACTTTGCAAGCTTTTTAGCTATTGCAATTTTCTTTTTAGTATCTCTTTGCCATAACCATCCTTATAAAATTTTAAAATTTTTTGGGGTGATAGGCATTTTATGCAGTCTCTTGTTAATTGTCTTAACAGAATCAAGAGCTAACTATATTTCTGTTGCTATTGGCTTTGCCTTCTGGTATTTATTTATGATAAACCTCAAGCTTAGAGTTAAGCTTACAATTTTAGGGTCTTTAGCAGTTGTCCCTATCATTCTGTTTTTCTCAAACAGAATTATCCCTATTGTACAGTCAGTAGCGGTTCAAGTTGTTTCTTTATTTGTACCAAACGAGGCAAGCAGATCTGTTGATATTCGAACCAATCTATTAAAGAATATTATAGTCTATATTGAAGACAGCTTTGGCTTCGGAGTTGGTTCAGGAAATGCCGAGTTTTACATAGAGAATAATCAAATATATGATACACATGGTGATTACAATGTGCATAATTGGTGGGCAGAGATTTTCGTAAACTATGGAATGTTCATTTTTTTCTTATATGTGATCATGCTTGTTTATTTGTTTGTTAAGCTATTTCGCTATAATATGAGAGAATCTGATTGGCAGCTAAAAATGATTACGGAAGCTTTGTTATGCGGATTAATTGTTTTTCTTTTCGCCTCAATAAGTCCCAACTCATTTATGGCTCTAACTTATAACTGGATTTTTGTTGCATTTCTAATTGGGGTAGTACAGTTTTATAAAAAAAGCAGGGTAAAACAAGAGGTGACCTAAGCATGAAAGAGATTTTTAATCGAATGTTAGAGAGAACTAAAAAGCTGCTTGTATTTTTAGTAATCCTTCCTGTGTTAACAGGTTCAATTGCCTTTTTCTTTGAATTGCAGAGACCGACGACGTATACAGCTGAAGCAAAACTGGAATTAGGAAACTTTCAGAATGACCGGTTAACAAATCCAGAACTTCTTAAAGAAATAATGACTTCTGATACATATTTAGGTAACGTTATAAATGAACATAACCTGGAGGCTGGGGTAGAGGAAATTCAATCAAATCTTTTATATGAAGTGGATAATAACAAAATTATCACTTTATCATATAAAGGACAAAATCAAGAAACTGCAGAAAAGGTTTTAGATGGTGTAATTTCAACTTTTTTAGAAGAAAGCAACGATGTTTTTGAAGCTAAGGAAAAATTGTATGAAGAAGATCTTAAGGAAGTTGCAAAAATTGAAACGGAATATGAAAAAGTAGCAAAAGCAGAATTATTGACCAAATTAAAAAATGAAAATATTGATATTCAAGAAACTTATATTTTGAACCCAATCGATACAACTTCTTCCTATCAAAATCCAGCAAAAAGAGCAGTCTTTGGTGTCATTATTGGTTTAATGGTAAGTTCACTTTTTGTCGTATTACCAGAAGTAATGAGGAAGTGAAAACAGGGGTTCTGACAGCTTTGAAGGTGAATGATGATGTCATGCCCTCTCCTCCTGAGCTGTCATTATCAAACCCTTTCATAAAAGGATAGCTTGAGTGCAGCATTGTTTGCTTATATAGTAACGATATATAATAAAGGTTAAAAGTATATTACTTAATATAAAGGTTGGATCATAATGAATGTTTTAATTACAGGCGGAGCAGGTTTTATTGGCACATATGTAAGAGATCTTTTCCATAAGGAAGGACATACTCTATATATTCTTGATAATTTATCTACAGGCAATGAAATGAATATTAACCAAGAGGATGTATTTTTGAAAGGTGATCTCTTAGATCGGCATTCACTAAAGATGCTCGAGCCTTATCAAATCGATATTATCATCCACCTTGCAGCGCAAATAAGTGTCCCTTTATCAGTTGAAAATCCAATAGAGGATATGAAGGTGAATATTGAAGGTACATTAAATTTACTGGAGTTTGCTAAGAATAATGGAGTGAAAAAGTTTATTTTTGCTTCTTCAGCTGCGGTTTATGGAAATACAGTTAATGTTCCGATTCGGGAAGAGCAGGAATTGAACCCAGATTCCCCATATGGGATATCCAAAATGGCTGGTGAGCATTATGTAAAAACCCTTTGCCAAGAGAACATGATCGACTATGTGATTCTAAGATTTGCAAATGTTTTTGGTCCAAAACAATCCGAGGAGGGTGAAGGGGGAGTAATAAAAATATTTGCTGATCAGCTAACAAAAAATGAGTCACCATTTATTTATGGAGATGGAGATCAAACAAGAGATTTTATCTATGTTGAAGATGTTGCCAGGGCCCTGACCTATTCCATAGCTGCTGAAAGTGGAATTTATAATTTATCTACTAATACGGAAACAAATATAAACGAAGTGTTTCGTATGATCTCAACAGCCATGAATTTGCCAGCAGTAACCCCGAAATATCTTCCGGCAAGAAAAGGAGACATCTACAGAAGCAGCTTGGAAAATCAGAAATTTATAGATGCAACCGGCTGGAATCCAATTTATACTGTGAAAAATGCAATAGAAAAAATGATAGGAGAGATGAGGGAATAAATATTCAATGAAAAAATCCCTTTTTCAATAAGAATAAGATGAATCCTCTATCATCAATGGGGGTTCTTTATTCCCCTGAGGGTTAGATGAGACCAGCAGGATATGGGTCACACCGACGCAAATTTAGGGACGCTTTAAGTCGTACTCCTTTACCTTGTCCATTTCCCCACGTATCCTCCACAAAGCCATAAGATTTTACTCCCATGAAAATAAAAGAACATTTTATCAGTATTGGTGAAAAATAACTCCGTAAGAGCGGGACAAATAATCTTCCCAAAACCAGCCTCTAACCTATAAGGTGTAGTTTTTCCTCAACACAAGGTGAAAGTAGTCAATTCTTGTCCACAACCTAGGTTGTTCATGGACTGGATGGAGTTTTTTTAGTTCGAACGTCTCGAATGAATTTAATCAATGGAGAAAAGACTGGAAAACTATTAAGGCAGTTGTGAGTTAGTTTATTGGAAACGTTGTACGTTTAACAGGAAAATAAATGGTAAAAAATCTTCAAGAAATTAGAAATAAATTATAGTCAAAATGGAAAATTTGGTATAAAATTAAATTCTTGATTATTATTTAGAGGGAGATTTTTGTCGTGAGTCAAAAGTTGCAAGAATTCATAAAAACGATAGAAAATAAGAGTTTATTAATCATTTTGTCTTTGTACTCTATCACATTCGGTTTGTTAGTTACGAATAATGGGTTGTTTTGGGACGATTGGACTGTACATAATGTAGAAAATAAAGGACTAGAGCAACAATTTGGAGAGAATGGATATTTAACCTTTCTATGGTTGTTAAAAGCACTAAACAGTTTATTTGGCAATGAGGTTACGGCACTTAGGATTATTACATTTTTAAGTTATTTATTTTCTGCAATTTTTCTATACTTTGTTTTAAAAAAGATTAAAGAGATAGATAGCTGGTCTAGATTATTCATTGTATTAATTTTCATGCTTTTCCCTGTGAATTTTGCAAGAGTCAGCATTGTAAATGCAAATCATGCCATGAACTATTTCTTTTTCTTTTTTGGCTTTCTCCTGCTGATGAAATACCTTAGTAATAAAAGGATTATTACTAGAATTATCTCTCTTTCATTGTTTTTTCTTTCTTTTTTTACGCCATCATTCTTAGTGATTTATTTAACAATTGTTTTTTATATTTTTCATTGTGAAAAAGTAAACATTTTAAATATAAGGCAAGCTTCAGTCACGGTATTGAAATATATAGATTTTATTTTATTGCCTATCATCTATTGGATCATTAAAAAAGTATTTATAAAAACGACAGGACATTATGCTAATTACAATGAATTATCACTTGAAAATTTTATGAACCTGCCAAGCGAGCTAATAAGAGCTTTTAAGTACTCTTATATTGAACCAATTTTAATATCAATCCCAAAATCAGTCCTATGGGGAATATTCTTCTCCATTATTTGGCTGGTATTATTCTTTGTTTTTAAAAAAAGCTTGAACGTTTTTAAGGAAAAAATAAACGTGAAAGTTGATGTCATTTTCTTTCTATTAGGCTTTGTTTTCTTTGTGCTTGGGGTATTTGCCTATGCAGCTGTTGGAAAAACACCTAGTCCCGAGAATTGGAATAGCAGGCAGCAACTATTAGTACCTTTAGGTGCAAGTTTTATCACATATTTTTTAGTTAGGCTTATAGCTTATCTCCTTAACCTTGGAAATAATTTTAGAAATATAATTTTTACCCTATTTTTAGCGCTTTTTATCACTTCAAATATTAGTATTTATTTCGATTATCATAGAGATTGGATGAAGCAGTTATCCATAATGGAGAATTTTAAGGATAGTTCTATTATTCAAAATAATACGACATTTGTTTTTGATGATAATACTGCTTATTTAAATACACTTAATAGAAACTATCGTTTTTATGAATATACAGGGCTATTTGAAAAAACATTTCATGAAGAAACCAGAATAGGAGTAAGTGATCCACAAAGTTTAAAATCGCGAAGCTTTCGAAGTATCTTTAAGTATGAGTTTGTTAATGTTGGGGGCTATACTCTTACAGAGCCGCAATATACAGTTCATATTAATCGTGGAAACTATGAATTAAGTATAATGGGTACGATAAATTTATTTTTTAATAAAGTTTTTAATAAAGAACAGTTTAATGAAGATTTGAAAAATGTTATTGATTTACAATATTCTAAAATGTAAAGGTATAGTCTTAGCCCCTTAATCACAAAGTGACTTCTTAACTTCTCATCAATTTATGAGGAGAACTAAGGGGTTTTTTTACTGAATGGGAACCTGATATAGACTGCACCCCTTAAAGTAGATGTTGAAAAACCCACAGTTTGGCAATATTGAATTAAGGGGTGATTTTTTATGGCGAAAAAAGGACAGAAGTT
>NZ_JACXAI010000040.1 GCF_014773385.1 Metabacillus arenae | reverse complement strand
AAAAGGGGAAGCGTTACCATAAAAAGGTCAGAACAATACACAAAAGAGGAGATACCAAGCTTCAGAAAAAAACTCCCACAAGTACTTGACTCGATCCTAATAAGATTATCGCTACCAAAGTCGATCAAAATGACCTAAGGAAAATCCTCCATTCTGTTCATCAAATGGAAGATGAATTGTCTATAAGAAAAACGGATAAATTTTGTTACGACATTCTACGTAATGCCTTGGAGTTAATTTTGTTATTAATCATTCGACATGCAAAACAGGCAGATCAAGAGATTAGTCACCCTAATGATGAAGAGTCTATATTCAGGGAAGTTCTCCAAAAGATTCATCTGAATTTTAATACATCCCTAAAGGTAAGTGAACTATCATCTCACTATTATTTGTCTGAAAGTACTTTTCGAAAAAAGTTTAAGGAACACACAGGATATTCACCAAAACAATACTTAACAAATTTAAGATTGGACGAAGCAAAAAGATTACTACGACAAACAAAAAAACCAATCGAATTTATTTCAACGGAAGTAGGATTTAGTTCTTCTAGCAGATTTCATGATCTCTTCACAAAACGTGAAGGAGCCACACCTTTTGAATGGAGAATGCAAGATCGTGATCCTAAGTGAAAAATAGAACAATCAATATAAAATGACTCTAATTAGGGTATTTTTGCACATCCCCTCGAAAAGGTGGAATAAACTGTTCCAAATTAATTCTTATGTCGATCATACAATGCATTGACAGAAGCTAGAAATGTGTTTAAAATAAAATTGATTGAACGATCAAAATTAAATACGGACAATCAACAAAATAAAGGTGGATGATTAAATGGACAACAAACAATATTTGATAGCTGATGCACGGAGAGAACAAATCATTAAAGCTGCGATTGAAGTATTAACAGAAATCGGCTATGTCAGCACGAGCCTTTCCAAAATAGCAAATAAAGCGAATGTAAGTACAGGACTTATCTCTTATCATTTCTCTGGCAAAGAAGATTTGATGAGAAACACTTTGATGTATTTGGTTGAAAAAGAGCGAGCGTTTATTAAAGAAAAAGTAGAACAGAAACAAACGTATATGGAGAAATTAATGGTTTTTATAGAAGCAAGTTTAGCATATCAGGGTACAAACCGTGAAAATAACATTGCTTTACTTGAAATTGTTTTTAATGCTCGCACACCAGACAATGTCCCTTATTATCTGGTAGAAATTGATGATGAAGATGAATTAAATGTTTTGTTGAAAGAGATTCTTTACAAAGGACAAGAATCTAAAGAATTTGGTGATTTTGATCGTCAAGTGATTGCAATTGTCATTCGGGGTGCTATATCAGGGTCGATGTCATTACCTCAATATGAAAATGAGCTAAACCTTGAAGATTACAGTGAAAAGATGGTTAATAGCGTTTTAAAAATGATTAAATAACCCTTTTCGAAACCTTTACAGACACATGTGATATTAAACATTAGAAATGAGGAAAAGTTAATTATGGATAAAACTAATCGAGGGACGGGAATCCGTGCCAGAACAAGTGCCGTACCATCGTGTACTCGTAAGCAGTGAACGCCGTATCTGGCGTGGCATACTAGCTATTATTCTCCTTATCGGTGGAATGTTTTTCTTTGTTATAGCGTTTTCTTTAATCGGAAGCGAAATTGACACTCGTGTCTTCGGACGTGTCAATCTAGCAAATGGGGGTACAGACTTCACCCCAATTTACATGGCATGTAACTTTCTTGCGATCGCTATGCTCATTCCGTGGAGTATGATGATACAGCGCTGGCTCTATGGGCTAAAGGGTTCCATAATGCATTCGGTGCGTTCAGTATTCCGTCCAGCTGTGTTCGGACGTGCATTGTTGCTCATTCTTCCCATCATGACATTATGTTTAGTCATCTTTAATTGGTACGCTCCGTATACCACCACGGAATGGGGCGTCAATGATTTGCTTGTTATCTTCACTTTGAGTATATTGATTGTGCCACTCCAAAGTGCGGGTGAGGAGTACGGCTTCCGTGGACTCGTCTTCCAGATCGCTTCCAGTTGGGTTCGCAGTCCTCGAGCGTCCCTTATCATTGGCATTGTTGTCTCAAGCGTATTATTCTCAGCGATTCATCTGCCGACCGATCCGTGGTTCAACCTGTATTACATCGTTCTCGGCGTTACTTTTGCACTGATGACCTGGCGTACGGGTGGTTTGGAGTATGCAATTGTTCTTCACGCAGTGAATAACTCACTTACCTATGTCTTAGCAACTGTACTACGCACAGATCTACTAGCCGACGTCGATCGATCTGCTGGAATGGGAGGATCGGAAATTCTACTTCTCCCCGCTGCTGTTATTATTTTCATCACTATAATTGTATGTTACAAAACTCGCCACACTGGTCCAAAGCTGACTCCTCAGATCATTCCTAACGAAAACCAAACTGAACGGTGATAAACGAGCATTTCAAATTTATGTAACTAAAAGTGCTAGATTCATTTTGGAATAAGAGTGATCAAACTGGACTCTACTTCAAAAAACTAAATTACTTATAAAAAAAGCTCAATCTAAACAAATAACAATAGATAGGGCGGTATTTTTAACGCAAAATTGATTGTTCGATTAAAATAAAAAATGTATAGTCAATAACTTATAAGAAAAAAATAGTTGCTTATATAGAAGCTAGTTTGGCATATCAGGTTACCAACCGTGGAAATTTTAAAAATGATTCAGAGATAAACTGAGAGTAAGAGACAAGAGGACGCTTCGAACCCAATGTCGCCAGAGAGTCGTCGAAAATTCGTCATCTGGTTAATCCTACTTCCATATTTGGGCAGACATTAGTGAATGTAAGTATTAATATGGGTTAACTCAATTATGGAAAAACGAATAAGAAAGGAAGGTGTATATGTCCCATGTTTCGTTTTATTCGTCGTGGTAAACGTCGTATGAAAATGAGAAAAGTGAAAGAGGGAGATGGTCATACATTAAAAAAATATCGATTCTGGCATATTTTTACTCGCTCATTATTTCATATAAATATTACTAATGATAAGAATGAGAAAACCAATTACGCTATAAACTGTAAATATTTTGTAGAGGAGCCTAGGGCTGATTTATACCGCAATGGCAGACATATTGCCTATTCTAAGCTTCCAGCTGCTTTCCCCGTAGAAAATGGAGTAATTGAAATAGAAAATAATAAGTACGGGATAAATCGAATTCATTATGTTACGGATAAAGAGGAGGCTTTTTCTGTATACCCTGAGAAACGTTCGATCAGGGGTTTACGTATGTGGTTGCATAAGCGATTTCCTAAAATTAGCTCGTTCATTGGGATGATCGCTATTGCCATCTTATTAACTTCAATAGCTCTAAGTTTACCTCAAATAATAGAACCGATCACAAAAATTCTATGGGTTACGGAAAATATAGGTACATTTGAATCTCCAATAGCATTTCCAGCTTCGATTAACTTTGCAATTGCTGTTGCGGGGATGTTAGCTGGATTTGAACGGGCTCTCATGCTTCGTAGTCATTGGTTAATAGATATGGAAACAGGAAGTTTGGGGGATTAATTCACTCTCACCTTGGAGAGACAGTATTGTTTTGGCTAAGTTTATTAAATTTTGGCAAACAAAGATTGATATTTTAAGGAAGGAATGATGAATAATATGTCAAAATTCACATCACTGATTTATTCTCTATTGATTATGGTATTGCTAATTGGTTGTGCCAGTAACAATAGTGACCCACTAGAAAATGAAGAATTAAATCAGCAAACTGATACAGAGGAGAAAGCGAATGAAACAGCACTTGATTATGATGGAGATGGAGGGTTCTTATGGAAGGTTGTTAACGGAGAGACAACCATGTATTTGCTAGGAAGCATACATGTAGGTCATGAAGATTTTTTTCCGCTTGCCCCAGAAATTGAGGAAGCATTTGAGAGTTCTGATGTAGTTCTTCCAGAAATAAATATGTTTGAAGCTGAAGTTAAGGAAGAAGAAATTAACGAAATGGCATTATTTGATGATAATACGACTCTTGACGAAGTATTATCGGAGGAGTCATATGCTAAGCTTTCAGATATATTTGAAGCACACGGAATGACTGTGGAGAATTTCAAGCAATATCAACCATGGTTTGTAGAGAGTTTATTATCAGAATTTGTTGCAGAGGAAAGCGATTTATCATCAGAGTATGGAGTTGATTTGTATTTCCTTCAACGTTCTTTAGAAGACAATAAAGAAATTATTGATTTAGAAACGATTGAAATGCAATATGAAGTTCTAAGTGGCTTTAGTATGGAGACACAAGTTCAAGTTTTAGAGTATTATTTAGAAACATATGAGGAGCAAGCCGATTGGTTAAACCAATTAGGATATAACTGGGTGCACGGCAATAGCAATAGAGAATCATTTGTTAATCAGCTGTCAGATAGATTTGAGAGTGTTAATGAAGAGTATCAACAAGAGTTAAATGATACCCGTAATATTCACATGGCAAACAAACTTGATGAAATATTACAAGATGAAAGTGGACATACCTATTTTGCTATCGTCGGTTCAGCACATGCTGTAATTGACCCGAGTGTTCCGAGCGAACTTGAGGAAAAAGGATACGAAATTGAACGTGTCTATTAATACTATAAAATATGGATTGATAGACTAATGAGAGGGTTTTTTAATATTTCAAGGAAACTCCATGGTTGTGTCACGAACGGAGGCGTTAGCGAAACAAGCTAAATAAAAAAATCGATTCCTTTACGTTTAGGAATCGATTTTTTGTTGTAATTATTTAGAATGAATCCAGTCGTTGGTCTGGATGTTTCAAAAGGGGAAAGTGAAGTTCAGGCATTTTTAGATAAGAGAAAAACTTACCGGACGCCCTGTCCGCCTGCGCCGGACATCGATAGCTAACTTTAATACGTTAACACTTTAATCATCTTAAATTTTCTGAAACGATTAAAAAATTCCGATCTTCAAATGAAAACCGGATTTCCCAATAATTAATGATGATGTTCATGATTTTCATTTTGTTTACGCAAACCTTTTTGCAAGAATTCTAATTCACTTTTCGAAAGTTCCCCTACAATAAACTGTTTTTGAGGCATAATTATTGAACCATCGTTGCTTGCATGTACTTTTATAAAATATAGACCGTTACTATCAAATTTTTTACTTAAACTATACGTACCGTTTCCTACTTCCTCAGCTTGTTCCATATTATAATGAAGGGAACCATCTTGTTTCCATATCTCAAAATGAACAAAATCTGCGCCTTCAACTTTTTTACCACCTTGAGTAAGAACCGCCTTTATTGTCTCCTGCTTATTTTCTGAGAAGGATTCAGGTATGACTATTTCTGATTCAAGAGGTTTTTCTTTTTTGTATAGATTAGCCACATCCTGTTCGAGTGAACATGCACTTAGCAATAGGCTGAAAATAAAGATAAATGAAATACATATATTTTTGTTCACGGCAAAAAACACCCTTTACTTTTCATATTATGCATTCATAAATTTCTTTACTACAGATATTCTTTGAATAATTAACCAATCAATTAGCCACACAACAATAAGTGACAAACCAACTAAGGGGAACAAAATCCCTAAACCAATTAACAACATTAGGAAGAGCTTCATTTTTTTAATGCTAGGGGCTTTTGGTGCACCCATTTCTTTTTTCGGTTTCCGTTTCAGCCATAAATAAAAACCACTAACTGCAACAAGAATGATGCCTAAACAAATAAGAAGGCTAATGAATTGGTTCACCAAACCAAATTGAGTTCCTTTATGCAAGGTGATTCCCCAGGCAACTACTTTTCCTATAAAACCGTAGTTATCATAACGATAATCAGCTAGAACTGCACCTGAATATTGGTCGATATGCATAGTAGCTTCATCTTGTGCTTTTGGTGGAAAAGCTGACAACGTATAAACGCCGTCTTTTTCATTTGGAATGTTTATAGTATAACTTGGGTGGATACCCTCACGATTCGCTATTGCAACCACATCATTAATTGAAAGTGGAATAAAACCTTGAATTTCTGACTTAGGTACATCTAAATTTTCAGCTGCCCAAGGGACATCTGCTATATCTTTTGTTTTAATTGTGGACGTTGGAGCACTGCCTGTCCATATAGAAGGTGGATACCCTGCGCCAGAATTAGTAGCTAACGATTGAAAATTACTTCCCCAAAAACCTGACCAAGGCAAACCTGTCATGATTAAAAATAACATTCCTGCTGTGATCCAAAAGGCAGGTACTGCGTGTAAGTCTCTTCTAAGAATCTTTTTTCCTTGATTTAATCTTGGAAAAAGAACACCTGACAGATTTTGTTTTTTCCTTGGAAACCATAAAAAAAGACCCGTAACAATTAGCACTACTGCCCAGCAAGCTGCTAATTCTACAATTCTATCTCCTAGAGTACCAGCCATTAGTTCACCATGAATTTCTTCAATTTTATTCATGATTCTGGCTTCATCTTTTAACTCCCCTATGAATTTACCGGTATAAGGGTCTAAAAAAATTGTAAGAGACTCATTATTTGAAGTAATGCTTACTTCGCTCGAACGAGTTGCAGTTTCTCCAGGACGATATGTTGTTATTACAGCATCAGGATATAGTTTCTTCACTTCTTCAATCTGCTCGGATACTGATATTTTATCGCCTTGTGAAGTAATTTCGTAGTAGTCTTGATAAAGCATTTGTTCAATCTGCGGCTTAAATAAATAGATTGAGCCAGTAACTGCTAAGATAATAAGAAACGGTGCAAAAATAATGCCCGCATAAAAGTGCCATCTCCATACAGTTTGATAAAGTGAGGTTCTAGTACGTTTTTCAGTCAATTTTTTTGAGTTTTGTATTGTTTTTTCTGCTTTTACTTCCATTTCTTTTCCCCCCTACTCTTTCGAGTGGCAGCAGTCTTTACCATGCATTTCTAAAGTTATAGCTCGAATTGCTTCTTTAAAATCATATATTTTTCCACCAAATCCTAACTGGAATTGCATTGCTTGTTTAATAGATTCAAAGACAATAACTTGTGGTTGACAACAATTCAACTCAATATCTGCATTCAGAAGAAAGGTCGCCAGTTTAGCACTTATCGTTGTATCTTTCAAAAAATCATGGCAAATAATTTGTGAAACTTCCTTTTCAATATCCTGAAATCGAAGTAGACCACAATGAGGACAACAAGCATGCTCCACGTGTTGATTCTTTTTTATCAATTGAACAGATAGTCTCGTATTTGAATCCTTATAGCAATAAGAACAATGATTAGAAGAAATGTAGCTTTGAGCAATAAGAGTAATTCCATTAGATGTTTTAAATACTTTCTGCTGATCAATTAAAGGTTTTAAATCTCGGTAAACCGTCATTTCGGACACTTCTAATCTTTTACTAATTTCCGAAACACGCAATGTATCTTCTTGTTCTAACCATGTTAAGATTTGTTGTTGTCGTTCGATCGGCAACATTTTATCCCTCCATTCTTTATTTGATAACGATTACAAACAAGCTTAAGATTACTTATAATTAAGACTAATTTATTTACAAAATACAAACAAGTCATTTCAAGATAAAATATGTGAAAAAATGTTGAACTGTAACATTATTGACAATGATTATTTATTACCTTCAAATGTAAGAAAAAAATGAAGGCGATTAAAATTCTTTATAAAGAATTTTAATCGCCTTCACTAGTCTTTGATTCACTTGTTATTAATAGTTTACTCTTCCCTAAAACACTTCGCGATGTGGTTCCTATTAGCAGATATATGTGTTAATCGCGGGGCCCCCATAACATCACCGATACGCCAACCAGACATATTGCTGCACCCAACCAATCATATGTATCTGGTGTTTTTTTATCGATCCCCCATCCCCAAAGGACAGACAATATAATAAAAACTCCTCCATAGGCGGCATAAACTCTCCCAAAAGAAGGGAAAGTTTGAAAAGTAGCAATTACGCCATACAATGCTAAGGATATTCCTCCAAATATCCCCCAATAAAAAGGTTTTCCTTCTCTTAACCAGAGCCAAATCAGGTAACCCCCACCAATTTCTGCTAAGCCAGCTAGCAGAAAAAGAAATATCACTGTAAACAAAATACACCCACCCTCTCAGCACGATTGAACTAGAAGTACCATTTGAATTCACCTTTGGGATACACTTTGACTAAGTTAAGCAATGACACTCTAAGTCATTGTTTAAACTATTGATCATGGTATCAATTTACTTCTTCTTTTCCTCTAATTTTAAACACTTTGTATTGGCCATAGGAATCTCTATATTTTTGCACAATTAAATCGAACTAAAGCTTACAAGATACCCTTTAATTTTTGCCTTTAAAGTTCTAATCGTTTCCCAACAAAATGAACGAATGTATCCAAGGGATTGATAATCTTCATTGATGTTTCGGACTCAACCATTTCCGCTGCATCTACCATGGATAATTGAGCTACAGAGATCACTTCCTTTTCTTCTTTCATCATTTGCTTTAAAAACTTACATATTTCATGATTGTACTTTTCCTTTTGACCTTTCATGATAAGATCAAATGTACCTTCAATCACAACAATCTCTAAATCTATGGATTTATTATGGGCATCAGCATATTTGTTTAGCCGTTCCAATGTACCTTCAACAGTCGCAGGATTTGTGAAGAGGATTGTTTGGGGCTGCTGGATGCTGCAAATGAAGTCAAAGTAAGGTTCATCAATATTGATGATTGGTACTTTGATTGAAAGCTGGTCTTCCTGCAAAATAGCAATATAATTCGTGCAAGTTAGAAGGATAGCATCCACATTACATGCAGCTATCCATTCAATTTGCTCTTTCACTTTATTTTGAGCATCAGATGTGAGGAAATTCTCATCTGCCGTAACTCGATACATCAACGCTGGATCAACAAAATGGATTAATTCAACCTCAAATGAAGAAAGGGCCTTTTCTATATATTCAATATTAGAATAATGGGCATGGAGACAACCTACTCTTTTTTTCAATTCCATTCCACCTATAAATTATTTTGATTATTCTAGCAATAATCAAGCAGAACTGTCTATAAAAATAGTGATCAATACGATACCTCATGAACAAGTAACCAAAACAGGTTTTTAAGAACATTTTATGGCAGATTCCTCCTATAATCCCTTCACTGCTCTGCTTCCGAAATTCCAAACCTTTGGTTCACTTTCTCTATATCCTCCAACAGTTTAAGTACTTTAACTTTATTCATTTCAAATATTTTCCCCAACAAAATTTCAATTAATAAAACTGTTGCCACATTAGAGTTAGTAAAAATATCAGAAATGATGCTTGTAATCAGATTGAAATGAACTATTTCCCTAAAAGGATTGTTGGCGTTGCTTATGCATATTTGTTTAATTCCTTGTTCTTTTGCAAATTGAACAGCGTGCACCATTCTTTTACTGTAGGACGGAACACTTATTGTGATCAACAAGTCTTCTTTAGTCATGTTCCTTAAATAATCAAATACCTCGTCATTTTCACCGCCGATTAATATGACATTTCCATATACCTCATTTAAATGTACTTGAAGGATTTTAGCAGGGCCTAATGAATTTCTCCGTGCCATAATGACAATTTTTCTTGCTAAATGAATAGAGCGCGCTGAAAGCTGTAGGGTTTCATCACTGTTAAGCTTAAATATTTGTTGAATATTGTTTACAGCTTGTTGATACAAATGACCAAGTTCCCCAGTATTTTGCATCCCTTCTTCGGTAAGAGGCACTTCTTGTTGTTTGTGTGCAAAACGACTTTTAATCACCTTTTTCAAATCTGACTGAAGGTCTGGATATCCTTTGAACCCAATATCCTGTGAAAACCTCACGATAACGGACTCACTTACCCCAACCTCTCTCGAAAGCTCAGACGCTGATAGAAGAGCTACTTCCTCCCAATTTTCTAAAATATAATAAGCGACTTTCTTTTTTGCATTACTTAATTTTTCTAAGTGATCTTGAATTTTTATAAATACCGACATTTTAAATCCCTCTTTTATTGACAAAAATAATTGTTGCCATAGCAATATAAATTGCTGTATGATAATTATAGACTATTTAAAGTATTCAGACAATTATAGGAGGTTATTCAAATGAAAGGTTCTGAAATTTTGTTTTTATCCCAGGAAGACGTTAAAAATTGTGGTGGTTTTGATATGTCCAATATTATTAGCATAATGGAAAGTGTTTTTAAACTCCACCATAAAAAGGATTATATTTTACCTAAAAAAACAGCTCTTCGTTGGGGAGATATGGAATCTGAATCGATATCCGGTCGTATTAATTCAATGCCAGGCCATATAGGAGGTGACTTTAATATTTCAGGGATTAAGTGGATTTCCAGCGCACCGCAAAATCCTTTTAAATTTAACCTTCCACGTGCAGCTGGTTTAATCATTTTAAATGATCCGGATACACTCGTTCCTATTGCTATTATGGATGGAACCTTAATCAGTGCCATGCGAACAGGAGCAAACTCAGGTGTGGCAGCAAAATATCTTGCTAAACCAAACTCTAAGATTATGGGATTTATCGGGGCAGGTGTGCAAAATAGAACACAATTGCTTGCATTAAAAACCGTACTTAAAGAAATTGAGGAAATCAGAATTTATGATCTTAGTGAAGAGCGCGCAAGAACTTTTGCCGAAGAAATGCAATCAGAGGTTTCTGCTCCAATCCTGGTCATGGATTCTGCAGAACAAACAGTAAGAGATTCCGATGTTTTTGTTACAGCTACGGTTACAAAAACACCTATTGTAAAGTCAGACTGGGTAAAGGAAGGCTCTCTCTATATCCATGTCGGAAGTCATGAATGCGAATTTGATGTCATTTATCAATCTGACAAAATCGTTGTGGATGATTGGGAAGAATTAAAGCATCGAGGCGTCGAGACCATTTCAATTATGTATAATACAGGGGTTTTCGACGAGACTACAATCTATTCTGAGTTAGGGGCTATTGTGTCAGGAGATAAGCCTGGCAGAGAAAACGACAAAGAAAAGGCCTATTTTAATAGTGTAGGGATGGGAATTGAGGATGTTGCAGTAGCGAAGGCTATATACGAGAATGCTAGGAATAATCATATCGGTCAGTCATTATCATTATGGAATTCCCCAACATTTATTTAAGGAGGTAGATTGAATGCCGCAAGATGTGATTTCTTCTTCTTTACTAAATTCATTCTTATTTTATATAAGTATTCTTGGTGTTCTCTTATTTGCAGGTGTCTTACTTAGATTAAAAGTTGGAATCTTCAAAAAGTTTTTCATTCCGGCTTCTTTGATTGCGGGATTTTTAGGGATCATCATTGGACCTTACGGTTTTAAAATGTTATCTGAACCAATGGTAAGTACTTGGGGAAGTTTAGCCGGAATATTAATTACGATCGTATTCGCTCCTATGCTTATAGGAATGAACAAAGAAACTTCAAAAGAAGCAGCAAAGCATGCGGTTCCACAGGTTCTGTATAGTTATTTGGGGAGCTCCTTGCAAATAGGAGTACCTTTACTTGTAACTGGTTTAATCCTGATCCCTATATGGGAGGTGGATGAACTGTTTGGCTCCATTATCGAAATAGGCTGGGCTGGTGGCCACGGGACAGCTGGCGGGATGCAAGGAGTATTTGAATCACTTAATTGGGCTGAAGGAACATCTTTATCCCTTACTTCAGCAACCGTAGGATTGCTATTCGGGATTATTGGCGGCATGATCATCATTAACATCGGAGTAAAAAAAGGATATACATCTGTCATTAAAAGTACCTCTCAACTTCAATCACAACAAGAAGATATTCCTCAAGAAAAAACGGCTAGTTCCTATAATACGATTAATGAAGATGTCGTTGAAAGCTTCGGATTCCACTTAGCATTAATCTTTATTGCTGTACTCATTGGATGGGGTCTGCAACAGCTAATCATCCCATATGTTGCAGGAGTTCCATTATTTCCATTAGCCATGCTTGGCGGCTTAGTCGTAAATATATCCCTTTCAAAAACGCGATTTTATCGTTTAATTGACAAACAAACACTAAACCGAATACAAGGTCTTGCATTAGAATTTCTGATTGTTGGGGCAGTTGCTTCGATTAAAATTCCAGTAGTGGTTGAATATGCGATTCCATTACTTATTGTCTCACTCTTCAGCCTGCTAACCATCTTATGGTATTTCCACTTTATCGGGCCAAAAATGTTTAAAAAGGATTGGTTTGAGCATTCCATTGTTAATTATGGTACAGCAACAGGTGTAACAGCTGTCGGCCTTATGCTGCTTAGAACAGTGGACCCTAATATGAAAACCGAAGCTGCTTCTGCCTATGCCATTAGGGCTCCATTTTACAGCCCGTTTCTCGGGGGAGGGCTGATTACCTCAATTGTTCCGGTTCTAATCATTAATTATGGAACAACCCTCGTGGGGATCGCCTTTTTAATCATTTCCTTTTTAATTTTAGCAGCTGCTAAACTATTAGGCTACTTTCATTGTGATGCAGATAAAAAACAAAACTATGAAGGACAACAAAATATATCACAGTCTAAACTATAAACCTGAATGGCGAGGGTGATCTAAATGGACCGCAATTTTGCGTTCGATATAGGTCACCATTTCGTTTTGAATGGTCATACAATCCCTTCCTGCTCCACATTCTTCTACTATTTATTCAAACTAGCGCATCAAACGCTTCTTTCCTCAAATGACAAAACAAGGATTGGGGGTCCAGTATATTGAGCCCCGCAATCCTTGTTTTAACCAAAGTCAATATGCTTTTTTAGGAATATCAGTAATCGAGGGGTGACTGACACACTAAAAGAAAAAATCGAATTGAAAACCGTGGACGGAGAATATCTGAATTCACTTAACGGAACCTTAAGGCATCTTAAACAAACGAGACTTTAACGACCAATCAGCTCAAGTCGCGAGAAATTAACCGATTTCGATGTTCATAAAACTATAAATTCTTCCAAGCTTTCCTTATTGAGCTGCTTCAAGTATTAAGACCTACCTAAGAGTAAATTGTTTAAATCATTAAGAGCTATTTCTGCATCTGGACCAGAAGCGCGTAACAAGGCGGTTCCGCCGCTTGTTATTTTGGCGACAAATACGCACATCCCAAGCAAACTTTTAGCATTGACCGTAGTTTCACTTGTTTCAATTACAATGTAGCTGTTAAATTGACTCATTTTTTCTACGAATTGGAGAATTTTTGAAAGATCTATTCTGGAAGAAATTTGACAAGGAAAGGTAAGTTCTTTCTTTTCCATTTTACGATCATCTCCTTAGTAAAAGTTAAAAATTGATAAACAGCGAAGTGAGCAACGACATGAATAGGGCGGAAGTTATCATGGCAATGCTGCCCATGGCTCCTTCCAATTCCCCCCACTCAAATGCCCGGTTGGCTCCAATCGCTTGGGCTGAGGTGCCAAGCGCAAGTCCCTTGGCAATTTTACTTCTAATCCGGCCAAACTTTAAAAGCAAGGGTCCTGTGACAAGAGAAAAAACAGCGGAAGTGACTACAAACAAGGTCGTAAGCGCGGGAATTCCGCCAAGAGATTGAGAAATAGACAAAGCAATGGGGGCCGTTACCGATTTCGGGATAAGAGAAAACATCATTTCTTGCTTCAAATGGATGACTTTGGCCAAAAACACAATGGAAGCTGCACCTGCTAAAGAGCCTGCCGTTACAGCAACAAAAATGAGTAAAAGATGCTTTTTGATTAAATTTATCTGTTTATATAACGGAACAGCCAGAGAAACAGTTGCTGTTCCCAAAAGCAGTGAAAAAACTCCGGTTCCAGAGGTATAATACGTGAAGTCAACATGAAATATTGAAAGTAGACACATGATCGAAACCGTAACAGTATACAACGGATTCAGCCAAGGTTTGTTAAATCTTCGAAACACCTTGAGTCCAATCAGATAACTTATTACGGTGATGATGGTACACAAAAGAATATTACCCGTCATGATCATTCTGTTCCCCCCTTTTATTTTTGATTTCGTAATACTCAGCGGTAAATGCTGTAACAAGCAGTACAAGCAAACTGCTGGTTACCAAGATGACAGCCAGTTTAAATCCTTCGGTTCGAAAATATCCCGTATAGTGCAAAACCCCAACAGCAAAAGGAATAAAGAGCAGCGTAATATGCTTAACATGCAACTGTGCAACCATTTCTACCCATGATAATTTACAAACCCCCAGCAGCAGTGCCAAAAACAATAAAGCCATACCGACGATACTCCCTGGAACGGGAAGATCTAACCATTTTACGAGTATATTAGCAGCAAGATAGAAAACCAGAATTGTGAAAAACTGAACAATAAAACGAATCACTTGGCTGACACCTCCAGTATGCGGCTGATCATCTATTGTTCTATTGGATTGGATTATATGGCTTAGTGTCAGTATGTCATATTATTTTTATGGTTTCCTCAAATTTGTAAGATTTTTTTACCTAAAATTTTTATTTATTGGTAAATTATTGTTAGATTATATTACATTTTTTTATCTAAGAGGGCCACTTCCCTGTCTGCATAGAGAAAGTTAAAAAGAAATTAAAAAAATTTAATTGAGTACGAAATCATAAATTTACTTGGGCTAAGCGGGATTTAGTCATTTTCCAAAAAATAGAAAGTGAATCCTACTAAACTATATAAATGATAAAAACCCCCAGGCAAGCCAAGGGGCATTTTATATGAGATATGAAAATTTCAGTTGAATAGAGTTAACAATAGACACACATACATAAAAGAGATATGAGGCTAGAAAGTAGAGGTCGAATAATCAGGCGTGATAAACCATTTTAGCAATTGCTGTTTTTCTTTTTTGTTTAATCTTTAGAACACGGTTCTCCTCCCGGTCAAAACCTTTGATCTCTAGTCTGTCATGATAGACTCGAACGATTGAGAAAGCATTCGTGTCAGCAGTCTCGACCATCCCTTTGAAGTTCACATAGTGGATACCGTTCTTTTCCGCATAGTTGCCAGCATGATTATGACCATTAAAATAGGCGGCCACATTACCAGCGGATTCGAGTTCTTTGACAAGAGCTTCATCGTTCCAAGCATTGTGCACGTTTAGTGGGGAAATCGGAGCGTGTCCTATTACAACAACCTTTTCGCCGGCTTGTGCCGATTTCTTAAGCACATCCCGCAGCCAGGTCATTTGATCTGACCCAACGCCGCCGTTCCAAGTCTGAGCATTTTCTGCGCCGCTCCATTTTAAGACTTCGTAGATATTCTGAGACTGCCTGTATTTCTCAGAATCTATAGGATTTGCATATGTGCTAAGGTCATTGGTATCGATCACGATAAAGCGCCAGCCATCGTATCCAAAATCATAATAAAAGTTTTGCATCCCTAGTAAGTTGGCAACAGATTTGGCGTCCATGGCATAATCGTGGTTACCAAGTACATGGTACTTCGGACCATTTACCTTGTTGTAGATAGGGAGAATTTTTGAAAAGCTGGATTCATTTCTATCGATGAGGTCACCAAGTTGTACAGTGAATTTTAAATCATGTTCGTTAAATGTTTTTACCGCTTCTGTAAGTTTGTCAAGTGAAGCACGGTAGAAACGGGTTCCTTTCGAATCGATATCAGCATATTGGGCATCTGCAACGAGTCCGAATTGGAAACTTGGCTTTTTGTTAGACAAAGAAACGGAAACTCTGGACTTTGCAACAACGGACTCCGCCCTAACAGGAACACTCCCAAGGGGGTTGATTAGTGATAAACCGAAAGTAACTCCAGCAATCTTGGTTGTCTGTTGGATAAAGTCTCGGCGATCCATTCTTTTTTCAAAGATATCTTTATGTACTTGTTTTTGTTCATCATTTTTCATCTTTTTTCACCACTCCAATTCATCATAGTTTATAAATTCTCCTCTTTTGTTCATACAACTTAACCTTAAAGGGAATTTGTAAATTTAGAATTGAGCGAATGTTAAATCTAGATAAACTTGGGATATAAGTTTAGTGACAGAATGCTTTAATCAAATATATTAAGTTATTATTCGATGTGGAAGAAAAGAAAAGGTTTCAGCTTCATGTCTTGGAAAGTAAAGTGGCCATAAAGTTGGTTAATTTCATTACCTCAAATACGCATGACCCCGTTCTGATTTTAGGACGGGGTTAAAAAAGGTATTTATTTTTAAATGTAAAAATATTGCTCCATCATTCGGACAGGTGTTTATTACAAAACTTTATAGAATCTGATGTTTAATAAATTGTAAGATGTAGAGTAAGCATGAACATCTTTTTTAGAGAGCTCCATTCCTTGTTACATTAAGCCATTACCATAACAGAAGTTGCTTTTATAACAGCTGTTGCTTCATCCCCGTTTTTTATACCTAACGATTCGATAGAATCTTTGGAGATAATGGAAGAAATCATATTCCCTCCGCCAATATCAATAATGATTTCGGCTGTGACAACCCCTTCTTTGATTTCCTTCACTGTTCCTTTTAACTGATTTCTTGCACTAAGTTTCATAAAATTCACACTCCATCCATATCGCTTTATATTAGTCAGTATGGACAGCTATTCTAAGATCTAGACCAAATCGAAAAATAGAAAATAACTGTTGCTTAACTCCAATTCATTCTAAAAAAGAAAGATAAAACCAAAGCGATTTATAACTAAATATGACTAAATATAACTAAATATAAAATCTAATAATCTGGTTTTTATTGAAGTATAAAGAAACTCCTTTATCAACAACAAAAAGGTACATTAAGCAAAGTTAACATACCTTTTTCATCTAGATTAAGTTCATGACATAACACTTCAATAAAGTGAAACTTCATTCAGTGGGGGTTTTTTCCATCCCCCACTGAAAGTTAGTTGAACGAATCGGACCTTTACGGGCAGTTGATCCCCCACCTAGCTTCTTTGTCTTACTCATAATCTTGAGGTGGGGGTCTTACTGCCCGTTAAGAGTGGGATAAGATTTTTAAACTCTTATTCACTTTTATAGTTGATAAACAGTAACATAAAGAACGCGATAAGGACAGTTGTAAGAACCCATAGCCAAGCCATGGTCATATTGCCAGAATCGATCGCCACATAAATCGCGGTGGGGATGGTTTGAGTTTCCCCCGGTATATTGCCCGCGAACATTAAAGTAGCTCCAAATTCTCCTAATGCTCTGGCAAAGCTCAAGATACTGCCTGCAATCAACATTTTTGCTGCCGAAGGGACCGAAATATATAAAAACACCTGAAATTTATTCGCCCCATCTACTGCGGCAGCTCCCACTATGTCCTCATCCACTTGTTGAAATCCTGCTTTTGCAGCTTGGTACATAAGTGGAAAAGCCACTACTGCTGTAGCAATCACTGCTGCCCACCATGTAAACAAAACAGGCTGCTTAAATATCCATTCAATTAGTCTGCCTAACCAACTATTCTTGCCAAAAATAACGATTAAGAGAAAACCAATGACCGTTGGTGATAGGACGAGGGGCAATAAGATGATTGTTTCCACAATTATTTTCCCTTTAAAAGACTTGTTGACCATTAGCCAACCGATTATAGTACCTAAAATAATAACAATAAGTCCAGCTACAGACGAAACTTCTAATGATAACAGAACAGGCTCTATAAATTCACTCAACATTGTCCTAATTATTCCGCTGCAAATCCATATTGTTTCAATATATCTATGGCTTCTTTTCCTTGTAAGTATTCATAAAGCTCTGTTGCTTCTTCTGGATGTTTCGTATCTTTTATAACTCCAACCGGATAAATAATTGGATCATGTGTTTTATTATCAGCAGTTGCAACTATTTTCACTTTATCTGAAATCAAAGCATCTGTTTTATACACAATACCTGTATCGACATTTCCCGTTTCTATGTATGAAAGTACTTGCCGTACGTCTTTTGCATAGACCACTTTATTCTTTATTGAATCCCAAAGCTTTAAGTTTTCAAAAGTTTGCTTTGCATAATTTCCAGCTGGTACCGCTTCTGGTGTACCTAGAGCAATTTTATCAGCTTGTGTTGGCAAATCTGAGAAATCTTTAATCGGTTTTTTTGCGCCTTTCGGTACAATAAGCACTAATTCGTTGCCTACCAAATCAATACCTTGTTTTTCATCAATTTCACCTTTTTGAATGAGATCATCGAATTTATCTTCTGCCGCTGAAAAGAATAAGTCTACTGGGGCTCCTTGTTCAATCTGCTGTTTCAATGCACCTGAACCCCCGAAGTTAAACTTCAGATCAACATTCGTGTGGTCTTTTTCATACTTTTCTTCAATCTTCGTTAAAGCATCCTGTAAGCTGGCTGCAGCTGAGATGGTAAGTTCTACATTTTCATTTAATGCTGAGTTTTCTGCTTTTTGTTCTTCTTTTGTAGAATTGGGATAGGCACATCCAAACAACAAAACCAGCATCATCATACTGATTAATCCATTAATCCTTATTAACATTCATAACCATCCTAATTTTATATTTAAACATAATAGATTATAACTAATTATATGTAATAATAAAACAGAAAATTTGAATATTATATTAAACATATGAAAACTTCTATTAAAAGAGATAAAATAAAGGAAAGGAGTGACAAGCTTGTGAAGGAAGAACGATCGTATACAACTGAAGAAATTGCGCGACTATTGAGAGTGTCTAAATTAACAGTTTACGACTTAATTAATAAAGGTGAATTACCTGCCTATCGTGTTGGCAGGCAGAACCGAATTGATTCGATTGACTTAGAAAATTATATTGCCAAATCTAAGAATAAAAGCATAAATCCAAAAGCAAACATTAGTCATCCTCAAAGAGCTGATGCAGAGTCCTCCATACAAAATAATGTGATTATAAGCGGACAAGATATAACATTAGATTTACTAGCAAACAGCATTCAAGCTGAAGGTTTTAAATCATTGCGCGACTATAATGGGAGCTTAAACAGCTTAATTTCTATGTACAACGGAAAATGTACCATTGTAAGCTGCCACTTATTTGATGGAGATACAAAAGAGTATAATCTTCCTTTTATAAAACGGATTCTAACAGGTCGTTCATATATCGTCATGAACCTTGTCTCAAGGTCGGCAGGTTTCTATGTAAAGCCAGGAAATCCTAAGAACATTCAAACTTGGGAAGACTTGTCCCGTGAAGAAGTGACCATCATTAATCGTGAAAAGGGTTCCGGTGCACGGGTTTTATTAGATGAACAAATGCGCATTCGCAATATTAGCTCAAAAGAGGTTAAAGGCTATGACAACGAAGAAACGAATCATTTCAGTGTTGCGTCAGCTGTTGCTCAAGGAATAGCTGATATAGGAATCGGAATTGAAAAGGCTTCAAAAATGGTCGGAGTTGACTTTATCCCTTTGATTAAAGAAAGTTATGACATCGTCATTATGAAGTCGGAAGAAAAAAGTGGATTAATTCAATCCTTACTTAAGATTTTGAATTCACCAGAATTTAAGAATAAAATTAATACTATTGAAGGCTACGATATTTCAAAAACAGGGTCGATCATCTTTGAAACAGATTAGTTTTTTTGGGGACCATCGGTTAATGAGAAAAAGCCTCCATGTTAATGAAATAGAGCCGCCTCTATTGGTGGCTACATAGCAACCTATTTTTGACCTGGCATTCACTCTGATACGAATTTCCTTAAACTCATTTCATTATATCGGTACATTAGCTCATAAGTATTAATCCATTAAGTTGACCTTTAGTAGAGGAATATGAATAAGGTTTTTAAACACCCTTATTATGCTTTCAACATTTTCTACTAAAATTGTTTGAGTTATGGATGATCATCATCGTTTTTGAATAGGTTGTATTAGAAAGGTTAATGGGGGGATCGTTTTGAAGGTTGTTGATCAGTTAAAGGAATTTATTGCTCGTCAGGGAGTGATCCCAAAATCAATAAAAATTCGTCCAGATTACTTAACTGAGCTTGAATTAAAAAGGTACGCTTATAATATTGATCGAAAAGGCGATAAAGAAATTAAACGATTCATGGGGATTGAATTGATTCCCGATGAAACCGTAAAAGCGTTTGAGCTGGCTGGTGAGGAGCGCGAAGAACAGTGGATTGTAAAAAGAGATTTGAAAAGACTGAAAGAAAAATACCTTCATCAAGCTGGTGAAACCGCTAAAGACATCAACTTACTATTTGGATACATCGGCTATTTGGAACGGGAATTGGAGGATAAGAAAAATTATTTGGATTATGTTAAAAAAAATGATGGCTTATGACATGAAAAAGAATGAATCATTGCCGTACCCCTATATAGGTAAAAAGAGAAAGTGTATAGGTATATCCCCAGAAAATAGCATTAATCTATAGTACTTCAATTGGACACTCCTTCTAATTTAACTTACTGTCTTCATGAGATAAGGTGTCTGAGCTTTTTTGTAGACCACTCCATTAATTAAAAAAGCTCTCAAAGGATCGAATGCATACTCTATACAAATCTAGTTAACATAAAGACAATATAAGGAAGTAACGAAAAGAGCTAAACCCATATGTACCAAGGGTTTGGCTTATACGTTTTTACTCGTTTATGCATGTTTTTATACATCGTTGATTTATCAACGTTTTCAGCTTCTAAAGAAGCCTGGCAGCTGCATCAACCGGAGGACAAAAGGCTCTTCTGTCATCGGTTCTCTTACTTCTTAATGATTCCTTCTACTGTAGCTGTATCCGATAAAGAAGCCGTCGAGCATCTTGTGACAAATGAAGGTTTCACCCGGCATTATTGGTTTAGCCCTTGGGAGCAGTTGATGGAGACGACCATTTGGCTTCAAACTGTTTAAAGTGTTGTAAATTCAAATCTTTCTGAAAGCCCTTATATCCACTTATGAATTAAAGAGAAAGTTTTTATTTGTGAGAATGTTAATTTACTCTAGGTATTTTAACTCCCATTTTTAAATTGTTTAGGTGTTATCCCTGCAAATTTTTTAAAAACTTTAATAAAATGACTTTGGTCATGGAAATTTAGAAGATTAGAAATCTCGGCCAAAGTATACTCCGTATATGTCAATAAGTGTTTCGCTTCGTCTATCTTAGTCTGATGGATATATCGTCTGGGAGAAATACCTACTTCTTTTTTAAAAAGAACAGATAGATAATTGGGATTCATTGATGTTAATTCAGCTAGATGAGATAGGGTTATATCTTCGTAAATATGGGTAAATATATAATTTAAGCAAATGTTTATCGGCCGGGAATATTTATGTTTTTTGGTATTTTTAACTCGTTCTGCGAAATCTAATAAAGCACTTTCTGTTAATTGAATGACTGCTTTACTTTCATTTAGTTCCTCAAGTTTCTGGATATATAAATCACTAAGGTTGTAGGCAATCTCTTGAAAAAGTCCACCTTCTACTGAAGCTCTTGTTGCAAGTGTAATGGTCACAATACCTAGATTTTTTTGACTTCGTAAATAACTGGTCTTAGAAAGAACTCCAATTTTCCCTTGTTTTAGAATAGCCTGAAACGTTTCTCTAAGTTCATCCTTTCTCCCCATTTTTACCAAATGCAACATATTCCTTTCAACTGATATATCCGTATGAAATTTATTACTTTGGCGTCGTTCTGTTATTTGAGTATCAGATTGCTCTATTTCAATCCTTTTCTCTTCAAGTTGTTCATTTTTTTTCAAGATTTCTACCAAGTCTAGTTTTTGTTGATAAATGATGTAATAAAGGACCATGCTCATATTAATAAACTCAAAATTATTTATTATGGGAAGTTGATTATAATAACATACCATTTCTTCTTTGCTTACTTTTATCTTAAGATCTTTAAAAATGCCATTAATGGTTTCTTCTGTCATCCTAAAATTCATAATTGGACCTACTACAATCGTTCCATTAAATTGATTATTTGAATAAAGATTAATCGAGAAATATTTTTCAAGGTACGCAGATTCCTTGAGTATCGGGAAATGATAAAGGTTTGTTCCAGAAAAAAGTTGGACAATAATATCCTCATTTGATGAAAATAAAGGATTAGATGTAAAATTTGTAGATATTTTATGTTTTAAATTTCCCTTGTTATCAAAAAAATAGATTGGTATTTTATACAAATTAAAAGCTAGTTTACAAATATATTCTAAATCCACTATTAAGTGAGACATTCTTATTCCCTCCATTCTGTATGGATTAGTAAGTATTAAATCATCTGCAATTTTTACTTTTAATCTAAAAAATATACCATAATATATACAAAATAAAAACTATAATTATTTTAGAAATTAACTACAAACTGTTCTTGTAAAATACTAGAAGAAAAAGCGAATATTGAATGGTGCTTGATGTCAACTTCTGAAAGTGTTTACAGAAACGCATTAAAAACGATTTTGGAGAAAAAAAGAAGAGGAGTCGACTAGTATGTTATACCCAATTACTACTGAAACTCGCAGTATTATAGACTTAAACGGAATCTGGCAATTTAAATTAGATAAAGGTAAAGGACTGCAGGAAAAATGGTATGAAACAGGTTTAAAAGATACGATCAATATCGCTGTACCATCTTCTTATAATGATATTGGTGTGACAAGTGATATCCGTAATCATGTTGGTTTGGTTTGGTATGAACGTGAATTTGTTGTTCCAGAATTATTGTCGAAGGAACGTATAGTTCTTCGATTCGGATCAGCAACACATAAAGCAAAAGTATTTATCAATGGGAAGCTTGTAGTTGAGCATAAAGGTGGATTTTTACCTTTTGAAGCAGAGCTTTACGGATATTTGCAGAGCGGGAAAAATCGGTTAACTGTTGCAGTTGACAATATAGTAGATGAAACAACATTACCTGTTGGTTTTTACAAAGAGGATGAGATTGAAGGTGTAGGGAAAGTAATAAAAAATCAGCCAAATTTTGATTTTTTTAATTATGCCGGTTTACATCGACCTGTAAAAATATATACTACACCGAAAACATTTGTACAGGATGTTACTGTTGTTACCCAGATTAATGGGACGATACAATTTAAAGTTGATATGGTTGGAAATGCTGAAGTAACTGTTAGTGCCATAGATGAAAGCGGTTTAACTGTAGCGTCTGCATCAGGGAAAGAAGGATCTCTTTATCTATCAGACGTAAAATTGTGGGAACCTTTACATTCATATCTTTATACGTTAAAAATTGAAGCTGTTAAAGATGGAAAAGTAGTTGATGTTTACGAACAGCCATTTGGTGTGCGGTCTGTTGAGGTACAAGATGGTAAGTTCCTAATCAATAATAAGCCATTTTATTTTAAAGGATTCGGAAAACATGAAGATACAGCTATTCATGGCAGAGGATTTGACGAAGCTGCAAATGTAATAGATTTCAACTTACTAAAATGGATTGGTGCTAATTCATTTCGAACGTCACATTATCCTTATTCAGAAGAAATCATGCGCTTGGCCGATCGTGAAGGTATTGTAGTTATTGATGAAACTCCGGCTGTTGGTGTTCATTTGAATTTTATGACCACTTTACGTGGTGGAGAGAACTTCCGAAATACATGGGAACATATTGGTACATTTGACCATCATTGCCAAGTTATTAAGAATTTGGTTGCAAGGGATAAAAACCATCCAAGCGTTGTTATGTGGTCTATTGCAAATGAACCAGCTTCAGAGGAGGAAGGTGCTCGTGAATATTTTGAGCCCCTTGTGAATTTGACAAAAGAGGTTGATCCACAGAAGCGGCCAGTTACAATCGTAACTCATGTAGAATCAAGTCCAGAAAAGTGTCAGATCGCCGAAATTGTCGATATACTTGCTCTTAATCGTTACTATGGATGGTATATCGAAGGTGGTGAGTGGGATATTATCAAAGCATATCTTCGTAAAGAACTTGATGGCTGGAAAAAACGCTGTCCCGGAAAACCAATTATGTTCACAGAGTATGGTGCAGATACAATTGCTGGCTTGCATGATGTGGACCCTGTTATGTTTACAGAAGAATTCCAGGTGGAATTCTATCGTGCAAATCATGAGGTTTTTGATGAATATAGGGAAATTGTTGGTGAACAAGTGTGGAACTTTGCAGATTTCGCTACAAGTCAAGGAATCATCCGTGTTCAAGGGAATAAAAAAGGTATTTTCACTCGTGATCGTAAACCAAAAGCAGCTGCACACCACTTAAGGCAGCGTTGGACTGAATTACCAGACTTTGGTTATAAAGAGTAATGGAGTTTCACAATGTCAAAGTATTTATTGCGTCATTACTTTGACATTGTACATGTTGAAAGAATTAGTAGAAAGAATTTTCCCGGGATTTTTTTAGCAGTTTATGAAAGGGCTTACATTTGTATTGAAGGGAGCAAACGAACAGGTAATTTGTATACGGAGGCATGGGAAAGTATCAATGACAGATACATTTCTTTATAATTCTTTTAAATGAAAGCGTTTATTTGATTAGGGGGTAATGAGTATGTCTTATTCAACAAATAATAATGTACAGGCAACTAATAAAGCAAAATTATGGCAAATAGCCTTTTTTACCTTAAATAACACATCAACGAATCTTCAGGCATTTATTTTAGGATTTGTCACTTATTATGCTACTGGGATTGCCGGGCTTGCTGTTATGGTTATAAGTTCGGTTTTAATGGCAGCAAGGCTATTTGATGGGATCATTGACCCTGCCATAGGATATATCATTGACAAAACAGAGTCTAAGTTCGGTAAGTATACACCGTTAATTGTAATAGGAAATATTATTTCAGCTGGTACAATTATTATTATCTATAGTGTAACTCATTTCTTGCCGGAATCGATGCAATTTATTTTCTTTACGGCTATGTTAATCATAAATAAAATTGGTTATTCATTACAAACAAGTGTAACAAAAGCAGGACAAACGGTGTTGACTAATCATCCAAAGCAGCGTCCGCTTTATGCCATTTTTGATAGTATCTATAACATCGGAGTTTTTACTGGTGGACAAATCTTTGTTTCAAACTATCTCATTTCAAAACATGGTAATTTTACTTTACCTTTATTTACTGAATTGAATAGTTATGGACTTATTCTTTCAGGAATATGTGCCATACTCGCGATCGTAGGTATTTGGTCAAAAGATAAGAAGGAATTCTATGGATTAGCAGAAGAGGGAACAAAAACCTCATTACGTGAATATTGGGGCGTTGTGAAAGGAAACAGACCACTACAAATGCTTTCCATCTCAGCATCATTTGATAAACTAGCCATCAGTATTAATCGTTATTCCGTAGTAGGGGTTATGTTATTTGGTATATTACTAGGAGATTATTCACTTAGTGGTACAGTTAGTATGATTACAATTATCCCTACTCTATTAATTACCTTTTACGTTGTAAGTATTGCTAGAAAGGCTGGTTTAAAAAAATCATATGTTACCTCTGCATGGATTGGGATAGTATCCTTTGTAGGTTTAATTTTCCTATTTTTACTAGTAGATAATCCATCTTCAATCACACTTAAGAATATCGGTATTACGACTATCTTATTTATTGTTTTATATACACTCGCAATAGGCTTTGCCAATATTCCAACAACGCTTGTTGTTCCGATGATCGCAGATGTGTCAGATTATGAAACACACAAATCAGGACGTTACGTACCAGGTATGATGGGAACCATTTTCTCTTTTATTGATCAGCTTGTTTCATCATTAGCACCTACCATTGTAGGAGTTGTTGTTGGGATTATTGGATACAAATCACAATTCCCTGAGGTTGGAGATACCTTAACAACACCATTGTTTGTTACAACGTTAATATTAGCATTCGGTTTACCAGCTTTGTGCTTACTTGTATCTATTACAGCAATGAAATTCTATACTCTTGATGCGAAGAGGATGAAAGATATTCAAAAAGGGATTGCAGAAATAAAAGCAAAAGGTTATATAGACGATATTGCAGCAAACTGAAAAATAGAAGCGATTTTTTAATCTAACAATTCATATGTTTCATCTGAGTTGTATATTGTTTAAAAAACAATTAGAATTAAAAACTAAAACTCCAGCTTATGTTCAAAAATAAGGTTTAATTCGAGTAAGTCCGAGATAAGTCTATTTTTATTCTAGGTTCATTCTAAACAGGGTAATAATCAATATGTGGCCCCTCATTACTAGAATCGTTTCCCTACCCCTACTATAAATACGTGTTGCGGTTAATACGTAAAGGGAGAGTTCGCTAATGAATGATTACGAGTATCAATCTATCTTAGAAGAACAAAAACACAAATAAGACCTTATCAATCGTGAAGCTTGGAAATACGAGTTTTTTAATCAAATCACTATTTACAAGAAAACTGTTTCAAAAACAACAATGTGTACCTTGCTGCAATTGTTAAACTAAAAAGCTAACAATATAAAAGGCTGATTACTTATCGTACAGTTAATCAGCCTTTTTTATATTGAAATTGCCTTAGTGTACAAAATCCGCATTTATCTATACCAGCAAGTAAAAAGTCTTTATTTCATATTATCAGGCACTAGCGCTATTACTCTTGAAGAATCTTATAACCGATATCCATCAATTGATATAACATTAGATAAATATTATTTATTTTGCCGTTTGAGCACTCAGCAAATCCCCATGCAACTGAACCAGGGAATGTACCAGAACAAACTATACCTATTAATTTATAATGATGATTAATTGGAAATAATTCAGCATGAAACTAGGTACAATTTGTAGACAAAACTAAAAAAATAGATATCATGCAATTTAATATAACGTAAAACTTGAGTTGGGTAAGACAAAAAAAGTCGATTCTTTAAAAATCAGCTTTTTTTAATTCTGCATTTGCTTAACGTATAATATCAGCGTTCCCCCAATTGGTTTTGAAATAAAAGTAAGCCTATGACCCATTTTTACATGTATCTCGGCTGAATCCCCTAAAGGATCCCTTTATTTAAGATTGAAACTCATATCTCTTGGAGAGTCAGAGATACTACTTCCTATTTTGTTTCCTAATTTTACCCCTTCAGAGACTGCATCACTCATTGTTCTCGGAGTCACACTATCTCCAATTATATGAACATCGATTCCTAATTTTCTAATTTTAAGTTCTTCTGCCAAATCAATATTAGACTTGCTGAACCCAGCAAAGACAATTAGATCCATATCATCAGCGGTTCGTTGTTGTTCTGACCATGCATCCTGGATTACAATAGTTCCATCTCTTACTCCATGTAATAATTGATTAGCATGATAAATCACACCATTTTTAGCAAGCGACCGGTACATACTCGGTTGATTGGTTGAATCAAGCTCTTCACACACGGTTTGACGTGTGGATAATAGTTCTACTTTGGCTGCGCCTGCTTCTGCAAGATAATTAGCAATGTATCCACCTCGTCGAGCTCCTCTATCGTAAACTAAGACGTTTTTACCTTTAATGTCATTTACTTTGCCATCCAACACTTCCGTATCAGTAGTACATAAAGTCTCTACGTTCTTATCTTCTATTGGAATAATGCTCTTTGCTCCTGTAGAAATTACAACAGTGTCCGGAGAAGTATGAAGAATGTCATCTACTGTTACTTCTACATATAATTTCACTTCAACTTGTAATCTTTCTAATTCCCTTTTAAGCCAGTCTAGATGTAACCCATAATTTTGTCGATTTGGCTGTTTCACTCCATAATTCACTTGCCCACCTAACTTACTGGAACGTTCAAAAAGAATAACTTGATGTCCTCTTTGTGCTGACACACGGGCGGCTTCCATTCCAGCTGGCCCCCCTCCCACGATGACAACCTTTCGCTTATTAACAACAGGGGCCATATCATATAATGTATCATCTGAAATAGCAGGATTTACTACACATCCAATCGCTAAACCTACATAAGTCCTACCGATACATCCTTGGTTCGTACCAATACAAGGACGTATTTGTTTTGATTCTCCTCGAGAAGCAAGGTTTGGCATATTGGGGTCTGCGATAATTGCTCTAGTCATCGCAACAAGATCACAATCCCCTAATTTCAAGGCTTCTTCTGCTTGTTTCGGATGTAAAATACGCCCCGCAACCATTACTGGTGTGGAAAGAACTTCCTTCATCCTTTTAGATATGTCGTTATAACACCCAAGAGGGTATGGATCAGGTGGGATTGTTCCGGCTTGTAATTCAAGAGTGTTTCCCGTACTACCACTTATATTGAATAAATCAATCTTGTTTAAGTTCTCTAATCTTCTAGCAATCTCAATCATATCTTCCTGGGATAAGCCAATAGTATCCGTTTTTGGATCTCCTGTCATTCGGAAGCTAATAATAAAATTTTCGGAAACAGCCTTATAGATTTCTTCTATGATTTCAACAGAAAATCTCATTCTTCCCGTTATATCCCCACCATACTCGTCATCCCTATTATTAATGACCGGACTCCAAAACTGTTCAATCAAATGCCCACCATAAGAAGTGATTTCTATACCATCAAACCCACATTTTTCAAGTCTTTGGGCGGCCGATACATAAGATTGAATTATTTCTTTAATTTCATCCTTACTTAAGACCTTAGGAATTTCTCCATTTAAACTCTCAGGAATATCAGATGGACCTTGTATAGGGTAACCGGTCATTTTTGAACTTATTCTTCTTCCTTTGTGAGTTGCCTGTGCCAATATTATTGCACCATGTGTATGTACACGTTTAGTCAATTCAATAAAATAGGGTTCATTTTTAGAATTCCAAAGACTGACATACTTAGGATGGGAGGCTTTTTCATATACTGTACCTGAACCACAGGTGAAAATAATCCCTGCTCCCCCCATGGCTTTTCTTTCATAATACCGTATAAATTTTTCATCGATTAGTCCATCTTTTGCAAGCCCTTCCCCATGTGCACTTGAAACAATCCTATTTTTCACTGTATGATTTCCAACCTTTATCTCACTAAATAAGAGATCATAGTATTCCATAACATACTCCTTTCCTTTTACTAATTTTATTGTTTTATAGAGTCTGTAGTGATAGGTACTGAGTGTTTTTGTGTTAATAAACTCACCCCTACCAAAGCAATGATGGAAATTGGCAACGACAATAATATGGTATTTCCACCTATTGGATTTCCAACAATTTCAAATAAAATTGTCGAAACCCCACCTGTTATAACGGATGCTAACGCACCTTGAGGAGTAGCTTTTTTCCAGAAGAATCCTGCTAAGATGACTGGAGTTACTGATGCACCATACATCGTATACGCAAAAATAGATAATTCTAATACACTTGTAAAAAAAGTTGCCATCAAGTAAGCTATAATTCCAATAACTACAACTGTTACACGATTAAAATTCAAATATTTTTCTTCTGGAAGTTTTTCTTTAAATTGACCATATAAGTCATATACAATGTTTCCTGACATTGAAAGTAAGAAGGAGTTAGCTGTAGTGACCAATAATGCTGTAAAAGCAGCAAGTATCAATACACCGATTGGCAGTGGCAAACTTTGATTAGCAATTTCTATAAGAGCTGTATCCGGTTTAATATTCGGTAAGAGAACGATACTAGCAGTAACAAAGAAAGTAATCAGACAGTATACTGTTGTCACACCAATAAAGAATCCTATTGTAGATCTTCTTGCAGTCTGTTCTGTCTTTGATGCAGAGAAACGCTGTAACATGCTCTGATCACCAATTATATAAACCAATAAAGGTAAGAAGTACCCGATTAATTGCAGAGGTGTTAATCCTCCTGTAACAGTAAATTTAGTATCAGGTAGGTTTGAAACGAGGGTTGATATGCCTCCAACTTCAACTAAAATAAAGGGAACTGCTATTATAAATCCGAAAATAATTAATAAAGCACTAAACATATCTGTATAGGAGACAGAAAACAATCCTCCTGTAGCTGCTAAAACAATAACAAATAGAACTGTTAATAACGATCCTAATTGTTCCGGTATTCCTGTTGTGATATGGAGGATGTACCCTCCTGAAATGAATTGGTAGGATAACACACTAATGTAGGTCAATAAAATAAATATAGTAGAAAAGAGCCTTGTTTTTTTCCCAAATCGCACTTCTAGCATTTCAGGTACTGTTCTTTTTGCTAATGCACGTGTTTTAGCCGCAATAAAATACATAGCTATAATCCCTAATGGCCCACCCAAGAAATAAAAAATAGCAGCCAAAGGACCGTACTGGTAGACAAAACTTGCCCCCCCTACTAGAGATCCTGAACCTACCCACGATGCAGTTAACGTTCCAATGACTACAATTAACGGCAACCTATGTCCTGCAATAATGAAGTCATCACCACTATTAACTTCCTTTTTACTAAAATAAATAGCTAGCAATACCATTAACAATGCATACACCATGATAACAATAATTTGTACAGAGATATCCAACACTTCCCCTCAGCATAACTCTTTCAACTTTTATATAGTAACTTCCCATTGTGTTAGTCTTAACTTCATAAAAAACATTAATGAAGTTAGGTTGGCATAAAGGCTGAAATTTCAAAAAATTCTTTATAATCAAATTAGCATATTTATTATATAATGAGAAATATATCTTTTATTAACGTTTAATATCTTATTTATATTAGTAAAGGTGATTATATGGATTTAAGACATTTAAAGTACTTTGTTACCGTTGCGGATGAGTTACACTTTGGAAGAGCAGCTAAAAAGTTACGAATCGCACAACCTCCCTTAAGTCAACAAATCAAGAGTTTAGAATCTGAATTAGGAGTGTTATTACTTCATAGGACAAAGCGTCAAGTAACACTAACTGAGGCAGGAGAAGTTTTTTATAAAAGAGCTACTAAAATTCTAAAAGAAGTGAGTCAGGCTAAAGAGGAGGTACGTAGAATTCACAATGGAGAAATAGGGCAATTAATAATAGGGTTTGCTGGCTTGGTGACTTTTGATTTATTACCACTGGTCTTACGTTCCTTTCAAGCAGCCTTTCCAAACGTGGAAATCGTTTTACACCATTTAACGACAACTGAACAAATAACATTATTACACCAACATGATATTGATGTTGGAATTTTAATACCACCAATCGATAATAATGATATCGAATTAAAGATAATTAAAGAGGAACCTTTTGTAGTGGCCCTACGTAAAGATCATCCCCATGAATTTACTTCTCCTATTGATATATCAAAATTAGCTAGTGAGAATTTTATTATGCCACCTAGGAGTGCCGGATTAGGCTACTATGATTCCATTATTAGTCTATGTCATCAAGCCGGGTTCAGCCCATTTACAACACAAGAAGCGAAAGAATTACAAACCGTCGTTTCCCTTGTTGCTTCAGGAATAGGAGTAGCCATTCTTCCTTCCTCGATTCAATATTTAAAAAATGATAGCGTGTCCTACGTTTCTATCCAAAACTGTCCAAATTCTATCAAAACAGCCATCGCCTATCATAAGGACAATAAATCTCCTGTTCTAGGAAGTTTTCTAAACTTAGTAAATGGTATTTTTGAAGAAACTCATAAGGAAATGTGAGTAATTCGTACATCCCTTTCAGTCTAACTATTTCCATTTACTCTGCATTACCATCAAGTAGTAAGCTATTTGTTATGTTCTATAAACTCACCAAAATTACGTATCTAACTAGTTCTGTCTTCAATTTCCTCACCTCTAAGAGAGGGAGCTAAGCTACGATATACCGCAAAGAAACTTACAAAAAATGTATATAATATATAAACCTCGCTGGATTTTTCAACAAGGTTTTTTCGTTACACAGGGTAGTACCAGCGAAGCCCCCCGCAATAAATTCCGCCCGTCAATATGATGTTTCTGAATTGGTACCCTTTAAAAAATAAAATTACGAAACAGATTCTTTATCTTACTTTTTGGGTGATTGGAATATTAATTTACGAAATCACCACTTTACTTCCCGAACCTTGGGGCTATTTTAATTATGGATGGTGGAGGTTGTGGTATGCAGCCATCGTTGATCCTATCCTTTTGCTTATCGTATTAGGCTATTATAAGTGGGTATGTAAGCTTGAAAAACGAGCTGTTAGCAAGCAGGGAACAAATGGGGTAAACCAGCTTAATCAAAAAGGAGGCTAATCAGCTTGGGGGATCATGGTTCATCCAAGCTGTTTTTTAGTTGTTTCGATTAACAAAAACTTTATTGGTTCCACATATACATGAAAGTTTTATTAATAATTAGGGTAATTCCATAAATCCACGCCAATCCAACTTTGCCGGCAAAGAGGAGCAATACTATAGGTAGCCCGAATACAAAAATCTCCAATATGAGGTGAACGGTTGCAGGGAGCTGAATGATTGCCTTTGGTGAACCCATCGTCCCCCAGACAACTGCTATTCCCAACGGAGCACCAATGCCAAAAATAACCTTCATAAGTACACTATTACCAGTTTTAACTCCCCAATAACCAGCCACTATAAGTGCACAAACCTCTAATATGAATCGCAGAAATAAATTTAAACCCTGCAAACCGTTCAGAAAGCTCATTTTAGTCTTCTCCTTTGTTTAAATCTATTGAACATAACTAATTATATTAATATTATAACTAATATAATTAGTTTTGGCAATTATGTTTGCAGGGTTCAAATGCTTTATTTATTGAGTTATATAGTTTAATGCCAAGAATAATAATGGCTATAATACATAAAGCAAACGTTTGTTTAAATGGTAAGCAAAAGGAGAACTAGATTGGGATTTGTGAATAATGAAAGAGGAAAAAGTATCTAATAAAAGCTAGTAATTTGAGGAATTTTCCGTTTTTTTTTATAATTTTTTAAATTGGAGTCGCTATTAATAAGAAGAATCTTTTAAAAAATACACTCATGATTTAGTTGAAATCAGTTTATCTTCGAAAATGATACATTTATCTTCGAATTTTTCATTATATCTTCGAAAACGGCTGATTTATCTTCGAAATTTACAATATATCGATTATTCGACAAAATCCTTCATTTTCCGGACTGTTCCTGAACTTTCTCCACAAACTTCGTTCAACTTAACCAATCAAAAAACCCGCTCCCTATCATACAGAAAGTTGCCAAGTTCAAAATTCTATACCAAGTATTAAATGAAATAAACAAGTAAAGAATGGAAGCTATCATAATAATGGGATTCTCCGAAAGTCAAAAATAAGTAATCAGTGTCAATTCCGTTACGTATTGAATAATTGGAATATATCTTCCATTTTTTTTAAGACTTGGAGCCTGACGAAGAATAAACTGATTATGAACCAATTTATAAGTCACCACCGACAAACCGCTAATGTCAGTGTGTAATGGACCACTCAACTTCATATAATAAATCTCTATGTCAAAGCACGGATATTTGGGATCATTTTGCAATAGGTGTGGCAAAGGTAGGCGACTGAAGTGATGCACGATAAGGTAGATAAAATCATTCAGCTGCAAGAAAAGACTATAAAGCTGCAAGAACAGCTCTTTTTTAATGATGTGTTATTTTCTTTTCAATGGTGGATTCTTGTTTTAATTAGCATTTTCCTGTGGGTGATATGGTCTCTTGTTGTAGATAAAAGCCGACTGCAACCAATTTTACTATTTGGTTTGATCATTAGTCTGCTTGCTGTAGTTCTGGATGATATCGGCTATTCCCTTACATGGTGGCATTATCCTTATAATCTGATATACATTACAAACATCTTAATTCCAATTGATATGACTGTCATTCCGGTTTCATACATGCTTTTATACCAATTTTTTGGAACGTGGAAATCTTTTCTCATCGCACTTTCTCTAGATTGTCTATTTGCTGCTTTTGTAATTGAACCAATCTTTTCCAAGCTAGAAATATACCTTTTACTCCATTGGGAATTTTGGTATTCTGTACCCATTTATTTGGTGATGGGGGTTTTCGCAAAATGGCTTGTTGATAAAATTGGGAAAATTACGCTTGAGAAGTGAAGAAAGCCTGTTGTTCTTTTTTAATAAAGATATTGAAAAAAATAAAAGCACGGAAGGTTTCTCCATGCTTTTCTCTACTATCATTTAGCTTACTTCCTCAATTTTATATGAAAATGGTCTTTACGCTTTATCTATTAATTCTTTTCTTTGAAACAAATACTTTTCTACCTGTTTTGGACTATCTTAAGTGTAATAATTAAAAATCGGTCTTTCTAAGAACACTCAACGCACCACTCCAGGCTATGACCTGGTCAAGCATGTCATTGACCGAAGCTTCTTGGAAAGGTGCAGGCTTGAAATCGGTAAAATTCTCAAAGTCTGTATAAAGCGAAAGTCGAACTTGATTACGGACGTCTGCGACCTGAAGTTCAGCCATAATCATCCTTAGATTCTCGACTGCAAGCGCTCCCCCAGAGCCGCCGTATCCTACAAAACCAGCAGCCTTGTTGTTCCACTCACGATACAAGTAATCGATCGCGTTCTTGAGAGCGCCGGTTGTTGCATGGTTATATTCTGGCGTTACGAAGATATAGCCATCAAAGGAAGCAATCTTTTTTGACCAAGCCAGTGTATGCGGCTTCGTGTACTGCCCAAATGCCGCGCTCATTGGCTCGTCGAGAAGTGGAAGATCGAAGTCGGCAATGTCCACGATCTCGAACTCGGCATCACTGCGCTTATTTGCAATCTCGTATACCCAATGAGCGACAGTCGTGCCATTCCGGCCTGGCCGTGTACTTCCAATGATGATTCCTATTTTGTTCATAACGATTTCCTCCCTAATAATAACTTTTTTGTATTCATTTCCAAAATGATCTTTCACAAAGCATTGCATTTTCTATTGAAATGGTTATTTGTTTTCTACAAAATTGGAATGGATGATAGGCGCTTTTCCAAACTGAAAATAGTAAAATAATAGAATACCAGCTTGTAAAGCGGCGAGAACAAGAAATATATTGCTGTAAACAACACCGTTAGGATAAAAATTAGCAGGATTCCAATGGACATCAGACCCAAGGTCCACCACTTTACCGTAAACCCCGGCAGCCATTCCCCCTGCAACGAAATTCAGCATCGACAACAACCCCATTCCCACTCCCGCCTGTCCTGCCGGCAAAGTCATTGAAACTGAATTGGACATAGCAATCATAATAAAGGTTTGCCCCACATTACCGAAAATCAGGAACACTGCAATGAATACGGCATGCGATCCGGTAAAGGTAGATAGCAAAACAAAACTAGTCAATAACAATCCGGATGCAACAAAGAAAAGAAACGGATTCCCTTTCGAGTCTGCCATCATCCCGCCCCTTCGACCAAGAAATGCGGAGGCAGCTGCGGCAGGAACCATCGCAAAACCGATCCATCCGGGCGGAAGTTGATACACGTGAGACAATAGCAAAGGACTTAAAAAATAAAGGGAAAAGCCTATACCGCTTATTAGAAAAGCAATGATTAGACTGATTGTATAGCTCTTGTTTGTAAAAAGCTTTGGCTCTACAAATGGTTCGGACACGTGTCTAATTCGGAAAATGAACAGCACGATGGCAAGCAGTCCGCCAATTGCAAACGACCACGCTCCACTTGTAACACTGAGAAGCAGCAAGGTCACTGCAGCTGCAAGCAAACTACCGCCAACCCAATCAAGTTTCCCGGCTGATCCATTCTCATCACCTAAATACTTTCGATAAAAGGGCAGTGTAATTAAGATGAAGAGAGGGATACAAAATAACCAGCGCCAATGTGCAATACTGACAATTAATGCTGAAATAACCGGACCAAGCGCACTACCAACAGCTAAACCTACAAATGCCATTCCCATCGCTGAACCTCTCCTGTCAGGAGGAAAGTAGCGTAAGGGGATAAGCATCGCTGTTGCTGGAATAGCTGCAGCTCCTACAGCTTGTAAGCACCTTGCTGCAAGCACCATCCAAAACGTTTGGGAGGCAAAGCCGATCAATGAACCGAGCGCAAAAAATAATAATCCAAATGTCAGCAAATTTTTAAGCTTATAACGGTCTGCAAGCTTCCCGTAAATAACCGTTCCTAACCCGTAAATCAGGGCATAAGAGGAAGTGACCCAGCTCACCTGAGCAGTGGTAAGATCAAACGCTTCACTAATCTCGGGAAGCACGAAGTTGAACATTAATACGCTCATCGCTGAAAGAGCAAGTGTAAACATGACTATTCGTATCAGTTTCTCTCCTGTTTGTTTCTGAACATCCTGATCCATCTTTTATTACTCCTTTCTAGATAAGAATTAAATGGTAACAACACCTCCTTTATTTAATTACGCATGTCACTACTGACTGACATTCAACTATTAAAAAAAGTGTTTTGGCCATCTTGCTTCATGTTTTATTACTCCTTTCTAGATAGGTAATTTCACCTCCTTATTTAACTACGTGTGTCACTACTGACTGACATTCGACTTTTTAAAAAAATGTTTTTGACATCTTGCTCCATGTTTTATTACTCCTTTCTAAATAGATAATATCACCTCCTTATTTAACTATGCATATCACTACTAACTGACATTTAACTTTTTAAAAAAAGTGTTTTTAACATCTTGCTCCATGTTTTATTACTCCTTTCTAGATAAGTAATTTCACCTCCTTATATAATCATGCATGTCACTACTGACTGACATTCAATTACAGATAAGTACTAGGGGGTCAGCGTCCTAGTAAATATCGAGACAATTTCTTCGTTAAAGGCTTCGTTGGAAATGTTATCGAGAATTGGATCATTGTGTATCCTGCCCATAGCTGCGCCATAATTCATATACAGAAAAGCAACAGCCTTTCTTTCGGGATCTGTTTGAATGATTTTTCCTTTGTTATACATTTCTTCGAAGTATTCAGTTAACAGCACCTTTAACTGCCGAGGATGATCATGAGTATTTTCACGAAGTTCGGGAAGGTTACTACCCACTTTTATAATAATTTGGATCAGCTTTCGATTCTCATACATGATCCTGTGATAGCTTCGGCAAATCATGAGCAAGTCAGTATAAAGATCCCATGTTATTTTCTCAGCAAAGAGGTCTTTCATCTCTTCTCCATAATGGTAACGAGTAAAGGCTGACTCTAATAAGGTTTGTTTACTTTGAAAGTGTCTAAACAGCGTTTTTTCACTAAATCCAGCTTTGTCTGCAATTTCTTGAGTCGTTACGCCGTTATATCCCCTTTCCGCCATAAGATCTATGGCAGCAAGCATAATTTTATCAGAAGTATTCGTCTTTTTATGTTCATTCATTTAAAATAACCTCTATCATAAAAAATGTTAGTAAGTACTGACATAACTATATAACATCTTCTCCCCTGTTGTCAATTTTATTGCCAATAATTTGATAAAACTATGAAATTGTAAAAATCTATTAAACACGGGTAAATGAAAAATTGAGCAAACATGTTCATTTCATTAAATTCTGACGAAATTATTCCAGAAGAAAGCTATTAAATTTTAAAACCGTAAACATAACAAGGAAGTCATTTGAAAATGATTTCCTGATTAGACAGGAAAATATTATCGCTAGTTTACAATAATGAAAACGGTTACGATTAGTACATAAGGAGGGAACGAGGTGAAAGAACGACAATCAAAGTTGCTCTATTTGCTTCAGACCAAAAAAACAGAATATGTGCTTGGTACCTATCTAAGTGAGAAATTGGGGGTGAGTGTAAGAACAATCAGAAACGATATAAAAGAATTAAATGAATCCTTATTAATTGATGCCGTTATCGAGTCAAACAACCGGTATGGCTACAAGTTGACAGGTTCCTTGGAAAAATTTCAGGAAAAGGACCATCAACATTTTGAAGAGCGTTCTTTCTACATTATTAAAACACTTATGGAGCGAGACGGGTATACGGTTTATTCAGAATTGGCAGATCAAATCTACTATTCATCCCGTACGATTCGCTTAGATATTCAAAAAATTTCATTGATTTGTAAAGAAAAATACAATGGCGTCTACATTGAAGCGAAACCCTTTCACGGAGTGAGGCTGATCGGAGCCGAACTGGAAAAGCGTGCCTTGCTTGAGGGAATGATCCAGAAAAAGAATGCAACGGAAGAAGAGATTATCCGGTCCGCCTATCTGATGTTTCGTGAATGGTATAGCAAAGAAGAGATAGCGAACATGCTTAATATGATCAAAAATGAGATTTATGACAGGCAAATGACGGTTTCACTTAACATACTAGATCAAATCCTCGTTCATTTGCTTATTACGAGAAGGCGTATTGAAAAAGGATATATTGTTGATATATCGGAAGTAAAGGAAGGCATAACAACTGCCAAAGAACAAGACCTTGCAGATAGAATAGCAACATATTTAGAAGACGTAAGCGGCATTGCCGTTCCTGAAACGGAAAGAAAATATTTGATCATTTATTTGCTTAGTAAGAAAATTGGCAACTGGGAATGGCAGAACAATGCTTTGGATATTGAACAGGATGAAATGTTGGCATTGATATCCTCTTCTTTGGAGAAGCTGGCTTTTCGATTCGGTTATCCTTTGTTGGAAGATGAGCAGTTATTAATGGGCTTGTATTATCACGTTTCAAAAGCCATTTATCCGATGAAATATAGGTTAGAGATTGAAAATCCGTTTATCGAAAAGATCAAGACACAATACTTGCAGGCTTACCACATGGCAGTGTATTTTTCGCAAAATATCCAAGAACAAATGATGGTAGTGATTGAAGAAGAGGAAATAGGTTTCATTGCACTTCATATACAGTCCGCTTTGGAACGGCTGGATGAGAAAAAGTTTATGGAGATAGCGATAGTATGCAGCAGCGGCGTTGCCACATCCAGTCTATTGAAACAAAAAATTGAAAAACGGTTTCGGGAAATGAAAGTACAAGGACTGTATTCTGTCGATAACGTTTCGTTTATCCCGGAACATATTAAAGTAATTGTGTCCACAGTGCCATTGGAAGTAAAAGATAAAAAAGTGATCGTCGTTCATGAATTCTTGGAAGAGCAAGATCTGCTAAATATCAAAGACAATGTTTATCTTACTCTTTTTTCAGAATTAATGGAGGATCAAAAGTTTGCCATCTTGGATGCAGAATCTAAAGAAGATCTTATTCATCAGGCATTGACCCATTTTAACATGGAAGATTTTGAAGAAAGTATTTTGCAAAGGGAACTTCTTTCAACTACGGATGTGGGAAATGGGGTTGCTCTTCCTCATCCAATGACAAGTGCAACCGAAGAGACATCTATTTATGCAGTCATTAATAAAAAAGAAATTTTGTGGGGAAAATCGAGTGTTCGCTTAATACTCTTTCTGTTTCTAAAGGAAGACGATCACCTTCAATATGAACAGTTGTTTCGCGAACTCTATCATTTGATTATATCGGAGAAAAAATTAGAAGCTATTTTTGAAGCAGAGTCGTTTGATGATTATATACACGTACTGAAATAAATTTCACAGGAGGAATAAAAAATGTTAATAACAATGAAAGAGTTACTCGCAGTCGCTTATAAAGAAAAATTTGCCGTTGGGTCCTACAATGTCTCCAACAGCGAACTGGTTCGGGCTATTTTAACAACAGCAGAGAAGAAAAAATCACCAGCCATTCTTCAGATTCATCCAAATGAAATTAATCTCGTCGGTGACGATTTTATAGCGTATTGCCGAGAAGCAGCTCACCGCGCTAAAGTGCCGGTCGTTATCCATTTGGATCACGGGGGAAGCATAGAGGATATCTCAAGAGCTATTAAAAATGGTTATACCTCAGTTATGATGGATGCTTCCCATCTTCCATATGAAGAAAATGTGGCCTTAACAAAAGAAGCGGTTCAATACGCACATTCAGTCGGCATTTCCGTAGAAGGAGAGCTGGGAACGATCGGCAATACCGGAGGAAGCAGTGAAGGTGGCGCTGAAAAGATTCTTTATACTGATCCCGATCAGGCGAAAGATTTTGTGGAGCGAACCAATATTGACACACTAGCTGTGGCAATTGGGACGTCACATGGTTTCTATCCGAAAGATATGAAGCCGAAAATTCAAATTGATAGACTTCAAAAAATAAATGAAAAAGTATCCATTCCTTTAGTATTGCACGGAGGTTCTGATAATCCGGATCAAGATATCAGAGAATCAACGAAATATGGAATTGCCAAAATTAATCTTTCCAGCGATATGAAACGAGCATTCTTCAATCAGCTGCGCGATACACTTTCTCAAAAACCGGAAGATTTCGAACCAGATGTTTTGTTCCCAGAAGCGAATGAAGCAGCCTGTAAAATATTAGAGCAAAAAATGGATTTGTTTGGTTCCACTGATAAAGCGAAATTGTATCAATTAAGCGTATTTTAATAAAAGGAGAGGAACAACATGGATTTACAGGAAGTCATGAGTACCGACACAATACACCTTTCAATGCAGGTGGAAAATAAACAACAAGCTATTGAAGAATTGACGATGTTATTGGAGAAAAAGGGTTTTATATCAAATAAAGAGCAATTTATCAAAGACATCTATGCAAGAGAAGCACAAGGGAAAACGGGGATTGGCGATGGGATCGCCATTCCTCACGGAAAATCTGAAAGCGTTATCAAAAATGCTATTGCGATTGGAAGGGTTCCTGGAGAAATTGAGTGGGAAACTCTAGATGATAAGCCTGTACGAGTCATTATGCTTTTTGCGGTTCGCAAAGCAGATGCCAGTTCCGTTCATATCAAAATGCTTGCTCAGGTAGCAGGAGCGCTTGCAGATGAGCATGTGTGCGAGCGACTTCTACATTCAGAATATCCTCAGGAAATTATCAATGTTTTTCAAAAAGAACACCAGTCCTAAAAAGGAGGAATTGAAATGAAAATCGTTGGTGTAGCAGCATGTACAGCTGGAATTGCTCACACGTATCTCGCAAAGGAAAAACTAATAAAAGGGGCCCAATCGCTTGGTCACAACATCCGTGTTGAGACGCAAGGAACGATTGGTGTGGAAGAAGAGTTGACGGCTCAAGAAATTAAAGAAGCGGATCTCGTCATTATTGCCGCAGATGTCAATATTACTGGAAAAGAACGTTTTGACCATAAGACTGTCGTAAAAATTCCAACTCATGTTGCGATCAAGTCTTCAAAAGCACTCATCAAAAAAGCGGAGGCGCAGATGAAGCAAAACCAATAAAGAAAGGGGTAATGAAGAATGCGTAGGTGGGGCGCGGAGGTTAAAGGACATTTGCTTACGGGTATATCTTATATGATACCGATCATTGTAGCTGCAGGTATCTGTATTGCGCTGGGACAAATACTGGGCGGTCCAAATGTCGCGGAGGACGAAGGAACGATTCCCTTTTACCTTAACCAGATCGGAGGCTGGGGAATGGGGTTGGTGGTTCCCCTCTTCACTGCTGCTATTGCCTTATCCATAGCAGATCGTCCCGGCTTTGCTCCGGGATTGATCATGGGCTTTATTTCGAATGAAATCGAAACTGGATTCATTGGCGGTATTTTTGGCGGGCTGCTGGTTGGTTACTTTGTATTGTTTTTAAAAAAGAAGCTGAAAGTACCGAAATCGATGCAAGGTTTGATGCCTGTGATGATCATTCCTGTACTTGCAACGGTCGTATGCGGTTTGATCATGATATTGGTGATAGGACGTCCAGTTGCAGGCCTTCAGAACTCCCTGCTTGATTTTTTGGCTTCCATGCAAGGCGGTTCCAGATTTGTGGCCGGGGCAATCATGGGAGCGATGGCCAGTTTTGACTTTGGAGGGCCTGTCAATAAAACCATGTCGTTGTTTGCCGACGGCCTGTTGGTAGAGGGAGTTTATGGCCCTGAGGCTGTCAAGTTTTTAGGTTCGATGGTTCCACCATTCGGTATTACTCTTTCATTCCTGATGACTAGATATAAATATACAAAAATGGAAAAAGAGGCGCTTAAAGCGGCATTTCCAATGGGAATATGTATGATTACAGAGGGTGTTATACCGATTGCGGCCAGAGATTTAATCCGAGTAGTCACTTCTTGCTCGCTAGGTTCAGCCGTTGGCGGGGGACTAATCATGTTGTGGGGGGTTGGAAGTCCTGTCCCGCACGGCGGTATGTTCGTAGTCCCATTAATGGAAAATCCGATATTTTTTGTGATCGCTCTTCTGATAGGCAGTGTGGTGACCGGGGGCCTCTTGTCTCTTTGGAAGCCAGCAGTGAAAGAAGAGGATGGTAAGCTTGAAGAAATGGATGAAGAGGCAGAAGATGAGGAGATTGGTGACCTTAATTTAACAAGAGGCGTGCAGTAATAAGCGTAAAAACGAATCGAAAAAAATAGATTGGAGGTTTTTTCAGGTGACAACTCCGAACAATGAGTATAAAGCCAAAGTAGCAGAAATACTCGTGGAACATCACATTGTATTGACAGAAAAAGAGAAAAATCAGATTGAAATCGCCGATTTCGGGCTAAACAAACTCGAATCGACCGGCTTACAGATTGTGACGTATGTGAATACCGATCGCTACTGCGCAAAAGAGCTTGTACTCTTCCCTAACCAGACATGTCCTGAGCATAAGCATCCCGACCGCTCAAACGGAGACAAAGGCAAGGAAGAAACCTTTAGATGCAGAGCAGGAAAGATCCACCTTTTCGTAGAGGGAGAAACGACCGAACAGCCAACGGTAAAGCCCCCGCCAGAGGATCAAAAATACTATACCGTTTGGAAAGAAATGATTCTCCATCCCGGGGAGCAATACATCATTCCTCCCAACACAAAACATTGGTTTCAGGCTGGTGATGAAACGACCATCATTTCAGAGTTTTCATCAAACAGTGATGACAAATCCGATGTTTTTACAGACCCGAATGTGAAAAGATAGAAGGATGGAATGACGCGCGAGTTCCTTATAAGGGGTAGACTGTCAGCCGATATTGGTACCGTTATTGGAATATTTGCATCGTTAGAAAATTATTTGCACCTTTAGCGAATAGATTAACGACGGTAATTTAGATCCTGAATATTGGAATCAAACGCGTGTTATGATACCCTTTTTCTTTTCTTCGCTCCAACTTTGGAATTCAAACGTGCGTTATGATGCCCGTTTTCTCTTCTGCGCTTTGACTAGGGATCTAGAAATATTACGAAAACTATAAAAAGGCCAAACCTTTCTAGTTTGGCCTTTTTATAGTTGAGTGGGTTTTTCATACATAAAATTAGTTGTTTAAAAACAGAATGTTTATCTTTATTATACCTTGAACGGTTTCTCCATGCTTTTCTCTACTCCCAATTAGCTTAAAAGAGTAAGCTGCCATGAAACTCCAAATTTATCAACTATCCAACAAAACTTTTTACTAAACGGATAGGCCTCTAATGGCATTAAAACACCGCCGCCTTGACTTAAGCTCTCAAAAAGGCGGTCTATCTCTTCTTCTGTATCACATGTTACATATAATGAAATAGAAGGTGTGAAAGAAAATTCATGCTTCACATAACTGTCAATACACATAAATTCTTGTCCCTTTATAGAAAATGTTGCTTGTATGACAGTCCCCTCTTTACCGGCTTCGTTTGCTCCATAACGAGAAATACTCGTTATTTCTGAGTCCTCAAACAAAGAAGTATAGTAATTCATTGCTTCTTCAGCCTTGCCTTCGAACATTAAAAAGGTTGTAATTTTTTGCATTGTGATCTAATTCTCCTTTTCATAAATATTTTGGTTATTTGAAATGATAGATCTAACAATTAATTTTCTACTATTTCTTTCAAGGAGTCGAAAATTAAGCTCCAACCATGCTTGGATTCACGGTTATAATCAGTAAGAGCTTTTTCGATGTCTTCTGATGTCCAATTCTCTTCATAAGGTACAACAATTTGTTGTGTAAATTTCATTTACGAGCCGTTAAGAAGGTTATTCTTTTACATTCTCGGGCGGATTGACTTATGACCTAAGGACCGATGGACCATGATAACACTCTTTATCCTATTAATACTCTATTTAACTTATACTTACTTAACTGATAAAAAAGCATGGGCTCTTCAATTCTCCCTATAAATTAATCACAAATCCTACTTTTCATACATTCCTATTTTCACCGATTTTTTGAGAAATAAGCATCAAATAATTTGAAAAAATCATTAAAAAAACATAAGAAAAAGAACTAAATTTTTCCCACAGTACAAAAAAACTGTATAGAACATATCTCCATTCAATATTTTCTTTTGTATAATTCCTTTTCAGTCAGTGATTTTTCAACTTATCTTCGATTTTTTTGAATTTATCTGCGATATTTCATTTTCATCTTCGAAATTGTGGAATATATCTTCGATTTTTTCAATTTATCGATTGTTCGACAAAAAACGACACCTATGATGACTAACGAATTCTCTTTCTCATACAGCCTTTATCCCGAATCAGAATGGTCTGATGGGGAACACAAGCCGATTTGATCATAATATCGTAGTGTTCGGACTGTTAAACCTGTTAATTTTGCAAATTCGCCAACTTTCCAATTTTTCTTACATGTAATCATCATCCCCTCTTTTCGCGCGACTATTTTTTTACAGGTAACATCAATATAAACCGTTACGTGATGTTAGGATCATGTAAATAAAATATTTTTTAAGGTTTGAAGGTTGAAAAGGATTGGAAAAGATAAGTATGTAGAGAACTTTTTGTCTAGATTCCTTTGATTGGGTACATATTGACTTTCATTCATATAGAAAAGCTTTTCTTTCTTAAGGTTATCACATCCAATTGCTGAAGACTTCTTCTCGATTGTCATATTTTATAAAAAATTGCCATCCATTGCAGAGATGCTGGCTTATCCTTTAAAGAACTGCATGTTGGGCCTTGCTCTTCTCTTTTTGATGATTAATGAAAATTTGAAAGGTCCTCTTAAGAAGGAACAATCCAATAACTGTCGAATTGATTAGATGAACGTCAACATGAAAGTGAATATTACATTTCTGAACTACTAAACTTATTTTAGATGGAGGTTATGTTCATGAGTAAAAAAATTCTGATGGTTACCGGTGACGCGGTAGAGGCGCTTGAAATTTTTTATCCGTATTATCGCTGTTTAGAAGAAGGATTTGACGTTACAATTGCTTCCCCTTCTGTTAAGAAGCTGCAAACAGTAAGTCACGATTTTATTGAAGGAATGGAAACATACGTGGAAAAACCTGCTTATGGGATTGATTCTCATGTAGCTTTTTCTAGTGTGAATCCTTCGGAATATGATGGATTAATTATTCCTGGAGGTCGGGCTCCCGAGTATATTCGCTTAGAGGAATCATTACCGAATATTGTCCGCCACTTTTTTGAGGAGAATAAGCCGGTTGGTGCTATTTGTCATGCCGCACAGGTGCTATCGATCGTTCCGGATCTGATGAAAGGCAGAGAGTATACTGCCTATGCTGCTTGTAAGCCTGATGTGACGGTATGCGGAGCTACATACATTGATGAGCCATTACACACTCATGAAAACCTAGTTTCTGGTCATGCGTGGCCGGATCTGCCGGGGTTTATGAGGGAATTTATTAATTTACTGAAATAAGAGGACTTTTCATGCAATATCAGGGACAGAGCGGAATACTATGCGGAAGAGCAACATGGAAAGATGGCATACAAACCTATGCAGAAGCAGGACAAGATACATTCTACGAGTGGCTTGAAACGAAAGGCATAGAAAATCTAAACAAAGTTCGAGATGCAGTCAACGAGACTGCTGTGCCGTGGGTGAATTTTATTAGATAAAATGAATAATGTTTTTTTAGACCGTCCGTTTTGAGGACGGTCTTAAGTTTGTGAGTTTAATCAAGGTCCAACTTTTAATAGCTAAGTAACAAAGAATCGATGTAGAATTTTGTCGAATAATCGATATATTGAAAATTCCGAAGATAAGTGAGTCGTTTTCGAAGATATATTCCTATTTTCGAAGATATACCTATCATTTTCGAAGATAAATGCCGTTAACTTAATCGAATGGAGACAAGATTCCATTTGAGAGGCAGTATATACCTTTACTTAAACAATGCTGCCGCCTTCTCGATCTCTTATTTCCTTAAAAAATGCAAGAAATTATTTTTCATTTATATAGTTGATCAACTTCGAGTAAAATCTGAAACTTAGAAACAATTTTGATAAAACATATCTCTCAACCCCACATTTTAGAGCAAATTAAAAGAATCCATTTTAAAAAAGATTGATTAAAATAGATTCCTCTATTAGGGCTTTAAATTTAGTTTTTATAAAAAAATTTGATCATTTCTATGTATTTTTTGGTCAACCAATCGTACCCACTTTAATTATAAGTTTTTAACAACGGCTTAAAAGAATAGACCCGCAATAAATAGTCTTATAATTCCTTTGTCATAAACACACTGTTTGGGTCCTCAATGTAATCCGAAAACGGCTTACAATCTTGAAACCCAAAACTTGCATAGAGTCGCTTTGCTGGTTCGAAAGCATCCATCGAACCCGTTTCCAAGCTTAGCCGCCGATAGCCGCGCCTTTTGGCTTCTTCAATGATGTGTTCAAGGAGTCGCTTTGCAACACCCTTTCTTAAATGTAAAGAAGAAGTTCTCATTGATTTTATCTCTCCATGTTGACCATCAAGTTCTTTAAGTGCCCCGCAGCCAACTAATTCATCTCGTTCCCATGCACTCCAGAAAGTTATTTCTGGTTTACGCAATGCATCAAGATTTAGTGCATGTATACTTTCAGGCGGGGAATGCAGGGTCATACCCTGAAGATGTTCCCCCACTAATTCAGCCACTTCAGATCCAGTTAAATCATCTATTTTAATCTCCAAAAAATCACTCCGCAGTCTCTATTATTCTAGTCACTAGTATACGTTTTATTAAAGTCATACTCAACTAATGCTCTCCTGTATGGAAGAAAAAATCCTGCATTATCAATACAGGATTTTTGATCAAACGTTATTCAACTATTAATCTTTATTATTAACGATCAGACGTTGTTTTAAATTATCAAATTTTATTTTCTACACCTTCCGTGCCATTATCTCTACCAAATATGATTAAAACGACGTGAACTTCATTGCCTTAAATGTATTAAGGGTTCCAAAATGTACTATTTTTTTGAAGGATACCGTACATGATCATTTAAGCGAAGTTTTTTAATGACACTATTAGCTATCCATATAAACCAAACACTTGATTTTTTCAATATATCGATTATTCGACAAAAATCGATAATTTAGGCTTTCCTAATATCCCACTTTTGCACCTTAAAATCCGCACGGCCGTTCTTTGCAAAGAAACGAATTTGATCACAGTCTTTGTCTGGGAATATCCTTGAAGTAAACACTTCTTCCCCGCTATTTACGAAAATTTCAACTGATGAAGTATCCACAAATAGGTGCAGCTTCAATTTAGCAGTGTCCATATAACAAGCTCTGGAAGTCCCATATTTACTACCTACTTCTTCTCCTGAACAGCTTCGGTCTAAGGTTAATTTTTTCATTCTTGGATAAAATGTAATGACCGTTTTTTTCGTTTCATTTGCCCGTAGCTCTATTCCAACCTCTTCAGCTTGTAAGCTGGAAATCTCAGATACCATTTCAAATGCTGTTCCTTGGATGCCATCAAACATTTTCACTTCGTTTTCGAGGACGCCTTTGGCATTTTGCTCTTTTTTACGTAAAAGCTTTAATTCTTTTACAGGCTGTTGAATAAGCTTTCCGTTTCGGACCGACAATTCCCTTGGTAATGTTAAACAGTGCGCCCAGCCATTAACGTCTGACGGATAATCTATCTCTGGAAGCCCCATCCAGCCTACTAGAATTCTCCTGCCATCCTCACCCAGCGTTGTCTGCGGGGCATAAAAATCAAATCCACGATCCAGCTCCTGAAAAGATCCATGATGAAAGGTTCGATCTGATGGATTGAATGGTTCTCCTATGATATAGCCAGATTGATAGATATTCTGATAGAGGTCTCCCTCTGCTTCAATTCCTTGAGGAGAAAAAACAAAGATTCCTTGATTGTCCAATTCGAAATAATCAGGGCATTCCCACATGTAACCGAAGTTCTGCAAACTTGTTTTTAATTCTCCCTCGAGACTCCAATCTATTAAATCCTCCGATTGATAGATGACAGCCGTACCCGTCATATTTTCACGCTGTGCACCTATGACCGCATAGAAATGATCATCCTGTTTCCATACCTTCGGGTCACGAAAATGATCTGTATACCTTTTTGGAACTGCAGAGATAACCGGTTCCTCCAGCTTCGAAATGGCTCCCTCTCTATTCATCACGGCCATACACTGATAGGGGTGCCTTACCCAATTTTCATCTCTAGTGTTCCCTGTGTACATTAAAAATAGTTTGTCATTATGTTCAATCGCGCTGCCTGAATAGGCACCGTAGTTATCATAAAGGTACCCGGGTGCTATTCCGATCCCAGCATCTTCCCAATGAACCAAGTCTTTCGACTTTACATGGTACCAATATTTCAATCCATGAACAGGCCCTAAAGGAAACCATTGATAAAACAGGTGGTAGGTTCCCTGAAAGTAGGCGAATCCATTAGGATCATTCAATAATCCCGTTTTAGGCTGGATATGAAAGCTTTGTCTCCATGGACAAGCGGTAACCCTATTTGTCAGCTCCTTCATTTTTTCCGAACTCACTTCTTCAATTCGCCGGTATCTTCTATCTCTAGTCCATTCCATTACTCTTCTACTCCTTAAATGAGGTCCGATTCCCCTTTTCTATTAAAATTTAGCTTGCTATTTTGTTTCTATTGCTGCTTCTGTCATCCTATTTATCACTGCGTTTTCCAAGAATAATTGTCGCTAGGAAACCGGCGGTAAAGGAAATAATCATTCCTATAATAAAAAATGTGATCGAGCCCGGCTTAATAGAAATAATACCAGGCAGGCCAGCCGCCCCTAATGCGATAGCCTTTACTTTAAACAACGAGACAAACCCCGCCCCTGCGGCTGAACCGATAATGGCTCCATAAAACGGGTATCTTAACTTCAAATTTACTCCGAACATCGCAGGTTCTACAATACCTAATAGAGCTGAAATTCCTGCTGCTGAGGCAGTTCCTTTTATTTTGGAATTCTTTGTGAGCAGCAGAACCGCAAGAGTTGCAGCACCCTGGCTAATGTTTGACATCGCTGCAATTGGGAAAATAAATGTTCCACCAGTTTTTGCAAGATCAGCTAAAAGCTGAGTTTCTACCGGGATAAAGCTATGATGCATCCCTGTAATCACAACAGGGGCATAAAGAAGCCCAAATATAGCGCCGCCAATCATTCCTGTCGTGTCATATAACCAGACAAGACCGTCCGTCAAAAGGTTCCCTGTATTGCGAGTGAATGGCCCCAATAAAGCGAACGTTAGAACACCTGTAATGAAAATGGCCAAGAGTGGTGTCACTAAATTATCGAGGAAAGAAGGCACTCTTCTTCTTAAAAATGTTTCTATTTTTGCAAGGACAAATGAAGAGACAAGCACAGGCAGCACAGTCCCTTGATAGCCAACCCGTTCAATTTCGAAGTTGAAAATTTTCCAAACCGGCACTTCTTCCTTAGGAACTGCATCTGCATATTCATAACCATTTAACAAATCCGGGTGTACCATAAGCATCCCTAGTGCGGCTCCTAAATAAGGATTTCCGCCAAACCGCTTTGTAGCAGAAAAACCAATCAATATTGGCAAAAAGAGAAATGCCGCATTTGCAAATGTATTAAGGAGTGCGGCTAAATCTGTAATATTCGGATAAGCTTCAATTAATGACTTTCCTTCAATAAAAAAGTCTTGTGCAGTGAGAAGGTTATTGAACCCCATTAATAAACCGGCAGCAACAATGACAGGAATAATCGGAACGAAAATATCGGAGAGCAGCTTTACAAACCTCTGAAGAGGATTCAATTTCTTTGGTACCGCTTTTGAAACATCCTTTGCCTGAATATCAGAGGACTTTCCGGTAAGCGCGGCAAGCTCCTTATAGACTTCATTTACAGTCCCTGATCCTAAAATAATCTGGAATTGTCCCCCTGTTGAAAAGGTACCTTTTACAACATCCATCCCATCAAGCTTAGCTTGGTCAACCTTTCTTTCATCGCTTAATACGATCCGCATTCTTGTGGCACAATGTGCCGCTTCTTCAACATTTCCTTTGCCTCCAATTGCTTGCAAAAGCTCCTGTGCTATATGCTTGTAATCCATCTTAGCCTCCTCCTCATATCAATTATGGGAACCGGTTCCAAATCACGATAAAAAAATAGGCGAGATTAGGAACCGGTTCGAAAATTAGTTTTAAAAATTAGAACCGATTAATGCTCGCTCGATTATAAAATTAATCCATCATTTTGTCAACGCTCTCACGTTCGATGATTTTGTATCTTGAAAGAGAAACTTTCTTTAGCTCTTCCCCATTTACCAGCTGGACCAGGTTTTTAGCTGCCACATTCCCCGCTTCTTTGTAATAAAACTTTGCTGAGGTAATACCTGGAAACGTAATTTTTGTAATGTCATAGCCGCCAAACCCTGTAATCGATAAGTCCTTCGGTACGTTCAGCCCCATGATGTGAGCCGCCTTTAATGCGCCTAAAGCAATATTATCTGTTGCACAAACAAAAATCGAAGGGTGAAAATCTTTCATAATTTCCGGAACGATGTTGATGGAATCTTCTATTTTAAAGCTTGTTTCAAAGTAACGAACATCACATCCTGACTGCTGGGCCACCGCTTTCTGGAAGCCTTTTTTCCGGTTTACCCCAACCGCTACATCTCTTTCGGTAACCCCTAAATAGGCAATACGTCGATGTCCGTTTTCCAGCACATATTTTCCCAGCTCATAGGAAGCCTCATAATCGTTATGGATCAAGCTGTGGTACTCTTCATGCTGCTGACCTACCAGCATAATAGGGATTTGGACTTTCCTTAAAGCCTCTATATGGCTCTCCGTAATTTCCGTCGCCAGAAGGATAATCCCAGCAACCTTTTGATTTGCCAGGGTATAAATATTCTCAATTTCGCGTTCTAGACTCTGGCTGGAGTTCGAGATGATGAGTTGGTAATTCAGTGCTCTAAGCTGCTCATCAATTCCAATTAAAGTCTGGGAGGCTGCAAACGAATCAAGGCGAGGGACAATCGTTCCGATCATATTCGTTTTTTTCGCTTTCAAGCTTTGTGCAAATTTATTAGGAGAATAGCCAGTCTCCTCTATCACACGTTCAATTTTTTTTCTAGTAGCCTCTCCCACGGAGCCGCCATTCAGGTACCGGGAAACAGTACTCTTTGCTACCCCGGCAAGCTTTGCAATATCTGAAATTGTTATCATATCATCTACTCCATCGCACAGGTTTTATATAATAGTATACATGATTTTAATTGGGCTTGCTTTAGAGAATGAGCTTGAATTAAGAATCCTGATTGTAGATTTCTGATCGTTTTTGCCGAATATTGCAAAATTCGAAGATTAGCTTTAACGAGAAAAAACCTCTCATAATCGAGGGGCATTTATTATAGAATATCACATGAATTTAGCCTGGTCTTTTGAATCTTCAAGCTTCTTTTGTTCAAGCTCAAGTCTCATTTTTTGTGTTTCAATTACAAAGTTTTCGTGTCTAAGTTTCTCAAGCTCCAGTTGATCTTGGATCATCTTGTGTTTGAGTTTGGATTGTTTTTGAAAATGATTTGTCATTATGGCGATGATCGGAATCGAGAAAATCATTATAGTAGCGATTAATCCAGTCATAGTGCCCCTCCACTTGATTATTTTTCAAACAAACAGGATCATAGGGATTTTTTCCCTTCTAATGAAATCATACCAAATGAACAACAAATTAGTATAGATTGAAGAGATTTAATTTTTTATTTTAATACATTCATCAATAAAATAATTATCGTTGTTTAGTTATCACTACATATTGTTTCTCTCGTTACCAAAACCGCTCACTAAGTTCTTCGATAAACCGTTTTTCCACTAACTTGAAATTCCCAAAATGATTTTTAAATTGATATGATTTTAAATCTATCAACACATCTAATGGGTCATCTTTTTCCCTTGCTTCATCTCCATCCCAACAAGTGTAAATTTCAACCCGATCGTATCTGAAAGAATCTGATCGAAATACTTAAAAAGCATTTACGATGATTAAAACAAAATAATTCATACACTAAAGTGTTGCAAAATTTACCCTTTATTTCCTCATAGCCGTCTAAATCTGCTATACCAATACCCAGTAAGTCCTCCTCTGTTTCAAAGACTTCTACAAGCTGGTCTTTTAAATGAGAGGATTCATCCCAAAACTCCCAGTCGGAAGTTCCTTATTTGATGCAAGGAAATGATGTAAGGTCATAGTATCTCCCTTAATGGTGTGTAAACCGCAAATAATCTTCGATCTGCCATTCATTCTGTTTTTTCTATTTATGATATATTCACAGAAACATCATACTGTGCAATAGAATGATTGTCTATACAAAAGTTCTTGAGAGTGAATATACTTCAGCGTGTCCATTACTTTTTCACTCTTTTTTCAAAAAATCTTTTTTTATGTACTTTCTATGTACTTTCATTGTTGTAACTAGCATTGGAATTGTAATCACTAGCATTAGAAGTAAAATGACAGCATTCATATAATAATGAAAAGTAGGTTTATATCCATATGTACTGAATAGATAATAAGAAAAGATGAACAAACCAGCTAAAAACAGCTCAAAAACCAATGTAATGAGAAAAAATAGTATATAAGGAATAACAATCTCATTTTGAGAAACGTGCTTTAAAGTTAATCCATCCCAGCAAAGGTCTGATAATTTATCTATTTTCCTCATTGTACCACTCCTAGAAACATACTTTGTATATAGTATGTCCAAAAAGCAGCCTTTTTCCTGATTTGTACACAAATTTAAAAAACAACATTGCCTGTTCTAAATGAATAATGAAATTTTTGCCCGATAGTCGAAAGGGAATAACGATGATTCATTACAAATAAAGTTGTTAAAAACGCCAGTTATAGTATTCAATTAAACCAGCTAATAGTTTGTCAACATTTTTCAATAAAAAACTATATTTCTTCGTGCTATAATAAAAATGTCCATAACAAATAACCTTCCTTATTTACATATTTGGAAGGTTTTTCATTTTATTGTTAGATGTAGTACTTAAGCTATATCTTGGAAGGTTGATTTACTTTTTAATAATGCATAAATCCAATGTAAAAGTTTATTGGCACATGCTATCACAGCTACTTTAAAGGGTTTACCTTCTTCACGTTTCTTATCATAAAACTCTCGTAATCGCTTGTTACGAGGAATAATTTCATCTGTCGTTTTCTACTTGCGACAATCTCGAATGGCACATTTAACGGCCATATACAAGGCCTGTCTTAGTCTGCTAGAGCCTCGTTTGGTAATTCGATTTAAAGTGCCTTTGAATGTACCAGATTCAAAGATACTAGGATCGATTCCGGCAAATGCTACTAGTTTCTTAGGATGATTAAACCGATCAATTTCCCCAATCTCAGAAATAATCGTGGCAGCGATTTTTTCACCGATGCCGGGGATTGATCGGATAATCTTACACTCTTCAATATGCTTTGATAAAGCATCTATCTCGTCATCAAGCGTGGATAGATGTTTTTTGTATTCAAGAAGCATATTAATATACATGTTCAAACTTAAAGAAAGGCTATGATAT
>NZ_JACXAI010000004.1 GCF_014773385.1 Metabacillus arenae | reverse complement strand
CTTTAGCAGAAGATCCATGACTCTTTTGTAAAAATAAATCTAGAATTAACGTTGACGCTTTGCTTTGTTTAGTTTTCAAAGATCATTTTGATGTCACCTTCTCTTTAGAAGCGACTTTCTTAATGTAACATCTTACCTTTATTTAAGTCAAGAGTTATTTTTGTTTTTTCTTCGCCGCTGCCGTTTTTGTCTTAGTTGTCAGCAGCGACGATCTATAATATAACATCGGTGAAATCTTATGTCAACAGTTTTTATGAAATTGAATAAGCTCTATGGTAAACATCCTGCCCTTTTGTCTCAATGCGCTTAACCTTAATGATTTCCCTCTCTACTAAAAACTCCAAAATGACACTAAGGTCAACTGAGTAATATTTTAATTCTGGATGAAGCAGGAGTTCGGCAAATAACCAGCTGTCCTTTCCTTTCATTACTTTTAGTAAATGGGAAACACCTATTTCTGTTTTTGAATGGATGAGAAAATCACTTGCTAAAAAAAGAAGCTCCAATCGTTTTTCCAGTGTTTCATCGCTTTCCACTAATTCTTGATAAAGCTTATAAACCTGAGGTTCAATTTGTTTTACTTGGTTCCAGACAGTCACTTCCGGATAAAAGCCTTTATCTATTACTTCCAGCCTGGCTAGGTGATGAAGCGCATGGACAATACTGTTGTAGGCATCAAGAAATTGCTTGGATTCAAAAAAAGCTTTTCCTTCCAAATACCTTCTAATCAGCTTTCCAAATTCTAATCCTATCTTGAGCTTTCTTTCCCCAAAAGGAAAAGTTGACAAGCGGTCTCTCAAGCCTAATAGAAATTCATTACGGTCGAATAAAACCTTACTATTAAAAATTAAATCCACCATACGGCGATTAGTACCTAATAGCAGCCATTCGTCAACTTGCTCGCTCGTCACTATATTTAAAGAGGCTTTTTGATCATTAAATTCATAATGTTTTACATATAAAGGATGTTCAGCATCTTTCACGATAACAAATAACGCAACATCCAAATTATCTGTTTGTGGAGAGGTTTGATTTCTTTTTTCCATCATTAACACAGCTAGTGTATCAGGATGGCTTGCTCTTTCTTGATATATTGGGCGGAGAATGTTTTCCATTATGATTCCTCCAGTTGATTTTTAAGGTAACAATTCAATTCATTCTACATTTGAAGACAAGATTCCTTTTTTTCAGGCACTTTGAAAATTATAAGTGATAATTCTTTATACTTCTACTAGTATTTTCGGATTAACATTATGAAAGGGGTTTAATTATGCTATATTTATGAGAGGAGGGTAAATTAATGGCTAAAAAATACTCTAGTAAAATAAATAAAATACGGACATTTGCGTTAAGCCTGATTTTTGTCGGCTTTCTTGTCATGTATTTAGGTGTCTTCTTCCGCAGCAGCCCATTATGGATGACTGTCTTTATGATGTTAGGGCTCTTATGTATAGTTGCAAGCACAGGAGTTTATTTCTGGATCGGCATGCTTTCGACTAAAGCTGTTCAGGTTGTTTGTCCATCTTGCGGGAAAACAACAAAAATACTTGGTCGGGTTGATATGTGCATGTACTGCAGAGAACCCCTGACACTTGATAAAAATTTAGAAGGCAAGGATTTTGATGAAAAATACAATCGGAAGAGCGTACAAAAATAAAGCTGATAGAAATGAATCTATCAGCTTTTATAAGTTCTAGTATGTGGTTATTATTCCATTCTCCATGGCTAGCCTTAATAACAGGAATTCCCTGTGAAGGTAATTTATCCATAGTGCGAATCATTCAGTCTCAGCTTGAAAGGTTTGGGATGTACTTTTTTGACACTCCCGTTTTTTCTTAATGAGCATGTTTCTTTTCGCAATCTCCGCATGTTCCGTATATTTCCATTCTATGATGACTAACTTTAAACCCTGTGACATGTGCAGCTAAATGTTCTACTTCATCTAATCCAGGATAGTGGAAGTCTACGATCTTCCCGCAGCTTTCACAGATGACATGGTAATGCTCGGTCGTTACGAAATCGAAGCGGCTTGACGCGTCGCCATACGTCAATTCTTTTACTAATCCAACCTCTCGAAAGACACGCAGATTATTGTAAACTGTTGCAACACTCATATTTGGAAATTTACCCTCTAATGATTTGTATATATCATCAGCAGTTGGATGAGTCATTGAATTGATCAAATATTCTAATATCGCATGACGTTGCGGAGTAATTCTAACTCCTGTTTGCTTTAAAGTATCAAGTGCTTCTTTTAACTGATGTTCAGACATCCGTCATGCACCTCTCTTCTAGTAAACATTCTTACTTTATAATATTTATAATTAGTGTACCTTGCGACAAAGACTTTTGTCAATTATCTGCTGAAAAGAGCCATAAGTAAGGATTGTTTTTTAGTAGCCTTTTTCTAATTGAATCGGATTTCTCATTTCATTTAGTTTTCCACTTAGATACATATTTAAATTATCTTCAAATATTTCCAATGCTCGTGGTAAATACATTTTTGAAATACCTGATAAGTGCGGAGTAACTGTGACGTTATCCATCGTCCAAAATGGATGCTCCATATGAAGCGGTTCTTTTATAAACACATCAAGTACTGCATGCTTCAAAAGATTTTCAGATAATGCTTTTATTAAGTCTTTTTCTATTATTGCGTCGCCCCGGCCAATATTGATCAGAACAGCTTCCCGTTTCATGAATTTAAACTGATCAATTCCTAATATGCCTTGAGTTTGCCTGGTACTTGGCAGAGCTGATACCACAAAATCTCCGTCCCCTACTACATTATCCAGCTTGTCTATTTTAACTATCTGATCAAAATGAGGAACATCATTCTCGGTAGTATTAATTCCAATTGTTCTCATATTAAATGCTTTGCACAGCCTCGCGATCTCGGAGCCAATTGCTCCAGCCCCCAAAACAACAATGGTTTTACCGAATAGTTCTACCATTTCCACTTTTCTCGTCCAATTCTGTTCTGCTTCATTTTTGCTTAAAACCTTTGCTTGACGTGAAACCTGAAGCATCATCGCAAGTGTGTATTCTGCCATCGGTATTTTATGTATTCCTCTTGCATTTGTAACCAAAACATTCTTTTCCTGCAAAGCAGAAAACGGCATTTTCTCCAAACCGGCTGAAGCTACCATAATCCACTTTAAATCACTTGCTGAGTAAACATGCTCCTCATTCAAATCTTCTCCATATGTAAGAAGAATTTCTGCTTCCTTAAGATATTCCACAGCTTTATTTATTTTTTGATCAAATACAAAGGTACATTGCGGGTATTTTTTTGATAATCTTTCTTTATCATGATCAGGCAATCGAACGGTTGATAAAATCTTCACAGGTAAGCGCTCCCTATCCCTTTATTCCTTATTCATTGTATAAGAAAATTTCTCTCCAAGAAAGACTACTATTTATGGTGACCAAAAGTTTCTCTGGGAAGGTGATGATTCCAGACAACGAATCTTAGACTGCTTTCGACTAATAAAAAAAGTGCGGGGAGTTCCCGCACAATGCTTGCGCTAACATATGAGGAGGTTATGCCTTCCCTTTTAACATACTCATTTTTTATCAAAATGTCTGGACTTTCGCCCTGTTCCAAAGAAAAATAGGAAAATCACGCTAAATTGTCTTTAATGTATTGCAAAGCTTCTTCTACATGCCCTTTTACTTTTACTTTACGCCATTCCTTCACAATCTTTCCTTCTTTATCAATAATGAAAGTTGAGCGTTCAATCCCCATGTATTCTTTTCCGAAATTTTTCTTCAGCTTCCAAACGCCGTATTTCTCAGCTACCGCGTGATCTTCATCTACAAGAAGCGTGAATGGCAGATCATGCTTTTCCTTAAACTTTTGGTGCTTTACTTCAGGATCTGGACTGACTCCAAGAATAACAGCATCCAGCTCTTTAAAGCTTGTGTAAAGGTCTCTAAAATCACAGGCCTGTGTGGTACATCCTGGTGTCATATCTTTAGGATAAAAATAAAGTACGACAAAACGGCCTTTTAAATCAGATAGTTTTACTTTTTCTCCGTTATCAGCCGCTAATTCAAAATCAGGTGCATTTTGCCCGACCTCAATTGTCATGTGAATACCTCCAAAATTGAATGGTTTAGTAAAAGACTACCCAATTTTGGAGACTTGTACAACTATTCAGAACTAATTACAGACCTGGCTACAAAAATAATTGGAAGCAAATAGCCGATTAGTGCTTGAATAACCGCAATAAACCTCCCGATTCCAACTGGATTAATATCACCGTAACCAACGGAAAACAAAGTGACTGCACTGAAATACAAGCAAGTATTCAGTTTTTGAAAGTAGGATCCTGTTACAGGGACCCCATTATCTAACAGAATCGAACTTCCTGTCTGCATAAAGATCAAATAAAACATGGCAAAGCTGACTAACAAGGAAATATACATAAAAACAAGAACTAAAATGGTTTCCCTTGCAAGGAATTGGTGCTTTGAGCGAATCGATAAAAAAATTTTTAAACTCATTAATAAACAAATAACAATAAGGATTAAAAAAATGATATCCACTTATTTAACCTCGTCCCACATTCTTCTTATTAGAATATATAATGGATCAAGGGTGAATATTCGAAAAACCTTAATTGTCTAATGAATAGGTCCTTTCCAGTCTATGGCTATTAATAATAAAAAAACTAAAAACATCGGGATAGAGAGGAAATAGCCCAGCACAAGCTGGCTAACGACTACAGAGAAAAAACCAATAAAGCCAAGCTTTTGTTTCGCTCTTCTTTTAGCAAGAAAATAAAGGATTGTACCAATAATCACTCCAGTTGTAAGCGCTCCCAATAAAATGACTGCCAAATTTAGATCCATTATTATTCCCCCATCTCCATATAAGTGGAGCCAAAATATTTATATATTTACCTGATGTCTATTCATGGAGGTTACATTTTATTTTGAGATACTGAAAATCTGAGAAAATAAGGTAAATGTATCATTTCCCTAATAATACCACATTACAAGCTTTATAAACCTGTTGATTGACCTCCTTTTGTGAAATGCTAGAATAAAAGAGAACTTTTTTATCAGTAGGAGGATATCATGCAACACTTAAATTCTGAAAAGCTTCATGACGAGGCTTTGCAACATATTGTCGGTGGTGTAAACAGTCCATCTCGTTCATACAAAGCAGTAGGCGGCGGGGCGCCAGTTGTTATGGAAAAAGGAAAGGGAGCATATTTCTGGGATGTAGACGGCAACAAATACATCGATTATTTGGCTGCATACGGACCAATTATTACAGGTCATGCGCATCCCCATATTACACAGGCAATCCAAAAAGCAGCTGAAACAGGAGTATTATATGGAACTCCGACCCGGCATGAAATTACCTTTGCTAAAATGCTGAAGGAAGCGATTCCTTCTTTAGAAAAAGTAAGATTTGTTAACTCCGGAACAGAAGCCGTTATGACAACAATCCGTGTCGCACGTGCCTACACAGGCCGAGATAAAATTATAAAATTTGCAGGCTGCTATCACGGTCACTCAGACCTTGTTTTAGTTGCAGCTGGTTCAGGTCCGTCTACTCTTGGCACACCCGATTCTGCCGGTGTTCCAAAAAGCATTGCCCAAGAAGTAATTACAGTCCCGTTCAATGATTTGGTGCCATTTAAAAAAGCATTAGAAAAATGGGGAGACCAAATTGCAGCTGTCTTAGTAGAGCCAATCGTTGGTAACTTCGGGATTGTTGAACCAAAAGAAGGATTTTTACAGGAAGTAAACAGACTTACACATGAAGCTGGCGCACTAGTTATTTATGATGAAGTTATTACAGCCTTCCGGTTTACATATGGAGGCGCCCAGGATTTACTAGGCGTCCAGCCTGATTTAACTGTTTTAGGAAAAATTATTGGCGGCGGTCTTCCAATCGGAGCTTATGGAGGCAAAAAGGACATTATGGAAACGGTGGCTCCTTTAGGTCCGGCTTATCAAGCGGGAACGATGGCAGGCAATCCTGCATCGATCTTATCTGGGATCGCTTGTTTAGAGGTTTTACAACAAGCAGGAACGTACGAGAAATTAGATCATTTAGGCGCACTTTTAGAAGAAGGTATTAAGAAATATGCTGATGCATATAACATTCCAATTTCTCTTAATCGCTTAAAAGGCGCGCTTACTGTCTACTTTACTCATGAGAAAATCGAAAATTATGAGCAAGCTGAAAACACGGACGGAGAACGATTTGCAAGGTTTTTCAAGCTCATGCTTCAGCAAGGAATAAATCTCGCCCCTTCCAAATACGAAGCTTGGTTTATTACGATTGCACATACGGAAGAGGATATAGAAAAAACAATAACAGCTGCAGGAAATGCATTCAAACAACTTTCAAATGAATAACCATACATTCTTTCATTATGGAAAATCACTCATTTTCCATAATTTTTTTATTACCCAATAGTAAACGCTTACATTATTTTCACTCCCTAACTTTGTCAGGTTTCCTTACAAACAATTAAGAATGTATACCCTATCCACGAACCTGTATAAATAATTGAAAACCCTATCCGAAGGTGATAAGATTGGAATTATAATTCTGAAAATTTTTTCTTTTTAAGTTTTACCTTTATTCTTTCCTTCTTTGCACTCTCCTAAGAAACTGTTGCTTTAATGGATTCAGTCTTACATCAAGAGATTACCCATTTAGAAACTAATTTACGAAAACACCCATTTATTTTTATAGATTACTATGCTTATAGGAGGTGAAGGCCTAGAGACGGTTGCTCCCTCTCTCTAGCCGCAATTATGACTGAACAATGGAGTCCAAGTTTGTTTACAGATTATCAAAAAAATGCTGAACATGATGCTTGTGGTATTGTGTCTGTGATTGAAAAAAAGAATATCCCAACAAGAGATAATATTTTAGCATGTATTAATGCTTTAGTGACGATGAATCATCGTGCAGGTTTTATTAATGAAGAAGGCGATGGTGTTGGTATTCACATTGACCTTCCAAAAAAACTTTGGAAGGAAAAGTTGCAGCAGGCGGGTCAAGACCAATCTTTAGTTGACCGACCTGACTTTGTTGTCGGTCATTTTTTTATTTCCAGACATACAAACAAAGATCAAATAAAAGAACATGTGAGAAAAGAACTTACGAAGTCTAACCTCCAATTAATCTTTGAGACAGATGAGGTAACATCATCTGAAGCATTAGGACCAATCGCTGTTCAGGAAGAGCCGTTATTTTGGCAAGTGGGCCTTATTCCAAATGAAGAACATAAGCAATTATCGAAAACATTATTTCATCTTACAATTGAAATTGAAAAGGACGACCATATTCACGTCGCCTCTTTAAGTCAGCATGCAGCAGTATACAAAGTAATGGGTGCCGGTGACATTTTGCCAAAGTTTTATCACGATTTAGCAAGTCCGTTAGTTGCTTCTGCGATGACACTCGGCCATAATCGTTATTCAACAAACACCCTATCAAACTTTTTCCGTGTACAACCTTTTAGCGTACTAGGTCACAATGGAGAGATTAATACAATCTCCAAACTACGGGATGAAGCGAGAATGATTGATGTCCCTTTAACAAATGGGGGCAGTGACTCACAGGATTTAAACAGGACGATTGAAACGCTTGTTTGCCGGTACAATTTTAGTTTATTTGAAGCTCTTGACATCTTATTTCCGCCAATTGTAAATGAGATTAAGACCTATCCAAGCCATATTAAAGATTTATATACGTATGTGAGAGAGGCTTGGGGTCATTTTGCACAAGGTCCTGCAGGAATTATTTCGAGATTTGCAGATGAGGCTGTTTTCAGTGTGGATGCTCTTGGGCTCCGTCCATTATGGCAAATTGAGACAAAGGATTCCTATCTTTTCTCTTCAGAGCCTGGAATTATTTCAAATGCTCTTTACACAGGAGAGCCAAAACCGTTAGCGCCGGGTGAAAAAGTTGGGTTAAAATGGAACGATAATAATGAGATTAAGGTTTATCACTATCCAGAATTTCAAGAAGAGGTTTATCAACGATTCTCGCCAAAAGTGTCTTTGGAAAACTATCAAGTTCGGTTAAAGCATCCAAAGAGTACAAACCAATTAACATTATCACCTGTTCAAAAGATTCAAAACGGCCAATATTCTGCATTCGGCTGGGATCGCGAGCATATCCAGCTGCTTGAGCAAATGGCAGAAAAAGGCGCGGAACCAATTCGTTCTCTAGGCCATGATGGCCCCCTGGCAGCCATTCATCCTGACCGAAAAAATATTGCAGACTTTTTAAAAGAAAGTGTTGCGGTTGTAACAAACCCTGCGATTGACCGTGATCGGGAAACAGAACATTTTTCCACAAGAACAATCATCGGAAAACGTCCATCTTTAGTTGAAAAGCATGGACAAGAGCTTGTTTTAGAGCTCCCATCTCCATTGTTAATAGAAGGGCAAATCGGTCAAGCAGCTGCTTCAGAAACAGATCAACTTTCATATGAGCAGGTTGTTGAGCAGTTTTCAAACAATAAATCCCTTGCCATTCTTGATACTACATTTAATGAAAAAGAAGATCTGAAAGATGCCTTATCAAGACTGGCAGACGCAGCTATTGACGCTGTTCGAAATGGTGCTGCCCTCTTAGTTTTAGAGGATCAGAAGGCACACAAGGATCATGAACTGTGGATTGACCCCCACCTTGTTACTTCTGTTATTGATCAAGCTTTAGTGGAGGCAAGAATTAGAAGAAATTGTTCGATTTTACTTCGTTCAGGAGCGATTAGGTCATTGCATGACATCATTACTGCTTACGGACTAGGTGCAAACTTAATCAGCCCTTATATCCTGTTTGCTACAGTAGCAGAAGAAGACGGTCCAGTAACTCCAGTTGTAAACCTTTTTAATGCATTAAATAAAGGATTGGAAAAAGTCATTTCAACGATTGGCATTCATGAGCTTCGCGGTTATGGCCGTCTATTCTCTGCAATTGGATTAAACCTTGAAATTTCCGATAAATTGAAAGTTGTTAATTTCTTAGGCTCTGCAGAGTTAAAACATAATTTGAAGAGTCTAAAAGAGGATGCTATTGAAAGATTGAAAGATTATGAAAATGAAAAAGCAAGACCAGGAAAAACATTCCACATCTTCCCTCGCATTTGGAAGGCAATCGGGGATGTTGCTTCATCAGGAAACTATGATGGATATCGAGAAAAATTAACTGAACAAGAGGAAAAAAATCCAATTTCAATTCGACACTTAACTGATTTAAAGAAAATCAATTCTTCCGTTCCAGCTGAAAAAGTTGATCTAGGTGTTGGCGACCATGACCTGCCATTTGTTATCGCATCCATGTCATTTGGCTCCCAAAATGAAGTCGCTTTCCGTGCTTACGCAGAAGCAGCAGATCGTTTAAACATGATCAGCATGAATGGCGAAGGCGGAGAAATCAAGGATATGCTTGGGAAATATCCGAAAACACGCGGCCAGCAGGTTGCTTCTGGGCGATTTGGTGTAAATGCTGAGCTTCTAAACTCGTCCAATTTATTAGAGATAAAAATTGGTCAAGGGGCAAAGCCTGGTGAAGGCGGACACCTTCCAGGTTCTAAGGTTACAGCCAAAATTGCCGAAGCACGTAATGCGACAATCGGTTCTGATTTGATCTCACCGTCAAATAACCATGATATTTATTCGATTGAAGACCTATCGCAAATGATAACAGAGTTGAAAACGGCAAATGATCAAGCGAAAGTAGCGGTAAAGGTTCCTGTTGTCCCAAACATCGGAACAATCGCAGTCGGTATTGCTAAAGCAGGCGCTGATATTATTACGTTAAGCGGCTTTGACGGCGGTACAGGTGCTGCAAGGATCCATGCGCTTCAATATGTAGGATTGCCTGTTGAAATAGGTGTAAAAGCAGCCCATAACGCCTTACTTGAAGCAGGACTTCGCCATAAAGTAGAAGTTTGGGCCGATGGGGGAATTAAAAGTGCACTTGATGTAGTAAAGGTTATGCTGCTTGGTGCCAACCGCGTTGGATTCGGAACTCTTTCCATGATTGCCATTGGCTGTACAACATGCCGCGGCTGTCACCTAGACACGTGCCATGTCGGAATTGCCACTCAAATAGAAACTGAATCCCAAGCAGAAGAGCACGGATTGCGAAGATTTGTTCCGCGCCAGTATGACTTGGCTGTTCAAGGCTTAATGAATATGTTCGGTGCTTTTGGAACTGAGCTAAAATCCTTAGCTGCTTCTCTTGGCTTTAATCGTCTGCAAGAGCTCGTAGGGCGTTCAGATTTACTAGAGCAAACAAGAGGTGTAGACGCAATGGATCTTTCAAATTTATTAAAAACAAATGATATCCAAAACCTTGTTCATAAAGAGGTTGCAGCGAGCGTAGAAGAAAAACGATTAGCTGTAGCAGCCGGAGCAGAGTACCTGGATTATCATGAAGATGATTTACTTGAATCACGTGATTTCTCAGGGGTTACTTCTGAGCAGCGTGTATTAGCAAGCCGAGTTTCCTGTCACCGCGTCCGCGGCAGATTGGATGGGTCCTACAAAGAGCTGGATGACATCAAGCTTCAATACAGAGACGGCTCTGTATTAGGAAACGGTCTTGGTGCTTACAATACTAGCGGAATTAACATTCTTGTTGAAGGCGGAGCACAAGACGGAACAGGGAAGACTTCTTTTGGCGGCCAAATTAAAATCCTCAAATCAAAAGGGGTGGATGGAAACTATTACAATGGTTCTGTCGGAAAAGGTTTTGGTTATGGAGCACAAAGCGGACTTTTACTTGTTCAAGGAAATGCTGATGCAAGAGCAGGTATTAGATTATCCGGTGCAGACATCATCATCGGCGGAAAAGTAAAGACCCCGATTCCAGCTAATGAACTTGGAAATATTGGTGTAGGTGCAAACATTAAAGGTTTTGCTTTTGAATATATGACAAATGGACGCGGTCTTGTATTAGGCGATCCAGGCCCATGGATTTGTGCAGGTATGACTGGGGGAGTCGTTTACGTCCGCCAGCAGCCTGAAATGGGACTTACAAAATCAGCAATCGAGCGCCGTATAGCAAAAGGCGCGAAAATCGAAACAGGCTCACTCTCAGAACAAGGAAAATCTGACGTATTCGAGCTGCTTTCCATTTATATTGACGCATTAGAACAAAGCGGACAGACAGATGAAGCGGACGAACTAAAGCCGATATTGAATGAAGTAGAAAACCACTTCATTCAATTAGTTCCTCAAAAAGAACAAGCTGATCCTTCTGTATCCACAGAATGATGTCAAATTAATTTATTATAGGGTACCAGGTACTCGCGGTTCCAGGAACCGCGAGTACCTGGTACCCTTGTTTAATTTTGTATAAATCGGGGAAAAGTATCTTGAATAAATGATGAAATGAGTGTATATTACTTTATTGTTTAGGAACAAAATTGGAATCTCTCGTTTAAAAGCAATAAGGTTTTATAATTTTTTCCTAAATGACCAAGAAAATTTACTCATGAAAGGAATGCTTTTTTAATTCTATGAAACTCGGTGCCCGCATTTTAAAAACGGGAATTGCTATTACGATTGCCTTATGGATTTCAAATGTGCTGCAGCTTCCATCACCAGTCTTTGCAGGAATTGCTGCCATCTTTGCGATTCAGCCCACGATATATCGCTCTTATTTGTCAGTTATTGAGCAAGCCCAAGCGAATATAATTGGGGCATTTATTGCTATATTATTTGGACTTGTATTTGGTCCGCATCCTTTTGTTATCGGCTTTACCGCCGTCATTGTTATATCCATTAATTTAAAGCTTAAAATGGAAAAAACAATACCTGTTGCACTCGTTACTGTTATTGCGATTTTAGAAAATCCCGGAGAGGACTTTATCCAATTTGCTTTGATTCGTTTTTCGACTGTGCTATTAGGGGTTTTGGCTGCATTTGTTGTAAACCTTATTTTTCTCCCGCCAAAATATGAGACGAAGCTGTACAATCAAATTGTCGAAAACACCGTGGAAATTATAAAATGGATTAGAATTAACATCCGGCAGGCTTCAGAACATAGTGTGTTAAAGGAAGATATCGAGTCACTAAAAGAAAAGATGATAAAGCTTGACCAGCTCTACTTACTTTATAAAGAAGAAAGACATTACTTCAAACGAAATGAATACTCAAAGTCCCGGAAATTAGTCATGTTCAGACAAATGCTTGTGACCTCGAACCGGGCTTTATACACATTAAGAAAATTGCACCGATTAGAAAACGAATTGCATAACATGCCGAAAGAATTTCAGCAAATCCTTGTCTCAGAGCTTGATTACCTATTACATTTTCATGAGCTCATCCACATGAAGCTAGTCGGTAAAATCAAACCGCAATCATCACATGAACCTGAACGAGTCTATAATAAACAAAAATTGGTTGAAGCATATTTAAGCTATCAATCAAGCTGCGCCTGCCAAGACTCCTTCTATCACCTGATGCCGCTTGTCTCAAATATTATGGAGTACAGCGAACAGCTCGAGCATTTAGATATATTAATTAACAGCTTTCAAAGCTATCACCAAAAAGAAAACGAACAGATTATCAACCAAAATAATGGTAACTAACCCAGCTGTGAAAGCTGGGTTTTTTATTTTGGAGAAAATATTTCCTTCAACGGTACGATAAGGACAATAATGATCTAGATGTGAAATGTAAAACTTGAGTTAGTTGACTAAATCCTCTATTAATTTTAAACAGAATTGTTACATTTGTTAATGTTGTAAAAATCCAACCCTATTTCACATCAAAAGGACGATTTAATAGAATAAGGCTTATTGAGCCAATTGGGCTAAAAAAGTACCATAAATGGGTTCTATGCTAAACTATCAATAAATGTAGTAATCAAATATAAAAAAGTTGGAGAAATATGAAAAAAGTTAAAAGTAATATTAAAAGGATTATCATATTTTTAGTGATTTTAGTTTTCTTCATGTATTTAAATAACAGTCCTCTGTTTACTAAAGCTAGAGATGAAGCCCCTTTGTTACTGGCACATAGAGGGATGGCACAAACTTTCCATATGGAAGGAATCACAGATGATACATGTACTGCTGAAAGAATATATGAGCCAGAGCATCCCTACTTAGAGAATACAATTCCATCTATGAAAGCAGCCTTTGAAGCTGGCGCTGACTTAGTTGAATTTGATATTCAACCTACAAAAGATGGTCATTTTGCTGTTTTCCATGATTGGACATTGGAATGCCGCACTGATGGAAAAGGGGTTACAAGGGAACATACCCTTCAAGAATTGAAGTCCCTTGACATTGGATATGGATATACCGCTGACAAAGGAAAAAGTTATCCGTTTCGTGGTAAAGGAGTAGGGCTTATGCCATCACTTGATGAAGTTATATCATATTTCCCAGCTGGCTCATTTTTAATTCATATTAAAAGTGACAACCCAGAAGAGGGTGTTCACCTTGCCCAATATCTTTCTAAACTGCCAAAAGAACGTTTGAGTCAACTAACTGTTTATGGTGGAGACCAACCTATAAAAACATTAAAAGAAATTCTTCCAGAACTTCGTGTCATGTCAATGGATACCATGAAAAATTGTATGCTTCCTTATATTGCCGTAGGGTGGACAGGATATGTTCCCTCTGCTTGTCACAATACACAGATTCATATTCCAGAGAAGTATGCTCCATGGATGTGGGGATGGCCGGATAAATTTATAAATAGATTAGAAAATGCAGGAACTAGAGTGTTTATTGTTGCAGGTGATGGAGGATGGTCGGAAGGATTTGATACAACTGAGGATATCAAGAGACTGCCTTCTAACTATTCTGGTGGTGTTTGGACCAATAGAATCGATATAATTGCCCCTATTTTACATAGAATAAAATGGTGAATGTGTTCAAGTAAAAGGCGGTTTTATAGAAAAAGGATCAGAGAAATAATCAAACTTTTTCTTTATCCCTTCCCACCCATTTTTACTCAAATATTATATTTCTGCATTTGGTTTTAAAAATTTTTCAACTGATTTTTTTGTTTATTGAGTAGTTTTTTATGTCATTCCACACTACAAAATAGTAGGTAAATAATTTAAATAACTCAAACTTCGCACCTAAATAATTAGGAACAGTGGTTGATTCTATTTAGTTCTTCTGTATTCCAATATAAACCTTGACTTTGTGCTTAAATAATACAAAAAACACCTCATACTTTGGTATAGTGTGATTGACTAGAAAACACTACCAAACAGAAGAGGTGCTTCCTATATGATAGAGCATAATGACCAAAACAATCAACTATCAAAAGAATTAAAATCAGTATTCAGTGAATTAGAGATGTTTAAACATCTCCGAAAAGCTGGAATTACAAAGAAGTTTGGCTTCACAGCTTCCTATTTGTTTCAACTAATATTCTGTTTAATCTTTCATCATAAGAGTTGGTATACCCTTTTACAGTCAAAGAAGGGAGATTCTTACCCAGCTAAGGACGCTGTTTATCGTTTTATGAATCATTCAATGTTTGCTTGGCGTCTCTTTTTAACTTATTTAAGTGCTCATGCCGTTCAAAAAGTGGATGGTCTTACAGACTTAAATCGTCCAAAAGTGTTGATATTTGACGATTCCAAATATGATCGAAATCGCAGTAAAAAGGTTGAACTTCTCGCACGTTGTATGGATCATTCTTCTTTGCATAAACGTTTCTATAAAGGGTTCCGTATGCTCACTCTTGGTTGGTCAGATGGCTGTACTTTCATGCCTCTCGACTTCTCTTTATTGAGTTCAAAGAACGCACAGATTAACGGGATTTCCGAGAAGATTGATAAACGTTGCTCAGGCTATAAACGTCGTGTTGAAGCGCTGGAATCAGCTCCAACCATCATTCCAAGTATGATTGAAAGGGCATTACAAGCAGGTGTAACAGCTGATTATGTTTTGATGGATACTTGGTTTACACAACAACCTCTTATACAATCCATCGTTGGGATTGGTCTTGACGTGATTGGTATGGTCAAGGACACTAATCAACGTTATTTGATTAACAATCAAAGGCTTTCTTTGAAACAACTGTATAAGGTTGCCGCGCCAGTCTCAGATAAAAAAGGAATCTTGAGATCCATTCATACAACGATGGCAAATGGCGTTCGAGTAAAGGTAGTATTTGTTCAAAACCGCAACAAAAAGAGTGAATGGCTTGCGATTCTTAGCACAGACTGTGCGCTTTCTGAACAAGAAATTGTTCGAATCTATGGAATGCGCTGGGATATTGAAGTCTTCTTTAAGACAACCAAATCTCTACTACGTCTACAAAAAGAGTTCCAAGGGATGTCTTATGATTTACTTATAAGCCATACAACCATTGTCTTTTCAAGGTATATTGTATTATCTTGGCAAAACCGTTGTAACAGCGACCAACGTACCATAGGTGGACTCTTCTATGAACTTTGTGATGAAGTAAATGAACTCGATTGGGCTGTTGCTTTACAGCAGTTAATAGAGCTTCTTGAAGATACCCTAAAAAAGTCAAACAAAACAATTCAAAAACTAATTAAAAGTCAACTTCAGCAATGGATTCACGGTCTGCCTAACTATATCTAGGCTTATTTGTCGATTTCAGTCTGCGAAGTTTGAGTAAATAACTAAACCCTTTTTTTACATTTCAAAAAAGCGTGAACATCATGTCCACACTTTTCCTTAAAGTCTAATCCAACATTTGAATATCGAATAAACGTTTATAAGCCCCATCCTGGCTCGCCATAAGCTCAAAGTGCTGGCCGGTTTCCATAATTCTTCCATTTTCAATCACAACAATCTTGTCGGCATGCGTAATTGTCGAAAGGCGGTGAGCCACAATAAATGTAGTTCGATCTTTGGCGAGCTGTTCTAACGCTTCTTGAATTAAGTGCTCACTTTCTAAATCAAGAGCAGAAGTCGCTTCATCTAAAATAAGGAGCGGAGGATTTTTCAAAAATACCCTTGCAATTGAAATTCTCTGCTTCTGCCCGCCTGATAGCTTTACTCCACGCTCTCCTACAGGAGTGTCATACCCTTTTGGAAGTTTTAAGATAAACTCATGAGCATTTGCCGCTTTCGCAGCCTCGATTATCTCTTCCTCTGATGCATCAGGTTTTCCAACTAATATGTTTTCTTTAATGGAATCGCTAAACAAGAATGAATCCTGCAGGACCATTCCAATCTGATCCCTTAAGCTCTGGGCACGGTAATCCCGAATATCATGGCCATCGATGACAATCCTGCCTGAAGTTACATCATAAAATCGCGGTATCAGACTAACTAGTGTCGATTTGCCTCCTCCGCTCATTCCTACAAAAGCCACAGTTTCTCCAGGTTTCACATGTAAGCAAACATCCTGAAGAGCAACAGGCTCGTCCTCTTGGTAACGAAATGTAACATGATCAAACTCCACATTACCCTTTAAATTTTTTGCTTCAATTGGATCAGGTTTGTCTTTAATATCATACTTTTCATCCATTAACTCAAATACCCGATCCATTGACGCTACCGCTTGAGTTAAAATAGTTGAAGAGTTTACTAACCGTCTTAATGGATTATATAAACGTTCAATATAGCCGATAAAAGCTACCATTTCCCCGATTGTTAGATTTCTTTGAATAACCTGATAGCCCGCATAGGTGATAACAAGGAGAGGAGCTAAATCGGTTATCGTATTGACTACCGCAAAGGTTTTAGCATTCCAATCAGTATGTTTCAGTGCTTTCTGTAAAAAATTTGAGTTCTCTTCATCAAACTTCTGCTGTTGGTGATCTTCAATAGCAAAGCTTCTAATGACCGGCATTCCTTGGACCCTTTCATGCAAATGTCCCTGTACTTCTGCAAGCGCCTGAGAACGAACGCGGGTCAGATCGCGAAGTTTTTTGTAAAAATACTTGACCGATAGTCCATATAAAGGAAATAGAACAATCGATACTAACGTTAATTTAATATCCAAAAAAAGCATAATAATGATAGCAATTAAAATAGTGATAATATCCAGCCAAACATTCATAAGACCAACAATGACAAAGTTCTTCGTCTGTTCAACATCATTTATCACTCTGGAAATGATTTCTCCGGCGCGGGTATTCGCATAATATCTTAAGCTTAGCTTTTGCAAATGAGTAAAAAGCTGGTTGCGGATATCATATAAAATTTTACTTCCAACCCATTGCCCAAAATATTGCCGATAATATTCAACCGGAGGACGCAGAACCGTAAAAACTAAAAATACAATCCCCATAATCATAAATAGCCGCGATGTTTTTTCATCTGCAGAAAGATTCCCTTGCAATATATCATCTACAACATATTTTAAAAGCAGCGGTATGGCTAATGGAATGGCAAATTTAAGGATTCCAATCGATATCGTTCCAAAAATCTGCCATTTATAAGGCTTAACGAATGCCATATACCGTCTCATCGAACCCATAGTTCTCCCCCTATCCTTTTGTACTTGGTACTCACGGTTCCAGGAACCGCGAGTACCTGGTACCTTTCACTACACAAAAATGCCTGTCACCTCCGGCAAAAGCACAATTTGCCTGAGGAGCAGGCATTAATCATGAATGCTATTTCAAATAATTAAATACCGTTCATACCACTGGTCAATGAATTCAGGTGCAAAAGGCCCTTTTCGCTGACGGATCCAGCAAATTAGCTTTTCCACATTGGTTTTTAATATTAGATCAATGACATCAGGGTAATTCATCAGTTTTCTATGGTACTCATACTCATCCTCGTCTAACAAATTAAAGGTCATATCAGGGAAGACTTTAATATCGAGGTCATAATCAATATACTTTAATGCCTCGTCATCCCAAACAAACGGGGAGCTAATATTACAGTAATAATAAATACCATCATTTCGAATCATCCCAATCACATTAAACCAATGCCTAGTATGGAAATAACAGATGGCTGGCTCTCTTGTAATCCAAGTTCTTCCATCAGATTCGGTAACTGTGGTTCTGTCATTTGCAGCGATGATACATGCTTGCGTCCCCTTTAGGATGGTTGTTTCCTCCCATATTCGATGAATGAGACCATTGTGCTTATAGCTATGTATTTGTATTTTATCCCCTTCCTTGGGAAAACCCATTTTTTCCCCCTACTTTCCGTGGACGCTTTGTAAAATCCTAGTTAGATTCAGTCATTCACAAAGGCTTACTTTTTTATACTTTATTATAAAGGTTTCATTATTAAATTGAAAACAAAAGAGCCATTCGGTGTAGAATGGCCAAATTTAATAAAGATTATGTTACACTTTTTTGTTTCGTCCTGAACAAGCCGATCACTTATAAAGTATCCCGCGGTGGGAGAGTAGATGAAGAATAGATAGCCGAATTACCGGTATCTTTATTTAAAGGTCATTTATAGGAAGAACTAGACAATCGTTTTTTCCTTACTTTTCTGATAAGAAGCAATGACTTCTTCTGTTTGTCTTTCAAACATACATTGAATATTCAAAAGTTCTTTTTTCATATGTTCGATTTCTTTTTGCAGGGTTCCGAGCTGTGCTGAATGCTCAAGATCTGAGAGCTGACTTTCAATTTCTTGACATCGTTCGATTTCTGATTGAAGCTCAAGCAGCTTATCCATCGTTTTTAATTGTTCCCCAACTAATTGATCAAACTGAATCATTTGTATCTCCTTTTTCATTTTCGACTTGCTAACTCTCCATATAAAATTTCTGTTTAGATCATACGAATCCTTTGACTATTTATGTAGACGTTTAAGAACATTTGTCGAAGTAAGATTTCTTATAAAAAACACTGCTTAGTCTAATTCCAAATTGAAAAGGCACCTCTCCCGAGTTAGAAGAAGTGCCTTTCAATGTTTAATTATTGGTTATTTTGTTGTTGTTGAGCTTTTTTTTGTTGAGCTTGGGCGTTTTGTTGTCTTACTTGCTGCGCATCAGTTTCAGAAGCGAATTCTGCACCGTATTGGCCTTGAGCAGCAGCTTGGTTTTGTTTTTTCACTTGTTGAGCGTTTGTTTTAGACGCTTGCGGTTGTTGTTGGTTGTTTGCCATTGTTATCACCTCCACGAACTTTATAATGTCCAAGAGGCAATTCAATTATCCAACTTTTTTTAAAAAAATTTTTTAAACAAGAAGAGACCGTCCTCCATCAACGATAATTGTTTGTCCGCGAATCATTGATGCTTTATCAGAGGTAAGAAAATCAATCGTATTCACAATGTCATCAATGGAAACCATTCTTCCAGCTGGTGTATTATTTCTAGCATCTTCTAGCAGCTCTTCTCTGTTTGGAAAGTGTTTTAATGCCTCTGTATCGACAGCTCCGCCAGAGACAGCATTAACAATAATATTGCGTGAGGAAAGCTCGACAGCTAAATAGCGAGTCAGCGCCTCTAGAGCTGCTTTCGAAACACCAACTGTTGTATAATTGTCCAAATATCGGATGGAGCCTAAAGAGCTGATGCTTACGATGTATCCCCCGCCTGCCCTTTCCATTAGTTTAGATGCTTCCTGTGCACAGAATAAAAGTGCCTTGCTGTTAATATTCATCGTCCAATCCCAATGGTTTTCCTCGAGTTCTAATGCAGGACGCAAAACACCCGAGGCTGCATTGTTGACTAGGACATCCAGCCTTCCGAATGCTTCTTCAATTTGAGCAAACATTTCTTTAATTTTTTCAGGCTGTCCTACATTCGCTTTAACAACTATTGCCTTTACGCCTAATTTTTCTATTTCCTCAGCAGTTTCTAACGCTGCCTTTTTGCTTCTTGCATAATTTATCACAATGTTATAGCCTTTTTCAGCAAGCTTCAAGGCAGTTGCTTTCCCGATTCCTCTGCTGCTTCCTGTCACTAATGCCACTTTACTTTCAATCAATTCTTTCAACTCCTCAAATATGTATAGATGCCCTTATTGTACCAAACAATAAGGGCGAAAAAACAATCCATGTTAATATGCTTTTGGAGAAAGGGGCTCAAAACAATGTATGTTGGACGAGATATGTCTGAGCTGTCCATGATGTCTAAGCGTGATTGGAAAGAGAGTGAATTAGCGTATTTCCATCACTCACTTCAACAAATCATGCCTTACTTAAATGCAGAAGGACAAACAATCCACCGCGAAATTGTTCAAGAAATCGAAGAACGCGGCGGCCTACAGCGAAATGAAGCTGATTACACCCACGGAACCCGATCATCCTATGACTAATGGATAATGTGGTGCCATAATGTGGTGCCTGGCACCCTATTCTTACTTCGGTGCCTGGCACCCTATTCTTACTTCGGTGCCTGGCACCCTACTCTTGCTTCGGTGCCTGGCACCCTACTCTTGCTTCGGTGCCTGGCACCCTACTCTTGCTTCGGTGCCTGGCACCCTTGGTGGCACGCTTGGTTGTCTTTATATAGCTGCATGATTTTTTGGTGTGAGACTGGGAATGCATAGCGTTGAATTTCTGTTTTGTTTACTTTTATAAGGCCTTTTGTGTTAGAGGAGTCTTCTACTTTGGCAAAGTAAACAGATATGTTCCAGATGAGATGGCTAAATACATGCGGAATTGTCCCTTTTATATCTGAGAGCTCCATAGTTACGCCGTATTCTTCTTTCATTGCTTCAGTAAGCAGTTCTCTGTAGGAACGGAAATCACCAAGCATTTCAAAGTTAGGGAATTCCCAAAGGTTTGCCAGCAGTCCGCTTGCTGGTCTCTTGTGAATATAATAATTGTCTTCGTCATCTGTCAGTACAACTGCAGAGATTTGCTTTGGCAAAGGCTTTTTCTTTTTGCTTTTAACGGGAAGCTCCCGCTCAACTCCCTCTTCAAAGGCTGAACAGTGCTCTTGGACAGGACAGATGAGACATGCTGGAGAAGCAGGAGTACAAATGATTGCTCCCAGCTCCATCAAGGACTGGTTAAAATCAGATGGGTTTTCTTTTGAAATAATTTTATAAATGATTTCCTCAAAAATCTTTCTAGATTTGGGCTTTGCAATGTCGTCCCAAATAGAAAATAGCCTTGAAACAACTCTCATAACGTTTCCATCAACGGCAGGCTCAGGTATATTGTATGCGATACTCAAAATAGCTCCTTTTGTGTAAGGCCCTACTCCCTTTAACGAACCAAGTGTATCCGGAGTGTCCGGAACGATTCCGCTATAGCTCTCGTGCACCTCACGCACTGCAGCTTGAAGATTACGGACACGTGAATAATACCCTAAACCTTCCCAAGCCTTAAGGACTTCCTCTTCCTCAGCCTCCGCTAAAGCTTTTATAGTTGGAAATTTTTCTATAAAATGATGAAAGTAAGGAATAACAGTGTCCACTCGTGTTTGCTGCAGCATAATTTCTGAAACCCAAACTTTATATGGATCTTGGTCTTGTCGCCATGGAAGATCCCTTTTTTCTTTGTCATACCAGTCGAGAAGGTCTTGTTGAAATTCATAAATGTTGAATGTTTTTAGCTTTTCTTTTACATAGTCAACCATCAGAATGCTCCTTTAAATGTTAAATTCCATGAAAAGTGGGAAAATAGATGATAGACTCTATTTTATAAGTTGTGTTAACTCTAAGCATCATATCATACTTATAATAGTTAAGGATGATTTAAGCTCCTTTAAATAAGCAAGGAGGTTTACCCTTTGGATACTGGAACTCATGTTGTTATGGGAGTCGCTTTAGGCGGGCTGGCAACGCTTGATCCAATGGTGGGAATCGAAACAGAAACAGCGGCTGCTGTTATGATTGGTACCATAATCGGGTCCCAAGCTCCTGATATTGATACAATTTTAAAATTAAGAAATAATGCCATTTATATCCGAAATCACCGAGGAATCACCCATTCTATCCCGGCTGTTTTCATTTGGCCGCTTTTAGTTACTGGGCTGATCATGTTCTTTTTTCAAAATGTTGACATTTTCCATGTGTGGGCATGGACGTTTATAGCCGTAATTCTTCATGTTTTTGTTGACATATTTAATGCATATGGCACACAGGCTTTAAGGCCATTTTCAAAAAAATGGGTTGCCTTGGGTGTTATTAATACGTTTGATCCGTTTATTTTCACCATTCATATGGTCGGAATTTTCATTTGGCTTTTCGGTGCACATCCAGGCTATACCTTTTTGACAATGTACGCAGTAATCGTTGGATATTATATCCTCCGGTTTATTATGAAAAGACAAATTATTCATGACCTCAAGCAGCAGGTTGGAAAGATTGAACAAATTATCATTTCACCAACGATAAAGTTTCGCCAATGGCGGGTTGCCGTTATATCTGAAAAGCATTTTTATGTCGCTCGTGCTATGAACGGAAAAGTGGTCATTTTAGATAGATATAAACGTGTGCCACTCCCTGAGACAAAAACGATAAAGGCGGCAATGAAGGATAAAAACATATCCGCGTTTCTTTCCTTTTCACCTGTTTATAGATGGGAGGTCGATGAATATAAGGATCATTCTGAGGTTCGATTTATTGACCTTCGCTATCGAAGCAAGGGATATTACCCGTTTGTCGCGATTGTACAGCTGGACAATGATTTGGAAATAGTCAGCTCTTACACTGGATGGATTTTCAGTGAGGAAAAGCTGCGGAAAAAATTACATTTGATACCAGACTAAAAAAGTACCCTATAGGTAGACTTTTTTTAAATGTCTACTCTATAGGGTACATTTTATTGCGGAGCTTGGCACTTTTAATGTTTCAAATGATCGTTATCAAGAAGATGCTTATATTTTGGATTGGTTGCCACAAATTCGTCCAGCTTGTCCCCATATTGCTGGATTAACTGAGTGACAATTCTTTCTGTCACATTTTTTCCTTTATAAACATCTCCTGCTTTTGCTGAATTTGATTCAAAATCTTCCCATAAAAGTTCAACCCAGGTTCTGGCTTGTCCATAGCTAAGCCGGTCATTTTTTTCTAAAAGCAAATTAGTTAACCGTTCAAAATATGTTTCCATATTCAACACCTCTATCCTATTATTTTCTTTGTTAAACTTACTGCTTTGACTAATACTAATATTGTGCTTCACTGTTAAAGCGCAAATTAACCGATGATGGAGGGTTCCGAATGAGAAATAAAGTACGCGGCTTCCCTAATCAAAATAATAATAAATTTGAAGGTGAAGGAAGAGCTAAGGCTGAGTATGCTTCAAAACGTGCAGACGGTACGACAAATACTCATCCACAGGAGCGGATGAGAGCGTCAGGCCAGCGTCAGAAAGATTACCACCCTTATCAATAAATTCTTCCTGGAGGTGCCTTTATGGGAAAAAATAAGATGAACCATGCAAGGACAAAACAACCTTATCCGCAGCCATGGGCTAACCCAAAGCATGCCCACTCGCAAGTTAACGGTGAAACACAGCTATCCCAAGATCTTATTATTTTGCAAAACGAAACACGTAAACGATCTTAATTTAAACGGATCACGCAGGGATTAATTCCCTGCTCGGTCCGTATTTATCAGCATAGAAATTGGCAATGCCTCTTCTTTATTAGGTGTGACCGATCGTGAGCCCCAAGCAAAAACGCCGTTTAAATAATCGATTTTAAAGTATTCTCCTGGTGCTTCTTCGATTGGGTAGGACTTACCTGGTTCAAAGTCCTTTGGATCTAATAAATAGGATTTCGCCATTGCAATTTTTCTTTCTAAAACTGCAAATTCATTTATAATTCCGAGCTGTTCTGCCTTCCTTGCTTTTTCTTTTAATTGTGCAATCTCTGTTTTCAATTCAAATTCAGTCATCTCACTATAACGCTTTTCCAAGCTGTGCATCCCCTTTACAATCCTCTTTCTCCTGCAAGTATAATTAGAAAAGACTATTATTGCAAAAACTTTTCATAAAACGATCTTAAGCAAGATAAGCCTCTATTCTAATTCAAGATCTTTTTGGGGTGATAATTTAAGGATAAAGGAGGCAATTTTTTGTCACTGGCCGGACTCTCTCTTTTGAATACGAAAAAAATTAGGTAAGTCCTTACAAACAGGGAGAAATTAAAGAAATATTTAAAGGCATCAACCATAATAAGTACGATCTCTCCCCCTTGATATATCGAATTTTTATGCAGTAGAAAAATTTAGTGCCGCTGTATTTGAACGACATTCTATTCCAACTCTTATTAATAACGCAGGAATTGGGCATTTCAGACCTCTAAAAGCCTTTCTTTTTTACATGTAAATGAAATGATTGACATGAATATGAAAGGGTCGATTTAGGGCGGATTGGATACACCTTTTTTTGAAAAGAGCCCGATTATATAAGAGATAGAAGCCGCCTTCGCTCAGCAGAGGAGTCCGCGAAAAGGATCGCCTAAACTGGATGACGGAAGAAGTGAAATCATGATTAAATAAAGTCCTCCTCTTCCTCATTCAAATATTGCTCAATTAAATCAAGCTCAAAGCCTTTTCGATATAAAAATTGTTTCATTTTGAGTTTATATTGAAATGATTCTTCTGAACGATATTTCTTTTTCGCTTTTTCCGCCTGAAGCTTTAATGCTCCCCATTCTTCATTTTCATCTTTTTTATAATCAATTTCTTCAAGGACAATGTGTATAATAGAGAAAGGAAACCCTTTTCGAGCCAGCGTTTGTTCGATTTTTTGGCGTCTTTCCGTCGTCGAAAGCCTATTTTCTTTTTTTACTACTTTTTCGGCTGTAGATAAAGCTGCGTCGATCTGTTGTTCCTCAGAATATAAGGATAGAGCCTCCTCGATCTCATTCACATCTATCCCCTTTGTGACAAGCTCTTTCCGAATTAACTCAGGACCTTTTCGATTCGATTGAAACTGAGTCCGCACATAGCTATTGGCGAACTCTGAATCATTCACATAGTTATATTCCTTTAATTTATGTATGACTTCCTGGATAACGGCATCATCTATTTCTTTTTGACGAAGGTAATCCATCACTTCTCTGATTGCTCGCATGCGATAACTTAAATAATTCACTGCTATGTTAAATGCTTTTTTTACATCATCTCCATATTGGATCTCAAACATATCCAGCTCATCCAGCTCTTTGCCTTTTTGAAGACTATATTTAATAAAGATATCTTGATCTACACTGAAGGCATACTTGTCATCTAAATAAATATTAAATCTCTCTGAATTTTTCTTTTGGGTTGTAATTTTTGTGATAAACGGCATCTAGCATACACCTCCAGCTTTATTTTAGCATAGCTCAAAACGAAAAGCGCAGCTCAAAACGATCCGTACTTGCTTGAATAATTGGCTTGTGACCTATGGACTGATGGTGCTCAAAGCTAGACAAGGACAACTTTATTACTTCAACTTTATAGAAGCTAAAAAAGAATGATTAAAAAAGGTTTTTCACTGCTAAAACAGGAAAAGTATTACTATAGACGATTTTGAGGTGAGAATATGAAAATTGCGATAGCAGGCGGATCCGGATTCGTAGGACAGCATTTGGCTGACTATCTGATTGAAAAAGGTCATGATATTTATGTATTATCACGAAAAGAAAGAAAATCCTCTAATCCGAAGCTGCACTATATTCAATGGATGAACAACGGATCTACACCTGAAAAATATCTTGAAGGGATTAATGTAGTCATTAATTTAGCGGGTAAATCTATTAATGACCGCTGGACTGAGGAAGCTAAGCAGCAAATTGTACAAAGTCGAGTGAAATCTACACGTGAACTGATAAGAATCATTGATTTTTTAGATCAAAAGCCTTCTATAGTGATTAATGCCAGTGCTGTTGGGATTTATGGAACATCAAGAACCGAGACATTTACAGAGAAATCCACCCCGCAAGGAAATGATTTTCTTGCGAGCACAGTGGAAGCTTGGGAGTATGAAGCAAGCCAGTTCAAGGACTTTTCAATCCGGACCATTCTTCTCCGCTTTGGAATTATTTTAGGAGAACAAGGGGCATTACCCAAAATGGTGCTCCCATACAAATATTTTGCTGGCGGAACAGTAGGCTCAGGTGAGCAATGGGTTTCATGGATCCATGTTGACGATGTTGTAAGACTGATCGAATTTGCTATTGAACAGCCAACAATTGCCGGGCCGGTTAACGCAGCTTCTCCAAACCCTGTGCAAATGAAAACCTTTGGTCAAACAATAGCAAAGGTTTTAGGCAGACCCCATTGGATTCCTGCCCCATCTTTTGCATTAAAAGGTTTATTAGGAGAAATGAGCCTCCTAGTATTAGAGGGACAAAAGGTTCTGCCAAAGCAGGCTCTTATATCGGGCTTTACCTTTTCTTTTCCTCATCTTGAAGAAGCTTTGGTCAGCATATTAAGATCATCTAAGCAACCTGTATTAAAATGAAGGATGATTTAACTATGAAAAGCGAAATAAAAATTATAAAGTATGATCCGAATTGGATAAGGACTTTTGAGCTTGAAAAAAGCCATATCTCTTCTCTTCTTGGTGAAGAGGCGATATCCATTGAACATATAGGAAGTACATCGATCCCAGGTCAAGACGCAAAGCCAATCATAGATATTTTCGCAGGGGTTTCACCATTTCAAGAAGCAGCACACTACAAATCCCTGTTTCATTCAGAGAGCTATCGCTATATTCAAACAGATATGAGCGGAAGATATTTATTTTCAAAATATACTAGTGGGACTTGGTCACATAACATTCATGTTATTCCTTTCAATGATGAATTCTATATACGGAACGAATTCCTATTAAGAGATTATTTGAGGGCTCATCCTGAATTAATGCAAGAATATGGAAAGATCAAGAAAATTTCTGCTAAAAACCATGGGAACACTATGGAAGAATATACCCGCTCAAAAACGGAATTTATACAAAAAGTAATTGATGCTGCTAGAACAGAAAAAGGATTACCTTTGCAAAATGTTTGGGAAAATTAAGAAGGAATTCGATATTTGAGACTTCAAAATAAACAGTAGATAGGAGTCTGCCATGGCAAGATTTTTGTTTAAAAATGCGAACATATATCCAATCACTTCAAATGTTTTACATGAAACAGATTTACTGGTTGTGAATGGAAAAATTAAAGAAATTGGCCGGGGCTTGCATACGCCGCAGGGAACGGTTGTCATTAATTGCAGTGACCGGTTTTTATTTCCCGGGTTCATTGATGTACACACTCATTTGGGCTTATACGATGAAGGTACAGGCTGGGCAGGAAACGATGCAAATGAAACGATCGAGCCGCTCACTCCCCATATCCGCGCATTAGACAGTGTTCATCCTCAAGATCCAGCTTTTAAAGATGCGATTGCTTACGGAATAACAACCGTACACATCATGCCAGGCAGTGCAAATGTGATCGGAGGAACAACTTCCGTTATTAAAACGTATGGTTCAAATATATCAAAAATGATCCTGCAGGAAACAGCCGGGCTCAAGATTGCTCTTGGTGAAAATCCTAAAAGAATCCACAGTCATGGAAATAAAGATTCGATTACACGAATGGGGATTATGGGGATGCTCAGAGAAGCTTTTTACAACATAAAGCATATTCCTGAACTTGATGATTTTCGTACGATTGCAATCAGAAAAGCACTAAAGAAGGAAATACCTGTTAGAATTCATGCTCACCGGGCAGATGATATTATTTCTGCGATGAGATTTGCTGAGGAATTTGATCTTGACTACAGAATAGAGCATTGTACAGAAGGTCATTTAATTGCAGAAGAATTTGCCGGGAGAAATGCGAAAGTATCTGTTGGCCCTACCTTGACTAGGCGTTCTAAGGTTGAGTTAAAAAACAAAAGCTGGAATACTTATCAAGCCCTTGCTAACAGTGGTGTCGAGGTTTCCATCACAACAGATCATCCCTACACTCCAATCCAATATTTAAATGTAGCCGCAGCCATTGCCGTCAGAGAAGGATTTGATGAACAAAAAGCAATAGAAGGCATTACGATAGCAGCCGCTAGAAACTTACGTATTGAAGACCGTGTAGGGAGCTTAGAAGCTGGTAAGGATGCAGACATTGTTTTATGGAATTTCCACCCATTCCATTACCTTGCAAAGCCACTGTTGACAATGGTTGATGGGCAAATTGTTTATCAGCAAAACCCTCATTTTTAGCAAATCAATAAGTTTTTTCAAAAAAGTTGTTTCCTTTTTTATAAGAATCGAGTAATATATTTTTGCAAAGCCAAATTTTTAATGAAAATGGAGCTAATTAATTGTAGTCTTTTCCCAGAAAATTTAATGACCAATGCTGTTTATTGGGAAGGCAAATGGTGCGCCACCAGCTACACTGGTTCTAGTGGGTTCGATTCCCACCCCGGAATTTTTTTGTGTGAATTTGATAAAAAAATTTCGAGGGTGGGCCCGGACTGTCCGTATGCGTCTGCCCTCAAGTTGGAGGGAGAATAGTGTTAAAAAAGCGCGAAATTCAGGACAGTCATACCCTTTACGAATTAATGGTGCACCCAGATGTCTTCCCTTTTGTTCGTCATAAAGCAAACACATTTGAAGAGTACATGTTTTTAACAAAACAAATTATCGAGGCAGAAGAGCGCGGAGAATTAATCTCCAGAACCATGCTTGACGAATGGGGCTCCCCGATCGGGACGATCAGCCTATTTGATATTCAAGATGGCGCTGGATTCCTCGGAACATGGATTGGAAAGCCGTATCATGGGAGAGGCTATAATCAAATGGGAAAGGATGCTTTTTTCAATGAATTATTTTTTGAATTAGGCATCGAAACAATTTTTCTTCGCATTAGAAAATTGAATGTTCGCTCTACAAAAGCCGCTGAAAAACTCCCTTATGCCAACTTTGCCAATGAATCAAGAAAAGCATTGCTTGATGAAATAAATCAAGGTAAGGATATATACAATCTTTTTGAAATCCCCAAAGACCTTTATACATTATATACAATGAGAACCTTCCAAGAGGAAGAAGAGGATCAGCATTTGAAAGAAGCTTAAGGAACTTTCTTTAGAGAGTTCCTTTTTTTGTTAAGAATTTTAATTATTGTCCACACCAAGAGCCATCAGCTCGAGGTCACAAGTCTATCCGTCAAAAAGTTAATGAACAACCTCCATGCCGGCTCTCCTTGTGCTTGTCACCGTAAGACTGCGCTCAGAGCTTTTCGTTCTTTTGAATGAGAAAGTATATAGATGTCGAAACTAATCATGTACATAAAAAACTTGTGGAGGATGACGACTATGAAGAAAAAAACCGAAAAAACGAAAAGCACTCTTTCAAGCGCGCAAGAGGTTACTTATTTGAAGGAATTCAAGCGTGCAGACCGCGCTTCTGGTATGCAAAACCGTAACAACTATTAACTTCCAACATGTTTCCTTTAAAAAAAGCCATCCTAATTAAAGAACAGTACTACATTGTTCATCAAAAGGAGGGCTTATAATGGGTAGAGCACATAAACAAAAATCACGTGATCATAATAAAAGCTCATTGCCTCAGGTTCCAAAAAATTTGAAGAAACCATCAGATGGTGTTGATGAAGAATACTCTCGTGAGTTAGCGGACCAAGCTGATTTAGAAGCTCAAGCTCGCTCAAACGCTGCAAACCAACGCCAGCGTGTGAAAAAATAAAGTAATGAAGGGAGTCAGATCTATGACTCCCTTCTTATTTGAAAAGATTTAGTCAATTTTATTTATGTTTTAATTCCTCAACATTTCTTTTATCTTCAGTACAAAAAGCCGGTCGACATATTCCATTACGTATAAAAAATTGAAACCTTCCATCCTCTTTTGTGGTGAGAAATTGAGGATTCGATTGACCGCTTTGGGTAAACGTCCTCAACTATATTCTTTTAGTTTGATTAAGAGTGGGATAACGTTATCCACACCCCTGTGAACAATGTGGATTAACATTAAAAACCTTTATCGGCAAATCCTATTCTATACACAGATTTTTGTTAATAACTTTAGTGTTTTCTGTGGATACTGGGGAAAAACTTGTGATTTCTTTATTTCCCAAACCTTTTGCTTGTGGATAACTATTTAAAGGTTGACCCCTTCATTTCAATGATATTGTTGCTTTAATTAACTTAAATTTTTTAAGCCTATGAACTTGTTTCTACTTTCACCGCTGACGGACGATCAATTGCTTTATCCGATTCGCCGGCATTTTTCCGTGCAGCTTCTTTATTTTGAGTCATTTCCGCAACCGACTTTACTTTCAGACGGGCTGCACCTTTATAATTTTTAGTCGGGATAAGGCTTCCTGATGAAAACCTTTCTTTTGCTTGTGCAATAGCTTTTGTATATTGCGGAAGCCATCGTTCTTGAGCCACCAACATTTCATCGGTTAATTGCCAAATTTCTTTTGGATTACAAACAGCTCCAACAAGTGGATCCATCATCATGGCTTGCCGCAGGAGGGTATCATCTCCATTGACTGCAGCTTCGACCGCAAGTCGTTGAACTGAGATACTCACATTACAAACAGCTGCACACCCTAGTGGGAGATCCCCAACTTGCGGCATACTAATTCCGTTGCGGTCTACATATCCTGGTGCCTCAATGATGGCATCATCTGGCAGATTCGAAATCACACCGTTATTAACAACATTGAAATGACCTCTATATAATCGTCCTGTTTCTAGCGCCTCAATAATATAAGAACCGTGTTCTTCTCCTCGATTTTCTTGCTTGAATTCGATTGCTGGTTCTTTTAGCCAATTTGGAAAGTCTGTTTTAAACCAATTTCTTCCTTCCGTGCATACCCGTAAATACCCGCCTGTTTCTCCATTGATCCACATACCAAGATCAATCCACTCGTTAATTTCTTCCGGCCGTTTGCGGTACCATGGTACATATTCACTTAAGTGGCCATTGGATTCTGTACTGTAGTAGCCAAAGCGTCTTAACATATCAATTCTGACTTTTTCTGTAACAGAAAACTCAGGATGGTTTTCAAAAGCTTCCAATATCTTACCTGTTAGATCTTCACCATTATGTTTCACGCTGATGTACCATGTTTGATGATTTATTCCGGCACAAATAATGTCGACTTCTTCCTTTTTTAATCCAAATGCCTTCGCAATTTGTCTATGTCCGCCTTGAACACCGTGGCATAAACCAATTGTTCTAACTCCGCCATATTTCCTGCAAGCCCATGTCAGCATAGCCATTGGATTCGCATAGTTAAGTAACAAACAATCAGGTTCTGCAACTTCACGGATATCTTTGCAAATAGTAAGCATTTCAGAAATCCCACGCTGACCGTACATTATGCCGCCCGCACAAAGCGTATCACCTACACACTGATCAATCCCATATTTGAGTGGAATGTCGACATCGGATTGAAATGCTTCAAGTCCGCCTATTCGAACGACGGAAAATATGTATCTTGCATCTCTTAATGCTTCTCTTCGATTTTGTGTGGCATGAATCTTTATATTTAGACGATTTTCATCAATATCCCGTTGGCAAAGCTGTGTAACCATATCTAAATTTTCAGAATTAATATCGGTAAACGCAACCTCAATGTTATGAAATTCTGGTACAGCAAGCAGATCTCGTAAAAGCCCTCTCGTAAAACCAATACTTCCTGCTCCGATGAATGCAATTTTAAATGACATTCCAGACGCTCCTTTACTATATTAATACTTTATAAATATAATTCTATCACCATAGATCAGAAAACGTTTTCAAGGTTATAACTTTTCTAATTTAAAAATGTATAATATTTTAACTTCATATTTGGACTCTTTTACTTTCTAATCCAAAGTCTCTAAGTAATTTTTTTAATGACTTAAATCAGACTTTTTACTGGCAGAATGCACCTGCTGTCGGTTAGTTGATAAGATACTATTTAAAAATACTACAATACAATGTTATGAGCTGTGTTATGGTTAGTAATCATCTACCAAATTTAACAATATTCTGTTCGACGGATTTCCTATATTCAATGGGTGTTTTATTTGTATACTTTTTAAAAAGGAGGCTAAAATATTGACGACTATTAATACCAATATAATAAGATATTTCAATGACTGGAATATCTGTATCCGCCAACAACATTTTAGCTTTTTCCATTCTTAGTGAAGTCAAGTATTCCATAATGGTAGACCCTGTCTGTTTTTTGAAAATTCGATGAAGGTATCCTGGATGCAGATTTACCGCCTGGCCAATATCTTTCACTTGAATATCACAATCATAGTTATGGTGGAGATACTCAATTGTCTTTTTCACATATACATTTGCTTGTTGTTGTTCGCTCTTTTTTCCGCTTTCCTCAACAACCATTCGGGCAATTTGAATGAGTAATTGAGCCAAAAGGAGTTGGATCATAATTTCCTGTTCCGATTCCTTCTTGTCCATTTCTAAAACTAGATTTTTTAAAGTATGGTAAATTTCATTTGGGTCTTTCAATACAACATATGGACGATTTAGTAATAATAATTCAGCTAAGTTCTTGTTTTCAGCCGCCAATTCCTTAATCGATGGAAAGCGTCTTTCTTTTTTTATAAAGGAAAATTCAACGTTTAGTATACGACATGGAGTATTTTTTTCTACAATCAAACGATGTGACACATTAGAATCTAATAAAATAAAGTCACCTTTTTTCATCGAAACCGACTCTTCTTCTGTATCGACGATACATTTTCCATCGATCACATACATAATTTCAACCTCATTATGAGTATGAAATGCCATATCGTAACTTTCCCATTTCTTAAAATAATAAGCAAAAACTTTAGGATGATAATGGTTTGTTAATAATTCACTTTCATATAAACTAATATTATTCATAACAAATCTCCAACTTATATAAATTTCTACCTATTATCTGGAATCAATAATTCTTAAAAATTTTATCCCTATTAAACTTTCCCGATTGCACTTGTTTACTTTCCAGAACCCATCGTTATACCCTTCACAAAATATTTTTGCATGAAAAGGGATAAAATTAAGATTGGCAATGAAGAAAGGATAATCCCGGCAAATCCTACATTAAAATTTGTTTCAAATGCACTAAATAAGGTGGCTTGCATAACTGTGAGTGTTTTCATACTGTTGTCTGATAAAAAGAGCAGCGGCAGAAGATAGTCGTTCCAGATTTGAAGCGATAAAATAATCGTAAGTGCCGCGGCAACAGGCTTTAACATAGGCAAAATAATCACCCAAAATGTGCGGATGATGGAGCATCCATCGATAAAAGCCGCTTCTTCAATTTCTTTAGGTATGGTTTTCATAAATCCTGTCATGACAAAAATGGCAAATGGAAGACTCGTCCCAACATACAGAAAAATGACTCCAAAATGGTTGTTAATAAACCCCAAATTGCTGCCAAGCACAAACATTGGTACAAAAATAACTTGATACGGGATTAGGATTCCAGCAATAAAAAACATATACGACCCATTAAAAAATTTGTTTCCTCCTCTTACAATCGAATAGGCCGCCATTCCGCTTAGCAAAATGAGTAGCAAGACCGCACTTGCCGTGATGAAAAAGGTGTTCCCAAAGCTTTGTAAAAAGTTTAAGGCTTCAAATGCTTGCGAGAAATTATCCCATTCAAACTTCTCAGGTAAAGAGAAAGGAGATGAATGAATAAGCTCTTGCGGCGACTTAAATGCATAAAGGAATACCACTAAAAAAGGCAGCAAATAAAATAGGGCAATAATGGTCACAATTACTTGAATAAGAAGCGTTCCTTTGTTGTACCTTTTTTTCATGTTATAATTCGACCTCCCTTTTACGTAAAACCTTCAGCTGAATGTAAGCGAAAACTAGTAATACAAGCATAAACACAACACTCATCGCAGATGCATAACTGGATTGTTGAGACATAAAGGCGCTGTCATAGATGTCCATTATCGTCGATTTAGATGAATCACCTGGGCCTCCTCCTGTCGATGCGACAATTAATTCAAACACCTTTAAACTTCCTGTTGCAATTCCTATCGTGCAAATGGTGATAGATGGTGCTAACATTGGGATAGTAATATGAAAAAACTTTTGCCACCAATTTCCTCCGTCGACCGTACATGCCTCATAAATATCCTTTGGAACAGCCTGAAGACCCGCTAAATAAATGAGCATCCAATACCCAATCCATTGCCAGTTATTCGCTATAACAAGTCCGGTTAAGACAGTGTCAGGGCTTGAAAACAAATTAAAATCGATGTTAAGTCCGAGCAGCTCATTGATTCTTGGTAGGATTGTCCCGTACATTTTCGTCCAAATTTGACCGACTAAAATAGGGCTTAATAAAACGGGCGCAAAAATGATGGTTCGATAGAAATTTTTTGCTTTAATGCTGCTATCGAGCATCACAGCAAACAAAAAAGCCGCCACATTTTGAATGATCGTATTAAAAATCATAAACAGTCCAGTAAATATAAACGAATTAATAAACATGTCGTCTTTAAAAATTTCAATGTAATTCGTAATACCTATCCAATTTTTCGTCAAGCTAATGCCGTCCCAATCCGTAAATGAATTGTAGATTCCCATCAAAAGCGGGATGATCATTGCGACCATAAAAAAAAGCAAAGGAGGAAGCAGCAACAAATAATATTGAATGTTTTTTGAGCTCACCATTTTCTTTTTATGGACAACGAGAATGGATTTACTCGGAATCATTGTACTTGATGCCCGAGCATTCTTCTCTCCTAGATTCATAAAAACACCCCATTACAAAGTAAATTTAGAAGGGGAACAATTTTCGTTCCCCTTATTCGAACAAGTAGAATTATTCCTTTGCAAATTTCACCTTTGTTTTGTAATCATCAGTGGCTTTTAATGCTTCCTCCAATGTCTTGTCTCCTAATAGCCATTCCGCGATATAGCTTCCGCTTTGTTCTTGATATGGCCAAGGAATCTGCACGTTCCCTACGTTCGCATTTGCGGCCCCAAGGCTCTTATATGTGTTAATATCCTCTACATATGGGGCTTCTACTTCGGAAACAACATCTGGTAATAAACTCTCTGTTTGAACAAGGTCAATGTACTTTTTAGCCATTTCTTTATTTGTTGCAAAAATTTCTAAAACCTGTTTCACTTCTTTTGGGTGTTTGGTTGTGGCACTTGCAGAGAATGTGTGGTCCGGTTGCATGATGATTTTTGTATTGCTTTCATCCATTGCTGGAGTTGGGAAGAACCCAATTTCAAGATCAGGATTGTTTTTCAGCACTTGAGCCGTTGACCAAGTACCGATGATCCACATCGCTGTTTCCTCTTTTGCAAACATTTCTGCTGCTCCCGTGAAATCTAAACCAAATGGATCTTTGTTTGAGTAGCTGTAAAGATCTTCAAAATGCTTAAATACAGTTTTGAATTCAGGCGACGTTGCAAAGGAGACATCCCCTTTTTGCAAATCAGATCCCCAGGTTGGATTTTTTGAAAATACTTCAATTGTTGCAAACTGGTTGAAGGAATTCCCAATTTGGTAATCCTTAAAGTGAGAAGTAAACGGCGTAATACCTTTGCTCTGTAATGATTCAGCTACTGCCATTAACTCATCCCATGTTTTTGGGATTTCAATATTGTTCTCAGCAAAAATTCTTTTATTGTAAAATACCCCTTGAAAATTCGATGTATAAGGAACCGCATAATCTTTGCCGTCAATTTGCAGAGCTTTACGGATATCTTCTGGGAATTCATTCATAAACTCTTCTGAGGATAGATCCATTAAGTGTTCAGTGTATTTCGGGTGGTCTCCACCTTTGATCATGATAATGTCAGGTAATTGTTTACCAGCGATTCGTGTTTGCATGACCGAACTAAAATCCGTGTCCCAGTTAATGTATTCAAATTCAAGCTTTACATTTGGCAATTCTTTTTCCACCGTTTCTTTGACCATTTTCTCTGTCTCTTTTGTGTTTGTTCCGTTCCAATCCAGAACCTTTAAGGTAACCTCTCCATTCTCTCCTGTACCTGATGATTTTGAACTGCAAGCAGATAATAGTGATCCAACAATAATTAAAATCAGGAACAAACTAGCACCTCTAAATAGATTTTTCCTCATTGTTTTTCATCCCCCATTTAATATTCAATTTTCTACATTTCTTTAAGAAACATAAGGAATATGATAAGAAAGAATGATAATAAAACACTTTAAAGAAAGTAAATACAGCAGGATGGCAGAAAATACACCTCTTAAGTAATTACACTGTCTCCAATAATAAAAGCGCTTACATTTTCAGAAAAATTCTAACCCGATTTTCCTTTTGTAATCGTAGATTTCTAACTTAGTGTTAGTAAAGTTCTTTTTAAATCTTTTTTTCTTCATTAATCCACTAATCCAAAAACACTAACGCAGTCCTATTTAAGTCTGTCCTCCCTCCAAACCATTCATGTGATGAGATATTTATAGAACACCAAAATCCTTCTTATAAAAGTAAGTATATATTTATTAAACATAGCTGCAAATACACAATCCTAACCTCTTCCAAGAAAGCATGTATAAAATCCTAACTTTCTATTTCCAGGTATTCCTCTGTGATAGGAGATAAACGATTGATTTAATTTCTATGCTTTTGTGTCTAAAGAGTATGAAGACAGCATTCAAAAATTGTCAGCCCCAGAAATTCTATATTAAAAGATACGCGATGAAAATAAGCCGAACGAAAAGCGCAAGGCGCCCGCCTATCGGCGACAAGCATAAGATGAGCCGGCATGAAGGTTGTTCTTTAACCTTCTTGACGGATTGGCTTATGACCTCGAGCCGATGGCGCCTGGAGCTAGACAACGACAACACTCTTTAACACGTTAATACTTTAATTAAATTAAACTTTCTGATCTTATAAAAAAACCTTGATCTGCTTTTTATAGCAAATCAAGGTTTTATATATTGTATTTATATACTTCTAATAAAAAGGGTAATCAAAATCTTTTTTCTGGAAGTTTATTAGCTCCCTAATTAGTTTCTAACCACTGCCTCATCTTGTTCCTTCAAGGATGTTACGTTACTGCGAGTGTCCTCGACATTTTTTTGTACAACCTTCATATACTCTGAGACCATTTTTTGAAGGTTTGCTTCACGAGACAGCCAGCCATCTGTAAAATTAAGCTTATTTTGCCCAAGAGCACCTGGAGCTGGTAGGTTAAGGGTATCAAGGGCTCGTTTTACATCATCCAATTGCTGCATCACTTGGCCATGATTTAGTTTGATCGTTCCCATTAAAATACCCGCCTTTTTAAATCTTCAAGTTTACTGCCTAACTCGTCAAATGCCTCTTCACCTTTATCCAACAGCTGACTGGCTTCATTTGCCAATCCACCAGCAAAATCAAGCATTCCACGCTGCATACTTAATTGTGTGATTTTAAATTCAATGCTCTGTTTGTAATCATCATAATCCTCATTTACAATATCTTTCATTGTTTTGTGAGCTTCATCACGGGCGTCATCAAACGTGTTGGCCCGGTTTCCCTTCCATGCTTCACCTAAATCCGGCTCTAAAATCTTTCGAATCTCATTCAAGCTTGTATTTTGTTCATTGTCAATATCACCTTTTGCACGCTCTAACCTCGAGATTTTCTCATCCAGATCAGCAGATTGACTGGAAATCGACGAATAGATCTGACTGAGAGTATCCGAAAAACCCACCTGTGCCACCTCCGAAAAACCTCTTTATATTTTAAAAACCATCGTTTTCTTAATTGCGAATATAGATGCCTTTTAGTTTCCCATATTTTACAGTATAAGGTGTAAAGTAATATGACTAAATAGGAAGATTTTCTCTTTTTTGAGCAAGCTTTTTTTTAGTTACAAGTAAACCATTAGCAATATGAATGGTATCATCACTGCATTTGATGGTTAGAATTACAGTAATTTCCCATTATAGTGAAAAATACCTAAACCCTACTATCACCTTGCTTCATTATGATTTAAATCCAACTGATATCCTACTCGATTATTTTCAAAGAAGTTTCTAAGGAAAGGCCTTCTTTACATAGTACCTAAATTAAAAGGAACTCCAATACTGCTTAAATGCTTTATACTTTCGAATACTTGAGCCTTATTGTTTTGTAAATAATTGATCAATGATTGGGTTAGATGTATGCTTTGCTTTCTTAACAAATAAAGGATTAAGAATTACAAGTACCAAGACGTTTGCTATTAGGCCCCAGAAACCTTCATAAAGACCGAACGTATTACCAGTTGCATAAACAGCAACGGTTACAATCAGTCCAACAATTAATCCGATTGTTGTAGCTTCTTTTGTTTGGTTTCTCCAGAATAAACTAAAGACAATGGCCGGGAAGATTTGCACCATTCCAGAAACACCCAGCAGCTGCAGGGATACAAGTGCTGTTGGGAAGACCATACCAAAAATTAAAGCTAGTCCAATCACGACAAAAACCATCGAACGAGTGATCATCGTTAATTTTGCAGGTTTTACCTTTGGGTTTATAAAGTCACGGTAAATGTTATTCGCGAAAAGGTTTGAAGCGCCAATTGCCATAATTGAACAAGGAATAAGCGACGCTAATGCAATGGTTGAATATGCCAGACCTTGAGTCACACCACCGAAGGACACTTGAATTAATTGTAATAAGGCAAACCTTGGATCGGTTCCTTCTGGCAGAACATGAAACGCAATAAACCCTAAGAAAATAACAAGAATCAACACAATATTGTAAAGCGGTAAGAAGATTGCATTTTTTCGAAGCGCATCACCACTCTTAGCAGTAAACACACCAGTTGCTGCATGAGCCCACATAAATAACGCCAATCCAGAAACGAATGCAGCTGTAATAAACCATGGAATCCCTTTTGGTCCTGTGGTTGGGATTGTTAATAGCTGCGGAGATTCTGCAACGATTTTATCCATCATTGATCCCCAACCCCCAAAATGGATGATTGGAAGAGACGCAACTAGGAATAACATAATGACCCAAACTAAAATATCTTTAATAATTGCAGTATAAGTTGGTCCTTTAATTCCGCTAAAAAAGGTGTAAAGGGCAACTAATAAAAACGAGAGGATAACAACAACTTTCACGTTGATAAACCCTGTACCAGCTACTTGCAGCGTATCTTGAATTCCAGCTAACTGTAAATCAATATATGGAATAAGCATTACTACACCAACAATGGCAATTAGTAAGGATAAAAATTTACTATCAAATCTTCCTTTTGCATAATCAGCAAGAGTAGTTAATTTATGTTTTTTTGATACTTCCCATAGCTTTGGAAGGTAGAAATAAGAAAGAAAGAATGCGATAATTGGATACGGAATGGCAAAAAAAGCAAGACTTCCACCTGTATAGGCTGTACTAGTTAACCCTAGGAATGTATAGGCTGTATATAAATCAGCACCTACTAAGAGCCAAACCAGCAATGGTCCAAATCGTCGCCCGCCAACAGACCACTCTTCAACAGAGCTTCTGCTCGCCTTATCTCGTCCTGCAATAAAACCAATCAAAACAACAGTTATAATAATAAAACTTGTGATTAACAAAGCTGTTAAATTTCCTTGCATCTTTAAATACTTCCTTCCGATTTACTTAGTCGATAAATTACAAACGTACATATTGGCGTGATAATCATTCCTAAAAACAGCCAAAAATGAAAAAATGGCAATCCGAAAATAATAGGATCGATTCGATTGACAAAAGGGATTGCACCGAGCGTAAGTACAAAAGGAATAACAATTAGGGTGGCAAGTAAGATTTTTCTTCCCATATTTATCCCCCTTTCTTCAAATTAAAATATATTAGAATAGACAGAATTTATTAATAATAACATAATCATTTAGCAAAGCAAAAATAAATTTTTAAAAAGTTTAAAAAAATTTGTAAAAAAATCTTACTATCCGCTTTTAGAGTGTACTTAAAGCATTTGTATAACTTTTTCTAACTATTCTTACCGGGTTTAAGAAGGGATACTCCGGAAAGGCAAAGTCTATTAGTTCAAGAAATGCATGTATGAAAAAATAATTGTTGTAATATCAAAATCGTAACAAATAAAGACCCCGTTTCCACAACGAGGCCTTTCATGATTTATTTTAAAAGATATACTCTTGCTTCATAAGGCTTTAAAAAGATTGATGAGATCTTATCATCTTTTTCTTCTACTTCATAATTGCTGATTAATAAATTTTTCGAGTGATAGTGAATATGAATCGGCATTTGGAACTCTGAAGATTCATTGGAGAAGTTTGTCATAATGAGCAATGTTTCATTGTCTAATACTCGTGTATAGGCGTAAATTTTTTCATGATTTTCTAAAATGAGATCATAATCACCATATACAAAAACTTCATGCTCTTTACGCAGCTTGATAAGATTTTGATAATAATAGAATATAGAGTTTGAATCTTCTAGTGATTTTTTAACATTGATTTCTTTATAATTTGGATTAACTTTCAACCAAGGTATGCCTGTTGTGAATCCAGCATTTTCGGTAGCATCCCATTGCATCGGAGTACGCGAATTATCCCGGCCTTTTGCATAAATGTAGTCCCAAGCCGGCTTTACATTCCCATTACGTTCCTGATGTTCACGATACAGATTCAGGCTTTCAACATCCCGATAGTCCTCAATGGAATCGAACTTCACGTTTGTCATTCCAATTTCTTGCCCTTGATAAATATAGGGAGTTCCTTGCAGCGTCATAAGAAAGGTTGCCAGCATTGTTGCCGATTCCTTATGATACTTTTGATCGTCTCCGAACCGTGAAACAGAACGGGGCTGATCGTGATTTTCCAAGTATGAGGTGTTCCAGCCATTGTTATGCAGCCCTGTTTGCCATTTTGTAATAACTTGCTTCAACTCGCCCAAATTCCATGGCACAACCTCCCATTTTCCTCCTGGGCCGCTATCTAACCCCATATGCTCAAACTGAAAAAGCATATTAAACTTCCCAGTCACCTCGTTCGTATATAAAAATGCTGCCTCATCCGGCAATACTCCATCTGCTTCCCCTACAGTCATAATGTCGTATTTGGAAAACACACTCTCTTTTAATTCTCCGAGAAAATCTTGTATTCCCGGCTGATTCCTGTGACAATCCCAGGCAGGGACACACCTTAATCCTGATGGATTCGGAGCATCAGGTAGTCCGGCTTTCTTCTTAATGAAAGTAATGGCATCGATACGAAACCCGTCAATCCCTTGATCCAGCCACCATGTAACCATTTTGTAGAGCTCTTTTCGGACCGCAGTATTTTCCCAGTTTAGATCTGGCTGTTTTCTGCTAAACAAGTGCAAATAATATTCGCCTGTGACCTCATCGTATTCCCATGCAGAACCTTTAAATATAGACTCCCAGTTGTTAGGCTCCTTCCCATCCTTTCCAGGACGCCAAATGTACCAATCCCGTTTCGGATTATCCTTGGAAGAACGGGATTCTATAAACCATGGATGTTCGTCCGAGGTGTGATTAATGACCAAGTCCATAATCAACTTCATTCCTCGTTGATGGACTTCTTTCAATAGTTGGTTAAAATCTTTCATAGTTCCAAATTCGTCCATAATATCTTGGTAATCGGAAATATCATACCCATTGTCGTCATTTGGGGATTTATAAATAGGACAGATCCAAATAACATCAATTCCAAGCTTCTGAAGATAATCTAACTTAGAAATAACTCCTTGTAAATCTCCAATCCCATCCTCATTACTATCCATAAAACTGCGAGGATATATTTGATAAACCACACTTTCTTTCCACCATTTTTTATTCATAGTTACCTTCCCTTTTCTTCATATATTCATATTTTCTAAAAATTCACTGGCTCCTCTTGACTTGAAGTATTAAGCGAAAGGACAGCGAGAATGTTGAATAATAAATCCTAAATTACGATTTTAACTTCAACACCAAAATGATCAGATACTACTGATTTATTGCTGTTATTAAAGATTACCTCTGAGTATTCAACCTGAATAGGCTGGTTCACCAAAATTAAATCAATGCGTAAGTCTTGCTTGTTTTTATCCCAGCCTGCAATTTTTCCTTTGACAGTAATTCCTTCATCTTTTTCCTGAGCAAGATGGTACGTGTCATAAAGGCCTTGGTTCAACATGTACTCATAGCCTTCTCCTTTTAGAAAAGCACTATTGTTAAAGTCTCCTAATAGAAAGAACAACTCGTCCTTTTTTACATGTTGAAGAAGGGTATCTGCTTGATGCTTAAAAGGTTCCTCTTCATCCTTCCACCACCCCATATGACATGAGTAGAAGGAGATTAGCCTGTTATTATAGTTCATTTTGGCACCAACAATTTTTCGTGTTTTCCAATTATTCGTATCCGTACCCTTGGTAATGAAGAATGAATTATCCTCTACTATTGGATGCTTTGTTAAAATAGCTAAACCCTCTTCATATATATTGAATCCTATATGGGAGAGATCCCAAACAAACGAATAATTAGTAACTCCAATTTTTTTTAACTCTTGTAACAATACGAAGCCAAAATTATCTTTTTTTATGTTGTTGAACACACATTCTTCCTCAATCAATTGACTTACCTCTTGCAATGCAATAACATCATATGATTTTTCTTTAATGATCTCTGCCAAGTATCTGATTTTCTCTAATTGGTTCTCCTCTTGCCAAGAATGACAGTTTAATGTTAACAATTTCATTTGTACGATGCCCCCAAGTGACTTTGAATATTGAGTTGATATGTGTAATTCTTGTAAGATTTTTCACGTCTTATCATTTATCCCCGATAAACCTTTCACATTTTCCTTTTCAAGAATAAGGTTTATTATTCTAAAGCTCTGCTTGCGTTTGGTTATAAAATTAACTAAAGATTGCGTTGTTTTATTAAATTATGAAATATTCATAATTTTCAAATAATTAAAATTATAATTCTCTAAGAGGCTTTTCTCCTATCCTAAAAAGAAAAAACCTATTTAACTTTTTAATCATTACTTACTTCATACTACATTCCAAAATTAACTCTTTTCTTGACACTTCTAAATTTGAAAAATGTTCCATACTCTCTACTTTTTCCAACATATTCGTAATAATAATTGGAGTGATAATCTCTTTATTTTTCCTTTCCAAAAATTCTATGTCAAAGTTTAATAAAGCATCGCCTACTTTTACAGATTGTCCTTCTTGGACTATTGCATCAAAGCCTTCTCCTTCAAGTTCAACAGTATCCAAACCTACATGAATTAGAATCTCTAAACCTTTCATAGATTTAATCCCTATTGCATGATTAGTAGGGAAGACCTGTATGATTTCACCATCAATTGGGGAAACAACTTTTCCTTCCTTTGGTATGATTGCTAAACCGTCTCCCATCATTTTTTGTGCAAAAACAGGATCTGGAACTTCTGTTAGTGCGATAATCTCTCCAGTTAAGGGTGAATATATTTCTTCTATTTGAGGTTTTACCTTTTTTAGAAATAATTTTTGTAACATGACTAGCATCTCCTATTCTGGGTAATGGATATCCTTAATCTTGACCATTAGAAAACAATCGTTTAATTGTTATTCCAATAGGAAAAGTGAAATATTCCATGAAATCATTCATATCTATTAAGTCGAAAAAGAAACCTTACATGCTTTTTCGTATAGGTTCATGTTGGAACTCTCTTTGCAATTCTTAAATTTTTATCTTATTTTGATAATCAACATAGTTCCTGAATAACGTCTCGCCAATAATAAAGAAAGAAGAGAATGTATGAATTGGAAATCCATCATGAATCTGAGTTTCTGAACTACTAGCATATAAATTATAAGGAGTCATCGTTGCTAACCTATTACTTTTTAAATTAGTTATCGAAACAAATGGAATTCCCTTTGTTGTTAATGACTGCACAGCAGGAAATATTACCGGTGTATCACCTGAAAAGGAAATAATAATGATGAGATCCTTAACTGTTAAACTTTGGAGGGTTATTTCGAATTCTTTTGGTGCTCTTATCACATATAGATGCCGTTGCATGACAAGAAACATTCTTTGTAACTCATCCGCACAGTTCAACTGTAAACTGCCTGTTCCATAAACAAATATTCGTTCGGATCGATCTATTAACTCACATATATCTTGAAAGTCTTTTGTTTTGGTATATTTTATCGTTTCCTGTATATCCTCGTTTAAACGGCCAATACTGTTAACTTCTCTTTCCACCTTTTCGTGATCTTGCCATTTCAAAAATACACGAAACTCACTGTACCCGCTAAAACCTAGTTTTTGGGCTAAGCGCAGAATGGATGATCTGGAAACATTGCACTTATCTGCTAAATCGTTAATTCCCAGCTGATAACATGAGCTTTTATTGTTAAGGATGTATTTCAAAATATGAAAGTCATTTTCATGCAGCTGATTGTAATGTTCATTAATTAACTCTTCGATCTTCATTTTTTCATCTCCTCATATTTCTTTTAGTTTAGTATATACACCAAACCATTATCAATGTATGAGAGCAGAGGACATGAAACATCGGAGAATATTCTGTAGCAAAAATAACAGTATTTTGATCTCAATTATATAGGCAGACTATAACCAATACATCATTCAGATTGCATAATTTCTAATACTTTCACCATTTTGAAAATTTCAATTTGGAAACTTGAAGCCTCTTCATCTTCCCTCCTCCATCTTTTTATATCACATAGAAAAAATGACAACAATAATGTGCAAGCATTATGGTAGCACTCACACTCTTTGTTCTTTTTCACATCCCCTAAGAAATTTCCCACCACTTAAGATGGAGTGTTTTATTTTTCAATTGTAAATCGATAGTGTTATACCGAACTATATTTTTTGTGCCTTTACTTAAGATGAATATTAAGGCACTAATACCTAGAATAATTTGTATTCTTTCCACTTAAGTGTTGTATTTATAAAATGATATGGAGCTTTCCATCCATTAGGTCTGCCTCTCCTTTTTAAAGTGTCTAATCATTATATTAATCTACTAATAAATAAGAATGTGAAAATTCTCATCATATGAGAAAAAGAACAGAAAAAGTGATTGCGTCCATAATTCCTGTCCTTTATTGTTGGTATTTTTTTTATATGTTATAAATTTTGTGTAAGCGTTTAACCTCGGATAAGAATAAAACGCAAATTTAATCAATTGTTTACTAAAGTAAAAAGTTAGATTATAGGGGAGGCTCTAAATTGAAAGATAAACTATTAAACAGCATGCAGATTTTTGCGAGAGCAGTAGTTATTCCAGTATTTTACTTACCTATTGTAGGGATAATTTTAGCTCTTTCTGCAATCCTTACTAACCCGATTATTGTGGGAAAGGAAGGCTTTCTAATTAATTTAGGTAATTTCATTGGCAGTGGTCTTTGGCCTATTTTAATGAACTTAGGAATTGTTTTCTGTGTAGGAATTGCTATGGGAATGGCAAAAGAAAAGAAAGGCGATGCTGCACTTGTAGCCTTATTTTCTTATTTGACTTTTTTAGGAGCTAATCAATATTGGCTTGAGCTAACAGGAAAACTAGTAGAATATCAAGATGTTTCCGATTTATCCGGCACTGGACAAACCATGATATTAGGGTTTCAAGTAGTAGATATGGGAGTTTTCCTAGGATTAATTCTTGGAGTAGTAGTAGCACTTGTTCATAACAAATTTTATAATAAAGAGTTTTCAGGAGCATTTGGGGCATATGGAAATACGAAGCTGGTATTCATCGTACTCATTCCAATATTACTGCTATTAGCAATAGTTTTAAGCTATTTTTGGCCAACTGTTGCCATGGGTATTACGCTATTGGCAGGTTTTATCGATAAATCAGGCGCTATTGGTGTCTTTTTATATGGATTTTTGAATAGATTCTTAATTCCAACTGGATTGCACCATTTAGTCAATACACCATTCCTCTATTCTGATTTGGGAGGAAGAATAATTGTAAATGGAAAAGAATATTTGGGAGCAGTAAATGTATTCTTAGCTCAGCTATCTGATCCATCTATCAAGCAATTCGATTCATCAGCAAAATATTTACAATATGGGATGGTTAAAATATTTGGTCTGGTTGGGGCAGCTTTAGCTTTCTATAAAACAGCCAAACCAGAAAACAAGGCTAAATTAAAAGCACTTTTAATACCTGCGGTAGCAACATCCGCTTTGGCTGGTATTACAGAACCTTTAGAATTTACATTCTTATTTGTAGCACCCTTATTATGGCTAATTCACTCTTTAATGGATGGTTTATTTGAAGCGATTATCGTTTTATTAGGAGTTAGAACTCATGGAATGGGCGGACTTATAGAATTTTTATCTTATAATCTGCCAGCTGGAATTTCAAGAACTAGATGGCCGATATACATTGGGGTAGGACTAATTCAATTGGCAACCTATTATGTTGTTTTTAAATTTTTAATTAAAAAATTAAATCTTAAAACTCCTGGCAGAGAAGAAAGTGAAGTAAAGTTATTCACGAAAAAAGATTATAAGGAAAAGATTTCAAAACAATCAGGAGAAGCAGTATCAGCAGGCGGCAAAGATGAAGTAGCAGCTGAAATTGTACAAGGACTTGGCGGAAAAGAAAATATTGAATCTGTTGAAAATTGCTTTTCACGTTTAAGAGTAAAAGTTAGAAATGCTAGTATAGTTGATGAAGCAACTCTAAAAGGCACAGGTGCAGCAGGTGTAGTAAAGAACGGCGTTAATATTCAAGTAGTTTATGGACCTAAAGTTAATGGAATTCGGAATTCTGTTGATAACTATTTAAATGAAAAAATTTCGTAAAAGAGGTAACCAAGAGACGGTCTATGTATTGTAATTTTTCCCCTTTAATTAGTATAGCTTTTAATTAAATTTGAGCAAAATTACCTCGCAACCCCATATTTACGATAAGTAATAAGAATCCATTTTGAAAAAAGTGTGTTCAAAATGGATTCTTTATTAAAAAGAGTTTGATGATTTCTCAATTATCTGCCATCTACGAAATACCAATTTTTTTGGTCTCATATTATTCAGCTATTTTGACTGTTAGCAAAAAGGCGTCTCCACTCATAGTAGAAACGCCATCCTCACACACCCCTGAATAAATTTACTTATGATGAGCAACAAAACAATATGTGTATATAGGCTACCTCATAATTTCCTAATTTCCCCTCCCGACTTAATGATGATATTGAAGGATGTTGAACCGCCCTGTTCAACATGGTTTTCCCTATTTGAAACATCTATATTCGCCTCGATTTTCACCGTTTTTCTCTCGTTTCCTTTTAACTTCACCACATACGGTGCATTATTGTTCATTAGCGAAACCATTCGTACATCATCTTCGAAATAGTATTTTTCATAAAATTCAATAGTGAATTGAACATCGTGTCTACTGTAATTCTCAAAAGATAGCTCGCATTCCCCATTTAATGTTGTTGCATCAATCATATCGAAACGACAATTACTCATATCACGCTCATAAGAAACAGCGTAAATACCTGTGGCAATTGTTTTTTGAAAAGAACTGGCAATCATTGATGGTGCAAAAATGGCAATTATAATGGTAAGAAAGACAACACGCCCATGATATTTTTTTACCGATTTGGTAAGGAAATATAAACTTGTTATCAATAAAGCTAATGAAGCAATTCCTATATACTGTAATCCATTGACAGATTGAATAGGTATATTCAATATCGATGCAACTGTCTCACCATAAGGACTTTCGTGTGGAAAGGGGAAATTTAAGACAAGAGATGCAATGAAAAGAATGAGAGCAAGATATAGCATCTTTTTACTTTTTATCAAATGAAACACATCCAATTTATTCGTTTATAAATGTTCACTATTTATCTACGAAACTTAAAGGGGTTTGGGCTCACCTTTTTCAATTATTTTGACTATTTCATTTGAGTTAATTAATCTTTTGAGATTTGTTGAAGAATTTTAATGGAGCAAAACAATAAAAATAAAGGCATTATCCCAGTGATAACGCCCACGTTTAATCACGCTTTTTATAGAGTTGGAAAAGACTTTTTCATTCACGCTTTTTCACAATTGTTGATATGTCAGGCTTGAACGGCTTTTTTCTCACACTTTTATACACATTTTCTATTTTAACTGTGGATTAATTGTGGAAAAATTCTGTTTTAACTGGAAACTTTCTATTTTTTAGTTACACTTTTAAAATGAGTTGCGAGATACACTCAACATGCGCCGTATGAGGAAACATATCAAACGGCTGGATATAGCTGACTTTGTAGTGCTTTGAAACATATTGAATATCCTTTGCCAGTGTGGATGGATTGCATGAAACATATATAAACCGTTTTGGTTTCACTTTTAATACGGTGTCTAAAAATCGTTGATCACAGCCTGTCCTCGGTGGATCAACTACAATAACATCTGGGCTCCAGCCTTCCTTTACCCATTTTGGGAGCCAGTGTTCTGCTGTTCCTGTGACGTATTTGGCATTTACGATATCATGACGGGAAGCGTTCTTTTGGGCATCCTTAATTCCTTCTTCAATCGTATCCATTCCTCGTATTTCCTTGGCACCGTCTGCAAGCCATAATCCGATTGTTCCTACTCCGCAATATGCATCGACTACCTTTTCATTCCCCGTTAATTTTGCTGCTTTTTTCACTTCATCATAAAGTTTGACTGTTTGTGTTGGGTTTAGTTGAAAAAATGCACGGGCGGAAAGCTCAAATGATAAATCCCCAAGCGTCTCTTGGACAACTCTTTCTCCTTCAAGGTGAATCGTTTTATCACCAAAGATCAGGGATGTTTTGGCCCCATTTACATTTTGGATGATGGATTTCACTTCAGGTAGCCGCTTTTTTATCTCTTCGATGATTAACTCTTTTCGTGGCAGCTCTTCTTTAGCTGTAATGAGTACGACCTGAACCTCGCCTGTTTCAAACCCTACTCTTGTCACTACCGTTCGAATGATTCCTTTTCTTTTTCGTTCTTCGTATACAGGAATATTTAAGTCAGAAAGAATTTGCTTTACTGTCTGAGTGACTTTATTGGTCGCCGGGTGCTGGACCATACATTGATCAATTGGAATGAGACGATGTGAATCCATGCCATATAAACCCGCTATTACCTTTCCTTTATCAGTTCCTATTTGAAAAGAACTTTTATTCCGGTAGTTCCATGGGTCTTCCATTCCGATTGCAGGTCTTATATCCAATTGATCCAGCTTAAGTTTCGTGTGCCGCTCCAAAGCTTGAATGACTACATCCCGTTTTTCTTTTAATTGCTGAGGATAGGCAAGGTGCTGCAATTGACAGCCCCCGCATTGTTCGTAAATCGGACATGGGGCTTTGACCCGGTGCGGTGATTTTTTTCGAATCCGCTTAATTTTTCCTTCAGCAAACTTAGGATGTATCCGAGTAGCTTCTACAACTACTTCTTCTTCTGGGAGCGCACCTGCAACAAAGACGACCTGCTTTTTAAAATAACCAACGCCTTCCCCGTTGATCCCAAGCCTTTTAATTGTTAGAGGGAAGGTCTGTCCTTGTTTGATTGTAACTTGGGGCTTGCTTTTCTTATTCATTTTTATGTACAACTCCGTTTCAATTACTCAATGCTTCTCCACAAATAAAGGGATGCATAGCTTAAATATGGGGACCATTCCTTGCTTAGCTCATCCATTTCATCTGGCGAGGGCTTCTTTTCAAGACCGAAATGTTTTTTCATTGCATTCTGAATGCCAATATCTGCTTTCGGAAACAGGTTTGGCCTCCCTAATCCAAATAAGAGGATATTTTGAACTGTCCACGGTCCAATTCCTCGAATCGGAAGCAGTTTTTTAAAGATTTCCTCATCTGTCATATGTTTTAAGGCTTCCAAGTCCAAAGAACCTTCTGCAATTAATTTTGAAATATCAATTAGATACTCCGCTTTTCGGCCGCTGAATTGTAATTCTCTTAAGTCAGAATAGGTAAGAGAAGCAACCTCTTCAGGTGTTGGGTCAAACCATACACCATCCATTTTTTGTCCAAACTGATGAACAAACCTCTCAGTTAACTTATGAGCAAAAGCCAGGTTTAATTGCTGATGGATAATGCACTTGATTAAACAATGATAGAGGTGAAAATCTAATACGAGAGGTGTTCCTTCATGTTCGAGAAAAATTTGGGCTAAATTTGATTTTGAAAAGTGGGCGCGAACATCATTCAAATTTATGTCCCATTGAAAAATCCGTTTCACTTCATGAATCGCAATCTCTTTTTGCTTTTCTTTTTCCCCTTTAATAATAAATTGCGGATAAAGCTTTGTACCAATACTATGTACAGTTACAGCAAATGGCTGCTTTTTTTTATCATATAAAGGCACTTTAACTGTGCCTTCAGCTATATTAACTGCTTTAAGAGGATCAATTGACAATCTTTCCAGAACACGTACAAAATCATAAGGCGGATCGATAACTAATTTCTCTTCCCACATCATGAACCGTTCCCTTCACCTAATGTGAGTGTATTATATCACGAGGCTGCCTAAAGTTACCAGGTACCATGAGTACCTGGTAACTTAAAATTGTTCGTCTATCTCACGCTCAAACATTAGGTCGTTAAGGCTTTTAAATGTGTATCCTTCTTTTTTCAAATCTGTAATTGCTCTGTCGAGTGCTTCTGCATTATCTTTGGAAACGGTATGAAGGAGTAAAATACAGCCTGGATGTATTTGCTGCATAATGTTGTCGTATGCATACTTCCAGCCACGCTGACTGTCTGTTTTCCAGTCAACAAATGCCAAAGACCAAAACACAGGCTGATATCCCAATTCACGTGATAGAGCCAGCACCCGTTCACTAAATATTCCCCGCGGCGGTCTTAAATAATTGATTCCTTCTTGACCTGTGAGCTCGTTTACTTTATCACGAACAGAATCGAGCTCCCTTTTAAATCTTTCCTCATTTATTTTCGTCATGTCTGGATGATGCCAAGAATGGTTTCCGACGATGTGTCCCTCTTTCACCATTCGCTGCACTAATTGCGGCTGACTATTTAAATAGTGGCCAGTCACAAAGAAGGTGGCCGGTACCTTCTGTTTTTTTAAAACGTCAAGCACTTGTGGAGTATATCCTTTTTCATATCCGTTATCAAAGGTTAAATAGATCACTTTTTTAGATGTTTCGCCTAGATAGAAAGCATCGTACTTTTCCAGTAATTTATCAAGCTGCCCGCCTGCTTCCGCGGGTTTATGGTTTGTGCTTCTCTTAAAGCCCCAGTGAATCGGCCGGTTAGAGTGAGCAGCTTCGGCAGATGGGGAAATGAATGTCATACTTATCATAAATGCAATAAAAAATAGCCAATTCTTTTTCATGTTCTGACTCCTTTTCTTCAAACTATGTTTATGATAGTTTTCATCAGGAGACGTTTAACATACTCGAAACAAACGATTTCCATTTTTTAAGCATTAATAGGAAATCTAAAGAGTTGGGAAGCGATTTGTTTGGACTTTTATTGAACATTTCACGTTAAAAAATTAATTGCTTCCTCAACGAAATAATGCACCAAATAATGATAAAAGTATGAGCACTCCTATCCATTTTTTAAATGAAAAAAGCAATCCAAGAATTGCACTCTCAGACTGCTTTTTAATGCTTATTTAAATACTGGTTCTTTAAATTGCTGTAATTTTTCTAGTGAGGATTGGTCGACGTCCTGGTGTAAGCTGTTGCCGTGTGAGTCCATTGTGACGACTGCGGTGAAGTCTTTTACTTCAAGATGCCACATTGCTTCTGGAATACCGAATTCCATTAAGTCAACCCCATCGACTGCTTTTACACACTCAGCATAATATTGAGCAGCTCCGCCAATTGCATTCAAATAGACACCGCCATGTTCTTCTAGGGCTTTTAACGTTTTTGGACCCATTCCGCCTTTACCGATAACTGCGCGGATCCCGAATTTTTTCATAATATCGCCTTGGTAAGGCTCTTCACGGATACTAGTTGTTGGGCCTGCTGCTTTTACGTGCCAATTTCCTTCTTCATCTTTCAGCATGACCGGGCCGCAGTGATAAATAACTTGTCCGTTCAGATCGACAGGTGCATCGTGGTCAGATAAATATTTATGAATCGCATCACGGCCTGTATACATGCGTCCGCTGATTTTAACAACATCCCCTACTTTGAGCTCTCGAATTTGTTCTTCTGTAATTGGGGCTGTTAATTCAACTGTTTGTGCTTCGGGTTGATTAGATTCTGAAGTCGCTGCTACTTCGTCAGCGAATTGAACCTCTTCACCTTCTTGATAATGCCAATCTAAAATATCCCCAGTTTGCGGATCTAGTTTTACACCGAGACGACGGTATGCCCAGCAGTTATAAGCAACTGATACAAAGAAGCTTGCTGGAATCCGGTTAATTGCACCTACTTTACAGCCTAATAAAGTGGTTTCTCCGCCGAAGCCCATTGTACCGATCCCTAATTTGTTAGCATTTTCAAGAACATATTCTTCAAGCTTATGCAGTTCTTCATTCGGATTCACATCATCAACTGATCTAAAAAGCTGTTCCTTTGCAAGCTCATATCCTGACGTACGGTCGCCGCCTATACCAACCCCAATGAAGCCCGCACTGCAGCCTTGTCCTTGCGCTTGGTAAACAGAATGCATGATACATTTGCGAATTCCATCAAGATCACGGCCAGCGCGGCCAAGTCCGTCTAATTCACATGGGAGGCTATATTGGATATTTTTATTTTCACACCCGCCGCCTTTTAAAATTAAACGGGCATCTATATAGTCCTTTTCCCATTGTTCAAATTTAATGACCGGTGTTCCTTCACCAAGATTATCACCTGTATTGCTTCCATCAATTGAATCCACAGAGTTTGGACGCAGCTTTCCATCTTCAGTTGCTTTGGCGATCGCCTTTTTAATCGCATCTTTCATAACTAGCTGGTTTGCCCCAACAGGAACTTTAATTTTGAAGGTTGGTAAGCCTGTGTCCTGACAAATAGGTGAAACCTTATCATCGGCCATTTTAATGTTATTTGTAATGGTTGCTAAGGACATTGCCGCACGGGTCCCTGCACTTTCCTGCAATTTAGCGTGTGCGATGGCTCTACGCACATCCTTTGGTAAATTAGTCGATGTTTCTACTACTAATTTGTACATACTCTCATAGAACTTCTCCATCCCGTTTCTCCCCCTGAATCAAATAATTCGAGTCATTTTTCACAATTTTTATTATACTCGTTCAAGTTTATTTTTGAAAGTGTTTGCAGGGTGCCAGGCACCTTTTTTAAAAAAAGGTGCCTGGCACCAATGAACAATTACTTCTCCCAGTCCTTTTTAAATGTTTCGTATTTCCCTTCGAGGTCGTCGAGCATGTCAATTAAACGATCGATATCTTCTACATCCGTAGATTCCGGGTCCATTGAGTCGATTACTTCAAGAAACATATTTAAGCGATTTTTTAAATAATTTAGTTGTGAGTCTTTATCTCGGGTAGCATTTCCCATAACGCTCTCTCCTTTCACCGCTCTCATCGTAGCGTATTGTTTATTATTTGACAAATTCCGACTTTATTCCTTTACCTTTACAAGGATCTTCTGTAATACTAAAATATCATGGGCTGCAAAAAGTACCCGATGAATATAAAGGAGTTCATTTTATGTTAAAAGCAGAAAAAACACCAATTACGCCTTCTTATGATCCATGGGAAGCTTATATGGATATAGAGCAATATGGAGAACTGACTTTAACCAATGTCGAATTTACGACGACAACACTTTGCAATATGCGCTGCGAGCATTGCGCAGTAGGCTATACCCTTCAGCCAAAAGACCCTAAAGCTTTGCCGCTTTCGCTATTACTTAAGAGGCTTGATGAAGTGGGGACACTCCGTTCGATTAGTATTACAGGAGGAGAACCGATGCTTTCGCTCAAATCAGTGAATGAGTATGTTGTGCCTCTGTTAAAGTATGCCCATGACCGTGGAGTACGTACTCAAATCAATTCTAATTTGACTCTTGATTTAGACCGATACGAAAAAATTATCCCTTTTCTTGATGTCTTACATATTTCTCATAATTGGGGAACGATAGATGATTTTGCCAAAGTCGGCTTTGCGATGATGGAGCGCAAACCAACCTACAAGCAGCGTGCAAAATATTTTGAGCGCATGATCGAAAACAGCCGCGCTCTTGTAAATGCAGGGGTTATGGTGTCAGCAGAAACAATGCTGAATAAAAGCACCCTCCCTTATATGGAAAGAATTCATCGACAAATTGTCCACGAAATGAATTGTCAGCGTCATGAAATTCACCCAATGTACCCAAGCGATTTTGCAAGTACCTTAGAAACATTAACTTTAGATGAAATTCGCGGGGCCGTACACCATCTGCTAGATATTCGAGATGAAAATGTATGGATGCTCTTCGGTACTCTCCCGTTTTATGCATGCAGCAAAAATGAGGAAGATATCGATTTGATCGCTAGACTAAGAAGGGCTAAAAATGTCACAGTCCGAAATGATCCAGACGGGCGCTCCAGGTTAAATGTTAATATTTTTAATGGAGACATTATCGTGACAGACTTCGGAGACACCCCTGCACTTGGAAATATTCAGACACATACCTTGCAATCAGCTTACAACAAATGGATGAATTCTGAACTTGCCGGCGAGTTAAATTGCCATTGTCCAAAAGCTTCTTGTCTAGGACCAAACATTCTCGTGAAAAATAGTTACTATAAAGATGTAAACTTTAGGACACAACAAGCGAGGGTCTAGATAAGTGATGGAGCAAATAAGAGAAGTTCTAGGTATAGAAGCCGTTAAAATAGCTGTTGTAGCTCTATTTCTTTGGATTAGTGTTATCCTCATCAATAAACTAATTGATCATTTTTTTGAGCGAACAGACTTTATAGAGGAACGAAAAGAAAAAACGATCGCAAGCATCATTCGTTCCTTAACCAAATATGTAGCTTCAATCGGGTTTATCCTTTATGTTATATCCATATTTGTAGAAGATTTCGGCAGAATTCTTGCAGGAGCAGGAATTGCCGGGATCGTGATTGGCTTTGGCGCCCAAAGCTTAATCAGAGACATTTTGGCAGGCATGTTTCTCATCTATGAACGCCAGGTTCATCAAGGGGATTTTGTTACAATTAACAATTTGTTTCACGGAACGGTTGAAGAACTTGGATTACGGTCCTTAAAAATCCGTGAATGGAGCGGAAAGCTTCTTACCATTAGCAATGGGGAAGTTAAGCAAATTCACAATTATAATATTGAGCAAATGAGAGTCATCGAAAAAATTGTGGTAAGCTACCGTGAGAACCCTGATACTATTTTTGAAACACTTGAGAAAGCTTGTTTAAAACTAAATGCTGAGCTAGCCGTTTATTTAAAAATGGATTTTTATCAAAAACCGATCGAACCCTTTCAGGTATACGGAATCACTTCTTTAAATGCATTGAATCGAGGGATAGAGTATACGATTACAGGCTTAGTAAATGATGATGATTATTGGGTTGCAGGTCGAAAAGCTAGAAAAATCATTGCAGAGATACTATATAAGAATAACATCCAACTAACAGAAGACCGTATCCATCTCGTCAATCAAGAAAAAGAAAGCGAGCAACAGTAGCTGCCCGCTTTTTTCATTTGGATTAAAAATGTTCTGCTATCTAGGTATTTCTGAGACTACAAATCCAAATGACACATGATCCTGAACAGGAATCCACGCTCCGATTCCTTGAGAGGTTACGTTTTTTACGACTACTTTCTGTTTGTTGCCTCTCAAGACAATATAGACTTCACCATAGGTCACTTTACCTTTTTCATTCACGGCTGGTGAGTAGGCATATAAATAGCCCATTCGTTTTGGAGGAATATTATACACTTGTTCTTTTTTCGTTCCTCCCCCAATTATCGTCTCAAATGAAAGTGGCAGCGACGTCTTTTTCATTGCTTTAAGAAGCATCATTTTTTTCACATCTTCTGCATTTGGGACATTAGCAGTTAAACCGCCTGTTATTTTCTTCTGTCCCTCTTGATTATAGCGCATTTGCATAGGTGATTTGCCGCCGCGATTGTCGGTATAGTTTGTATTGACTTTTTGGTATTCCCAATTGGTTGCTGTTTCCGTGGATTCGTAGTTTAAGGCCCACTGTCCTAAAAAAATTGTTGCCCGATATCCAATGGCAAGCGGTGTTCCAGAAACAGAAGATTCGTTCATTAATCTGATCAGGTCAGGATTATCAATTTTCACTTCCGAAGTATCTAATAATTGTTTAGTAAAATCACTCGGTTGTAAGTAAGGTAAGTCTTGAACAGGATTGGGATACGTATTATCTTTTGAAATATCTAGAACAGAACTTGGTATTTTTAATGCGTTTTTTTCCGCTGCATAAATTGAGCTGGAAAAACTAAAGGATAAAAGCATGATCATAAAAATGAAAAAAACTTTTTTCATCATTTAAGACTCCTTCCATATTCTTTATCCTTAGTTTTTTCTAGCTTTTCTTCAATTATCCATACTATTTTGTTAGCCCATTTATTCTGTTGCCTATTCATACTTCCGTAAAGGCTCTATTTGAAAAAAATCAGAATATTTACAAATTTAAGGAAATAATGTACAATAATAGATGTAATGAAATAGTTCCTTAATTTTAAGGCTCTATTGCAATCATTCGCTCCTAAAATGCTACTTGTTTCGTCCTACACATTAATATGACTCTGTGCAGGTGCACAGAGTCCTTTTTTGGTGTTTACTGATTTTTTTGTTGCCTTCTAAAAGATAAAAACGGCTCAGCATTATAATAAGTAGAATCCTATCCCCATTATGACATAGGCGGCAAGCAAGGTTGCTCCCTCAAACCAGTTCGTCTCACCATCATTTGAAATTGCGATAGTCACCAAAACAGCTGAAACCATCGCTATTAGTTCAGGCAATGTAAAAACAAGCGGCATGTTCACTTCAAACATTAAAGAGATCAAGACAAGAACAGGTGCTACAAACATCGCTATTTGCAAGGTCGAGCCGACTGCAATTTCCACTGCAATATCCATTTTATTTTTATAGGCCATAATAATCGCAGATGCATGCTCAGCAGCATTCCCAACGATCGCAACGATGATTACCCCGATAAACAGCTCACTCCAGCCGAATTGTTCGCCAACAGCTTCAAATGTATGCACTAAACTCTCTGAAACATAGGCAACTGCCGCAGTTGCTAGCAGTAAAATAATTAGAGCTTTTTTCGCCGACCATTCAGGTTCTTCATGAACATCATTCGATTCCTCTTTATGTTGATAAACCCCTCTGTGGGTGACCAACTTAAAAAACAAAGCTGCTAAATAAAGCAGAATGAGAATCAGTGAAATTCCGATACTTAAGGTTAATTTCTCTCCATCATTCATCTGTTGAGAAAATACTTCCGGGATTACAAACGCCACAATGATAGAAAACATTAAAAGTCCTGAGTTATGACGCGCATCAAAAACATTAAATTCCTGCCGTTTAAATTTTAATCCCCCAACAAAAAAAGACAGCCCTGCTACAAGTAAAAGATTTCCTAGTACAGATCCAGTTAATGATGCCAGTACAACCTCTACCAGCCCCTCCTTTAAGGCGAAAATAGAGATAATTAATTCGACTGCGTTCCCAAAGGTTGCGTTAAGCAGGCCCCCTATTCTCGGTCCAGCCACTATTGCCAAGCTCTCTGTTGCTCTTCCCATATATCCTGCAAGTGCGATAATCGTTAAACAAAAGACACCGAACATAATAACAGAAGGCCAATGCAATAAATTTCCTGCTACAGATAACGGAATACCAATAACTGTTATTAGAAAAAAAATCCGATTTACCAAGGTATCACCTTTTTTCAATAGAATTGATTTTTTAGGATATTATAATCGTTCCCAAAAGCATAGGAATTATTAGCTAAGCCCTTCTTATCCTCAAGGTTTAATCTGAATTAAGAAGGAACCAGCTTTTATGACACACTTAGTTTCAATTAGAAAAAAATCGGATGCAATTAAATTTCAAACTACGCAGTTATTTCAGAAAAATCCTTCGAAATTATTTATAACCATTACCTTTTAGTCGATAAGATCTAGACTTATATTGACTATTGACAAGAGAATCTCGGTATAATCCTTTCTTTTTTACTCTACAACCTCAAACGTCTCATGAATGTTTATACTTCCTTCAACAGAGCGCACCATTGAACAATTTTTCCGTGTCAGCTCCATGGCTTTTTCAATTTTGTTTTTTTCAAGTCCCTCCCCTTTAATCAAAAAATGAATATGGACTTTTTCAATTCGGTTCGCTTCTGCTTCGTTACGCTGCACATCAACTTTAATTGTAATATCTTCAATTTTCATTCTTTTTTTCTCTAAAATTTTTCGAAGTACACCGCCACTGCATACAGCAATTGATGAGACCATTAATTGATATGGGCGAAATCCATACTCTTCATTACCGGAAATTTCTAATTCTCCATATTCAAATGTTGTTTTAAAGCCTGCCTCTTTCATCTTAAATTCCATTTTCCTCACCTCTTCAATCATTACTTTCTATTTTAGGAAATTTTTCTCTCAAATAAAAGATCTTGTTACATCTTCAAAAAGCGAGTAGTATAGAATTGATCTTCAAACTTATGTGACTGGCAGTTTGATCCCGCTTCTTTCAAAAATTTCCTATCGGGCTTGAAGAAAAGGAGTGGAATGTACATATGTCAACTTTTCGATTTTCTATTTTGATTAGCATTGTCGCTATTTCAGGGTTCTCTCAGGGCATGCTTCTTCCTCTTATTGCTGTTATATTTGAGAATGATGGTTTGTCATCCTCACTGAATGGTTTAAATGCAACCGCTTTATATATCGGCATCCTGCTTGTATCCCCTTTTATGGAACAGCCGTTAAGAAAATACGGCTATAAGCCTGTTATTATAATTGGGGGACTTATGGTTCTTGTTTCATTAGCATTGTTTCCTCTGTGGAAATCGTTTTGGTTTTGGTTTATTTTAAGGCTTCTCATCGGGATAGGGGATCACGCCCTTCATTTTGGCACACAAACTTGGATTACTTCGTTTTCACCACAACACAAAAGAGGCAGAAATATATCACTATACGGTTTATTCTTCGGAATTGGGTTCGCCGCAGGACCTCTTATGACGCCACTGGTTAGTATAAATGAAGCTTTCCCATTTATTATGTCAGCGACTATGTGTTTAATAGGATGGGCTTTTCTGTTTGCCTTAAACAATGATTTTCCGGAACAACATATTAAGATCAATTCATTTAGTCAAACGTTTAAACGTTTTTCAAGTGCGCTTAAATATGGATGGGTTGCCTTTTTGCCTCCGCTTGGATACGGCTTTTTAGAATCGTCATTAAACGGGAGCTTTCCAATCTATGGGCTTCGTATCGGCCTTGATGTAGGAAGTGTATCTCTCTTGCTAACTTCTTTTGCAGTTGGAGGTATTATTTTTCAGCTTCCTTTAGGTATTTTAAGTGATAAATGGGGCAGAAAAAACATTTTGATGGTTGTCTTAGTATGTGGATTTGCGAGCTTTTTAACTGCCTCTTTCTTAGAAGAATCTGTTGCCCTACTTTCTACTTGTTTATTCGCAGCTGGGATGGCTGTTGGCTCAACCTTCTCTCTCGGAATCAGTTATATGACAGATCTGATGCCGGCAAGCTTACTTCCTACCGGAAATCTAATGTGTGGAATCGCATTTAGCGTTGGGAGCTTAGCTGGCCCATACGCAGGCGGAATGTTCATTCAACTATTTCATCATATCAGCTTTTTTCTCATAATTAGTACATTGTTGTTGGTGCTATTCTTTATCACTTTACTCGGAGAAAAAAGAAGCGCTTATCAATTTTTCAAAAGACATGGAAACTCTCATTCCTCCTGATTAGAGAAAAAAGATTTATAAAGGCCCGGATACTAATAACTCTTAGATCTGAAAGGACGACAGATAATGGGTTAGAGGTTCCAGGTCTTTTTTATCTGAAAATTTTTAAAAAAGTGTTGAACAATTTATTTATTCTGTTATATAATAATATCAAATAAAAATAACTGTATTATAACAAATGAATGAGAGGGGAAATAATTATGAGCAGACAAGAACGCAAAAATATGATCGAATTTATTTCTACAATGAGGAAAATTGAGAAGGACACACTAATTTATATGACAGATGCCGAAGTGGAGCACATCTATTTCTCAACATATGACCACTACATGGAAATGTCAGGAGAATAAAAAAATCCACCAATGGTGGATTTTTTTTTAATGATAGCCGTTTTGACCGTTTGCACTTCCGCTTGTTTTATGTTTTGGTTTGCTTTTTGAATTTTGTTTCGTATGGCTGCCGTCTTTTTTCGTATGCTTTGTCATTCTGAAATCCCTCCGGCAATTTCGTAAGACACGATGGTTTTTGTGCCTTCATTCATAAATTCCCACAGTGATCTGGACTCTATGTAGGAAATTCTAAGATTAGTTTCTATATTTTCCCAAATACAAAATAGCGTTAAGTTCTCCTCCTAAAATAATAATCATTCCAGTGAGGTAAAACCAAATCATTAAGACAATGATCCCCCCGATGCTACCATATGTTGCACTATAATTGCCAAAATTGCTGACATAGTAGGAAAAGACAGATGAGATTCCAATCCAGCCAATGGTTGTAAACATAGATCCCGGCAGGGCATCCAGCAGACTCATATGTTTATTTGGAGCAAAAAAGTACAAGGCAGTAAATACAAAAAAAAGGATGAATGCGCTCAAAAACCAGCGGATTGTATTCCAAATATCAAAGAAATATTCTGAAAAGCCAAAGGATGTAAAAATAAATAATCCAATCTCTTTTCCGAACACTGGTAACAGCAAAGCGGTAATGAAAACGATGATCATCCCGATTGTTAACAAAATGGAAATTGCTCTAGAAAGTAAAAATGATCGGCTTTCTTTTACTTCATATGCTCGATTAAAGGCTCGAACAATAGCACTTATGCCATTTGAGCCAGAAAGTAAGGTTGCGATAATTCCAAAATAAAGCAAACGGTCGTTTTGCTTATTCAATATTTCCTGTAAAGTCGAAACAATCATTCGTTGTGTATCAGCAGGAGCATATTGCTTGATCAAGTTCAAAATGTCTGCTGGGGCTAATGGTAAATAACCTACTAATGAAATCAGAAAAATTAAAAAAGGAAAGAGTGACAGCATGAAGAAGTAGGCAATTTCTGCTGAATTCCCAGCAACTTCTTCATTAGCGAATCGTTTGAATAGTTCTTTTAGTAACCACAATCAAAGATCACCTCACTCCTTCTTAGAAAACCTCTCTTTCGTTTCCTCGATTAACTCAAGTACTTGAGGGGTTGTTTTTCTAAGTTCCTGAAACTTTTCATTTACAAATGCGACGTCACCGCTCACTTCATCAATCGTTTTACGTACCTCTTCCACTTTTTCCTTGACCTCATTTGTTAATTTAGAAGGGTCCTTACAAAATTCAATTGTTTTTTCGCTTATTTCTTTTCCTTGTCTAATCACTTGATCTCTTGTTGGTTTATGAAAAAGAGAAACAAGTGCTCCTATAGCTGCTCCAATGACCATATTCTTTACTAGTCTATTCTCATTTGACATATAGCTTGCCCCTTTCTTTAAAGTTTGTTCTCTTTTTTTATATATTCCAGCAGATTTTTGCATCCCCTTGTTACCATCTCATATACTTCATCAAAATTCCCGGTAAAATAAGGGTCCGGAACATCAACCTGATCAGAATCCTCGATATAATCAAGCAGCCTCCCAATGTAACCCGTCTTTTCGTTCCCAGCTAAGCGTCGTAAATTTCCAACATTTTCGGTGTCCATTCCAATAATGTAGTTAAAGGACGGTAAATCTTCCTTTATGACTTGTCTTGCTGTTAATCCTTCAAACTTAATTTGATTCTTTGTTAAAATATCCCTTGTTCCTTCATGGGGCGGGTTTCCAATATGCCAATTCCCTGTGCCGGCAGAGTCGACGATTATTTTTGATTCAAGATTTTCCTTTTCAATTAAATCTTTCATAACTGCTTCGGCCATTGGAGATCGGCAAATATTGCCGAGACATACAAAAAGGACTTTAATCATTTTGAAATCCTCCAATATTTATATTTATTAAAATCTTAGATGGCGGAGTTGTTTTTTTCAACTGTTTACCTTATTTTAGCACGAAGGTCATAAATAAAACGTACTCTTATCATTTTGTTAAAACGTGTTACAATAATGAAATAAAGAGGTAGTGGAATCAATCGAGCCTGAGAGGATGGGTATGGTGAATAATTTATCAGAAAAGTCTAAAGAAAACGTCGAGTATATGATTGAAGAAATTAAGCAAAAGTTAAATGTCATAAATATCGGAGCCATTAAGCCTTCCCACTTTAATGAAGAAATGTATGAAGAGCTTAAAGATATTTACGAGCTTGTTAAGAAAAAAAATACGTTTAGTCCAAGTGAAATGCAAGCCATTGTAGAAGAATTAGGCAACCTGCGAAAATAAGAGTATTCTGTCCCCCTTTTTTCATGCATATATGTGTATGGAAAGGGGGATTTTTTATGATGATACTAGGCTGGTGGCTTGTAACTTTTGTTTTGTCACTTTTTCTTATCTTTGCGATCGTTTTTATTATTTACGCTTTAAAATCAGGGGTTAACACAGAGGATGCGGTAAGGATTGATCCTATTCCTGATGATAGCAAAAAGCAGCCCTAAAGTGATTGGGCTGCTTTTTTTCATTGATAGAAAAATCCGCTGCTTTATAGTAATGCGAGAGATTCTTTTATAAACGCTGGCAGATCATCAGGGGTACGGCTTGTCACTAATTGATTGCCGCAAACGACTACTTCTTTGTCGTGAAGCGTTGCACCCGCATTTTTTAAATCAACATGGATGGAAACATATCCGGTAGCATCCCTGCCGTTTAATGCTTCTGCAGTGATTAATAATTGAGGTCCGTGACATATTGCAAATACTGGTTTTTTGTCATCCACAAATTTTTTAGCAAACTTGACAAACTTATCATCTGCCCTTAATATATCTGGCGAAAAGCCGCCAGGAATAAATAATGCATCAAAATCCTCCGGTTTCACCTCATCAATTGCAGCATCTACACTTACAGAAGCTTCGCCTTGTTTGCCTTTCACTGAATTCCCTTTTTCCTTTTCAATCACAGTTACTTGATGTCCAGCTTCCTTATACGCCTTGGCCGGCTCCGTATATTCAGAATCTTCAAACTGGTCAGTCATCACGACAGCAATTTTTTTACTCATAATTAACAACCTCCTATTATGCTTCTATAATGCCTCTACCCTGATGAGCCTGAATTAAAACTTGATTTATGGCGAAAATTGCTGGAAGACTGTGTTTTTCATCTCTTTAAAATGCTGTTTCCCTAATATAGAGTTAATAATTTTAGTATTCCGGTAAACAGATAATCCGAGATTAGTTGCGCCTGCCCCGTGGGAATGCTCGATATTGGTTAACGTATAGAGATTGTGGACTTGATCATCTTTAAATACAAGCTTGTAGTCATTGTCTACTTTGAACCTTTTTTCATCTTCCCACACAAGCTTGTCTTTATATTGGGTAAGCCAGCTTGGGATATTTGGTTTATAACCTGTAGCCAGTATGACCTTCTCTGAATAGTGATCGAAATCCTTTTTAGCCTGCCATTGTTCACAAGAAAGCTTGTATTCGTCTTCCGCTTTTTCAATCCTTGATACTTCTGTTAACGGTTGTATGTAAACAGGCTGCTCTTCCACTGATACTGAGCGATGATAAAGCTGATCATAAATGGATTTTAGCGTATTCGGATCAATTCCTTTTCGAAGCTGCCCTAACTGAGGAAGGGCGTCCATCCTTTCCTTAAAAGGAAGCTTGTGAAAGTACTCCACATAGTCAGGAGAAAAAACTTCTTGACCAAGCTTAGCAGATTCTAACTGAAGAAATTCAGCAGACCTAGTAAACCATGTAATTTCGTAATGATAATCCTTCTGAACTTGAAGAAGATCCAGAAAGATTTCCGCTGCGCTTTGTCCTGACCCAATCACAGTAATAGACTTTGCCTCTTTAACCCCTTCTTTCTTGTACAAATATTCGCTGGAATGAAAAACATCATCACGATTCGTTTGCACTAATTCAATGGGAACGAGTGGAATATTTCCAGTCCCAATAACAACATGCTTGGCTTTATATTCTTTCTGATTCCCTTCATGATCGCTGACTGTCACAACATAATGTGAATTCTCAGCTTCTTTCACATCAATAACCTCATGTCCAAAATGACAGCTTTTAAGCATTGAAGCCACCCATGCAGCATAATCATTGTACTCCCTCCGGGGAATATCAAATCGATTAAAGAAGAAAAACTGATAAAGACGATTATGATGGTGCAAATAATTTAAAAACGTATATTTACTTTGCGGATTAGCAAACGTAACTAAATCTGCTATAAACGGCACCTGAAGGTCGGTTCCGCCAATCAGCATCCCGGGGTGCCATACAAACTCTGAGGTTTTATCAAAAAAGAGAGCCTCTATCTCCGGGATATCATCTAACAACGCAGCTAAGCTTAAATTAAACGGACCAATCCCTACTCCAATGACATCGTACATACCTTTCTCCCTCCAAAACACTATAATCTTTATTATTTTCCCTATATTCTTGACGTATAAACCGTTTGTTAAGTACAAAAGGTAAAAGTTAGTTTATTAACATGCTGAAAAAAAGTGAGTGATCCAAATAAATTCCTTTGTTAAAACACTCAGTTTAAATAAATAGTAAAAAAGAATCGAATTATGATTAAGTAGGGAATACATTTGTTAGTAATCAATCAATAACTAATAATCAATATTAAGTAAATCATTATTATCAGCTCATAGTTTTAGTTGGGATTTCACCTTCTTTAATGGAACTGCTTCTGATTTATTTTATATTTTCCATTAAGAAATTTAATGTTTCTTTTAGTCCGTCTTTATAAGGTGTAGCTACAATTTCACCTATTCTATTTTCATATTTTTCTCCGCTTAGAATAAATCCTTTCTCTGTAAGGTACATTATTTCTACTATTTCCTTCATAACTGGATCAAACAATCCACTTAAACGTATTGCATTTTTGTTTAATGGAATGACTAATTTTCTATTTCCAGTAATTTCACGGGCAATTTTTATTATTTCTTTTCCAGAAATCAATCCAACCCCAGGTATATTCCAATTTTCCCCATAAGAGTCGTCTTTGTTTGCTATTTCCACAATCATCTTAGCGGCATCTGGTAGATAGACATATTCTCGTGGTGTTTTTAGATTACCAATAAAAACAGAAATTTTATTTGCTGCCAGTCCAGTCAATGTAGGTTGTAAATAAGAGTTCTGCGAAGTTATACCATAATAGTCCGGTAACCTAACAATTAATGCTTTTGCATTCTTCCATTTCTTATCAAATATTAAATTTTCAAATTCTACCCGAATCTTCCCTTTTTTTGTATGAGGTTGTTTTGGATGACTTTCATCTCCCTTGGCTACTTGTTGACCGTAAACATATATTCCATCTACTATAACTATTTTCTTTCCTAAAATATCTGCTGCTTTCATTACACTTTCTCCAAGTAAAAGGAGTTTCTCTGCCATTTCATGATATTGGACATTCGCACATTGAAATATGACATCTGCATCTTTTACTGCCTCTACGATGGTCTTGTAATCGAAGATATCGCCCAGCTTATATGTTAATAGCGGTGTAGAATTATACTCTTTCATTAATTCTTTTAATTTATTTTCGGAACGTCCGAAAGCAATAACCTGTATATTCCTGGATAGCAATTCTGAAACAATTGCTTGACCTGTTCCGCCTGTTGCTCCTAAAACAATTGCTTTTTCCATTGTATAACTCTCCTTTGATTTAGTAATTAATCAATCAATAACAAACACTGAAATAAAAAACCTAAACTAATAGGTCATTTATGTTAGTCATTAATAAGCTCTGGTAAATTCAAATAATAGGAAATATTACAAAGTATCCCTCTAGCTAAGAAAGTTGTTACCTCCCTCTCTGCATTGGGAATATTCGCCGATTGCAACTTTTCCAAAGTGCAGCTTCTAATTCGAGACAAACCCATTTTTGTACAATCTCTTATTGCTTCTTCTGTAACTGAAAGTCCTATTACTTGCAAGGCAATTTCATTAGGATGTGATACAGACAACTCTTCATATGCCTCGATCATTTTGGTAACGATTTGATCGGAGCTCGATTCCACATTTTTAAATGTTTGGAGAATCCTTTCGAAAGCTCTATTTAATACGGCTACAAACAACTCTTCCTTCGTTTTAAAAAATCTAAATATATAGGGCTGAGAAATCCCAGCTTTTTCTGCAATTAATGCAGTAGTGGTATTATAATACCCTTTTTCTGCAAATACCCCTAAACCAGCTTCAAGGATTTCTTCCTTTCGGTTTTCCTTTCTCTGAGTCATTATATGTCACCTTCTTCAAATTTGTTATTGATTGATTACTAACTTAGATAGTAGCTCATTTTTATATAAGATTCAAGAAGATATTAAATAAATTTATTTGGAATGCTTAAACAAATCATTAGAGATAATAAATTGAAGTTGATAACCCCGCCACTCAGTTGTTTATTCAAATATTCAATTATTTAGATATTATTAATTTACTAAAATCTCTGAGATAAAAAACGCTTTGAATTTACACCAAAATCCAAAGCGCTTTTAAAACAGCATCACTTATAAGCGGACTTCAGGGCTTCAGAATGATTAACTCATTCCAATTCTTACTTCTTTTTGGTTTATGCCCATCATTATTCACAGCCCTTTCGTTTATTTTCATTTATAATTTGAAAAAAGAGTCCATTGTTTCACTAAAATTATGATAAGAAATACCCACCGGCATTGGCCTTGGCTGGCTGCAAGTACTCGTCAGCTGGTAATGCTGTCCCTTCTCTGAAGACTCATGGAAACCATGCATAATTTCTAAAACATGAAATGAAAGGTCACCGTTTGCTCTTGGTGTTTGATTATGAAGGATTGCATGAGCCATTTCCGCAACCCCAAGTCCTCTGCTATTTTCTGCAAACCCATGTGTAAGAGGGATTTCCGACCAGCTTTGTTGATCTTTTCTGCGGATATAAACTGGACCTCCAAATGTATTTGGATCAGGAGCTGCAATACTCCCTTCTGTCCCGTATATTTCGATATAGGGGAGCTGATGATGCCAAGTATCAAAACTTGTAATAATCGAAGCTACTGCTCCATTCTCGAAATCGAGAACTCCATTGATTTGGGTTGGTGTTTTGACCATTATTTTCTCTCCATATTTTGGCTCACTTGTAATCATTCGTTCTAAAAAGCTCATTGATGTGGATCCTGTGACCCTTTTAACCGGGCCAATTAAAGAGATTAACGCTGTAAGATAATATGGTCCCATATCAAACATAGGACCGCCGCCCTCTTGATAGTAAAACTCAGGATCAGGATGCCAGTTTTCATGTCCATGATTCATCATGAAGGCGGTTGCGGAAACAGGCTTGCCAATCCATCCTTCATCAATTAACTTTCTCGATAATTGCATTCCAGCTCCTAAAAATGTATCTGGAGCATTTCCCACTAACAACCCTTTTTCTTTAGCCAAGCGGAGGATTTCCATCCCCTCTTCCGTTTTGACTGCAAGAGGCTTTTCTCCGTAAATATGCTTTCCAGCTTCAAGTGCTTGTCTTGCAACTTCCGCATGAACTGCTGGAATGGTCAGGTTAATAATTAAATCAATGTCTGGATCAGTGATCAACTCTTCTGTTGAACATGCTTTTGGGATACCATGCCTATTTGATTTCTCGATTGCTCTATTACTATTTAAATCAGAGCAAGCAACGATATCCAATACATCGAATTTCTTCGCATTTTCAAAATAAATCTCACTAATATTTCCGCAGCCAACAATACCTGCTCTTATTTTTTCCATCACTTGTTCCCACCCCAATTCTGTTTATAATCTACCTGGCAGCCCAACTCATTCCCTTTCGCATGAGGGTAATGACTTCTGGCATTCGAACGATTTGTGCTACGTGTCCCAAAGCACAGTAATACACTTTCCCCTCTCCCCACCTTTTTGACCAAACAACTGGCATATCTACTTTCCCATTGACACTATACGGACCATCTGCAATTGGAAATCGGGTTGTCGCATGAACCTTAACAGCGGGGTCAACATGCATATAATATTGTTCTGACTCTACTGTAAAATCCTTCATTCCCTCCGTCAGAGGATGACCTGGATCAATGATCCGGACCTCATATTTGATGCCATCATTTCCTGGGTGAGCTACCCATTGGCCGCCTACCATAAATTGATAATCTGTGGCCATTCGAAAAGAATCCCCCATCCCTCCATGGAGTCCAGCTAGTCCACTCCCATTCGCAACAGCATTAAGCAGGGGCTGAAGCTGTTCAGGAGTTATCGTATCCTGAGTCCAGTTTGGGACTATCAAATCATATTGCTCTAAATCGTCTTCTTCTAATACAGTTAGCGTATCAACAACTTTTACATCGAAGTATTCTTCTCTTAATATGCCTGCGAGTATTTCTGCAACCTGAGCAGGCTCATGTCCTTCCCAGCCTCCTTGAAAAATAAGCGCCTTTTTCACTTTTATCTCCTCCCATTATTTTCATTTGAATATTTATCCCTTAACTGATCCTGCTGCGATCCCTTTCACAATTTTTTCTTGAGCCACAAAATACACTAATAATAACGGCAAACTCGATAACGTTAATGCAGCCATTATGCCTGGTACGTTTACAGAGAACTCTCCGTAAAACTCTCTTAACCCTAGTGGAAGCGTGTAGTTTTCGAAGGAGTTTGTAAGAACTAGGGCAAATACAAATTCATTCCAAATATGAATAAAATTATAGATCGCGACCGTAGAAACGGCAGGTGTAAGCAATGGAAATAGAATTTTCCAAAACAATTTAAAATGCCCGCAGCCATCGATTTTTGCAGATTCCTCCAATTCTTTCGGGATGTCTTGTAAAAACATTGTAAAAATGACCACTGATATCGGTAAAGCAAACGCGACGTAAGGACCTATTAATCCCCAAATCGTATCGTATAATCCTATTTTGATTGTTAGAAGATAAATAGGGATTAAGGTTGTATGAATGGGAATCATCATTCCCACAAGGAATAACATAAATAATGGCCGATTCAGTTTAAACTTCATTCTCGCTAATGGATAACTGGCCATTGCTGAAAGGACAATGACAAGGACTACAGATATTGCGGATACAATTAAGCTGTTGAAGAAATAATTGAAAAAATCGGATGACATGACTGATGAATAGTTTGATAATGTAAATGCATCGGGCAGTGACCAAGGCGATGTCATAAACTCTAACTGGCTTTTAAATGATGAATTTATCATGATTAAAAAGGGGAGACCGGTAAAAATTAAAATAATAATTGCCAGCACATACAAAGGAATTTGTTTTATTCGATTTATTAACATGGTTTATGACGCCCCTTTCCTTTTGTTATCTAACGAAATAATCACCAAGGTAACGAGTAATGCGAGAATAAACATCGAAAAGGAAACACTGCTTCCATAACCCATATTAAAGTTCGTAAACGTTTGTTCGTACATATAGGTAGCCATTAATTCAGTAGAGTTATTTGGCCCTCCGCTAGTCATTACATAAATCAAATCAAAATACTTTAACGATCCGATAATAGATAATATCGAGGAAGTTACAATCGTTGGCATTAATAACGGCAACGTGATTTTGGCAAAACGATGCCATTTATTCGCCCCATCGATCTCTGCTGCTTCATATAAATCTTCTGGGATTCCCACTATAGCAGCCCTAAAAAGAATCATGTAAAACGGTGCAAACTGCCAGCATATTGTGGCAATGACTGCCCAGATTGCTGTTGATGCATCACCGAGCCATGCTTTTTGAAAATTGTCCATTCCAATCGCCCCAAATAACTGGTTCACGATTCCATAACTTCCGTCGTAAATAAATGTAAATAGTATACCAATCGCTACGGTAGACATTAAAAACGGCATAAAATAAACAGATCTAAAAAATCTCATTCCTTTTATCGGACTGAACAAAAGCAGAGCCATAACCAACCCTAGTGGCAATTGGGTCAGTAAAGAAGTCAACACCAGGAATGAATTGTTTTTTAAGGTAGTCCAAAATACACCGTCCTGCAGAAGCTGCAAATAATTGTTTAACCCGATAAAAACAAAATTATTATCAATTCCCGACCAATTGAAAAGGCTATAATAAAAAGTCATGATGATGGAATAAATAACGTAAACCCCATATATTAGTAAAGCTGGTGCCATAAAACCCGCAATAATAAGAAAGTCTTTCCTTTTTTTTCTACGGGTTTTTAACTTCGTATTAAGGTTTGCAGGACTGAAAACAGAGTTTTCAATACGTTTTTCCAATAACCTCACCCCTCTATGTGTTTCCGCAAATTTTGTAGCTATTGAGACAAAGTCAATAACCTCTTATCTCTTGAGATGTTTGATGTGGGAATTGAAGCAACCGCCGGTCCCCGATTGCCTCGATTCAAACATCACTTATCTATGAATGTACAAAAACTTGCATAGACTATAGTTAATTCTTAATGTAGTTTTCTCGTCTTACTCTAGTAATTCTTTTGCCTTTTTCTCTACTTGGGCAGCTGCTTCCTCTGGTGTTATAGACAGACCGAATAATCCTTGAGTCGTATCTAAATGAACTTCTGCTAGTTCTGGAGGGAGTGTTTGATCATAATAAGTCTGCATATTTTCTGCCCCTTCCAATACTTCATTTATTTCTTGGATGAATTCATCTTCATATTCCACTCCATTCACAGCTGAAATGGCGCCGTCTGTATTAGCAAGCTGCTGTGCTGTTTCGACACTAGTTAATTCTTTGACAAGTTCTGCAGCCAAATCAGCATTCGGACTCTTTTCTGCTACTGAAAATACAGGGCTGACACCGCCGACGATATGATTTTCAGCTCCTTGTTCACCGGAAATGGCAGGGAATAGAAAGAATCCTAGATTCTCTTCAAATTCCGGGAATTCACTTCTTGTCAATCCAAGCATCCAGCTCCCCATTAATTCCATACCAGCTTTTCCTGTATATAACAGCTGTCTAGATTGGCCTGTATCAAAATTTAATCCATTCATTCCCTCTGGAAATGCACCAGCTTTTACTAGTTCTTGAATTTTCCTTCCAGCCTTGATATATGCTTCATCATCAAAGGCTCTTCCTGCCCGCCCATAAGCTTCATTAAAAAGCTCCGTACCTCCATATCTTTCAGCAAAATACATCAAATAAAATGCCCCTGGCCATTTTGATTGGTTAGCAAGAGAAAAAGGGATAATATTATTTGATTTTAATGTTTCAACCACTTCTAGTAATTCCTCGTAGGTTTTCGGCTCCTTAAGATTGTATTCTTCGAAGATTTTTTTGTTGTACCAAACAGGAACAACATCCATAGCTAACGGCGCACCATAAATCTTCCCATCATAGGTAGCTGCTGATATAGCCGCTTCCAAATAATTCTCTTTATCTATGTCATTTGTAATCTCTTTTACTTGCCCTGAATTCACAAAATTCTCCAGCCATCCCCCGCCCCAAGAATGAAAGACATCTGGCGGATTTCCACCCCCCATGGCGACTGCCAATTTCGATTTATACGGATCATTTTCCTGTTTTACCACATTCACAGTTACTCCTGGATTTTTTTCTTCAAACCTTTTTGCAGCATTCTCGAGGGTTTTTTCTGCAGCGGCTCCTGATTCTATATGCCATACTGTCAACTCTTTTGAAGATCCTTGACTTTCTGGATTCATTGCAGTTTCTGGAGCTGAACATCCAATTAAAAAAATTAGCACAAAAAACGAAATGTAAAGAAATTTGACCTTTATCATTTAAAACCCCCCTTGTTATTGTTAAAACTATCAATATCAAGCTCTCTCATCTATGTTTATTTAATAAACAAACTATCTAAATCAAACAAAATTTATTATGATTTAATCTTTGTTGTTCCATTCCCAAGAACCTCCTTTTTACCTTTTTTCATGGTATTAATTTTGAATATAGTTTCAAAAATAAGGATTGTTACTGCTTACCTTTCATATTAAAATGGTTCTATTATCACTCTAAATCTTTCTATTTGTGAAAGCGCTATCTTATTTGTTTACATTATATAAATAAACCACAAACGAATACGATTGTTTCATCAATGCTATATTTACCATAATCAAAGGGGGTCTGTTTATGGAGAACAAGTTTACTTTTGCTAATGCAAAGCGCCTTCCAGCTATTGATTGGAATATACGCTTTTTCGGCGCCCATACTCAAACTGTTTCTAACAATTGGTCCGTACCTAAAGAGTTTCATTATGCATTTGAAATATTACTCGTTATGAACGGTGAACAAGAGACTTTAATTGAAAATGAACGTTATCTATTAAAGAACGGGGACATTATTCTTATTCCTCCAGGGTTTCACCATGCAAACAAGTGTATTAGTGAAAGCTCAATGACCTATTTTTGTGCACATTTTGATGTAGACGAGCCTACTTTACGAATGGAAATGATGAAACATTGTGATTTAATCTACAATTCTGACTCTCCTTTTTATCAAAGATTATATACAACTCTTCAAAAATGGATTGATATTATAAACGAATCAAATATAAATGAAATGAAATACAAACTTAAAACTCAAATTCCCCTTTTTGAATTATTAGAAATATTTGCAGATATTGTTTCACAAAAAAAGGATCCTATTATATATGAATCAATGACTACAGCAAAATACGCTAAGGAAATTGCGGATGCAATAAAACGGAACTTTAAAGAAAATAGTTTAAATGGCAATGATTATAATGAACTGAGAATTCAGCCTATCATTGCCTCACTTGGAATAAGTCCTAATTATGGTCTGCAAATATTTCAAAAAATATATCGGATGTCTCCAAGAAAATACTTATCCGAGTTAAAATTACAAGAGGCAAAAATATTAATTCAACAACCTGATATATCACTAAGTGAGATTGCAACCCGCTTAGGATATAAAAATCTTTCCCACTTCAGCAGACAATTTAAAAAGTGGACCGGCCTGAACCCTTCAGAGTATCGTAAAAATTATTTTTATCATTCATAATTAAAGGTTCAGTATGAAAAGGGCAAATTCATTAAAGATTGAAAATCAAGAATGCTAAATATATCAGCATTCTGAAACATGTAAAGGGGCCTCCAATGGCCGAAAAATCGACTTATTGGACAGCCCCTTTAAATTCTGCTATATCATAGAAAAATCCTCTTCTAGAAATGTTCTAAACTCATTCCAGGAAACGACCCGAGATTGATTTAACAAAGTAAATCAATCTCGTTCATTTAAAATTTAAAATCTAAAATCTAAAATGCTTCAACAAGGGGAATGTGGACTAATTTTACCTAATGATCGCTTTATTTCCAATAAAGCGGCCTTTCTCACCCTATCTTCCCTTCTACTTTCTCTAACCCGATTTCTTTGAAAAACTCGGCTACTTTTTGTTCATACGTTTGTGGGTCTGTCAGAAATGCCCTTGCATGTCCAGCTTTTGGAACAATATAAAGCTTTTTAAAGGCTTTTATTTTTCGAAAGAGATCCTTGCTCATTTTTAAAGGGATAAAATGATCCTCACTTCCATGGATCAGCATGACAGGTGTTTTTACTTTTTCGATATCCTTTATAGGAGAGGTTTCATGAAAGCCCCATCCAAACCGCCATTTTGTAACTAGGCTTGTTAATGAAACAAGCGGATAAAATTTCACCTTAAAGTCCTTTTCTAATCTGATTTTTAAAAGCTCAGTCAAGTCGCTGAAAGGGCAATCGGCAATACAAAACGAGGCTCGCGATTCCTTCTGAACATATTGCAGTGCCGAAGCTGCTCCCAAGGATTCTCCTAATAGACCGATACTTGCGTCTTCCCCAATATTTTCATAGAGATAATCAACCCATGCATGCAGGTCATCCTTTTCATAAAATCCAAAGGAAGTATGATTGCCTCCGCTGAGACCATGAAACCTATGATCACACAAAAGGACATGAAATCCTCTTTTCTGAAACATTTCCACATATTTAAAGCTTCCGATTAAAGACCACTTAATCCCATGAGCAACAATAATCGCTTTTCGGCTTCCTTCTTTAGGGAAAAAAAGCCCGTGCAGCTTGTAGCCGTGATAAGAATCAATATAGAGGTCTTCCTTTGCCGTACTGTCAAACACTTTAGGATCAATTTCCCCGCTTAAAATGCTTTTTTTATAAGTCTCTTCATAGGCAACTTTCCGAGGAAATAGGATGAGCTGGCTAAAGAAAAAAGCAACTGCGAGTAACAAAAGACAGGGAAGAAGTATACTGCTCAATAAAATTAACCACATACCCTCTCACCTTCCGCTCTTCACACTTTTTATCATCATATTAACTATAAAAAAAAATGTGAAAAATGAAAAGCAGGAACTCCCTGCTTGAGGAAAGTACCGTTCCTTTCTTGATCACCTAAAATTGAATTTTTACTTCCTTAATGAATTTCGGACTCTATGCACGAGTTCCTGCCCCCTATGCACGAATTTTCTCTTTCTATGAACGGGGTTTGGGGTTATGAGCAAATTCCCTTCCTTCTTTGCGCGATTGGCTCGGGTCTTTGAGCGAAATCGGAGGCTCTATGAGCGAGCTGCGAGCTCGGGCTTTCTTTTCACGAGTTTCCAACTTTTATGGACGAGTACCTCTTCCTATATGGGATTCAGGACTATATGCAAGATTTCCTATACACGTTTTCAAATCGCGTGTAATCTAAATCAAATTCCCTATATATTTCCCAAAATTATCTTTGATTTCCAATGATTTATTCAGTAGAATGAAAGGAGCCTAATGAGCTAATTATCTAAATTCGAGGTGCCGCGAGAATGAAGCGCATGAAACTTTCCTTATTTATCCTCTTATCCCTTTTTACTGTATCTGCGTGCAGTAATGAGAACACTGCTGAAAAAGAAGAAGAAATTCCGGCAAAGGAAACTGCTGCTAATGAAAAAAACAATGAGGCAGAGGAAGCATCAGAAGAAATTTCTCCGGAAGAGAGTCAGTTAGCTTTTATTGAAAGTTTAGCTGAAGTAGAATCGGGCACAGGATCATCAGATATTCCTCAAGAAGAGGAGCAGGCTGTAATAGCCGCATTAAACCAACATATAGAGGCATTTAATAATAAGGATCTTGATGCTTATATGAATACTCTTTCTAAACATGCAATCGGGTTTGATTATGAACAGGAAAGAGAGTATATGAAAAAGGAATTTGAAACATTAGAGGTTGAAACAACAATTAAGGAAGCAATCATTGATGAATATCAACATGATGAGTCAGGACACTTCGCGGCTGTATATACACTTACTAGTATGAAACTTCCTCATCCGGAAACGGGTACAATGGTTGAAAAAGAAGTAAGCAACTATAACATTTTTCAAAAAGATCCAGAGGGCTGGAAAATGAGTTCCAGCGCTCCCCTTAGACCTGAAGGAATGACCGAGTAATCAATAATATACCAACATATAGAAGGATGCGTTCTTTCATTTCAGTAATGTACACGATACAGTACCTTACTACAAAATAAAAGCCTCATCTGGATAAAAAGGAATAACTCCTTTATAGTCAGATGAGGTTTATTTACAGAGGTCGACCTTATGAGAACAGTATTGAAATTTATCCACTTATTTTTCGAATTGTATCCGTTTCATTTCTAAAGTACTGCTCGACTTCTTCTAAACTCAATCCTTTTGTTTCCGGCAAATAATTAAAGATGAACACAAGACCCAGTATACCAAACCCTGCAAAAATGAAAAATGTCATAGAAATGCCTACACCATTCATTAAAACCGGAAAGAAGAGACCGACAAAAAAGTTCATAATCCAGAGACAAAAAACTGCTGCTCCCATACCCAATCCCCTTAACCGCATTGGAAAAATTTCAGCTAATGTCAGCCACGTCAGCGGGCCAATCGATCCTTGGTAAAACGCTAAAAACATGACAGTCATGGAAAGGACAAGATATGGAAGCCAAGCGGAACCCTCAAATACCATGGAAAATATGCCGATTAGCACCAATGCAGTTGTTGTTCCTGCTAAACCGGTAATAAACATTTGCCGTCTTCCGACTTTTCCCAATAGATAAAGGCCAGCTATACATGCACATACAGATATAACTCCATTTGCAATATTGGCGATTAAAGCTACTTCTGTCGCGAAACCTGAATTTTGTAAAATTTGTGTTCCATAATACATAATAGAATTCACGCCTGTTAATTGAGAAATCGCTCCAATTCCAATTCCGAGCAATACAATATTTCGAATCCACTTTATATTTAAATCTTTTAATGTTGCTTGTGTTTGTTTTGATTCTAGTAAGATCGTATTTTTTACTTCTTCTAATTCCGCAGAGGCTTGTTTAGGCTCCCTTACCTTTTTAAACACATCCAATGCGTCACGATCTCTTCCTTTTGCCGCAAGCCATCTCGGACTTTCAGGCATAAACAACATGCCAATTCCCAAAACCACTGCCGGAATAGCTGCTATAAATAACATATAACGCCAAATATGGCTTGTGTCTCCAAATATATTTCCAAGAAATGCGTTAAACAAGAAAGCTAAAAATTGCCCTGTGACAATCATTAATTCATTCTGGGTTACGAGTCTCCCTCTTTTCTCTGCAGGAGCCATTTCTGCTAAAAATGTTGGAACAGTAACGGAAGCTCCTCCGACTGCTATCCCTAAAATAAATCTGCTTATAATCATTGTCAAAAAATTCGGAGCTAAGCTGCAACCAATTGTTGCAATGATAAAAATTACTGCTAGTTGTAAGATTGTTTTACGCCTTCCTTGAAAGTCTGATAATCTGCCAATAAATAATGCCCCAAAAGCTGCCCCTAACAATAAAGAGCTCGCAACAAACCCTTCACCTAGCGGGCTTAAGTCAAGTTGCCCAGGCTGAGACATATAGGGCAATGCCCCATTTATCACGCCTGTATCATACCCAAATAATAATCCCCCAAAAGTAGCGATGGTTACCACTAACATCAAGTATTTTCTTGAGGAATGATTTTCTCTTTTACTTGAATACGCTTTCAAATTATACATCTCCCTTACTAGATCATTTAATTAAACAACTTCCTATTTTCTTTGTTACTGCGTACTTTGGGCCTATAGCAAATTTATGCGGTGTATACATCTCAGCCTTCAAAGACTGTAAAATACACCGCATAAATTTCATTCGTTACTTGTTCTACTAAACGGCAGTTCAAAAAAGGAATGGCAATGGCCTTTTGGTGGTCTTTGTTAATTAAATGTCCAACCACTTTCTTTTTATAGCAGTTTTTCGTATTTATTTGTACATATGCACCCTCTGATTTAGCAACCCATCTAAATACTCTTTTGTCCGCTTTGCGATCGGAAATGGTTTTTCAAAAGGAGCTGGGTACATGTCCTGCTCAACAACCAACCAACCTTCAAACCGAATGTCATCCAATACATTAAAGAACGCTTTCATATCAACAACACCTAATTCCGGTTCACACATGACATCTCTCTTAACCGCTTCTGCAAATGACCAGCTATTTGCTTGCATCATCTTTTTCACTTCCATATCACAGCTTTTAATATGCAAGTAAGGGATGCGCTCATGGTGCTTTTTCATAAAAGCAACTGGATCTCCGTCACAATATGCATGATGGCCAGTATCCAGGCATAAATTGATATCTGTATCTTTTAGCAAACGTTCTATTTGTTCTTCTGTCTCTATATGGCTTTGTGCATGAGGGTGAAAAACAACTTCAAGATTATAATCTTCCTTTGCAACATTACGTATACGATTTATATTTTCAATAAATTGCTTCCATTGCTGTTCGTTCAACTCAACAGGGCGCACGATTTCACCAGTAAATAAATCTGTATAGCAATCATCAATTAAAACAACATATGGTGCAGAAGCAAAGTGCACTTGCAACCCTGCCATTTTATGAAGCTGATCAATCATACTTTCTGTTATTTCAACTGACATCAAATCCCCTACTAAAGTCGTGGCTACTAATTGTAGATTGCGCGAATCTAATTCATGTTTTAACGTCTTAAAATCATTAGGCAAATATCCCCATGGCCCTAATTCGATTCCTTCATAGCCAGCTTGTGCCATTTCATCAAGACATATCTTCCAATTGATTTGCTTTTCATCTTGTGGAAACCAAACACCCCAAGAATCAGGGGCAGTACCGATCTTAATAGCCAACTTTAACTCCTCCTTCAGTCATCACATTTACCCACAAATTATTCTTAGCTGACTCCAACAACGCTTTGACTGTTGCATCTACTTTTGCAGCAAAGGCAAAATCACATGTGTACGATCCACTTTGAGTAACAGCTTTCAACAATTTATGCGCTTCCATCACCTTCATATCGTTATAACCAATTGCAATTCCAGCAGCAGGTTGGAAAGCACTGTAACCTTCATGCCCTTCGTTTAAAAACACCCTTCTGAATCCTCTATCAATAGGATTATCTGAAGTAAAATACACGTGAACCTCATTCATGTCTTCAAGTGAATAGTACACACTTCCTTTTGTTCCTTGGATCTCATAAGTTAAATAGTTCTTTCTTCCAGCAGAAACCCGACTGCAAGATATTGTTCCAATTGCCCCGCTATCATACTGAGCGATTGAAATTAAAACATCTTCATTTTCAACCGTTCCATGTTCAAGAGATCCTATTGTTTTTGGCCTCGATTTAATGAATGTTTTTGATGTTGCTTGAACAGCTTTTATATCTCCCATTAAATACTGTGACAAACTTAATAAATGGGAACCAAGATCCCCTAACGCACCTGATCCTGAATATTTGTTGATATGGCGCCATGACATTGGGATATCAGGGTTAAGCAAACTATCTTGATCATAAGTACCGTTAAATCGAATGATTTCTCCCAGTTTCCCGGAATCGATTAACCCTTTAATGTAAGCTGATGCAGGATTAACAACATTGTTATAGCCTACATAATTGACTACACCTTTCTTTTTGGCTAACTCCGCCAACTCATAGGATTGTTCAAACGTAAGAGTTAAGGGTTTTTCGCAATACACATGTTTCCCATTTTCTAACGCAGCCTTTGCGACTTCATAATGAAAGGCATTTGGCGTTGCAATATCAACGACATCCACCTGGACATCTGTCACAACATCGAGCCAATTTGTCGTTGATCGTTTGAAACCAAGAGTATTTTTTGCCTCTTCAACAACTTCTTTATTGACATCTGCAATGATTTCATAGACCGGCTTTCCGTAATGACTTCCAAAAACCATTGTAGCTTGATGAAATGAGGAGACATGGGCTTTTCCCATCCAACCTGCTCCTACCAAACCAATTCGTACATCCATCATTTTAACTCCTCCTATTAAAAGTTTAATTTAATACTATAAATTAAAGAAAGCGTTGTCATCAGTGATTATTGCTGTTATATTTAAAATAATTGCTCTTTTGATTAGAAAATTCCAAACATTGGTTATACGTATATATAAGAGGTGATTACATGAAAATGAACGAAAAAGGTATTTTACCTCATTCAGAAATGCGTTTTCATCAACCTAGCGACTTTGCCTACAAGGCCTTATATCATTTAATTTACAGCGGAACTTTTTACACAAATAGCGATTACAATATTAATCGCAATAACTGGAACAGTTTTTTGTTCCTATATGTAGAAGACGGAAGAATTGTTGTAAAGTTTGAAAACAAGGAGTATTGTGCCACGAAGGGCGAATTCATTTTTCTTAACTGCTATAAGCCTCATATCTATTACTCAGAAGGATATAGCACGTTTAAATGGGTTCACTTTGCGGGAAATGCCAGCCTGACCTACTTCGATCAAGTTTTTTCAAAACATGGATGTGTATTCTCCACAATTCAAAACAACCTAAGAATGCATATGAGTCAACTTCTCGAAAACGCGGAAAAAAGACAGATTGACGAAGAACTTCAGTCTATTATAATTAGCAAGATTCTTTACGAGTTAAACAAAATTGCCTTCCAACAGCAAGAACAAATGAATGCAGTTGTTACAAAAGCCATTTCTTTTATTGAAGCCAATTTTAGTAATGACCTTACTTTGGAGGACATTTCATCACATGTCAATTTAAGCCCATATTACTTCCTAAGACTTTTTAAAAAATCTACTAATATAACACCTATTCAATACTTGATTCGGCAACGATTAAATCACGCCAAACATTTATTGCATAATACCGATTATTCGATCAAAAATATTGCATTTAACTGTGGATTTCATAGCGAAACACATTTTATAAATTCCTTTAAAAAAGCAAATGGTCTTCCTCCAAATAGGTTCCGTAATATTACATTTTAGTATGGAACCGTATGATTGGAATTCAAAACCAGACTAGCATGGAACATATAAAATTTCTTGGTGAGTATAAGCTTGGCACCAGTAGTATGACTAGTTTACGGTCGAACCATCATTGAACATAAAAGCCGTTTTTCCTTTAAAGTAGGGGGAAATGGCTTTTGGCTTCGTTTATTCAACAAAGTTTTAAACAATTTTCTTGAACCGATTGCTGAAGCCTTACTTTTTCAAAGGGATTCAAAGGAAATTAGTTTTCTAATGAAGTCAAACATTTTAAACGGAAGTGTTAAATATCGGGCAGCAACTCCTTACTTTAACCATTTCTAGAAAAACTATAAAAAGGGCGATCCAAAACCTGCGGATCGCCCTTTTTCTAATGCCCTCTTCTTGCAAAGTCTACAAACCGGAACTTATCTAATCGATGGCGTGACTCTGTGTATTGAAATAAACTTGTATCATCTAAATAGACGTAATTTTTCACGACGACTATATGCTGAAAGTCGTCAATATCCAAATAGCCGCGGTCCTCGTCTGTACATTCCTCTACTACAATTTCCTTTTTGGCAAAGCTGATCTTCAATCCTAAATCTTGTTCAATATATTCGTAAATCGAGTTCTCACATACTTCTTTTGTTAACAGCGGAATGTACTTTTTCATGAGAAAATCCTTGTCTAAGATGATCTTTTCACCGTCAATTTCTCTTGATCGCACTACCTTCCATATTTCATCCTTCGAAGAAGCGTTTAATTGCTGCTTTAAAAAAGCATCTGCCTTGATCAGTCCAAATTCATGGACACGTGTTTTGGAGGCTTTACCCAGGTTTTTTGCCAGTTCTTTAAAGCTGACCAAACCAGATACAGGAAAGCTCATTTTTCTCATATCAAGGACTACTGAACCTTTGCCTTTTATTTTTTGAATAAAGCCATTTTGCGCTAAAAGTGTAAGTGCTTTTCGAATTGTTTCCCGGGAAGTGCCGTATTGCTCGGCCAGCTCATGCTCTGAAGGCAACGTTTTGTTTGGCTCCAAATCCCCGCTTTTAATTTGATTTGCTATTTCTTGAAAAATTACTTTAAATTTGTTAACCTTCATCAACTATCACCATTAAGTTTTTTCTTAGTTTATCACTTTTTTTCAAGGAGATAAACGAGGGACTCATATGGACGAAGCTTTACATTTTCAAATTCTGCCGATGAATCCTGATAATTTGATAGGAGAAGCTTTCTGTCATATCCGTCAATATTAACAGACTCAGGCAGTTCAAAAAGCGTTTCGGTCCCATAAAAATTATTTATAACCAAGAGCTTTTCTTTTTCTGTGTTTCTAACATAAGCAAAGATTTCTTGATGATCATCTAAAATTAACTGATAATCACCAGAAGTAATGACATCATATTTTTTACGCAAGTGGATTAATTTTTGATAATGGTAAAATACTGAGTCATTATTTTTAAGTGCATTTTCTGCATTGATTTCTTTATAGTTGCCCGCCACATTGATCCATGGAGTTCCACTCGTAAAGCCTGCGTGTTTTTCATCATTCCATTGGACAGGCGTACGGGAATTATCGCGTGATTTACACTTTAAGATATCCAAAATCTCTTCTTCCTTTATCCCCGTTTCTTTCATTATATTGAACATATTAAGCGATTCAACATCACGGTATTCATTAATTGATGAGAACTTTGGATTTGTCATGCCGAATTCTTCTCCTTGATAAATGTAAGGAGTTCCTTGCATCATGTGAATAGCAGTTGCAAGCATTTTTGCAGATTCATTATGGTATTCCCGGTCATTGCCATAACGAGAAACGATGCGAGGCTGATCATGGTTGCACCAGAATAATGCGTTCCATCCCCCGCCCTTATGCATTTCTATCTGCCATTTCGAAAGAATTTGCTTTAATGCTTGAAAATCAAAGTCAGCTAATGCCCATTTGTTTCCATTAGGATAATCCACCTTTAAATGGTGGAAATTAAAGGTCATGCTCAATTCATGTCTTTCAGGTTTTGTATACTTGATACAATGATCAATTGTCGTGGAGGACATCTCCCCAACCGTCATAACATCATACTTCGAAAAAACCTCTCTGTTCAACTCTTGCATAAACTCATGTACCCTTGGGCCATCAGTATAAAATTTACGTCCGTCACCTGGCGCACTACTACCGTCATCATCAGGAAATCGCTGGTCTTTTGAAATCAAATTAATGACGTCGAGACGGAAGCCGTCAACACCTTTATCAAACCAGTAGCGCATCATATCGTAGACATTCTTTCGTAATTCTTCATTTTCCCAATTCAAGTCAGCTTGTGTCACATCAAATAAATGAAGATAATATTGACCTGTTTTTTCATCTAGCTGCCACGCAGAGCCGCCAAATTTAGAGATCCAGTTTGTTGGTTCAGATCCATCACTTTTAGGTTCTTTCCAAATATAAAAATCACGATACTGACTTTCCTTTGACTCACTTGCTTTTTTAAACCATTCATGTTCAGTTGAAGTATGGTTGACAACGATATCCATTATGATTTTCAGATCTCTTTTATGAGCTTCTTTTAATAACAAGTCAAAGTCTTCCATTGTTCCATACTCTTCATGAATAGAGAAATAATCACTAATATCATAGCCATTATCACGCTGAGGTGATTGATAAATTGGTGTTAGCCATAAAACATCTACACCTAATTCTTTTAAATAATCAAGCTTTTCAATAATACCATGCAAATCTCCTACACCATTACCAGATGTATCATTAAAGCTTTTCGGGTAAATTTGATACACAACAGACTTCTTCCACCAAGGTTGACTCATTCCATACACCACCAAAATATATTATTAAAATGCAAAAATGCTAATTGGGACAATAAACTTGTCCCAGTCAGCACCTTATTTTTCTTTTTTAAAATTAGAGAATACGAACGTAAGAATAATAGGCAGAACAAATGCAATGACCATACCGATAATAAATGCCCAGAAGCCGCGGTCAATGACTAGGAAGCCTGGTAATCCGCCGACTCCGATCGTACTTGCTCTAACCCCCTGCATAGAGATAAAGAGTCCGCCAATACCAGAACTGATCATCGCTGCAATGAATGGGTAGCGATAGCGCAGATTAACCCCAAACATTGCAGGTTCTGTTACACCTAGGTAAGCACTGACTGCTGATGTATATGAAAGGCCTTTTTGTTTTTCATTTTTTGTTAATAGACCCATTGTTAAGGCAGCAGAGCCTTGGGCAATATTGGATAGAGCCAGCATCGGCCATAAAAATGTTCCGCCAATGCTTCCGATTAATTGCAAGTCAACCGCAAGAAATGTATGATGCATACCTGTAATAACTAAGGCGCCGTATAATCCCCCGTATAATAAGCCGCCAAGTGCTGCAAAGTTTTCAAAAATCGAAACAACCCCGTCTGTAATTAAATTACCTGCCGCAAACATAATAGGACCAATTGCGATAAAAGAAGCAAATCCGGTAATCAATAAAGCTACCGGTGCCACAACAAGCAGCTGAATTCCTTCAGGCACTCTCTTTGTTAAAAATACTTCGATTTTAGCAAGCAAGTAAGAAGCAAACAGGACTGGCAAAACTTGTCCTTGATAGCCGATTTTCTCAACAGTTAAACCTAAGATATTCCAAGTCTCTACTTCTCCTGCTGCTTTAGCTTCACCATAAGCCCAAGCATTTAATAAATCTGGATGAACAAGGATAAGTCCTAAAACAATACCAAGTAAAGGACTACCCCCGAAGCGTTTAACAGCTGACCAGCCGATTAGCGCGGGCAAGAATGTGAAAGCAGTGTTTGCAATTAAGTTGATAATATTTGCAATATCGGCCCACGCGGGATACACCTCAATTAAGGATTGATCTTCAAAAAATATGCCTGAGCCAGTCAAGATATTATTTATTCCAAGTAAAAGACCTGCTGTTACAATGGCCGGCAAAATCGGAATGAAAATATCGGCAAGTGTTTTAATGGCTCTTTGCAATGGATTCATGTTGCTTTCAGACGCTTTTTTCACATCATCTTTGGAAGCTTCCCCAACTCCTGTTTGAGCAACCAATTCGTTATAAACCTTATTAACAGTCCCTTGTCCGATTACTACTTGAAATTGACCATTTGTAGAAAAGGAACCTTTAACAAGATCAATCTCATCTAATTTTTCTTTATCTACTTTTCCTTCATCTTTTAAAGCAAAGCGAAGCCTTGTCACACAGTGCGTCACAGCATTAATATTTTCTTCCCCGCCTATTGCATCAATGATTTGACCAACAGACTCTTTATATGAACTCATAAGTAACCCCCCGTAATCGTTTTCAACTTTTATAATCTACTATCCCTTCAAAAACATAAACGCATAGCTTATATCGCTTACATTCTTAGGTCAAGGACATGTATATACAAATCTTATATTTATTATAATCATGTATATACAACCACGTCAATAAAAAGTTGTGCGCTTTCATAATTTCCCTATTGGAAGAGATCTACTGAATCGAAATGAGAATATTTTTATCAAAAAAAAGAAGCACCTAATCAAGATGCTTCTTTCTCTTTTTTGATATCTTTTAAATAGTATTTCTCCGAGTTGAAGAATTCTTCTTTTAATTGTTTTACTTCTTTACTTAGCAGTAAGACCGCAATTACATTTGGAATTAATACGGCCGCAAGTGTCAAATCAAGGAATTGCCATATTATGCGGGCACCGCCTATCGAACCTAATATAATTGCCGCTAAATAAACAATCTTCATAATATTTCCTGCTGAATTGCCAAAGAGAAATTCTGCTTGCTTAGCTCCGTAGAAGATGACTACCATAATCGTTGAGACCACGAAAAAAATTAATGATATTGTGACGATTACACTCCCAGTTTGCCCGAAATAAGAGGCGAATGCTGCCGCAGTTAGTGCCGAAGGATCTTCTATAGCTCCTTCTCTCGTCCACACCCCTGAGGATAATACGACAAATGCTGTAGCACTGCAAATAATTAGTGTATCAATTACAATTCCCATTACAGCCCAAAACCCTTGGCGAACAGGGTGATCTGTAGTAGCTGCCGCATGGGCAATCGGTGCTGTCCCGAGTCCTGATTCGTTTGAGTATAATCCTCTTGCAAATCCCCAGCGTATTGTTTCAGCTATTGCTGCTCCCCCAAAGCCTCCAATTGCTGCCATTGGCTGAAAAGCATAAGAGAAAATCAGACTAAATACTTCAGGAATTTCGCTAAAATTGATTACTACAATGATTAAGCCTGCTCCTACATAAAAAAGGGCCATAAACGGTACAACTAATTCTGTAACCTTTCCAATTCTAGTTATGCCGCCAAATACAACTAAACCAACTAAAACAGCTGTTATAATGCCAGTAACCAGCCCGCTTACATTAAATGTTTCCGTTACAGCAGCTGAGACAGCATTGCCTTGCACCATAATACTTGGGATCAATTCGATCATGAGAGCAAAGGCAAACCAAGTCCCAAGCCATTTCATATTTAACCCTTTTGTCATATAGTACATCGGCCCGCCAACGTATTCTCCATTTTCATTTTTTTCACGGTACTTAACGGCTAATACACTCTCGGAGAATTTTATGGCCATCCCGATAATCGCGATAATCCACATCCAAAAAACGGCACCTGGTCCTCCAAACATAATCGCAGCCGGTACTCCGACTATGTTTGCAGCACCAACAGTTGAAGATAATGCAGACGTTAAAGCCTGCAATGGGGTAATATTCCCTTTTCCTTTAGGCTTCTTAAATACGCTTCCAAATGTTTGTTTTAACATATAAATCGGATAACGAAATTGGAAAAATTTCAATTGAATCGTTAAATATAAACCCGTAATCACTAATAAAATAATAAGCGGCGGTCCCCATAACCATGCGGAAACCTGACCGACAACATCCAGTAAACGTTCCATTCTATCATCTCCAATCAATTAAACTATGCTATTTAATACCCAGCTCCTTTCTAATTCAAACAGTTTTTGGGAGTGCCAACTTTTTAGTTTCTAGTAAAAAGGGGAGTCATAGGGATATCAGGGGATTAATTAGATGGGGAAGCTATTCAATGTGAGGCCTCGTTCTTAACCGAATTTTTCAGTCTAAGTGTACGTCATAAAAAATGCCTTCTTTTGATCAATTTCAATTCATAGATCAAAAGAAAGCTGCTCTGATTCTTCTGTTTCCTGATTTTGATTGTTCTTTTTCCGACTAGACTGCTTATAATCCTGTGTTTCACCATTCCCCTTCATACTTCTCAATAATTCATTTGCTTTTTGGTTTGCGCGGTCAATGTCGATTATTGGCGCAGGATACCCTAATTGGAAGAAACCAGGATACAACCAAGGTTCATGAATATATTGTTCGGGTACAGCTTTGAGCTCCTTGACATATCGTTTAATAAACTCTCCAGTTGGATCAAGATTTTTTCCAAGTCTTACGGGATTATAAATCCTCATCTTTTTTATGTCTGATATTCCAGCTTGCAATTTTATCTGATTGTAATGAATGCCAGGTTCATAATCTAGAAAAAGTGAAGCTAATACGTGAGATGGTTTTTTCCAATCCATAAGCAATGTATTACAAATAAAGGACACAGCGATAGCCCTTGACGTAAAATTTACCCACCCGGTTTTATGCAAACATCTCATAACGGCATCGACCATCGGGACTCCTGTTCTCCCTTCAAGCCATGCTTGAAAAAGCTTTTCATCCCAGTCTGTTCTCACATTATCAAAGGCAGGGATTATTGTTTCTTGCTCATCTTCTATTCTTTGAATCAAGCTGCAATTCGTCTTTAACCTTGAGGAAAATGCTTTTAATTGTTTCTTGTGAATCAAATTTTCACAATTTCCGAGGAAATACTCCGTTTTTTTCACAATTGTTCTAAGAGAGATGTTTCCCCACGCCAAATAAGGTGAGAGCCTGCTTGAAGAGGCTGTTGATTGGATTGGTTTTGACAAATGGAGCTGATAGGATTTAGACCGTTCCTCTAAAAAAGATTCCAGCGTTTCAATTGCTTTCGATTCACCGCCTACCTGACCAAAGCGAATTCTTTCTCCTTTTACATGGAAGCTATTCAATCGATTAACTTCAATAAAAAAGCCATTTGGAAGAATAGATGGGGAAGCCACTCTGCTTGGTGCTTCTAAGATGGCATTGTTCATATACTCAGACCACTTTTTTTGAAATAAATATCGGTTTTCACACTTACTTACTACACCGATTTGTTGATATTCATAATATGGCAGCCCCTTTTCTTTCATCCATTGGCGTACTTTTGTATCCCTGAAATTTGTTTCCATTGTTTCATTTTCCTCATGAGTAAATAACTGAAACATCCCAAATGTTTCATAAATCTCATTTAAGGCTTCTTCCATTTCTCCAATAAAAAGAAACAACTTACCTCCCCGCTCCTCAATCGAAGCCTTTAATTCTAGTAAACTCTCAACAACAAATTGAAAATGGCGGATGGACAAATCAGGAAGAGCCCAAATGGATGGTTCAACAATATACAGCGGAAAGACTTCTTCATATTTACATGCTTCATATAAAGGCTGATGATCGGCAATTCGAAGGTCCCTTTTAAACCAAACAACATTCATAACCATCCCTCACTTCGTGCAATTTGGTACTTCCTATTTTAAAGGAAAACGTTAATAATTTCTAAGGTTTAGCTGGTTTGTAAGTGAGACTGGGGTTAGGTGAGGTTGTATTATGTTTTTCCATCCAGTAAATCAAAATGGAAAAAACGAGCACATCGGCTCGTTCTACATATAATAACTAGTTCTGTTTCTTTTTAACTGCTTCTTGCAGAGGATCTCCCTCAAGTGCTTTTTCTGCTTCATTCAAGGCATTGTTCATTGCAGATGCGTCTTTTACTCCTGGAGCTTTTCTTTCTTTTTTGCGGTCTTTTCCAAAGCCAAACATTTTATCTCACCTCACAATTTTATCTTCTTTTTTAATATTTTGGTTTTTTGTTTTTTTATACATATCTTAAGAAAAAAAGCATGAGCATTCGCTCACGCTTATTTCAGTTTGTTATATATTTTTTCTTTATAAAAAGCGGAGGCGGGAGTATTGAGGGCTTTCCGCTTTTTAAATAACCTGTCAAGTTTCAAACTTTTCTCGGTGAGTTCTTGCTTAAGCCTTGACGATTCCGCTTCATCATTACAGGCATCCATTAGCTTTTCGATAGTATTGATTTCTTTCTTTAGGTTATCTGCCTCATTTATCATCCCTGCGTTTTTCATCATTTTGTAACCTACTCGGAGTTCTTCTGGAATGTGCGACAAATCCTCTAACTCAAAGTATTTTCCAAGACCTGGCAAATTCTTAAATTCCCCGTCCTTAATCGCAGTTTTAATCTTATCTTCTGATAAAATCGTAAACAAATCCATAGGACATTCCTTCCTCTTACTTCTTTGCTTTCATTATATACTAAAAAGGGACTGAACTTTTTTAAAATTGGATGTTTATAGAAAATGATATTGTTTGATTGGGATATATAGGTCTACATGTGATTCTTCGTGACCCGGGCCTTTAAATCGTTCGTCATAAAGTTCAAGGTCAAAGCCGTTTTGTACGGGGTTTGAAAAAATCCTTTTTCAATAAAGATGAGTAAATTTTTCAGAACAGTAATTTGTTCAGTGCAATAAAACCGGCAACCGTTTTCAGCTCCGATATGTTCCAGACATAACAATCCGATGTTTTCATAATGCCAGAGTTTTTGATGCTATTTCAAAGATCCGTGCCATCTTTCCAATTGTGAGCATGATCAACCTCCTCTTCCTTTTCATTTTAATAGGTTGCCCTTAGGGAACAGTCAATGGAGAAATTCAATTTTTTTGATTAATCATAACTTGTTGTTTTCACCCATAGAATGCAAAGAAGTGAATCTATTAAATGGAGGACATGCAATGTTTAATGAAATCACAGAAGAACTCCTAACTTATTATCACAAATTGAGTATGAGGGCTAAAGAGATGGAGGAAGAAATGAACTTGTTGAAAAAACAGTTCAATGATTACTTTGATCGTACAGTTGGGACGCATGAAAAAGCGGAATTACTTGTTGGAGACTATAAGCTTCAACGCCAAATTCGGAAAACAGAGAGTTTCAATGATGCAAAAACGATTGAAAAGCTTGAAGAACTTCATCTAAATGATTGCATTGCAGTTGTTAAAAAGCCAGATAAGGAAAAAATTGAAGCTGCTGTTACACTTGGTATTATTTCAGGTGAAGACTTAAAAGACTGTGTGATTAAAAAGCTGTCTCAAGCTATTATTTTAAAAGAGATTAAACACTAATGCTCACTAAAAAATCATCAATACTGAAATTAAAGAAAGCCTAAATAGTAAAGGAGAACCCAAATTAGTCATTTATTAGGGATTCTCCTTTTTCACTTATTAAACCACTTTAATCTTTTACAACCCCAAGCACAAACCCGTCATATCCTTTTATACCAACAGTTTGTATTGCTGTCGATTCAATGCGTGACTCCTCTGATAACAAATCAATAAACTGACGGGCACCCTGCACACTCAAGTCTTCGCTATCATGATCAATTACGTGTCCGTCCCTTACCATATTATCTCCAATAATAATAGTTCCTGGGCTGGATAGTTCTAGTGCCCATTTCAGGTAGTGAGGGTTATTAGGTTTATCAGCATCAATAAAGATTAAATCAAAATTAGAGAACCCTTTTTCTTTGAGGGTTGGCAATGATTCAAGTGCAGGACCTATCATTACTTCAATTTTACTATCTAATCCAGCATTTCTTATGTTCTCTTCAGCTGTCTTTGCATGCTTTGCATCATATTCAAGTGTTATAAGATGTCCGTTATCGGGGAGTGCACGCGCGAGCCAAATACTGCTATAGCCGCCAAGGGTCCCTATTTCTAATATGTTTTTTACTCCTTTGATTTTTGCAAGTAAATAAAGGAGCTTCCCTTGGTTTGGAGAAACATCAATAGCCGGTAAACCCGCTTCTGCATTTGCTTTCAGGATTGAATTCATAACTGGATCAGACGATTGAAGCTTAGTGCTGAAATAAAGATCTACATCTTTCCATGTTTCTGACATATTAAGGTAACCTCCTTGGTTAAGTTACAGAATAATATTATCATGTATTTTTTACCTTTATCACCACTTTTTTCAAAAAGATTAAAGTAATAGAGCATTTCAATGAGGAATGCTTTTTATTTTTCTCTAAAATTAAAAGAATATTTATTTAACAATAATAATATAATAAAATGCAATAATATTTTATTGTAAAACGATAAATTTGTGTTAAAATTGGTTTAACAATCATTAAGTGAGGTGTTTTTTATGAAACTTATGAAACGTGGAACAACATTGTTTTTAAAAATAGCTGTTATTCTTATTGGAATCCCGGTTCTTGCTTTGTGCATCTTTTTGGTGCCTGAGATAGCGGAGTTTGCAGCAGAATTGTATCCAGATTTTGCTTATATAAAGTATCTTGTTTTCATCGATTTGTATGCAGCGGCGATACCTTTTTACTTTGCTCTGTATCAAGCTTTTAAACTTTTATGCTATATTGACAAGAACAAAGCGTTCTCAGAATTATCTGTAAAGGCTTTAAGCAATATTAAAAAATGTGCAATTACAATCAGCAGCCTGTTTGTTCTAGGATTGCCACTTTTCTATCTCGTGGCGGAGGCAGACGATGCCCCAGGTATCATAATAATCGGAATGGTCATAATTTTTGCTTCAATGGTTATTGCAGTCTTTGCTGCTGTTCTTCAGAGGCTTTTACAAGAAGCCATCGATATAAAATCAGAAAATGACTTAATTGTCTGAGGTGAATAAGATGGCGATAATAATCAATATTGATGTGATGTTGGCTAAAAGGAAAATGAGTGTGACAGAACTTTCGGAGAGGGTTGGAATAACGATGGCTAATCTTTCTATATTGAAAAATGGAAAGGCAAAAGCGATTCGATTATCCACTTTAGAGGCAATTTGTAAGGCTTTAGAATGTCAGCCCGGAGATATTTTAGAATACAAAAGTGACGAAGACAGTCAGGGATAATAAAATTTGGTTAATTAACATAGTGAAGGAAAGAAGAACCAAATATACAATTAAGATATACAGATTCCTGTTTTTTTTTTAAAGATGCTTAAACAGGTTCACTTGTGAGGTGGAAAATAGGCTTTCACATGATATTTCACAGCCAAATTTACCAATATTTCTGCAACAAAAAAAACGCGGCGTTTTGCGGCGTTTTGCTGCGTTTTTAGTTTAAAATAAGTTGAAATTTACTTTATCTTCTGCTCTTCCTTAAATTTAGTGAAACAATTAATACATACACAATGTTTTCTTCTACTTTCCTCAGGAACTAATTTAAAGATTTCATTAGGAAATACTTCTTTGTCACACCAGCAGTTACCGTGTTCTCCAGCACCTGTCATACAATCGTTTTTTTCTCCGCACATAGGACAATATATATTAGCCAATTAGCCCCTCCTCCATTCTCCACAATATTTGTTTCTACGTATTTTTGTGTATCCTGTTTAATTTTAGCCTTCTTTAGAAGATAAGGTTAAAAAATCACACATCTCTTTTTTTTACATAAATTATATACGAAGGGATAGTCTTTAATTATCCTATTTTGGAGAAAACGACTCATTACAATTTTATTTTAACTTATAAAATCGCTGCCTAAGTATAGTGAAAAAGGTTCAAATCTAATACGATTTGAACCTTTTTCTACCGAATGCATTTACGGTCGATTTGGATATTTTGTTTATTCGACTTTTTCGATTATTCGGTAAAAAATAACATAACCCTAAAATACCATGAGGATTTATTAAATTTGAGCTGGCTTCAGGATGATCCCTTTATCTTTCCTTTTACATATGAAAGAAGCACCCAAGCTCCTAAACGGCTTGTCATATCTCTGATATCGAGCGTCGGATCAATTTCCACAATATCTATCCCTTTTACTTTTTTATTTGTGCCGGCATATTCGATTGCTTCTAACAAGCTTTGACTATCCATCCCGCCCGGACCAATGGCAGGGCAGCCTGGTGCAAATGCTTGATCTAGAACATCCATATCGACAGATAAATAAATATGATCTGCCTCCTTCTCTAATTTAGCCAAGCTATCCACTAGCAGATCCTTGGTGCCGCGGCTTCTGACATCCTTCATTGTATAAACCGTTATTCCTTGAGATTTCGCATAGTCTGTATACTCTTTACCGTTTGCAAAATTGCGAATACCGATTTGAATTAAATTTTTCCCCTCAATAATCCCAGATTCTAATAGACTTCTAAATGGAGTCCCATTTGTAGGACCTCCGTCTTCCAAATTTCGCAAATCATGGTGAGCATCGAATTGAATAATACCAACTTTTCCATTTTGCTCTTGAAAAGCTTTTACACTAGGAGCTGTAACAGAATGGTCTCCCCCTAATAAAATAAGATTTTCAGAATGTCTCTTCCTTAATACTTCTTTTACTGATAGATAAATTCGATTCTGTGATTCCACAGCATCTATAGGATGCATATTCACATCGCCGTAATCCTGGATACGGACCTTACTTAAATCTATATCATCCTCAATCGAATAGGTTGTATAAGAAGCCAGCATTCTTCTAATCGCTGCAGGGGCAAACGAAGCCCCTGAATGGCTAATAGAGGATTTCGATAGGGGAGCTCCTATTAAGTGAAAATCACCTTCATGATTACCCAAGAGCTCATTTGTTTTTTTTACATACCTATCTTTAAAAATAGCTTTTCCTGAGGGTTTAAGGTGCTGGAGTCCGCTCATCTCATCCCTTCCCTCCCCTTTCAACCACTGGGTTCCCGTTTTTCACCACTGTGTGAACATGATTGACACCATAATGATAGGGAATATACAAATAGTTCGGAGCGTTCCAGATGACAATGTCTGCTTTGCGGCCTTCAGCAATCTGACCTGCAGTCTCTCCCCTGTTTATGGCATAAGCAGCATTGACTGTCACTGCATGCCAAATTTCCTCTGGTGTCATCTTCAGCTTAAGAGCAGCAAGAGACATGATTAGCTGAAGGTTTTCAGTTGGCGAGCTGCCAGGATTAAAATCTGTCGCTAAAGCTACAGCTGCCCCTTCGTCAATCATTTTGCGAGCTCTTGCATAAGAATCTTTCCCTAGATAAAAGGTTGTACCTGGCAGGAGCACCGCCACTGTATTGGAACCAGCCAGATCAGAAATTCCTTCTTTAGATGCACCAACTAAGTGATCTCCACTTGCAGCACCAAGATCAACTGCAAGCTCAGTACCGCCTAATGGGTCGATTTCATCTGCATGGATTTTGACATCAAAGCCTTTTTCCTTTGCCTTTTGCAGATACTGTTTTGATTCTTCAACAGAAAAAACCCCTGTTTCACAGAAAATATCAACAAACTCTGCTAGTTCTTCTTCTTTTATTTCATCCAAAATAACAGTCATTTCTTCTAAGAAAGCTGCTTTGTTGTCTTTATACTCAGGCGGTATTGCGTGTGCCCCTAAGAATGTGGATACAATGTCTATTTGATTTTTCTCATTTAAGCTTTTCATCACTCTAAGCTGCTTTAATTCGGTTTCTCGATTTAATCCGTAGCCGCTTTTCCCCTCAACTGTCGTTACTCCATAAGACATCATTCTGTTTAGGTGGAACAAAGCTTTCTCATAGAGTTCTTTTTCTGTTGCTTTATGGGTTTCTCTAACAGTTGAAAGAATTCCCCCGCCCTGCTTTAAAATTTCTAAATAAGGAACTCCCTGCTGCTTCAGTGCCAGCTCGTTCTCGCGGGAACCGCCAAAGACAAAGTGAGTATGAGGATCTACTAAGCCTGGGGTGACAAGCCTTCCTTGTGCATCGATCACATGATGTGCCTCTGCTTGCTCTAGATCTTTGGAGTCAGCAATAATACTTGTTTTTCCATCCTTTATTCCAATCGCTTTCCCCTCATGGACAGTTAGTTCCTTCATTTGTTTCCCTTTTACAGGACCTGTTGCATTCTCCATTGTGAGTAACTGCCCGATGTTTTTAATGACAAGATCATATTGCATTTACAAATCTCCTCTCAGTTGTTATTAAAGAAAGCCAGCATTGTGTCTCAGATTGCTTAAGTCTCACATCCCACTTCTTACCTCTAGGAGAAACTAAGCTATCGAAGTAAGTAACAAGGTTTTAGCCACACGAAAATTTAAGATAACTGCCATTATAAATCAATTGGAATCTTAATCTCTTTTTCTCTTGCGACTTTTTTAGCACGATCATATCCTGCATCAGCATGTCTGAGAACACCCATCCCGGGATCTGTAGTTAAAACCCGCTCCAATCTTTCCTTTGCCAGTTCTGTTCCGTCTGCTACTACCACCATTCCCGCATGAAGGGAGTATCCCATTCCAACTCCTCCGCCATGATGGAAAGAAATCCAAGAACCGCCGGCTGCTGTATTAATTAAAGCATTTAAGACAGCCCAGTCTCCTACTGCATCGCTGCCATCCTTCATCGCCTCTGTTTCACGGTTAGGGGAAGCAACGGAACCACAGTCTAAATGATCTCTGCCAATAACAATCGGTGCTTTTAATTCCCCTTTTTTCACAAGGTCATTGATGGCAAGCCCCATTTTCACCCGTTCCCCGTAACCTAACCAGCATATCCGGGATGGAAGGCCTTGAAAAGCAACCTTTTTCTGAGCCATGTCGATCCAGCGCATTAATGCCTCATTCTCTGGAAACAGCTCCTTTAATAATGTATCTGTCCGATAAATATCTTTTGGGTCTCCTGATAAAGCCGCCCATCTAAAAGGTCCTTTTCCTTCACAGAACAGCGGACGGATATAAGCAGGAACAAACCCTGGAAACGCAAACGCTTCCTCTATTCCTTCATCCTTGGCTACCTGTCTGATGTTATTACCATAATCAAATACAACCCCACCTCTGCTTTTGTATTCGAGCATTGCTTTCACTTGCTTTGCCATACTTTTTTTAGCCAAAATCATATATTCAGACGGGTTGTTTTTTCGAAGCTTTTCTGCTTCTTCAAGAGAGTACCCTTCCGGTACATACCCATTGAGAGGATCATGAGCAGACGTTTGATCAGTCACAATGTCAACAGCAACTCCTCTTCTTAATAATTCGAAGTGAACCACTGCCGCGTTTCCAATTAAGCCAATAGACAACGGCTTTTTCTGTTCTTTTGCGTCAAGTGCCCACATTAAAGCCTCGTCAATTGAGTTGGTGATTCGATCACAATATTTCGTGTCGATCCGTTTTTGAATACGCGCTTCATCCACTTCGACGGCGATTACGACACCGTCATTCATTGTAACAGCAAGCGGCTGCGCTCCCCCCATTCCGCCAAGACCTGCCGTTAAAGTAATCGTTCCAGCTAACGTCCCATTGAAATGCTGTCTTGCTACTTCGGCAAAGGTTTCATAGGTTCCCTGTAATATTCCTTGTGTCCCAATGTAAATCCAGCTTCCCGCTGTCATTTGCCCATACATCATCAGACCTTTTTGATCCAGCTCATGGAAGTGCTCCCAGTTTGCCCATTTAGGAACTAAAACGGAATTCGAAAGCAAAACCCGCGGGGCATGCTTGTGAGTTCGGAAAACTCCAACCGGCTTCCCTGATTGGATTAACATTGTTTCATCTGCTTCAAGTTGCTTAAGAGTGTTTACAATCGCATCAAAGGCTTCCCAATTACGTGCTGCCTTTCCGATCCCTCCATAAACGACCAATTCTTCTGGTTTTTCTGCCACATGAGGATCGAGATTATTATAAAGCATCCTTAAAACGGCTTCCTGCTCCCATCCTTTGCATTCAAGCTCAGTACCTGTTTTAATTGTAACGATTCGTTTTCCCTTTACTTGACCCATTTCTGATTCCCCCTTAATTGTTTCTTCCACTCGGTTTCTTTTAGCCAGGAAGCAAGAGCTTCAATATCCCTTGAAAAAATCCGATCCTCTGTAATGGAGGGCACGACTTTTCTTGCCTGTTCAAAAAAGCTTCTTGTGGTGACGGCCATTTTTGCGATTCCTCTGTATTCAACAGCCTGCATTGCGCAAATTAATTCAACTGCCAGAACTCTTCTAACATTTTGAATGATCATGGCTGCGTGTCTTGCAGCGATCGTTCCCATACTTACATGATCCTCTTGGTTTGCCGAGGATGGGATTGAATCAACGCTTGCTGGATGAGATAGTGTCTTGTTCTCTGAAACAAGGGAAGCAGCACAATATTGCATGATCATCGCTCCAGATTGCAGACCTGGCTGCGGACTTAAAAAAGCAGGCAAATCATTTAATTGGGGATTTACAAGTCTTTCCACTCTTCTTTCAGAAATATTTGCAAGCTCAGAGACTGCTATTTTCATAAAATCCATGGCTAGAGCGATGGGCTGCCCATGAAAATTTCCGCCCGAAAGGACCTTTTGGCCATTTTGAAAAATTAACGGGTTGTCAGTTGACGCATTCATTTCAATTAACAGTTTTTCCTTCACATAATCCAGCGCCTGCCAAGTAGCACCTGCAACCTGAGGAATACAGCGGAGAGAATAGGCATCTTGAACACGCAGTTCCCCTTGCTTCGTTACTAGCTGACTTCCTTTTAAGTAATGCCGAATTCTTCCAGCAACTTCAATTTGCTGTGAATATCCTCTTGCCGCATGGATGTCTTCATCAAATGCATCAATCACTCCCTGCAGACCTTCCATAGTCATACTTGCAATAAGCTCACTCTGATATGCCAAGTCTTCTGCCTCTAGATAATTGATGACACCTACAGCAGTCATCGCCTGAGTTCCGTTAATTAAAGCGAGTCCTTCCTTTGCTTTCAAGGTAAGAGGTGTAATCAGTTCTGCAGCTAATGCCAATTTTGCTTCTACTCTTTTCCCTTTATAAAACACTTCACCCTTTCCCATTAAAACAAGTGCTAAATGGGAGAGCGGGGCTAGATCACCACTCGCACCAAGTGATCCTTGTGAAGGTATGACTGGATGAATCCGGCTGTTTAAAAGTTGAATAAGACGTTCTATTAAAATAGGCCGGACCCCTGAAAATCCTTTAAGTAAGGCATTTGCCCGCAGTAAAACCATAGCGCGGGACACTTCTTCAGAAAAAGGCTCACCAACACCGCAAGCGTGTGATAAAATCAAATTTGTCTGCAATGCTTCTACATCATCTGAATCAATCCTCACATCGCTAAACTTTCCAAAGCCAGTATTTATGCCGTAAACGACTCTTTTGTCTTTTACAATGTCTTCTACACTTTTCCGGCTCCTTTCTGCATCCTTCATACTTTCATCAGAGGCTTTAACCTTTGCGTTTTCAAATAGAACCTGCCTGACTTCGTTCAATGTTAAAGTATGACCTGTTAAAGTAATCACTCATTATCCCTTCTTTTCTTTAAAAATATAAAGGTATCCTTTAAACAAAAAGGAGGCTGCCTCAAAACAGATGAAAGAAACATCTGAATGAGTGCAGCCTCCTAATGGTCTAAAAAATCTATAGGCTAACAAATATTAATAAATTAAGACAATTTATGAATTCCCACTTGCTTATAGTCTCACCTTAGATGAAAAATTACCTTTCAAAAGGGTAGACTTTGTTGCTCCAGCAGCAACGGTTTTGAAAACGACCTTTATTTTAGATGTGATTAATACCCAATCCAATTGTTTCATGCTCAAGTCCTCTGACAGGGGCGCCGATCGTACCGTAGAGTGCTACAGCAATCCACTCTCCTTCTTGTGGATTTTCATATGGATTTCCTCTTACAACCGCAAATTTCAAGCCAACTGTACGAAGAAGATCACCAAGCTCAACTTGCCCTCTTGTCACACCTTGAACCGCTTCGATTGTAGCATGGTATAATGCATGCATTTCTCTGTATAAGCCACTCTCAACGACACCATTCCGCTTTGCAGCTGTTTCGATCGCAGCTACAATTTTCTGAAGCTCCATCGATCCAACTTTTCCCTGGCAATGCTTCCAGCTTAGCTGATCAAGCTCATTTAATACTCCAGCTGCTTCAGAATCCTGAGCCAAAACGAGCATCATTGCGTTTCTCCCAAGCTTCCTTTTTTCTACTTTTAGCATTTGACCAGCATCCTTAACACTAAATTTTCTACTAACTAATGACTATCTTCATTGTAGCGATCAAAAACTTTTCCTGTCAACAAAAGTTTCCCACATTTTAACAAGTTAGCATACTATCATATTAGCAAATGAAAGGATCACCTGGACCTTTACCTTACTTTCTATACAAGTATTGGGGGTTGTTCCAGAAATTTGAAAGTTATGATGCATTAAACCCAAATGTTTCCTAAAAAAATCCTTAATAATTTTTTTGGTTTATCCCTTTTCAAAAACTCTTTATAGATGTTACAATGACGCCTGAAAAGCTTCTACTTCTGTAGAGGCTTTTTTTATTAAAATACAAAACTAGTAAAGGAGTGTTTTCTATGCATACAGGAAGCAAAGGATGGTATGTTAAAGAACTGAAAGAACGCGGAGTTACAAAATATGAAGGTAAGAAACTAGAAAAGTTTAAAAAACACTTCCTAGCTAACTTACTGGATAGCAAAAAATAAAGTTGTTCCCGCTAAAGGGTAAAAAAAGAAAGGGCCGCAGCCCTTTCTTTTTTCATAGTTATCTGTTATCAGTTATTAATAAATTTTTCAAATACAAACCCAAAATCTTTTACATGATATTTCTCTCTATTATCCTGCAGCCATTTAAATGCCCGCTCATTTATTTCTTGAAAGTTTTCGACGATATTTTCTTCTTTCGAATGTACTCGGTTCAATGTTGCAGATGCAAGGTTAAGGCTTTGTTCACTAAATTGGAGAGAAAACTCATTTTCATGACAAATCTCGGAAATTTTGATTAGTGCTTTATAAAGGTCCTTTAATTCTTCGATTTGTTTTTTATTTACATCAATTGAAAAGTTCACTGAACCAATGACAAATTTAATTTCCACATCTAAATCTACTGTACCGGCAGTCTCAAGGAAAACATGAGTAATCGTGTTTTGACTATAGCTATACCGGCGCAGCAGACGTTTTTTACTCATCGCGCTTGTACCGTCTAAATGGATTAGCGCTTTATTTGTAAAGCAATATTCATCAGCTTTGGATTTGATGAGAAAATAAATCTTCTCATTATCCTCATGCATTACATAATCATCAGCGTCCACCTTGTCGTAATCGCTCGGGTGGATAATCTTTCCTACATCACTTAACCCAAGAACATCAGAAGTTACCTTTTTAAACAATTTTCAACATCCCTTTCCATAGATTCATAGTAATAAAAATCTCACTATTCAATTCTAGCATAAAATGGAATTACTCTGCCCACTAAACTTGATAGTGTCTTTCATTCGCAAAATAGGCAGAGATTCATTATAGTGAAGGTAGTATATACAGTTTCAAAGGAGGAGCTCAAATGAGCAATCTGAATGATTGGTTTGCAAAGGGAATGACGAAAGAAGAATATATATTAAAAATGGAAGTTCATCAAGAACATCTATTAAAAGTTTATAATGAATTCCAGCTTAAAAATGACGATCCGCCAGCCCTGCAAGCAATACAATTAAAAGGGTATAAAGCGGTCGTTTTGACTGCAGATTGGTGCGGTGATGCAATGGTTAATCTACCGATCTTTATGCGGATTGCAGACGAAGCATTGATTGAAACTCGTTATTTAATTCGGGATGATAATCTTGAACTAATGGATCAGTACTTAACAAATGGAAAAGCGCGCTCCATTCCGATTATTGTTCTCTTTGATAAAAATGGACAAGAAGTTGGAAAATGGGGTCCTCGTGCCCAAGAAGCTCAAGTATTAGTGGACGAGCTTAAGATAAGACTTCCTGAAAAGGAATCTCCTCAATACGAGGAAGCATTCAAGCATTTTGCAGAAGAGATCTCCGAGAAATTTACTAAAGATGAGGCATTATGGAATGATATTAAAAATGATCTGATCAAGACGATCTCAAACCTAAAATAAGAATGGGAGTGAGAATGTTGAAGCACTATCACCTTATTGTAAGCGGGAAGGTCCAAGGTGTCGGTTTCCGCTTTTTCTCTCAAACCTTAGCAGCCGAACATCATGTTTATGGATGGGCAAAAAATCTTGAAGACGGCTCTGTAGAAATCAAGGCAGAAGGTGATGAAACTAACCTTGATGAATTTGTTGCAGCCCTGCGCAAAGGAAACCGATTTGCAAAAGTAGCCCACATCGAACTGTCTGCTAAAGATGAAATTGAGGGGTTTACATCCTTTAAAACCTATTAATAGGAGAATCCATCCTAATGCTCTCCTCCTATATAGGCATATGCACAGTCATTTTAGGTATTTGAACATAATATACCTCTGAGTAGTTTATGGAGGTGTTAACATGAGTGATGCTGGAGGATACGGCGGCGGATTCGTTTTGATTGTAATCCTGTTTATCCTTTTAATCATTGTTGGAGCTGGGTTTGCAGGTGGGTACGGCGGTTACGGTGGTTACTAATTTTAAATAAACTTGGGTGGTGCCTTTCAAAGCGTACCACCCATTTGACTTGGATTAATTTCCTCATGAAATAAATTGTTTTAAGTGACTTTGTTAAATGAAGATGGGTATTTAACCGTTCCTTTTATCCCGGAAAGTGAATCATTCCTTAGTTCACATGCCATAAAAGCTTCATCTGGCACAGAGAACGGTGATTTGATGCCAAATGCTTTCGCCGGTATAAAACCAAAGTTTGGATAAAATTTAGGATGACCGAGAACAAACACATGCTCATGCCCCAAATTCTTGCACACATCTAATCCTTTAGCAACTAATTCAGAACCGATACCCCTATTTTGATATTCTGGTTTTACTGCCATAGGAGCGAGTGCTAACGTAGGAATGTTTCTTGCAGCCGTTTCAATTGAAATATAGCTAAATAATATATGACCGATGATATCACGTGCTCCTTTGACGGCTACCATTGAAAGTTCGGGAATGAAAAATTCCGACTCCCTAATGTGCTCAATCAGCTTAGCCTCATCTTCTTTATGATTGAAAGCAAGTATATTTAATTCTTTTATACCCTCATAGTCATCTAGTTTTTCTGAACGAATGTCATACGTCAATCTCATTCATTCTCCTCCGTTTCCAAAGTCAGTCCTTCATGATATTTCCTGCCTAGCTGATGCTTTGCTTTGCGGTATTCTTTGGATTTGAAAATAATATCGAAATCATAGTTTTCAGGGTACAAATCCTTTGCTTTTAAATACAATTGCAATCTTTTATGATTGATCGTCCGTTTTTCTCCACTTACTTGGATAATATAATTGCCTTGAGCATCTGGGCCTTTATAGACAATTCCCTTTTCGTTTGAAGAGGTAACAGTCACATTATCCCCTTGCTCATATTGTGCTATTTTTTCCTTTACAGCCTTTCTCTCTTTATTTGGTCTTCCTCTTCTTGCAAATTTATTAACAGCTATTTGTTTTTCATAGTGAAGTTCTTTTAGCTCATTCTCCTCATGCTTACGAATATAAGAATGGGTATTTTTATATGTGATTTCAAACGCCTTTTCAATCAATTTCGGATGTAATCCGAGCTTTAAGGCAATATCAAAGGCCTGACTTTTCCCGCTTTGCCCAAGCAAAAGACGATAGGTTGGCTGAAGCGTTTCTAAATCAAACTCCATCGAAGCATTCATAAATCCTTCGTACCGTTCAGCAAACTCCTTCATCTCACTATAGTGTGTTGTGGCAAAGAGGGTTGCCCCCTTTTTAAAAAGCTGTTCAAGAATCACAATTGCCAGTCCCCTGCCTTCACTCGGATCCGTTCCAGAACCGAGCTCATCAAGCAAAACTAAGGTTTGATCATTTGTTTCCTTCAAAATTTCGATGATATTCACAAGTCTTGAACTAAAGGTGCTCAAATTCTCTTCAATGCTTTGGCCATCGCCTATATCGACGAAAATATGCTGAAAAATGTGAAGAGAGCTTCCGTTCTTCGCCGGGATAGGGAGACCCGATTGAGCCATCATAGTCAACAATCCAATTGTTTTGAGTGTCACAGTTTTACCGCCAGTGTTCGGTCCAGTAATAACCAATGCACGGTGTTCCTCACCAAAGCAAAGTGAAAGGGGGACAGCCTTTTCTTTTAGCATAGGGTGTCTTGCTTCTTTTAAATCAATCATATAATCTTCATTTAGCAATGGTGTTGTTCCGTTAATTAAAAGACTGTATTTTGCTTTTGCAAATAGAACATCATAATGATGCATTGTATCCATAGCGATATTAATTGTCTTCTCTTGATCAAGAACCTTCTCAGTAAGGGTATATAAAATTTGTTCAGCCTCTTGTTCCTCTGAAAATCGGAGCAGCTCAATATCCGCCTGTGTTTCAGCCAGCTCATTCGGTTCCATAAACACAGTAGAGCCAGAAGCAGAAGTATCAAGCACAGTTCCATTAATTTTACTGCGATATTCTTTTTTTATCGGCAAAACCAATCGGCCATTCCTTTCTGAAATTGTCTTTTCTTGCAAATAAGGAATGAATTTCTTCGATTTAACCATCATATTGGCTTTATCTTTCAATTTACTTAGCTGCAATGATAATTGTCTGCGGATAATTGCCAACTGCTTTGAAGCATGGTCATCCAGCTGACCGTTCCTAAAACACCGGGAAATTTCTTTTTCCAGCTCACTTACATCATCAATTGATTCAGCATACAGGCTAACAGTTGGTGCAACAAAAGTTTTGCTTTTCATAAATTGCCTCAGCTTATTACAATGAGAGATAAAAGACAGAACTCGCGGAAATTGTTCGACTCGAATATACAGCCCCTTTTTAGCCTGCTTCATATATTGCTCCATTTCATCCAATGTATGGATAGGGACACTCTCACTGATCTTTAAAATCTTCACAGCCTCTTCTACTTCATTTAAGGACCTTTCAATTTTTTGCTTATTTATCATTGGCCTCAAGGCCTCTATTGTTTCCTTTGCACGATTCGTTCTAGCAAAGCCAGCTACTTCTTGTAAAACTTCCTGATATCCTAAAACATCTATCGTTTGCTGATTCATGGGTATTCCCCCTCCTATTTTCACAATAAAAAAACCGCCATGAACAAACGCTCATGACGGCTAGAAGAAATGACAATTAATGGAGCCCTATTTGATGTGCATCAAAGAGAATGTAATCTTTTCTAACAGACTACAAACCCTCATAATTTCTACACAAAAAAGCTATGACAAAACATGCCATAGCTGGATATATCCATTCTTCTATGCTATGATGCTTGTTCTTAACCACTCTTGAAAAGCGCATACCAAAATAAACCAGTAATTGGCTTCGTTTTTTTCGCTTTATTCAAGACCGTATGAAACTAACGGATTAGTTAAGAACACTCACACTCATAAAACAAACTCCTCTTTTAAGGGCTCTCATTTTTAATATATCTTAAGCTTACAATTTTGGAATGAATATGTCAATTTCATTTTAACGGTACCAGTTACCTTTGATACCTGGTACCGTTAACTGTAAAAAAAGGTCTTTATTTATACAATGATTCTTGATAAAAATAATTTGGAGACACTATTTCATTATGATAGGATTTGTGAAAAATATGAGTAGCAGCCGGAGAAACTGGCGGTATTAACCAAGTCCAGTCGCCTGTAATTGTTCTTCCTTCAAGCTTCTCTTTTTCTTCAAAATGCTGGAATTGAGCAGCGGCAGTATGATGATCGACAATGCTGACCCCTGCTTTTTTAAAGGAATAAAGGACAGCAGCATTCAACTCAATAAGTGCTTTGTCTTTCCAAAGAGTTGAATTGTAATCCGTCTTTAATCCCATAAGAGCAGCTACTTTTGGGAGCATGTTATAACGGTTCTGATCTGCTAAATTCCTAGCACCCACTTCTGTACCCATATACCACCCATTAAATGGAGCAGCCCTGTAGTCTACCCCTCCGATCTCAAGTCTCATGTCGGAAATAATCGGGACTCCATACCACTTTAACCCTAGATCTTTAAATTCCTTAAGCTCGGGATGAATGATGGGTACTTCTGGAATCAAATCTTTTGGAATTTCGAACCATTTCGGTTGAAGCTTACCAAATTGAACAACTAAAGGCAGCACATCAAAGTGAGTCCCAGGTCCCTTCCAGCCTAGCTTTTGACAATAACTTGTAAACTCAATCGAGTGGGGGTCTCCCATTATCCCATCATCTGTTTTATATCCTGCATATCGGATAAGCTGGTGATTCAGGACTCTTATATCGTTATGACCTTCTTTTGAAGATTTGAAAATCGTAATGGCAGGCCTTATCTTCCCATTGTTTGCGGCAAATTCAATATGGTTGCATAAAGCCGAAAATGTCTCTTCTTCGGTTTCAATTTTGCGTTGGTTAAAAACATGCAATGAATTCCAAAATAACCTGCCAATACAACGGTTGCTGTTACGCCAAGCCATTTTTGCACCATGTTCAAGCTCTTCGAATGTATGCTCATATGTACCTTGAAGCCCAATTTCTAACTCAATTTCCTTTAGGCGACGCCAGGCATCCTGTTCTGTTTTTCCCAGCTCAAGATAACTAGCTGTTATAAACTTTTGTGCTTCCTGAAAGATTTCCTCATTCGTTTTCAAATCTTTCCTCCTCAGGTTCGGTTCTCTCCTCACTATATATGGATTTTGCCGAAAAAAAAAGAGTGGAAATATTTCTCTGGTTAACCTAGCAGGTTAACCACTTAAAAGGACCGAATATATGTTATTATTTTATCTAGATCATTCCTTCAAAAGACCCCTATTGATTGCTTAATCATAGGCTAAAGGAGATAATATTTAATAGTGCCTTTTCAATTTGAAAAAAGGAGAGACCGATTAAAATGACGAGTGCAACGAAATTACATAGAGAAGCAACAGAGATGCTGCTTGAAACAAGCAGAACTTTTATTATTCCGATCAGTCACCTGTCTCCAGGCTTACAAGAAGCGGTTACATCTGCCTACCTTTGTATGAGAGCCATTGATGAGATAGAAGATCACCGTATTCTCGAAAAAGAAGCCAAAAACCATTTATTACGCTCCATTAGTACTCTATTGAAAAAAGAACCGTTTAATCATACAGCTCTTTCAAACCTTTTAACGCCCTATCAAAAGCAATTACCAGAGGTTTCCTTGCGTCTTAGCGATTGGATTACCCTTTGTCCTCCCGGTGCTTCAAGGGAGGTCCTAAATGCTACCGCCATTATGGCAGAAGGAATGGCTGATTGGGTCTTAAAGGATTGGAAAATTGAAAGTGAACAGGATTTAAATGATTATACCTACTATGTTGCCGGCCTTGTCGGGGTTATGCTTTCTCACATTTGGAAATGGTATGACGGAACAGAAACAGATGAAAAGCTTGCAATTGGTTTTGGCCGCGGACTGCAGTCCGTTAATATTTTACGAAATAGAAAAGAAGATTTAGAACGCGGTGAAGTCGACTTTTTCCCTAATGACTGGGATTTTGATGATATGTTTGAATATGCCAGAAAAAACCTTGCTTTAGCTGACGCCTATATAGAGGATATTGAAACTACTTCAATCTTGAATTTCTGTAAAATTCCACTAGCACTCGCTCATGGAACACTCAATGCATTAAATAATGGGAAAGAAAAAATCAGCAGAGCGGACGTTACTGAGATAGTCAAGCAGGCAGTAGAGGAGTCTTAAGAAAAACATTTTGCATTTTGAAAAATAAGCAATCAGTTTATCCACCTCAAAAATTTTACTATTTTTTTAAAGGTGACATTTTTCTTAATTGATAAATTAGAAAAGCGCAATCGCTTGGTCAGCCTAAGGCAAGCATAAGACGCAAATGAAATGAAGGTGTTCTTTGCCTTCATTTCATTTGTGGCTTATGACCTCAGGCGGGCTAGGCGCTGGAGCTAGACACGAAAACTTGGTACAAAAGCTTATCTTTAAACAAAAGGTTGAGGAACAGTCTGCGAACTGTTCCTCAACCTCTTTTTAATAATTACATGAATTTTAGTTTAATTAAAGGACGTTTGCCATTGTCCAACTCCGGGCGCCTAGCTCGTCTTATGCTTGTCATCAAAGGACTGACGCTTCTTTGCCGCCTTTCTACCCTAGTCTTTTCACTTCCTCGCCTTCATGAGAGGGCAGCAATACTTCAACTGTTGTTCCTCGACCGACATTGCTTTCAAAAGTGATTTTTCCTTTATGCGATTCTACAATTCGGTAACTGACTGTTAACCCAAGTCCCGTTCCTTTCTCTTTCATTGAATAAAAGGGCTCTCCTAAATGGGAAAGCCGTTCTTTTTCAATCCCTGTTCCATTATCTTTTATACGCACAGCCAGATGATCTTCCAATTTATTGATGGCAATTTCGACTTTAGTTGAAGAGGCCTCGATTGAATTTTTTATTATATTAATAAACAATTGTTTTAATTGATTCGGCTCACATTTGATAAAGGAAAAATTCGTTTGTGACTTTAAATCAATTTCAACTCCATATAAATTGGCTTGTGATTCCAAAAGAGAAACTACACTTGAGAGCACTGCTTTTAGATCATATATTTGAAATCTAATATCCTGAGGCTTTGCTAACACGAGAAGCTCACTAACTATTTCATTTATTCGATCAAGCTCATCATTCATTATCTTATAGTAAGCATCGTTTGTTCCGTCATTTCCCTTTAACAATTGGACAAATCCTTTTAAAGAAGTGAGGGGATTTCTAATTTCATGAGCAACACTTGCTGCTAATTCTCCAACAACAGAAAGCTTTTCTACTTTTCTTAATCTCTCTTCCGTCGCTTTTAACTTTGTAATATCTTTAGCATAACCAATAACCCCAACTACTTCATTATCTATAACCATTGGGACGAAAGAACAGTTCAGAACAACACGCTGAGATTGATCATTAAAAATTTGGATTTCTTGATCAGACCATGATTCTCTCGTTTCAATCACATTATAAAAAGAATCTTTCACTCTTGTTTGATCCTCTTTCGCCACAATTTGCAAGATTGGCTCACCAATATATTCTTCTCTATTATAGCCAGTGATCTTTTCAAACATAGGATTTAAATTAGTAATCTTGCCATTTAGATCCACCATATAGACAAGCTCCGGATTGTACTCAAACAACGATTTATAGCTTTGCTGGCTTTGACATAGTCGTTTTTCTGTATTCTTTCGTTCTGTGATATCTCTGCCTATTGCTACTAAACCTTTTCGAGTACCATCATTATTAAAAAGCGGAACTTTAATCGTATCAAAGGTTTTCTCACAACCATCCAGCTGAGGAATTACCTCTTCTGATCTTGTAACGACTCCTGCTTGCCATGTTTGTTCATCAGATTGCTCACAATATTTGTAAGCTTCATGGAATAATCCTGTACAATCTGCTAGCTCGGAGTCTTTTTTTCCTTTGTAATCAATTTTTTCAAGATAAAAAAGCTTTTTTCCAAAATCATTCGTTTGCAGCCATCTGCCTTCCCCATCTTTAAAACAAACAAAATCAACCATGGAATTAATGAGCGTCCTTAGCTTTTCTTTTTCCTTTTTAACAGAATCCAATTCCTCTTTTCCAATGATTAAATAATAGATAAAGCAACTTGAAAGGATAATATAAATAATAGCCTTCAATTTTTGCAGGAGAATAAACTCCATAAGGTCTTGATTTAACAACCATAAAACCCCATCTGTAGCAAATATCCATAACAGGCTATACCCAAAATATAACAGTACAACTTTCTTTTTTCTCGACATTTCCTCACCCGATCATCTAGACTTCTGCCCTAATTCTACTATGTTTGAGAGGAAAAAGCTTACATATCTTTAAATTTCTTTTGCCAATTTTTTCAGAAGGTTTTGTTCATTCTTTATCAAGAGAATATATAGAACCTTTTTAGAGTAAACTTTTTTGGTCAACATGGCGTGAAAGCCCAATCAACTATTCTCTCATTTGGAAGAGATTTTTAAAAGTAAGAAAAACGCAGAATATATCCTGCGTTTCACTATTTTTATAAGATATCATTTTATTGATAATTAAAAAATACCTTTAACTATGCTTTTTCCATTAGCATATCCCCAGTTGAGTTCATATGAACCCCATCTATAATCTATAGTAATCTTTTTTAATGGTTGTTTTACTTATCCTATAAAAAATTGTTGACATGGAACTTTAAGAGCAAAGCAAATTTTTGCGAGTCAATAATACGATGTTATAAAGAAAAATCCTTTACTAAAAGCCCCTCTTTTGAAAAGCTCTTCTCTCTGCATAAGAAACACATGCCGAGCAGACGACAATAGGCTTCCGCTGATCATCATAATATTTTCTTGGCTGAGCAGCTTTCTTTTTACAGATCGCACACTTTTTTCGAAAAATAGAAAACATGTCGATCCCTCCAATGACTATTTCACTAATGAATGCTTAAAGGCGTAGATAACAGCTTGGGTTCGGTCCTGCACATCGAGCTTGCTCAATATATTGCTTACATGTGTCTTAGCGGTTTTCAAAGCAATGAATAGTTCATCAGCGATTTCCTGATTTGTTTTTCCCTGCGCCATCAAAAGCAGAATTTCCATTTCTCGATTTGTTAACTCCTCGTGCGGATGCTGAACCTCTTTTTGCCTCATTTTCTGCATCATTTTCCCTGTAACTTCAGGTTCCAGCACAGGTTGGCCGTGAAAGGTAGTCCGTACCGCATTAGCAATGTCGCTTGCTTTAGAAGTTTTTAGCATATAGCTCGTTGCCCCGGCTTCTAATGCAGGATACACCTTATCATCATCCAAAAAGCTTGTGACGATAATAATCTTTGCTTCCGGCCACTGTTCAACAATCTCCTTAGTCGCTTCAATTCCGTCCATTTCTTTCATCACAAGGTCCATTAAAATAATATCCGGTTTAAGAGACAATGCAAGCTCCACACCCTGCCTGCCATTCTCAGCTTCACCTACCACTTCTATATCTGCTTGAGCGGATAAGTAAGAGGAGACACCGATACGGACCATTTCATGATCATCTACAAATAACACTTTAATCATTATCTTCACCCTTTGTTTGACGGAAAGGCTGCGTGCGAAAACTCTGCTCTTTCCCTAATTGGAGTTCTAAGAATTATCGTCTGAAACGCCTTTTTCAACGTGTTTTATCATTGGAACACGAACTTCCAGTCTTGTCCCTTTCTTGGGCAAGCTAACCACTTTCAATGCTCCCCCTAGCTCCACTGCCCGCTCATACATATTTTGAAGGCCATAAGAACCTGTTTTCTCTTCTTCTATATTAAAACCTATCCCATCATCCACTACTCGTAAAATGATAAAATTGTCCCTTTGAATCAGTAAAACATCCAAGCTTTCTGCTTTTGCATGACGAAGTGTGTTTGAAACAGATTCTTGCAGGATGCGAAATAAATGGTCTTCAATCCCTTTATCAAGCTCAATTTCTTCAAATTTCCATTTTACTTCCATAGGTACTTTTTGAGAAAGTTCAGCCAGAAGCTCTTCCATTCCTTCTTGCAGCGTTTTCCCTTTTAAGGCAACAGGTCTTAAATGCAGGAGCAGTGCTCTCATTTCAAGTTGTGATTGATGAATCATCTCTTCTACCATTTTTAGTTGCTTGGTTTCTCGTTCATCCTCAGGATTTCTTGATTCATTAATCGCTGACATTAGCATAGAGGCTGCAAATAATTGCTGACTGACTGAATCATGAAGTTCTCTTGCAAGTCTTTGCCTCTCCTGATAGACAATTTCCTGTACCCTTCGTTCCTGATCCTCCGCTTTCTCATTCGCAAGCTTTTGGGACAGCTTCGTTTGTTCTGCCATTTGATTCTGAACTTTTTTTATCCTAAACCAAATGGACTCAAGCTCTGTTGTACCGCTGGATTCAAATTCTTCAACCTGTCTGCCCTGTTCGAGCTGCTGAAGGGCTCCGTCTACATCCCGAAGCTGCTTTTGCCATAAAAACCCGGAAACGAGTCCAAATACACTTCCTAAAAGGATGCTTACTACAGGTAAAACAACGATGAACGGTAAGTCTATAATTTTTTGCTCCCATAAATACGTCCAATCTGTTAACGGAAACACAGTAAAATAGGCAATAGATAATACCGTAAATAAAAACAGTGAAAGAAAGACGCTTAAAATGACCTGCTTGAACACTGTATTCATATTTGAGCCACCTCTAAATCGCCAATGATCAACGAGGTAACAATTTTCACTCTTTGAGGGGCATCATCAAAACCAGGTGTTTTATAAAGAATAGATTGATTAAACACCTTTGCATCTTCTTCCCCAAAAATTTTCGATGATCCAAATAGAACAGAGTGGTGAACACTTAGCTCTACTTCATATGGAATCTTAACCTGGACATTCCCAATTAAATTCCGCACGACAATGACTACTTCTCCTTTTGGCAGCACCGTGTTGCTTAAATCGATAATTGTATCTCCAATTCCACATTGAATGTTAATATCCTGCCATTCATAAACAGAATTTGATGTTGATTGACGTCCGAATAATTGATTTTGAAATAATGGCTCCTTGCGAATATAAGGCTCAGTTCGTCTGCCTTGGGCTGGGTCAATGATTTCAGGTTCGATTTTCTTAGGGTGTTGCTTTAATTTAGAAAAGCGAACTAATACATAGATAAGAATGGCAAAAAGAAAGAATTTAAATGCCATCGTACTCAGCAGCGAGAAAGTCAACATAATAACCCCAAACCAAAATAACAATTTACCAATGGTTCGGTGTAATCTTTTTTTCCCAAAGTAAATACAGCCAACTAAGATTGCTAGAAATAAGAAGAGGCCTTCATCTTGAAATGAAATTTCAAGAAGCAATATTATGACACCTAATAAAATAATCCATCCAACTGAATCTGTTTTCATATTTTTCAACATGCAGACCACCTCCGCTTCTAGAAGTCAGATGTGAGAGGTGGAAATAGGTGAAATCGGCGAAAGAGCAGATTTCTTAATTAAATTAACCACCTCAAACACTTTTTGTTCTTTATTAAATATAATCTTTTATTTAATAAAATTCATCATAAATACTTACATTCAACTAACCCAGCAAGCTAGAAAATAAGGGGAAAAAGGCGCAGAAACCCACGCCTTTATAGAATACCATGTTTTATTAAGAATGTGATTCTGCTTTGTTCATTTCTTGTTCAAGATTAGCAATTTTTGCATCAATTGTGCTGCGATGGTAATTTGTGTTTACTTGGTGCTCTAGACGGTCAAGATAGGTTTCCATTTCCTCAAAACGAGAGTATGCGCTATTTGTTTCATCATTTGTTTGCAGAATTTTATCCATACGGTGATTAGCCCTTGATACATTTTCCTTGCCCATTAATTCCATTCTTCTAATGTGCATATCCTTTAACTTATGCTTCATTTCTTCATATTTCCGTTCTAACTCATCAAGCTGCTTTACTGCTTCATTTCGTAACTCCTCAAGACGCTCTGCACGCGCTTCATAGTGCGAATGCTCTTGCTGGGCAAAGTTATAAAGCTCTGTTTCACCAGCCTGAGAAGCAATTTCTGCTTGACGCTTCCGCTTATCTGCTAAGCTCTTCGCTTGATTGAACTCTTTTGTGAATTCACCATTCAATAAATATTGGCGTTCAAGCAACTTACGGACCTTTTCCGTTTCGTGTTCACACTCACGCAAATATTGATTCAATAATACAATTGGATTCTTTTGCTCTTTCTTGTCTAAAATATCATGAAAATCTGCTTCGATTGAGTTTTTAATTCGGGAAAATAAGTTTGCCATGCTATCAACACTCCTCTAAATATTTTCTTTAACCTTTTTTGATCTCAGCCCATTGTTTTTCAAAATTTGTGAATGGATCATCAGACTCAACTGCAACTTCTTTCTTTCCATTCCAGTTTTTATATATAAGGTACAGCACATAAGCTGCTGCTACGGCAATAATCGCTGGGAAGTTAGAAGCTGTAATCGTAACTGCGATAAGACCAATAATCACCCAAACAACTTTTGCAAATTTGGAATCCGTTTTTACAAACTCTTTAAATGCAAAATAACCAACAGCCAGGCTGATTATCATGCCAATTAATGGTCCAATACTTCCAAGAAGAATTAACGCCGCGATAACACCTGCAATAAGTAAACCGATTTTTTTCATCGTCTATTTCCTCCTTTCTATATGTCTATCCTACCTAGTTTTCAAAATTCCCATAACGAGCGCTAGCTTTAATTTTGTATAGGGCTTGGGATGTAGTGAATGGTGAGTCTGGGAAAAGAACGTAGTAGAGCATAATAAGAAGAATGTATTAAGTGTTAAAGGGTCAAAAAATTTGTATTTTTGGAGTGTGAGCATTCTGTGGAAGTCATTATTTTGAGAAGAGGTGCAACCATTGGGAGAAGCGTGAAATTTTTTCGATAACGGTACAATTATTCGGATGAGAGGCAACTTTTCCATGAAGCAGGCAGGATTTGCAGGGTTTACCTAGATCCGAACAGGTGTATTAAGAATTGTCCCGCTTATGAGCGTAAGACAGGACAAATAGACTTATTTTTTGAATCGATCCCTATATCTGCATTTTAAAAACCGCCCGCATTTCCTGCAGACGGTTCACTTTATATAGATACATCCCTTTTTGAAAATGTCCAAAAGCTTGCGAGTAAAAAAATAAGGAGATGAACAACGATGACGATGATTGAAAATGGGAGCGTCATTTCCTCATATAAAGGTCGTTTTCCGTCAAAGTATTGCCCAAGGTCAGTGTTGGCGAATAAAAGGAACATTCCCCATTTGATATCATAGTGTGCCAGAAGTTCAACAACGGTTTTTCCAGTTAGAATGATAAAAATGGAAGCTGCTGTCGCAAGTGTGCTGTTTCGAAAGATTGTTGATAAGGCAAATGCAAATGTCGTGATCATGATCACTTCGATCATAACAACTCCATAGCTGCTAAGCACGCTGTTTATATAAGGACTGCTTTGTCCTAAGCCTTGAAACCCGAAGAGAATAGAACCCAAAATAAAGGATAATACGAAAAACAACAGGATAAAGTAACCGCCGATTAATAGAGATGTGATGTATTTTGATAATAATAGTTTATATCTAGTGTGTGGTCGTATAAGCAGAAGCTTCACTGTCCCCCAGTCAAACTCCTTTGCCACAATCGAACCAGCAAAAATGGCCGAGAAAAATTGAATCATGATTAAAAATCCAGAGCTAAAGGATAAATACCCAACGACATTTTCTGCTATTCCTGCACTTTGCAGAAGACTGTTGATAATCAATGCAAGTAAAATATGGATAAAAATAAAAGTGATCACCAGCACTTGGCTGCTTCTTTTGCGGGCGATCTTCATGTGTTCATTTGCAATTAATTTAAGCATGCAGGGTGCCTCCAGTTACCTCGAGAAACATATCTTCCAGTGATTGGGATGAAGAATTAATTTTATAAACATTAATCCCTTCCTGCACTAGCAGCCTGTTGACTTCCGGAATCTCATCTTTTGTAAGCTGCATGAAAAAACCATCTTTTTCAGCAGAAATTTCAAGCTTCATTTTATCTTTAACCACCTTTAAGCCTTCCTTTGGCCTGTCCAGTTCAAAATAAACACTTAGCAGGGCAGTCTCTTCAAATTCCCGCACAGGTTTCACAGCCAGAATTTTTCCATCTTGAATAATCGCAACACGATCACAAAGCTCTTCTACTTCTTTTAGTAAATGGCTCGCAATAATAATAGAGACATTTCCTTCCTTTGACAGCTTCTTCAAATAGGTTCTAAGTTCCTTCATGCCTGCTGGATCAAGGCCATTTGTTGGTTCGTCTAAAATCAATAGGCTTGGTTCATGTAAGATTGCTTGGGCAATTCCCAAACGCTGCCTCATTCCAAGAGAGTATGTTTGGACTTTATCATCAATTGAGTCAGATAGGTTAACTAGTTCAATAACGCGGCTAATACGTTCTTTCGTAATATTCCCGTGCATATTTGCAAAATGAACTAGGTTTTGATAGCCGGTTAAATACGGGTAAAACTCTGGATTTTCAACAATCGCACCGACATGGGAGATGGCTTCTTCATAATGGCTTTTTAAATTAATACCACTAATTTCCACCTCTCCTTTCGTTAATTGAACAAGCCCAACCACCGCGCGGATAAGCGTTGTTTTACCAGACCCGTTAGGTCCAAGCAGTCCAAAGATTTCTCCTTTTTTTACCTGAAAATTCACTTGATCTAAAATTACATTTGATCCTATCCTCTTGGTTGCATTCTTAATATATAAAATATCATTTTCCATTGTACGCCCTCTTTATTTAAAAATTTATTCAAACTTGTTTCATTTATGTAGGAGGTATATTCATTATCAATAGTTTACCATTCTTCTAGAGATGGAAAAAAGTTTTCTTCTATCTGCTTCATTTCTTCGATATAATTATATTTGAATATGGAAATTTATAATAGATGAAAAGGTGTTTTGCATGAGTGTATTAACAGTTAAAAATTTAAGCCATGGCTTTGGTGATAGAGCTATTTTTCACGATGTGTCCTTCCGTTTATTAAAAGGAGAGCATATCGGTCTTGTTGGAGCAAACGGTGAAGGTAAATCAACCTTTATGAATATTATTACGGGGAAGCTTGAGCCTGATGAAGGAAAAGTAGAATGGTCAAAGAAGGTTCGTGTCGGCTATCTCGATCAGCATACAGTTCTTGAAAAAGGCCTTAGCATGCGAGATGCACTTAGAGGAGCCTTTCAATATTTATTTGATTTAGAAACGGAAATGAATGAAATTTGTGATCAGATGGCATCTGCTTCTCCTGAAGAATTAGAAAAATTATTAGAAGATATGGGCACGATCCAAGATACACTAACAAACAATGATTTTTATACTTTAGATTCTAAAGTAGAGGAGGTCGCCCGCGGCCTTGGATTAACTGATATTGGCCTGGAACGTGATGTTCAGGATTTAAGCGGCGGTCAAAGAACAAAGGTGCTGCTTGCTAAGCTGCTTTTGGAAAAGCCGGACATTCTCTTACTTGATGAGCCTACCAACTATTTGGATGAACAACATATCGAATGGTTAAAACGGTACCTTCAGGAATATGAAAATGCGTTTATCTTAATTTCACATGATATTCCATTTTTAAATAGTGCTGTAAATTTGATCTATCATATGGAAAATCAAGAATTGAATCGTTATGTAGGCGATTATCATAATTTCCTTCAAGTTTATGAAGTGAAAAAACAACAGCTGGAAGCAGCATACAAAAAGCAGCAGCAGGAAATATCTGATCTCAAGGATTTTGTCGCTCGTAACAAAGCACGTGTTTCCACCCGAAATATGGCGATGTCCCGCCAAAAGAAACTCGATAAGATGGATGTTATTGAGCTGGCAAAAGAAAAGCCGAAGCCAGAGTTCAACTTTAAAGAAGCAAGAACTCCAAGTAAATTGATTTTTGAAACAAAAGACTTGGTCATCGGGTATGACGAGCCTCTTTCCCGCCCACTGGATCTCCGTATGGAACGTGGACAAAAAATTGCACTTGTCGGCGCTAACGGGATTGGGAAGACAACATTGCTTAAAAGTATTTTAGGTGAAATCAAGCCACTCTCAGGTAAGGTTGAACGCGGGGATTTTCAAGAAATCGGTTATTTCGAGCAGGAAGTTAAAACAGCCAATCATCATACTTGTATTGAAGAGGTTTGGAACGAATTTCCTTCTTTTACTCAATATGAGGTTCGAGCAGCACTTGCAAAATGCGGGCTTACAACCAAACATATTGAAAGCAAGGTGGAGGTATTAAGCGGAGGAGAAAAAGCTAAGGTCCGATTATGTAAATTGATCAACAATGAAACAAATATCCTTGTGCTGGATGAGCCGACAAACCACTTAGATGTCGAAGCAAAATCCGAGCTTAAACGGGCCTTAAAAGCTTATAAAGGTACAATCCTGATCATTAGCCATGAGCCAGAATTTTATCAAGGTCTTGTGACAGATGTATGGAATTGTGAATCATGGACGACAAAAGTATTCTAATTTTAATACAGAGAAATTAACTTAGGGAGGCTTACATTAATGGCCTCCCTCTTTTTTGAGCACACCATTTTTCTATAATGGAAAAGGTTCCATCCTCTTATGATTTCTTTTAAAAAATTCCTTATTCAGCAAAGCTTCGTTATCAATGTGGATCTTAAACATTCTTTTTGTCCTTCATATCTTCAGGAAAATTTGCTGATACTAAACGATTCTTAATGATATCCTAAAGCGCCTATCACAAGTACATATAGAGTTTTTTTGTCCCTATTGATCTTCTTAATCAGAGCAATAAAAAAGAGAGCACCGCCCCTGCCCTTGACGATACTCTCCATTAGAATCGTTATGCTGCGTTTTCTTTCTTCAGATCTTTTTTCTTTTTCATAAACCTGCTTAACAGCTCATAAACAATTGGTACAATTAGCAAGGTTAATAATGTCGAACTAGTTAGTCCTCCAATAACAGTAACCCCAAGTCCTTTTGAGATCAGACCGCTTCCTTCAAGTCCTAATGCCAAAGGAATCAGAGCTCCTATAGTAGCGATGGCTGTCATTAGAATTGGACGCAATCTTGTTACACCAGCTTCGAGGATCGCATCCCGAGTGGAAAGTCCTTCATTCTCTTTATGGATAACCCGGTCAATTAATACGATGGCATTGGTGACAACAATACCAATCAGCATTAATGCACCGATCAATGCAGAAATACTTAAGGTTTCTCCTGAAATTAACAGGGCCAGCACTGCGCCTATAATCGTAAATGGTAAAGAGAACAAAATCGCAAATGGAGCAAGTCCTCCTCCAAAGGTGATAACAAGAATCAGATAGACTATGGCAATTGCTGCAAGCATAGCCAATCCTAATTGTGTAAAGGATTCTTGAATATCTTCTGTCACCCCGCCCATAGATACGTCAATATTTGATGGGATTTCCATTTTATCTATTTCTGCCTGTACGTCTGCAGAAGCTTTGGCTACATCATCTGATGTGATTTCGCCGCTTACTTCTACATAGAATCGCCCATCACGCTTGGACACTGTATCAGATGTTTCTCCTTCTTTTACTTCCATTACATCTCTTACAGCTATTTCTTTGCCAAGAGGGGTTTGAATTGTTTGGTCAAGCATATCATCGATATTGTCATATCCAGCTTCATCCTCTTGAATATAGACCGTTAATTCTTCGCTTTCATCTTCAATCGTTGTGAGAACCGGACGCTCACGGGTTTGGCTCAGTTCCATTCCAACCTGTCCTGCTGAAAGCCCTTCTTTGCTAAGCTTTTCTTGATCAGCAACCAATGTGTATTCTTCATATGTTTCAGAGATGCTTGTGTCTACATTTTTAAGTGTAGATTGATCATCCATCATTTTTTGAATATCATTTACAACAGGCTCAATATCATCCATATTGTTTCCATATACATAAAGAGTTAAGCTGTTTGATGCTCCGCTTGAGGAGAAATCTTGGGAAGCCCATTCTCCCACGCCCGTCTGCTCCTGAAGATCGCTAATAACAGTTTCCTTTTCTTTTTCAAAGTTCTTCGTGTCATCACGATATTTCACAAAGAACATGGCTTGGTTTGAGCTTCCAGGACTCATTGGGTTTTCAGATCCTAATGAGAATTGGATTGTATCCGCTCCGTCTCGACCTTGAAAGTATTTTTCAGCATTTGTTGCGATTTCCTCAACATTTTCAAGAGTTTGACCTGGTTCAGGATTATAAGTTGCGATGACCATCTTTTCTTCCTCTGAAGGTAAGAAACTTACCCCAACAACCGGGATTAACGCCATGCTTCCAACTAACATTAAAATGGCAATCGAAAATGTGATGATTTTATGGTTTAGCGACCAATTCAATACACTTTTATAGAAAGCTGATAATTTCCCTGGTTTTTCATGGTCAACTTGTTTTCCTTTGACTCCATTTTTAAAGAGAGAATGAGCCATCATTGGAACAATCGTAATCGCAACAAGAAGAGAGGCGAGTAAAGAAAATACAATCGTCAATGCGAAAGGTAAAAACATTTCGCCTACCATTCCTTTAACTAAACCTAACGGAAGGAAGACCGCAATTGTTACGATGGTCGATGATAAAATCGGCATGAACATTTCTTTTGTTGCTTCGCGGATCAAATCTTTTCCTTTTAGCTTTTCTCCTTTTATTGACATACGCCGGTAAATATTTTCGATCACCACGATAGAGTCATCAATAACCCGTCCAATAGCTACGGTCATCGCACCAAGCGTCATAATATTTAATGTAATATCCATTTGGTTAAGAACTAATACTGCTATTAATAGAGAAAGTGGAATGGAAATGACCGAAATCACAGTTGTTCGGAAGTTCCGTAAGAACAACAAGATAATGATCATCGCAAAAACAGCTCCAAAAATAGCTTTACTTAACATTGTGTTAACAGATTCTTCAATTGGTTCTCCCTGGTCGAAGGTGGTAACGATTTCTAAATCACCGTTTGTTTTTTCGAATTGATTAAGTTCATCTTTAACAGCATTTACAACATCAACTGTGTTTGCGTCTGCTGCTTTTACGATTTGCAGACCAATTGCCTCTTTACCATTCGTTCTTGATATAGATTCTGCCTCGCCAACTAATTTGATATCTGCGATTTCTTCTAAAGTAACAGTAGGGAGCTCAATATTTTGTTGGGCCTCAGCATTTTGTTCTGCTGGTCCTTGTTCAGCTTGCGCAGCCTGTTGACCATTTGCCCCAGGTATAGTTTGCTCCGCTGCTCCTTGTTGACCTTGCATAGCCTGTTGACCATTTGCTTCAGGTATACTTTGCTCTTCTTGCTGCGATTGTCCAGATTGCTGTCCCCCCGCCCCAGAAGGCATCACAGGGATCTCAAGTGATTTTAAATCATCCAGTGATGTAATATTACCGTCTACTAAAACAGACTTTTGTTTTTCGTCTAATGTATAGAGGCCCAATGGGAGAGAAATATCTGCCCCTTTAATAAGATTTTGAACAGTCTCTTCATCCAGTCCCATTTCATTCATCTTGTCTTGTTTGAAGGTAAGCTGAACTTCTTCTACTTGTTGACCTGAAGGAGTAAGGGAGGCAACTCCTTCAATCCCTTCCAATTTCGGAAGGATCGTATCCTCGACTTCTTTTGTTAATTCTGCAAGTGTTTGTTCACTATTTGAAATGCTAACCGCCATTACAGGGAAAGCATTGAGGCTAAGTCTTGAAACCTCTGACTCTTGTACACCCTCCGGAAACTTGATAGAAGTAAGGGCTTCTTCTACCTCCTGTTCCGCTTCATCCATGTCTTTTTCAAAACTGTATTCTATTTGAATAGAAGAAGCATTTTGGAAAGAAGTGGAGTTTACAACATTGACGTCATTCAGATTTTGAAGGGTCCTCTCAATTGGGGTTGATACTTTCTCATCCACTTCTTCTGGGGTAGCGCCAGGGTAAGTAGTCATTACTGTGACAATAGGTGTATTAATATTCGGGATGGTTTCCAGCTTCATTTGCAAGCCTGAATAAATCCCAGCGACTGTGACAATAATTGTTAGCAGCCACACGGCAAATTTATTTTTCAAAGAAAAATTGATAATCCTATTCATTGTGCTCCTCCTTGACTGACTAGTCATAACATATCATAATATAAATGACTAGTCGGTCAATAGTCAATGCTTTTGTAGGATTTTTTATTTAAAATTCACAAATGGTTTCAATTCTGTGACCAATCAGTCATAATAGAAGAAGTGGAATGTATAGGAGAGACGTTTTATGAAGGAAAAAGAAAAGTTAATAATAGAATCTGCAATGAAGCTTTTCGCTAAAAAAGGGATAAGCTCAACTCCCATTCAAGAAATTGCGTCAGAGGCAGGCATCTCGAAGGGTGCTTTTTATTTATATTTCAAGTCTAAAGAGGCGTTAATTTTTTCAATCTTCAAATATTACTTTGGTCGAATTCACAAAAAGATGAATGACATAGAAAAAGAAGGTTTATCTGCTAGGGAAACGTTTGTTAAGCAGCTAGCCTGTTATTTTTCAGAAATTGAAAGCCACCGAGAGTTTATTATTATGCAGCACCGTGAACATGCAATCCCCATTAATAAAGAGATTGGTGAGTTATTGCAAAACATGCGGCTGGAATCGATAAAAACTTATCGGAATAACTTTGAGAAAATTTACGGTGATAAGGTAAAACCATTTATTCTCGACTTAACCATCATCCTCCAAGGTATTGTTCACTCTTATCTAGAGCTCATCATGTTTAAAGTCACCGGCTTTAACCATGTAAATTTATCAAAGTTTATTCTGAATCGGTGTGATGACCTTGTCGAAGGCTTATTATCCTCTGAAGAAAAGCCAGTATTACCTCCTACCTTAATAGAAAAAATAATGCTTGCTGAGGAAAAAATGAAATCAACGCAAAAAGACAAGATAGTAGAGGAGATTGAGATGTTAAAAAGCAACTATTCCTCTAATCCCGATTATGAAAATATAACCGTTACACTTGATGTGCTTAAGGAAGAGATACAATTAGAAAAGCCGAGAGTTCCTGTTATTCAAGGAATGCTTTCTAACTTCGAGGACTTTCCAGAGTTAAAAGATTTTAAACAAAAAATTATAAGCCTTTTTGAGATTTAAAATGTTTTACTCATTAGATCTGAAAAAACGGCTTTTGCCATTGCTAATATAAAAAACGCTGGGGATAACAGGACATTCCCAGCGTCTTTTAGTTATTATTGAAAAAATAAACATATATGAACAGCTTTGACTTTTATTCGGGCGAGAGCAAACACTATTTAAGGTCTATGAACCATCGGATTTGCAAGCTTATCTTCGATTTTTCAAATATATCTTCGATATTCCATTTTTATCTTCGAAAACGACTCAATTATCTTCGAAAATTGCAATATATCGATTATTCGACAAATTCCGACGCTGAGCGCAGCAATTTTTTATTAATAGAATTTGATTTATCCCCAAATCTCCTCCGCCCACTCAGGATGATCAATAAAAGGATTTCGATTAAATTGATATTCTTCAAAGATTATCTCATTTCGTCTTTGTTCACGCGCATCAACAGGATCTTGTTCGTGCCAATCTAGTAAGATCGATAGTTTTCCATGAAAAGGATTTGATCCGTTATTCACACTGTTGTTTAATTCAAGATCAGGTTCTCCGCTGTCTCCCTCGTAACGGACAGCCATATAAAAGAGCATTCTGGCCACATCACCCTTTACTTCGTCACGCGGCTCCCAGGAATCACTATCATAATAATTACCTGGAGCCTCCCTATTCTCTGCTCCGCCATTATCAAAATCTAAGTTACCTCTTGAACTATTAACGGTTACATCTGTTGGTCTGAGATGGTGAATATCTGTGCCCGGCCCCATTGATGTCCCAAAATCTCCGTGAGATTTCGCCCATACATGCTCTCTGTTCCAGTCATCTACTCCGCCGCCGTTCGTATTTTTGGATTGTGAACGTCCTGAATAGAGTAATAGGACATTGCCTGCATTTGCCGGATCTTCATCCGTGTTTTTCAAGGCATCCCAAACTTCTGAATACGAAAGCTCAGTGTGATCGTCAATAATTTCATGCAAACTAACTTTTAAAGCCTCTCCGCTTTTTCCGGCAGCATTTTCATAATAGGTATCAATGTCAGGATTAGACTGATCGGGAGGATCAATCGGATCTGGATCTGCCGGATTATCGGCTTCTTCGTCCAGCTCCATCCGGGTAACACTTTTGACACCTGCATGGGAAAAATAATCTGTTAGAGATCCGGTTACTTTTATTTGTTCCCCTTTTAAATCTGGATTACTTTTCAAACCAAAAGAAGCTCGAAAATTTGCAGGAATTTGCACATAAATCATCTCAGAAGTATTGGTTTCAGAAGGATTGTCTGCTAATGCAAGAGCATAATCATCAGGGTAATTGCCAGTAATGATCGATGCCCTGGATACAGGCTTACCAACGACATATCCTTTAACAGATTTGTTTGTTTCGGATTGCTGTTCAATAGCCTGATTTACTCCATAAGGGGATTCCCATGTTCCGCTCCCAACGCTTGCTTGCGAAGAAGGCGAAACTGGAATTAGAAACGAAAAAGCTAAAAGAAACGAGAGAATAAAGCTCAATTTTGAGAAAGGTTTTCTTTTCAAATCGGCGGCCTCCTATTGATAGTTTATTCTCTTACAACCTATCACTCTACTATTAAAATTTCTTTAAAGAATTGTAAATATATTCTTTTCAATCAAAAAACAGGTAATTTAGAATAGAAAATATCTGGTGGGAGGGACTATATGCTTGATAGGATGTTGAGTCAGAAGACATAAAAACCGGCTGACCGTATTAGATAACAGCCAGCTGGTCTTTAACCCACTCTGAACATGCAGAAAAACCATCTTTAGAGAAAAAAGAAACTAAGTGGGGATAAAGTCCACAGGTTCCGATTGGTTCTTGTGCACTTACCATTCATAATTGATGAGTCAACCTCTGCAGGTGGCGATTTCATTTTATGATTCTATTAAATTCCCTTCAGCAGGTATCGGATGTTGATTCAGGAGTTTTGCAAAGTGAATTAAATTGTAGCTCATCGTTTTCGTGTTTCCTATCGTAAAGTCGTTATCTTGTCCTCCTTCAATATAGGACGGGCCGGGACCAGCGTCTCCCACCCAATATACATCAGCATTTGGAGGGACTGTGAAGCCAATATGCTGCAAGCTGTATAGGATCGGACGAGAGGCTGCTTTTCCCCCATCTTCATTTCCAGTCACAATTGCGCCGCCTACTTTGTTGTAGTAGATTGATTGTCCCTTTTCATTTGTTTCGGAGCTTGCTGCATAGAGACGCTCAAGAACAAGTTTCGCGATACTGCTTTTTTCCCCTAACCAAATCGGCGTACCAATCACTACAATATCGGCTATTTTTACTTTTTCAAATATAGATGGCCACTCATCCCCTCCTCCCATATCAGGTTTCATGCCAGGAGTTACTTGAAAATCAGCAATCCTTATTTCTTCTGCAGCCACTCCATTTTCTTTTAAATGGTTCATTGATTTTTCCATTAATGCACTAGTATTAGAGATTTCACTGCTTTTTTTTAAGGAACAGTTTAAATACAAAGCTTTCATTATCAAAGCTCCTCTCTTAATTTTTATGTCTTCCTCTTTGTTTTCCCATCGTTTTTTATCTATAAACGTTATGATTCAAGGCTGTGGTTTAGTCAAATATGTGCAGCAGAGCATTTTATATAGTAATACCATCAGAGAGAAGGTAATCACTATTAATGGGGATCAAATACTCATGACAGGATTGGAATTTATGGGAACTCCATATGTTTTTAATGCTTCTTCAGACCGAACTGATCAATTTGATTGCAGTTCTTTTATGCAATACATCTATGGGGTAAACGGAATAAACCTTCCCAGAAACTCAAGACAGCAGTTTGCAGCAGGGAAACGGATTACCAACGGATCTATTAAACGCGGAGACCTGTTATTTTTCACTACTCCTAAACGATCAAAATATAAAGGAATTTCTAAAGTTGGACATGTAGGAATGTATATAGGGAATCAGTTAATGCTTCATACTTCCCGTAAAAGAGGAGAGGTTGTTGTAGAAAAGCTGACTGAACACTGGCGGAAAAGATTCATAGGCAGCCGAAGAGTTTTAGATTAGCAGGATAAAAAGCGGAGAACTAAATGTTTCTGAACTAAAAAAACCTCCAAACAGGAGGTTTCATTTATTTACTTTTTTCACTAATGAGTTTGTCAGCTTCAATCTTCCTAAATTGAATATCTTTCGGTTCCAGGCCATTTCCTAAAGAGCCGTAGACATGTCCCTCTCTTGGGTCAATTAGTTCATTTTGATGATAATATACTCTCGGAGTTTTCCATAGAGCGACTACAGCCCTTGAAATTGACATTTCGTGATAGCGTTCCGGCCACATTCTCTTAATGTGAAATTTAACTAAAGGGTAGTATTTTGAGCTCATACCAGGAAAAAGATGGTGCTCTGTGTGATAAGAAAAATTAAAGTGAAGCACATCTACCCATTTCGGCACGGTCACCGTTAAGCTGTTCGCCAATGGATCATTGACTGGCACTAACGGATTTAAGCGATGATTCGTTGAAATATAAAGCATCACGATAAAGTTGGCAATCAGGAGCGGCAATAAAAAGGCGAAAAACCATTTTAATGGCCCAATCCAAATCAAAAGGCCGATCCACGATACCCAAGGCAAGATAAATTGCAGCCATACCTCAGGCTGCTTTCTTGGCTTAAATTCTTTAATATATGTCACAAACATTTTTGCTGAGTGTAATGTAAATGTTACAGTAAGGGAAGCAAAGCTTGAAAATGCCCGTACTGATATGGGCAAGCGGTACACCCATCGTAAAAATTTACTTTTTGATAACTTTTCAAGTGTAGGCCATGAATCTGGATCTTTTTCATGATCTTGTGTATGCACATGGTGGGTCAGGTTATGCCATTTCCGCCATAATTTTGGACCGGTCGTTAATGGCCAAAAGGCGATTGCACCTAACAGATCTCGTAACCATGCTTTTCTAACGACTGTACCATGTAAAATTTCATGTCCTAAAAATCCCATTGCAGCAAAGCTTGTCCCGAGCACAATTGCAATCAATAAATAAAACAGCGGGTGTAAATGAAATAAACCAATCGTTAATAAACCAGCGATACAAATCAATAGATATGCCAGACCACCGAATAATCTTCCTGGTACAGGCTTAAACGCTTTTTTGGGCATATGCGGAGCAATCCGGGCCGCATACCACCCAAATGAATGAAGATCCTTCATATATCTTGTCTCCCTTCTGAGACTCTATTGCTTAATCGTTTTTAGCCTGCAGTATATGCAAAAAAATTTTGAACTTTCATACAGACTTAATCCTAACAGCTAATGAGCAAAAGGGTCAATGGTTTTTTATTACCAGGTATTAAAACTTGGTATAATTTAGCTTTCTATTTACAAATACTAACAAATATCATACAAACTCGTGCCCATATTTATTGCCCGCCATCAAAAAAGTGCATAAATTCAATTCCATGCACTCTCTTTAGTCCCGTTTATATTATTTTCTATTTCCTTCCATTAATTCACCTTTATATAAAACTTTTTTCTTTAAATTAATGTTTAATTCCCTGCATAACTGTTTTAATTTTCTCTCTTCCCTGGGTGTGACAATAGATAAGACAGTTCCTTCTGTTGAACCTAGTCTGCCCGTTCGGCCTGAGCGATGGATATATTGTTTCGGATCTTCGGAAAAGTCAATATGAACGACATGTGTAATCCCTTGTATATCAAGACCTCGTGCTGCCACATCTGTTGCAAGGAGAAGAGGAAGCTCACCGGTTCGAAATTTTTTCATATCATTTTTCCGTTTATCCTTGTTCAAATCACTATGGAGCTCAGCAACTTTAGCTCCGTTATATTCAAGTTTTTGAGCTAATAGTTTTAACTGGCTTATATCATTTATAAAAGCCATTGCTTTTATTTGAGGTAATCGGCTGATTTTTGCTAATGCGTCTGCTTTATCCCTTATATCACTAATTACATAAACATGCTCTACTTTTGCACCGGTTTCTCTTTCAGTGACTGTAACGAGTTCGGGTTGCTTCATAAAAGATTTAACCGTAGCCTCGGCTTGTTTTGGCAAAGTAGCAGAGAAGAATAATAACTGTCTATCATTCAATGTTGATTTAATGATCGCTTCGATTGTTTTAATATGCTCAGGTACTAAAAGCTGGTCTCCTTCATCTAAGACGATCGTTTTCACTTGATGCATTTTCATTTTTTTCTGTTTGATTAATTCAAGTATTCTCCCAGGAGTTCCAATTACAATTTGGGGGTGTTTTTTGAGTTTATCAATTTGTCTTTTTACATTTGCTCCTCCGATAAATGCTGCCGAAGTTATATCGCTTTCTAGAGACCATTCCTGAATAAGCCGATGAATTTGCATGACAAGCTCATGAGAGGATGCCAAAATAACAGCTTGTATTCCTTTTAAATCAAAATTAATCTGATTTAAAACCGGAATCACATAGGCAAGTGTTTTTCCCGTACCGGTTGGTGCTTCAGCAATGACATCCTTTCCTTCTAATATGAAAGGGAGGACTTTCTGCTGAACCTCTGTTTGTGCTTCGAAGCCTGCTTTTTTCCATGCAGCTGCTAAGAAGGGTTTCATTTCATTTATCATATCAGTCATAGCTTTCTCCTTTTTCTCAAAAAACTACTTCAAATTTAGCATTTATAGTTTAATCTTTTTTTAAATAGGTTATGAAATAGTATAAGCAATATTTTTCTTGGAAGATTTCCGTTCCTATTTTTAAAATGGTTGACCGTCATGGTTCATTTGCTCCATTCTTTTTACCATTGACGATAAAAAATTCGGAACTAAATCTTCCACTACACTAAAACCACTAATTACTGGGGGGCTCGCCACATTTATTTCTCTCAAAAGGGGACGATAAAGTTAAAATTAATCCGTAAAATTTAAATAAACCCTATGTTGGGAACACTATGTAAGCTTTCATTTACAAATAAACATTATCACTTAGTATATCCTATTCATGCTATTGTGGCTATTCGTTTAATAATGCAAAAAATAATTTTAAACATTTTTATTAAAGGAGAGGTTATCGATGGAAAAAGCTCTATATACTGCAAAAGCAACAGCAGAAGGCGGTCGTGACGGAAAAGTATCCTCAAGTGATGGAACTTTAGATCTTACATTGTCTACACCAAAATCGCTTGGAGGAAAGGAAGAAGATGGTGCAACAAATCCTGAACAGCTTTTTGCTGCGGGATATGCCGCTTGTTTTGACGGAGCATTAAATTTAGTAGCAAGCAAGGACAAGAAAAAAATAGAGTCACGCGTAACAGCAGAAGTGTCAATTGGCAAAGATACAGACGGAGGCTTCGGTTTAGCGGTTGGGTTGAATGTAGGAGTAAACGGAGTATCAAAGCAAGAAGCCGAGGAGCTGGTTGAAAAAGCTCATGGATTCTGCCCTTATTCCAAAGCAACTAGAGGAAATATAGATGTTCAATTAAAAACTGAATTAATATAATTTCTGATCCTGCGGCATGGTCGCAGGATTTTTTGTTTAGTTTCAAAAAGGTTTTTTCAACTTTTAGTCTAATTCCTATCCTTACATAATATTTTTGGATTGGAAGTGATAGGATTGGAAACAAAAATTGAGCAAAAGGGTAGCAAACTTCGCAGGAAAAAAAGGCTTTGGTTGACTGTTGGAAGCATGCTCCTATTAATTGTTTGTTTATCAGCGTTTGTAAACGCCTACATAAACAAAGGCCTTCCTCAGCTTTCAGGAGAAGCAAATCTTCCAGAACTTGAAAATCCCGTTAAAGTATTACGGGATCAGAATGGTGTTCCTCACATCACTGCAAAATCGGACCGAGATTTGTATATAGCCCAGGGCTTTATTCAAGCCCAAGATCGTCTGTTTCAAATGGATTTAAGCAGGAGGCAAGCCTCAGGTACACTAAGTGAAGTGGTCGGCAGGGCAACAATTGACAATGATAAATTTTTCCGAACTTTAGGTTTAAGAAGGACGGCTGCGGCCTCATATACAGAATATAATGAGGAATCAAAGCAAGTTTTAGAATGGTTCTCGGATGGAGTGAATGCTTTTATATCAGAAGCGAAAGAAAAAGGCAAACTTCCTCTTGAATTTTCTCTTCTAGGCTATGAACCTGAAGTATGGACACCTATTGATTCCTTAACAATTGGAAAATATATGGCATTTGATTTAGGCGGTCATTGGCAGGGACAAGCATTCAGGTATTGGGCTCTAGAACAATTTCCAAAAGATAAAGCACTCGACTTATTTCCTTCCTACCCAAAAGATGCATCCACCATCCTTCCTGCATATGAAAATACAGCACTGGATATTGAAAAAGACTTTGCAACAGCGATTATCCCCCCTGAATTTAATGGCAGTAACAATTGGGCAGTCAGCGGTAATAAAAGCGAAACAGGAAAGCCGTTACTTGCAGATGATCCTCATCTTTCGCTTGGAACGCCGGCAATTTGGTATCAAATGCACCTGCAGACATCTGAACAGAATGTTAGCGGTGTAATCTTTGCAGGAGTTCCGGGAATTATCCTCGGACACAATGAACACATTGCATGGGGTGTTACAAATACTGGACCCGATGTTCAAGACCTCTATATTGAAAAAAGAAACCCTGATAATCCACATGAATTTTTGTATAACGGAAAATGGGAGCCTGCTCTCGTCCATGATGAACCAATAAAAGTGAAAGATGAAGACTATTTAGATTATAAGGTGTTAGAAACAAGACATGGTCCCATTATCTCTGAGTTTGCCCATGATCAAAAGGAGGAGACCGCTTTATCCATGCAATGGACAGCTCTCCTTCCGTCATTAGAGTTTCAAGCTATTTTAGAAATGAATAAAGCAACTAATTGGAATGAATTTGAGGAAGCTTTAAAAGACTTCCATGTTCCAACGCAAAATTTTGTTTTTGCCTCAGAAGATGGAACAATTGCCTTTAAAGCAAACGGTAAAATCCCAATAAGAAAAAAAGGAGACGGCCTGATCCCTGTACCAGGCTGGTCAGATGAATACGGATGGGAGGGATTTATTCCATACAGTGAACTTCCGAGCCAGATCAATCCGCAAGCAGGGTTTATTGCTACAGCAAACAATAAGGTCGTAGACGGTCAATACCCTTATCATATCAGCCATCAGTGGGCCCAGCCATACCGATATATGAGAATTAAAGAAGTACTGGAAGGCGAAGGGAGGCTTTCGTTAAATGATATGAAAAATTTGCAAATGGATCAAAAAAATCTTTATGCACGTGAATTTCTCCCTGCTTTTCTAAAGCGATTCAATAATTTAGAGCTGACAAAAACCGAACAAAAAGCTGTCAGCTTATTAATAAAATGGAATTATGAAGATGACAAGGATTTGGCAGCACCGTTAATTTTCCATTTGCTTATGAAGGAAATTCCCAACACCCTTTTTTCTGATCAAATACCCAAAAAAATAAATAGTTTATTTGAAGGAAAACAAAGTATTGTCGATGACTTATTGAGGAAAGCTTTAGCAGGCGAAGAATCCAAATGGATCTCGGAAAAAGGCAGCTTGGATCACGTTCTACAAAAGTCTTTACAAAAAGTGGTCAATCGCTTAACAGACGAGTATGGCCAAAATCCAGAAAGTTGGAAATGGGGAGACTATCACAGGCTCATATTTGCTCATCCATTATCTTCTTCCTCTCCATTTTTAAATTGGATTTTTAATTCGAAAGAACCTGCTCCAATAGGCGGAAGCCAAATAACCGTCCAGGCTGCAGGCTATTCTCAAGATGGTACAGTTGACCACGGGGCATCGTGGCGCTTCGTTATTGATACAAGAGAAATGACAAAAGGCCACCACATCGTTGGTCCAGGACAAGCCGGCCACTTTAAGAGCCGCTGGTATGATGACCAGTTGAATGATTGGATTGAAGGAAATTATCATGTGACAGATCTAAAGAAAACTAAAGGTGAAGAAGTATTGATTCTTTCCCCTGAATGAATGTGGATTTCGCTAGCCCATCTTAATAGTAAGACTGTATCCTTTTCTCAAGTGGCAGTGTATAAACGCTAAAGCTTTATTCATCCAAATTTATTATTTGAAATCATTTAAAAAACTTGCAGTAATAGCCTCTGCAAGTTTTTTAGGTTCATCTATACTTTATATTGATTGTTTTCATTCTGCTCTGGGACTTCGACCGATTCTGAGAGCTCTGAACCAGCCTCTTTTATTTTTGAACTAATCTCTTCCTGGTTATCTTCCACTTATTTTGCAACGTACAATTGGATTAACTTCACTTTACTAATCATGCCTCAACATCCTCAAAATGATTCTTTTTATCTTTTAATCCTGCAAAAATGCTAAGAGCAATTGCTAGAATTGAAAAGATCATCAGGGCTCCAGATATAGGACGTGTGAATATTTCTAAAAAATTGCCTTTATACAATTCCAATGTTTGAAGCAATGATTCTTCCATCATTTTTCCTAATATAAAAACAAGCGCAATTGGGGCAACGGGAATCTCTGCCTTTTTTAAAAAATAGCCTAATAAACCAAAGATGAGCAGGCCGCCAACATCCCAAAGACTATTACTGATCGAATAAGTTCCAACAATCGAAACTGCGATGATGATAGGGAAAAGCATTTTAAATGGGACCCCTGCTATTTTTGCCCAGAATTTAGCCATTGGCAAATTCATGAATAATAGAAGCAGATTCCCAATAAACATACTAGCTATAACAGCCCAAACAAAATCAGAATGGTTAACAAATAACGTTGGGCCTGGTTGTAAGCCATGTAAAACAAAAGCTCCTAGTAATACTGCCATTGTAGCTGAACTAGGAATTCCTAATAAAAATAAAGGGATTAACGCACCAGCTGTAAATGAGTTATTTGCTGTTTCAGGACCTGCAACGCCCTCAATAGCTCCTTTACCAAAACGAGATGGATTCTTCGCTAACCTTTTCTCCATTGAATAGGATAACAAAGCCGGAACAACCGAGCTTATACCAGGAATCAGCCCTAAGAAAAATCCCAGAACAGTTCCTCTCCCTATTGCCATGATAGAAGGACGGACTTCTTCTCTGCTTGGCAGTAACCCTTTAACTAAAGGAGGCTTTTCAGGCTTTTTCATCTGTTGTTCAAGACCTAATAAGATTTCGGATAGACCAAAAAGACCCATTGCGATTGTTACGAAATCAAATCCATCAATCAGAAATGGCGTTCCAAAGGTAAATCTCATATCACCAGTGCTTGGCGCAATGCCAAACATCGCTAAAACTAAACCAATCAAAACGGCTATGATGCCGCGAATAATCGATTTACCCGCAAGTCCCACTACCATGGTCATACCAAATAGGATTAACGCAAAATATTCTGGCGGTCCAAAAGAAAGGGCAAATTTCACAAGATGCGGTGCTATAAATGCTACACCTATAATAGCAACAACCCCGCCAACGAACGATCCAATTGCTGAAATCCCGAGTGCTACACCAGCTCGTCCTTTTTTAGCCATCGGATAACCGTCGAGACTTGTTATAACAGAAGCTGCTTCCCCGGGAACGTTAACAAGAACAGTTGTAATGGTTCCACCATACATTGAACCATAAAAAATTCCTGACAACATGATAATTGCTGAAATCGGATCCATTGCAAAAGTCATTGGGATCAGTAAAGCTGTACCTGCACTAGGTCCCAATCCAGGTAATATACCTACAAGCATGCCAACTGAAACACCTATTAAACAAAACAATATATTTTGCCAAGATAAAGCGGTCTCAAAACCCGATATTAACAACTGAATTGTATCCATAATATCCTCCTTTACCATCCCCAAATATTAGCTGGTAATGGAATATCCAATATAATATTGAAAACAACAAACAATACAATAGTTACTGAAACTGCTGTAGAAATTGAGGTAATCCACTTGAAATCAGGTATCAGAAGGATAAGCATAATTAAAATACTGGAAATTATATATCCTAAAAAAGGAGAAATGAGGATAAATAATAAAATAGAAAAGACAACTTTTAATACACTTAACAAAATTTTTCCTTTTGGAAAAACGTCTGAAAATGTAATTCTATTATTCTTTCTTAAAGAATCGAGAATAAACAAGATAGAAAAGACACCAAGTAATCCGCTTAACCACAATGGGAAAAATCCTGGACCTGGTCCGTACTGGCCATAGTATTCATACTTTAGAGAAGAGTTAACCATAAAGATGGAAAATAGTAAGATAAAGATTCCTACCCATACACCATAATTTCTCATTAGTATAACTCCTTTCTTCAAGATTACTTATTCATGAAACTGAATGATTTTATAAAAATACCCGACTCATTCGGTAAAAGAACCGGGTATTCAATCTTTTACCAACCAAGTAATTCTTTTAATCCCTCAATATCTTTTTTATCTTGTTCTAATAACTTCCTATACTCTTCTCCATTAACATAATGTGCTTGAGTTCCAAGCTCTTTCATTTTCTCCTCATGTTCAGCAGTTTGTGCGGCATTTTTTAAGGCTTTTTGGAGAATATCTATTTTTTCTTGGTCCACTCCAACCGGTGCAACTAACCCTCTTGTTGATTGAGAGATAACTGGGTCAAATCCTGCTTCTGCAACTGTAGGAACATCAGGCAAGAAAGGTGATTTTTCCTCTGCTGTCACTGCTACTGCTTTCAATTGCTTTTCTTGATGCATTGGGTAAGCTTCACCGACACTAGAAATTAATACATCAACATGTCCGCCTAAGAATGCTGCTCTGGACTTAGCCGTACCATCAAATTGGATATCTCTAAATTTTGTTCCAAGTGCTTCGTTTAATTTTAATGTAACTAAATGGTCATCCCCAGCTACCCCTGTTGCTGTTGTCGTTACTTCGTTTTTCTTTGCATATTCTACTAATTCTTTAAAATTTGAAAATCGTTCATCGTCTACTCGAATCGCAACAACACCTGGATCTGTTACGTGATTTCCTATATATTCAAATTTGTCTAGATCAATTTGTTTTTCCATTGTTGGATTTACTAAACCACTTGCAAGATTAGGAGAGTTAAGAAATCCGATGGTGTATCCATCAGGCTTTGAATTGGCAATTTCAGTCCACCCAACCCAGCCGCTTCCACCTGGTTTATTCATAATATTTACTGGAACACCTAACTCATCTTCTAGGAAGGGTTGAAGTGTTCTCGCTGTTGTATCAGTTCCTCCGCCTGCATCATAAGCAACAATAATACTTATTGGTTTAGTTGGGAAATTAGCTTTTTTGTCTGATGAAGAATTCGAATTAGCTTCTTGTGTGCTTGAACATCCATCCATAACACCAAAAACTAATACTGCCATGAATATGATCGAAATCAGTTTTTTCATTTACAATCCCCCTTGTATTTTTGAAAACAAGTAAACTTTCCAACACCTTCTATCATCTTTTAATCATCCAGTTCATTTTTATCCTGAAAATTCATGTAAAGCTGTAAGCATTGCTTTTATATACCCCACTGAGTAAGCAAATCCAATACTTGACGAGCTCCATCCAATATTAGAGTTAGACCAATTTACATCTGTATCAGGTAAATCTCCTTCCATAATCGGCACATGATCAGGGTTAATACAGCCATCATATCCGACCTTCTTAAGCTCTAAAAGTATCTTGAACATATTCAAATCACCATCATCCAATAAAGCTTCTTCAAAAGCTTTTGTTGTTGCAAGGCTTCCTCTAACATTTCTAAAATGAATTAGAAATAATCTGCCTTTCCGCCCGTAATGATTAATCTCATCTAAAACTAGTGAACTTCCACCTTCCTCCGCTCTTGTTCCAACGCAATAAATATAACCTACATTTTTATTTGGAAATTCATCAATAATTCGATGATAACCAAGTCCCCCAAAAGGAGTATCTGGATTTGGAGTATCTGAAGGATGCATACCGATTTTAACTTCGTAATCTTCTGCTGTTTGCACTAACTGCCTGTATACTTCCTTAAATTTCTCTCTCCACTTCAAACTCTCATCTAGAGTAGGAGTAATGGCCTTTTCTTTCGTAAACCCTAAACTTTCACCTCTTGAAATAACTCCCCCGCGTTGATACGCTTGATATGTTGTTGTTAATCCCGGAAACACGTCCCCTGCGAATCTTTGTCTAACAATCTTAATCCCAGCTTCCCCAAAGACCTTGATTGCGTTGACAGCGTTTTCAATTTCTACCTCACTACCAATACCATCATTCATAAAGTTAGTAGTAATATTCGGTAACGTTACACGATTAATATCCAGGCCCCATGAGCGAATCCTTCTTTTCTGCTTCAGCAAAGCGTCAAGGTCTGGATACCCTTGTTCCTTTACTCCAGGAAAGGAGGATCCATTACCAAAATCTACGCAATCAACTCCTAATTGGCTCATTTGCTTTAAGTCTTTATCGGATAAATCGAAGTAATTTGCGGTCACTGAAACCTTCATCAATAGGATCACCTTCTCAATCTATTATTTTTAACGTATTTATTTTACGAACACTGTTTTAATAGCGGTGAAAAATTCCTTAGCTGCTTCACCCTGTTCACGTGAATGTGAGCTCGATTGTTTCATCCCTCCAAATGGTGCTTGAAGCTCTACCCCTGCACTTTCTGCATTAACGCGTATTAACCCAGCCTCCATATTTTCAATAAAGGAAAGCATACTTTGAATATCTTTCGTGTAAATTGATGCACTTAAGCCAAACTTTACGTCGTTTGCAATCGTAATTGCCTCTTCAAACGTATTCACTTGAATCAAAGCAAGGACAGGTCCAAAGATTTCTTCTTGAGCAATTTTCATGTCTGTTGTAACATTTTCAAAGACTGTTGGCTCAATAAAATAACCCTTATCATAAGCAGCTCCAGTTAACCTATTTCCGCCTATGAGTAAAGTGGCACCTTCTTGTTTTCCCGCTTCTATGTATGACAATGCTGTATTTAGTTGGCTTTCATTAGCCGAAGGTCCCATCCATATTCCATCTTCCATCCCATTGCCAACTGTGATTTCCTTTACTTTCTCTAATAATTTTTCTTTAAATTTTTCATAGATTTCACCTGCAATAATGACACGGCTTGTTGCAGTACATTTCTGACCAGTTGACCTGAATGCTCCACTGATTGTTCCTTCTACGGCAATATCCAAATCTGCATCTGCTGCAACTATGACAGGGTTTTTCCCACCCATTTCGAGCTGATATTTCGCCCCGCGAGCTAACGCTCCTTGACCAACCATTTTTCCAACTTCATTAGACCCTGTAAAGGTAATCCCATTTACGTCTGGATGTTCAACAAGACCTTGGCCAATTACTGAACCCGAACCTGTTACCATATTTAAGACACCATCAGGTATTCCGGCTTTTTCAAAGCATTCAATTACTTTTGCACATGTAACCGCAGTTTCTTGGGCTGGTTTAATGACAACAGAATTTCCATAAATTAAGGCAGGCGCCATTTTCCAAATTGGGATCGCAACAGGAAAATTCCAAGGTGAAATCACACCTACAACTCCTAAAGGAACTCGACTTGTAAACATAAGAGCCTTGTTGTCAGTCGATGGAATGACATCACCAACTTTTCTCATTCCCTCCCCTGCATAATAACGAAGAATCGCAACTCCTCTAGCAGTTTCTCCTTTTGCTTCAGGAAGTGTTTTACCCATTTCCCGTGTCATTGTTTCAGCTATTTCATCCATTCTATTTTCTAAAATATCAGCTGTTTTATATAAATAAGCCCCGCGTTCGCTGCCTGTTAGTGCTTTCCATGCCTTTTGGGAATGTTTAGCTGCGAATACAGCTTGATCTAGTTCTTCCTTTGTTGAAACTTGAATTATCCCAACAACATCATCACGATTAGAAGGATTATTGCTAGCAACCGTTTTACCACTAGAAGAGGCTTCCCATTTTCCATTAATAAAATTCAAGTAAGTTTTTGTCGTTGTTTCTACAGTCATTATGATCCTCCTTTAATAATCTATTAAACTAGCCTTTATATTAAGCGCTTTCATTCAACTCAAATACTGAACTTTGTTTAATGACTTATCTCTTTATTATCAACCGGATATTTCTCTAAGGCTTTCATAATGATTGCCTCTAATGCTTTATAGTGCTCGGCCTCTACCGGGATCACAGGAGGACGAACTGTATTTCCTACAGGAAGACCTACAATTTCCATTCCTGCTTTAATGAGTGATACCGCATAACCTTTTCTAGCTTTGCGGATTCGATTAATTGGCAATAGTACCTCAACATAGATATCGCGTACAAGCTGTTCATTACCTTCCAATAACGCTTTGTAGTATTGTCTTGAAATATGCGGGATATAATTAGAAATTGCCGAAGAATATGAATTAAATCCTATCGATGTATATGCAGGCATTGTCATTTCAGCAAATGGCATCCCATTTAGCCATTCAAGCCGGTCACCAATTGTTTGTGTTAGTTCAAGGTTTAATTCCATATCCCCAACCCCATCTTTAAGCCCAACAATCTGCGGATATTTTAATAATTTTTGCAGAGTTTCTAATTGTAAAATTGCATTATCACGTTGATAGACAATTGCATTTAAATCACTATTTTCAATGATTGTTTTATAATACTTGAATAAACCTTCTTGTTCTCCCTCAATTAAGTATGGTGGAAGAATTAAATAACCATCCGCGCCTAAATCTTGTGATAGTTTTACTAACTCAACGGCTTGTGTGATGTTTCCTCCTACCCCTGTGTAAACCGGAACCTTTTTCCCGGCAACAGATACTGCTGCTTCTACCATAGCTTGATATTCACTATGACTTAATGCATGAAACTCTCCTGAACCACATGCAATAAAAATTGAGGTTAATCCTTCATCTATTAGAAACTTAATATTTTCAGCTAAAGCTTTTTCATCTAATTGACCATTTTTATGCAGAGGTGCTGTCGGAAAGCCTAAAATACCAGTGGGGGTTTTTCTTAAAATTGTCATGAATGTGACCTGCCTTCCCAAATGAACTTAAATTCTGTCATTGCTCTAAATTTTGTTTTGGTTGTAGACTTTTAATAGCTTTCTGTCTAACATAATTCAGGTGGTAATACATGCTGGAATATGCGGCTATTGGATCACGCTTTTCAAGTGCATGATAAATTTCAATATGCTGGCGCATCGTTTCTTTCAAATCCCTTTCTTCCAACGGAATTTTTTCTAAGATCTTGTGATGGAACTGCTGCAATGGATTAATGACACCTTCAAACAAAGCATTTTTGGCACTAAGTGCAATAATTTTATGAAATTCTTTATCTTCTTCTGAAGAATCTTCTGTTGGTAAACTCTCCATTCGTTCAATCGTTTTTCTTAATTTAACGAGATCTTCATCTGTAATTTTTTCAGCAGCTAACGTCACTAAACCAAGCTCTAGTGCGACTCGGATTTCGCAAATTGAAAGGAGATCGCCTGCTGAAAGCGCCAACATCATTAAGAAAGGTTCGCTGCCAACTTTATCTGAAAAAAACGTTCCATTTCTAGTTTTGCGGTTGACTATACCCAACACTTCCAAGGATGTTAATGCCTCTCTGATTACCGGTCTGCTTACATTACAGATTTCCATTAGTTCAAACTCTGAAGGTAATCGTTCCCCTGGCTTTAACTGGCCAGTGATAAGCAAATCAATTATTTCATCAATTACCTGTTTAGAAAGTGTTTTTCGATTAACCGATTTAATGTTTACTTCAATTTCTTTTTTTTCCCCCAAAACACTCCCTCCTTTTGAAGCGGTATTTATGACTTAAATTGTCTTTTTGTTTATTTGTCTGACAATTTATTTCTTAATTCAAATTGTAAGACAAATAAAATTAAGTGTCAATTGCAAAAATAAAAAAATTAAATAAATTTTCTCATCAAAAGCTATAAGGGTTTAAATTCCTTTTAGGCAAAGGGCAATTTGATGAAGCCTTTCGCTGTAATACATTAATTAAAAAAACTTGCAGGATCCGCCTCTGCAAGTTTTTTAGCTTCTTCTATACTTTATTTTGATTGTTTTCATTCTGCTCGGGGACTTCGACTGATTCTGAGAGCTCTGAACCAGCGTCTTTCACTTTTGAGCCGATCCCTTTAAGTTCTCCTTTTGCTTCTTTTGCAGTAGCAGGAATCTGTTTGATATCGCTCACTTTGCTAATAATGTTATTGTTTACACGTTCGTATAAGCTTTGGGCATCAGTTATTGCCTCTTCCAGCTTCTTTGTTGCCGTTTTTACCTGCCCAACCACTTGGTCTTTTACTTCACTTGGATTTTCGCGGACATACTGATAGAGCTCTACAGAAGAATCCTTCATACCAACAGCTTTATTTTTCACTTTATTTCTAGTGGTGGCATCCAATAACGTAATAGCGCCACCAACAATTCCTCCAATGACGATCCCTTTCACAAGCTTACTTTTCCTTTTCTTTTGTACGTTTACCTTTGCCATATAAAAATCAACTCCTACTGTTTTCATTTTGTGATATTAACAATTAATTTCCCTTTCCAATAAAAGATTAAACAAACGATTATTGGAAAAACTGCTTGTTTTCTATCTAAACTGTTCATTTATCAGCCAAAGGATACCGCTTGTTGGCTATATCTATAAACTTACTTTCCGTATCAAACTTTTTATTGTCCCTATCTTCATTTTTTCTTTCCATACCTAAACTGTTTTTTACCACTTTGCTAATTTATTTTCTATCGTTTTTCTCCTTTTATTGTCCAGTCTCATACCTCTTGACGATGCTAACACAGTCTTCTCCAAAGACCCGCTCCACTCTTTGAAAAATTGTTTTACATTTATCTCAGTTAAAAGATGAGTAATTTTCAGGGGAAAAGGACAATCAAAGTCGTAGGGAGGTTTACCTAAATTTGCTAACAATGTTGACAGATTAGATGAAGAATCTTAGTATTTAAATTGTTAACTTTATTTTATTTTTGGTTAACAAATGTAGAGCTACGCTGGGAGGATTAAAAGGATGCAAGGGGAAAAGTATTACAGCGTGAGAATGAGATCTGCCAAGGAGGGGTCTCATGAACAAGGGGAAAAGCATATATCCGGCGGAGAACTGCTTTCAACTTATAACGATATAAAGCATGCTGTGAATGCTTTATTGGAAAAGGGCTTAACTCATTCAAGAGGAAGGCCGGATTTTATGCAGATTCAGTTTGAATGTATTAACGACCCTATAAAACTAGTGAATCCTTTACAAGTTATGACAAATGAAGTGGAATCAGCAGGAAAAGGGCAAGCATTGGCTAGGAAACTTTTAGAGCAAGCAGGCATCCCGAGAAAAAGTATTGAAAAAGCGTATGATCAAATCACTGAATATTCAGGAATTAGAGGAGCCATCATGCTTGATATTCATTCAGGTGAACGAATTGATGATAGGAAAGAAAAAGGCGTACGTGTTTCCAGAATGGACTGGTTGGACACTAATTTTGAAAAATGGGCTGACCACTGCCAAATACCTCAAAATCCTCGAGTTAAGGAGGCACTTGTCCTTGCGACAAAGGTAAGCGAGCATCCGGCTACTATCGCAGAATTATGCTGGTCAGATGACCCTGATTATATAACAGGATATGTAGCAAGTAAAAAGTTAGGTTATAGACGTATCACTAAGTTGAAAGAGTTCGGAGATGAACAAGGCTGTCGAATCTTTTTTGTAAATGGTTTAGAAGATCTAAATTCATACATACACTATTTAGAAAAACAGCCAGTTTTCGTTCAATGGGAGGAGAAATGATGATCCAAGATTTAATTGAAAAAAGTAAAAAGCATCTTTGGCTGCCTTTCACTCAAATGAAAGATTATGATACAAATCCTTTGATTATTGAGAGTGGAAATGGAATTAAAGTAAAAGACATCAATGGTAAGGAATATTATGATGGATTTTCTTCTGTTTGGCTTAATGTACATGGCCATCGTAAAAAGGAGTTAGATGATGCGATTAAGAGGCAGCTTGAAAAAATCGCTCATTCAACTTTGTTAGGCATGACAAATGTTCCAGCTACAGAGCTTGCTGAAAAACTAATTGAAATAAGTCCGGAAAAGCTGACGCGTGTCTTTTATTCAGATAGCGGGGCAGAAGCAATGGAAATTGCTCTTAAAATGGCGTTTCAATATTGGAAAAACATAGGTAAACCAGAGAAACAAAAATTTATCTCGATGAGAAATGGTTATCATGGCGATACGATTGGTGCTGTTAGTGTTGGTTCAATTGAGCTTTTCCATCATGTATACGGCGCCTTAATGTTTGAGAGTTTTAAGGCACCAGTTCCTTATGTTTATCGCTCTCTAAGCGGTGATAAGGCGCAGTGCCGCGATGAATGCTTAAAAGCACTTGAACAGCTGCTTATTGAAAATCATCAAGAAATCGCAGCACTTTCCATAGAATCTATGGTCCAAGGAGCTTCAGGTATGATTGTTATGCCAGAAGGTTTTTTTGCAGGTGTTCGTGAGCTTTGTACAAAATATGATGTCTTGATGATTGTTGATGAAGTTGCGACAGGCTTTGGTCGTACTGGGAAAATGTTTGCATGTGAACATGAGAGTGTGCAGCCAGACTTAATGGCAGCTGGGAAGGGAATTACAGGAGGCTATTTGCCAATAGCTGTAACATTTACAACAGAGGAAATTTACTCGGCATTCTATGATGACTACGAAAAGTTAAAAACTTTTTTCCATGGCCATTCTTATACAGGAAATCAGCTGGGGTGCGCGGTTGCAATTGAAAATTTAAGTTTGTTTGAATCTGAAAAAATCGTTGAAATGGTAGCCGAAAAAGCAGAAGATCTTTATTTACTCCTGAATAGCCTGCAATCACTTCCTCACGTAGGGGATATTAGGCAGCTCGGTTTTATGTGTGGAGTAGAGCTTGTTCGCTCAAAGGAAACAAAGGAGCCCTTCCCTGCTGAAAAGCGTGTGGGATATCATGTTTCTTTAAAAATGCGAGAACTTGGAATGCTAACGAGGCCGCTCGGCGATGTCATCGCATTTATGCCTCCGCTAGCAAGTAATAGAGAAGAACTTGAAGCAATGGTAGCGATCATGAAAGAAGCAATTTGTGAGGTAACAAATGTTGAACTTTGATGAATGGCTGGACATGCGATTAGACAGAACGAAAAAGGCAGGTCTGTATCGGAAGTTGCGAACAATGAATACGGCTCCTAAACCTGAAATGTCTATTAATGGACAGAAGCAAATCGTCTTTTCATCCAATAATTATTTAGGGCTGGCAAATAATAAACAATTGATCTACGCAGCAGAAACGATCCTGCATGAGTTTGGAGCAGGGAGCAGCGGCTCAAGGCTAACTACAGGTAATACAAAATGGCATGAAAAACTTGAAGAGCGAATTGCAAGCTTTAAGCAAACGGAAGCAGCCCTTCTCTTTTCGTGCGGCTATTTAGCTAATGTCGGCGTCCTTTCATCTTTACCTGAAAAAGGGGATGTTCTATTAAGTGATCAATTAAACCATGCGAGTATTATCGATGGGTGCCGGCTATCAAAGGCTGACACTGTCATTTATAAGCATATCGATATGATAGATCTAGAAGAAAAGCTAATAGAAACAGAATCTTATCATCGACGTTTTATTGTAACAGATGGTGTTTTTAGTATGGATGGTACGATTGCACCTCTTGATAAGATCATGTCACTTGCTAAACGCTATCATGCCTACGTTATTGTTGATGATGCACATGCAACAGGTGTTTTAGGAGAAAACGGCAGGGGCACAAGTGAATTTTTCGGAGTACTTCCTGATGTGGTGATTGGTACCTTAAGCAAAGCTATTGGCACAGAAGGGGGATATGTCTCTGGTTCACATGTATTAATTGACTTTCTGCTAAACAATGCCAGGACGTTTATCTTTCAAACAGCTATCCCTCCATCAAGCTGTGCTGCTTCGTATGCTGCCTTGGAGTTGATTGAACATAGTAAAGAAAAGCGTAAGCAGCTGCTTTTAAATGTAAAAAAAATAAAAGCTGGGTTAGTAAAAATGGGTTATACGGTGAAGGGGCATGATACACCGATTATTCCTGTGATCATGGGGGATGCCCAAAAGTCTGTAATCTTTGCGAAAAAATTGCAGGAAAAAAGAATATATGCGCCAGCTATTCGCCCGCCAACCGTAGCAATAGGTGAAAGCCGCATCCGGTTAACAGTCACAACTAGCCATCGTCCAAAAGAAATAGATTACATGTTAGAGTCATTTAATTTAATTGGAAAAGAGTTGAACATGATTAAATGAAAGGTTTTTTTGTAACTGGAACAGATACAGAAGTTGGAAAAACAATTATATCTTGCGGACTTGCAGCGGCATTAAAAGAGAACAAGATGGATGTTGGTGTATTTAAGCCATTATTAAGTGGTATTTCTCGCGATAATCCAGAGAGCGATACAAGCTTACTAAAGCAAATGTCACAAACGTCTCTTTCACATAGGGACATTACCCCTTTTGAATTCAAGAAACCACTTGCTCCGTACGTTGCAGGGAAGCTGGACGGGACGGTAGTTAACCTTAAAGATGTGCTCAACCGCTGGGAAATGATTAGAGAAAGGCACGAATATTTCATAGTAGAAGGTGCTGGCGGTATTTCAGTGCCGCTGGGTGAAAATTTCTTAGTCAGTCATTTAATAAAAGCATTAGAACTTCCAATTGTTATTGTAGCTCGTCCTAATCTTGGTACGATCAATCATACTTTTCTAACTGTTCATTACGCTAAAAGTATAGGTGTTAGGATTCTCGGAATCGTAATCAACGGTATAAGTGATAATCCCGACATAGCGGAAAAATCAAATCCGAAATTAATTGAAGAGTTATGCGGAGTGCCTATTTTAGGGATTACCCCTAAGCTTAAAGAGGTAACAAATGAAAGTGTTCAAAAAATGGTAAAGGAGCACATTGACGTGACATTACTTTTAAATCAGATGGAGGCAGGAAGATGAATCAATGGATGGAACTAGCAGATCGAGTGTTAAATGGTGTCGAAGTAACAAATAAAGAAGCCCTTTCAATCTTAGAATGTCCAGATGAAGATGTACTTTTACTTATGCATGCTGCTTTTCAAATTAGAAAGCATTTTTATGGAAAAAAAGTAAAGCTTAATATGATCATGAATGCGAAATCCGGTCTGTGTCCAGAAAATTGCGGCTATTGTTCGCAATCTTCCATTTCAACAGCACCAATTAATTCTTATAGAATGGTAAACAAGGAAACTCTTCTTGAAGGAGCAAAGCGTGCACATGATTTAAATATAGGGACATACTGTATTGTTGCGAGCGGCAGAGGACCATCTAATAGAGAAGTTGATCAAGTGGTTGAAGCAGTAAAAGAAATCAAGGATACATATGGATTGAAGATTTGTGCATGTCTTGGACTGTTAAAGCCTGAGCAAGCGAAGCGGCTAAAAGAATCCGGGGTAGATCGTTACAACCATAATATCAATACATCAAAGAGCAACCATCCAAACATTACTACTTCACATACGTACGATGATCGAGTTGGTACGGTGGAAATAGCAAAAGAATCTGGAATGTCTCCATGTTCGGGTGTCATTGTCGGGATGAAAGAAGCAAAGCAGGATGTTGTCGATATGGCTAACAGTTTAAAAGCCCTTGATGCAGATTCCATTCCAATTAATTTTTTACATGCGATTGATGGTACCCCACTTGAGGGAGTAAAAGAATTAAATCCTCTTTATTGTTTAAAGATTTTAGCATTATTTCGTTTTATCAATCCAACAAAGGAAATTCGAATTTCAGGCGGACGAGAAGTCAACCTTCGTTCCTTGCAGCCATTAGGGCTATATGCAGCCAATTCAATCTTTGTCGGGGATTACTTAACAACAGCTGGGCAAGAAGAAACGGAAGATCATAAAATGCTGCTCGATTTAGGATTCGAGATAGAATCGGTAGAAGAAATGAAAGCCAGCCTGGCAATGGAAAATAAATAATCGTTTTACAGAGATGTGTTTATCAAATAGGATGCATTTCTGCAAAAAAAAGGCTATTTTTATGTAGATTTTGTTTCTATTAAACAGAGTTAATCATTGCTTATTGTACCTCGTGAGGTGAGAGATCAGATGTGAGACTAGAAGCAATCGGCAATCCACCGATTGCCTTTATTTAAACGTCTCTTATATATGAAAGCAACAATCACTTAGATAATAGCCAAAAATAAGCGATCGTATTTGGGGGCAAAACATGATAAGCAAATTAAATCAAACAATTCCATTCTCACTTACTTCTCCTGAGTTTTTAAGAAACCCTTATCCCTATTACGACAAGCTGCGTTCCATTCATCCTGTATATTGGGTAAATTCGTTAAAATATCCAGGATGGTATGTAACCGGATATGAGGAGGCGATAGCGATTCTTAAAGATACAAGATTTAAAAATCGCATCCCTCTGCCTCAAACATCAAATAAATATGAGAATCTTAAAAATTTACAGAACGATATGATGCTTTTTAAGAATCAACTTGACCATAAGCGTTTACGTATGCTCGTTAGTAAAGTTTTTACTCCAAGAATTGTAGAAGGTTATCGCCCATACATTAACGAAACTGTTAATGACTTACTTAATCAGGTGAAGGATAAGAAAAAAATGGATGTTGTTTCAGATTATGCGTTTCCTTTAGCAAGCCTTATTATAGCTGAAATTTTAGGAGTGCCGGCAGAAGAGCGATTTCAATTTAGAGAATGGACGGCAAGCTTAATCCAAACAATTGATTTTACTCGAACGAGAAAGGCGTTAGCAAATGGTAACGAAACTACTATAAAATTATTAGATTATTTTAGGGAGTTGATTAAAAAGCGGAAACATAACCCTCAAGATGATCTTATCAGCATGTTAATTAAGGAGGAACAGCATGGGGGAAAATTGACAGACGAAGAATTACTGGCAACATGTATTTTGCTTGTCATTGCTGGGCATGAGACCACGGTAAATCTCATTAGTAATTCGATGTTTGCCTTATTAAACCAACCTCAGCAGCTAATGAAGCTAAAGAAAAATCCAGCGCTTATTGAAATGGCAGTCGAAGAGTTTTTACGCTATGAGAGCCCAACACAGATGACAGCTCGCATTGCATCGGAAGATATTAACATGAATAGCGCCACCATTAAAAAAGATGAACAAGTATATATACTTTTGGGTGCTGCTAATCGAGATCCAAAGAAATTCTTTAATGCTAACGAACTGGATATAACTAGAAATCCTAATCCTCATCTTGCATTTGGATATGGCGTTCATTTTTGTTTAGGTTCCCTATTAGCACGTATAGAAGCACAAATTGCGATTCACACACTTCTTGAGCGAATGCCAAACCTTCAAATTGCTTCTTCTGAGCTTCAATGGCGAAAACTTATTGGTTTTAGATCGTTACTAGAACTTCCACTTACTTTTAACTAAGAGTAGGATTTCAAAACATTGGAGTCAATAACAAGCCCCCCAGTAAATGCAGAATATTTAATGGGGGCAATGCTATTTAATTAGAAGTGGCAGAAACTGTTCAGCTTCAAGCAGCCGATCTGCAATATGAAGGACACAATTTACCTGTCAAAGGATTTAGGGATGCACTCTTAATGAAATGAAATAGTTAAAATCCCGGCTTCAGGCTAACATCCTACCGCATGAACTATAATTAGTAAGAGAACATGTACTACATCACCTAAGAAAACAACAAATGTACCCCCGATCTTGAACATATAAAGCGAAGTATAAAGTCAGCCATAATAGGCTTCATCAGTATTGTCTAGTAAGTTACTATCAGGGGTAACCACACCTAAGCCGTTTCAGGCTCAATATTTTCTTTATATGGCTTTAATGAATGATAAATAATCGTTTGAAGAATTCCTGTATTCACTTCATCCAACAGCCCCTCTGTATAACGCCAGGCATTTTCTTCAATTTGAAGAGCAGTCTTCTTTCTTTCGATCTCATTCCTAGTTGATGATAGTATTTCAGAAAGCCCGGGAAGATCGTTGTCTTCCGCATGACCAATTTCATGGGCAAGAACTATGGTAAAAAAGTCATAAAAATGGTCAAGTGAGGAAAAGAGATTCATGCATTGATGCTTGATATCTTCTAAATAGATTGTCACAGTTTGTGAAGCTATATTGTATTTTCCGCCAACACATCTTCTGCCTGGAAAGGCATCTTCAATTTGAATATATATACTGCTGCCTGACTTTGCTGCCAATCGACTTACAACTTGCTCAATTTTCTTTTTTTCCAATTGATCCATCCTCTTTATATAATCTTAGAGTCTCATTATATATGATGAGAGCTTGAAAGCAAATATGCCTCAATGAATGTAACTTCCTCGTATATTGCATGACATAGAGCTTCACTATAATTCAGAGTGAAAAAAATTTTTAAAAATTATGCTTCCGTATTTTCTTCAGCTACTCCAAATAGCAGCCCTTGATTATCTAAACAATAAGCAAAGTAACCCATATCTGGTACAGCAGTTTTCGGTACGACTACTTGTCCTTTGTTTGCAACGACTTTTTCAATATAGTCGTCAACAGAAGGGACAGCAATCGAGTTAGTAGTTCTTGAAACCCCATCAGGAGATTTCATCAAACCGCCATCAATACCAGATTTGTCACTCTCACCTGTAAGACTCATTTTGCACCTATCTAGGTTCTTACAATAAGTATAACAAAAAACAAACGTACGTTTCTATCTTTCCACTAAAATGTTTACAATCTCTTTTCAAAAGGAAAAGAACTAATAAAACGAAAAGAAAGAGGTGCAGATATATGCCTGAAAATAGTAAAAAGCCTCTAGACCGGAACAAACACCCAGAACAAGTAAAAAGTGACCGAAAAAGCCTTCACGACCGTTACAAAAGTGAACAAAACGTCGACCCGATTCCTTTAGAGGAAGTAAAAGAAAACATCCGAGATGAAAAAGACAAACATGGATCTAAAGGGCAAAAATATTAAAAAAATATAAAAACACGTCGTTTGAACAGGACGTGTTTTTTTCAGCTTGATTTTCATATTAATGTTTGCTTGACATTTTCATGGATAAAGACAATCTCCTGTCTTACGAGGCCGGCTTTATCTCATTTGTTTTTTTCTAGGAGTATATCATTGTGTTCTCACTATAATAAAGCTTGATCCTTCTTTTATATGATAGACTGACCAGTCAGTCAATAACCCATAAAGATTGGAAATCGGTTTCGAAATTCATTTTTCACTATTTCTACTGAACCAATCTCCATTCTTCCAGCTTTCTAAAACCGCGTTTTTCTCTTAATTGCCCTTTTGCTAGATCAATCCCATCCTCAATAGAATTCGTAAGATTGAATAGATAATATCGAATCCCCGTATTAAAGACTACCTGATTATAGTAGTAAGCATATTCTTCCAATTTCTCACCATTTAATAACGAGAGTACGATGTTCGCTTGCTCCTCTTCCGGTATTCTTTTTTTCTCGCCTTCTCCATGAAAGAGACCGAATTCTTCAGGCTTTACTATGAAGGAATCTGTTTCTCCGTTTTGATAACTAAATATAAAACTATTCCGATGGACTGGCAGGTCTTCAGAGCCTTCCACCCCTTGAACAATATATACTCTTTCAAAAGACAGTTTCTCAAACACAGGCAAGATATGCTTGATTGCCGTCCGATGAAAAGCACCGGCCATAATCGATTTTGCCCCTGAGATATTTAGAAGCTTTTCAGCCGTGTTAAATAAGGTTCTGACACCGATCTCTTCTCTTATCTTTCTCAAATCTCGAAGTGGCAGGCAATAAGCATCTGTTTTAGCAAAACCAATCTTTACATTTTCAATCGAGCTCGCTAAAGTCTCTTTTGATAAAGAAACATTTACCCCCAGCTTTTCTAACACTTCATTAATGGTTACAGCATACTTAGGCGGCAAAGAGTCAGTACTATGCAAAAAAACAGGGATCCCTTGATCTGCAAGTAATAATGACACTGGTATGGTGGCTAGGAATGAATTTCTTCCAGTATAAGGACTGGCAAAATCAATAAGGTTTTCCTTTGTTTTTTCAGAAACCTCCAGCTTAGTGGTATAGTTCTCTAAAGCATGCTGAAACGCTAATAATTCGTCGGACGTCTCTGTTATTAGCCTCATCGCAATTAGATAAGCTGTTGTTTGGGCATCAGTTGCTTCTCCGCTTAAAATTGAATGTGCCACATTCATTGTTTCTTCATAGCTCAGATTTTTAGATCCTCTTTTTCCTCTTGCTACCTCTTTAATCCATTGCTGCATATTCTTCCCTCCGCTTGAAGCTTTTCTAATGAATAGGTGGGAGCTTGTTTGGGGTACCATGCACAAGCCTATGCCATGATTTTAGCCCTCATACAATTCTCCCCCACTTGTTGTTAGTCTTAAACATGATGCTTCTGGATTTATTTGACCATTAGAAGTCTGCCAAAAATAAAATATTCAATCTCTTTTGAATACTAATAGTCTACCATTCTAAAGTGTTACAAACCAGTTTTAAATACCTATCGGTAACTAGCGGCTAGTTTTGGCTCTGGAAGGGAAATAGAGTTTAATTTTTCATGCAGGCTTACAACCTCGCCAATGATAATCATAGAAGGGTTTTCAATTTTCTCACGCCGCACCTTCTCCACAATGGTACCCAATGTACCAGTGATTGCTTTTTGATTGGATGTAGTACCTTGATGAATAACAGCAGCAGGTATGCTTGGAGATTTACCATTTTCGATTAATTTCTCGCATATATATGGAAGATTTTTCATCCCCATGTAGATAGCTAACGTATCAACTCCGCTGACTAGGCTTTTCCAATCTATATTTATTTTTTCACCATTCTTATGATGACCTGCAATGAAGGCTACAGACCTGCCAAGCTCGCGGTGGGTAACAGGTATTCCTGCATAGGCCGGAGCGGCAATGCCCGAAGTGATACCCGGCACGACTTCAAACTCAATGCCCTGGGCGACTAATGCCTCTGCTTCTTCACCGCCTCTTCCAAAGACAAAAGGGTCCCCTCCTTTTAACCTGGTGACTATCTTTCCTTCCTTTGCATATTTGATGAGCAGGCGATTGATCGTTTCTTGTTTCATTGATTGGTATTCAGGAGTTTTCCCACAATAGATAAACTCAGCATGGGGACTTGCCTCCTGTAATAATTCTTTATTCACAAGGCGATCGTATAATATAATATCAGCCTGTTTGATACACTTTAATCCTTTGACAGTTATTAATTCCGGATCTCCCGGTCCTGCACCTACAAGATATACCCTACCCATACTTTCGCCTCCCTTTCGATTCATCCAACTCTTAACGGGGGAATAAATCCCCACTGCCTGAAAGCTTCATTATAATGCTTTCGATTTTGACATTTGCACGACCGATTTTGGCCCTTTCTTTTTTAGCGTCACATATAAAGCAAGTCCCGTGAAAAGAAATCCGCTTACTAGGTTTCCGATTATTACAGGAATTTGGTTCCATATCCACCATTCTGCTACTGTAATATCTGCCCCAAGCATCATTCCTGCTGGAATGACAAACATATTCACGACTGCATGCTCAAATCCTTGGGCAAAGAATATAATAATTGGCAGCCACATGGCCGCAATTTTGCCTAGAGTTGATTGAGATGTCATCGCCATGATCGCCCCTAGGGTCACCATCCAATTACAAAGCATAGCTTTTACAAATACAAGCACCATTCCATCAAATCCAAGCACTTGATAGCCTATCGTTTTTGCTTCGGAAAGGGTAATAAGTTTAGCAGTTACCTCATTTCCAGCAGAATGACCAAGCTTGGTCGCCGTAATGACATACAAAAATGCATACAGAATGCTGCCAAGCAAATGACCTATAATCACCCAAAACCAACTGGAAAACATATTCACAGCATTGGTTTTTTTCTCCATCACAGCTAAAGGTATTAAAGCAAAATTACCAGTTACTAGCTCCAACCCCAGCAATATAATGATCACAAATCCTGCCGGGAACAGAAGCGCCCCCATAAACCCCATTTTAGATTGGAGTTCAGCTGTAAAGGCTAGAGTGGTAGAAAAACCAAGCAGCGCTCCCGAAAGAGCGCCCCTTATTAATAGATCCTTTACCGCTAAGTTAGCTTTAGTCCTGCCTGCTTGAATCATATTTTCTAAAACCATTTCTGGTTTTACATAACCCATAAAAACCTCCTATTTTTAAAACCCTTAAAGAATTAGATAAACTTCGTCATCCTCAACTTCAACCTTATAGGTTTTTACGCATCCGACATCAGGAGCCTGTACTACTCCGTCATTCAGATCAATTTGCCAATCGTGCAGAGGACAAAACACTTTCTCATCGCAAACTATTCCCTCTGCTAATACCCCGCCTTTATGAGGGCAGCGATTTTCAATTGCCTTTACTTTTCCATTGGAAAGGCGGAATAAAGCAATTTGCTGACCATGAATCGTCATCGATTTTCCTACCTTTTCCGGTAATTCACTTAAGTTGATTGCTTTTACTCTGTTTGCTGTTTTCATCGCTCTTCCCCCTTTACTTTACTTCAACTGGAACTTTTACATGCTCATATAGATCTTCTTGGATTTTCTTATTTTCAATCGCTTCTTTCCATGGATCTTTAAGAACGGATAAAGCTTCTTCCATCCGGGCATATAGTTCTGCTCTTGTTTTTTCGTCATCCAGCACAGACCGGACATGATCAAGTCCGACTCTTTCAACCCAGGCTGATGTTCTTTCAAGGTAATCTGCCGTTTCTCGGTAATATTGTAAAAAGGCTCCTGTGATTTCAATTACCTCTTGTTTAGTTTTTACTTTGTATAACAAATCACCCGCTCTTAAATGTGTCCCGCCGTTTCCGCCGACATAGATTTCCCATGCACCTTCAATTCCGACGACACCTACATCCTTAATTCCTGATTCCGCACAGTTTCTTGGACATGCTGATACAGCCATTTTTACTTTATGCGGGGTATTTAATCGCTCAAATTTCTTTTCTAGCTCAATTCCCATTCCTATAGAATCTTGGGTACCGAAGCGGCAGAAATTTTCACCGACACATGTCTTGACTGTCCTAAGTGTTTTACCGTAAGCATACCCTGAAGGCATCCCGAGGTCCTCCCAAACTTTAGGGAGATTTTCTTTTTCAACTCCAAGGAGATCAATTCGTTGACCACCTGTAATTTTAATGAGCGGGACTTCATATTTGTCGGCAACATTTGCTATTCTTCGAAGTTCTTCGGCATTCGTGACACCGCCATAAATTCTTGGTACTACAGAGAAGGTTCCATCTTTCTGAATATTTGCATGCAGCCGTTCATTTACAAAACGAGATTCACGTTCATCTTGATACTCAAGCGGATTAACCATACCTAAATAGTAGTTGAGTGCTGGTCTGCACTTAGAGCATCCTTCGGTATTCTTCCACCCAAGAACATTCATCACTTCTTTTATATGTGTTAACCCTTTTGTACGAATTTCTTCAACTACTTCCTCTCTTGACAAGTCTGTACAGCCGCAGATTGATTCCTTCTGCCCGCCGACAAAGCCGTCTCCCAGCGTCTGTTCCAATAAATCAACAACAAGAGATTTACAGCCTCCGCAAGATCTTGAAGCAGTTGTACAATTTTTCACTTCTTCAAACGTTGACAATCCGTTTGTCTGAATAGCCTCAACAATCGCTCCTTTTGTTACGCCGTTACAACCGCAGACTAGCTCATTATCTTCCATTATTGAGACGATGCTGGTTTCAGCTGATTTGTCCTGATTAGCTGACATATAATCGGAAAATTGCTCACGATTTTGAATGGCACGGAACAATTTAGAGCCTTCGGTTGTATCTCCAAATAATACTGCTCCACAAATGGCACCGTCATTTATCAGAACCTTTTTATAAACTCCATTCCATTCGTCATACATATTAAATGACTTCGTTTGCTCGTCCTCTATAAATTGACCTGCTGAAAAGACGTCAACACCAGACACCTTCAATTGAGTGGAAAGAACTGAGCCTTGATACGTTTCATCCTCAAAACCGCAAATTTTTCTGGCGATTACCTTTCCTTGATCATACAATGGTGCTACCAAACCATAAGCGATACCATTATGCTCTGCGCATTCCCCAACTGCATAAACATCTTTCACGTCTGTTTCCATGAAATCATTTACAACGATCCCGCGGTTAACCTTAATCCCGCTTTCATTGGCAAGGGCACTATTCGGACGAATACCAACAGCCATTACAACAAGATCTGCCTCAATTTCTTCCCCATCACTAAATCGGAGACCTGTAACCCGGTCATCTCCTAAGATGCTCTCAGTTTGTTTTTCAAGAAGAAACTCCATGCCCTGCTTTTCTAATTCCTTTTGAAGCATGTTAGCTGCTGTTTTATCCAGCTGTCTTTCCATCAGGATATCTGCGATATGGATGACCTTTACTTCCATCCCTAGATTTAAAAGTCCTCGAGCCGCTTCCAAACCTAACAATCCGCCTCCGATTACAGCCGCTTTTTTATGGGTTTTTGCTGTAGTCATCATCGTTTCACAATCTTTAATATCTCTGAATGCGGTAACTCCCTCTTTGTCCGCTCCTGGAAGTGGCAAAATGAATGGATTTGAACCGGTCGCAATAATTAAATGATCGTAAGAGATCATACGATCTTTATCTGATATCACCGTTTTGTGCTCGGTATCGATTTTTATTACCGTTTCATCCACAAATAATTGAATATTATTCTCTTTATACCAATCCCAATCATTAATTGTTATATCCTCAACAGATGTATCACCTTGTAATACTTTTGATAACATAATTCTGTTATAATTCGGGTAAGGCTCGCTGCCGAAAATGGTGATTTCAAAATCGGCAGAATTTAGCTTTAATAATTCCTCGATACACCTAACTCCTGCCATACCGTTTCCTATCAACACAACTTTTTGTTTATTCATGCCTTCCTCCTTATGATCAACTGTATTTTATATATTTTTCACTAATCATACAGGAGGAATTATGTTTCTTCATCAAGTAAGTAAGAAAATCTGACAAGGTTTTTTCTTATTTTCCGGAATAGTCAAGCGATATGTTATAATTGCTGCCATTCATGGACAGTAATTCTTACATAATAAAATAGGTAACTGTTTATCAAAATTTACGGAACTTTAATGGTGATTTTCTTAAAGTAATTAAATTTGGTAATAAGTATAAGATTCCTTCTCTCTCTTATCTTGAAAAAAATAATGACTAATCCTTCACGAATTAGTCATTTACTGCCTCCCCTTTATTTTGTTGATCTAACCATTGAATGACCTTGTGAATATCATGAGTCTCAAATAGCTTTGATTCCCACGGAAATTTTGTACTGCTATTTTTTCTTTTATATGATTCTTCTGAAAGAAATAGATAGTAAGGTTCCAAGTCTTTACGATAGTTTGTATGCTTCAGCACTTCCTGCCAATCTTCTTCATGCACATCTTGGTTTCGATCTATCCTGGAAATTATTCTCCCTGGAACTAGCTTTGGATATTTATCAACTAAATCCCAGAGCCTGTCATCAGCTTCCTCAAATACAGTCTCATCTTCCTTTTCCATCAAGACATAGCTGTAAATGTCAGTAGTTGGCAGCAATGAGATTTCCTTTTCAGGTAAATTGTTCAAGCCCTTGCTTTCTCTCATTATTAAGAACACCACTACTAACAAAATGATGGCAATGATCATAAAAAGCACTTCGGTACAGCCCCTTTGTAAAAAATATCCTTTCTATTAATAATAAAGAGATTCCAACAGTAAATAAATAGGGCTTTGGTTTGCAAAATAGGGAGGTTAAACTGGTTTATAGACTCGTTTGTTACATAGGGTACCAGGTACCGCACTACAAAAATGAACCCTGCAGCGTTACAGCCGCAGGGTTCATCCGATTGGTTCACTACATGTTAATTGTCTTCTTTTTGTCTTTTTTTGGCGGGAGGACATTGTCCTCAGGATTATAGTCATTAATCCAATAGTCGGCGTTTTTAATACCTAGCTTTGTCGGATTAAACACTGGATCCAATCCTTGTTTTTTCTGCGCTTCATAATCTTTTAGGACAGCTAAAGCTGGTTTAAATAAAATAACAATGGCGATTAAGTTTAACCAAACCATCAGACCCAATCCTACATCTCCAAGCGCCCAAGCAAGTCCTGCAGCTTTTACGGAACCATAGAAAGTAGCTCCGAGTAAGACAACCTTTAGTAGAAACATAGGTACTTTATTACTGCGGCCGCGAACTAGATAGGCAATATTTGTTTCTGCTATATAGTAGTAGGCCATAATTGTTGTAAAAGCAAAGAAGAACAATGCGATTGCGACAAAGCCTGCACCAAAGCCTGGTATAGCTGTTTCAATAGCGGCTTGTGTAAATGCTGGACCTGCTTCAACCCCTTCAATATTGGTTACAATCGCTGTTCCATCAGGAGCCTCAACATTGTACATGCCTGTAAATAAAATCATAAATGCTGTAGCTGAACATACGAACAATGTATCAATATATATTGAAAATGCTTGAACTAATCCTTGTTTGGCAGGATGAGAAACTTCAGCTGCTGCTGCTGCATGAGGGCCGGTTCCTTGACCTGCTTCGTTAGAGTATATTCCGCGCTTTACTCCCCATGAAATAGCAGCTCCTATAATCCCACCAAAAGCTGAATCAAAAGCAAAAGCACTTCGAAAGATAAGACCAATTACTTCAGGCAGCTCTCCAATATTCATAATCACAATAAATAATGCTACTAAAATGTAACCTAATGCCATAAACGGAACAACATACTGAGCAACTGATGCGATCCTTTTAACACCACCAAAAATAATCGCACCTATTATAATAACTAATATAATACCTGTAATCGTTGTATTAAGACCAAATGCATTCTCCAATCCTACTGCAATCGAGTTTGATTGAATCCCTGGCATAAGAAGCGCCATGGCAAGTAAAGCAGCAATAGCAAAAACTGTCCCGTACCATCTCCAGCCTATCCCTTTTTCAATGTAGTAAGCTGGTCCGCCGCGATATTCACCTTCCTGCTTCGTTTTGTAAACTTGTGCGAGAGTAGATTCAACAAAGGCACTTGCTGCACCTATAAAAGCAATTAACCACATCCAGAAAACAGCGCCTGGTCCCCCGAACGCAATGGCAGTAGCTGTCCCAGCTATATTCCCTGTTCCTACACGACCGGAAAGAGATATCGCCAAAGCCTGGAAAGAAGATACTCCTGCCTCAGAACTCTTCCCTTGTAGCATTAAAGTAATCATTTCTTTGATATACCTTACTTGTAAGAACCTAGTGGATAAAGTGAAAAGTAAACCGACAGCAATACAAAAGATTATCATGGGTGTACTCCAAAGAATTCCAACTAACCAGTTTACAAAAGCCTCCAAGCATACTCCCCCTTTGTTCTTAAATTCTTAATTTTCTTTCTTTTAAGATTATATGTTAATTTGTCCAGTAAAACAATAAAAAAATTATCTGAAATTCCTATCAAGAATAAATACAAGGTTATAAAAGGCTACAACAAAAGAATCAAATCGTTTTCAATGATTTGATTCCTGAAAAAAATTATTTTAATGAAACTTTTTTAAAATGATTGTCAAATTTTATCAATATGACAGCAGTATCTCTTCCATTGGGTTAAACAGCTGCTAGTAAACCGCAAGACGATAACTGATGCATTAAATATCTTTTATGCCCTGCTTCAATCTGGGAATTTGCACCTCTAAAGCTTCGAATTTGCTAACACATTTTTCTTAAACAGCACTTAGGTTCGAGTTTAAAGACTATATTTTCGAATCTTCTTTTTATTTTCAATTGATTTTTTCAATTTATCGATTTTTCGGACAAAAAACGGACTGAGCTGCAAATTATAAATATGGTTTTATCCTTGGAAATACATTTAATGCCGTTTTATAGAAAACATCTTCATGGTATTCTTCAGGGATGATTTCTTTTACAAATTCGATATATGGCTGGACAGGAACAAGCGGCCAATCTGTGCCGAATAGGAACTTTTGATAATTATCGGTAAAGGTTAAGGCATGCTTTAAATGATTGAAGAAGCGTGGTGAATCCTTATATCGTTTAATATCATCTGCAGTTCCGACAACTAAACCTGATAAATCAGCAAACATGTTCCGGTTTTTGTAAACAACTTCTGCTCCATCTAATGTCCAGGGATCACCGAAATGGGCCATTACAAAATTAATATCTCGATTCTTTACAGCTACTTCGTCAAGTGTCAATGGGTGAGAATATTTTAATAGCCCTCTCTCTGAATATGTGTCACCAGTGTGAAAAACAACCGGAAGCTGGTATGTGGCTGCAAGCTTATAAACTGGTTCATACACTTCCTCATATGCATAGAAAGGATAATAACCTAAGTAAATTTTGATTCCTACAACCCTTGGATCGTGTAATGACTTTTCAAGTTCTTCTAATTCGTGTGAACCAAGCTTATTAGGGTTGATCCCAACACAATAGACAATCGGCAATGGAATCCGTTCATCTAGATCGAGACCCATTGGTGTAGGAGAAGAAGGGTCGGGAAACCCCTGTTTTTCTTTTTCCACTAATCCCATTCCAACCCCTAATACCACATTGGATTCTTCGTACTCTTTTACGATTCCATCATAGGAATAATCTAGTCTGGACTGTTCTCTTGCCGTTTCTTTAAAGCTTTCAATATTTGAAAAATGCATATGCGCGTCGATAATTTTCATACTTACCTTCTTTCTAAAACTGGATTGAATTTAAGCTGGATAAAGCAACATTAGGTTTCGTACTTTTACTCTACATTTCAATGGAGGTTTTCTTTAACCCCCTACTGATGATTAGACCACTATTAAACGTGAACCTTCTCTCTTACAACGCTATTAGGGTGAATGTCAATTGAATCTGTGTATTCTACTGTGTCGATTTCACATTTTTCTGATATGATGATATCCTTTCCTCGGACTAATTTTGCTTTTGTAGCTTCTAAGTGAATCACGTCCCCTTCAATAACATCTGCTTCCAGGTGGTAATTTCTCTGGACAATGACATCCCAGAGGCGTTTAAAGAGGTTTAGTGAGCTGTATTTTTTTATATTTATTTTTTCCCCGCCAATTTCTTTCACATTTGAATGAAAACCGAGCTTTAAATCAATAAAATCAGCATTCAGCAGTCCTCCAACTTGTATGGAACCTTTTACAATAACTTCTTCTCCTTCGCACCCTTCAGCGACCTTCATTGAGCCATTGACGCGAATCTTTCCTCCTGAGAGCTCACCGCCTATTTTGCTTGTTCCATTTACTTCAATCTTTTCACAAGTGATATCCTGGCGAAAAGCACTAGATCCATTGATGGAAACAGCCCCGCACTTCACATCGCCTGTTATTTCTGAACTTCCATTTGATTCAATATATTCAGCTTCAACATCTCCCTCTAATAAAGAAGATCCACTAGTTTTAATGTTTTCAGCTTTAATATTTCCTTTTACTTTCCCAGAACCACTTATCTTCATGTCTTGACATTCAATATCTCCGTTTATCTTTCCGCTTCCATTTAACTTTACATTTTTATACATGCCTCCTGTTGCAATGCCCGAACCGTTAATCTTTAATTCTTCCAATTCCTCTAAATGAAGATTGCCCAATTCGATTCCTCCTATTTGTTAATTGCTGATAACGAAATGTTTAAATCGTTTACACATTCTTTTAAATCAATGCTCAAGATCTTTTTTGCTCCAGCATCAAACTGCCATTCTGACTGTATAGGGATAAACAACCATATGATTGTATTCCCTTTTTCCAAAGCAGCCAGTTCAAAATTGGTCTCAAAGAAATTCTGGTTTGCACGAATTGCTTGAAATAAATGTGTCATTTCGTCAAGTTCGATATTCCATTTGTAGTTGATCTTCTCAAGGATTTTTAAAAATAAAATAGACTTAAAGTCTAATGAATCATCCTGATTTATAAACTGTTTACCCTTCTCCCATGTTTCTTTCTTTATAATGTTTAGATTTATTATTTCTTCAATAGATAATGTGACATCCTTAGGGTTTGTGGAAAAAAATTCAGCCAGCTCATCTAGAGAATGACTATCTTTAAGCTCTTTGATTTTTTCGATCCTCTCGATCACTTTCTTTTTAGGAAAAAATGTTTCTTGTCCAGTGAAACTGGATTTCTTTATAAACCAGTTTTCCGGAATGATCTCCTTGCGTTTCCACCGATACAGCTGACCATAAGAAATGTCCATCACCTCTAAGAGATCCTTTTTTGAAATATATTCTATTTCCATTACATACTCCTTCCGTTAAAACAAAACATTGTTACAACTAAATTACTTATAGTGTAACAATGTTTTGTTTTAAAGTAAAGAATTCTTTTGAAAAAAGGCACTTTTCTAAGTAATCTTGGGTTTTTAACTTTCTGATCAGATGAATATCCGGTCCGGGCATCATACTCCTCTTTTGGATTCTAGCCACTCCTTTCCAAGCGGCTGATACTGTCATAAAAGCAATATAGTTTGCGAAAACAGCCAAACGAAAAGCAGAAGGCGCCCGTCTATCGGCGACAAGCATTCGGCGAGCCGGCATGAAGGTTGTTCTTTAACCTTCTTGACGGATTGGCTCATGACCTAAGGGCCGATGGCGCCTGGAGCTGGACAAAAATATCTCAATTTAACACGTAATACTTTAATCAACTTAAACATTCTGAACCAACAAAAAAAGATGGCTGGCAGCCACCTTACTGAGTTTCTATTTTCACTTTTTGATCTTGTTTAGGGAAGTTAGGTTTAATAAGCAATGGAACTACAAGGAGAATTCCGATGACAAATAATACGGCCGCCGCCTGATATGCCATTGTCAAGCTCATAAATTCCTTTATTACGCCGGCAAAACTCATCATAACCACCATTCCTCCCATAAAAAGAGGCGTCATTATACCATTTACCCTGCCTACAAATTTTTCATCTGAATTTTCTAAGATCATTGTATTAATGCTTATTTGAATGGCTGGCATCATAAGTCCGTTAAAAAACTGGGCAATCAACGTAATCCATACGACATTTGAAAATCCCATAACGGATATCATAATGGCATCAACTGCCATTCCGATTGCGAGCAGGCGAATCGGAGCAATCTTTTTAGAAAATGCCAGCGCCATTCCGCCTCCTAAAATCATTGCAACACCGTTTACTGCCAAAAACCATTGAAGAAATTCCTTGTCCATTCCCAGTTGTTCAGTCACAATGAAAATTCCCAAAGGCTGAATAAGACCAATCGCCAAACCCGCAACAAGGAAGTTTCCGCCAAGAATAGAGAGAAAACGATTGTTTTTCACATATTTAAATCCTTGTCCAAGCTCTTGTAAGACCGTTGTCTTCTCCTTTTCTTCTTCCATCGCCCGATCTGCCGGCAGAAAAAGAAGCGCTCCCGCTGACAAAAGGAACATGATTCCCGTTAGTGCAATGGATAGATAAATCCCGTATTGCTGAAAAATAAATGTACCTATAATAGGACCGATAATCATGAATACAGCAAACAACGTTTGGTACAAAGACATCCCCATTTGCAGTTGTTCTTTGGGTACATGAATTTTAAACAATTTCATCCCTGATGGCTGCGAGAATTGAGATAATATCGCAGAAATTAGCATAGCGAAAAAAACAGCATGCCAAGAGGCAAACATGAGTGTTGCAAGTACTGTAAAAACAGAGACCGCACTTAATAAATCACACCAAATCATTGTCTTCTTCGGCTTCCAGCGATCTGCAAATGTACCGCCTATAATCGAGAAAATAAAGATTGGGGCAAATTCTGCAACCGATATCATAGACACAGCAAAAGGATCTCCATTTGTTTGCTCCATTACAAACAACAATACAGAAAAATTTCGAATCCAAATTCCTAATTGCAGAAACAATCCAGATAATAATATAGCTCGAATAAAACGATTTTTTAAAAAAGCTGACATATTTGTTGATTTCTCCATCGTTTTACATCCTCCATTAATTTAAAATGCTACCCTTTATAATAGTTCTACTTTTGTAAAATCATTCCTTTTTATTATTCAATTAAAATAACTTGTGTCTTATTTTTTTGGAAGAAAATTTCTTTACCAAAAGATAAAACGATTTCCGTTTTCAACTACACAACTGACCATAAAAATGTCCATCACCTCTATTAGATCCTTTTTTGAAATACATTCTTATTTTATTATATACTTCTTTTGTTAAAACAAAACATTGTTACATTAAATTTGGTTATAGTGTAACAATGTTTTGTTTTAAAGTAAATAGTTTTTTTGAAAAATTTTGCCCGTCTTTCTGGTGATGAGAGGTCGGAGATCGGACTTGTACAATCAGCGAATAGATTGATACCTTAATGAGCTTTAACATCTGATCTTATAAAAAAGGAAAAATCTATGTTTTCTAAAGAAATAGAGCGGGAATTTTTAACTATTAAAATAAATTAGGAGGATCAAAATGTTCGGGCTGTTTGACTTTATCAGCTTAATTCTCTCTGTGTTTATCATTTTGCCTATTGTGTCGATCATTCACGAAACAGGACACCTTTTCTTTGCTTATTTATTCAAAGCTAAAAATCATAAGCTTGAAATAGGCTGCGGCAAACCCCTTTTTGAAGTCGGCAGAATTCGGATTAGAAGGTTTTACTTTTGGTACAGCTGGTGTCAGTTTGAACAACTAAAGCGAAACTCGCGCATTCATTATATTCTCGTTTATGCTGGACCAATGATATTTAATATAGTTGCGGCCTTTCTTGTGAATGGACTTGTCTATTTAAAAGTTTTGGAGGAGTCAAAATTTTGGAATCAATTTATCTATTATTCCATCTTTTTTGTCATTTTCGATATTCTGCCTATGAGATATCCAGATGGACAGCCAAGTAATGGGTTAGTCATTTATGAAATGATTCGGTATGGAAAAAAAGCAACCTTTCAAAAGGAAAAGTGGGGACGAACGAATTATTATTGCTAGTTAAAACAAACCTTTTTCTTTCTAAACTTTTGAAATGGAGAGCCAGGCCAGGTTTGAGAATAGATGAAAATGCTTCTTTTGGCAGCAAGCCATTGTTTAATTATACTCTGAAATACCGGTTCCCCCCTAAATGAAAATGGTGAAGTCCGCAAATGAGCTAAGATTCCAAAACCTCAAATTAAAACTTGACTGACCATAATTGTCGGTCAAGTTATTTTAAAATGAGAGATGGTCAGTGACAAAGTGTTCAATTAGTGGTGATAGTGTCAGCTCTAAAATAATATTTTTCAGGAGGTAGTTGATGTGAAGTTATTACAAATAAGACTTTTGGTTAAAGACTTTAAGAAAAGTGCCATGTTTTACAGAGATTTATTGGAATTTCCAGTGAGCTGGTATGAGGAAGACATGGAATATGCCCTTTTTAATAATGGAGAAACGAAGATTGAGCTTGTATCACGAAAATTGATGGCAGATTTAATCGGAGAGGGAAATAAGCCATTAGAAGCTGACTCTCAATCAAGATTCTTGCTTCAATTTGAAGTAGAAGATGTCGATAAGGCTTATCACCGTTTCAGACAAAAAGATATTGAATTTGTTAATGAACCGCATGATCGTCAGGAATGGCAAGCACGTGTTGCCCATTTCCGCGACCCTGATAACAACTTAATCGAAATATATAAAATGCTATAATTTCCTTGATCAAAGATTATGTTGTAGTAAGGGACTTCACTAGTTTTTAGCTATTACAATTACTTCTTTACACCTCTGCTAAAATCTGGTATAATTAATAATTGACTTCATAGACGAAGTAACTTGAATAGAAATGCAAGGGTAACATGACTGGCATTCTACTTATGGTTTTTGGTAAAAAACTTATTCACACTGGATCGGCTTCGGAGCCGTAAGGATGTAAGAGAGGTAGGGCTTACATCGTTTAGGTAAAAAATGATCAGTGGAATTTGGACCGCGGCAATTTATAATACGTAAATAAATGGATATTTACACTTGTGAAGATGCAAGTTACTTTGAATGAATGTACAAAAGCGAACTAGGGCAAGCTCTAGTTCGCTTTTTCCATGTTATTTAATTGATTTTGATAAAGGCCATAATAAAAACCTTTTTTGTTTAATAAATTATCATGAGTACCTTGTTCCATTATTTCTCCGTGATTCAGAACGATGATAAGGTCAGCTTTTTGTATTGTATTAAAGCCCTTTATAGATAAACATGGCTTTGCACAGCTTTTCTTTCAGACTTATTCTTCTCTCGACAGGTTAATTATCATCATATCCAATAGTAATCTTTAACATAAAGTGAACCTTATTATTTTTTATTTTTATGAGATTACCAAACCTTTTTTCATATCGTGTATTAAATCATGAACTAATTCTTCCTGATATCCAGGCTGCTTTTTTGCCAGCATGTCTTGCTTGACAACCTGTAATTCTTCAAGATCGATCGAGGATAAAATCGAGAGACGATCTTCTTTTATCTCTTTTTTTGACAAACTTTTATAATAGCTATCCAAATCATATCTCCACAATACAACCGAATTTGGAGCACGTTTTTTTAACCTTTGAGCCATTTGTAATCCTTCAGGATCAAAGTCTCCAGAGTAAAAAATAGTTACCATGTTCTTTACAAGCATGTCTATTAAGAGAAGAGCAGCTAATTTAAACTGTCCGTGAGTACATATCAATGGAGGTGGATAAGGAAAAGGCCATCGATCCAAGATTGCAGAAGCTACACCAGAATTTTCAACGATAAATACTGCTTGACCTGAAAAGGGACGGCATTGTTCCAATTTAATAATCTCCCTTAACGGAAAATTAATCATTGATTTCGAATCGTTTGCCGACTCCCAAACAGGATGAACACCTTTTTGATCATATCCAATTAGACCAGTACATGTTACAAAATTTAATAGATCATCTCTTAATAAATGAAATGACTGCAGGATGTCATTTGCCTCTTCTGAACTTGGGAGACTATTTATAAAGGAAAGCTCCCCTTTTTGCAAAAGTAAGAACTGCAATATATTTAAAAATGCCTTACCTTGTTCCGTATCAAGGTCAAAAGCATGCGGATCCTTTGTGACTTTTTGAGAAAAGAAAGGCAATCTTTCAAATTGACTGCCCTCCTTTGGAAGCTTTGATAAAGCATTGTCTACATTTCGGAAAATCTCCTCCAACTGCAGTCTATTTTCATCATATAAAGCATGCAGCCGCCTCGTTCCTCTTCCCTTTTCTTTAACATAATGCAGCCACATTGAAAGGGCAGGATGTTTATTGATTTGCTCATAAAAAAATTGTTCTTTAATACGATGATTACTTTCTAATTCTGCTTTTTTCGTTATCACTTTACTGCCAGCATATGCTTCCAAAATTTCAATGATCGTCACTCCTGCAAACTTTGTTTTTAACAAAGCTTCCTCAAAACTTTTAAAGGAAATGGTAGCAGAAGATTGATGGGTATAATCCTTTCTAAAAAATGTTGTAAAGGCTTCTTTTTCATTTGGTTTCAAGCCCGACAGCTTAATACTCCCCCCGATTCTCCCTAAACTTCGGTATCGGTCAATAAGTTTTGGGAGAAGTCTGTCAAATCCAGACTCTCCTTTCAAATACGCTAATAGCTCATCTACATCATTCATATTCCTCACACCTTAAGTATTGCCTCAGATTCTACTTCGTCTAATAGAAGCCGCTTATTTGTTCCGTTCCATAAATATCGGATAACTGTTACAAAAGGAGCGTTTTTCGGGCGCACTAGTTCACAAATTGACAAATTCGAAACTGTGTCATAGTCCCCCCATAGTGCCTGTGAATTCATAATATAGTTAAATTCCAGCTCCTCAACAAGTTCAAACATATCCCTGATATTGTTTTCATCCACTCCCGCAAAGGCTTCATCCAATGAAATAATATATGGGGCATTTTCATCGGCCTCTTGGTACCTTGAGTAGGCAGCCGAAAATAATGGTATATACATGGCCATTGCCTTTTCACCACCACTAAATGTAAAGAACACATGATTTGTCAGTTCTTTCTTTGCTTCCCCTTCTCTCTTAAAATAAAGCGTAAAAGTGAACCACCTTCTGTAATCAAGGATTTCTTTGATTACTTGATGTAATGTTGTCCCATAGCCTTCTGACAACGAAAGGTCTCTAGCTCTTGTAATCTTAGAGCGGAAATGAGTGGTTACCCGCTGCATATCTTCTAATTTTAATAGTCGAGGGTCGGACCTCAACAAATCAACTAGATCCTTTGTATCCATTTCTTCTTCAGCTTCAGCAGTTTTAGGCCTCCATTTAATCGAAAATGTTAAACCAGAAGAAGTATCTCTTTTCTCCATTAAATCATTTATTTTCTTAACCCATCTTTCAGCTCTCTGGATTCTTGCTCGAATGATTCTGCCCACATTATTTAAAATAATCTCTTCATATAATTCACGATCTGTATCATTTAAAACCTCTTTTTGTACTAAAATATCATCCTTAAGCTCTTTCAACACAAGGTATGGACTTACCCGCTGTCCTTTGAACTCCATGATTAACGAGGTTCGATCAGATTTTTCAAAAAGGGAATGGTATTTCATCTGTATTTCGTCTGATCGTTTAACATCTTCCGTAAAATTAAGCTCTGTTTGTATTTTTTCTTCTGTTAATCTGTACTCAACAAGTGTTTGCTGTTCACGGTAAAAGGTTTTTATTAATTTGTCAGTAACAGAGGCGCGTGTCTCTTTTTTGACCAGCTCAGCATATTGCTTTTGAAGCTGCTTTGCCTGAAGGATTGTTTCTTCGGCCTTTATTTCTTCATCACTTTGAACTAAACCGAGTTTTAGTTCTTCAATAAACACACCTTCCCATAGAAGGTAAATTTCTCTTAGAGCTTCCAAATCTATTGAAACAGAATCAACATTTTTATACATCTGCTTCATTTCTGATTCATTGGTCGCAAACAACCTCACGAGTTCAGGGAGTCTCTGATTAATCTTTGCTAATGACGATGTTACTTCTTTAATTTGCCTGCGAATATCTTCTGCTCCCAGTTGAACCAACTGCTTCTCTAGCTGCTCTACCTTCAGCTGATGCTTCTTTAATTGATCAATTATAATATTTTGCTCACCTTTCATGTGCAAAATGTCTTCAGAAATACCTTCCAGATTGTCCTTAAGATTCAAAAGATTCTTATGCTTTTCAACCATTTTAGTATACTGAATCTCTAATTGATTTAACTCAGATTGATAGAAATCCATTGATTCAAAAGCAGCCTGATAAGAAAGTTCCGAGAACTCAAGATTTATCCCTTTAGACAAGGTATTTAATTCAATCCTTATTTTTTCCCATTGTGAGAAAATTTGTTTCATTTTTTGATTTTTAACTTCAACCTCTTTTTCCATATAGCTAATACTTTGGCGACTTTGATGAAGGGAATTAAAGGCTTCTTTTACATCACTATCTTTAGGAAACTGGTTCATAGCTTCAACTAATTTGACTAACTTTGCCTGAATTTCTTCTATTTTTGAAAGAAGTTTCTGCTTTTCATTGTGCAAATGGGATATCTCACTTTGTAATTTTTCGATTTGCTGCTGACGATATCTTTGGCGGGCTTGTCTACCTATATATTGAGCGCGGTCATGGACTGGAGCATGCCCATTCAACAATCCGATTGTATAGTGACCATCGATTCCAACTCCATTGCTGAAAGCTTCCATTTTCCCCTCAACTTGAATACTTAGAAGAACCTCTTCAATTTCTTGTTTTGATAACAAACAATCTTCAGGAAGATCTGGTTCAAGCATGCTCAATAACGTTTTATCCCTGTCTTGCTGAGGTAAGGAATGTATGATCTTATCATGCTTGATTGCCTGAACTTTGCCGCTTTTCCTGACGATAAGGGCATCCAATAGGCCTGAGACAGAAAGAGCCGACTCAATTCTTTCCCTATCCTCCTCGGAGACACCGGCACGAAACTCTACAGCTTGATAAAAGGGTACAAACTGTACATTTTCTTCTTTTAATCTCAGTCTATTCGCCTTCGTCTGTGGGTGCTGATCCGGTTCTGGCTCTCTTTGATTATTCCAGCTGTCTAATTCTAGCTCCTTACTGTGAATTTCCTCTTCTAATAATTTCACTTCATGTAAAAAGTCTAGTTTTTCTTCTCCAAAAACACGTTGGTATTCCTGAAAACGGTTTGAATAGGCCGCTTTTATATCGTCAAAGCTATATGGCTCATATAATTCATAGATTTGATGAGACAACTGCTGCCTTTGGTCATCTTTCGTTACGAAAAGAGGGTTTTGATCCAGCCAGCGAATCATATGGCTGTACAATTTCTCTTTTTCTTCTTCAAATAACCTTTGCCACTTAGCTGCCTCATCTCTTAATCCATCAAGGCGCTTTTGAGATTCACCATGTTCCCTGCTAGCATCTTCATATCTGCCCTTTTCTTTGTTGTAAACCAGCCATGTATTTTTAATCTGATTTATCGTTGCAGCATATGCTCTCGTCTCTTTTCTCCATACTGTAAAATCAAAACCTTTTTCGATATGACGAAGGAAATCTTCTGCATTGACTTTGTGCTCTTCATAGGAAGCTTCAAGTGCAAATACTTTAAGTTCTTCTAATAAGGATTTAATATCTTCTTCCAGCTGTGCTTTTTCATCAGCTTGTTTCTGATAGGTTTCTTTAAGCTCTCGTTCTTTTTTCTCTTTTCCATCAATAAGAGATTCTTTCGTTGATTCTTCCTTCTTTAGAAGGGCAATTTTCTCTTCAACATGTAGTTTTTCTTTTTCAGCATCAAACACTTCATGATTCTCAAGCTGTTTCATCGTTTCTCCAAAAACATCTTTTTCCTGCTTAAGAACTTCTTCTTCCTTGATTAAGGTTTCTTTTTTAGTCTCCATCTCTGTCAGCAGTTGTCGAATCGTCTTTTCTTCTTCTGTCTTTTTCTTCACAACCTGGCTTGCTTTAACAAACTCTGTGGCCTTTTCTGCTAGTAAAAATTCATTATAGGAGTGGTATTGATTACATAGCCTCTCCAAAGATTCTTGATCACGCTCAAGCTGTTCAAGCTGTTGTTTCGTTTGATCCATGTTTTCAATCGTATCTGAAAGTGGTCGTAATTCTTCATCCACAAGCTCTGGCAGGGAATCTTCTAAGATTCCGTATATGACTGTAGGTTTAAAGTCCTTCGATAGTTTTGGACTTCTCAACTGGATAAGCAGTTTTATCAGTTCATCATATGCTTCTACAGATTCAAATCCGAATACATGCTTATTAACAAGGGCCATGTATTCCTTTTGGGTTTGAACAACCTTTCCACCTTCCCCAATACCTGCTTCAAGTTCTTTTCTTGTTAAGGGAATTTTTTGAGTATTTGAACCTTGACCTTCTTCTTTATATAAGGAAAAATCACGGCCTACCCGGCGATTGTCTGTTATGACAAATCCCCAGAAGTCCATCTGTTTGTGCCGTTTTGCCCGAAGGCCAATTCCAGTAGTGATATATTGATTTGTCGTTTTTCGTTTGTATTCAATGAACAAATAGCCAGTCCGTTCGTCTCTGCCCGTTACATCTTTTTCCCCTAATAAATAGTCATCCATTTTCCTTGCCTTTGATCCAAAAGGATCTAGACGGTCAGGGCTTTTTCTTCCGTCAAGTAAGACAGGAAGAAAGCTTTGCATCGTTACAGATTTTCCTGATCCATTGCTTCCTCTGAGCAGCAATTTTCCATCGGAAAAGTGAAAGGTTTCTTCATCGTAATACCAGAAATTAACCACTCCGGCACGGTTCATTTGCCATTGGTTTTCATTTGTCAAGTCTCTTCCCCCCAATCATAATCTGATGGATATTTCCCAACAATTCTCCCTACTAAAGGATAGATCAAAATCATATCTGTTTCTTCATCAACATCTGCCATTTTCCATTCCCCCATCACTTCAAGCAGTTCTTTTGCAAGCTGACGTAATGGTGCCTCGCGATAAGATTTACTCCAACCGCTTTTAAATTGCGTGACACATTTTTTAAGGATCATTTCAAAGTCTGTACTAGTCAATCTGAGGATTCCAAACTCATTAGGAGGAAATTGGCCAAGATTTTCTCTGATAATTCCCGATAAGTGCATGACAATATCCATTACTGCTTTTTGATCTGGAAAAAGCGTAAATCTGCTCTTCTTTTCATTCATTGTCAATAGTGCGGCATTTTTATACAGTTCAAATTGATAGTCAGTATGCTCTTCAATGTCCTCTCTGATCCGATTACGAAAATTACGAAGATAATAAAAATCAGAATCATCCAGCACCTCTCTGTAAGTAACAGGAGATAGAAACAGCTTTCGATAGACGCGCTGCCTTCTCATTTCTGTTGAAGAATTCTGCCATTCTTGGTCTAAAATTTCGTCAATCGATTGAAATTTAAATAAATCCTTTGGATATGATCTCATAAAGTATCGGGATACAACCGGAACTTCATAAAGTACTTCCTGCTGCTTGTCATGACCAAAATCTTCAATCTCTCCATCAATTAGCTTTAAAAGCTTACAATCCTTTGCAACGGATAATACCCGAATTAGTGATTTACGGTGCTCATAGTTTGTCCAATCAATGTTAATCGTTCCTGGATAAATGGCTTGCAAATCTTCACATAGCTCTGAAAGTAGAAATTGTTCATCAATAGACTTACTCTCTAAAAATGCTAGTAAACAACAGAAAAGCGAATAGTCCATTGGTTTACTGAACTTTTGAATCCCCATCCAGCTTTCAGGTTTTACTGGGATTTTTTCCAATTTAATGAAATACTGATGGACAATTAAGCGAAACCCAAATTTTTCAGAAATATATCTTCTCAAAGCATGTTCACGTTCACGTACTAGCTGGTAAATTTCAGGAGCTTCCGAGCGGATAATCCAAAAATTCTCGAATAAAATCTCCATTGCTTCTTGGGTCTTTTCATCAAATCCTTTTGCTTGTTCCATTCGTTCCTACTCCTTATCAAGAAACTCAATTTCAAAATTGGGCATTTGTAATTCACCATCTTTTGATCTCAAAGTAATTGTCGAAGAGTCGACTCTGACAACTTTTATCTTTTTTCCTGTTTCAATTTTTGCGATTTGATTTTTATTCCCCAATGCTTTTCCCAGCCACGCTAAAAGAGTTTTTCGAGTAGAGCCTTCAATTTCAGGTAATTCATTAAAAATAATTTTATTTCCAGTCATTAATTGCTGAAGAATTTTTTGTTCCTGCTCTTTTTTTGTTAAATATTCATTTAACATCATTTCTTTTTCAAGCTTATGGTCTGCTAATGCACTCGGTTTTGTCTTTTCACGATATTGCCGAATTCTTGGCTTAACAGAAAGTGTGGTTGGAACTTCATCCCATATATCAACATATATATCTTCAGATTTCTTAACGCCCGCAAATATATGTTTCGTATGAAAAACACCAAACACTACGGAAGAAAGCTTGTGAGCTTCGTCTAACTCATCAAACGTTGAAAACCAACCTGCCAAATGAAGATAATCTGTTTTTCGGCTTCTTAGGTTATGGTGTTTTTCGCCTAATCGTTGGGCAAATCTTGTCATCCGGCGAATCGTTTCATTCGTTTTATCCTGAAGCATTTCCAATTCACTAAGATGTCCATCTTTTCCTAAAAACCAAGTCTTCAGACTATCCCAGCTTTGCAGGTGTTCCTCCATCAACCGTTTTGGGTCTAATGCGACGTCTTCAAGTCTAGGAATTTTCAGCTGATGCTTGATAACCTTACCGATCATTTTTTTCAAAAGGTCTTGATCCATATTCTGAAGAAGGAATTCAATATTTAGAGATGTTTGCTGTAAGGAAATAATAAAATCACGTAAATATTCTGTAAACGCATCTTTGTAAGCAAGAAAAGCCTCAGTCATCATTCTTTCTTCAATATTCTCGCTGTTTATATAAGCAATATAATCTGCTGAATTTTGAATAAGCTTTCTAAAGTAGTCAAAAACATCCTCCCACACCCTGAATACTTCTTCATCACTCGGCTCTTGGGTTTGGGTAATTAAGGTATTGCATTTTCTCAAAGTTTCATAGAGCCGCTCAAACAACGTTCTTTCTAATGAGCCGCCAAAGGAATCCCCAAGCTTTTCTAGTGACTTCACCATCCGTTCAATCTCAACTGTATAAGGGCTGCATTGGTAGCGAAATCGTTTCTTTTTAAACTCTTCTATTGTTTTTACTTTTCCCGTTTCTTGTCTAGCAATCAAGTTTTTCCACTTTACAAGCTGCTCTAAATCATGCTGAAGCATTTCTTCGGTGTAGCTTTGAAATGCCTCAAATGTGTTTAAATACTCTATCACTTCTTCTGGAAAAAGATACTGTCTCATTCTTTCGTGCTGCTCATAAAAATATCTTAGTATTGTCCTGTACCGCCAAGCATTTTCAGTTGTTAGATATGTTGCTTCAGTAATCGGTTTAAAGAGCTTTTCGTCCATAAGACACCACTTGTTCCTTTACTATTTTTCTTGTTTTAATGGAAGGTTTGCTTTATTTACGTTAAATGTAACATAATTGGAAATAGATTAATTGAAAGGTGAGGTAAAAAAATTTACCAAAAAGGAGCTTGTGTTAAAGAGGAATATTGATATTCTAATAGTATCACTTAAACGTAAATTAAGTAAAACTAAAAATGCAAACACACGTACTTCTTTTCCTAAAACGATAAATTCAACCAACGTAGATGTTATTTTTAGGCTTTTGGTATTTTCTCAAGACGTTGTTGTAATTGATGAGAGGAAAGGCAGAGGCTGGATAAGACAATTGGCGACCGATCAATTGCCCATATTAAACAGCCCCTTACAATCAAAATACAATCGTTTGCAAATATTCCTAGTTTTTAAAACGAAGCTGCCATCTCCTATACACCTGGTTGATCACTTCTGAGAAAACAAGCCCAACGGCAATCGAACCTGATATCATAAATGCTTTAGCTGCTAAGCTGATGGCAATATTGTAATCATTCTCTACGAAATTTCTCATCGCATCATAGGCCATTCCCCCAGGTACAAGCGGGATAATGCCAGCTACACTAAAAATAATAATTGGTGTTTTATACATCTTGGCAAAAATTTGGCTCGTAACAGCAACAAAAAAAGCGGCAACCACCGTGGCCATGACTGTGTCTATTTCTTTTTGAACCATAAGGATATAAATCATCCAGCCCGCCATGCCAACGAAACCGCATTTTAGAAGAGAATTCTTTGGTGCGTGAAAGATTAACCCGAAGGCTGCAGAGGAAATAAAACTAGTGATAAGCTGTTCTAAAATATACATAGCTTTTCTCCTCCCTTCCTATAAAAACGTAAAAACAACAGCAATCCCTGAGCCAATTGCAAAAGCGGTTAAAAAGGCTTCTGCTCCTTTGGACAATCCTGATAGTAAATGACCCATCATTAAATCCCTAACTGCATTTGTAATTAAAAGTCCTGGCACTAGAGGCATAACTGACCCGATTATGATTTTATCCAGCTGATATCCGGCACCTATTTTTATGAAAAGGAAGGAAAGCAACCCAATAATAAACGCAGACAAAAATTCCGCAAAAAATTTAATTGGGATAACCCGATGAAAATAAACCACCGAAAGAAAACCGATTCCACCAGTTACGGCAGCAGGGAAGAAATCCCCCCACCCTCCTTTAAACATAATCAGAAAACACCCGCTTGCAATTGTTGCAGACAGAAGCCGAACCATAAAGGAGTATGTTGGTTTAGCCATCTCAATGTCTTCCAAAAGCTCGTATGCCTCCTGGACGGATAAATCCCCGCCGCTTATTTTCCGGGAGATCGCATTGACCATTGTCACTTTTTCAAGATCAGTTGTCCGTTCCATTATTCTGATCAATTTTGTCTTAGTCGGTTCAGAACCCTCTATTGAAAAAATAATCCCTGTTGGTGTGACATAACTATGAGATTGTTTGATTCCAAAAGAAGCCGCAATACGCATCATCGTATCTTCTACCCTATAGGTTTCTGCGCCGCTAACAAGCATAATTTTACCCGCTAGCAGGCACACCTCCATAATTTTGTATGTAAAGTTAGCTTGATTTTCCATAATATCTCTCCGAACTGTACAAGCTAGGGATAGCTCTATTTATTTTTCAGTTTAATGGATACAAAGTAAATTATCAATTTGAGTAGGTTAAATGGAAAAAAAACCGAAAAGTTCAGAATAAACTAATCGGCATCCAAGAAAATCTTTTTTGTTAATAATATCCTTGCTTATTTCCAAAACTGTTATATGTTACTATATAATATGCCATTATTTCATTTCCTTTCTTTTTAATGAAAACCATTCTTCGTTATACTAAAAATAAGATTATTTACTGAGTGAGGATTTATTATGGACACAAACGTCACATCTTTCCTGCTGGGATTTATAATATTTTTAAATATCGTATTTGCAATTGTTGTGATTTTCCGTGAGCGGCGGGATGCCCCTTCCTCTTGGGCTTGGTTATTGGTCTTATTCTTTATTCCTGTACTTGGCTTTTTGTTGTACCTTCTATTTGGGCAAAACTTGAGCCGGCATCCTCTTTTTAAGTGGGACGATCGAAAAAAAATCGGGATTGAAAAGCTTTTAAGATCTCAATTAGAAATGCTTGGTTCAGACCAATTCCATTTTAGAAATCAAGCAACAAAAGATAGCCGCGAGTTAATATATATGCACTTAACGAACAATCATGCTGTTTTGACCGAGGATAACACCGTGGAGATATTCAATGACGGGAAACTGAAATTTGATCGTCTTTTTCAGGATATTGAGAATGCAAAGCATCAAATTCATCTGCAATATTACATTATTAGAAGGGATGAGCTCAGTAAAAAACTCATTGCAGCGCTTACGAAAAAGGCAAAAGAAGGCGTTGATGTAAAGGTTTTATATGATGAGCTTGGCTCAAGAAGCTTAACGAAAGGTTTTTTTAAAGAACTGCGTAGTGCTGGAGGCTTAGTTGAAGTCTTTTTCCCATCTAAGCTTCCTCTAATTAATCTTCGGCTGAATTATCGAAATCACCGCAAGCTTGTTATTATTGATGGGAAGATTGGCTACGTGGGCGGATTTAACGTTGGGGATGAGTACCTCGGATTGAATCCAAAGTTTGGTTATTGGAGAGATACTCATTTAAGAATAAAAGGAACGGCTGTTCATGCTATTCAAACACGATTTATCTTAGACTGGAATCAGGCATCACATCGCCATGATATTCCTTATCGTCCAGACTACTTTCCAGAATACAAGTCAAATGGCGAGGTCGGAATGCAAATCGTTACAAGCGGGCCAGATGAAGAGTGGGAGCAAATAAAAAATGGCTATATTAAAATGATTTCTTCCGCCAAAAGGAAGGTGTTCATTCAAACACCATACTTTATTCCTGATACTAGTTTGCTCGATGTCCTAAGAATCGCTTGTTTAACAGGTGTAGAAGTCAGAATTATGATTCCCAATAAACCTGATCACCCCTTTGTTTATTGGGCAACACTTTCCTATATTGGGGAGATGCTAAAAGCTGGTGCAAGTGTTCACATTTATGAAAATGGATTTATCCATGCAAAAACAATCATTGTAGATGAACAAGTTTCTTCAGTCGGGACAGCAAACATTGATCTTAGAAGCTTTAAACTGAATTTTGAGGTGAACGCTTTTCTTTATGATGAAGGGATTGCAAAACAATTGGCATCTCAATTCAATGAAGACTTAAAGCTTTCAAGAGAAATAACCTATGAAGATTATGTTCAGCGTTCAAAATGGATTAAATTAAAGGAGTCAGTCTCTAGATTACTTTCCCCGATTTTGTAAATAATTTCTTCCATAATGCCCATGTCGAGGATTAGTGTTTTTTGTCGAATGATCGATATATAGGCCATTTTCGAAGATATAATTGAAATTTCGAAGATAAATATGGGGAAATCGAAGATAAATTTATTCCATTAATTGTTTCACATAGATGAAGTAGTGTTCTTAGCATCATTTTCATATAGAAAACGTATTGATTGTCAGTTTATCCATACATTTTTTTCTAAAAATGAAGGCTTCGCATATCTGCGAAGCCCTTTTGTTTGCGCTTTTATAGTTAATTGCACGCTCACTTTTTAAGGTGGACCGTTATTGTAAATAATTATGCACTCTCACCGGTTTATTTGCACCGCTACTGAAATTTTTGCACCCTCATTGGTTAATTGCTGGGAAAAACTAAGTGCTTTCCTAACTGATAAAAAGGGAAACAATTATGTTCCTACGCTTTTTTAATAAAAACAACCTTTAAATAATTCCCTTCCTTATAATCATCGCTTGTCTTAAAATCATTAGGCAGTGAAAATTCCTCCAATAGCTTGTACTTTCCTCCAGTTTCCTTGAAGGCTTTCTCAATAAATCCTTTGAACTTTCCCATTCCAAAAGTACTGCAATTGGTTGATGCTACAATAATTCCACTTTTCTCCGTGATCGCAATTGCTTCTTTTAGAAGATTTTTGTAATCTTTTGCGGCACTGAATGTATGCTTTTTCGATCTTGCAAAGCTTGGAGGATCGAGGATGACCATGTCGAACTTTAATTTTTTTCGCACCGCATATTTAAAATAGTTGAAAACATCTTCAACAATGATATCCTGCGCTTCGAAATCAATTCCGTTCACACTAAATTGTTCGATCGTTTTGCTCTTGCTGCGGTTCGCTAAGTCTACGCTCGTTGTTTTAGCTGCTCCCCCTAAAGCCGCAAATACAGAGAAAGCACCTGTGTAAGAAAATGTGTTTAAAACCGTTTTTTCTTTTGAATATTTATCTCGTATCGTTTTTCGGACTTCTCTTTGATCCAAAAAGACTCCAACCATCGCCCCATCGTTTAAATAAACGGCAAGGCTGACACCATTTTCCTTTACAATAATCGGGAATTCGCCGCGTTCACCTGTGACAAAATCATCATCTTCCATATAAGTACCCTTTGTATCAAATCGTTTCTTCTCATAAATACCTTTGAAATTTACAAGACTCCTTAAAGCTTCGATCACGAAATCCTTAAATTGATAAATCCCTTCACTATACCAGTTAATCAGATAATACCCATCAAAATAATCAATCGTTAATCCGCCAATTCCATCTCCTTCTCCATTAAAGATCCGAAATGCCGTTGTTTCTTTGTCATGAAAGAACTGCTGTCTTTTTTTCAAAGCTCCTTTTACCTTAATGGTAAAAAATCTTTGGTCAATTTGCTCATTCTCTTTGCGGGTTAACAACCATCCGCAGCCTTTATTTTGAATGCCATAGTAACCTTTTCCAATAAACCGATTTTTTTCATCAACCAATCGGACAATCGTTCCTTCTCTAATTTCTTCATCCTTATTTAAAATAGCTTCTTTATATATTAAAGGAAAACCATCTCTAAAACGTTTCTCAAACGTCGATTTTACTTTTAACTTCGTCTCATTCCTCATCGTTTCACCCTATCAATTATCCAGAAAGTATTTTGTTTTTCTATTGTACATGTTTTTTCATATCAATGTGAAATCGGCTCAAGAGAAAAAAGTCAAATCAGCTTCTCTAAGTATACTTTTATAGAAAAAATAAACCTGAATCCATTAAATCGGATTCAGGTTTGTTATTAAAGAGCAATAAATTATGTATATATTCTATTATTACTTTTGAACTAAATCGATCAGCTTCTCAAGCTCCATTTCAGCCATTGATTCGAGCCTGTGATTCACTTCACAGAACTCAAGGTCTTGTGTCACTTGGTTAGGGAAGATTACACAAGACATACCTGCGTTTTTTGCAGCTAATGCTCCGTTGGCTGAATCCTCAAATACCAAACATTCTTCTGGTTCTACCCCAAGACATTTTGCCGCTTTCAAATACAGTGCGGGATCAGGTTTCACTTTTTCGACATCATCTGATGTTCGAATACATTCGAACTTTTCAAATAATCCCAGGTTTTTAAGATGTGTTGAAACCCATTCAAAATTTGAGCTTGAAGCTAATGCAATTTTTAAACCTAGTGAATGTGCAGCAGCTAAATAGTCTTCAACACCAGGTCTTGCTTTCTCAGATACCAAACGGCTGTGAAAACGTTCCTTTAGTAAATCTTCTAATTGCTGTTGATTATGTTTCTTTTTTGTCTGCTCCTCCAAATACTTAAATGGTTTAAAGTCAGAGCTTGTTCCAATGACTTTTTGCCAAATTGGCAATGGCAGCACACTCCCATTTTCCTTAAAGATCTCTACTAAAGCCTCATATTGGTGCGTTTCCGTATCAAGAATTAACCCATCAAAATCAAAAATAACCGCTTTAATCATAGAAACTCTCCTTTTAATTACAATCTTAAAATAGCTTTCCTTACACAAGCAAGCTTGATTGAAAAGTCAAAGTCACATTGTCCAGCTTAATGGATGTTCAAAGTAAGCATCCCGGTAAGGCTCCTGTTTTTTGAAAAATTCGCCTTAAAACTTTATACAGCAGGCCGGGTAATGGAACTGAACTTTACTTTTCTGGGTTTCACATAAACATTCTGATACTACATAAGAAACATCTGCCAAAACTCTTATTAAATTTGTAAACCATTATAGCAAGAACTTAACTATTATGAAAACTTAAAATTTTGAGTGAAAGGAAACTGTACCAAATAAACGCTCTATAATCCCGCGGAATGAATAATAACTCTATATGATCTGAATCTTAAAGTTGACGCTTTCATAAATGCCGTGTATACTTTGTAAATAATAATTGAACATTTGATATTATCATGCACATATGTGCAAGAAGGAAGGTGAATTGATGGAAAAGTATGAAGAGCAAAGGTTACTTGTAAAAATCGCCAGGATGTACTATGAGGACGATATGACACAAAGTGCCATTGCCAAAGACTTAGGCATTTATCGTACAACCATTAGCAGGTTATTGAAGAAGGCTCGTGAAGATGGGATTGTCACCATTAAAATTAGGGATAATATTAGCCAAAATTTCGATTTAGAACGTAAGTTAGAAAAGCTGTTTCATCTCAAAGAAGTCATACTTGTACCTACAACAGACGAACAAACGGAAGGCGAAAAGAAGAAGGCACTCGGAAAAGCAGGGGCTGAGCTTCTGAAACGGATTGTTAAGGATGAAGATGTAATCGGTTTCGCTTGGGGAAGTACGCTTGCAAGTATGGTAGGACAAGTATCCGATCCGAAAAAACGCAATCTGGATTTTGTCCCACTTGTTGGAGGTCCAGGAACAATGGACGCCAAATACCATGTAAATACCATTACTTATAATATGGCAAATGACATCGGCGGTACTCCGCATTTTATTGATGCAATGGCTGTAGTTGAAAGGAAGGAAACAAAAGAGGATATTGTTTCCTCCAATTATTTTAAAAAAATAAAAAAGCTTTGGGATGATTTAACCATTGCCGTAGTAGGGATAGGAGCACCGCTAAAATCCTCAAATATGATTTGGACTGGATTTTACGGTGACCGTGATGTGAAAGCATTGGAAAAAGCTAATGGGATTGGTGATATATGTTCAAGGTTCTTTGATGAAAACGGACGAATTATTGATACAGAGCTTCATGATCGAACAATTGCCATTGAATTGGAGCGATTAAAATCCTTAAACTATTCAATCGGAATTGCTGAATCAATCGAAAAGGTCCCCTCTATCATTGGAGCTTTAAAAGGGGAATTTATTAACATTTTAGTTACCACAGATGAAACTGCATCAAATATCCTGGAGCGGATGGAATAATTGCGGAATTTTACAAGGAGGAGTGGAAATGATTTGGCCTTTCATTCTTTTAATAGGTGCCGCATGGCTGCTGCAAAGTATCCTCGGTTATTTGCAAATTAAACATTTTAATAAAAAATACGCTGAACTGAGAAAAATTGGCCGTGTAGCAATTGGTAAGAAAACAGGAATGTTCCGTGCAGGAACGGTTGTGATGTTTGCGATTGACCGAAATGCGAATATTTTAAAGTCTGCAAAAATGCAAGGTGTTACCGTTTTTTCAAAGGTAAAGAAATTAAAAGGGTTTGAAGGCAAGAATTTGCTAAAGATCTCTGAAAATGAATTTAATAGGGTAGATAAGTTAACGAGTTTAGCTATTAAAGATGCGATGCGCAGCTACCACATTATTTCTCAAGGCGGGGAATTAAAACCAAAAAAGACCTGGATTGAAAGACTGATTCCTTCAAAGAATTAACAATTAGGGGTGAAAAAAATGGATACTATTATTCAGCTTGCTGAAGGTTTTATGAATTTGTTTCGCAGTGGCGGAGAAACATTCATGGGGTTTGTTACAGACATTATTCCCTTATTAATTATGTTACTTGTAGCCATGAACGCCATCACTCGACTAGTAGGTGAAAAACGAATCGAGAAGTTGGCAAAAAGTTCAGGGAAAAATCCGTTTACACGATATTTTATCCTCCCGGTCATTGGGACATTTGTGCTTGCCAATCCGATGACACTTTCATTGGGAAGATTCCTTCCTGAAAAGTATAAACCAAGTTATTATGCTGCAGCTTCCTATTCATGTCATACGCATAACGGGCTATTCCCCCATGTAAACCCAGGAGAACTATTTGTCTTCCTTGGAATCGCCTCAGGAATTACAGCATTAGGACTTGATTCTACGGAATTAGCACTAAGGTATTTTTTAGTTGGGATCGTAACAAATTTCTTTAGAGGCTGGATCACGGACTTCACAACTAGATATGTTGAGAAGCAACAAAAGGTGAAGTTAAGTGAAAATGTCAATCTTAAATAAAGGTGGTGAACTAAAATGAGTCAATCATTTCGTTCTGTAATTATTCATAAAGGCAGCGGGGGCTTTGGTGGTCCACTAGTCATTACTCCCACAGAGGAAAAAAATAAAATTGTTTATGTAACTGGAGGAAATAAGCCTGAATTTGCCGAAAGACTAGCGGAATTGACAGGTTGCGAGTTAGTTGATGGATTTAAAACTACAGTTCCCGAAAAAGAAATGGCCTGTGTCATTATCGATTGTGGAGGAACGCTGCGATGCGGTCTGTATCCACAAAAGAGAATTCCGACTATAAACATTATGCCTACTGGACAAAGCGGGCCGCTTGCAAAACATATTACAGAAGATATATATGTTTCTGGTGTAAAAGAAGAAAATATTAAACTTTATGAGGAGAAAGCGGAGAGCCAGCCTCAACAAGCAGATACCAAAAAAGAAATTGAAACGAAAAAACCTACTTACAGCACAACTGAAAAAATAAGTGAAACACGTAAACCACAAGGACTTATGGCCCGTATTGGTATGACGATGGGTTCGTTCGCAAATACCCTTTATCAAGCAGGACGTGACACAATTGATACCGTCATTAAAACAATTTTGCCTTTTATGGCCTTCGTAGCCATGTTAATAGGCGTTATAAATGAATCGGGAATCGGTGATCTTTTTGCAAAGATTTTATCACCTTTTGCTGGTTCAATATGGGGATTAATTTTAATCGCTTTAATTTGCTCTTTTCCACTGCTTTCTCCTTTCTTAGGACCTGGCGGCGTTATTGCCCAAGTAGTGGGAACATTGATTGGTGTTGAAATTGGCAAAGGAAATATCCCACCTAATCTAGCATTACCTGCACTGTTTGCAATTAATGCCCAAGCTGCTGCTGACTTTGTTCCAGTCGGATTGGGACTTGCAGAAGCGGAAGTTGAAACTGTAGAGGTAGGAGTACCATCCGTTCTTTATTCAAGATTTCTGACCGGAGCCCCGACCGTCTTTGTAGCATGGCTGGCAAGCTTCGGGCTATATGAGTAGCAAGACATAATCTAGTAAATAAGGAGATTTTACAAATGCAAACAATCTATGAAACGAAAGTTAATAAAATCGGTTCAATGGTGTCTGCTTTTCTTGAGGATAAAATGTTAATTTTATTTGGTGAAAATGCGCCGGCCGAATTAACAGACTATTGTCTGTCCATCAATGTCAAAGCCCTTGCTGATGATATTCACAATGGTGATGTATTAGTTTTAGGTGATAAAGAGTACAGAATTACGGCCGTTGGCAGTGCCGTGAAACAAAACCTTTCTTCACTTGGGCATATAACATTGAAGTTTGATGGGTCCGAATCACCCGAACTTCCAGGAACGTTATATTTAGAATCAAAAGACATTAAAGAAGTTGAAGAGGGAGATCTTCTACAAGTCGTTAGAAAATAAGAGAAAGGGTGTTAGAAATGACAGTTCAAGATAAAGTAGCGATCGTTGCAGGCGGAGGTCAAAGTTTAGGAGAGGCAATATCTCATCGACTTGCAGAAGAAGGATATCAAATTGTTGTAGTAGATATCAATCATGAAAGTGCAGATAAAGTTGCCAATGATGTAGAGAGTAAGTTCTCTAGAAAAACCCTGGCTGTGAAAGCAGATTTTACAAAAGAAGATGAAGTTGCAGAAATGGTTAAGAAAACGGTAGATAATTTTTCAAGAATCGACCTTCTTGTATATGTTGCAGGTGTAGCAAAGAGTACAAAAATCAATAATTTTGAATTGAAAGATTGGCAATTAACTATTGAAGTTAACCTTACTGGTTACTTCATAACAGCAAGAGAAGTTTCAAAAGTCATGATTGAGCAGGGAGAAGGCTCTATTATTCAAATTAACTCTAAGTCTGGAAAAGTTGGAAGTAAACATAACTCAGCATATTCTGCTTCTAAATTTGGCGGTGTTGGTCTAACTCAAAGTTTAGCACTTGATTTAGCAGAGCATAACATTCGCGTGAATTCTATCATGCCTGGTAATCTATTAAAATCACCTATGTTCCAAAGCTTAATACCGCAATATGCAAAAAAACTTAATATTCCTGAAGATCAAGTGGAACAAGTATACACAGATAAGGTGCCTTTAGGCCGTGGATGTACGTACGATGATATTGCAAATGCGGTGATTTTCTATGCTTCTGAAAAAGCATCGTACATGACTGGGCAATCCATCAACGTTACTGGCGGCCAGGTCATGCATTAATAAATGGAATCCATGTGAGATTTGCAGAAGCTATTCTCTCACATGGGTTATTTTACAGAAAACAATTATTTTTTTGTATTGCCCTTGATTATTCTAACTGACAAAAAGGTTGATGGGCTCGTCTTGCTTGTCACCGAAAGACAAGCGCCTTGTGCATTTCTTTTGAAGAGGTGAAAAAATGGAATTAATTATTGACTCTGCAAGTCTTGAAACGATAAAGAAACTCTGCAAGCAATTCCCCATTGATGGGGTAACAACAAATCCAAGTATCATTGTAAGAGAAGAAGGAAAACCATTCCTGCCTTTACTAAAAGAAATTCTTTCATTATTAGAGGATCATCAAACACTCCATGCTCAAGTTCTTGCAACGGATGTAGATGGAATCGTCGAGGAAGGTAAACTGATTAACCAAGAATTAGATGGTCGTGTGTTTGTTAAAGTACCCGCAACCGTTGATGGTATCCATGCAATAAAAGAATTAAAAAAACAAAAGATTAAAACAACAGCAACCACAGTTTATACACCATTACAAGCGTATATGGCAGCAAAAGCAGGTGCCTCCTATGTTGCTCCTTATGTAAACAGAATAGATAATTTAACCGGGAATGGTGTTGAAGTGGTCAAAAAGATTGCAGACTTATTTGAACGCCATCAAATAAATTGCAAAATCTTATCCGCAAGCTTTAAAAATATCCAACAAGTTCTCGATGTTGGCCTCATGGGGTCACACGCCATCACTGTCAGCCCGGATTTAATAGAATTGTTTGTACAGCACCCGGCAGCAGACAGGGCAGTAAATGATTTTAGAAATGCCTGGGAGAATGAATTTGGGAGTTTGTCGATTAAATAAATCATTTTATAAAGGCTGACTCATCTTGAGTCAGCCTTTATTTATACTATTAGGTCTTAATAATGGATAAATTCTTCACCCATGAGGTTCTAGAAAGGCAATAATACTTTTTCATCTCTCCTAATTGATAGAGTTTTTGAAATAATTGATGAGGTTTTTGAGATAATTGCAAGTGTTACTGAATTAATTGCTAGAGTTTTGAAAATAATTGCACATAACTATTTTGCTGCTTCGATCATTGACGAGAAACCTCACCTAATACGGACAGGTTCCTTTATAGTAGATGACTTATAAGCAGCCAATGCTACTTCTACCGCTTTCAGCCCATCATCCCCTGTTATAGATGGAGGTCTTTTCTGAATAACAGCATCAATAAAATCATCGATTAACCCCTTGTCCATATCGTCTCCCCAGTTAATATCATTGAGACCATTTGCATCTGAATAGACGTGGATATTTTGTTTAAAAACATCTACGTTTATCGTACCCTCTGTCCCAATAATATCCAGTGTTACATCTCCCCATGTAGGGTAATTTTTGTTCCTCGACCAACTGCAATCAAGGGTAGCATATACTCCATTATCAAATTCATATGTTAAAACCCCGGCATCATCTATATCATACTCAGAAAAATGCTGATCGATTTCGGCATATACTTCCACAATTTCTGATTGAAGATACCATCTCATGATGTCCACAACATGGACAGTATGATCCAAGACCGCACCTCCGCCTGACTTTTCTCGGTCGACAAACCAATCACCTGGGTTTCTTCCCCTGTTCGTACCGAGGATGGCTGCTATTCTGCCAATCGCTCCTTCATCTATTTTTTGTTTTGCACTTATTATCGCTGAATGAAACCTTACGGGGAACGCAGTTTGCAGGATTACGCCGTTTTCCTCTGCTTCCTCAATGATATTTCTGGCAGCTTCTATTGTAGTTGCAAGCGGTTTCTCACATAAAATGTGTTTCTTTGCTTTTGCTGAAGCAATAACATGTTCTTGATGCTTGTTATTTTCTGATGTCACAATAACTGCGTCAATATCCTGATTCAATAACTCCTCATAAGATGAAAAATAATCTGTTTGATATTGATGCGCTGCCTGCTTCCCTCTCGCCTGATTTTCATCTGCAATTCCAACAAGCGTTGCTTTTTTCGAATCCTTTACAGCTTGTGCATAGCTATGTGCATGCATATGAGCAAAGCTAATAATCCCTATTTTCATTGAATGCTCCCCCTCATCTCTTGTTTTTGAGCAGTATTCAAAGTAATGACCTTCCCTGTTTCAATTGATTTGAGTGCAGCAAGGGCAATTTCCATAGCCTTATAAGCATCATAACTGCTCACAATTGGTTCTTCGGACGTTTCAATGCAATGAATGAAATGGTTTAATTGCCTAAAATACGGAGTATTCTTTAATGGACTTTCTGGCACTTGGGCCTCTCCTGCTCTTTCCTTCACATTTCTTTTTACCGAGATAAGAGGCTGTTCTGCTAAACTGTCAAACTCAATAATTCCTTTAGATCCAGCTATTTCAAAAGATGTTTTAAAGCCCTCATGTGCCCAGCTGCCTTCAACATGGGCAATCACGCCGTTTTCAAATCTAAGCGTCACAACGGCATGATCTAATCGAGCCAATCCCCTGCCTAATAAGCTTTTAGCATACACACGCTTTACCTCTCCGAAGCACCACCTTAAATAATCGAAATCATGGATGATCATGTCCAAAACAAGTCCGCCGCTGTTTTGAAAGTCCGCGTACCAATCATTCACAGACAATGGAAATGCTCCTCCCCGAAACGTTCGGACAACTCCTGGCTTTCCGATATTACCATTCTCCAATACCTCTCTTGCTTTTTGATATTCTGGAAAAAAACGGACGACATGGGCAACAAACAGCATGACATTCTTTTCATTGCAGCAATCTATCATCTCTTTTGCGTCATCTAAGCTCCTTGACAGCGGCTTCTCGCAAATCACGTGCTTTCCGAGATTTGCAGCTTTTATAACAAACTCCTTATGTAAGCTAGTTGGAACGCAAACATCAACTACATCAATGGAACTTTCAGAATCCATCGCTTCCTCTAACGTTGGATATACCGGCAATCCCATTGGAGCTGCGATCAACTCTGCCGCATTTCTTTGGGCATCTACAATCCCAACAATTTTTACATTCTCCATCTCTTGATAAGCATTAGCATGAACCTTCCCCATTGTTCCTGCCCCAATCAATAAAACATGAATCATGATTGCTCTCCCCTTTGTTTCATTTTTCCGGATCATACCCTTTCACTTCTCAAAGCTTCATTCCGAATCGACTTAAACACATTAAATGAGAATCATAGGAAGGTGTTAAATTGTAAATTTCCATATCACTCCATTAACTGAGAAGTTAATGATAGATTAAAATACTTTTCAGAATATTACAAGTTTTAATCCTTTTAAAAAAATTAAAAAAACAAGCATATAACTAAAGGCAAAAGGCACTAGTTCCACGGGACAAGCGAAAGACGGGCCGAAAGTCTGTTCATCAATCATTTTAACGGATTTGCTTGTACCTCAGGCAGGCTGGGAGCTGAACAACCATAACACTCTTTTACACTTTAATTTGATTGAATTTTCTAGAAATCCGACTTTCTTATATCATTGTTTTTCTGATACCGCTAGTTCTACGCAATTATTTCCATGGCTTGATGTTTATTTAGTTTAATTCGACTATAATAAGGACTATATCGGTTCGATTAGTTACCTATAAAAAAAGGAGATCTAACAATATGTCTAATATAGAAAATAATAAGCAAGGCACTGAGCGGAAAAAAATCAGCTTACAAGAGGCCATTAAACAAAAGCTTGCAAGTAAACAGCAAAAGCAATCGACTGAAAAAGCATCTAACGATCTTGTAAAAACAACTAAAAGGCTAAAAAGCCAGCATACGAAAAAAACCAATAACCAACGGAAACGGACAGGCGTCTAAATGAATGGTCAGAATCGCGTTGATATTTCTCCCGGACTTAAGGTGAGAATTGTTTTAAAACAGGATCAAAAAACAGGCAAGCTAACAGCTGGTATTGTGAAAGATATTCTAACAAAATCAAGCTTCCATCCCCATGGCATTAAGGTAAGGCTTCAAGATGGGCAAGTAGGACGAGTCCAGGAAATCATTCAAAATCAATAAGAGTTCTATCAAATCAGAAAAGAGGCTGAAAATGTTAACGTTTGAAGAAAAGCTGCAAATTATAGAATCATTTCCTGAACTACAGCGTAAGGAAGTTTCCCTTGGAAGAGTCAACTTCCATTATGATGAAAGTATTTTTGACAAAAAAATCGTTGTCCAGCATCTTCACCCGAATGGCAACGGATTTGTCTATGCAGGCAACCTGCCAAGAATGGATAAAAACAATAAAGGATTTATTAATATTCGCGACTATTCAGAAGAAGCCCTTCGCTCCTTAATCAAGCAGGCCATTCATTCTCTCTCCCCACAATCAGATGCAGCTAAAGAGCTTGCTATTGTCGGCGATGGATATGAAGAACGCTGGATAAACGAAGAAAGGCAATCTCTCCTTCTCATTCATGAAGATGAGTGGTGGAATGTGTATGCAGGGTTGAACCTTGAAGAAGCATTCGGTTCTTATGACGAAGCAGAGGATTATTTGTTAGATGAGGGATTTACAAAACATAAGTAAAGCCTATGCTTTACGGAAAACAAGCATAAGCCAACCCGGCAAACGCTTTTGATGGATTGGCTTATGACATCTTGGCCCATTTTGCTATAGCTTGATAACGATACTGACTTTAATAAGTTAGTATTTTAAACTAGTATCTACCTATTAAAAAAGAAAGCCGAATCCCTTCTTTTTTAATAGGTAGATACTTTTTTATAATCTCCTGATCACGATCTAGCGTTGAAAAAATCTAAGTTATATTCAACAATAGCGCACAATTATGGAAGATCACTAGTTCCTCAATTAGCTGGTTTTGTTCATAATACTTTGGTATTTTCCATCTATAATCATTCATTTATTTCTTTACATCAATCAATTCAAATCGCTCACAAACTAACATCATATCCTCTGAAAATTCACGGCCTATTTTACTTAGCTCTGCCTTAAAATATTCTTCATGAACATTCTTCCAATAACGATATGTTCTATCTCCTTCTCCTTCTGCAATAGCAAAATCTTCAGGAACTTTGTTCATTGGCATTATTTCGACTTCTACGGTTTTAATGATTGCAACTGGCAGATCCTTGCTATTTAGAATGATGCTATATTCCCCAACAAACGGTACTTGTTCATTTTCCAACTCATAATTAATAAGTGATGAACATGTAGCTGTTTTTATACCATCAATCACTAATTGAGCTAAATAGTCAGGGTTAACTCCGAATTTCCAAGCACTGACAGACGTAGGCTTTTCTTTACTTTGATCCTCCCAATATTCGCCCCAATACCTTTTAGCTAACTGATTCATTATTTTGTCTCCTATACTTTTTAAACATATTGTAGCAAAAATTTATGAACTTCCTGAATAATCCACGCCATAAACGGTCAGATATTAACTAAAATTCACAATTACCGTTTTAATTATTATTTTTTGTAAAATTTCTCCTCCCTTGTTAAAATGAAAAGAGCGGAGATATTGAGAGGGGATAAAGATTCGAGATGTGGAAGAGCTTGTAATGATTAGAAATTGGATAGGCTAGTTTTTACTCTCATTTAAGAGGGTTTATTTGACTATCTATAATCATTCAAGGACTGCATTTTTGGATCAAAAACCCTTGTTAGAGGATGGATGTCTTTTTGTGTGTCTGTCTTTTTTGATGGGAATAATCATATCTCCTGTTGACCTATTTATGCGTCCTTCATTTGGAGGGATATTTAATGAACCAATTAAAAGAAAAAATTGCAATTATTACGGGTGTAAGCCGTCTTAAAGGTATTGGAGCAGCTATTTGTAAAGAGCTAGCAGAAACTGGATATCATATATTTTTTACATATTGGACTGAATATGATAAAAAAATGCCTTGGAGCATTGATTTAGATGAGCCAATAAAATTAAAAGAAGAATTAATACAAAAAGGTGTTAAGGTATCATGTATGGAGTTAGATTTAACCCATTTTGAAGCACCTGAACAGCTTTTAAATAAAGTAATTGAACAACTTGGTTATCCTGATATCTTAATTAATAACGCTGCATACTCAACTAACAACGATTTTTCTAATTTAACTGCTGAAGAATTAGATAAACATTACATGGTAAATGTTCGTGCAACAACACTATTAAGTAGTAAATTTGCTCAAAGATTTGATAAGAAATCTGGTGGCAGAATAGTCAATATTACTTCTGGTCAATTTCAAGGACCAATGCCTGGCGAATTAGCATATGCAACAACAAAGGGGGCAGTTGATGCTTTGACTATTACGCTATCAGCTGAACTTGCCCCTTTGGGAATAACGGTTAATAGCATAAATCCGGGACCAACTGATACAGGCTGGATGACAGAGAGCATCAAAAATGAATTAAAACCAATGTTTCCTTTTGGTAGAATAGGTGAACCGAAAGATGTTGCAAAAGCCATAAAATTTCTAGTGAGTGGTGAAGCAGATTGGATTACAGGCCAGATTATTCATTCAGAAGGTGGATTTAGAAGATAAAACAAGATGGGCTCTAGTTTTAGAGCCTTTTTTTGTTGTGAAACATTGTACTTAAAGTTACGGGTAGCGATCGTTCAATAAGAGCAAGCCGGCTTTAACAACCTTTTATCTCATAATGGATCTTCCGCAATCGGGAGCAACTATTGAAGAATTAGGAGGAGTAATATGGAAATTCGCACAGTGAAAGGCTCGGACTATAATGTGATATCGCCGCTTATCAAGGTACATGCCTGCCACTTTTAACCTACTCTAAGATATTAGCTGGTTACCAAGTTTATTGACCGGTTCCACCTAATTACTGTCCGTATCTCGAAATTTATTGTCCGATTCTTTAAATTTACTGTCCGATTCTTTAAATTTACTGTCCGATTCGGCAATTTTTCTGGCCGGATATAAAATTTATTTGCTTGGAGTTCCCTTTATTTGCCTGTTAGGGGCGTTATTGGCTTATTTATTTAAAATTGAAAAAAACGGTTGATGTTTCAGATTAAAGGTGAAAATGAGGTGTTGATGAGGGTGGATAATCAACAATCTTGCTTGTTCTGATCTTATAAAAAACCCCCTGTATAATCAAATATACAGGGGAGGATTTCTTATTCAAAAGTTGTAGTTTCATCCTCTGATAATGATTTATCTTTTTTACTGAACAATTTCTTAAACTTATTCGTTAGATCTTCAAACAATACATATACCACCGGCACAAATAACATTGTTACGAATACTGAGAACGAAAGCCCAAAAATAAGGGCGATTGCCATTGGTTTTTGGTACTGACCTGAATGTCCTGTAGTCAAAGCTAAAGGAATGGCCCCAAACACCGTTGTGATAAAAGTTATTAAAATTGGGCGAATACGTTCCTTACATGCAGTTTTAATTGCTTCATACCGAGGATGGTTTAATAACCTCAGCTGTTTAATACGGTCAATTAATAATATCCCATTGTTAACCACTATTCCAATTAGGATGAGCATTCCCATCGCAGATAGGAGGTTTAGCTCTGTTTGAGTGACAAACAGACCGATTAAGACTCCAGTTAAGGTTAAAGGGATGACGAACATGACAACCACTGGATGAATCAAGCTGTTAAATTGAATAGACATAATAGCAAACACGAGCAATAAAGCAATTAATAGAACGAGATACATCTCATTGGAATTGTTTTGCTGCTGTTCTACTTCTCCGCCTACATCAATTGTATAACCTGGCTGTAGTTCATATTCGTCAACCACTTTTTGAATTTCTCCGCTGACAGCACCCATATCACGGCCTTTAATATCTCCCAGTATCTGAACCGAACGCTCCCCGTTCTGATGTTTTATCTCATAAGGAGTCTTTTCATTTTCCACGACAGTATATTCACTTAATGGGGCGTTTCCATTGGCCGTATTGATGGTAAACTCGTCAAGAGTTGAAGGGTCTTGAATATTTGCCCCAAAGGATAGATGGATAGGCAATACTCCCTCTTGTGTATTAACGGCTCCAACTTCTTTATTCATAGAGAGCATTTCTAGTTCACTTTTAATATCAGAAGGTGAAAGTTCATCCCGCAATAAATTCTCTCTGTCTGCCGAGACAATTCTTTCTTCTTTACTATCATCCAGAGTACTGGTTATCCCTTGTACACCCTCTATATTCCTAAATTCATTGCTCAGATCTTGTCCGATTTCTTCAATTTGGTCAAAATCTTTTCCTTTTATTGACACCTGAATCGGATATGTTACAGATCCGGATGCCGTTACAGGATAATCCTCTGCCATGTTACTTAGGTTTTCATGAATCATTGCATTGATTTCATCCTGGGTCTTGGTAGCCTGATCCTCGCTCGTCATCTTGACATAAACGTACATACGGTTTCTATCGAGCTTCCGGACATTGTAGCCCTCTACATCTGGTGTTTCCTTAAGAAAGTCGGAAATCGCATTCGCAACATTCTCCCTGTCTTCCGGTGTCGTGTTCTGCTCCAGACCAACATAGAATTCAGCCTGACGATTATAAAAGTCAGGGATGAGCGAGACAGGTATTCCAAAAGTCAGCAAAAATGAGCTGCATGCAATCAGGATGAATAAAAAGAACACGCCTACTTTTCTTCGGGTCTTTTGGCTCATCCAGTCAATATACTGATTGTATTTATTAAATAATTTATTTGGTTTAGCTGTTTCCTTCCGCTTTTTCACCTTAAGCAGCTTTTCCGACATAACCGGAATAAAGGTAAAGGATATAAAAACAGATGTGATCTGGCTAAAAACAATAACGATTGATAAAACTTTAGCAAACTCCCCTACTTGACCGCTAATAAGCCCGATTGGCAAAAATACGATCATCGTCGTTAGTGTAGAAGCGAGGACAGGTGTAAATACCTCTTTCGTCCCCTGAACGGTAGCCGTCCTGTGATCAAGCCCCATTTCCTTCTTCCTGTAGATAGATTCCAGAATAACAATGGACGAGTCGACGATCATACCTAGAGCGATACCTAATGCTAAAATACTAATAAGGTTAATACTTAGGCCAAATACAGCCATCAGCATAAAGGTCAGCAGGACGGTTATAGGAATAGAGATCCCTATAATGGCAGTAGCTGCGACGTTCCGAAGAAGAACCAATAGGACAATCACAACCAATATACCACCGTAAACAACATTGGCTTGCAAGTCTCCAATTGAATCTGCGACAAAGTCAGACTGAACAATCGTTTCTTCTAGCTCAAAGCCCTCAATGTGTCCTTCATTTTTAATTTTGTCTATTTCAGCTCGGACAGCATTAGTCATTTCCGCTTGTGTTACATCGTTGGGACGAGCTACTGATACCCACACATAGTTACTGTTCCCGTCCCTCCATAATTCTTGGCTGTTCCGGCTCTCCTCTATCCGGATATCGGCAATGTTTTTTAGGTATACCACGCCTTTTCCAGTTGGAATGATAATATTTTCAATTTCCTCAACTGTGCTAAGCTCGGTATCCCAGCGTAGTGTGGGCTGATTAGTATCGGATTCAGCCTGCCCTAAAGCAACACTGGAATTTTGCTCTTGTAAGATATTTTCTATATCCTCGACATTTATTCCATTTTGATTAAGCTTATTATAATCCAAGTCGATCATAACGCTTCTTTCATTTTGCCCTATAATCCTCACTTCTCTTACTTCGTTGAGCGATTCTAATCTAGGTTTAAGAGTATTTTCAGTAAAGGAACTCATTTCATTAATTTCTCCGCCGTGTAAATCCATAAACATTTCATATTCCTGAGCAGTAGTACTGCGCAAGGTTTCTATTTCATCAATGCCGGAAACGTCACTTTCTATTTCAGACATAGCATCCTGCAGCTGAGCATAGGCTTCATCCCCGCTTTCTTCTTGGAATGTTACCGTTATCGAGCTCACGCCATCTGTTGATGAAGATTCATACGAATTAATGCCTTCGAGCCCAGATATCTTCTCTTCAATTGGGTTTGTTATATTTTCCTCTACATCCAGTGCAGCCATATTGTCTGCATTTGCAGTTACTGTAGCTGTGTCGTAATTTACTTCAGGGTAAAACTGATTTTCAAGCTTATCAACAAAAAGAATACTAACACCAATTAGCAAAACTAACGCAAAACCTACAATTAATTTTCTTTCCAGCAACATTTTAAGCCAGCCCATTTTTTACCTTCCTTTTCAATTTTTTTATTTTCTGATAACATCTTACACCACTTAAGTACTCAAAACAAATATATTTTTTAAAAAGTTATATATTTGACTTAAGTATATACCTTTTTGTATAATTATAGCATGGATAGAATAACGATAATTAAAGGCAGCTTAGAAATTTGCGTCTTAAGTATTTTGTATAAGAAAAGAAGCTATGGCTATGAAATTATGAAGGAACTTGAGCAATTCGATATTAAACTGAAAGGGGTAGGAAGTATTTATCCGATACTAACCAGAATTAAGGAAAAAAAGTTGGTTAACGTCAAGAAAGAATTTGCTGATGATGAGAGGCCGCGAATTTACTATGAATTAAATGAAAAAGGAATAGAGTTTTTAAAACAAGAATTAAAAGAGTGGTATGCGATTCAACATGATATTCACAGCCTATTGACCAATAATGCAAAGAACCTTAAGGAGGACTAGAGAGAAAATGAAATCTGGCTTAACCCCTAACGAACATCAGTACGTTAATCAAATTCTAGATATTTTAAAAGCAAGCGGTGTAAATCCAAGTTATAGAGAAGATGCAAAAATTCAGCTTGTTGAACATATTCAAGAAGCACGGCATCACAACGAAGACTTTAAAGCTGATTTAGGATCACCTGAGGATTTTGCACTCCATTTTATGGAATCTGTACTACCTAAAGATGAGCAGTTAGTTATTAAGCAAACCGATTCTGCTGCAAGCTCTAACCAAACTAAAAAATTATTTTCCTTTAAATCGCCAATTGTTTTTATCCTGCTGGCAGGCTTGTATTATGCAGGTTTGCAATTCGGGACAGTTTTACTGTTCACTCCCGTGCTTAACCCTGAATTAGGGCAAGAATTTCATCTTTTTATCATTTCCGATTTTTTATGGTGGAATCTGCTTGCGATAGCTATCAATGTCTCAATTGCACTTGTTTTGAGCGGCTTGACGATGTATTTACTTGGTAAACGATATCGGTTGTCATGATGAAAAAGCTATTTTAAGAGAGAAAAAATAAGGGGCGTCTCTTTCTTGACACCCCATCATAAAAAAGTTTTAATTCGTTTCATCTTGAATCAAATGACTAAATAATTGGTCTGTATCAATTTGAGCTCTTTGAAGCTGGTTGCTGTAATCCACATATACACTTTTCCATTCACTGAATGCATCTAAGGCAGCCTGGCCAGCTTCCCGCAGTCCATTTCCAGTGTCTTTTGTCCCACCAAAAGGCAGCTGGATTTCTGCACCCGTTGTTCCGTGATTGACATATACGATACCTGTGTCCATTTCACGGATTCCTTTAAAAGCATCATTTACATCCTTGGTAAACAACGCAGTAGACAACCCGTACCTACTGGCATTATTGATCTGCAAGGCATGATTAAAATCTTCTGCTTTGATCACACTTAAAATTGGACCGAAAATTTCTTCTTTCACTAATCTATTTTCTGAATCAACTGGTCCAATTATGGTAGGCTGGAAAAAATGTCCTTGCTTTTTCTGATATCTTTTGCCGCCATGAAGGATTTCTGAACCACTCTCCTTCGCGGAAGCAATATAGGACTCCATCTTTTGTACAGCATTCTCGTTGATCAGCGGTCCCACGTCTACTCCATCATTTCGGCCGTCACCGACTGTCAGGTTAGACGTCTTTTGGATCAGCTTTTCAATGAAGGCTTCATAAATTTCTTCTTCAACAATTACACGGCTTGCTGATGTACAGCGCTGTCCGCTTGTACCAAACGCTGCCCATACAACTCCATCAGCAGCCAATTCCAAATTTGCGTCTTTCAAAACGATTACAGCGTTCTTGCCGCCTAGTTCAAGAGAGACTCTTTTTAAATGACCGGCAGCTTGCTGGTAAACCTTTCTTCCGGTCTCTGTCGAACCTGTAAACGAAATGTGTACAACTCTAGGGTCTTCCACAATTGTCTGGCCAGCTTCCTGTCCACCCAGAATAAGATTTAATACTCCCGGCGGCAAGCCGCCTTCTTCAAAGCAACGCATGAATTCATTTGATATCGCTGACGTTTCCAATGAAGGCTTCCAAATGACTGTATTTCCTAAAATTAAAGAAGGGAATATTTTCCACGATGGGACTGCAACTGGAAAATTGAATGCACTGATAGCACCAATTACACCCACTGGTTCGCGGACCGACATAGCCCATTTATTCGGAAGTTCAGATGGAATCGTTTGGCCAAACATTCTTCTTCCTTCACCAGCCATGTAATAGGCCATATCAATAGCTTCCTGCACTTCTCCTTCTGCTTCTACCTTCGTCTTACCTATTTCCAGTGTTATCAACTCGGCTAATTTATGCTTTCTTTCCTTTAATACTTCACCAATCCTGTACAATATTTCCCCTCTATTGGGAGCAGGAATGCTTTTCCACTTATAAAAGGCCGCCTCAGCATGTTGAATGGCCTCCAGCACATCGTCTGCTGAAGATATGTTTGCTTCAGATACCTTCTCGAAGTTAACAGGATTCATATTTTCGATCACTTCTAAACTGCTGCCAGCCTTCCAATTTCCACCTATAAAGTTCTTGCAATTAATAGCCATTCTTACCTCCCTGATCCGACCATGATGCGTGATTCATTTTCTTTTGTTACTTCCATAATACATTCTTCAATTATGTCTAGTGCTTCAAGAAGTTCCTCCTCTGAAATGACAAGCGGAACTAGGAACCGCAGTACATTATTATAGAGACCCGCTTTGAACAGAATAACTCCTTTATGCATGCAGCGCTGTATGATTTCCATCGTTTCTTTGTCAGCTGGTTCTAAGGTAGAATGATCCCGTACCAATTCAAAAGCCATCATGGCCCCTGCCCCTCTAATTTCCCCAATTAGTGCTGACTTTTTCTTTAAAGAATAGATTTTTTGTTCAATGAGAAGACCAATCTGCTTTGCCTTCTCTCCTAAGTTTTCTTCTTCATAAATATCTAAAACCGCAAGGCCCGCTGCGCAGGAAATAGGGTTCCCCACAAAGGTGCCGCCGACCGCTCCATCACCTGCGCTGTCCATAATGCTTTCTTTGCCAATAACAGCTGATAACGGAAGTCCTCCTGCAATAGACTTTCCGAGAGTGATGATATCCGGTTCAATACCGAAATAGTCAGATGCCAGGAATTCACCAGTTCGCCCGTAACCGGTTTGCACTTCATCGGTGATAAAAATAATGCCATGCTCATTACAAATTTTTTGCACTTCTCTCAGATAGTTTTGCGGCGGTGTAATGAAGCCCGCTTCACCCTGGATCGGTTCGACGATTAGAGCAGCGACTTCACTAGGAGGAATCTGGGTCATAAATAGATTATTTAAACTTTCAAGAGCTTGTTCTGACACAATCTCCGGATTGCTGGTTCCATTCCAGCGATACACATTTGGAAAAGGCACACGATAAATGTCATTGAAAAAAGGGCCCATATTTTCTTTATAAGGATTCACTTTACTTGTTAGTGATAGAGAAAGCATGGTTCTCCCATGGAATGCACCATCAAAACAAATAATTCCTCTTTTACCGGTCGCTTTCCGGGCAATTTTTATTGCATTTTCAACTGCTTCTGTACCTGAATTAAAGAAAGCTGCCTTTTTGGTTTCCTTACCAGGAACCTTACTGCATAGTCGCTCTGCAAGTTTAATGTAGGATTCATAAGGAATAACGGTAAAATCTGTATGTGTAAATCGTTCTGCCTCCCGCTTGATTGTTTCTACCACTTTCGGGTGACTATGGCCGACATTCAGACTACCCACTCCGCCTGCTAAATCTAAAAACACATTTCCATCAATATCCCAAACCCTCGCCCCTTTTGCATAATCAATAATAGAAGGAACAAAGGTCCCAAAGGCACGTGCAACCGCGTGTTTATTTTCAAGTATCCTGTTAGATTTCGGTCCTGGTAACTCCGTTCTAATATTTGCAAAAGCCATTTTACCTCTCCTTAAACTAGTATTTTTTCTTTGCTGGAAATCGCAAATGTAAGATCCGCCTTCGCAATTTCTACATCTTCGACCCACGCAGAAGAACTTACTATTCCTCCTAGTTTCGTGCTTTTGATTAATTCTGTTTTAAACCTGATCTGATCACCAGGAAAAGCTGGATGAATAAATCTGCTTTTGGTACCTGCAAGCAGGAAGGCTTGCTCTTCATCATTTTCTTCACCAAGACTTATTTTACTTAGCAATATGGCAGATTGAGCCATCGCCTCTATAATTAAAACTCCTGGGAAAACGGCATTCTCTGGAAAGTGCCCCTGAAAAAAGGATTCATTTCCAGTAAGGTTTTTAATACAAACAATCCTTTTATCCGGTTCAACCTCTATAACTTGATCTATGAAAATAAATGGATATTTTTGCGGCAGCATATTTTTTACTTGGTCATAGTTTAGATAAGGTCTCACGCCTTCACCCCTAAATAATCAATTAGACATTTCGAACAAGGACAGCACTCATTTCCCCTGAATAATTCTGGGATGTTAAGAGAATACGGTCTGGATTGTTCTGGAATGATCTTTCAAGACTTCCTCCAGCTGTAGTTGAGACAGGCTGCAAATGAACTTCCCTAAGGTTTGTGTCTGCTGGAAGCTTTTGTTTTGCCAATACCCCTAGTCCTGCTATAAGCTGAAGCAATCCGCTTGCTCCGAAGGACTCGCCTATGATCCTTTTGACAGGGTAGATAGATGTCTTTTCGCTATCAAACATTTCTCCTAATACATCTCTTTCAATCTCGTCCATCTCAACATATCCATTTGCTCCTGATATAATGAGATCAACTTCATTCGGGGAAAGTGTTGCACTTGTTAGAAGCCTGGTTAATGTTCTTTTCAGTGTTTTTGTACGATGCCCGCTCTTTCGGTTCAAAGAAAATCCGCTTTCCCAGTTTGCAACCTCTCCCCAAATAGCTGCTCCTCTAGCTAAGGCGCTCGATCGTCTTTCAAGTACCACCACACCTGCTCCTTCACTAGCAATCAAACCTGCTGATTCGGAGGAAAAAGGGATGCCCTGCTTGTCACTATAAACTGACGGCAACAATTTGGATTGTTCATACAGCCAAACGATATTTTCATTCAGGTGTTCGACTCCGCCAACAATGACATAATTCGCTCTTTTCTTTTGAATTAAATTAATACCGTATCCAAGTGCATCGAGTCCTGCACACTTTCCTGTAGCAAGCGTCGTATTACTCGCCTGGGCATTGAATTTGATTCCCATCTGCGAGGCAGGGGAATTGCCCAAAGCATTAGGGGCTTGCATTGGACTGACAAATTTAGGGCCATCGGATATGGTGGTCTGGTCATAATCGATTGCTGATTCCATCCCAGTAAAGTTACACCCCACCACGATTCCAAGTTCTTTGGGGGCAGGCATAGAATCCAAAAGCTGAGCATGTTTTAAAGCAAGCTTCGTTGCGCCCATAAGATACTTGGTAGCGGGAACCATAAACCTCAACCCTCGCTGTCCTAATAATTCCTTAGGATTCCAGTTATCTCCTACCATAAAGGTTTTTTGCCGGCGAAGTTCTTGTAATTTAGACAAAACGAGTTTGTCTGTTTCTTCTTCAAACATAACGTCCCAAAACTGTTCGACATCACAGCCAAGGTGCGTTACTTTCCCAATACCTGTGACGACTATCGGATCATTTTCATGCATGGGTACACCTTCCCAGGATAATATTGGATATATTTCCTCCAAATGCAAAGGAATTACTTAAAGCATAATCAACTGTGGCAAGCAGCTTTTTATTCGGTACTACGTTCTGAACACAGTCAGGGTCAGGTTCCTCATAATTCATTGTTGGAGGAATAACAGATTCGTAAATGGCTAATGTGCAGCAAACTGCTTCTATAGCACTCGCCGCTCCCATCGTATGGCCAAGCATGGATTTGATGGAACTTACCGGGATCGTTTCAGCCTTGTCCCCAAAAACAGTCTTAATCGCAATGGATTCGGTATGGTCGTTCGCTCGCGTACCTGTTCCATGGGCATTAATATAAGAAATATCATCTAAAGAGAGCCTTGCATCCCGTAACGCTTCTTGGATAGCATGTACGGCACCTTCCCCTTCAGGATGGGGGGCTGTGGGATGATGTGCATCACAAGCGAGGCCATACCCTTTCAGCTCAGCATATATTCGGGCACCTCTTTTCATGGCATGCTCGTATTCCTCTAAAATCAACATGCCTGCTCCTTCACTTACATTGATTCCGTTACGATTTTTATCAAAAGGCTTGGAGGCATCCTCTGATAATGCTCCTAAGCGATGGAACGTTGTATAAATAACCCGTGACATCGCATCAGCGCCGCCTACAATTGCGATTTTAGCCTTTTCATCTTCCAGCAGGTCTTTCCCTAATCCAATGGCATAGTTTCCTGCTGCACAAGCTGTCGGAATAACCATGCATGTTCCTTCGCATTCTAATTCCTCGGCAACAGCTGCTGATATCATATTTAAAGGATAATGGGATATAAATTTAGGATCAGCAGGTTTATTTTCTTGCTCTAGTAAATTATGATGGCTTTCAATAACAGAGTTGTTGCCCATTGTTGTTCCAATGCATACAGCTGCTTCTTCAGATAGTTCGCTTATGTCGATTTCTGCATCCTGAAGGGCCATTTTAGCTGCTGCTACTGCTAATTGAGTCGTTCTTCCAAATTCATTGGGATTCAGATGCTCAAAAAATGGGTTGGGATCAAAATCTTTTACTTCTCCGCCAATATGCACATCAAACTTTTCTGTATTAAAGGCTTGGACATCCTGTTTTGTCCCAACCTTTCCTTCGCATAAATTGTTCCAAAACTCGCCTTTAGTAGAACCGATTGGAGAAAGCACGCCAATTCCAGTTACTACTATTCTTTTAGGCATTTACTTGTTCTTCCTTTGCACCTTTAGATTCAAGCAATTCGACGACCAATTCATGTACCTCGTTTAAGGATCTGATTCTTGTCACATATTCTTCACTAACTGTGATATTATAGTTTTGTTCAATTTGAGCGATGATTTCAAGTGCCATCATAGAATCTACCCCAAGATTCATTACAAAATCATCTGTATCTGCAAACTCCTCATCCTCGATCACATCTGCAATAATATTTCTTAGTTCTTCTTTTAAATTTGTCATGAGTATAAGCCTCCATTTTTTTAGTAAAATTATAAATTTCCATTTACTGTTAGTCTAGGAGCTAAGTCCGCCATCCATAACCAATACGCTTCCTGTCATATAACCTGCATACGGAGAAAGCAAAAATTTAATCGTTTCAGAGATCTCTTCAAGTGAACCCGGTCTGCCTAGCGGAATTTCTTTCAAAAGCTCTTCTCGTTTCACTTGATCAATTGAATGCCACATATCCGTTTCTATAAATCCGGGTGCAATTGCATTCACATTAATGTTATACCTGGCAACTTCCTTAGACAAAGACCGTACAAAACCGATTTGCGCCGCCTTGGAGGAAGAGTAATTCGTCTGACCGGGAATGCCTTTTATTCCGCTTACAGATGTGATGCATACGATCTTTCCACGTTTTTGCCTCATCATTTCATAAATGACTGATTTGGCAAAATTGAATGTACCGCCTAAGTTAGTGGAGATTACATTATCCCAATCTTCCTCCTTCATCATTAGAAGAGGCGTGTCTTTGTTTACCCCTGCATTTATGACTAGCGAATCAAGACCGCCGAGGAATTCTTTCATCTCTTTCACTGCTTCTTTTGTCTCTATTAGGGATTTCGCATTGGCCTGAAATCCCCTTACCTGCCCTTTAAAACCCCTTGTTGCTTCATACACTTCTTCTGCTGCTTGGTGGTTACTGTAATAAGTAAAAGCAACATGAGCTCCATCTTTTGCTAAAGCCTCTACTGTCGCTCTGCCTATTCCCCTCGAACCACCAGTCACAATTATTTTTTGACCTTTAAACATGACTGTCCCCCCAAATACACTTCCTTGTAGTAAACAAACATTAAACTCTATTAATCTCAGGGGATTTCAAATGCTCGCGTAAACTGAGCGGCCTCATATCTGTCCAAACTTTTTCGATATGCTTTAAGCACTCTTCTTTTTCTCCTACTGTGCCTTCTTCAGTCCACCCAGCAGGCACTGCCTTATGGGCTGGCCATATGGAATATTGTTCCTCATGATTAAATACCACCCTGTATAAGATCTTGGATTGACTCATTTTCTCACCTCCTTTAAAGGAAGAATTCTTCTAATCTCTAATACTCGCTAACCAGTTCCTTCAATGCCCTATTATTCTCCCCGTTATCTTCGCCGGTTTTAGTATCGCTGATGATTTGACCATAATCTACTTTGATAATTCTTTCTGCCAAATCGAAATATTGGTCATCGTGGGTTATTACAAGAACTGTTTTCCCTCTGCTTTTTAGGTCAGGAAGAAGCTTCGTATAAAAAATTTCTTTGAATATCGGATCTTGATCTGCAGCCCATTCGTCGAACACATAAAAGGAGCGGTCTTCCAAATATGCTGTTAACAAAGCCAATCTTTTTCTCTGTCCTTGTGATAATTCGGTTGTCGAGAATCTTCCATTTTCCAGCTTAACCTTATGATTTAACTGAAGCAGGTCCAAATAATTCTGTGCCTCTTCTTCTTGTTTTGAAGAATCTATGCCCAACAAGTTGTTAAAAAGATAAAAATCACTGAAAACGACTGAAAACAGCTGACGATACTTGTCTATATTGCTGCTCGTAATTTCCTGTCCATCTACATATATTGAGCCTGTTTCCGGCAAATACAGGCCGGTAATCATCTTGGCAATGGTTGTTTTGCCGCTGCCGTTCCCCCCGACTAAATATACAATCTCGCCCGGAGTAAAAACCAAATTTTCAATATTTAAGGTGAAGTTGAGATCTTCCTTTTCCCGGTAATACTGATGAGTCAATTTATTAACCTTAAGTATTTGAAAGCTAGTTTCAATAGGATCTGCTTCCTCGATTAACGACTTATCCTCTAATGACAATCCAAGGCTCTCTATCTTTTTCAATGAGATATTTGCTCTACCGAAATTCGGCAGGACATTCAGGATTGTAACTAAAGGTGTAATCATGTACAAAATAGCTAATGTGTAGCCAATTAAAACTTCAGAAGTTACCGTATTCAGGCTCGGGCCTACAAATATGACGATGCCAATAAAGAAAAGGAAAAGTAATTGCCCCCAATTCCCGGCTGCTGTATAGATCGTCATTCCTTTTACAGTACTCCGATACACGCCTTTAATAGTTGGAATTAACTCCTCATTGAAGAAAGCAATCCTGCGTTTTTTGTTCGTTTTTAACTCTTTAGTACCTCTGGTTAAGGCATTAAAATGATCAAAAAGCTCGTCCTGCTCCTCCCGTGCCTGAAGTAAAGATTTATTGGCGAATTTCATAAGAACCTGGTAGCTGATAAACGCAATTCCCATAAAAGCGAGCCCAATCGCTAGGACAGGAAGCGAAAGCCACCCCATATATCCAAAACACCCTAGAACAATAACTAAATTAATAACAAGCATCGGGCTTACAGTAATGGCATTCATGATCGACATAACGTCATCCGTCAAAACAGCAAGCAAACGATGAGAACCTTGTTCTTCTAATTTCCGCAAAGGAGTTGATAGAATTCTTTTGCTGAGGTTCAGTCTTAACTGGATAATGGAACCTTGAGCAAGACGAATAAGCAAGTAACCTGATAATAAACTGCTAAAAAGCGTCATTAAACATAAACCAATAAACCCTATAATCAGTGGAAAACTGCTAGTTCCCTCTGTATTTAGCACATTATTAATAAGGGCGATTACACCAGTGCTGCACCCGCCGCTCACAATTCCTGCTAAAAGGGCAAAAATGATATTTTTTCTAGAATGACTAAATAAAAATTGAAAGATTTTCATTCCGCCTTATCTCACCTCATCTTTCTTTGTTCCAGCCAACATCATACTTATATCCTCAAGATGAGGGTTTTTCATTTACCTTTTCAAGGAGCTGACTAATAGTAGGGTTATCAAAAATAATATCCAACGGCACTTTTTGTCCTAGTATTTTCTCGATATGATTCATTAAGTGAACGACTGTTAAAGAATTGCCCCCTAATTCAAAGAAGTCGTCATTTAGCCCTACCCTATCTACGTTAAGAACCTTTTCATATAAAACAGCCAGTTGTTTCTCTATTGGTGTCACAGGCGGACTGTACTCACTATCGGCTCCTTCTCTTACCATGGAAGGTTTAGGCAAAGCTTTACGGTCCAGCTTCCCATTAGGATTAACTGGAAATGCGTCTAATAAAACCATACGCTCTGGAATCATAAACCTCGGCAAGCTGCCTTTCAAAAGGTTCTTTACCTCTTGTTCTGTTAAAGACACTCCTGATTCGGGAATAACATACCCAATAAGCAGTCCTTGAGGTGATTCTTTATCTTTTTTATAGAGGACAATCCCATCTTTCAAGAGATGATGCCCCCTGATTGCCGATTCAATCTCACTTAATTCAATTCTGATTCCACGTAATTTTATTTGGCTGTCTTTCCTGCCGACGTATTCTATTTCTCCATCCGGAGTATATTTGGCCAGATCACCTGTTTTGTATAAACGGTCCCCTTCCTTACTTGAAAAAGGATTAGGTATAAAATTCTCAGCAGTTAAGCTTGGGTTCTGGTTATATCCAGTCGCAAGCCCTGCCCCCCCAATATATAATTCTCCAATGACCCCAATCCCGACTGGCTGAAGGTCATCATTCAGTAGATAGAGTTGAACGTTCGCCATCGGTTTACCGATACGGACAGCAGGGACGCTTTCGTCACACTTAAAGGATGTCACTTCTACAGAAGCCTCTGTTGGGCCGTATTGATTGTAAAGATCCCCGTCCAGCTTGTTAAAAAAGTTCTCCTTTATTTGCGGGGTAAGGGGCTCACCGCTGCATAACACTCTCTTAATGGATGTGCAGGATTCTACATCAGGGACATTTAAAAATTCCTGCAGCATAGTAGGGACAAAGTAAAGGGTTGTAATATCATGATCTTTGATTAACTTAGCAAGATACCCGCTATCCTTATGCCCATCTGGTTTAGCAAGAATCAATGCAGCTCCTGTACAAAGAGCACTAAAGATTTCAAAAACAGAGTAATCAAAGCTGAGCGGTGTTTTGTGCAACCCTCGTTCTGACTTTATTTCACCATAATTCTTTTGCATCCATAAAATCCGATTGACTACCCCTTTATGCGGTACCTTGACTCCCTTTGGCTGACCCGTTGAGCCTGACGTATAGATCATATATGCGAGCTGATGTTCAGCCTTTTGGGCAGAAGGCGCTTTATGCTTCATATGATTTTCCCTAAGAATATCTTTAACCATATAGCATTCAGCAAGCCCCTCTAAATCCCGGCCTCTTTCATGTGAAGTTAATATACACTCTACTCTTGAATCCTTTACCATGTACTGAATTCTTTCTGATGGGTAAGAGGTATCAAGTGGGACATAGGCACAGCCGGCCTTTAGAATCCCTACCAACCCAATCATCATTTCGAACGAGCGATCCATATAAATTCCGATAAAGGAATTTTCAGATAACCCTTTTTTCTTTAGGAAGGATGCTATTTTATCCCCTTCGTTGTTTAGTGTTTCGTAAGTTACTTCTTCATCGTTATAAACAAGCGCCACTGAGTGAGGTGATTTTATTGCTTGTTCTTCTATCAGTTCATGAAGCAAAAGGGATTCAGCAGGAAACTCCTCTTTATTTTCATTCCATAAATGAACAATTTTTTCGTATTCGTTTTCTGGTAAATATGACATTTGATCATGATAAGATAACGGGTCAGACGAAATAGACTTCAAAATATTATGATAAATTTCTACGATTGTATCCATTTGTTCTTCAGTAAACGTGCTCTCGTCATAAGCAAGCGTCAATCTGATTTCATAATCAGGCGGATGATTAGAGAAGGTCACCATTAATTTAAAGTGTGTATCATTAGCTGAATTGCTATTAAAACCTAAAAATTCCATTTTATCTGATGTTAATAGCGGCTCCATTGAATGGAAATATACATAATTAAATGCTGTTTCAAATAAAGGTGCCTGATTTACATGTCGCTGGATTTCAGGTAAAGGCAGTCTTCTGTACGGCATAATAGTTTGCTCTAATTCGAAGGTTCTGTTTATTAAGCCAACCCAGTCGCTGATTTCTACCTTTTGTCTGAATGGCAAAGTATTAATGAATAGCCCCTTAACCTTCTCGCCGTCTTTTTTCTCCATTCTTCCATTTGAAACCATTCCAGTAACGATATCCGATTGTCCGCTCATTGATTGCAATGCTTTAATATGGGACGCAAGCAAGATGCTTTTCACCGGAACATGGCAGCTTTCAGATAATTTTTTCAGCTGATGGGATGTTTCTTTGGAAAGCTCCAAAATTCTTCTCTGGACCTTAAATGCCTGATTGGACAATTTTTTAGATTCATATATAGGGAGCTTGAGCGTTTGGCAATCCGATAAGAAGTCTTTCCAAAATTCAATGTGCTCATTACTCTCAATCGCTTGTCGTTCCAAATTGACAAAGTCCCTAAAATCGATTGACAATTTCAGTCTTTTTCTTGCCGTCTCTCCCTCGAGAAGCTGAAAGTACAATTGGAATATTTCAGCAAGTGTCGAGGTTAAACTCCAGCCGTCAAATATTAAATGACATTCTGTGAGGCTGAATTGGAACGTATCATCACTTCTTTGATGAATAAAAAATCTCAGCAGGCTTGGCTTTGTCAGGTCAAAAGTATTTTTCTTCTCTTGCTCAACATACTGATCAATCATATGTTCCTGTTCATTGTGTGAAAAATTCCTTATATCCAAATAGCCAACAGGAAGCGAAGCCGTTTTATGAACTAGCTGCATAGGGATTTGGAATGTTTTTAGATCAAAGGAAGTGCGCAGCATGACATTTTCTGATACGATTTCCTGAACGGCTTTCATAAACAGCTCATAATGAAATTGACCCTTTAGGAGGACACTGTCGATATTATGGTATAAGGGCTCGTCAGGGTACTGCTCCATATGGAAAAACATACCTTCCTGTGCTCTGGTCAATGGATAGGCATCTTCTATCCCCTCTTTTATAAAGGAACGTTCGGCTTCTGAAATTAAAGCAAAGGGACTTAAGGTACCTTCTTCATTCTCCTGAAAATCTTTTTGACTCAGCAGCTGCACAAGTTCCTCAATCGTCTGGTTTTGAAATAACTCTTCGATCGTGAAGAGGTAGCCTTTTTCTTCTGCTTCCGATATGACTTTTAAGCTGCGGATAGAATCTCCGCCAAGCGAAAAGAAGTTATCTTCTAAATGGACTTCTTCCTTATTCAATACATGCTTCCATATTTCGATTAAATCCTTTTCCACTTTTGTTTCAGGCTTGCGCTGAACTCCCTGTCTCGTATTCTCACAAAGCTTTAACAGAGAGTCTTTGTCTACTTTCCCATTCGTCGTAACCGGGATGCTTTCTATCATCAAAAGGTGAGAGGGGAACATATATTTTGGCAAACCATCTATAAGTGTTTTTCGTAAATCGCGCAAAAGGTCTTCAGTAACATCGGGCTTATTGAATACTACAAAGGCTGCTAATTCTTTTTCATTTTTTTCATTGGTTCGTACTAATACACTGCAGTCCTTTACCTGTCTGCAATCTGCAATGAAGCTCTTGATCTCCCCAAGCTCGATTCGATGGCCCTTGATTTTTACTTGGTCATCCATTCTTCCAACATATTCAATATCTCCGTCTGGAGTATATCTACCAATATCTCCCGTCTTATAAAGCCTTCCTCCATTTAAAGATAGCGGATTCGGAATGAACCGTTCTGCAGTTAGAGCAAACCTTTCACTATAACCCCGCGCCAGCCCTTCTCCACTCACATACATTTCTCCAGGCACACCAATAGGGGCTGGGTTTAACTCATCATTCAGCACATATACCTTCAAATCTTCAAGAGGCCGGCCAATCAAGCTGCCAGCAGCTTTCTTTGTATCTTCTTGATTCACTTCTCGCCATGTGACATGGACAGTCGTCTCTGTAATGCCATACATATTAATAAGTGAGGTTTGATTCCCATATTGCTCAAACCAAGGTGCAAGATCTTGAAAATTCAAAGCTTCTCCGCCGAATACGATATATCTAAGATGCTCTAAAGAATGCGAATGCCTTTCTTGATTCATAACATTTAGCAGCTCTTTGAATGCTGACGGTGTTTGATTTAGGACCGTGATTCCTTCCTCGTGAAGTAAACGATAAAATTTTTCTGGCGTTCGCCTCATTTCAGACGAGATAATGTGCAACCTTCCTCCATGAAAAAGGGCTCCCCATATTTCCCACACAGTAAAATCAAAAGCTGTCGAATGGAATAATGTCCAAGAATCTTTTTCAGTAAACTGAAAGAGTTTCCTTGTACTGTCAAATAAACGGAGAACATTATGATGGGTGTTCAGTACCCCTTTCGGTTTCCCAGTCGATCCAGAAGTATAAATGATATATGCTACCTGATCGGAATTCACTGGTATATTCAATGGAAGGCAGCTCTCTTCCATCCACTCCCTGTCTTCATATTGAATAACCAAACAGTTAATATGATCATCAAATAATTTCTTATACATTGCCTTGGTCAGAAGAATTTCACATTTTGAGTCTTCAATAATGTATCTCAACCGGCTTGACGGCTGGTCTGGATCCATCGGTATATATGTACCGCCCGCCTTTAAGACCGCTAAAATGCTAACGATATAATCGATTGACCGATCCATATTAACCGCCACTTTTGTTTCTGACCCTACTCCTTTTCTTTGCAGATAACGGGCTAATTGATTGGATTGCTGATCGAGCTCAGTATAGGTCATTTGATGGCCCTGGCTTGCTAGTGCGACAGCACTTGGGAACTTTTGCACTTGCTCCTCAAAGCGGTGATGAATGGATCCTGATTTTTCATAGGTCATCATGTCTAATGAACCAAGGACTACCTGTTTTTCTGCTTGTGACATACCAGAAATCTCGGATACTAATTTATTAGGTTCATAGACGATCTCTTCTAAAATGTTGATATAGTTAGCAACCATTCTGTTAATAGTTTCGGGTTTAAAGAGCTTGTCACAGTATTCTATAAAACCTTCGATTCCATCTTCCGTCTCCATAATGGATAGCGACAAATCAAACTTACTTGTTTTCGTTTCCACTTCATAAGGAGTTAACAAGCTGCTGCCCAATTTCAGGCTTGAATGATGCTGATGCTGAAAGACAAACATCGACTGAAATACAGGACTGTATGACAGCGTTCGATTAATATCTAACTCATCCACCAATTTATCAAAAGGCAATTCCTGATGATCTTGTGCTTCGCGTGTTGCTATACTTACCTGTTCAATGAAATTACTTATAGGATGATGAGTTTGGATATTCCCTTTTACGGGAATCGTATTAGCAATACAGCCTATAAGCGGCTCAATATCAAGTTGCTGGCGATTCGATATAGGTACACCTAATATGATTTCCTTTTGGCCCGTATATTTGTATAAAAAGAGATAGTAAGCTGACAAAAGGATGACAAATGGAGATGTTCGATACTCCTTGCTTGCATCTATGATGGAACTGATTAAGCTTCTGTTTAAAGTAAACCTCTTGATGTCACCATCAAAAGACTGTCCTTTTTGTCTTGGATAATCGTAAGGAAGCTGCAGTTCCGGCGGATTGGAACCAATTTTTCCTTTCCAATAATCCACCTGATTTTGATATTCTCCATTCGACAATTTGTCCCGTTGCCACTCAGCATAGTCCGCATATTGAATCGTTAGGTCAGTAGAGGATTCTTCTCCACTATGATAGGATTCAATGATTTCATTCATTAAAACCCCTGTGGACCATCCGTCAAAAATAACATGGTGTAAAACCAGCAGCAAAATATGCTCATTTTCCGATAACTTATACAAGGTGATATTAAATAACCAATCTGAATCCAAGGCTATCGGCGAAGCTGCTCTCTCATTGACCAATTTTTTTACATGCTTTTTCTGATCGATCCCATCTTCTCCCGAAACCTCTACAACCTGGATGGCTGCTTTTTTAAATGGACTAATATGCTGAACAGGCACTCCTCTTTCATTCGTAAACCTCGCCCGCAGAACCTCATGCCTTTGTAAGACAAAGTTAAAGGACTGTTCCAATTGGTTAATATTTATATACCCTTCGATTCTCATCGCAAGAGGTATATTATAGGCAGCACTATTCGGATCAAGCTGGCTCGTAAACCACATTCTTTCCTGTGCAAATGACAATGGGTATTCGCCAAGGTTCTTTCGTTTTGGTATCCCGTCCAATGACTTAATTCCCATCTCTTTTTTCAAACGTTCGAGTATTTCTAATTCTTTTCCCAAGCTCATATTTGACCCTCCTTTCACTGCTTCTGCATGGACTCTTCATTTGCCATTTTCTGAGCCTCAAGATAAGCCTTCGATACCATAGATATGTACTCAATTTGCTCAGGATAAAAAGAATACATTTCCGCACATAACTTCTCAGTTGTCTCTGTTTCAAACAGCAGGCTTACAGGTATTTCAAGCTGATATATTTTCCGGATTCTTGAAATAATTTGGGTGGCATTTAAAGAATGGCCGCCCAGCTCGAAAAAGTTGTCTGTTATTCCAACCTGTTTTCTCTTTAGAACACCTTTCCAAATTCCTGCAATGACTTCTTCAAAATCGTTTCGAGGTGCAACATATGTCTCTTCTTTAAACTGTTCATATAAATCGCATAGAGCTCTTTTGTCTGTTTTCCCATTTGCATTTAGCGGTATTTCAGTCAGGCTGATGAATTTTACAGGTACCATATATTGAGGGAGCCATTTCCTTGAAAACGCCTTTAGCTCGTCATCACTTATTTCTACAGAAGGGACACAAAAGGCAATCAACGATAATCCCTGACTATTATCGATCGAAAGAACAACAGCGTCTTTTACACCTGGATGCTGCATAATGACAGCTTCAATTTCATTTAGGTCGACCCGCTTGCCATTCACTTTTATCTGCTCATCTACACGGCCAATGAATTCTAATTGTCCGTTGGCCATTAACCTGACATGGTCTCCTGTTTTGTAAAGTCTTTTTCCAGGTAATTTTGAAAAAGGATGAGGAACAAAATGTGCTGCTGTTTGAGCTGTCTTTCCCAAATAACCGCGGGCGAGTCCCGTTCCACCGATGTAAAGCTCACCAATTTCTCCTGCAGAAGTTCGTTTCATCTCTTCATCTAATACATAAGCCTCCGCATTTTTCACAGGCGAACCGATTGGAACAAACCTTTCGTTTTTTACGATTGCAAATGTAGCATTCGAAGTTATCTCCGTTGGCCCGTAGAGGTTTACTACCTGCAAATGCGGAAACAAATCCCAAGTTCGAATAAGGAGAGAGGTGCTTATCTTTTCTCCTCCCACAAATAACACTCTTAATTGATTTCGCAAACTCGCTGCCAGTTCTTCATCTTTTTGGATTTCAACTATAATACTTGCCCATAAAGAAGGGACACAATTTAAAGCATTTAATTGCTTGTCCAAAAAACCTCTTATAAACCTTTGAGGATTCAATATCTCATCCTCTGAAAATAGAGTAATTTGCTCCCCAATCATCAGCGGATAAAAAACTTGTTTTAAAAATGCGTCAAATCCTAATTCTGAAATAAATGGCAGTCTGATCCTCTCATTTAAAAATTGTTGATCAAACCACTCTAGATAATTCAATAGACTTCCATGCTGAATCCCGACTCCTTTTGGAAGGCCGGTTGATCCAGAAGTATACAGGACATAAGCCAGCTGCTGGGGTGCCAGGGGAGTATAAGGCGAGCTTTCATCCTGCTCCTTGATCAGCTCACTTTCTTCTTCTAAATCAACACATTTTACAGCCAGTTCCTTTAGCTCACTCAAAAGATTTTGCTGATTGGAGATTAATAGTTTGGCACCACTGTCTCCTACAACATAGTTAATCCTGTTGATAGGCCATTTGATATCTACAGGGACGAAGCTGGCTCCTGTTTTTAAAACAGCCAGCATGGAAATAATTGCTTCCACGGATCTTGGTAAACATAATACGACACGGTCTTCCGGCTGCAGGAAACGATGTAAATACCGGGCAAGCTGGTTAGCTTTTTTATTTAATTCCTGATACGTAATAGATTGAGCTCCATCGATAATTGCCAAAAGCTCACCATTTGCTTGGACTTTATCCTCGATATACTCGATAACATTTCTGTTTGACTGAAAGGAATCCAATCCATGGGTCAAATAGGATTCATGATTTAACCTATTAAAAAGGTTCTCATCCTCTTCTTTTGAAAGGTAGGAAATAGATGCTACTTGCTCTGAGTGTCTATCCACACATTGTTCAAGGAAATAAAGATACTGACTAAACAGCTTTTCAGCATCTATCTCTGAAAACATGCATGCATTAAACTGCAGGAACAGTTCAAAATCTTCCTTTGCAGGCAATACGGACAGCAAGAGCTTATATTTTTCGTCCTCTGTTACTAAATCTATAATCTTTAGTTTTATTTCCTCTTGTTTTGCTGGTTCATGATCTAAGAATCGAAATTGGTAAGGTATATAGTTTTCTGGTGATTCAAGCAGGTTTGAAAGATTGAGATATTCAACATTTTCCATCAAACCGGTTATTTCGTTTTGAATGATATCGTTATATTCTATAAAGGTTCCCTGATCATATTTAGCCTGAATAGGAACTACCTTCTCAAACTGTCCAATGCTTTGTTTCAATTCTTCATAGGTACGGCCATCTATTACCATTCCTACTTGAATGTCATGACATGCTACTTTTGATAGAAAAGCCTTCCAGCCAGTATAGAAGACTGTTGATATGGAAGTATTATGCTGTTTTGCTAATTCTTTTATCTTTCCAGACAGTTTCTTAGATACTTTTAATCGCAAGGACTGTTGATCGCTTTCTGTTGAAGACTCGGTAAGCATTTCATACGGGAGTACATTTTTAGATAATTGGAATTTTTCATAGGAAATTAGGTGCTCATTTTCAAAAAGGTCATTTTGCCACTGGCTAAAATCGACATATTGAATGATTTCTTGTTGAGGGACTGTATTCTTGGAAGTATAAAGTTCAAAAACCTGCTTCACAATGAGTTGGAGTGATTTAAAATCAGTACATAAGGCAATACCATACAAATCTAGTTTATACTCGTGATCATTCACTTTTTTAAGTTCTATTTGTATGGTTTTTCCTCTTTCCATTTGTAATTTGTTTGTCACGATTTCCTTTGGATTTTGCTGGTTATCTTCTTCTGAAGAAGTATTTTCCGAATAGGAAAAGCCGGCCATAGCTTTTTCAGAAATGATTTGGATCGGGTAATCTATTCCATCAAAATCCTGAAAGCTTGATCGCAAAATTTCATGCTGGTTGATTACATTCAAAAAACAATTTGTCAATTCAGGAATTGAAAGATTCCCTTCTATTTTCATAGATAAATAGTTATATAACAGAGAATTAAACGTAGTTTGCAAATCCCAAATTCGTTTCTGCTGGCTTGATAAAGAATATCCTTCTAACGTGTTCACGTGTGGTACCCCCTGATTTATTATTTCCAGCTATTCGACTCCGTCATGCCTACTAATATTTTTCTATCTCCTTTGTACGGTGTTCTTCCATGGGCAACCATCATGTTGTCAAGCATTAGGATGTCACCCTTTTGCCAGGTGAATTTTACTGTTTCTTCTTCATACACTCTTCTGATTTCTTCCAATACTTCTGGCTCAATAGTTGTGCCATCCCCGTAAAAGGAGGTTTTAGGTACATTTTGTTCATCATATTGATGAAGGATTTCCTCCCTTATTTCACTCTCAAGTGTTGTAATATTAAATGCAGTAATCTGATTGAACCAAATGTTCTCCCCTGTAACCGGGTGTACGGAAATCGCAGGCCTAACCTGCTGTATCCTTAAGTGATCTGCAGTTTTCCAGATACATTCCATCCCATTTTTTCTGCATTGTTCTTCTACAAAATCTTTGTCATCCGTTTGGAAAACGTCCTGCCATTTCATACCTAATGGAAGACCTAGGTTTCTAACGTACATGACATTCTTTTTTGTAAACTTCTCTACAATTGATGAATCCATTTTTTCGTAGATCCGTCTGCTATCTGCAATCGGTGTCTCACCACCGGATAAGGCTGGAGTGTCGCAGTAAAAGAAGATCTTCATCGGCCACTCGTGACTATAGGCCATCTCGTTATGCAATTCTATCGATTGATCAGCAGCAAAATCTGTAGATGTATAGATTTGATTTTTCACAGCGCTCCTCGGAGTGACATTGTCTTTATATTCCAACAACTCGCCGGAAACTTGATTGATAAAAAAGTGGAAATCCTTCGTATTCGTAACGTTAAAGCCCCTGAAGAGAATACCTCCATTTTTATAAAGGGACTCATTTACCTCCTCTTGGTTTGCTTTTACCCATTCATATAGGTTTACCCCGTCTGTATTGGGTTCCATGACAAGCGGCAAGGTTTTTCCATCCTCTAAATATCTTGAACTGACAAGCTTTTGGTTTACTTGGATCGTCTGCCGACCCTTGAACCTATTCATATTAAGTGATTTAACCAATTTTCATACCTCCTCTTTTTAATTAAGAACATTAACCGCTATTCGTTTCCTTTGATTAAGCTGATCCCTATTCATCTTTTTTTGTTTACTTATTAAATTCTCATTTCTTTTAGATATGGTGCTTTCCAGACTTTTGTATACCTCATCTAAAGGCTGCTGAAGGGAAAGTGTAACTTCGGTTATAATTTTTTCAAGAATTTCAAAATACAATTCAATCGTTTCCCTATTAAAAGAAGAGCAATTGTAATTGATATCTAAAGACAGCTCGTCATTAGGCACAATAGACAAGGTTAAAGGAAAGTTTGTCTGTTCCTCTACCTCTACATTCGAAACAGTGACTCCTTCTAATATCGCTTGGCTTTCCTCTGCTGATATTAGGTTAGGAAAGTTAGCAAAAATTAAGCACGTATCAAAAAGCGACTCTTTGGAGTTGTACCCAATCCATTCTTTAATGTTGATAAGGGGAGTATTTTCAAACTCCATTATTCTCATTTGGAGTGTATTCATCTCGTTAAGCAATTCCCCAATCTCTTTTTGCCTGGAGACTTTAAGTCCTATAGGCAGAGTATTTATAAACATCCCTACCATTTCATCGATCCCCGTAACTGATGCCGGCCGGCCTGATAAAACTGAACCAAAAACGACATTTTCTTTTTCACATATAAAATTCAGGAAAACAGCCCAACAAGTTTGAATCACCGTATTAAGTGTGGTTTTTTCCTTCATTGCCACTTGTTTCAATTTGCTTGTCAGGGCTTTAGGAAGTTTTCGCTTTATTTCGGCGTTAGCGTTTTCTGCCTTCATCATCTGGTTTTGGCTGCCGCTCTCCGAACTTCCAATCCTTCCTTTTGTTTCATTGAGTAACAAGGTCCGGTTTTGGAATTGGTATCCATCAAAAGCTCCCTTCCAAAATGATTCAGCCTCTGAAAGGTCCTGATCAAGCTGCCAGCTGATAAAATCCCTAAATGGCCGCGCGGAAGGGACAGCCGGAATTCTTTTATTTAGTAAATCTGAATACGTTTTAGACAATTGATTTAAAATCATCGGCATCGACCAGCCATCAAGCAGCAAATGGTGATAACTCCAAATAAAGTAATAGGTCTCCTTATCTATCATGACGAGGGTTAATTTCATGAGTGTGTCTTTTTCTAAATGAAACCCATTTAACCTCTGAGAACTGCATAGCGCTTCTATCTCTTGTTTAATTTCTTCCTTTGAGCCAAAAAGCCGGCTCGTCCAGTCCAGTATTTTTAAATCCACTTTGCCCTGCTGATTAATGATATGGATCGGTTTTGCAAAACCTTCCCACAAGAAGTTCGCTCTTAAAATGCTGTTTTGATCCACTACATGCTGCCACGCCTCTTTAAGGAGATCTATGTGCAGCTCCCCTTTTATTTCAAAGGACATTTGTTCCACATAAATTCCTGTTCCGGGGTGAAGCAAGGTATGAAACAGCATCCCTTCCTGGACAGGTGAAAGCGGGTAAATGTCTTCAATGCCTGATGTCTGTTGATTGACTATATTCCATTCACTCTCGCTTAAAATAGCTGTTGAAAAATCTTTAGGCACATATTTTTGCTCCTCAAACCTCTCACACAGCTTAATAATTGATTTCACAGTTGTCGTAAATTCAGCTGTCAATTTCCTGACGGTTTCATCCTTATGAATATGCCTGCAGTACATCCAATCCAGGGAAAGCTCTCCATTATAAATGGCGCCTTCTACATCCAGCAGATAAGCTCGCAAAGCCCTTGGATCCCTAATAGGCTCCACACTATCATTAGACATTTCAAATATGGTGTTTTTATTTGCAGAAGTATTAATTTGGCCAAGATAATTAAAACTCACCTGAGAAGGACTGCCCGCAAATTGTATATCCTTCATATACTTGAGAATGCCATACCCAAGTCCATTATTTGGAATAGCTCGAAGCTTCTTTACTACCAACTGTAAATCCTCAAGGATAGAGGAGCTTTCTTGCAGCTTGATTGAAAAAGGAAATAACGTTGTAAACCATCCTATTGTTCTACTTAAATTCAATCCTTTTCTTACTTCCTCTCTCCCGTGCCCTTCTATATCGATTTTGATATGGTGATTATTTGACCATTTTTTTATCACTAAGACGAGAGCAGCAATAAGGATTTCCTGGATTTTTGCGTCCATCGTCCGGTTTACCCTATTAAGCAATGAGGCTGTTTCCTCTTTTGAAAAGCTCACAGTCATTTTCTTAAGTGATTCTTCTGTATTAACCAAATCAGCCATCTCTTTGTCTGTCGGGATGTTTGCCTCTATTCTGCTTATCTTTTGCCAATAATCCAGCTCTCTGAGAACAATTTCACCCTCTGCATACTGATTCAATGTATATGCCCATTCTTTAAATGTTGTTGTTTTGGCTGGCAGCTTTGTTGGCTGTTTTAGAGTGGCTTGATGATACAACATTTGCAAATCTTCTAATAACACCCTCCAAGAAACACCATCTACGATTAAATGATGAATCGTTAAAAACAACTGATTTTCCCCTTCATTTTGACTGCTAATGTAAACTGCCCTAAGTAAAGGACCGGATTCAATGTGAAGAGAGGTTTGAGCCCGAACAATTGCTTTTCTCTTCATATCTTCATATTGGTGAAGATTAGTTCTATCTAGTTCTATAACATCTACTTCAAATGGATTTTTCTGTTTTTCTTTTTGGATCCACTTCCCATCACTTCGGCTAAAGGAATAGGAGAAAATATCATGATGCTCTGCCAACTTCTTTATAGCTTCCCTTAATAACGTCACATTTAAATCCTCATGCACCTCAAGCAAGATGGATTGGTTCCAGTGATGAGGATTTTTAAATTCTTTTTCAAAAAACCAACGCTGAATAGGTGTGAAAGGAATCCATTCCATTGCTTCTAAATCGATCTTTGATATAGATAAATCATGGTCAGGTGTCACAGATAAGAATGACTCCTCAACCCTTTCAATCGTCTGATGCTCAAATAAATCCTTGGTAGTGATTTCAATAGAATTTTCTTTGCATTTGGCTATAATTTGCAAAGCTAAAATAGAATCGCCGCCAAGTTCGAAAAAGTTATCTTGTATTCCTACACGTTCTATTTGCAAGACTTCTTCCCAAATTTCGGTCATGATTTGCTGGTTGCGGCTTGATGGAGGACGATAGGAAGAATGATCGGACTCCAAATACTTGGCTTCAATTTTTGGTAATGCCTTTCGATCTACCTTCCCATTTGTCAATAAAGGGAACTCGTCGATAAAAATGATGAATTTCGGAATCATGTAGTCTGATAACTTGCTCTCTAGTGCTGATTTTATTTTTGCTTGTGATGTTTCCGAACCAACAGTTATATACGCAGCTAAGTTCTTTATTCCAGCAGAAGTATCAACCAGAACCAATACGTCCTTTACCTCTGGAAGTGACAGAATCGCTTTTTCAATTTCACCTATTTCTACACGGAAACCGCGGATTTTAAACTGATCATCCTGTCTGCCCAGGAACTGAAACTCTCCTGAAGACGAATAACTTACAAAATCCCCTGTTTTGTACATCCTTGCTCCTGGCTCATCACTGAATGGATCAGGGAGAAAGCTATCAGCCGTTAGTCCCGGCTGATTTAAATAGCCCAAGGCAAGCATTTGCCCTCCTATGTAAAGCTCCCCTTTCCTTCCGGAAGGCACAGGCCTTCCCATGGAATCCAAAACATACATCCTTCTATTTATCAGGGGGTTTCCAATAGGAATCGAAGCTTGCTCATGCTGCTTTGGTCCATTACCAGCCGGCACCTTGTAAAAGGTACAGGTCGTGATGATTTCTGTTGGACCATAAAAGTTGAAAAGATCGGCTTCCCCTTTATGAACGGTGTTCCACATGTCTACATGTGCAGGAGAGAGCTTATCTCCTCCGACAGCCAAAACACGCAAGCTTTTCATATTGATAGACTGCCGAGTGGCGCTGAAATGGCTTGCAATTTCATTCCAATAAGGCGTAGGGAGATTGGCGACTGTTATCCCATATTTATTAACTTTTTCAACAAATTCTTCTGAATCCCATACATCATCTCCTCTAATAAAAACTTCTCCCCCGCTGCACAAAGTTGGAAAAACCTGCTCAAGGGACGGATCAAATGTTGTTGTTCCGAATTGAAGAACTTTATCGGCTTTGTTGATGTTAAATTGCTCTTTAAAAGAAAGATAGTGCAGCAAAGAAGCTTCATGGGTAACGACTACTCCTTTTGGAATACCAGTAGATCCCGATGTATACATGATATAGGCTCCCTGTTTAGCATGAAAAACAGGATCGTGGTTTCGATTGTGAACATCAGCTTTTCCTATATGATGGATATCGATTTGCTGGATATTGTGAAAAGAATACCTATCTATCAATTGGTTTTCTGAAATGATAAACCTTGCAGCTGAATCGGTCAGGATAAACTGTATCCGCTCCTTTGGCATATGGAGGTCGAGAGGAACATACACACCTCCAGCTTTCAAAATACCCAGCATAGCAATCATCATATCTGGTGATCTAGTCATGAATACCGCTGTACTCTCTTCCTGCTGCAGGCCTTGTGAAAGTAAATATCTTGCGACTTGATCTGCTTTGTCATTTACCTCCTTATAGGTATAAGCAAAATGTTCAGAACTGACCGCAATCTTGTCAGGGCTTTTTTCAACTTGCATCTCAAACATCTGATGTAATAAAGGGGGAGGGGATGAGCTTTCAGGTAATAGAGTCCTTGCATCCCTCCCGCCTATCATTTCATCCAATTCCTTTTGGTTTAAAGACTGCAAGGCATCAACCCTTTGGCTAATGTCGCGTTTAACTGCTTCAATAAACATTGACATTGTATCCAGCATCTTCTCTATTTCATCTTGTGAAAAGATGGATGAATCATAATGCAGCCTTAAGACAAGCGAATTCTCATAAGGTATAATCGCAATGCTTAAAGGGAAATTCGATTTTTCTTCCACATTAAAATCCTTTATTGAAAAGCCCAGCTCTTCAGAAGAAAAAATATCAGAATTAAATGGATAGTTCTCAAATACAATAATGCTGTCAAAAAGAGATTTATCTGGTTCCAGCTCACTTACTTTTTGAACTTCAAATAAAGGGGTGTATTCATATAGAGAAAGCTCTGACTGTTCTTTTTGCACTCTTTTAATGATAGATTCTACTGTATCACTGGCTTGAAGGGTTACTCTGATAGGAAGCGTATTAATGAACGGTCCTACAATATTTTCCGAGCCTTTGAGCTCAGGCTGACGACCTGACATAACACTGCCAATAACAATATCCTTTTGATCTGTATAACTGTTTATGAGTAATACCCAGAGTCCCTGAAGAATCGAAAATAGTGTTACATCCTGATTCCGGGCCATTTCTTCCAGGCATTTTCGATCCTTTTCCTGAATAATTAAATCGGTATGCTGATCCTGCAAGGATTGTCTTGAATTGTTCGTTTCATTTCCACTTAAATAGCTGGGTTCTTGAAATCCAATTAACTTCTCTTTAAAAAAATGCTTCGCCTTATCCAAATCCTGCTTGTCCAGCCATGATATATATTCATTAAATTGGGGAGCATCAGGAAGAAACATGGGCTCGTTATTTTTGATTGATTGATAGGAATGCATGACATCTTTTAACACAATAGGCATAGACCAACCATCCATCAATAGATGATGAAAGGTCCAAATAAACTGATAACAGTCTTTCAATTGGATTAAATGAAATTTCATTAACGGACCTTTCGAAACGTCGATCCCTTCATTTTTTATGTCTTCCGCATATTGAAGGATTTGTAAGCCTGCATCTAGAGACGACTGGTCCCATTGCTGACAATTTATAACGCCTTCCACGTTTTTGTGAACAACCTGCAACAGCTTTTCGGATTCTTTCCAGTGAAACGTCGTTCTGAGTGCCGCGTGGCGGTTTATTGTATGTTCCCATGCCTTTTGGAACGAATTTATTTCCAGATATCCATAGATTTTAAAGCTTATTTGCTCCACATATAAACTGGTATCAGGCTGATGGATTGTATGAAATAACATTCCTTTTTGGATAGGAGAACATTCATAAATATTTTCGATATTTTTAATATCCATATAGGCAGCCCCTTATTAACTGTGTTTTATGGTTGATAGAAATTTTTCAAGTTCCTTTTGATCCAATTTAGCCTCTGGAAAATCTGTCGTCACAAAACCAACTTCCTGCGTTTGACAACAGAATGAAATGAGTTTGCGGATGTTTTCTACGATTTCCTCTGCGAGGACACTTATTGCCATTTCTGAAAATGACGTCTTGCTGTATACAACGCGCAAACAGAACTGATCTTCAAAAATATAAGGCTCAAAATCTAGTAAATAGAGCCTCTTTTCATGCTGGTCTTTAACTGTTTCGCTAAGATAACTATGAAAAGTAAATGCTTTTGATTTAAAAAAGGCTTGATCGATTTTTCCTAAATAGTTATAGCTGAACATTGCCGTAGGATACTGCGCCGAATCTCTTGAAACGATAGAGTTTTCATGCTTTAACCATCGTTTTACTCCATATCCGATTCCTTCATTCGGTACTTCCCGCATTGTATTTTTTACATATTTTAACAAATCTCCGTTCGGTGAATTTAGGTCTGGAATATTAAAATACAGCGGATGTATAGAAGTAAACCAGCCGACCGTTCTGGAAAGATCTAATTCATTATTCAATGGTTTACGACCATGGGTTTCAATATCGATTAAAACATTGTCATCTTTAGAAAATTGCTTCAGCGACAAGATGATCGCAGACAATACTAGCTCATTTACCTGTGTGCCATAGTATTTCGGAACCTCTCTCAAAAGACTTTTGGTATCTTCTTTTCCCAGCAAACACTCTATTTTCTCACTGCTTGCTTCGGTCCCTTTATCAATTTTGATTAATGGGCTGGAATTTTTCACATCACTTAAACGACTCCAATATTTCGACTCGTTATCTGAACCAGCCTCTAAACTTGATAAATAGTCCGCCCATTCCTTATAGGAAGTTTCCTCAAACGGTAAATGCAGCTTTTGTCCTGCCATAATTTGGTCAATAAGCATATCCAGATCTTGTAAGACTATCTGCCAGGAAACCATATCAATCACTAAATGATGAGCGATGATGATAACCTCGTTTTCATTCTGAGTATGTACGCCGCGGTTAACATATGCTGCATAAATTAAAGGGCCTTCTGAGATGTTCAAAGATTTTTGCAGCTTTTCGGTATACTCCAGAATGCGTTCATCAGGGTTCTGCTGATCGCTTATATCAACATAAGAGATGGCCAAATTGTGCTTGTCATTAAAAAACTTTTGGGTCCAGCCCTTTTCATTTTCAACAAACCTTAATCGAAGAGAATCGTGCGTTTCGATCAAAAATTCAACAGCTTGCTTGAACATATAAAAGGTTAGATGCTCGTGGACCTTTAAACGGATGGCTTGATTCCAATGATTAGGGTATGAAAATTTCTGTTCAAAAAACCAATGCTGAATAGGAGTTAAAGCGACTTCATCTCCATGATTCAGCTGCTTGCGCTGATTGTATGCCGCTTTCTCCTCCATGGATTGGGCGATTTTTTCAATCGTTTTTTTATCAAAGATATCTTTTGGCTTTAACAGCCAACCCTTTTCATTCGCTTTTGAAGATATTTGAATCGCCAGGATCGAGTCACCGCCGATCTCAAAAAAACTGTCACTAATACTTATATTTTCTGCGCCCAGTACTTCTTGAAAAATAGCGACTAGCTCCTTTTCACGATCATTTCTAGGATCTATTATGTCAGGGACTTGATTTTCTATTTTTATTTCCTGCAGCCTCTTTGTATCGACCTTGCCATTTTGAGTTAAGGGAAATTCTGGCAGAACGATGTATTGGTGCGGAATCATATAATGGGGCAGCCTGTTTGATAGATATGTCCGCAGTTCATCTAAAGAGAATTCAGGTAAAGAAGCTGCAACATAAGCGATAAGTTGGGCTGACCGCTTATCCTCTTTCCTGACCATTACAATTGACTTAAGTACATGATGATGCTCCTCAAGTACAGCTTCTATTTCCGCTACCTCAATTCGAAAACCGTTAACCTTTATTTGTCCGTCTATTCTCCCCAGAAACTGGACGCTGCCATCCTCGTTATACTTAGCTAAATCTCCTGTACGATACAGCCTGTCCCCAATTCCGAAAGGATTCGGGATATATCGCTCTGCCGTTAAAGCTGGTTGGTTGTTGTAACCACGCGTTACACCTTGTCCGCCAATGAAAATTTCTCCTGTTGTCCCTTTAGGCACAAAGTTCATGGCCTCATCGAGAATGTAAAGGTAAGCGTGATCGGTCGGGAAACCTATTGGGACCACGGAGTGTTCGCAATCTTCTAACCGATAATAACTGGACCACACCGTTCCTTCTGTAGGCCCATACTCATTAAATAGGACAATATGAGGAAAATTCTTTTTCTGATAGATAGCTAAACTTTTTGGAAACTGTTCTCCTGCAACAATGACAGCTTGCAGACTATTCATTTTTTCAGGTTCAGCATCCTTCAATATCAACTGGACCAAAGATGGTACACTTAATAAATGCGTTACATTATGCTTTTCAATGGTAGTAATGAGTTCAGGAACGCTCAGCTGCTCACTTACATCAGATAAAATAATTTTCCCGCCAACAGACAAGGTCCAAAAGATTCCAACTAGAGAACTATCAAATGAAATAGATGAAAGTAATAGAAAATGACAGTATTCTCTAGTTGCATAAACACTTTTTCTAGCCATCGTTGAATAGTAAATATTTTCGTGGCTGACCATCACTCCTTTTGGTCTTCCCGTAGACCCGGAGGTATATAAAATATAGGCCAGCTGGCTTGGATGAACGGCTAAATGAACTGCTGTATCATCCTCTTTGAACATATCCTCCAGCCTTAATATTTGGGCTTTTGACTGGATTAGCTCTAAATGACTATCCGTTAGAATGTATGATATATCTGCATCTTTGATCATATATTCAAGTCGGTCTATCGGATAATTGAGATCAAGCGGAACATAAACAGCACCTGCTTTTAAGATCCCTAAGATACCTGGAATCATCTCGACACTCCGAGTGACGGCAAGTCCAACTCTTTCCTCCGGCAAGACACCGAGTTTAATCAAATTTGCCGCAAGCTGGTTTGATTTTTCGGAAAGCTCAGCATATGTTAGTGTCCGGTTATCCATCATAACTGCTGCAGCATGCGGAGTGCTCTCAGCCATGTGTTCAATTTCACTCACGATTGAACATTTAGTATTTTCTTTAAGTAAATGACTATGGTTCAACTCTTTTAGCTGTGCTTCTACCTCATTTTCAAGGAGCAGTGAATATTCTTTTATTCTTTTTTGATCATTTTTAATAACTTCTTTTAACAACTGTTCATAATGGGCAGAGAACCTTTCCATGACCTGGTGTTGATATTTTTCAGGATCATAGAGCATCCGAAAATGCAATTCTTTGTTAAATTCAACACCCTCTATCTCTATTTCAAATTGTGTAATTTTTCGATTAACCGGATAAACCTCAAATTCTAAAGAGCCTACTTTTCCTTTCGCTCCTCCTATCCCAAGAAAAGCAGCCCCCAAATTATTTTTAGTTATACTTCTTAGATTCTGAAAATTAAACAAGACATTGGCATGATTCTGTTCATTATTTAGGCGATTTTTATGCATGATCTCTGAAAGCTGAGAATAAGATATATCCTTATGCTTTGTGGAACCTTGAATTTTCTTAGAAATTTGTTGTAAGAATTCAAAAAGAGAGTAGTTTTCCTTAAAATCCCCATCTATGTATAGGGTATTTGCATAAAAACCAACATTATCAAGTATTTTGGTATTTCTTCTTGCAAAAGGGGTGGCAATCCAAATGTTATTTTGACCGCTGTATTTGTGTAAAAGAAGATTAAAAACAGATAAAAGCAATGTGTATAGTGTAATGTTATTCCTTTTTGCAAATTCCCTCAGTTCACTAGCTACACCCTCGTTAACTGCAAAAAATAAGCTTTCACCTTTGAAAGAGTGGTTGTTATTATTCTTAGAAGGAAGGTTTACAGGATGGATACCCTCACCTTGTATTAACCTGTCTGACCAATAGCTGAGTGATTCATTTTCTGCCCCCGCAGCTTCACTTTTTTGCCGTTCTTCCTGCACAAACGATAAATAATTGCGGGCAGGTGCCTTACTATTTGGGGAAAGTCCTTTTATCAGCTCATCATACAATCGTCCAACCGCATTCACCATCACCATAATAGACCAGCCATCAATAGCTAAATGATGTACGTTGAAAAGAAGAATCTTTTCGTTTTGATTATTTAAATAGAGATTTATCTTAAATATTGGCCCGTTCTCCAGTTGGAAGGGAAGATGTGCTTCTTTACTTAAAACTTTATTAAACTCTTCTTTATTTAATTGGGAAAGATCATGAAACTCAAAATGGACAGGATAATCGTTATGGACACATTGAACCGGCTGTCCGTTCTCAAACTTGTAATTGGTACGAAGGGTTTCATATTTGCTAGTAATTCCTTGAAATGCTTCTTTTAAAGCTTGTACATTTACATCATCCTGCAATTTCCAAGCTGCAAACATATTTAAGTGATTATGATTTGGTGACAGATAATGAGACCGCCATATATCCTCTTGATTAGGTGATAAAGGATAGAAGGTATAATTGGATTTTTTAACAAACATTACTATCTCTCCTATAAACGGTTTTATTCAATTTATTAGGGCATCTTTCATTAGTTGTCGGGAATTTCCTATACCAGATTTGGTCATACAATAAACCTCATGACTTTTTTCACCATAATTAACAGTTTAAATATTTAGGTAATTGCAGCTCTGCTCATTACCTTTCCATAATAAAGGCACATTTTACCATCATTTTATCTTTATTTTCCCATTTCTAGTAAAGAGGTATCATTAACTACTATCATAGTTCTGTGAACATTTTCACTTTTAATATTAATCGTATTGTAATAGATTGACTATTGAAAAAATCGTAGTCTAAGATATAGAAAGAGTGGTAAATTTTGTGATCACTTTCTCAACCTGGAAAATTCATTTTTAAAACTAAATTAACGAATAATTAACAATTTTTATATAAAATACTAACAGGAGGCAATCATGCAAATCCAAAACTCTGAAATTGATTATGGAAAGTTGGTGTTTTATTCAAGAACAAACAAGCAAATGACGCAGCAAGAATTATCAATTGGTATTTGCTCCATAACCTATTTAAGTAAGCTTGAGAATTCAAAAATAACTCCGAACATGGAAACTCTTGCCTTACTTTTGGAAAGATTGGATATTGATATCAATGAGATCGATAGAAACAAATTCTTTATCATTAACAACCTTGAAGAGTGGTACAAATCTATCATTCAACGGGATGAGCCATCTGTGATTGATCATCTAAAGGAAAAAATCGACCTCCAGATCAAGAACGCACATTCTACTAATCTAATCTACTATTATCATCTAGTAAGTCTTCGATACAGTATCCATAAGAAAAACAAAAAAGATGCTGAAGAAATAATGGAAATCTTAATAAAAGGGAAGGATAAGTTCGGTGCCCATCAAAAAGCATATTTTGAATATTTCTTGGGATTGTATTATTGCACGATAAAAGCAGACTCTCCACGGGGGTTAGTACACTTCGAGAACATCATCTATTTTTTTAATGACCCCACTCATGTGGATCCAGAATTTTTCTTTCATTTATCTTTAACCTACACAAATACCTATAATACGCCAATGGCAGTAACCTATGCAGAAAAAGCTTTGAATATTTTCAATAGTAAATTGTGGTTTAAAAGAAGCCTGGAATGCCAACTCCTGTTAGGGGTTAATTATGGACGGTTAAAAGAGTACTCAAGAGCAATCGAAATTTTAAATAAGATAATAAATGTATCAAAAGGATTTGAAGATAAGGTCATTTTCGCAAAAGCTCTACATAATCTTGGGTTTATTCACAGCAAACTACATAATTATGAGGAAGCGATTAAGTATTATCTTCATGCCCTGGATTACATTGATACTCCCTCCAAAATTTATCTAAATGTAGTGATTGAGCTAGCCAGTGTGTTAATAAAAAATAATCAAAAACAAGAAGCTTTAGCTTGGGTGAACAAAACTTTGAGTGAATCTAATAAGTATCAATGGCCTTCAACCAAGTTAGTAGAATTAGAGATCATTAAATATCAGCTCATTAACACAGATTCCGAGCTTATAAGCTACCTTGAAAACACCGCAATTCCAAAATTTGTTCAATCAAATGACTTCGGATTAATGTCTCAGTATTACGAAACATTAGGCAAAAGTTATAAAAAGCTTCACCAATATAAGAAAAGCAGTCACTATTATGAGTTATGTTTAAAACTTTTAAAAAAGATGTCTTAGGAGGCATACCACATGAAAAAGTTTTTGGACAAATCGATTCTTTCTTCTTCGATGGAGTATAGTGTGGGATCATTAAGCAATATTGATTTCCATGATGTGAAATTATACGGTGAAGAACTACCTGAGTATTAATAACCACTCTATTACAAACAATAACATTCATTTTCTGCAAATGAGCGCCCGCCTGCCGGCGGTAAGCACAAGCTAATTTTGCCCGGAGCTTAACGATGACCGCACTCTTTAATACGTTAATATTTTAATTAACTAAATTTCCTGAACTTTCAAAATAATAATAAATCCGGCCCCATTTAAAATGGCGCCGGATTTTCTCTTGTCATCTTATTTGGTATCCTTTTTATTTACCTTACCTTTTCCAATGGAAGAGATTTATCCATAGGTTTCTCTGTTGATAAAATTTCCTCTATTTTTTCAAGGACTTGTTCCTCGCTCTGTCGAATAAAAAAATGTCCTCCTTCAAATACAAAATCCTGAAATTTCCCAATCGTATGGATCATCCATTCTTTTCTTTGGTGATAGACTTTATAATCCTCCTTTCCGGTAAAGGCATATAAATCTGTATTTAGAACGGTTGCTTTAGGTTTATATTGATAACTAAAAACCAATTTATAGTCTGCATGTAAAATTGGAATAAACAGATTGTACAAATCACGGTCTTCAAAAATAGATGGTGGGACATTTCCACTTTTTTTAATAACTTCTGCAAATTCATCCAAGGGCAGCTGGTGAAGGTTTCCTTCAATTTTTTTATCTGGTGGATGAAATCCCGAAACGATTAAACATGTTGGGGCAGGCAGACCTAGTTCTTGAATCTTATTACACAATTCATATGCAAGAAGCCCACCCATACTATGTCCGAATATAGCATAAGGCCTTGAGTCATCCTGTAAGACCGGCAGAGACTTTTGAATCAGGTCATCCACCATCTCATTTACAGACGTGCATAATGGCTCTCTAAGCCGTTTTCCCCTTCCAGCCAGTTCAAGAGGCAGTACTTCAATCTTTTCCTTTAATTTTCTTTTCCAAGATAAATAAATAGAAGCAGCCGAACCCCCTGCATACGGTAAACATAACAGCCTCATTTTTTCCATTCTCTCTCACCTTTCCTGCAACATTTTTATATTATTTCATGTTAAAGTATTTTTTCAGGCAAAAAGCTTAAAGTTTCATACAACACTGCTTTCCATCATTTTTATAGAATAATAATAAGGACAGCTTATTTACTCGTAGTATGATTTGATAATTCCGTATACAAATAATAAAGATTTTCATTCGTTATTTTAACGATTTTTTCAGTAAAATCATTTTCAAATGAACAAACAGCCATTTTATGATTGCTGTCAATGTAATAGCTTTGTAGGTAAACCTTGTTATTGGATGTGGAAGATACATATTGATTGGCATCTGTGGATTGAATCAAAAAGGAGTTCAGCGGTATGGATAAGCCTTCGCCTATAGCCTTAATATAACTTTCTTTTAATGTCCACAGATGATAAAAATAATCTATTCGCTCCTTTTCAGAAAGCTCCAAAAGGGCAGCGTATTCTTCATGTGAAAAAAAGCGTTGTGCAACGTTCATGTCGATATCCTCTATTTTTTGGATATCGATCCCATTTTCGACCTCACCCAAAACACATACCACCCAACTGCCTGAGTGTGACAAATTAAAATAAACAGACAGTCTATCACTAGTCATTATAAAGGGCTTCCCAAATTTATTTGTTTCAAAGCTTATTTTATCTGGAGAAAATTTCAAGTAATGAATCAGCATATATCTGGTTAGTATATCTCCTATTAATGTTCTTTGGGCATCCTTATAATGAAAAAATGATTGAATCCTATGACGTTTATCGTTATCCAACCAGAGAAGAAGATCATTGAACTGGTGATTCACAAGATCCTTATCTATATTAACTGCATAGATTTTCAAACACTGCTCCACCTCCTAAAAATCAGTAGTCACTTTCACAAGCACGAAATGAGCAAAGCCCCGGTCTAAACGATAGTATATTATTCGTCTTTGAAACATCAAATTCCCCCTTACCCGACTTGAGAAATCTTTATATGATACCGCTGTTTACTTCTTGTCGGAATATGTAATTTTCTCAATAGGTAAATGGAAAATAGTGTGATAATTTATTACTAGATTACAATCTAACAATTTTGAAGATAATATATATTTTTTAGGATATCTATTAAAAGAAATGAGTAGGAATGCTCTGAATGAAAATTGTTATTTCTATAAAACAATTTTCGTTTTTTCTACGTTTTGCTTATCTATTATTTTTTGGAAGCGTAATATTTAAATTCATATCTCAATACTATGTTCATGATTTAGGACAGCCAATAGATGATGGCAGGTGTTCGAAGCAATTGCTTGCGATGGTCAGTGAGCTTTCTAGTGAAAATGAGAATTGATGTGTCTCGAAAAGTATCATTACTACGAAGGTGGAGGCTATTAAAATGTACGATGTGATAGTTATTGGGTCAGGTCTTGGTGGATTAGTCGCGGCAAGTAAACTTTCATTAGCAAAAAAGAAAGTTCTTGTTTTAGAAAAACATTTCATTGCGGGTGGATTTGCCACTTCATTTAAGAGAAGAAAGTGGCAATTCGATGTATCTTTACATTGCTTAAGTGGTTTGGCAGAAGGCGGGAGAGTTAGAGAGATATTCCAAGAGATTGGCTTATATAATCGTGTTGAATTTCAACAAGCTGACCAGCTTTATAGTGTCATACTTCCGGATCATGAAATTTCTGTTGATGGGCGAGTAGATGAATATCAAAAAACTTTAATTGAATTATTTCCTCAAGAAAAAAAGGGAATCTCTGAATTATTTCATTTATTTGTGACAATTCGTAACGAAATGTTGAATATCAGTTCAGGGATTTCTAACTTTCTTAAATATCAGAATCATAGTTTGCAGCAAATGATCGATGAATTCATTCAATCACCTAAATTAAAGTCAGTTATTTGTCAGCTATGGATCTACTTCGGTTTACCCCCTTCCAAGCTATCTGCTAATTACTTTGCTTATGCTTGGACAGATTATCATCATTACGGCGGTTACTATCCTGAAGGACGTTCAGAATCCTTATCCAACCAATTGAAATCGATTATTGAAGAAAATGGGGGAGAAGTGAGGACAAAGCAAGAAGTAACTGAAATTTTAGTTAATGATGGAAAAGCTTGTGGAGTGATTACAAAAAAAGAGGGAGAATTCCTTTGTAATCACCTTATTTCTAATATGGATCCTAAAAAAATGCTGAATATGATACCGGAAAAGGAAAAACTTCCAAACCGATTTAAGATGAAAGTAGAAAATGTAAAGCCGAGCTACTCCTGCGTTCAGGCTTACATCATATTGGATGGAGTATTTTCTAATTTGTATAATGAAAAAAATCATGAGGTTTTTGTGTGTGATTATCACGACCTTAATAAGGTAGAACAGGATATTCTCTTAGGGAATTATGAAGAAATGCCGTACTGCGTCACTATCTATGAAAATATTATCCCTAACTATCAGAGTTCAAGTGAAAGCACCTTAACTATGATGCAAATCGCCAGTCACAAAGATTGGGAAAACTTGACTAAAGAAGAGTATAACCAAAAGAAAAAAGATGTAGAAAAAATATACATCAATCGATTGGAAAAAATTTATCCGAACATAAGTAAAAAAATAAAACACATTGAACTTGCTACTCCTATGACAGTAAAACGGTATACTGGGCACTCTGAAGGAGCCATTTACGGGGCAGCACAATCAGTGGAGCAATCTCTCCACCGTAATTTACCTCAAATAACTCCCATTAAGCATTTATATCTAGCAGGTGCTTGGACAAGACCAGGTGCAGGCTATGCTGGAGTAATTTCCAGCGGCTACAATCTAGCTACAACGATATTGGCAAGAGAGAAAAGAGAGGTTCTTGCATAATAGTAATTCAAAATTGAATAAAGAATTTAGTAGAATTAAAAGTGATGACTAATTTTACCTTGATGTTTAAATAAAACGCTTGTGTCGTAAATGACTCAAGCGTTTGTTTTTTTACTTTTGTATTAAGGTCTCCTACTCCACTTTTGGTGAGCGGCAGCTCCTTTTCCAAATGACGGATATTGTCAAAAGCAACAAAGTATGTGAAGCTGCCTTTCTAAAACATACTTTTTCTCCCTGTTTGCTGATTGACATAAAGGGTATAGGACAAAAAAAGAAGGTAAAGCTAAAGCATAGGAGGAAAAACATGCTTATTATTTATTTTAGTATTGGACTAATTGCCATTTCACTTATTTTCCTTGGAATCCAGGCGTTTAAGATTTTTAAACAAACAAAACCGATTGTGGACAACATGTCAAGGGCAGCCGCCAGAATTCAGGAAAAAACAGAAAAAATAAAGGCTCAAACAAATAAGCTTTCCCATACTCAACAAGAAATTATGGAGGACATTGATTTTAAAAAACAAGCAATTAACTTGCCAATTAGTGAAGCAAAACAAACTCCAGCCCTTGTAAGGAAAGTAGTGGCAGTGAAGCATGATGCCTTTGTTGAGAGGAAGCGAATTAACAAATAGTTTCAGCAAAAAACGATTCTCTTTTCACCGAGGAAGCCAGCTTATTAAGCCAGCTTGTCACGGCGTTTCTCTAAACGTTTTTCAATTCTATCCAGTGCTTGTTTATCATTAAGTAACTCTTGAATATTTTCTTTCACTAGTTGTTCAAACGATTTTTTATCTTTACGCGGCTTTAGCAAGATCATGCTCCTCTCTGTATAAACCTGCAATTAGGTTTAGATTAACTAACTATCTAAACAATAAAACAATTCTGTTAATTTAAAGTTAAGATAAATCAACAATTTTGTGAAATATTCTTACATATTAGAAAGATTATCGTGTTACCTAGGGCCGAAAGCTCTGTTTAACAGATAAACACTATAATCAGGTTAAGCTTCCTGACGCTACATAGAAACGCTATTCTTCTTGTATATTTCTACAAAAAGAATAGCGCTTTTATTTGGACAAATTTATTTTTCATAGTCGCAATGATTAATTGACGTCTTGTATCGTTATATTAATCTGTAAATCTAAATGCTTTTTCTTTGAAAAGCAGCAATGCTCTCATACTCTTTTCCCATTAGCCTGGAAAGCCGAATATAAATTGGGATTAATTCTTTATATATTTCTACATTCTCTTTATTTTGAACATGATGATGAGTAGCCCCTACCATATCGGAAACGACATTTAATGACTTGATTTCTCCTAATCCATATAAGCCCAGGATAGCTGCACCTAAGCAAGAGCTTTCAAAGCTTTCCGGAACAAACACCTCTTGGTTAAAAATATCCGTCATCATTTGTCTCCAGAGCTCAGACCTTGCAAAACCTCCAGTTGCTTGAATTTTCTTCGGTTCCCCAATTAATTCCTCTAAGGCAAGAAGAACAGTATACAGATTAAAAATGACTCCTTCTAACACAGCTCGAATAAGATGTTCTTTCTTATGGTGCAGCCCGAGTCCAATGAATGAGCCTCGTGCGTTGGAATCCCATAAAGGAGCTCTCTCTCCTGCTAAATAGGGGTGAAAAATTAACCCATCAGAACCAGGATTAACCCTTTTTGCTATGTCAGTAAGCACTTCATATGAATCTTTTCCTAAACGCTTAGCCGTTTCGACCTCTGAAGAACCCAGCTGGTCACGGGCCCATCGAAAAATCATTCCTCCGTTATTCACCGGCCCCCCGATTACCCAATGATCTTCTGTTAAAGCATAACAAAAAATTCTTCCCTTTGGGTCTGTCACGGGCTTATTTGTTACTGCACGAATCGCACCGCTTGTCCCAATTGTGACAGCAACCACTCCGGGATCTATCGCATTCACACCTAAATTAGATAAAACTCCATCACTGGCTCCAACTACAAAAGGTGTTGAAGACAGCAAGTTCATTTCCCTTGCCATTGCTTCGTCAAGTCCTAATAAATGATAGGTTGTTGGTACTGGCTTGGAAAGCTGATCTTTTGAAACCCCTGCAACATGAAGAGCTTCCTCGTCCCATTGTAAGGAATTCAGGTTAAACATACCTGTTGCTGAAGCGATCGAATAATCAATAACATATTCTTTAAATAACTTATAGAAAATATATTCTTTTATAGAAATGAACTTGTAGGTGCTTGCAAATAGCTCTTGATGCTCATTTCGCAGCCAAGTCAACTTTGAAAGAGGCGACATCGGATGAATAGGTGTCCCGGTACGAAGATAAATTTCGTGTCCATTCATTTCCTTTTTTATTTTTTCAGCCCACTTAGAGCTTCTATTATCTGCCCAAGTGATACAGTTTGTTAACGGCTTGCCCTCTTTATCTACAGCTATAACACTATGCATAGCCGAACTAAATGATACACAGAGAATATCACTTGGCATAACATTACTTGCTTGTATAGTCTTCTTAATGGTTTTTATTACAGCCGTAAACAGCTCTTCTGGATCTTGTTCCGCTGTTTCAGGTTCAGGTGAAAATAAAGGATACTCAATTCCATGGCTGGAAATAACAGCTCCATCAACTGAAAAAAGTACTGATTTTGTACTTGTTGTTCCAATATCTACCCCAATAACATATTTTGAACTCACGATTTCTTCCTCCTTACGAAAGCTGTCAGCATAAAAAATTATTTAATGAAAGAAACTTAAGCTTATCTTCTTTCTTATTCGTTTTTTTTTCGCGAAACACCCTCTTTTTTCTTGATAGACGCTTTTTCTTGTCGAAATCTCATCAAGCATTCACAAGCCAAATGTGGAAACTTCTTGTACACTTTAAACAAACATACTGAGAATTAATGTACCTCCGAAAGCTACAAAGGAAAGGATTGTCTCTAATACCGTCCAAGTTTGAAATGTTTCTTTCACAGTCAATCCCAAGTATTCTTTTACCATCCAGAAACCAGCATCATTTACGTGTGAAAACATTAATGATCCTGCCCCTGTTGCAATTACCAGCAATTCCAAATTCACACCTGACATGTGCTCAATAATAGGTGAAACAATGCCAGCAGCAGTTGTTAATGCAACTGTAGCTGAACCTGTCGCAATTCGAATTAGCCCGGCAATCATAAACGCCAAAACAATCGGGGAAAGGGATAAATTCTCAGACATTTGAGCAATTGATGTTCCCACACCACTATCGATTAGGATTTGTTTAAACCCGCCGCCTGCACCAATAATTAATACAATAGATCCAACAGGTAATAGGCATTCCTCTGTTAATTTCTTAATGACGTTTTTATCCATTCCTTGGCGAAGTCCAAGAAAGTAAAAGGCAGCAAAACAAGCAATCAATAGTGCCATCAATGGACTTCCAATTAAAGCAAAAAATTTAGTCAAACCATCAGGCAGCCCCAAATACGGTGCTGCAGTTGATAAAACCATTAAAATAACGGGTAATAAAATAATAAAGAAAGAAACTCCTGTACTTGGTAATTTATGTTCCAGTTTTTTAATACGAATTAACTCTGGCTCTCCTTCAGGGATAACCCGTTTATGAATCCATTTTGCAAATAATGGTCCTGCGATAATGCCAGCTGGAATCGCAATAATTAGTGAATAAAGAAGCACTTTTCCAAGATTAGCGTTATAAATGCTAATTGCTGCCATTGCTCCTGGGTGGGGCGGCACTAGACCGTGTACAATCGATAAACCAGCAATGACAGGCAGCGCGATTAATAAAATGTTTTGCTTTGAAGTTTTGTGAATTGAAATAACTAAAGGTAATAAAATCAAAATTCCAACTTCAAAGAAAACGGGTATTCCGATAATAAAGCCTGAAAGTAACATAGCCCATGGCAATTTTTTCACACCAAAAAATCGAACAAAGAAATCTGCGACTTGCATTCCTGCTCCTGATTCAGCCATCAGCTTTCCTAAGATCGTCCCTAATGCTAAAATTCCAACTAAGTGACCTAATACACTTCCCACGCCGATTTCGTAGGCACCAATTATTTTATCCATTGATAATCCTGACATAATGGCTAAAAACACACTCGCAACTGTTAAACTGATAAACGCGTGCCACTTCAGCCATGAAACCCCTACAACCACGATCACAATAGCTATCAATGTCATCAGCAATAAATAGATATCCATACTTCATTCCTCTCTTTCATTCTGCAAGTTACATAACCAGCAGCATTTCACAGCATTGAAATATTCACTGAACTTCTAATTGAAGTGAATTGTAATGTTTACATTACTATTTAATATAACCTAATGCACTTTCACAAAATAATATAAAAAAGCTCAAGGTCGATGGCGGATTGAGCTAGACATCAATTTTCACCTATTTTTCAAGTCCCCAACATAAAGAATCTAACAGTATAAAAGAAAACCCTTACACGAGTGAAGTCAACTAGACTCATAGTTAAGGGTATTTTTCTATGGCTAATACAATAGGTTTTTTAAATGAAGTAAAGCTTCATAAGTTTGTGCTTTTTTCAACCTCGTCTACTTGCAGAAAGAGCGCAACTATTCATACTAAACGCTAATCCCCTGATTCTGCTAACAAGTAACGAAAAAAAGACCAATCCCACCATTATTCTCAAAAGTGAACCCTTTCCCCAAGGTAGCGAACCAAGTTTTCAGTACCATCTTCAGAAATATCATCCAAACGACCTAAAAATGGAGAGACATAAGTGGCACCCGCTCGAGCAGCTAACAGTGCTTGGTTCACGGTAAATATTAGGGTAACATTGGTTTTCACGCCTTTGTTAGCGAGATAGCGAGTAGCCTCTAAACCAGCTAGCGTCATAGGGAGTTTGATGGTTACTTTCTTATCTCCGCCATTAATTTTTATAAGCTCCTCTGCTTGTGCGATCATTTCTTCAGCCGTCTCAGCATCAGGGGTTACTTCTGCAGAAACAGATTCAGCTTCAGGTACAGTTTGGCAAATCTCTGCAATCCGATCTTCAAATTTAATGCCTTCTTTCGCAACAAGGGAAGGATTTGTTGTTACACCAGATAAAACCCCAATTTTATATGCTTTTTTAATATCCTCTAAATTTGCTGTATCAATAAAAAATTTCACGATAACATACCTCCGAAGTATTAAATAGATTTTCTTTATTTCATTTATTTTCTTATTTCTTCTCTACAGCATGTCCGCCAAATTCGTTACGAAGAGCAGCCACCACTTTGCCTGTAAATGTATCATTATCCATTGATCTGTAGCGCATTAATAGGGACATCGCGATAACAGGCGTTGCCGCTTGAAGGTCCATAGCGGTTTCAACTGTCCATTTTCCTTCGCCGGAAGAATGCATAACGCCTTTAATTTCATCAAGACGCGCATCTTTTGAAAAGGCGTTTTCTGTTAATTCCATGAGCCATGAGCGAATAACTGAACCGTTATTCCAAACTCTCGCCACTTTCTCATAGTCATATTCAAATTCACTTTTCTCTAATACCTCAAATCCTTCCCCAATCGCAGCCATCATGCCATACTCAATTCCGTTATGAACCATTTTCAGAAAGTGACCGCCGCCCGCTTTTCCCGTATAGATATACCCATTTTCTACAGATGTATCTCGAAAAATTGGTTCTACAATGGCCCATGCATCAGGATCCCCTCCGACCATGTAATTTGCGCCATGACGAGCCCCTTCCATACCCCCGGAAGTTCCTGCATCCATGAAGCTGACTCCAAGTTCCTTAAGCTGACTGTACCTGCGTATGGATTCTTTATAATGAGAGTTACCGGCTTCGATTACAATATCTCCTGATTTCAAGAAAGGTGTAACTTCATTAATAACGGAATCCACGACAGCATGAGGAACCATTATCATAAGAACTCTTGATTGTCCTAATGATTGAACAAGCGCTTCCAAGCTGGATACACCTTCAGCTCCATAGCTTTTTATTTCTTCCACTGCATCGGGATTTACATCAAACGCTGTAACTTCATAGTTATGATCTAGTAAATTTTGGCCTAAATTTAATCCCATCTTCCCTAACCCGATTAATCCGACTTTCATATCGATTGCCTCCTTAAGATATTCTCTTCACAAAAGAAGTTTGCAATTCAAATCTTTCCATTTGTCCTATGAAATCTTAACCTTTATAAATAAGCAGAACTAACCGCTTACATTTGTTATCTTCATTAATCATACGAAATATTTTTTCTTTATGCAATGATTTTAAAAAATATTTTTTCATTGAATAATAAATTGCTATATTTTATGAAAGAAAATTTCAAGGGGAACTAATAGTTATGAAAGAGAATTACTTAGATATGATTATCGGAAAATCCTCTGCTATTTTTTCTTTGTACACAGAATAAAATAGCAGAGGATTGGATTTGGAGGTTGCAACTATGAATACACTCAATATTTTGAAAACTGCTAATGAAGATGGATAATTCTTCCGTATTCCTGTTAAAATAAGATCAAAAAAGACCTCAAAATGAATATTTTATATACTCGACAGCAACTGATTTTTTCTTTCAACCAAACGGTCAAAATGCTCGAATAAGATGCTGTCCCAAAGACAAGTGATTAATTGCTTCAATTGTAGATAAAACCGTTCGATTTCTTCTAACATATTTTTTGGCGTTTTCTTCAAGCAAGGACAGGGAATGATAGATCGTTGTGATCCCTTTACCAATCAGCTTTTTCTCTAATTCATAAAAGGAAACTTCAATTGGAAATGTACTGCTTGGCCTTGGCTCCATCTCCATTTCAATGGCATCACTATGAGAATCAACCAAGCCTGGGAGCAGCCAGCTTAGCCTTTCCATGTCATTTTTCATAATTATTAAAAAAATAGGGAACCTAACGTAAAAGGAGTGATTAAGATGGCAAGGAAAAATAAATTGCTAGTGCCGGGCGCCCGGAACGAAGTTGATCAGCTGAAAGCAAAGGTTGCAGGGACTCCAAATCCAGCACAAGCAAAATACGAAGCTGCAAAAGAAGTAGGAGTCTCCATGCAAAATTCAAGCAATGGAGAGCTTACCTCAAGACAAGCAGGAAAAATTGGTGGCCAGCTTGGTGGAAATATGGTTAGGGAAATGGTGAAAATGGCAGAGGAAAATTTGAAAAATAAACAATGAGAAAAGTAAAGGCTTATCCCATTAGCATTTTAATAAGGAATTAAAACGAAAGCACAGAGCAACCTCATATCGGAGACAAGCACAATTCGAGCCGTCAAGAAGGTTGTTTTGACGGCTTGAATTATGACCTAGGGGCTGACGGTGCTCGGAGCTGGACAATGATATTCCTCTTTAACAGCATGTTAATACTTTCATTAACTTTAACATTCAAGAACTGAAAATAAAGAGCATGCAAAAAGCAACTTACGCTGCCTTTTGCTAACGGGTTTACTTTAGAGGTGCAAACATTGTAAAGCACATAGGAAAACGCACTTGAATTCACAATATAATTCACAGTGCGTTTGGCGAATTTTCATCGCTTATCATTTCCTAATTCACATAGGAAATCACA
>NZ_JACXAI010000039.1 GCF_014773385.1 Metabacillus arenae | reverse complement strand
GACATAACCCTTCAGTTTCAGAGACCTAAAACTGCCTGACCTTTACCGAAATTGTGTGACCACATTTCATTTGAATCAGGAACATTTCGCACCCATAAACGCGCCCATCGTTAAAGATCCTTGCAAAGTCTTATGGAACAAAAGCGTTCGTTACTTCAACAAGAGAAAGGGGTGATAATTAGATTAAAACCCGAATGATTTTAATAAATAAGATAGAAAAATGGTAATAAAATAAGAATCACTATACTTTGAATAAACGTTAATATAATGTCTTTTTTCTTAGTGTTTTTTGGGGGATAACGATTGGTCAGCCTTTGGAAAACAAACAAAATTATCCACCAGAATAATAATGTTATAATAACTGTTTTAAAGTCTTGAAAACAAATTAAAACGCCCCTCCTAATTAAAGCCACTCGTTAGAAGTATATACTAAAAATTAAGAAAAAAGTTTCTTTCTTCTTAAACAATCCTTCCCCGTTGTAAATTGTCAAAGCCCTGACGCTTCCCCTTAGAATACTTTAAATACTTCTGATTTTCATAGTAAAGGACCGGAATGTTGGCAGTACCCCATATAGTCTCCGTGTCAAGTTACAATACTCTGTAATTGCAATTTCAACTATCTTTATTTTTTCAGTACAAAATACAGATAGTGAGAATTTTCAAACAACTAAAGAATCTTCATTACTCTAATCTTGCTTATAAGCAAGATTTTTTTATTTTATTAAAAGTGTAAATTATCTGAATTTTATATTGAATATCATTTTCTTGTGTGATAAACTAACTTTAACATTAACGATAATCGGATATTTAAACCGATTATCGGAAAAATGGCGCGGGGGATATTACCAAGCGCGCTTACCGACTAACATGATTGGAGGTATATTATGAAAAAAGCATTAGACGATATAGTTGTTTTAGACTTAGGTCAAATTTATAATGGTCCGTATTGTTCACTTATGTTGGCCTTTCAAGGAGCAAAAGTTATCAAGATTGAACCGATTAAAGGGGAGAACCTTCGAGTTAGAAGAAAAGGTGATAGTCACGAGTTACTTATGCTGAATTCTAATAAGAAGGGCGTATCTATTGATCTTAAATCTGAGGAAGGAAAACAGTTATTTTTAGATCTGGTTAAAAAGGCTGATGTCGTTGTAGAGAACTTTTCTCTTGGAGCAATGGATCGCCTCGGACTAGGTTATGAAGTTTTAAAAAAAGTTAATCCTCGTATTATTTATGCATCAGGAAAAGGATATGGTTTAGATGGTCCATATGCTAAGAGACTTGCAATGGATTTAACGATTCAAGCAATGGGTGGAGTAATGGCGACTACTGGTTTTGCTGATAAACCTCCTGTTAAAGCTGGCCCAGCTCTCTGTGATTTCCTAGGAGGAATTCATTTATTCGGTGGTATTACAACGGCTCTTTATCAAAGGGAGAAGACAGGAAAAGGCCAACTAATTGAGGTATCTATGCATGATGCAATTTATCCAACTCTTGCATCTGCATTGGGTGCATACTACAGCAGTGGAGGAAAGGTTTCTCAAAGAACAGGAAACCAACATAGCGGTATGGCAACGGCCCCTTATAATGTATATCCAACCGAAGATGGTTACATTGCTATCCTCTGTGTTGCGGATAGACAATGGCAATCACTATTAAGAGTAATGGGCAAACAAGAACTGATTGATGATGATCGTTTTCAAACAAACGTAGATCGTTCTGCAAATACTAAACTTGTCGATGAAATTGTTACAAGTTGGACTTCTAATAAAAACAAATTAGAGATTTCAGATATTCTAATTGAGGCGAATGTCCCTCATGCACCAGTATTATCTATAGATGAAGTTGCTAATGATCCGCACCTTAAATATAGAAAAATGATTCGCGAGATTGAACATCCTATAGCGGGAAAAGTTAGAGTTCCTGGTTCTCCAATTCGTTTATCTGACTCACCTCTGGATGAAGTTGTGGCAGCACCAATATTGGGTGAACATACAGATGAAGTACTTCAGGAAATGCTAGGTCTATCAGAAGAACAACTTGAATTTTTACACAAGAAAAATATTATTCATTCAAAAGAAAAAGTTACTCGGTAAAATTTATGAAAAAGGGAGTGGTCTTATATGAATCCAACAATTCTAACGAATATTGAGAACAAAGTCATGACAATTACATTAAATCGTCCTGAAAAGAAAAATGCTCTTAATGGTCAAATGATAGATGAATGGGTAAAAGCTTTAGAAGATGCACAGGAAAGGGATGATGTAAATGTTATTGTAGTTACTGGTGCCGGCAATGCTTTCTGTTCAGGTGGTGATGTAGGTGGAATGAAACAAGATCAGAAGCCACTAGATAATAAGAATAAGCTTTGGAAGAATATTCACCGTGTGCCCCTTACTTTAAAAAACATAGATAAACCAGTCATTGCTGCTATTAACGGTCCAGCTGTAGGTGCAGGGTTAGATATGGCTTTAATGTGTGATTTCAGGACAATTGTATGCGCTTCGAAAATAAGCGAAGGATATGTGAAGGTCGGCCTTGTGCCAGGTGATGGAGGGGCATTCTTCTTACCTCAGATTATTGGCGAAGCGAAGGCACTTGAATTATTGTGGACCGGGGATTTCATTAGTTCTGAAGAGGCTTATGAATTAGGGTTAGTTAATCATGTATATCCTGAAGAGGAGTTCCTTCAAAGGACGCTTACATTAGCAGAAAAAATAGCAGAAGGCCCACAGGTTGCTATTAGAATGACGAAAAGAGCTGTACGATATTCTAGAACAATGGAACTTGAACCTGCACTTGATTTGATGTCATCTCACTACGCAATCATTAAGGAGACAGATGATCACAAAGAAGGAGTCACTGCATTTAAGGAAAGAAGAAAACCTAATTTTATAGGAAAATAATAAAATAATAGTAACGCCAAGAAGGGGAGATTGTAAGTGAACTTTATTGAATATAAGAAAAAAGGCCAAATTGCTTACTTATATTTAAATCGTCCGGAAAAACGGAATGCGATTAACTCTGAAATGTCCGATTTGTTTCTAGATTATTTACGAGAATATAAAGAAGAGAAAGATGCTAGAGTTTTAATCATTACAGGGAAAGGTGATAAAGCGTTTTGCAGCGGAAGAGATTTAAAAGAATCGAAGGAAAATCCCGAAGCATTTAAACGGAAACCTTTAAGAGGTAGACTATTTAACGCAATTATTGATACCTATAAACCAGTTATCTCAGCCATTAATGGGGCAGCTGTAGGTGCAGGCTGTGAAATAACATTAGCCAGTGATATTCGTTTGGCTAGCTCGGGATGTAAAATTGGTATGCCAGAGGCAAAAAGAGGGATGGGGGCAACATTTGGTTCTACCATCTTACCGAAATTAATTTCACCAAGTTTTGCAGCTAGAATGTTATTTACAGGCAAGTTAATTTCTAGTGAAGAAGCTTTACAAGTTGGTTTGGTAGATGAAGTTTTAGACGACCAAGATGCGTTAATGGAAAGAGCAACTGAAATAGCAAATGAAATTTGTGAATGTGCCCCTCTTTCTGTCCAACGAATTAAAGAAACTATATGGAAGACGATGGATGTTCCGTTGTTTCAAGCATTGCAGCTAGATATCGGTCCTAATGTATACGAGAGTGAGGATCGTATTGAAGGGGCCCAGGCTTTTCTTGAAAAAAGAAAACCTGTATGGAAGGGCAAATAAATCTGTTTAATACCAATTTACTAATCTTTCTTAGAAGGTGAATATCGTGTTTGAACATATAAAGAAGGAAATAGATAACTATGTCGGTACGATCATTATTGATAGACAAGAAGTCAGAAATGCACTTAATCAAGCAACAATAAAAGAGCTTAGAGTAGCATTAGACGAACTAGATTCAATACCAGATCTTAGAATAATAGTGATTAAAGGTGCTGGAGAAAAGGCATTTGTAGCTGGAGCTGATATAAAAGAATTACATGAAAAATCCATGCTAGAGGCACTCGCACCTGGAATGCAAGGCATTTATAAAAAAATTGAGCAATCAACTAAGGTTACTATTGCAGTCATAAACGGTCATGCCTTAGGTGGTGGACTAGAACTTGCCTTAGCCTGTGACATTAGAATTGCAGCAATCCACGCCAAAATGGGTTTACCGGAATTAAACTTAGCCATTATACCTGGTGCAGGTGGTACACAGAGATTAACCAGAATGGTTGGTAAAGGCAGAGCTTTGGACATGATACTAACTGGGAAAATTATAGACGGGGTTGAAGCGGAGCGAATTGGTTTAGTAACCCAAGTTGTTGAGGGTCATAAACTAACTGAAGCTACGGATGATATAGTGAAATCTATATTATCCAAAGGAACGTTAGCTGTTCAACTTGCCAAAATGGTCGTAAATAAAGGAGCAGATGTTGATTTAGATACAGGCTTAATGTTAGAGAAATTAGCTCAAACCGTTATATTTGCATCAGAGGAAAAGGAAGAAGGTACGAGAGCCTTCTTAGAAAAAAGAAAACCAAGTTATCATAAAGACTAACTGTTTTTGAAGGGGGGATAAAAGAATGCATGAAACAGTCATAGTAGATTCGGTTAGAACTCCTATTGGTAGACTAGGAGGGACGTTAAGCACCGTTCTTGTCGATTATTTAGCCGCAAAAGTTATAAAAGAAACTTTACTTAGATCAGGAGCACCAGCAGATTTAGTTGATGAGGTTATCTTGGGTCAGGCAAAGCAAGGTGCCGATGCTTCCAACCTAGCGCGACTTGCTTTGTTACGCGCAGGATTTCCTAAAGAAGTACCTGGTTATACGATTCATCGTCAATGTGGTTCCGGCTTACAAGCCATTAATAATGCAGATATGCAAATCAGGCTAGGATTAAGCAATGTAATCATAGCAGGTGGAGCCGAAAGTATGAGTACTGCACCATACTATATTCGGAATGCTAGATTTGGATATCGTTCAGGAAATGGATTATTACTTGATCCTAATATAGAAAGTCAGCCTAACTCACAGCCAATTGAGGAATACGGTGATTTAACAATGGGGATGACAGCTGAAAACCTAGTAAGTATTTATAACATTGAACGACAGGAACAGGATGAATTTGCATTACGAAGTCAGGAGTTAGCCGCAAAAGCTATCCGAAACGGTCTTTTTAGAGATGAAATCGTACCATATGAAGTGAAGCAGAGAAAAGATACTATTCTTTTTGATCAAGATGAACATCCAAGGCAAACATCATTAGAAAAGTTACTAGCTTTAAAACCTGTTTTTAAAAAAGGGGGGACAGTAACAGCAGGTAACTCTTCAGGTAGAAATGATGCAGCTTCTGCTCTTCTTTTAATGAATGATTCTGTTGCGAGGGAACGAGGTTTTATACCTAAAGCAAGAGTCGTAGCCCATGCAAGTGCAGGAGTTTCACCTGAATTCATGGGAATAGGACCTGTTCAGTCTACACAAAAGGCTTTAATACGAAGTGGGCTCTCATTAGATGATATTGATTTAATCGAATTAAACGAGGCGTTTTCAGCACAAGCGTTAGCTGTTATTAAAGAGCTCAACCTTGATTTAGATAAAGTTAATGTTAATGGTGGAGCTATTGCATTTGGACACCCTATAGGTGCAACGGGAGCTATCCTAGCAACAAAACTATTGCATGAAATGGAACGTCGAGGATCAAAATACGGCTTAGTCACTCTCTGTATTGCGGGAGGACTGGGGATTACGACGATTTTTGAAAATTTACAAGTTTGAAAGAAGGTGAGTTGATTTATGACTAAAATCGCAGTAATTGGATCTGGAACGATGGGTCGAGGTATTGCCTATATAGCAGCACTTAATGGATTTACAGTGGCGTTACATGATATAAATAAAGAATCTTTAAAAAACGCTGAAAAGTACATTTACGATGAATGGGCGAAAAGTGAACAACGAGGTTTTATTACGAAAGATGATATGGAAAAAGGCGAGAGCAACTTGAATTTTTCATCAAATATGAAAGAATGTGTTGAAGATGCCGACCTTGTTATAGAGGCAGTATTGGAAATTATGGACGTAAAAATTAAAGTTTTCAAAGAACTTGATCAATTATGTCCACCTCATACCATTCTTGCTACAAATACATCAACAATGAGTCCGACCGAGATAGGTGCTCAAACATCTCGATCTGATAAAGTCATTGCAATGCATTTCTTTAATCCTGTTCATAAGATGAAGCTCATCGAAGTGATCAAAGGCTTAGATACATCTGAGGAAACAGTAGAGTATGCAAAAGATATAGGAAAGCAGATGAAAAAGGAAATCGTAGAAGTTAATGAATTTCCTGGATTTATCACTAGTAGAATGAATTGCTTAATAGGAAATGAAGCAATGAATATGTTAATGGAAGGTGTTGCTTCAGCAGAAGATATTGATAAATCGATCAAACTTGGATTAAATCATCCAATGGGACCATTAGAACTAGCAGATATAGTTGGACTGGATACTAGATTGCGGAATATGGAATATTTACATCAAACTTTAGGCGAAAAATACCGTCCTTGTCCATTACTTACTAAGTATGTAAAAGCTGGTAAATTAGGGGTGAAAACAGGTTCTGGATTTTTTTATTATAAAAATTGATTGAATAAATTATATTTAAAATATAAGGAGGGGCATAAAGTGACAACAAAAAAAGTAGCGGGTTTATTTATTTCATTGATGGTAATTTTCGCAATGATAGGTTGTTCTGGTAACTCAAGTTCTGGTAACTCAAATGCCGGCGGAAATAAATCTAACGTAACTATTACAACTGGTGGTACTGGCGGTACACTTTATCCAATTGGTGCTTCTATTACTAAAATTGTAAATGGAGGTCAAGATACCATTAAAGTAACAAACCAAGCCTCTGGTGGCTCAGTTGAAAACGTAACTTTACTACAAAATGGTGATGCTGAATTTGCTGTTATAGGTGGAGATGTCGCGGTTAACGGGTATGAAGGTACAGATATTTATAAAGATGACCCTCAAAAACTAAGCGGTGTGTTTGTAGCTTATGATCAGCCTTTAACTATTGTAACGCATGCGGATACTGACATTAACTCAATTCAGGATATTAAAGGTAAGAAAGTTGTCGTTGGACAACCGGGTAGTGGAAACGAGGTGAAATCGAAACAGATGCTTGAAATTTTAGATATTACGTATGATGATTTCAAGCCGCAATTTATTTCATTTTCTGAAGCTGTTGATGCATTAAAAGATAATCATGTTGATGTTGCAATGTTCTGGGCTGGAAGTCCAAATGCATCTATTATGGACTTAGCGACAACAGAAGACATAAAATTCATTTCACTATCAAATGAAGAAAGAGAGCTAGTCTCTGGTACACATGCTTATTATGTTGATTATACACTTCCTAGTGGTCTTTACGAAGGTATGGATGAAGATGTGACAACCTTGTCGGTGAATGCCCAAATAGTTACTTCTCCAGAAGTAAATGAAGATGTAGTTTACACTTTTGTAAAAACGATTTTTGAAAACGTAGAAGAATTTAATGCATCACATGATGCCGTTAAGGACTTTTCTTTAGAGACGGCATCCAGAAATACTATACCATTACACCCAGGTGCAGAAAAGTACTTCAAAGAAGTCGGGGCAATTGAGTAAGTACTTAGATGTTTGAAAGCGATTTCGTATTGTGGAGGAAATTTTAATATTATTATCATCTTAGTCTCCTCTGAAAAATTTAAATTTACAGGATAGTAACACCTGATATAAGAAAGGAGTGACGGTTTTTGTCTAAGGCGATTTCAGAAAATAAGGTTCTTAAAAAAGTTATTCTTCCCATAGCGTTAATACTTTCTATTTTTCAACTTTATACAGGTGGATTTGGTGTGCTAACTCCAATGCTACAAAGAAGTGTTCATTTAACGCTTGTTTTGATATTAGTATTTTTACTTTACCCAATTAGCAAATCACCTAAGCTACGATGGATAGACTATGTAGGTGCAATTTTAGCCTTAGCAAATGGTATCTATCTTTATTCATCCTATACAGACTTGTTTAATCGAGTAGGGAATCCAAATGTACTTGATCAATTTTTTGCAGCAGTTACGATTATCTTACTTTTGGAGGGTACACGTAGATTAACTGGGTGGATTCTACCTCTGATTGGTGTTATTTTCTTAATTTATGGTTACTTCGGCCATCATTTAACTGGAATATTCTCAATTGGAGAGCTTTCATATGATAGAATGATTTCACTTATTTATATGTCTACTAGTGGAATCTGGGGTACTACTTTAGGGGTAGCAGCAACCTTTATTGCTTTGTTTATCCTTTTTGGAGCTTTCTTAGAGTCAACGGGTGCCGGGAAAATTTTTATAGATTTAGCCTTTGCTATTGGAGGTAAATTTAGAGGTGGACCTGCAAAAGTGTCGGTCATTGCTAGTGCTTTAACGGGGACTATTTCAGGTAGTCAAGTAGCGAATGTAAGTATTACAGGTCAATTTACAATCCCACTTATGAAGAAGGTGGGTTATCAGCCAAAAGTAGCAGGCGGAATTGAATCTGTTGCTTCAACAGGTGGAGCTATTATGCCACCGATTATGGGAGCTGGTGCATTCGTTATGGCAGAAATGACTGGGATACCATACTCTGAAATTGTTATAGCCGCTATCATACCAGCATTCCTTTACTTTTTATCTGTATACTGGTCGGTTGACTTTGAAGCTGCTAAAAAGAATATGAGTGGACTGAAAAAAGAAGACCTACCTGATTTCAAGAAAGTAGCTAAACAAGGGATTCATCTATATATCGGGTTAGCTGTGCTAATTTATATGCTGATGATTGCTCATTCATCTCCAATGAAATCAGCTGTTTGGGCAATATTTGCTATCATTATTGCAACCTTTATTTTTAAACGTAAAACAGTTAAATGGGATTTTATTATTGATGCCCTTTATAGAGGTGCTAAAAGTATGTTAATGGTAACAGTTGCCTGTGGTACGGCTGGTATTGTAGTAGGTATTGTGAATTTAACAGGAATTGGTATTACACTGACCTCTCTTATGATAGGTATTGCTGATAGTTCAATGTTCCTAACGCTTCTTATCGCAACAGTAGCAAGTATCATTCTCGGTATGGGGCTTCCGCCAACGGCTGCTTATATTTTATTAGGTGTTTTAACTGCACCTGCATTGGTTGAAGTAGGTTTACCTGTTATTGTAGCTCATATGTTCGTTTATTATTATACTTGTCTAGCACCAATTACACCTCCGGTAGCCCTTGCGTCCTATACAGCAGCAGGTATTGCTGGTAGTAAACCGATGGCCACCAGTTTTAGTTCATTACGTATAGGTCTGGTAGGGTTTATCATTCCTTTTATGTTTGTTTACGGACCATCCTTATTGTTCCAAGGAAGTCTGCAAGATATTGCTACATCACTAGTTACTAGTATTATCGGTGTTACTTTACTATCTGCTTCAATGGTAGGGTGGTTAAAGAGGAATTTGAATATTTTCGAAAGAATCGTACCGTTAGTAACAGCTCTATTATTAATTTTTCCAGAGACTATAACGGATATAGTTGGAGTAACTATGACTGTACTCTTTGTAGCATATGTTTACCTGGTTAAGACGAAAAAAAGTTATGTTACAAGTGGAGTAGAAAAATCGCAAATTTAGTTAGCTAGAAAAACCCCGATAAATTAATGAGGACACTGAAAAAGTCTGTTTAAAGAGAAAAAGAAGCTAACAACCTACTGCATATTGGTTGTTAGCTTCTTTTATTATCTGTATATTGATGAAAATCTTTGATTCTTTCAAAAAGGGTTACTTTTTCAGCAGGCTCAAATTAATATCGGGGTTTTTGTATGGTTTTAGATGGAAATTTTTAATGCATTTTCAATTTGATTAGCAGCTTGCATTAAGTATTTGGAAAATGTAGAAACAGTATCTTTCTCTTCTCTAAATACTGGAAAAGTGATGGATATGCCCGCAAGGATTTCTCCTTTTGAAGATAAAATGGGAACAGAGACGTTAAACGCTCCATTGTATACTTCTCCTTTTGAATATGCATAGCCTCTATTCTTTATATCCTCTAAGTCCTTTTTTAACTCATCTATTTTCGTAAAACCCTCTGCAATAGCTCTTTGAAAAACTTGTTCCTGCTGTGCTGAATCCATAAATGCTAGCATTCCTTTTTTGGATGCACCACGATAAAGGGGCCGACTTGAACCTACAGGTGTAGAGAATCTAATTTCATTTGGACTTTCAAGTGATATGATACAAATTCCTTTTAAAGTTAGAGGATTCACAACATACATACTAACGGTTTCTTGTGTTTTTTCTGCAACTTTCTCTAAAAACGGCATTGCTAATTGTTGTAGCCTAAAATGCGGATTTGCATTTAAGCCAAGTTTATAGGCGTTGAATCCTAATCTGTATTTTCCAGTAGCATTATTTTTTTCTAAATAACCACATTCCACTAGAGTATTAACTAATCGAAATGTAACAGTTGAAGAAATATCTAATTGATTGGCTAGTTCTTTTACACTGTACTCCTTGTCTTTCCCGTGAAAATGATCTAATAACATTAATCCTCTTCGTAATGTTTGGGAGGTCGACTTGTCTACCATTGAGATACCTTCTTTCGCTATATAGAAAATAATTTATTGATTTTGATTAAAAGGGTCTTCTATTTTTAATATTATACATATATTACTACCTTTTTCAGTTTAATAACAATAGGTTTATAGGTATTAATATCTATGATGATTTAACTTTTTAAATTATTGAAAAAGATTGATATTAGTGATAAAATTCAATTATCGGATTTATAATCCGATTATCGTTTTAATTATATTACCTTTTTACGCTTTTGTAAAGTTAGAATCCTTACTTAAAAAGGAGTGTACAAGTGATGAGTTAATTTCAGAAATCCATTTTGGGAACATATAGGGCTACGAGAAATTAATAAGGAAAATGTAGCCTCAATAATAGAGTTATAGGTTAAAAAATTTCTTACTTAAAGACATGGAACAGTTCATGGGGACGTGATTGCTGCTATGGAAAATGCCGCAGTCCGGACTACTATACTCTCCCTTATTCCGAAAGAAAGTTCTGCTGTTACGGTTGAGATGAAATTAAATTACCTTCGCCCATCAACAGGATTTAAGCTAACGGGTAATGGGATGATCATTAATAAAAAGGTAATTCCATTATAGTTGGAGATGCTCTAATTTTTAATTCTGATGGAAATGTTGTTGCTCATGGAATGGCAACTTATATGATCGTTAAAAGCTAGATGCTAATGAACCACTAAAAAGGTGGAGTTATGATGCAACATTACTTTTTATATTTAGTTTCAGCACTCTTTGTTTTAATACCTATATCAGCTGTACGTCCGATGACCTCGTTATTTGCAGAGTCTCTTGGTGCATCTGTTATCGAGGTGGGCGTACTGACAGCCTGTTATTCTTTGACTCCATTACTTCTAGCGGTAAGTACTGGACGTTTTATTGACCGAATTGGAGAGAAGATCCCTATTTTGATAGGATCTTCAGGGATGGCTTTGGCACTTACCATCCCTTTTCTATTTCCGAACTTAATAGCTTTATATTTTTCACAATTACTTTTAGGAGGATCACATTTTTTAACTTTTGTTGCAGTTCAAAATGGATTAACCCAATCTGTTCCTTATGAAAAGCGTGATAGTGCGATCACAACCTTTAGTTTATTTGTCTCATTTGGAATGATGTTAGGACCATTAATTGGTGGATATTCTTCAGAACATATAGGGTTTCAAAATTCATATTTACTCTATTCGGTTATAACTATGTGCTTGCTTGTAATAGGTTTTTTAAATAAATCTAAGGGGCATCCTCAGGTTGCTTCCATTCAGGATCGGAATGTTAAAGAGGTTTTCATGATTCCAGGTATTAAGAGTGCTTTTTTCATTAGTATGTTAAATTTAGGTGCTCTAGATATATTTTACATTTATTTTCCATTGTACGCTAATTCAATAGGGCTTAGCCCTTCTCAAATTGGTTTGATTTTAACTATTCAATCTTTGGCGAGTGTAATTACTAGAGTATTTATTCCTAAACTAGTACATCGATATGAAAAATTTAAAGTATTATCTGTTTTTATGTTTGTTGGTGCAATCGCATACGGTTCTTTATCCTTTATGAATGGTTTTGTCTCCATGCTTGTTGCAGTGACTATCTTTGGTGTCGGACTTGGTATAGTGCAACCACTTACAATAATGGTCACTGTTAGTTTAGCACCTGAAGAACGAACGGGTGAAGTTTTAAGTTTAAGAATAGCAGGCAATAGACTTTCTCAAATAGTGATACCGTTGTTAATTGCTGGAGTAACAACTGTTACAGGTGTTAGTTTTATATTTGCCTTTAATGCCATATTTTTAACTTTTGGTTCTATGATGTCAAGTAGAATCAATTATAAAGTAGTGTCAAATCGGTGATTAAATCATAGATTCCAAGAGACGGCTTTCAAAGTCCCTCAGATAGCGTTCCTCTAATGAAGAAGTAAAAAATTATAAATAAAATTGCAGACTGTAATTTTCAACAAATTGAGTTTACATGGGGCTGGATTAGAATTATTAAGTGTATAGAAAGCGACTTAATATGAAGGAAACGATAAAAATAGTAGGAAATGGATGCATGGAAACCAGAGTGAAAATCAAAAAACTATTTTTAGGTAGCTTGCTGAATACATAGAAAATGCAATAGCTGATGGTACTTTCCAAAAACAATAAGTTCTTATGCCGATAATTTTAATGTCAGCAACAAGTGTAGTAGGTATGTCCAGTGTTTTTTTACTTTCCGGAATAATAATTATTGATAGCTCAATAAATCATAGTAATCTAAAGATGTTAGAACTAAAAGAAACCTATAATTAATAGAAAAGAATGATGGAAAGGAGGGCATTATATTGTTAGAGACAGTTACAAAAATAGATGTGATGGAAAAAGATATTGACGGCTTAGATCATGTTAATAATAGTATCTATGTTTCCTATTTTGGAATAGCACGTAAGGAATGGTATCGTGAAGCTGGATTATCATTTGAAGAAAAACAGAAAAGAAATATAGGTACCGTAATTAGAAAATTAGAAATAAATTTCCTGAAGGAATCTAGATTAGGTGACTCATTAAAAATTATTACTCGGCCACTTCAACTTGGGAACAAAAGCTTTTTATTAAAACAAAATATTTATAATCAAAATGATGAACACTTAACAGACATTACTGTTACGGTCGTCATGTTCGACACAATAAACCGAAAGAGCATAAAAGTAGTTGAGGAAATAGCACGTCATTTCAAATAAGGCGAGATATTTGCAATAATTAATATTGAATAGTAACTTTGTCTCTTGATTGAAATAGTAAGTATCTAACGTAACGTTTACGTCATAAGCAAAATCAACGGTCTGTTTAAGATTGGAGGAATTAATGTCTTCTATTCCATTTTACTCCAATAATTTTGAAATTAGTCGAGAATAAGATAATTCAGATGAAATATTATCTGATGCCAGAAATCCACATTCAAGCCCAAAAACAAAATCATAAACGTTTATAAACAATTTATTCAAAATGATAATAGATTTTTAAGTGGTAGTTCAGTGTTGAAAACGACAGACTGTCCGGAGCAATGTATGCTCACTGCTTGAACTATTTTTTGAAAGCTCATTTATTTTTTAAAAAAGGGAGAGCGCCTGTTTCATAGGATATTTGAAAACTATTTTAGAACTCGGTTTCTGTTAGTGAAACAAGGATCATGCCAATACTGAGAAAAAACTAATTGAAGTAGAGCAAAGAAATAATAAATTGGAAACCTTTATTGAGGAAAAGTTTGAGAAACGGGATCAGCTATTACTTGAAAATATTAGGAATATACAGAATCAAAATCAGAAACAAAAACGGAAAGGTTTTTTCGGTTTGTTTAAAGATTGATTCCATTCATCCCATCTAACCAGTAGGATGTGGTGGTTTTCCGTTAGAAATTCTTGTCAAGTAGGTTTAGGCCCTTGTGTAGCAATGGAACCAAATCATGTAATAAGTATTCCGGACATCAAATATATAAAAATCAGTAGTTTATGTCCGCTAACATACGTAATAATGCCGAAAATCAATGTCCGCTAATACTTAACGTAAGATTTGGTTCGGTTCCTACATAGACCCCTAATTACACAGATAGAGGGAGTTTGTTATGACATCTATTGAAAGAACGGCATATCCTCGGTTTAAGCGAAGCTTAACAAAAAAAGAACTTCAGCGCATTTATACCCCCAAATTAGAAGAAACTCAATTTATTCACTCGATCGCACGAGGACCCGAAAATTTATTAACAGCGGCTGTTTTGTTCAAATCGTTTCAGAGGCTAGGCTATTTCCTAAGGCTCATGACATCTCGAAAGGGATTATTGAACATATCCGTGATTCGTTAAACTTGTCTCCTGATATGTCCTTAGATATCAAAACCATCCAGAACTATATAGAGACATCAACAAGAAATACGCAAATATTTTAATGTCATACCAAACGGAAAACAAACACGGCCTATCATGTTCAACATTTTAACCGAAGCAGCAAAGGTGAAAGATCACTCCCCTGATCTGGTTAATATCGCTATCGAAGAGCTCGTTAAAAGCTTATCACATCTGCTGGGTATTAAACTGATGCCGAGGATACGGAATTTCAAAAAGCTTACCTTTTTCCGTCCAAGTCCAGAAATAATATTTAATCATATTGATTCTCTTTTTAGTGATACGATCGACTGGGATTTAATCGAATTGCATTGGAAGGATCTTTTATGTGTGGTCTTGTCCATTAAATATGGGAAAATCTCTTCTGCTATGTTGTTAAGAAAACTGGGGAATTATAGCCAAAAGAACAAGCTCTATCAAGCATTCAGGGAATTAGGACGTGTCGTGCGTACGGTGTTCTTACTACAATACATTGCAGACATCGATCTCCGTAGAAAAATTACAGCTACCACAAACAAAGTAGAGGTTTACAACGGATTTTCCAAGTGGTTGTTCTTTGGTGGGGATGGCATTATTGCCGACAACGATCCTGAACAACAGGAAAAATCAATTAAGTATCGAGATCTGGTTGCAAATGCAGTTATTTTTCAAAATGTCGTGGATTTGACCGCAGTGATACGCCATTTGAGACAAGAAGGATATTACGTAGACCCAGACAATCTAAGTGTACTTAGTCCTTGTAAGGTACCTCCAACTTTTAAATATGTAACTACGCTCTAATACATTTATTGGCAGAAGTCCTTTCGTTAAGATCGTTAAGATCTGCTTACCACTATAGCAGTCATCAACTGCTATAGATAGGAAATTTATATTATTTGAAAATGATAAGTTAGATTTTTTTCCCCTGATTGTGGAAATGGGATTGACTTTTCAAAGAATATATCTAATATAAAAAGAAAGAATATATCTTTTAGATATATATCTTAAAGATAAAAATAAAGGTCGTGGTCTTTTGTCTAGGGAAAATAAAAGTCTATATTCCATACTTGGGATATTAACAATTGAACCAAAATCAGGATATGAAATAAAAAAATTGATTGAAAGTAGTCTTGGTCACTTCTGGTATGAAAGCTACGGGCAAATTTACCCGAATCTTAAGAAATTGCTCGCTGATGAACTGATTACTATGGAAAATGAAAAACAAGAGGGGAAACCGGATAAAAAAATCTATGCTATTACAAAAAAAGGGGAGGAAACACTAAAGGATTGGCTTTTAAAACCGGCTCATCTTCAAGTAGGCAGGAATGAATTACTCCTAAAACTTTTCTTTGGCCATAATGTTCCAACGGTTGCAAACAAAGAACATATTATTGCACATCAAAAAGAAATAGAAAAACTATTAGAACAGTATACACATATTGAAGACGTCCTTACGGAAACAAAAACAACCAATCCTAATCTTCAATATTGGCTATTAACAATTAGCTATGGCAGGCATTGGGCAGAAGCAACAATAAAGTGGTGTAGGGAAAGTATAGAAAAGTTAAATTCTATAAATGATTAAGGGTGGGGGCTGCTGTGGATATTTTTCAAATTTTTCTTGTTATTCATATTATTGCGGGTACGGTTTGCTTGGTTACTGGAGCGTTTGCTTCGGTAGTTAGAAAAAGATATGGAAAGCATACGATTACTGGAGAAATTTATCACGGTGGGTATGTGGTTATCTTTTTAACTTCGGCGGCAATGGCAATAATCCATTGGTCAGAAAGTGCATTCCTTTTTTATATAGCCATTTTTTCTTACGGTTTAGCTCTTTGGGGTTACTTAGCGAGAAAATTACGATGGAAAAATTGGTTGGGTATGCATATTAGTGGCATGTTAGGTTCTTATATTGGTATCATAACAGCTATACTTGTTGTTAATGGTTCACAAATCCCATTTATAAGCGAGATGCCTATTCTTTTATTATGGTTTTTACCAACTATCATCGGGTCACCTATTATTGCAATTGTTAGCCAAAGATATAAAAAATAATTGTTTAGTTTTACAAGCTTTTTTAAAAACTTGAGATCAGAATCAACAGTTAGATAAATGAAATGATGTAAATCCCATGTATTCAAAAACACTCTTGCTTGGTTGCAAGCATACTTTCATTTAATTCACACCACGATTAAAATACATGATAATGAAATTCCTTTTTTGATGAAGGATTTGGAACAACCGATAAGGAATTAGTTTATAGCCTATACTATACTAGACATATTTATACTGCTATATCATCTGCAGGAGTGTCTGCAATCAAAATGGGTATTATATTAATATTTAAGTCTTTCCTATATCAACGGTTCATTAGCAGAGAAAGGAGTAGAAAATCTTGAAACTGACATCAGAGCAGCGTATCCAGTTACATGAATTCAACAACCTTACGAAATCGCTAAGTTTTAATATGTATGACATATGTTATACGAAAACAAGACAGGAAAGAGAAGACTATATCGAATATATCGATGAACAGTACAATGCTGATCGGTTAAAAAAAATTCTAACTACTGTTACAGAGATTATCGGAGCACATGTTTTGAATATTGCCCAGCAGGATTATGTTCCACAAGGAGCTAGTGCAACCATTCTCGTATCTGAAGGTCCGGTAGTTGAGGTTCCTAATGAATCCTATGAAGAATCTCCCGGCCCTCTGCCAGATTCAGTTGTTATGCAATTAGACAAGAGTCATATAACCGTTCATACATACCCTGAATATCATCCAAATGAAGGGATAAGTACGTTCCGTGCAGATATCGATGTGTCCACCTGTGGTGAAATTTCTCCGCTAAAAGCATTGAACTATCTAATACACTCCTTTGACACAGACATTATGACAATGGATTACCGTGTCCGCGGCTTTACCAGGGATATAAACGGAAAAAAATTATTCATTGATCATGATATCAACTCTATTCAAAATTACATTCCTGATAATGTAAAGGATGCCTATGACATGATTGATGTCAATGTCTATCCGCAAAATATCTTTCATACTAAATGCAAATTGAGAGAATTCGACCTCAACAATTATCTGTTCGGGTATACAAAGGACAAGCTGTCTTCCGAAGATAGGAATGAAATCACTAAAAAATTGAAGATGGAAATGGATGAAATTTTTTATGGGAAGAATATTAAAAAGCAGGACTAGGATCGTATAAAAAAGCTCTGAGGCTAGTCCTTAGACTCCTAAGATAAGGCAAGTAACCTTTTGATGGATTGGTAAGAGACTTTGGGCCATTGCCTTTCGGAGATGGAGAGGTTTCTTCCATAAATGACTATTCATAATCATCATTCACAAATAGTGGTCAGAAATCAAGCAAGTCTCATTTTTCCAAAATCCATTTAGTTAGCAACAATATTATGGTACCAATTAATTTTTTGTTTTATCATTTCTTGATAGGACATCAGCTGATCTACTTGTGATTTTAAGTTTTCATTTTGCTTTTTAAGCATGTTGATACGCAGGTCAATTGTTTCGTCCCCCTGCATGGCAAGCCGCACAAATTCTTTTAAATCAGAAATGGACATGCCTGTTGCTCGGAGACAGCAGATAAATTTAAGCAATTCAATGTCTTTCGTTTCATAAATGCGGATGCCACTTTCATTACGGGTAACTACTGGAAGTATGCCTTCTTTTTCATAATAATCGCAAAGTGTGGATTGACAACCCAATTTGATCTGATACTTGCCCAATTGTATAGCTCATAATGATCCCTCCAGTACTTTATGATTCAGAAAAACCACAGTTTTTGGACCGATCGTTCACTTTGGTACCGTATTTAATTTATTAGTATTAATATTTTGATCAGTTATTAAATTTAATTTGTTCTTACTTTCTATATTCTCAAAAAATTCTTCATCATTCAATTTTCTATTTTTTAAACATGAAAGGCCCACCTCCAAACAGGTGAGCCAAAACATCTCTTATTATTAAATTTCTTGTTTAGTTGGTCTTACGATGATTTCATTAACTGCCGTATTATCCGGTTGAGATATCGCATAAAGGATTGAATCGGCAATGGCTTTTGCAGGTATTGCAAGCTTTACAACATCATCTAAACTTTTTCTAACTTCTTCAGTAGTAATCGTATTAAGCAATTCTGTTGCCACTGTTCCAGGCGATATATTTGTTGCGCGAATGTTATTCTCTGCTTCTTCTTGTCGCAAGCCTTCAGTAATGGCTCGTACAGCAAATTTTGTACCTGAATAGACAGCACTTGACTGAAAGACTATGTGTCCTGCAACAGAAGCAACGTTAATAATGTGTCCTTGTTTTCGTTCTCGCATATAGGGAAGAACTGCAGCAATCCCATAAAGCACACCTTTAATATTTACATCAATCATTTGCTCCCATTCAGTTATCTTTTTCTCGTGTAAATAAGAAAGGGGCATGATACCTGCATTGTTTATCAGAACATCGATTTGACCGAAGGTATCCAAGGTAAAACGCGCAAGCTCCTTTACCTCCTCTTGAGAAGAAACGTCAGTAACTTTAATTACGGATGTGCAGCCTTGTTTTTCTAGCCTTGATTTTAGAGCCGCCAATCGTTCCTCACGTCTTGCAGCAAGTACAACCTTAGCTCCATTATTAGCCAGAACCTCTGCAGCGGCTTCTCCAATTCCGCTTGAAGCTCCAGTTAAAATCACTACTTTTCCTTCAACATTTAACAACACAAACCATCCTTTCTAAGTTTAAGATCTCTTTTTAAATATAGAGTCTAGAGTGTTCTCTAGGTCAAGGAATATATCTAAAATTTTTTGTAAAATTTTTTATTTGAGATTAAAATATGTTCAGTATTTAAGAAAAAGAAAGTAAGTAAGAAATATCTTTAATGTAAAAGAAATCCTTTTCCTTTGTCACGCAATTCCGTCCTCATTCGTCTTGTTGGTAGAACAACAAGGAGGGATTTAAATGGAAAAAGTTGATGTCATTATTATTGGTGGCGGTCTTGCAGGATTAACAGCTTCAATCTATTTAGCTAGGGAAGGTAAAAAGGTTGCGATATTAGAAAAAGCGAATAGAATTGGCGGCCGCTCCATTACAACGAATAAGAATGGTGTGCTTATGAACCTTGGTGCACATGCCATTTATAAAGGCGGTGAAGCTATGTCGATTTTCGATGAGCTGGGAGTAACACTTGAAGGAGATATCCCTTCGACAAAAGCTCAAGCTATATGGAAAAATCAAGTTTATCCATTGCCAACTGATTTTCGTTCCATGTTTACAACATCATTGTTTTCTTGGGGAAATAAATTAAATATTTCTAGTTTAATGTTCCTACTCGGAAAGCTGGATTTAAATGCAATTCCAGCTATCAGTTTGAAAGAATGGGCTGAAAAAGAGATAAATGATCCAATGGTAAGGCACTTCTTCTATGCGTTTTGCAGAACTGTTTCGTATACGAATGCTCCAAAACTTCAGCTTGCAAAACCTGTATTAAAACAAATGAAAAGGGCTTTGAAAGACGGTGTTTTCTATGTGAATGGCGGTTGGGAAACCATCATTTCAAAGCTGAGAAAAGGAGCAGAAAACGCAGGAGTGGTATTGCTTCAGAATAAGAATGTTATTGAACTTGAGCATACTGGCCAATCCCAGTGTATAAGATGTGCAGACGGGGAAATATTTGATGTTCCCTATTCTGTCGCGGCAATCCCGCCTATTGAAGCTGTTAGACTCATTAAAGGGGCTGAAAATACTTCCATTCAAGCATGGAAGGACCAGTCCAAGCCAATTACTGCTGCGTGTCTTGATCTTGGCTTGAGAAAATTACCGAATCCAAATCATCAATTTGCACTGGGATTGGATCAACCTTTATTTTTCACTAATCAGTCAAGAGCAGCAAAGCTGAGTGAAGATGGCACACAGGTAGTTAGCTTAATAAAGTATCATGATCCCACCCTTGAGCCTAGTGATCCGCAAATTGATAAACGACAACTGGAACACACAATGGATCTTCTCCATCCCGGTTGGCAAGAGGAAGTAGTAGAGGAACAATACCTTCCTAGAATAACAGTCGTATACGATTTTCCTCATATAGGAAGATCTGTAAAGCCCGGCCCTGCAGTTCCGGAATATCAAGGGTTGTTTATAGCAGGAGATTGGGCAAGTCATGATGAATTATTAGCTGACGCGGCCGTTGCAAGCGGCAAACGGGCAGCACTTCAACTTTTGGAGTCATTTAAAGTCACCAATTGAAAGAGGGGTTAAATCGTTGGAAACTGAAGAGCTGTATCATGAATATAAACCTTTGCTTTTTTCTTTAGCCTACCGGATGCTGGGGAGTGTCATGGACGCAGAAGATATTGTTCATGATGCTTTTCTTTCATTTAATCATTTAGAAAATAAGGAGACGATTAAAAATCCAAAAGCATTTTTATGTAAAATCGTAACAAACCGAACGATTGATAAACTGCGTTCTGCAGCACATAAACGCAATGAATATGTTGGAACATGGCTGCCTGAACCACTCGTAGAAGAAAAGAATGATCCATCTCATTCTTATATTATGAAGGAATCTATTTCAATGGCATACCTTTTGCTTTTGCAGCAGTTGTCTGAAATTGAGCGGGCTGTTTTTATTTTGCGTGAAGTATTCCAATATGAATACGATGAAATTGCCGATATTGTCGATAAGAAAAGCACGAATTGCAGGCAAATTTTTCATCGAGCAAAAAAAAGTATGGGGGAAGAGCCTAAAACCTCTAAAACAGAACTTGCAAAGATGACGATTAAAGTAGAACAATTTATTAAAGCATTACAAAGAGCTGACATTAGTCAGATGTTAGAAACGTTAAGAGGTGATGCAGTCTTTAAATCAGACGGTGGAGGTAAAGTCAAAACAGCTATTAATCCGATTTACACAGCTGAACGCATTGTGCAGCTATTCATCAGTGTAATAAAAAAGCTGCCTGAGGGGGCATCATTTAAATATAAGGTTGTTAATGATAGACCGGGAATTGTTGTAAATATCAACGAGCTTGCCGCATATGTGGTTTCATTTGAATTTATTGATGATAAAATTTCAACCATTTTTATGATGGCTAATCCTGACAAGCTTGTTCATATAAACCGGACAGCTTCAGGCTCATTAGAATTATAGTTTAAAAAGAAGCTTACCTTACCATTTGATGGAGATAAGCTTCTTTTTGGTAGGTAAGCAGAACTTTTCAACTCTATGATCACCAAGATACCGTGAGCTTTTCTTAATTGTTATGAATTATTCTTAATTGTTGTTTTGAAAAATGCTTCATGGGCTTTCCTTGGGTCTGCAAACCATTCAGCAATACGATCTGCTTTTGCTTGATCGTGTGCTCCCTCTAACAACAATTGAACAACATGCTCAGGAAGCGGCTGTGTCATTGCATTCGTCCATTCAGTTACTTGTTTAACAAATGGTTTTGTCCGATTCCAATACGTTTTACCTAATTCACTATCCCATGGTAAATCTTTGTATTCCAAAAGGGTGCTGGCCAATTTCTCAACACAATAAGAGGAAAGGTTACAGCCTTGGCCGGTAATCGGGTCATTGAGAAAAACACTATCTCCACAAGCTAAAACCAGCTTATCGTCTAACATTCCATAAGACCTTCGAATAACAGGTGTGATGGCAATCTGAAGGTAGGCATTGTCATCACATAAAGCAAATTGGTCATTATTAATCCGATGATAAATATCCGGGAAATACTTTTGGGTTGTACCTTTCATCCGGTTTGTAAACTCACTTGGATCCTTTATGCCTTTAAATGCGTCTAATTCCTTTTCTGGAATTGCCATAATGAACAAAATCGTCACAGGGCCTTCTTCCGTCATTGCTGGTATTTCAAACATTTCTCCAAGTTCAGGGAGAACGGTTACATTTATACCGAGCGGGTGATTCGGTTTTATACCTAAAAAATACCCTGTAATACACTTTCGCTGAGGAAAATGAAAGGGGGACAAATCTCTTTCAATCGGAAATGGGAAAAGGGGGCCAGATTTCCCTGTGCAATCAATCACTAAATCATACTCTTCAATTAATGACTCGGTATTCTCTTTATCAACTCTTTCCATCCTGAAAGAAACACCTTGCTTGTCAAGATCTTCCATGGAATAGGAATAATATAAACGTTGATCAACAGACAATGCTGGTTCATTCAAGCTTCCCACAAATAGTTTTTGATTTCCAATTGTTATATGAACACTATTAAGAAGATGATCATCTTCCCATTTGGGCATAGAAAAGCGGTTTTCACGGGCTCTAGTAGAACCAAAGTGAACCTGGGTAGACATAATCCTTCCATTTCGAATCTCATCTTGCGAACGATGGTGAATAACGGTCACCTCAAAGTCATCTTTCAGAGCATAAGCAAGCTGAAGTCCTGCTGTGCCACTGCCGATAATACCAATCTGCTTCTTCAAAAATATCACTCCTTCAATCTACTAAAATTGGCTATTCTTTCAAAGAATATGTAACAATAAGTTTTTGTCAGAACTTAAACAATTTTCAGTTTAAATTCTCCATAGAATCTTGTAAATGCAACTTTGTATTTAATTTTGACTATAGAGATAATAATCCCATAATGATTTGCAAAATTCGTATTTATACTGCTAAATTTCCAGAAAAGAGTTTGACCTGCTGAAAAAATAAAGGATTATTATATGATGAATTACAAAGTATGCTAGAAGCATATGAATAGGATAATATATGAATGAATATCTCTTTCAATAAAACGGAAAAACACAAATTATATTCATTCGACTGTCCACACTAACGAGGGAAGTGTATAATATGTAAGGTGTTACTAGACCCTACCAATAATGTAATGATCGAAAGGACGTTTAATGAAATGTTGATTACTGGACATACAGTTGAAAAGCTTGAGGATCCGACTGGGATATTAACTGGCGAGCGCTATGAATATATACTTAAAATTGAGGTACCAGAGGAAGACGAATTGTTCTCTGAAAATGGATTATATTTAAAATCTATCTTTGTATTAGATGAAAATGGTTCGCGGATTGCTCAATATCAATTTTTTGAAGAAAAAACAGACAGGTATATTGATCTTTCACTAGAAGAAGATGAGGAAGCCTTAATCATTGATTATTGTAAACAGCATATAAAGAATTAAAACTATAAATGGGGTTCATAAATGGGTAGAAGCGGTTTTAAAGACTTTCATATAAGTAAAGACATACTAAGGGCGCTAGCTAGCTTAGAATATAAGAATCCGACAGAGGTACAACATGAAGTCATACCTTTAGCATTAAAAAAGAAGGATCTTATAGTGAAGTCACAAACTGGAAGTGGAAAGACAGCTTCCTTCGGCATTCCTATTTGTGAAATGGTAAAGTGGGAAGAGAATAAGGCCCAGGCGTTAATACTTACACCAACTCGTGAGCTCGCTGCGCAAGTGAAAGAGGATATTGAAAACATAGGAAGGTTTAAACGAATTAAAGCTGCCGCCATATATGGAAAGCAGCCTTTTGATAAACAAAAACTAGAATTAAAGCAAAAAACTCACATCGTTACAGGTACACCTGGACGAGTTCTAGACCATATGAAAAAGGAAACCCTTTCCTTAGACCGCTTGAAATATTTAATAATTGATGAAGCAGATGAAATGCTGAATATGGGATTCATCGACCAAGTGGAAGCGATTATAGAAAAACTCCCTAAAGATCGGGTGACCTTAGTTTTCTCCGCTACATTACCAAATGACATTGAAAACCTTTGCTGTAAATATATGAAAAACCCAATTAAAATTGATATTAAAGCTTCCGAAATTATGGCAAATAAAATTACTCATTCCTTGTTAAAAGTGAGTGAAGAAGAAAAGAATTCCTTGCTTAAAGATGTCTCTATACTAGAAAATCCAGATAGCTGTATGATTTTTTGCCGAACCCAGGAACGGGTTGATCTAGTTTTTAGGCAATTAAAACGTTTCGGTTATCCGTGTGATAAGATCCATGGGAGTATGAGACAAGAAGACCGATTTGCAGTAATGAATCATTTTAAAAGGGGAAAATTCCGCTATTTAGTCGCGACAGATGTTGCAGCAAGAGGAATTGACATTGAAAACATATCCCTTGTTATCAATTATGACATCCCATTAGAAAAAGAAAGCTATGTCCACCGTACAGGAAGGACTGGCCGAGCTGGGAAAACGGGAAAAGCCATAACATTTTTCACGCCACACGAAGAGAAGTACGTAGAAGAACTTGAGGAATATATAGGCTTTGAAATACCTTTAAAGAACGCCCCCTTAAAAGAGGAAGTTGCTAGAAGAAAACCCTCTTTTGAGGAAAAGATAAATGATCAGCCAACGATTAAAAAAGAAAAAGGTGCGCAATTAAATAAAGGCATCATGAAGCTTTATTTTAATGGCGGAAAGAAAAAGAAAATAAGAGCAGTAGACTTTGTGGGCACTATTGCCAAGATTAATGGTGTCTCAGCAGAGGATATCGGAATCATTTCAATTCAGGAAAATGTCTCATACGTTGACATCCTAAATGGCAAAGGCCCGATTGTATTGAGAGCGATGAAGAATACGACAATAAAGGGAAAGCTTTTAAAAGTACATGAGGCAAGGAAGTAGTCATTCTCCTTCGGCATTTTAAGCCCTGCTAAAAATTTATTATTGTTTAAGGTTTTTCAAATTAGGTTAACAACACCCACTTTTAAGTATAATTTGTTTAGCTGTTGACTCTGCAATATGTAAAAGAGGTTATTATAAAATGGTTATTAGAAATTGAATCGATGCCGGAGCAAAAGGAATTATATTAGGATGTACAGAAATTGGATTATTAATAAAACCGGAAGATTCCGAGGTTCCAGTGTCTGACACTCCATATATCCATGCGGTTGAAGCGGTAAATATGTCCTTAAAGGAATAGAGTTTTATATGGATTTGTATCAGAAGATTTTTCTTGTACAATCAAGTACGCTGAATCAGTTGTTCACAGATTATAAACGAATTGTGTAATGAAGCCAGCAAAAAAATAGCTGGCTTTTTGTATTTTTTCAGATCATGATTATGTATAATTAAAACGCTTGCTATAATGCAAGATAGAAGAACAAAGCAGGAGGTTTCGATTTGCGGGAAAGTGTATATAAAAGAGATGCGGCAATAGAAAACTTAGAAGCAGCATCCGAAAATTTAGATCCTTATATAAAAACGATTCGAGAAGCGGCACCTAAAACTAGTCATAATGAAAGTCATTATTTAAAGGATTTAAATCGGAAAAAATGGAAAAAAGGCTTTATCATTTTTAAAAGTTTTTTTCGTTTTAGGTCCATTCTCTATACGATTCCGGCTGGTTTTATTGGTTGGCTATTTACAATGGATATAGTGGTAGGGTTTTGTGTAGCGACATTCATTTTACTTTTCCTAATAATTTTATTAATAAACATTATTTTGAAGGAAAAAACCCTTCAGGACATGACAGATGAGAGGAAAAAAGACTATTTTCATTATTATGCTTATACAAATCATAGACGGGAATATGAAATTTTTTCTCCCTACTTAGTTGAAGGGAATCATTTTAGGTTTAAACACGCTTATGAGCTAATGAAAGAGCTGGATAAAGATATTAAGATGAAAAAAGAAATGATCTTGACTCTTGAAAAGAATTTGAAGAAAATAGCAATGGAATCCAACAATTTGCCTTTAATTGCTGAAAAAGAGTATGAATTTGTATCAGAGCTTTCTATTAAATTACTAGAAAAGATTGAAAGTAAGTTTTTGGGGAATCTATCTTATAAAACGATGGAATTTTATGGACATTATGCCATTTATCGATTACAAAAAGATGACCTAATTCTTGAACACTGTTCGAGAACCAATCCGAATTTGACTAAGAAGGTAAACATCGATGACGAAGCGCTAAAAAATAAGTCATATTTAAAGGTATTGAGTTCAAGCTATGCTTGGGAATCAGACCAAGCAACGATTTCATTTGCTGTTGAAGTTAATAATACTGTTTTTGTCTATACTCTTTTCATAGATAATCGTAATCAGATTGCATTGAACAAGAGTACAGAATCTGGTAAAATGAATATAGATAGATTTGCAGATGTCGTATTTACAGCCTTTAAATTGTTTGCGTTTCATGTAAATAAAAATCGAAAGGGCTGGTTGTGATGGGTCGGATCATTGTTGATATTAGCAGCAGAAAAAAGCGAACCGATTATAAAAAAGCAAACAGTGGTTTTGCACAAATAAGAAAAGAAAGACTAGAAAAAAATAAAAAAATGCTTTCTGAAATTGACCGGCAGATTAAAAAGGTTATGAATAAATAAAAGACAAGGATAGAATCAAATCAATCCTTGTTTTTTATTTTATACTTTTTTTCCATGTAAGCTAAATGTTGTTTTAAGGATTCAAGGTCATTAAAAAAACGCTCGTACATGGAGTTAAGGCTTTTCGTTTCCGATGCCAAGAATTTTCTCTCTTTATAGTTTGTTCTTTTTTTCCGTAAGTGGACAGGATAAATTTTCATCCTTTAGCTCCTTTTAATATTTATTTATGTATATATATGTCCTTAAATATCAATAAGTATGTTATTGTAAAAAATATTCTATCGTGAAAAAAATCCAAATATTCAAATAAATAACCTTGCCGTTGTTTCCATATTATGCTACTGTTGCAGTAATGAATATACAAATAATTGTACAAGAGTGATGTTATGGAAATTTTTGAGTCGCTGCTTTCAAAGAGAGGGCTGATCCTCCAAAAGATTGCAGAAGAACTATTATTTATTGAGATGAATGATCGTATTCCAAGTGTCGGGAAATTTTCAGAGAAATTCAACGTTGGAAGAGGAACTGTACAGACTGCCCTTAAATATTTAGAGAAATCAGGCTGTATAAAGCTTGAAGCACGAGGACACCTAGGGACCTTTCTCAGAATGAAAGAGATACCGCAATTATTTAAATATTGCGGTGCTGAAAGACTAACAGGAGTCATGCCCCTGCCATATTCAAAAAAATATGAAGGTCTTGCCTCCGGGCTAACGTCTGAATTTGAAAAAAACCACCTAAACTTAAGTATCGCATTCATGAGGGGAGCAAAGCTAAGATTAGAGGAAGTGAGTAAAGGAAGGTACGATTTTGCCCTGGTTTCTAAATTTTCTGCAGCAGAAGCCGTCAAACAGGATCCCCAATTGTCGATCGCCCTATCCTTTGGCAAGAACAGTTATGTTTCAAAGCATGCGATTTTCTTTTCTGACAAAGGAAAAAATGAAATTAATAATGGTATGAAAGTAGGAATTGACAATTTTTCTACCGACCAGAAAATATTACTCAATGCGGAGGTTAACAAAAAAGAAGTTGAGTTTGTTGAACTGAATTATATGCATCTTCTGCAGCATTTAAGAGCGAAAACGATTGATGCGACGATATGGAACATTGATGAAGTCGATTGTGAAATGTATCATACAAGGCCATTAACCTCTGAAATTGCCAAAAAGGAAGAAGCGAAGATAGGAGAAGCTGTTTGTGTGATCAGGAAAGAAAACATAAAAACCGAATTTATTCTGCAGCATTTAGTATTAAATGAAATTACAAAAATACAAGCGCTAGTTGAAAAAGGGGTATTTATACCAAAATACTAGCAAGCCATTCTTATTTTTTCAAAATACAAAATACTGTATATTGAGGTGGTTTGATGAACCAATTACAAGAAAAGCTGGAAATATTGAAATCCTCTGATTGCATTACAGAAAATGCCCATTTTATTTGTCAAAAAACAATGGAAGAATTTTACGCAGAAGCTGACGCCCGAGGTTATTCAACGCTTATCACCCACTTAGCAATGGCTGTTACGAGAATAGAACGAAAAAAACCTCTAGACAGACCGCCTGCGGTCATTATGAAGGAAATATACAATTCTCCTAATCTAGAAGAAGCCCGCCGAAGAGTGATTTGGATTGAATCACAACTAAATCAACCCATCCCTATGGAAGAAAAAGAATTTTTATTTATGCATTTCGTTGCAGTTCTGACAACATGTAATGATAAAAGGAGGAAAGAAAAATGAGAATTGTAGTAGGCGGCCAAGTAGAGAAACCAGAGATTGAGAGATTGATAAAGGAATATGGAGAAAATAAAGCAGAGGTGGTTGTGAAATCCGATTTAGAAGCAGCGATGCTGATAAAGTCCGGCGGGGCTGACTACTACTTCGGTGCTTGTTATACTGGCGGCGGAGGGGCTTTGGCTATGGCCATCGCTTTACTTGGCAAATCCCAGTGTGCAACCATCTCAATGCCCGGCAAACCTCCTGTTAAAGGAAAGGTACATACAGCAATTGAACAAGGAGCAAAAGCTTTCGGATTTACAGGCGACCATAAAGAACAGGCGGTTTCGATTCTAATGGATGCCTTAATAAAAAAATAAAGATGTTTTACTTAATTTGCTACTAAATGAAACAAGGACAATCATATCGAAAATGAGAGTTTCTCTTGAGGTGAGAGGTTAGGAGTATGGCTGGAAGCAATCAGTGATTCACCGCTTGTTTTTATTTAAAACTTTTTATCTATTTATAGCAAGAAACTCTTAGAAAAAATCTAATAATAATTAGCTTCATAACGGGGATGGGTGAATGAAATGGTAGAAGTAATATTAATGGCTTGCATCGGGGCTTTGGCAGCTGTTATGGCAAACTTGGGGATTGCTGTTTTTAATGATGGCTTACGGCCTATCATTCCGGAAAATCTAGAAGGACGAATGAGCAGAAAGGAGCTTGGGATAACCGCATTTGCAATGAGCTTTGGGCTTGTCATTGGGTTTGGAATTCCAATTTCGATCGCCGGAAGCATTATTTTGATTCACAGTATTTTACTTGGTACAGACATCATAGGCCTTGCTTTGAATAGAGGAAAAATCAATGCTGTCATCGCGGGAGTTGCAGGAGCTTTATATGGAGCTGGCATTTATTTCGGTCTTCAAGCAGTCGTAGATGCATTCGCACTGCTTCCGCTTAACTTTGTTGAAGGGTTTAATAAAGTAGGGGAGCCGGTTGTTGTCTCATTTATGGTATTTCCTGCGATCGCTGTTGCCTTACAATTTGGGATTAAAAAAGGGATTGTCACATTTCTTGTGGCAGCGATTGCGCGCCAACTTATTGTCTTTGCAAACACCGAAAAATTAATCAGAATGAATGGAACTGAAGTTATTTTAAGCCCTGAGGGTATAGCATTGATTGTTGGGATGATCTTTTTAATAACCTTTGCAGTTCGGGAAAAATCAGATGAACAAAACTTATCTCAGCTTGCCGCCTTGTTTACAGAACGTGTGGCTAAAATCAAGAAATACGTTTGGGTCCTTATGATTAGCGGCGGCCTTGTCGCAGCCGCAACCAACCAGTTATTAATTGCTGGAGACCCTATTTCTCTGAATCTGCTGGCAGAAGGTAAAATTTCAGAGGGTGGTATTGCTTCTCTTGCAAAAGCCATCGGGTTTGTTCCATTAATTGCGAGTACGGCAATTGCAACAGGAGTTTATGGTCCTGTTGGATTCACCTTTGTATTTGGTGCAGGAATATTTACTCCACATCCAATTATTGCTGCTATTTTAGGAGCTGCTATTATTTTTGCTGAAGTCATGCTGTTAACACAATTGGCAAAGCTTTTGGATAAATACCCTGGAATTCGTGCCTCAGGTGAAAATATACGAACTGCGATGACAAGGATACTTGAGGTGGCTTTGCTGATTGGCGGTGCCAATGCGGCGAATGCGATTGTACCAGGTTTAGGATTTTTTGCCATCGCAGGTTTTTACCTATTAAACGAAGCGGCCGGACGTCCGATTGTACGAATGGCTATTGGACCAGTAGGGGCGATAGCAGTTGGTATAATTGGGAATATTTTGGTGCTCTTTGGACTCTATACTCCCCCTTCAGCATAAGGAGATGAGCTAAGAATGTATATTCAAACCGTGCTAGGGAGAATTCAACCAGAAGAAATGGGTGTTTGCGCTTGTCATGAGCACCTTTATGTAGACCTAAGCAGAATAAAAAACAACGACGATACGTGTCTTCAAGATGTTGAATTAGTAATGAAAGACTTATCAGAATTTAAAAAATATGGCGGAAAAGCCATCGTTGAGGTAACAAATGATGGAATGGGCCGAGATGCTACAAAGCTAGCTGAGATTAGCATGAAAATGGACCTCCAAATCATAGCAAGCACCGGCTGTTATAAAGACCCATTTATCCCAGAGGACAAAAAACAATGGAATCGTGATTTGTTTGCTGAGTGGATCGTGGAAGAGATTGAGTATGGAATAGGAGAAACAAGGATTAAACCAGGAGTTATCGGGGAGATAGGAAGCAGTCATAACGAATTTAAACCAATTGAAATGGAGCTTTTTTTTGGTGCGATTGAGGCAGCCAAGCTAACAATGCTTCCGCTATCGACTCATACTACATTAGGCTCGTGTGCGCTTGAACAGGTAGAACTGTTTCAAAAAGAAAATCTGCCGCTTGATCACGTGGTGATTGGTCATCAAGATTTAAATACAAATGACAAGATTGTAATCGAAGTTTTAAAAAGCGGAGCATTTGTGGCAATGGATACGATTGGAAAAGAAAATTACCGATCTGATCAAGACAGGCTTCAATCATTGATCACTTTTATTGAGTCCGGCTATGAGGAGCAGATTTTACTCTCCAGTGATTTGACGAGGAAATCTCATTTGCGTGCAAATGGCGGACAAGGGTATGATATTGTGCTCCGCTCATTTATCCCTGCACTTAAAGAACGTGGGATTAGTGAAAAAATCATTAAAAAGCTACTGGTGAAAAATCCTCAAAAAGCCTTTAGCATTCGCAAGGAAGGATGATCAAGCGTGGCATTAAGATATGCAGAATCTATTCTAGTCAATCGAACAATAGAGGAAGCGAAAGAATTACAGTTCCGGCTTATGGATGAAATAACTAAAGAATTTACGAACAATTCTTTTTTCGAAACAGGAGATTTGGGGCTTCATCCCGCTTATAACCGGCCAAAAACAACAGCATCTGCTGAAAGGGTATTAGCCAATCTTTTTCACTCTGAAGCTTGTGCACTAGTTCGAGGAAGCGGCACGGCAGCCATTCGTATTACATTAAGTATGGTTGTAGAACCAGGAGATTTTGTTATTGTTCACAAAGCGCCGATGTATAAAACGACACAAGAAACGTTTAGGATGATGGGCTTAAAGCAGATAGCTGTGAATTACAACGAAAAAGGAGCTTTGCAGAAAGCACTTGAGTCCGACAATACCTCAAAAGTATTTTATATTCAGCATGCCAGGCAAAAGCCGACAGATATATATGACCTGAAGGAGACTATTGCTTTTGTGAAAAAGAAAAGACCAGATTTGTTTATTGTCGTTGATGATAATTATTGTGCTATGAAAATGAAAGGGATCGGTGTCGAGTATGGAGCACATCTATCAACCTTTTCAGGCTTTAAATTAATGGGTCCAGAAGGAATCGGCGTGATTCTTGGGCCAGAAACAATTATAAATAAAATTCATGAAAGCAATTATTCGGGCGGAGGTCAGGTCCAGGGCCAAGAGGCTCACGCATTATTGCGGGGCATGACAGCCGCACCGGTAATGCTTGCGGTCCAAAACGAACAGGTGGAACAATTATGCCGCTATTTGAATGAAAACAAAACATCCTTTGTTAAAGAGGCTTACATGACAAACTCTCAATCTAAAAATGTCATTATAGAATTGAATGAACCAATTGCTCAGGTGGTGATTGAAAAGGCTGCTAAATATGGTGCTGCAACCTACCCGGTCGGCGCAGAATCAAAATATGAATTGGTTCCAATGATATACCGAGTTTCAGGAAGCTTTCTTGAAAGCCAGCCTCATTTAAAGGAATACGGACTAAGAGTAAATCCAATGAAATCGTCTGCTGCTACCGTCATAAGAATTTTAAACGCTGCAATAAATGAGATCGTAAGGGGATGAAATCATCATGTTCTTAGACATAACTTTAAGACGAAATCCAGAACTAATTCAAACTGCTGTAAAATTACACCAAGACGGCACCATTCCCCCTAATACGTATGTTATCGATTTAGATTCTCTTTCAGAAAATGTAAGGGTTTTAAAAAAAACATCAATTGAACATGGCATGAAATTGTATTACATGACAAAACAAATCGGGAGAAGCGGCTTTGTAGGAAAAGTAATCGAGCAAAATGGGATTGAGCAAGCTGTTGCAGTAGATATTGATGAAGCTGCAAAATTAAGGGGAGATGGTTGTTCAATCGGCAACTTCGGACATCTTGTCCAGCCTGGCAAAAATCAGTGGGACTTGGTTTTAAAGCGATTAAAACCGGAAATTGTCACCCTTTTTTCATATGAAAGAGCCCGGCAATTATCAGATGCAGCATTGAGATTAGGTTTGAAGCAGGATGTCATTTTAAGAGTGATCAATTCTAAAGGTTTTGTTTATCCAGGCCAGAATGGGGGCTTCCAAATTGATGACCTTGAAAATAGTGTAAAAGAAATCGTGCTTCTGCCTGGCTTGAATGTGATTGGCATCACCAGTTTTCCTATCATGCAATTAAACGAAGAAAAGAATGATTATGATTTCACATCAAATTTCTATACTTTGCTAAAGGCGAGAAATGTTCTTGAGAATCTTGGGATAAACGTTATACATCTGAATGCGCCCGGCTCCACAAGCTGTCATACGATTCCTAGATTAAAAGATTATGGTGTTACACATGGGGAGCCTGGACATGCATTAACAGGAACGACGCCTCTCCATGCCTATATGGAAAATCTGAAGGAAAAGCCATCTATCCTTTACATATCAGAAATCTCCCATTTAGATAAAAATCATGCGTATACTATAGCTGGCGGGTTTTATGTCAGGTCGAATATGGAGAAAGCTCTCTATGGAAGAACAGAAACAGTCATATTAGAAAATTCTACAGAGGTAGACAAGTCTAATTCAGAAAACATTGATTACTACGGCAGCCTGAAAAGACAAAGCGATATGACCATTGGTGACAGTGTCGTTTATGCCTTTCGTACACAAATATTTGTAACGAGGGCACATGTGGCTTTTATTAGAAAAATAGATTCAAAAGCTCCAGAAATTGTTTATTTTCAAAAGCGAGGAGGATAATGAGCGGCTAAACTCTCATGACTCATTTTAATTGGATTCCGGATCAGAGAAAGGGAGACTGTAAAAAAAGTGAACTAAGAGGATATGAAGGCAAATACATTTAAAAAGAATTTGCTGATTTGCAAAACAACAATGGTCCTTTACATTAGTAAACATAAGGGGCATACATTAAAAGTGATTTTAAATATTTTTTAAGTGCTCTAGAAAGCTAGTCAGGAATACATTTAGTTACACCTCCAAATTTACAAGAAGGGAAGTTTCTATTTATCTACTAACATCTTCTAAATCAAAATAATACCAGTGATTCAGGCAAATTGTTAAAATGGTAATAACAAAATAAAAAGAGGTGAGCTGAATGGAGAAAAACATTACATTTGATTTTCACACCCATCACAGCCGGTGCGGACACGCAGAGGGTTCTATTCGTGATTATATCGAGGCAGCCATTGAAAAGAAATTGGACTTGATCGGAATATCTGATCATTCTCCTTATTTTGCCCATGAAGAAGATCAGCCATATCCACATATCGCAATGGCCAAAAGCCATTTTCATGAGTACATATCAGAGGTATTACAATTAAAACAAGAATATAAAGGAAAAATCGAAGTTCTTCTTGGTGTCGAATCAGATTTCTTTCCAAATCACATAGAATTGTATCGGAAACACTATACTAAGTATCCCTTTGATTACATTATCGGGTCTGTGCACCATGTAAATGGAATTGGTATTTTTAAAAAAGGTCGCTGGGAAGGCCTTACAGAAGGAGAGAAACAACAGACAAAAGAAAATTACTATATGTTAATCGAACAGTCTGCACGGAGCGGATTGTTTGACATTCTAGGACATATCGATGCAATGAAAGGATACTATCCTTCTTTTTCAGCAATTGAAACTGGCGCAATTGAACATACCTTAAAAGCCATTGCTGAGAACGATATTGCCATTGAAGTAAATACATCAGGGAAAATGAAAGATTGCGGAGGCTGGTATCCAGCAGATGACCTCCTAGAGAGAGCCTGCTATCACGGTGTTAAGATTACCCTCGGATCGGATGCCCATGACCCCAGCCGTGTCGGTGAGGATTTTGAACTAGTGAGGAAAAGGTTAAAAGAATTAGGTTTTACAGAGTGGGCATATTTTAGAGAGAGAAAAAGATTTATGACTTCACTTTAAGTACAAAGGCAAGGCTTTTTAAAAGCGTTTTTACTATAAAGATAGTTCTATATAGGACAAGCTTTGATAAAATTAACAATGCCATCTCCGAAAATGACGCAAATGAAATTTTTGCCTTTTACGATCTAGGCAGTGCAAAAATGAACTTGGAAATGGTGATGGAATTAACAGATAAAAAAATCCACCTCATGGATACCGCCTTAGCTGAAAGTGCTTATACAACAGCTGCATTAATCCAAGCCGATGCGTCATTTGACACGATAATGGCGCAGCTTAAACCATTAAAAATTAAATAAAATGTCAAAAAGAACCTCCAATTCACATGTGTAATACGATGTGCATTTGGTGGTTTTTATCATGCCTTTCATAAAGGCATTTCTTCAGGAAAAAGATTTGTTTTCCAAAGTTTTTAGGTATATTATCTATGCATGTTGCAATGATCCTTTTTTTAAAAACTGACGAAGCGGACGCTCAATTCGATTCTTATCAGTACAAAAATTGTCCCCCACCAAGATGAAATAATTTAGCCCTTCCATTTTTGCCGTTTGTACAATTTCTTGCATCATAAACTACTTCGGAATGTTCTAAAATTTTGTTAAGAGGTAATGTAGAATGGTCAGTTAAAATTACAACACAATCAGATTCTCTTAAGGTATCTTCTGTTAAGTCTTTGCTGGAAAGTTCATATTCATTTATAACCAAATTTTTAAGAAAAGGATCATGGTATGAAATATTTACACCTTTTTTCAAAAGGGAATTGATGATTGGTAATGAAGGGGACTCTCTCATATCATTTGTATCTCTTTTATATGTTACACCACAAATTAAGATCTTTTTATTATTTATATTATCCCCGTTAATCGACAATAACTTTGTTATTTGCTGTACGATATGGTCTGATATTAATTTTTTTGAACGACTAGCTGCGTCGATTAATTCACTGTTTTTACCCACTTGACATGCTTTCCATTTTAAATAGAGAGGATCTACAGGAATACAATGCCCACCTATTCCGGGCCCTGGATAAAAAGGAGCGAAACCAAATGGTTTAGTACTAGCTGCTTTAATGACTTCCCAAACATTTATATTTAGTAAATCACACAATATAGAAAACTCATTAATAAAAGAGATGTTAATAAAGCGATAAGTATTTTCCAAAAGTTTTGACATCTCTGCTATTTCTGGAGTCGAAGCTTTAATGACTTGATTAAAAACCTTAGAATATACATTAACAACATTAATTAAACATTCTTCAGTTACACCGCTAACTACTTTGGGGATATCTTTAATTGAATATTTCTTGCTTCCCGGATCCATTCTTTCAGGAGAATAAGCCAAGAATAGATCTTTTCCTATTTGCAGGCGACTCTTTTCAAGAATAGGTTTAAGAACATCTCTTGTAGTTCCAGGATAAGAAGAACTCTCTAGAACGATCAATTGTCCTTTATTAAGTTTTGTAACAAGGGAATTTCCGACATCACTTAAGTAAGTTAAATCTGGTTCTGAAGTGCCTGATAACGGTGTTGGAATACATATAATAATGACATTTGCTTCTTTGATAAGTTCATAATCAGAAGAAACTGTAAATGATTTATTTAATACCTTTTTTAATTCATGATTTGTTATATCCGGTAAATAGCTTTTGCAATCATTGAGCTCTTTTATTTTGTTTTCGTCTATATCAATTCCGATAACTTCAAATCCATTATTTAAAAATAAGAAAGCAAGAGGTAATCCAACATATCCTAGACCAATTACCGCTATTTTATTCTTTGCTTCTTTATCAAGCATGAATTTATACCTCCATGATGCTAAACTAAATCTGTTCATTCAATGTAGATAAATTTCTGCTTTATTGAACGATTATTAAATTTATCAATCTTGGTAAGATACCTGTCGTCGTGAACAATATTTCAATAATAAACCAAACCTAAGTTAATAACTTATATTTGTTTTTCGGTTTAATTTCAGAAAAAGTTTTTCAAAGAGTTAGAGTTAAAAAGATTGGATAATCTTTCTACTAGGAAGTATGATGAAAAATTATCTTTAGAGTATTTAATGAGCTCATCTGGATTTCGAAGAAATGTATCCCCTGTACGATATTGATTGTATTGTACATGCCATCCCTTCTCTTTTAAATTTTTCATATATCTAGGCTTTCTTTCTTGAAATATTTTTTTTTCAGCATGTTGTTGAGAACGTAGAGGATAGTGTTTAACAAGAAAGTTAAAAGGGGTTACTTTTCTGCCTTGAAATTGGGCTTGATGTCCACCAGATCCTGATAAGCTTATTTTTTGGTCAGTTTTCTTCCAAGTCTTAACACAACCAGCAGCATATATCCCGAATTCAAAGTATTCAAAATGTTTTTCAAAGTCACCACTTATAAAGCCATTGTCAATCGGCTGAAAATTAATAACAGTATGGTCAATGGCATTGTAACCTATATGATCCACGTAACGAATAGCATCTACTAATTCTAATTTTTCCCAGGGGGACTCTCGAATTTCATCGGCATCACAATGAATAAACCAGTCTGCTTCGATATGGCTTGCAAGCTCTGATTTCCTATCTAAAATGTTAGTGAAATCAAATTTATTATCATGAGATTCTTTTTTTTGAGGGAATCTTTCGCAGCCAATAAAATAAGGGTTATTATTATATTCCATTACAATATCATAAGTTTTATCAGTGGACCAATTATCTATGACATAAACGTATACTTTTTGTTCAATTAATTTCTTTATTGAATAATAGATAATATCCTCTTCATTGTACACAGCCATTAAAGCAACCACTTTAAAGGGATTATTATATGTTTTATTGAAACTTTCATTCCCTATAATTGACAAAATTTGATCTTTCATTTTTGTAGATTCATTTATTTTTGTTAAGCCTACAAATTCAATATTGAACTTAAAATGATTTAATAATTTCGTGTACTCAGTTAGGCTCCAGCTCCTTTTACATTGAAATAATTTATTTTCTTGTAGTTCTCTCTCTTGAGTCCTCATTAAACATATAGGAGAGTGCTTCATAGCTGTTTTAATGCTGTAAAGTAAATTAAAAGGATTATCCAAGTATTCAATATAATTTAAACAAATAATAATTGAATCTCTCAGCACATGACTATCTATTGGTAAACTCATTTCTTTTTCCAGATCATATTCAATCCATTTACCAGGTATTTCAATCCTTTTACATGATTCAATATTATATTTATTATCTATCCCAATAATTTTGAACCTCTTAGATAATGATTTTAAAAGATCTAATTGATTACAGCCCACAGCAACAAGATATTTACAATCAAATTTCACCCCTAAGAATTCTATATAAGACTGAATATCATTTATTAAATGATTATTTTTTTCCTTAGAGGAATTTATATTTAATTCTAAATATAATTTTTCACTATTAGACTTTGTAGTAAAGAAATTTTTAAATGAACGGAGAAAGGATTTTTTTTTATCTTTTATAAAAAAATTTTTATTAAATAATGTTTTCTCTAGCTCATCCAAACGAAACACTCCTTTAAAATTTGTAACATAAACTGCAGCCTAAAAATAGTATATGATTGATCCGAAAAATGGAAATAAATATATGCCTATAAACCTAGCATAAATATTTTTATTTAACTTAGATTTCCCCTTTAAAAAACAGCTAGCGAAGGAAAGATTGAAATACTTAAGAATCAAAGTCCAAATCATGACTGCCTGAAAAGCACAAGGAGGAATGAAGGTGCGAAAATTTATTAGATTTCATAACAATCCTTTATTTTCCATCATTATTCTTACTCGGAATGGATTAAATCTTACTAAATTATGTATTGAAAGCATTTTGAAAAATACGGAACCAAACTATGAATTGATTTTTATTGATAATGCATCAAATGACGGCACAGTTCAATATTTAAAGAATGTTAAGAACTCATTAATTATAACGAATAAAGAAAATAAAGGATTTTCAGGAGGATGTAATCAAGGATTAAAAATAGCAAGTGGAAAATTTATTGTTTTACTTAATAACGACACAATTGTTCCTAGGGAATGGTTAAAGAAAATGAAGGATTGGTTAGAAAAAGACCCTTCAATCGGTATAGTAGGTCCGAGATCTAATATGGTATTGCCCGACCAGGCAATTTCCCCTCATTTATACAAAGCCAAAACCAAAAAACAAATTGAACAATTTGCAGCAGAATGGTCGGAAAAGTGGAGGCAAACTGGCTATGAAGTCAAGCGCATAAGTGGATTTTGTATGGTTTTTAGAAAAGAACTTATTGAAAAAATTGGCGGACTTGATCAACGCTTTTTTCCTGGAAACTCTGAAGATACAGACTTTTGTATTCGTACAAGAATAAGCGGGAAGAAGCTGTGGGTCGCAAATGATGTATTTATTCATCATTATGGCAATAGGACATTTAAGCTGAATAATGAAAACTATCCCCATTTGTTTATAGAAAATCAAAAGAAATTATTAAATAAATGGAAAATCAATTCTTTAAATGAAATTGACCACCTTATTATTCGAGAAACACCATTTGACTACTCCAAACATTACATCTCACTTTAAACATCTGTTAAACAGGAAAATAATTTTGAATGAAAAACAATTAAAACCCCTTATAAACTGCAAGTTCTCATTTATCCCCTTCTTAACGGGCAGTAATACCCTCCCCTCAATCTTCGAAGAAATAATGAAGAATGGTGGTGAATAAAATGCCCGTAAGGTCTTGAAAAATAAAAGGGCCACCTCCATGAAAGGGTCTGTGTGATCCTAATTCTGTTGGACTCATCTAACCATCAGCGGGGGATGAAGATGGAAGTTTCACTTTATTATTTCTCATTTTCATTTAATCGTTGCTGCTCAGTTTTATTTATAAATAATTTTAAAATTTTAAGGAAACTTGTAAAATTTTACGAATAATTGAAAATACCGACTGGCAATTTTAACCTTTTATCCATAAAGTATACTGAGAGGAATTTGGAAATTTTAACCAATATTACGAAACTTAATAGGAGTAGTAACCCTCAAAATGAACGGATGAAAGGAGGATATTATTATGGGTATGGCTTTAATGTGTACTGTAACAGTAAATGGTACTGTATCTGGAGTTCCGATTGTAGACTTGCAGGTTTCTGTTCCTACGTCACGTACTGGGTTAATAAGCCCCACAATTCCTTTAGGAGGGGTGTTAGGTGATGTTGTATTAGTAAATATTCCGTGTCCGACTGTTGAAGACATTCAGGTTCAAATTGGTACCTTAGCTTCATTGACGGTCAGAGTAACAGAAACAATGAGATAAATATACCATTTGTTTGCAGTGCCATCTCGACTTGAGGTGGTACTGTTTAGGAGTGATACAGTGAAAAATGACGAATCAAACCCTCTTATTGGAATCTGCGTCTCAAAGGATGATTACCCAGGTTTACTTAATTTGTTAACAAAAAGGCTTCAAACCGCACTTGATCATGCTACTTTTATAAGGTTTCATCTTACGGACATAGATTTTGAAAAGCTAAAGGTAAAGGCTGCAGAGTATAAAAAGAGTTCTAATGAGTGGCAAGAAGGAATTTTCCCGATGCCTGATGTAGTCTATATGCAATGTTCTGCAAACCGTGAAACGATTAAGAGGATAGAGAATATTATTGGTCCTAAAGTTTTTAATAGTTTTTTATTTGATAAATGGGAGGGGTGGAAACTACTAAAAAAATCCTGGAGCTTACGCAAGCATCTTCCAACCACTCAATTACTAGAAAATAATGCGGATTTAATCGATTTTATCAGTAAATTTAACTACTGCGATGTCATAGTAAAACCCATTAATGGGTATAGCAGTGAAGGAATTTACCGCATAAAGTTTCAGGAAGGGAAAAACATTGAGATTTCTTCAACAAAAGGATTAAAAATTGAAAAACAAGAATTTAAGTATTCCAAAGAATTTTGGTATCTTCTCTCACCGAAATTCTTTGCAGGCACCCATATTATCCAGCAAAGCATTGAAACAATAAAAGCTCACGAGAATGTCAGCGATATTCGACTGAACATGAATAAGAATCGAAATGGGCAGTGGGAAGTGTCTTTATTATTATTTCGAATCGCGACCAATAGCAGTGTTGTCATTCCAAAATCGATTACAGCCTACAACCCGGACAAATTTATGAAATCATCCATTTATGAAAAAGAAAAAATGGGCGATATCGAAAAGACAATCATTAATCTCGGTCTTAAGATTTGTAAAGCTTTTGACAAATCAGAATATCATATGGCGGACTTAGGGATTGATTTAGGAATGGATGAAAAGGGACATTTATGGATTTTTGAAGTGAATCCACTTCCATTTCCAACTCGAGGATCTGTTCTTGATTACTCAATGACCAAACCTATGGAGTATGCACTTTATCTAGCGTCGAAAAGAAATATTTAATTAATTAATAACCTCCAATTCACAAGGGCATTTTTTGTGAAATTGGATTTTTTTTTGCCTTTTTTAGAAATCAAAGAAAAACTTGCACCGTTGTTTGTTTATTGTTTGATAGAGCGTACTCAAAATGAATTGAAAGGATAAAGTTTAGGTTAAAAACAAAAATATAAACAAAAATATAATTGTCTGTTTATATGTTTTTTATATTTATTTATGTTGACTTTGTAGAATGATAGTTTTATTATAAGTAAGTGTAATCGCTATCATAAATAATATTCAGACAAATAACTTTTAAAGAAAGGATGAAGACATTGATTAGAAAAGCGTTTGTAATGACAGTTCACCCCGACAAACACGACGAATATGAGAAACGTCATAATGAGATTTGGCCCGAGATGATAGATGAACTACAGAATCATGGGACAAGTAATTATTCTATTTTCTTAGATAAAGAAACTAGTAAACTGTTTGGTTATGTTGAAATTGATGATGAAGAATTATGGAGTAAAATAGCTTTGGCAGAAATGAACAAAAAGTGGTGGAAATTCATGGAGCCACTAATGGAAACCAATCCAGACAAAAGTCCTGTCACTAAAAATTTAAGACAAGTATTCCATATGGATTAACAATGAGATTACATTTTTCAGGGGGGAATAAGAATGGCAAAACAGGGAAAGCCTTCAGGTAAAAATATAACAGGTTGGAAGGCTACAATAGCTGTAGCAATGGCAAATTATATCGAAGCCGGTTCGATCATAGCAGCTGCAAGCAGTTTAACACTTTGGCAAACGTTTCTTGGTATAGATAGTATTGGTATTGGATTATTAAGTGCATTGAGTGCAAATGCTTTTGGTGCTGCTATTGGTGCATTACTCGGTGGGCCATTAACTGATAAGTTTGGCAGAAAAGTTATTTTTAAATATGACTTATTAGCTTATATGATCGGTATTTTGCTTCTTGCTGGTTCAGTGAATTTCCCAATGCTATTAATTGGTACCGTTATCACTGGGATTGCTGTTGGAGCTGGTGTACCAGTTTCCTGGACATACATTGCGGAAGAATCGCCTGAAAATAAACGGGCTGCCCACGTGGGTACAGCACAGTTAGCTTGGTCAATAGGTCCTATGATTACTTTCGTTTTAGCTGTCTTATTGGCACCACTTGGATTATTAGGTTCTAGATTAATTTTTATTCATTTATTTATCATTGCCTTTATTACGTGGTATATCAGACAAGGATTGAGTGAATCAAAAATTTGGTCTGAACAAAAAGAAAAAGAAAAAAGAGATTTACATTTAGGTAAAGAAAAAAGTGCTTCTATTAAAGAGTTATTCTCGCTTAAAGTAAACCGTCAAGCATTATTTTTACTATTAGGTATTTACCTTTTCTGGAACTTAACGTCCGGGGCAATGGGGTATTTCATGCCATATATCTATGAAAATGTAGGGGGCTTAAGCACACAGCAAGCGAACTTGCTGCAAGCTTTCTTATGGATGTTTACTGTATTAACAACCTTCTTTGTTTTTATGAAGTTAACCGATAAATATAGTCAGCGTTTCTTATTTGGTTTAGGAGCAGCAATGGGTGTAGTCGCTTGGCTGATCTTAACTTTTATGCCTATGACTTGGCCGACATTACTACTATTTGTTATTTTATGGGGTTCTGCCGCTGGGTTTGGGGCTCAGGCTTTCTATGCTTTATGGACAAGTGAATTATTCCCAACTCGATATCGTGCAAGTGCACAAGGCTTTATGTACTTTCTCGTTCGCATGGGTATTGGTGTATGGTCCTTCATCTTGCCGACATTAATGCTGGAATTAGGATTTCAGGTTGCAGGCATACTCATGATTAGTTTCTTAGTTATCCATATGATAATAGGAATTGCTTTTGCACCAAAAACACAAGGAAAAACATTAAAACAAATTGAAAAAGAACGTTATGGAGAAATAAATGAGATAGATAATAAAGAAATAATATCTAGATAAAGGATTTGTTGATTTAAGCCATTGTTTAATAACAGATTATGAATCGATGAATAAACTTTTAGTAAAGTAGATTTTGAAAACGATTTAAAATCATATTTGAAATTTTCCTAAACAATCTCGGGATAAACAAAAATAAAAATATATATTCAAAAACAAACAAATGTGATGTACAATAAATTCATAAAATAATCAAATGAAAAACAAAACTTAAATAGGAGGAATAAAAATGGTTCAAAGTTTATGGAATAAAGAAACAGCTTCAGATTTACCTCAAGGGCTTGAACAATTAGTATATCGCTCTAACTTAATAGGATCAGATCGTTCAGTTTGCAACTGGGGTGGCGGAAACACGTCGATGAAAACAATTGAAAAGGATTTCCGCGGTCGTGAAGTAGAGGTAATGTGGGTGAAAGGAAGCGGATCAGATTTAGCAACAATGAAGGCTCAAAACTTTACAGGCTTAAGGTTGGAGGATATCCGCCCATTAATCGAACGTGATGAAATGCCAGATGAAGAAATGGTTGCTTACCTTGCACATTGTATGATCGACAGTAAGCACCCGCGTGCTTCAATTGAAACATTATTACATGCATTTTTACCATTTAAACATGTTGACCACACACACCCTGACGCTATTATCAGCCTTTGCTGTGCAGACAATGGCAAGCAAATTGCAGAAAAGATTTATGGAAATCGTTTTGTTTGGGTTCCTTATGTACGCCCGGGATTTACATTATCAAAAATGATTGCAGAGGGTGTTAAAAACAATCCAAATGCTGAACTAGTCTTAATGGAAAAACACGGGCTTGTGGTTTGGGGAGATACAGCTGAAGAAAGCTATGAAAAAACAATTTCAATTATTAATGAAGCAGAACAATATATTGGGTCAATAGTTGAAGAAGAAAAAGTATTCGGCGGGCAAAAATTCGATTCACTTTCACCAGAAGATCGTAAAAAAGTTCTGGCTCAAGTTATGCCAGTTATCCGCGGGGCTGTTAGTGATGAAAAGAAAATGCTGTTAACATATGATGATACCGAGGATGTTCTGCAATTTGTAAACAGCAGCGATGCGCCGCAGCTATCTCAAATTGGAGCGGCTTGTCCTGACCACTTAGTTCATACAAAACGAACACCTTTGTTTATTGATTGGAATCCACAAACTGAAGATATTACTAGTTTAATTGAAAAAGTAAAAACTGGTATTGAAAGCTTTAAAGCAGGGTACAAAGCATATTTCGAGAGAAACAAAAACGAAGGGGATCAAATTTCTGAAGCAGCTCCACGTGTTATTTTAATTCCAGGTATCGGGATGGTTAACACTGGTAAGAACGTCGCAATGTCAAATGTAAGCGGGGCATTATATCACCGTGCAATTGCTATTATGAAGGGGTCTACGACTCTAGGAAGCTTTGTTTCATTAAACGAAAATGAATCTTACAATGTTGAATATTGGCCGCTTGAGCTTTACAAATTATCTTTAGCTCCTGCTGAATCAGAATTTTCAAGACAAGTAGCGTTTGTAACAGGTGGGGCAGGTGGAATCGGAAGCGAAACTTGCCGTCAATTTGTCGAAGAAGGTGCCCATGTTGTCATTGCTGATCTCAATATTGAAGGGGCAGAAAAGGTAGCTGTAGAAATTAATGAAAAATATGGAGAGCGCCGTGCTATTGCCGTGAAAATGGATGTAACAAGCGAAGAGGCAGTTCAAGCGGCATTTGAACAAACAGCATTAACCTATGGAGGCGTTGATATTATCGTAAACAATGCCGGCCTTGCGACATCTAGTCCATTTGATGAAACCTCTTTAAAAGAATGGAACCTTAACATGAACGTTCTTGGAACAGGTTATTTCCTAGTTGCCCGTGAAGCGTTCAAACAAATGAAAACACAAGGCGTTGGCGGAAATATGGTGTTTATTGGCTCTAAAAACTCTGTATATGCTGGTAAAAATGCAGCAGCCTACAGCTCTGTAAAAGCGATGGAAACTCATCTTGCAAGATGTATCGCAGCAGAAGGTGGAGCGTTCGGGATTCGGGTCAACTCAGTACTTCCAGATGCCGTCCTTCAAGGATCAGCCATTTGGGGGTCAAGCTGGAGAGAAGAACGTGCAGCAGCATACGGTATTCATCCAGATCAATTAGAAGAGCACTATCGTAAACGTACGACATTATTAGTAAATATCTATCCAAAAGATATCGCACAATCCATTTTATTCTTTGCTTCATCTAAATCAGATCGAACTACAGGCTGCATGTTAACAGTTGATGGTGGTGTTCCAGCAGCATTTACTAGATAATATCGTATAAATAAGGGTAATAGGAGAAGATCGTTATCCCGTTTAGGTCCGTTTAGTACAGGTTAACCATCAGTGGGTGAAGAAGACACCCGCTGATGGAAGTTTCACTTTATTGCACCTTACTTTATAATAGAGATACTAACACTTCTTTCTAATAAGATGTAAACGTTTTAGTTGATGAAGTGTAATTCCGTTAATGGTGTTCTATGTCATAATAATATAGAGTATACACGCGGAAGAGCTTTCTCTTTTATCATGTAAGCTTAAATCTCATATATTTTACATTTCTTTATTTGTGAGTAGGAGGATAAGATTCAAATGCTTGTAGCAGAAAGACGTCGAAAAATCGTTGAAGTTGTTAACGAAAAACGAAGTGTGCGAGTAACAGAATTAAGTAAGAAATTTAAAGTAACTGAAGAAACCATTCGACGTGATCTCGAGAAATTAGAAAAAGAGAATTTACTGCGCCGAAGTCATGGCGGGGTTGTTAGTATCCAGGAAGAGCAATCGGAGATTTCTTATGAAGAAAGAGAAATAACAAATTCTTTCGAAAAGAAAGCTATTGCCTTAGAAGCCATAAAACTGATTAAGACTGGAGATCAAATTGTTTTGGATGCCAGTACAACAGCATGGTATATGGCAAAGGAATTGCCTAATCTCCCCTTAACTGTCATAACGAATTCAATAAAGGTTGCTATAGAACTTAGCAAAAAAGAACAGATAAAAGTCATTTCAACAGGCGGTATGCTCTTGCCAAAATCCCTTTCATATGTTGGACCTTTAGCCGAAAGATCACTGAAAATGTATCATGTAAACAAAGCGTTTATTTCCTGTAAAGGAGTACACCTTGAAGGAGGATTAAGCGACTCAAATGAATGGCAAGCATTATTGAAAAGACAAATGATGGAGATAGCAGACCAAACAATCCTCATGGCTGACTCTACTAAGTTTGGAGTCCGCACGTTTGCTTATATTACGGATATCCAACAAGTGATTAGTGTTATAACAGATTCGAAAATTGCAGGATCATATTGTAAAGCAATAGAGAAAAAAGGTGTCGAAATCAGAACTGTTGCAGTTAATCAGTAAATAGAAGTTTAGTTGTATACCCTATTGTATTTTTTTAGCGAAGCAAAATGAGGGATCGAGATGAATTCTGACTTATTACAAGAATTGCTGCAGTTAAATGAAGAGGAAAAAATGCTGCTTCACCAAAGGAATAAAGTAAATAAAGAACTATATACAAGCCAGGAACACTTTATCGTTGAAAGTGAAAAATTTCTTAACAACAATAAAATGATTATGGTCCGTAAGCATACAAGATTTGTTGACTTTCCTAAGCACAAACATAATTATATTGAAGTGAATTATGTTTATAACGGGAAGCTGAATCAAACAGTTGGAATTGACCGGATTACTTTGAAAAAAGGAGATCTTCTATTTTTAAACCAGCACATTGAGCATGAGCTGGAGGCTTGCGGTGAAGAAGACATTATCATTAATTTTATCATTCGGCCAGAATTTTTTTCATTTATCTTTTCATATTTAACAAAGGAAAATTTAATTAGTAATTTCTTAATAAACAGCTTGTTTAATCAAACAAAAAGTGGTCAATATCTCTATTTCGCTGTTTCAGAAGTAAAAAATATTCAAGAGTTAATCGGTAGGATTATTAAAGAAATTATGGAACCATCCATGTTATCTGAACCCACAATAAAATTATATATGGGCATATTATTGATCGAACTCATTAAACATTCTGATAAAGTGAAGTCAAAAGAAGATTCACTTAAACATCAAACCATTATAGAATCATTGAAATATATTGAAGAGCAATATCAACATGCCACATTAAATTATTTAGCTGAAAAACTAAACCAGCCTCATTATGTTTTAAGTAAGCACATAAAGAAGGCGACTAATTTTACATTTAAAGAATTGCTTCAGGAGAAAAGACTAAGCGTCGCAAAGGAATTATTAGAAATTACAACATTACCAATCGCTTCAATTATTGAGCAGGTTGGGTATGAAAATATAAGCTACTTTTATCGTGTATTTAAAGGCAAATTTGGTTGTACACCGAAGGAATTTAGAGAGCATATAATTAAAGGATAAGCCGCTATTTTTCTAAAGGAAAATAGTGGCTTTTTTAATTGCTAACATATGAATGAAGAGCAAATAAGGACAATAAAATTGTTGAATAACGATATAGGATCTTCTTATCTTTTGTTCTATTATGTTTTATAAGGAAGCGTTTTCAATTAAGAAGGTGACGAAAATGAGTAAATATTGTTTAGCGGTAGATATAGGAGCATCAAGTGGAAGATTGATACTTGGGCATCTCGAAAAAGGAAAGCTAAAATTAACCGAAATACATCGATTCGATAACAATATTGTTCAAAAAGGAGAGCAATATTGTTGGGATATTGAAAAGCTATTCCATGAAATAAAAATAGGAATAAATAAATGCAAAGAGCTAGAGGTAAAGCCAGAAAGTATTGGAGTCGATACATGGGCAGTCGATTTTGTCTTACTAGATGAAAATAACAACCCTTTATCAAACGCGGTGGCATATCGTGATCCTAGAACAGATGGAATGATGGAAAAGGTTTTTAACATCATTCCAAAAGAAAAGCTTTATTTAGAAACAGGGATTCAATTTCAAAAATTCAATACTATTTATCAACTTTTTGCTCTAAAACAAAAATCTCCAGATGTTCTTGAAAAAGCGAAAGCGTTTCTTATGATTCCAGAGTATTTGAACTTTTTACTTACTGGTAAAAAAGCAAATGAATACACAAATGCAACATCAACTCAGCTTGTGAATGCATTTACGAAAAATTGGGATCATGAAATCCTGGATCAATTAGGAATAAATAAAGAGATGTTTCAGGATATAAAACCACCAAAAACGGTTTTAGGAACTCTTTCTGAAGAGCTTGTAAGCGAATTTGGATTTGGTATGAAGGTTGTATTGCCTGCGACACACGATACTGGATCAGCTGTAATATCTGTACCGGAAATAGAGGATACAATTTATATCAGCTCTGGTACATGGTCATTAATTGGCGTAGAAAATCGCTTTCCGATTTGTGTCCCAAAAGCTCTCGAATACAATTTTACAAATGAAGGTGGAATCGATTACCGTTTCCGTTTTTTGAAAAATATTATGGGTCTTTGGATGATTCAAGAAGTAAAAAGGAATTATGATGACAAATTTTCATTTTCTGAACTAGTTGGGCTAGCTCGTGATGAAAAAGAGTTTAATTCAATTGTGAATGTTGATGATGATCGTTTCTTGAAACCTAATAATATGATTAAAGAAATTCAGGGATATTGTAAAGAGACACATCAACAGGTGCCACAGACACCTGGACAAATGGCTAAATGTGTATACGATAGTTTAGCAGACAGCTATATTCGTGCCATTAATGAGATTGAAGAAATCTTTGAAAAGAAATTCCCTAAGGTGAATGTTATTGGCGGCGGCTGTCAAAATGAAATGCTAAATCAATTAATAGCAGATCGTACCGGTAAAGAGGTTTGTGCAGGGCCAATTGAAGCTACTGCAATCGGAAATATTGTGTCACAGCTTATGGCACTTGGAGAAATAGAAGATATTACCCAAGCTAGAGCAATCATTAAAGATTCATTTGAAGTAAAAACCTATCAACAATCATTTCAGAAAGGATGAAAGATATGTCGATCAAAGAAAGCTATGAATCAGCAAAAAAAGAATATGCTAAATGGGGCATTGATGTTGAAAAGGTAATAGAGCAGTTAAAACAAATACCTATCTCCATTCATTGCTGGCAAGGAGATGATATTGGCGGCTTTGAAATGAACAAAGGAGAATTATCTGGTGGAATCGATGTAACCGGAAACTATCCCGGCAGAGCCACAACACCCGAAGAATTAAGAAGTGATTTAGAAAAAGCGCTTTCGCTGATCCCAGGTACCCACAGAGTTAATCTACATGCTATCTATGCGGAAACAAACGGGGAAGTGGTTGAAAGAGACCAAATTGAATCTAAGCATTTTGAAAACTGGGTAAACTGGGCAAAAGAAAACGGCTTAGGCCTTGATTTTAATCCAACATTGTTTTCTCATGAAAAAGCAGCAGATGGCCTGACATTATCACATCCTGATCCAGAAGTTAGAGAGTTTTGGATTAACCATTGCAAGGCAAGCCGTAAAATTGCTGAGTACTTTGGAAAAGAATTAGGTACACCTGCATTAACAAACATTTGGATTCCCGATGGATATAAAGATGTGCCAAGCGATCGTTTAACACCAAGAGTACGATTAAAAGAATCTCTGGATAAAATTTTTGAAGAGGAAATTGATGAACAATACAATATTGATGCAGTCGAAAGTAAATTATTCGGAATTGGCTCTGAATCATATGTTGTCGGCTCACATGAATTTTATTTGGGCTATGCATTAACAAACAACAAGCTTTGTTTACTAGATACTGGCCATTACCATCCAACAGAAATGGTGTCTAATAAAATTTCTTCAATGCTTCTATACAGTGACAAACTAGCATTACACGTATCAAGACCCGTTCGGTGGGATAGCGACCATGTTGTCACATTAGATGATGAGTTAAAAGAAATCGCCCTTGAAATCGTTCGTAATGAGGCATTAGATAAAGTCATGATCGGTCTGGACTTCTTTGATGCAAGTATTAATCGGGTCGCAGCATGGACAATCGGAACTCGAAATATGATTAAATCGTTACTGTATGCAATGCTTGTTCCAAATAATCATTTAAAACAATTACAAGAAGAAGGTAATTTCACAGAAAGACTCGCATTAATCGAGGAGTTTAAAACATATCCTTTTGGCGCAATTTGGGATTACTACTGTGATCAAATGGGTGTTCCAGTCAAGGAGACTTGGTTAAAAGATGTGAAGGAGTATGAGAAAGCGGTGCTATCTAAAAGGCAATTGTTTTAATAAAAGCGATACGTGACCCATTTCCTGTGGGAGTAATCTAACCAACAAGCGGGGGATGAAGGTAAAAACGCTGCTTATGAAAGATTGAGTTTATTTGGAGGTAATAAAATGACAATGAATGAAGTATTTATCGAAAAAAATAAAGTAATTAATTATATAGATCTGCTAATGAATAACCTTTCACAAATTAAAGATGATACCGGAGAGTTTTTATTAAATTTCGATGGTTTAGTTGTCGATGATAAGAGTTGGAATGTTTGGAACTGGCCTCAAGGTGTTGGTTTATATGGAATATTTAAATATTGGCGGCTGACAAATAATGAAAAGGCTTTAAATATTATCACAAATTGGTTTAAGAACAGATTCGAAGAAGGTGTTCCGCCAAAAAATGTAAACACAATGGCTCCACTTTTAACATTAGCTTTTTTATATGAGGAAACAAATGATAAGACATTTATCCCTTACCTTGAAAATTGGGCCAAGTGGGTAATGTATGAGATGCCGCGTACGAAAGAAAATGGATTACAGCATATGACATACGGTCCTGAAAATAAAAATCAACTTTGGGATGACACATTGATGATGACCGTATTACCGTTAGCTAAAATAGGTAAGGTCTTTAATAAACCTGAATATATAGAAGAAGCAAAAAAACAATTCTTAATTCATATCAAATATTTAAGTGACAGAAAAACAGGATTGTGGTTCCATGGCTGGACATTTGAAGAAAACCACAATTATGCAGGAGCTCTTTGGGGAAGGGGGAACTGTTGGATTACAATAGCCATTCCTGAAATGATTGAGATTTTAGACTTAAAAGAAGGAGATTTCTTTAGAGATTTCCTGCTTGATACATTAAACAGACAGGTGGAAGCTTTAGCTGAATACCAAGATGTAAGCGGTTTATGGCATACATTAATAAATGACAAAACATCTTATCTTGAAGCTTCAGCAACAGCAGGATTTGCATATGGTATTTTAAAGTCTGTTCATAAACGTTATATAGGGCAAGAATATATGGAAGTAGCATATAAAGGAATTCAAGGGATTATAAAAGAAATCAGCGAAGATGGGGCTTTGCAGAAAGTTTCAGTTGGGACAGGAATGGGAGATAGCTTAGATTTCTATAAAGAAATTAAAACCACTACAATGCCTTATGGACAATCATTGGCAGTTCTTTGTCTATCAGAATTTTTACATTCCTATATTTAAGAATGATTAACTTTTATATTTACATGAATAAAATAGATATCTTTAGAAGCAATAATCAAAAAAAGTTTTCATTCTATTCATTAGTTTGTTGGAAACTATTCAGAAAGTATCTGAATAGTTTCACTTAAAATTCCAACGTTAACTCTATATTTTGTGGAAATGTAATTGGAGGAAATTTGAATGAAAAGAATTTTTTTTATATTACTCATAAGCTTGTTTTCTCTCCTCTTGTATACCGGATGCAGCAATCAAGGGGACGAAAAAATCGTTTTACGATTTGCTTACGCGAGTAATAGTCAACCAGTTAAAGACGCAATGGCTAAGTTTGGAGAATTATTATCTGAAAAAACGAATGGAGAAGTTACCGTTGATTATTTTCCAGATAGTCAATTAGGGGGAGAAAGAGAACTTGTAGAATTAACCCAGACTGGGGCGGTTGATCTAACAAAAGTAAGTGGATCTGCACTCGAAAGCTTTTCAGAAAAATATTCTATATTCGGCCTTCCTTATTTATTCGATGATAAAACACATTTTTATAATGTAATGGACAGTGATATTGTCCAACCGATCTATAACTCTACTGAAAAACTAGGTTTTGTAGGTTTAACATACTATGATTCAGGCCAAAGAAGTTTTTATACAACTAATAAACCGATAGAAAAACCAAGTGATTTAAAAGGGATGAAAATTAGAGTCATGCAAAGCCAGACAGCGATAAAAATGGTTCAATTATTAGGAGGCTCACCGACACCTATGGATAGCGGCGAAGTTTATACTTCATTGCAGCAAGGTATTCTAGATGGAGCAGAAAATAATGAGTTTGCTTTGACGGAAGCAGGCCATGCAGAAGTGACAAAGTATTATTCATATGATGAACATACCAGAGTACCAGATATCTTGATTATTAACAAAGAAACATTGGATCGTTTAACGGAAGATCAGAGACAAGCAGTTTATGAAGCTGCAAAAGAATCAACTGAATTTGAAAAGGTAGTTTTTCAGAAAGCGATTGATGAAGCAAGGGAAAAATCTGAAAAAGAATTTGGAGTTGTTTTTAATCAAGTCGATAAAAAACCATTTCAAGAAGCAGTACAGCCCTTGCATGAAGAGTTTAAAAATAAGGATGGTTTAAAAGAAATCTATGAAGAGATTGTAAACATGAAAGAAAATAAATGAGAGGAGGCAGAATGATGATGCGCTTGAAGAAATATACTGATAAATTGATTGAATTTCTTACCTGTACATTATTTATGATTATGGTAGCGGTTGCAAGCTGGCAGGTTTTAAGGCGGTATATATTAAATAATCCAAGTACAGTTACTGAAGAGTTCCTAAGATTTAGTTTGATATGGCTGGCGATGTTAGCTGCTGCTTATATTGTAGGAAAAAATCAACATATTGCCATTACGTTTTTAAGAGATCGCATGACAGAAAACTCTCGGATTAAACTTGATATTGCTATCCAAATTATTTTTCTATTATTCTCAAGTTTTATTATGGTATATGGAGGTGGAAAAGCTGTTTCGATTACAATGAATCAGATTTCTCCGGCTTTAAACTTACCGATGGGATTAGTATATTTAGCGTTGCCTGTATCTGGGATATTTATTATTTTTTATAGTTCTATTCATTTAATTCAATTAATGAATGACAAGAAAATGCTATATTCCCAAGGGATGAGGAAGAAAAAACCAATTTCTAACGATATTGTAAAAAAAGAAATGTAAAATAAATCAAAGCAGGTGGGAGCCCTATGGTCTTACAAGCAAGTTTAATTTTAATCGGCGTATTTTTCTTATTAATGGTAATAGGGATACCAATTGCGATTAGTATAGCAACTGCTTCCTTAGCTACCGTATTAATCGTGTTACCCTTTGATGTATCCGTTTTCACATCAGCTCAAAAAATGATATCTAGTATAAATAGCTTTTCGCTATTAGCTGTGCCATTTTTCATTTTATCCGGAATCGTAATGAATAATGGTGGAATAGCGATTAAACTGGTGAATTTAGCTAAATTGCTTGGAGGCAGAATTCCAGGTTCATTGGCACATACGAATGTTATTGGAAATATGTTTTTTGGATCTATTTCAGGCTCTGCGATTGCTGCCTCTACAGCTATTGGCGGAGTGATGGTTCCTTTGCAAAAAAAAGAAGGTTATGATAACACATTTTCAGCAGCTGTAAATATTGCATCGGCTCCAACTGGAATGCTAATACCCCCTAGTTCAGCATTTATCATTTATTCTTTAGTAAGTGGAGGAACATCTATTGCCGCTTTATTTATGGGTGGTTATGTTGTTGGAATATTATGGAGTTTAGCTGTGATGGTAGTTACGTATTTAATTGCCAAAAAAAGAAACTATCCTACAACATCAAAAGTCCCTGCTAAAGAAGCTAAAAAAATAATTATTGAAGCAATTCCTAGTTTGCTGTTGATTGTTATTATCATCGGAGGAATACTAACTGGTATTTTTACAGCAATAGAGGCTTCAGCAGTATGTGTCGTGTATTCCTTATTTCTTGCTCTCGTCTTTTATAAGTCAATCTCGATTAAACAATTGCCGGGTGTTTTAGTACAAGCAGTTGAAATGACAGGAATCATCATGTTTTTGATTGCCGCTTCATCAGGTATGGCGTTTGTTATGGCATTAACTGGAATACCAGAGGCTTTAAGCAATCTTATCTTAGGAATTTCAGACAATAAAATCATTATTCTATTAATTTTAACGATCATTTTATTAATTATTGGTACTTTTATGGATATTGCACCTGCTATTTTAATCTTTACACCAATCTTTTTGCCAATTGCACAAAATGTCGGTGTAGATCCCGTACATTTCGGACTTTTCTTTGTCTTTAATCTATGTATTGGAACAATAACACCTCCTGTTGGAACTGGTTTATTCGTTGGAGCCAGTGTAGGTAAGGTAAAGATTGAGCAAGTATTAAAACCATTAATACCTTTCTACGCAGCGATAGTTTTTATCTTGCTGTTAATTACTTATATTCCGCAAATAAGTTTATTTTTACCTAATTTATTTGAGTTATAAGAAACACTTTTGGCACAAGCTGGCTAGTAAGTGCTGTTTTTGGCGAACCGGGGAGTAATACCTATGAAGATAAATGGAACAATAAACCATATGTGAATATTGCTAAAGAAAAAATAACTATTCAATCACCGAATTTAAACTCAATAAAAATTACAATCTGATTAAAGTCTATCGAAAAAAGGATTATCTAAACAGATAGAAAAATTTTATCAAGCTTTTTAATAGAAATTTTTAAAAAGTATAACGAGGAATCTCAAATTTAATATACATAACTTCCTTTAGCTGGGGGTTTTTTTTGTTTATATACAAATGTAATTTTTTTAAAACATCAGGAGATCTCTACAATTAGGTAAAATTACCAATTCTTAGCATTGTTGAAAAGAAGTTTTAAAGATATCATAATATTAAGATAATGACAGATTTGAGAAAAATATTATGATATTGTAAATTGTCATCGTTTGGGGGGGTAGCGTTGGAAAACAATGAACTGTGCAGAACAATTATTGCAGATGATGAAATATTAATAAGACAAGGCATTAAGCATTATATAAATTGGGAAGAGGAAGGCTTTCAGATTGTCGGTGAGGCCTCTAATGGTCAGGAAGCACTTGAACTAATCGAATCTACTAATCCTCACATCATCTTGACGGATATTGTAATGCCAATTATGGACGGAGAACAATTAACTAAAATTGTGAAATCTAAATATCCTCATATTGAAATTATTATACTAAGCAGCTTTGGGGAATTTGAATATGTGCGTTCTACCTTCCAAAGCGGAGTTATTGATTATGATTCATCATCACTTTTTGTGAAAATAGCACAAAAATAGGAAAACACGAACGAATTCCTGGCAATAATGTTAGTTACCACAACAAACATTAGGAG
>NZ_JACXAI010000038.1 GCF_014773385.1 Metabacillus arenae | reverse complement strand
TCTGTAAGATGAAGAAGGAGAGAGTTTGAGCAGGTACCAATCTAGCTATCTTATTGTCAGAATTCTGTGTGTTTCACAAACAATGGTGGAGAGACATTATTAAATAACTTAATATAATTCCGCCCAATTTTGCAAAAAAATTTCTATTACAAAAACCGCTTTGGTGCACATCCCACCACTTTTTTAAACACTCTGCTAAAATAATTAGGATCCTTGTAGCCGACTAAATACGTAATTTCTTTCAAGCTGTACTCTCTTGTCTGCAAAAGTTCCTTTGCCTTGTTCATCCTTATTTCTGTTAAATAATCAATAAAGGTCTGACCCGTTTCTTCTTTAAACAGCTTAGTAAAATAGGTAGGACTTAACTCCACTAACGCGGCCACCTCTTCAAGTGATATTGAGCCTTGGTAATGCTGATTAATATATTCTTTTGCGCGATGGACATGATGCTCACTTTCGCGGAATTCCATAACAGCCACCGTACAAACCCGAAGAAATTCCACCCACTCCGCTTTTCCTTTAATAGACGTTAGAGGCTTGAAATCTATCATTACCCCAATTTCCTCCAGCTTGCGTTTGATCAAAAATCCACTGTCCATAACAGAGGAAGAATCAGGGTCAACTTCTGCAAAATAGGCTTCAGCCTCAAAAACTACTTTTTCACTATCTCCCCTTAATAATGATTCACGTAAAAGATGTTCCAATGAGGGTTTTCCTTTTGTTTCTGTCACAGGAAATCCATATTCAATTTTTCCTTCCTGATTTTTCAATTGATTATATGCTTTGAATGCCTGCTGGTACGATTTTTTAAGCTCTCTAACTTGACTTACTGGAAAACCTATTCCAATCCGCACTTCTTCCTTCCAATGGATACAGAGCTTCCGCGCTAAATTTAAGATTTCAGCTTTTAAATCGGGCCCATTCCATTTTAAAATAAATAAAACTGTGATCTCTCCCCTTATTTTTTCAATTAAAAAATCCCACTCTGTAAACATTTGAAGTGTGGCGATTACCTCCTTCAGTTCAAATACACCGTCCATCACAATAAATAAACCTTCCTCCATGTTCGGAAAAAGCCTGTCCTTCAGATAATCCAACTCTTCTCCTTCATGACTATTGATCGCTTTCATGAAAAAATGCTGTTTCAGCAGGTTAGAACTTTCCGATTGAACATCCTTTTCCGCATGTTCTTGCTCAATTTCTTTTTGAACACGCAATAAGGCCTCAATCGTCTCCTGTTTCCGACTCGGCTTTAGGATATACTCCTTTACCCCTTCTTTCATCGCTTCCTTTGCATAATCGAATGATTCATAGGCGGAAACCATTATAAATTTTATTTCAGGGTAATCTTTACGGATCAATCGAATGGCCTCTAACCCATCGATCCCAGGCATTTTTATATCCATTATCATCACATCAGGCTGAAGAGAAGCGGCCAGCTCAATCGCAATACGGCCGTTCGCTGCTTCCCCGGCCACCTGTATGTTTGAAAAGGTTTCTTCGATAAATTTTTTCATAGCTTTTCTCTCTAGGATTTCATCATCCACGATGACGACCATCATTTGGCGTTTCCCCCTTTTGGCAGCCTAAGAGTAATCGTTGTCCCCTCTCCCAGCTTTGACAGAATATGAACCACATCCTCATTTTTATAAAATAACTGCAGCCTTCTGATTACATTTTTCAACCCGATCCCAGTCGAATGTCCGACATGGTTCTCCTCATCCCCTTGCATTAACAGCAAATTCTGTATCTTTTGTTTCCCCATGCCCACACCATTGTCGGATACCTCAACACTTACATGATCTCCATGATCTGAAACGCGAAGAGTAATAACACCTCCCTCTTCATAGCTTTCGACACCATGAATAAAAGAATTTTCAATAAGCGGCTGTAAAGTCAAGCTCGGCACCTTAAGATCCAACCCCTCTTCATCAATGGTAGTGACAAATTGAATCCGATCAGCAAACCTGGTTTTTTGAATATAAAAGTACTCTCTCACCACGTTTACTTCTTCCCTCAGCGTCACAGATTTTTTCAAATCTCCCAAGCTGTATCTGAGTAATGTCGAAACCGACTCTATCAACCGTGATGATACTTTCGCATCCTCCAAATAAGCCATTCTTGAAATTGTGTTTAATGTATTAAACAAAAAGTGCGGATTGATTTGATTTTGCAAATGCTTAAGCTCCAATTCGTTTAACAATTGATCAAGCTCAGACTTTTCCTTGATTTCCACAATTAACTCGCGAATATTCTGCCTCATGTGATTGAAAGTATCACTCAGCAATTTCATTTCATCGTTAGATTCCACCACAACCTCTTGCCCATCAAGCTTACCAACAGAAATTTCACGGGCAGCCTGTGATAGCCTGTGAATCGGACGGGTAATGCCTTTTGAAAACCAAAGGGCTAAAAAAACCGCCAAAAGTACAGTTGAAATAAACAAAAATAGAGTGAACCATTTAAACGCTTCATTCCGCTTCTTCATTTCTTCATAAGATACTTGATATTCAGAAAGCTCCAAATCAATTAGCTGGATCGTTGATTCCTGAATATATGAAGACGTGTTCCGTGTTTCCCTCAAGTGAAACGTATACTGATTCAAGTCGTCCCTAATCATAAAACCCATCGTTAATTCACTCTCAGTAATAAGCGTACTCATTAGATTTTGATATTTTTTTAATTGAATTTCATCTATTTCATCGAGCTTTTCACCCAAGCTTTCCTTATTTTGCAGAAATTCGAGCTTTAATGTCTGAAATTCTTTTAAAAATGACTGATCTTTTTCTACAACATAGGCATTGACTACATCATACACTGATGCAGCTTGCTGAGATATTTCATTTAACAAAAGGAATCGCTCAAAACTTCTGTTGTATTCATTCAGCATCCGGCTTGAGCTAAAGTAAATTGAAACAGATACTATATTAAAAAGAACTACAAATACGAAGAAATAGAGTAAAAGCTTATTTCGAATTGTTTTCATCGAAGCTGCCCCGTTCTGCCAGGATTCTCAAGAGGCAGATCCTTTTTACGTACTATCGTAGTTTCTGTATGCTGGACCTTGTCCATATTCTTCCCTTGTTTAAGGTTTACAAGTGTTTCTACTGCTTCAAATCCCATTAAATAAGGATGCTGCACAACCGTAGCATCAATCGTCCCCTCTTGAATCAATTCAATCGTTTCAGGCAAAGTATCAAAGGCCATTAGATAAGTTTCATCCACTTTATTCAACCGTTTCATAACTTGTGCAATTCCCGCACCATCAAGCGCACTAGTCCCGTAAAAAGCATTGATCTCCGGAAACTCCTTCACCATTTCATATGCTGCTTCGACCGCGCCCAGTTTCGTAATATGGGATTCCCTAGTCTCTATGAGGTGAATACGCTCCTCATTTTTCACTGCATCCTTAAACCCCTCTACCCGCAGCTTTTGATGAGATGCATCAAGCCGGCCAGTGATGACTCCAACATACTGCTCCCCTTTTGTATCAATCAAGAATGCCTCCCCAGCAAGAAATCCTGCATAATAATTATCTGTCCCAATATACACACGACGCCTGCTAAGCGGGGCATCCGTATCGACCGTAACAACCGGTATCTCTTTTTCAATGGCCTTATTAATTAAAGGGGTAAACTCCAGCTCACTTATGCCCTGAGTCATTATCCCATCTACCATGCTTGCTATTGCAAGGTCAAATGTCTTGATATGCTCATCCATATCCGCCTGAAAAGGGCCGAGATATTCCAAATAGATATTATATTTTTCAGCCGCATCTCTCGCTCCGCTCTCAACCAACCTCCAATACTCGTTATCTACCTCTTCAGGGATAAGAACAAAGTGATAACGATAGTCTATTTGTGCTGCTTCGTGCTTAGCTTGGATGTGAAAGGTCTCTTTCCCGAAAAAAAGCATTACACATACACTGCATCCTAATAGAATAAAAAATAGAATTTTAATTAGAATCTTCCACTTCATATGATAACACCTCTATTGAAAGCGTTTTAATAATTATCATATAAAAGAATAAAGAAAATGAGTAGATGGAATATGAAGGCGGTATCATTTGTTGGCCAAAACGAAAGCCGGAATATTTAATTGACCTTTACAGTTCATGTTTAACAGAAGAGCAAACTGAATAATAAAAATGCTTGATTATCAAATCCAATACACTTTTTCCTTTACTTATCATTGTTGTTTGCGATACGGAGTCATGAAAATTTTTTTAAATGAGGACGCACAAAAGGTATTGTTTATCTAGTGATAGATGCAGAAATTCACAACGATAAAATTTAAAATACATATTCCAACTCTATAAAAAACTTTCAATCATTTATTTTTGACTTTTACAGCTTTTGAACTAACACAATGGATCATTACCAGCTAGAATCAGATTCTAGCCGTTTCATGAACTCTTCTGCGGCACTGTATCCTTGCTGCTTCAGAAGCCAGTTATTTGCGGCAGCTTCAATTAACCCCGCCACATCACGACCAGGCTGGAGCTGAATCTCAATATGAGGAATTTGAACGTCCATATATTCTGTAAATGTAGGTTCGTGCTCCAATTCATTATTAAGAGAATTTTTCTGCCATTTTGTCAGTTCAATATCAAGAGCAATCCTCGTTTCATCTTGAAAAGCTTTTCTTCCATATAAGCGGACCACATTCAACAGCCCGACACTTCGCAGGGCGAGAAATTCCTTCGTTTTCCCATCATGAGTACCAAGAATGGTCCGTGGGCTGAGCTTTTTCAACACAACGATATCATCAGCAACCAGCCTGTGGCCTCTGCCAATCAATGTGTGTGCCGTTTCGCTTTTGCCGACACCTGATTTTCCTCGAAGTAAAATGCCCATTCCATACACATTGACACACACTCCGTGTATAGCGATTTCTGGAGCTAGTGTCTTTATCATATAAGCATCAAGTTTCGTAATAAATTCAGAAGTCGTTTGAGGTTCGTTTGTACATAACAACGGGATTCCCTCTTCTACACAATATTGAGTCAAATACGTCAGCCCTTCCTGCCCGGCAGTAACAATAAAGCAAGGCGGGTGGTATTTGACGATATTACCTATTCGAATCTGACGCTCCTCTATGCTTAACTTATGCAAATAAGTAATTTCTTTTCTTCCAAGTATTTGAACACGTTCAGTTGGAAAAAAATCAAAGTGACCAACGAATTCCAAACCCGGACGATGAGACCGTGATTGCGTAATCGTTTGTTGTAGTTGATTTTCTCCAGTCAATACTTTCAATGAAAACTTTCGAACTAAATTTTCAATCGTTAATAATTTCACGTCTATGACACTCTCCGTCCTTAATACCTTTCTGATTCTTGATTATACTTGAAAAAAGAGAAATCTCAACTCAGGTACCTTTCTCTTTCACAATCAATCGTCCGAAAAAATCTGATAATATGATCGTACTTTATAATCATTGTTATTTCTAGTAAATATCTATTCTATGAAAAAAATATAAACTTATACGTTGATTTATCATGTAGGGATTATCTTTTACAGTTGATCTTTTATGTTGTCACGTATTATCTCTGCTGGGCCCTTAAGAAAAGCGCAAGCGCCTTGTTCAGCCCCGACAAGCATAAGACGCAAATGAAATGAAGGTGTTCTTTACCTTCAATTCATTTGTGGCTTATGACCTCGAGGGGCTAGGCGCTGGAGCTAGACACGAAAACTTGGTACAAAAACTTATACTTTCTTATCTTTGAACGAAAAGCGCAAGGCGCTAATCCTTCGGCGACAAGCATAAGACGAGCCGGCATGAAGGTTGTTCTTTAACCTTCTTGACGGATTGGCTTATGACCTAAGGGCCGATGGCGCCTGGAGCTAGACAACGACAACACTCTTTAACACGTTAATACTTTAATTAAATTAAATTTTCTGATCTTATAAGAAAAACGCTATGCGTCTTTCTGAAGGTGGGAGGTCGGAGGTGGGAATTAATGAAAACAGCGAAAGAGCTGATTTTTTTTCTATACTCTTTAACTTTTTAGGGTGCTCGCTTCATTTTGACTATATTTCAAACGATTTCTTTTTGTTCATTCCATAACAAATAGCTTTTTGCTCTTGATCACCCACCGATCGTTTACTTATCTTCGATTTTTCCCCTTATATCTTCGAAATCTGAAATTTATCTACGAAATCGGCAGACTTATCTTCGAAAATCTCAAAATATCGATTATTCGACATAAATCATCAAAACTAAGTAGTGTACAAATTACATATATTGTTATTAAACCGCCAATAATGAAATAACATATACATTCTGATATTATGACAAAAAGACCTTCCATTGAAAGGTCTTTCATTTTGGAAAAAATTCGCATTATTACGCAGACGCTTCGTTTATTTCCGGCATTTATTTAACATTACATCAACAAAAAGCTGACATCTTTGATTAAAGTCCGAGAATTCAATCGATGTAAGTTCAAGAATCTGCTTGATTCGATAGTTTAAGGTGTTTGGGTGAATAAACATTTGCTCTGAAGTTGGCTTAAGTTTACAGTTGTTTAATAAATAGACTTCCAGGGTTTTTACTAAATCTGTTTGACTTTCCTTGTCTTTTTCTTTTAAGATTTCTAAGTTTTTATTTACATAATTCGTTTGAATATTTTGATCATTAATGGCTCCAAGATAGCGGAAGATGCCGAGTCTGGCATATTCGTACGGAACGTTTTCCTGTGTGCCAAGCATTTCTGCAATAGTTACCACTTCAAGCGCTTCTTTATAGCTATTGTATAGCGATAATAAATGGTTATACTCGCTTCCAATTCCAATATAAATATTGGAATATCTATCAGAATCAAAATGTGTTAATAAATTTTGGACGATTTGCATGGCTGCAGAGGCTGTTGAGTACTTAGTTGAATAGCAGCCAACAATTATGACGATATTTGACTGGTCAATCACTACATGACTCACATTATCTTTTAAGTTTAGATAGGATCTGATTGTTTCCTTTAGTTCCTCGACAAGCTCTTCTTCAGCATGAATGGCATTTAATACCATCACACTGTAAATAGAGGGCAGGACAACATCGAGCTGGGCAGCTTCCCACTTTAGCTCCTTTTCACTCTTAAAGCCGTTATGAATCGCTTTTCTAAATAAATGCTCGACTTCTTCCTCTTTTTTTTGTTTCGATTTATTATTTTTATTAATGATTTTTCCGACATGGAAGGAGGCTTGATAAAGGAAATCAAGCTCTTCTTCCGTCAGCCTTTCTTCAATTTCCTGGATCCAAATATAACCCATAATTGTATCCTTATATTTTGCGCTCACAACAACACGCTGATTTAAGCCTATTTCCTTCATTTCCTTTATTCGAAAAGGGGTGGGTATAGTTTTAAGCTGATCAATGATTCCTGTTTCAACAAATTTTTCAAAAATGTTTAAAGGACATTTCTTTGAAAATATCGTCTGTTGATTAGCTGAATCAAAATGGTTAATATAATAGGAATTGTAAGCTAATAAAAAGAAATGGTCACTTTCAAGAATGATTGGCTTTTTTAGCTCGGTACTAATATAATCAATGATTTGATTGATATCGGATAATGAAAAGACTCGTTCTAATAGCTCATTCATTGTATTACCCCTACATGTTTTTACCCCTATCATACTGTGCCGTCAGCTAATTGTATAGTTTCTTTGTTAGATATTCTTCTTAGAGAATTGTCTTAATAATAATTTTAAGAACGAAAAGCGCAAGGCGCCCTTATATCAGCGACAAGCATTAGACGAGACGGCAGAAAGGTTGTTCTCTAACCTTTTTGACTAATTGGCTTATGACGTAAGGGCCGATGGCGCCTGGAGCTGGACAGTGATAACTTACTTTAATGCATTAATACTTTAATCTACTTAAACTTTATGAAACTATAAAAAAATAGAAAGCAGATAAAACCCCTGCTTTCTATCAATTAATTAATACATCTCACTAATCGTTTTAGCTTGCATATGGAGTGTTAAATAGTCAGGACCGCCGGCTTTTGAATCCGTGCCAGACATTTTAAATCCGCCGAATGGGTGATAGCCGACAATGGCTCCTGTGCAGTTTCGATTAAAATATAGGTTTCCTACATGGAATTCGTGCTTAGCACGCTCAATGTATTCTCGATTTCTCGTAATCACTGCACCTGTTAATCCATATTCTGTATTGTTTGCAATTTTAAGAGCCTCATCGAAGTTCGCTGCTTTTGAAAAAGCTACGACTGGGCCAAAGATTTCTTCTTGCATGATGCGGGCGTTTGGATCTAGATCGGCAAAAATGGTTGGTTCAATAAAGTAGCCTTTTGAATCGTCGCCTTTTCCGCCGCTTACAAGCCGGCCTTCTTCTTTGCCGATTTCAATATAACTCATTATTTTATCAAATGAACCTTTGTCGATAACAGGCCCCATATAAGTTTCAGCTTTTTCCGGATTGCCTACAACTTGATCTTCCGTAATTTCAATCACACGCTGAAGTACTTGATCATATACATCTTCATGGACGACAGCACGAGAACCTGCAGAGCACTTTTGTCCGGCAAAACCGAAAGCAGATGTGAAAATCGATTGTGCGGCAAGCTCAATATCACAATCTTTATCCACGACAACTGTGTCTTTTCCGCCCATTTCCGCAATAACACGTTTTAAATGCTGTTGACCTGGCTGAACCTTCGCCGCCCGCTCAAAAATACGTGTTCCAATTTCACGTGATCCTGTAAAGGTGATGATGCTCGTTTTCGGATGGTCTACTAAATAGTCGCCGACCTCAGAGCCGTTTCCAGGTACAAAGTTTACTACACCTTTAGGTAAACCAGCTTCTTCTAAAACTTCAACAAATCGCGCAGCAATAACAGGTGTTGCACTTGCCGGCTTCAATATGACTGTATTCCCTGTGACAATCGGTGCAACAGTAATGCCGGCCATAATGGCAAATAAGAAATTCCAAGGCGGGATCGAAACTGTTACACCGGTTGGTGTATAAATATATTTATTGACTTCTCCCTCGCGGCTGTTAACTGGCTTCCCTTGTGCTAGTTCAATCATTTGTCTGGCATAATACTCCATAAAGTCAATAGCTTCAGCTGTGTCGGCATCAGCTTCTTTCCATGGCTTACCAGCCTCTTTCACTAAAAGGGCCGTAAATTCGTGTTTTTGGCGGCGGACAATTGCAGCTGCTCGAAATAGGATATTCGCTCTTTCTTCCGGGTTTGAATATCTCCACTCTTCGAATGCTTCTGCAGCAGCTTGAATAGCCATTTCCGCATGTTCTTGTGTTGCTTTTGAAACAGTCCCAACGATTTCTTCCTTATTAGCCGGGTTAATTGAAGTAATTTTTTCTACCGTCGAGATTCTTTCACCATTTATAACAAGCGGGTAATCCCGTCCCATCGTTTCGTTCACTTTGGCAAGCGCCTCTTTGAAGGCAGTTTTGTTTACCTCATTAGTAAAATCAGTAAATGGCTCGTGTTTATAAGGTGTTGTCACTGTGATCGACTCCTTTTTGTTATGTTTTGGTCTTATTTATAAAAACATCAGCCAGACGCTGATTGCTTCTAGTGTTCGAATATCTTTATTTTTTTGTCATCCCTTTAAAGGCAAAAACGATGTTGGATGGCCGCTCCGCAAGCCGTCTCATAAAGTAGCCGTACCAGTCATTCCCATACGGAACATAGACGCGCATTTTATAGCCTTCCTCTACTAATTCTTTTTGAGTTTTTGACCTCATCCCGTAAAGCATTTGAAACTCAAATTGGTTTGGACTAATGTCATGCTCTTTTACTATTTTTTTTGTATAGTCAATGATGGCATCATCATGTGTTGCCACCGCCGTGTAATTTCCATTTAATAGATGGACTTTGATTATTTTCTTATAATTTTCATCCACATCCGCTTTATTAGGAAATGCCACTTTAGGAGATTCATTATAAGCACCTTTTACAAGACGTAAAAAAGGGCTGTATTGATTCAGGTCCTCAATATCCTGTTCTGTTCGATATAAATAAGCTTGTAAAACTGTACTAATATTGTTGTATTTCTGTTTAAAATCTTTAAATATATCAAGCGTTTTTTGACAACGCTGTTCGTCTTCCATATCGATTGTCACCATAATACCTTGTTCTTCGGCGGCTTCTAAAATTCGCGTCATATTTTCATAGACAAGCTCATGGTTAATATCTAAGCCCAATGAGGTCATTTTTAACGAAACTTGTGAATCCAAGCCTTCAGAAGCAATCATTTTAATCGTTTCAATACATTCTTCCGTTCTTTCTTTCGCTACCGAAGCGTTCGTGACGAATTCTCCTAAATGATCAACCGTAACGGCTAAGCCCTGATCATTTAGATCCTTAATAAACTTAATGGAGCTTTGAAAATCAGACCCGCCGATAATTTTCCCGGCCGCAATTCCCTCGCCCCAATTTTGTGCGGCACGATTTAATAGTGTACTTTTAGAAAGAAACAAAAAGAAATTCTTCGTAACCGCTTCCATGCAAATATACCCCCTTAGTTAAAAAAGCATATATTATAAACTCTTCTTACCATTTGGATAATATTATCTTAATCATAATTTTACATTTGACCACTCATCATCACAATGTTTGAAAAATACAAGAATTTTGTTAAACAATTGTGGTAAAAACACAAATAGGTCATAATACTTCTTCAAAAAACCGGAAGAATGTTTATAATATAAACTAGTTATTACTCTTACAATACCCTCTTCTTAAAATCACTAATCATAGGTCAATCGTTTATTCTACTTGAGAATTAATTTCCTTAAAGTGGGTTTAATAGAGAGAAAGTCTATAAAATATTTACATTTTAGACCTTTTTTCTACATTGCGAGAAACATGAAAGCTTAGTTACTTTTCAGGTAAATTAAAGAATAATATATTGGAGGGATAATATGTTTGACGAAAGAGCCGCTTTGAAGATGAGATTGGAGCAAATTCAAGACCTAGAGCTTCGGATTATTCAAGAATTTCAGAAAGAAAGAGATCTCATTTTTCATAGAATTAGAGAATTGGATGATGAAGTGCCAGCAGTTTCGGTAACTGCCAAGCCCCAAACCGCAATGACGGAAGTCAAGAAGGACTTAGAAAAATCTGAAGGCATTGCAAGTAAAACAAACAATTTGCCTCTGGTTCAATCCAGTAAACGAAATCATACCGACTTAACAAAAGAGGCTATTAAAGTATTAAAAAACCATTCAGCTTCTATTAGCGGAAAAGAACTAGTGACAACCGTGGAAAAAAACACAGGGAGAAACATATCAAATGTTACGCAATTCATGAACCGAATTATGAGCCTTGATTCAAATGTGAAAAAGCCATATAGGGGTCAATATATATATGAAGAGCTGGGCTCATCGGCAGATTAATACATGAATTTCCCCCACTAATGGATTAGCCTGGAGCCCACAGGATGTGAGTCTCACACGAGGACATCAGATCGTGGTGCTCTTCTTTGTGTGGGGACCTTTTTCTGGACACCTGCCTGTCGGAAATAACCTTCCACCTTCCTTCTGATTTCATCTAAAGCTATGGACTCGGGATTTTATTACACAATAAGTGTGGGATATAGTTAAGAGCCTAAGAGCCTACGGGTGAAAGCACTCCTCTCAAAAGACCTTCCTGGTTGTCTTGTGATCCGTTATGTCAGTGGTTAGGCGAGGGAGCTGGACAACGGTAGTTCATTCATTCTGCTAAAACTTAAAAAAGGAGATACTCTATTAAAGGGGATCTCCTTTTGATGCTTTTTCTGAGATTATAATGTACCAAACTGATAGGTTGTAACAGAGGAATATTGCTCATCCTTATCCAAAATAATGGAAGGAAAATGAGGATGATGGATCGCATCGGGTAGTCCTTGGGTTTCCAAGCAAAGCCCCAAGTGTGGATTGGATAAAACCCCTCTAATTTTAAAATGCCCATCAAGCTGATTTCCAGTGTATAAGACGACACCTGGTTCATCTGTTTCAATCGTTAATGAACGGCCGCTCTCCTCATCCCAAAGCACGATTTCTTTATCATGATTGGTATTTAAAAGAAATGGATGATCATATCCATTACCTGCCAGCAAGATTTGTGGATGATCACTTTCGATTCCATCCCTTACTATTCGGGCATGCTGAAAATTAAATGGGGTCCCTTCTACTGATTTTATCTCTCCGGTAGGTAAAAGCTGCTCATTCAGCTCCAAAATACTGTCGCTTTTGATTTTCAAGGAGTGATCTGTAATCTTCCTTCGTAAATTGCCTGATAAATTGAAGTACGTATGATTGGTCAAGTTCAATAAGGTTTTCTGATCAGATTTTCCTTTATAAGAAATAACCAATTCATTGGTGTTAGTCAAGGTATAAGTGACACTTATTTGGACATTGCCAGGATATCCTTCTTCTCCATCAGGACTCAAGTATGTAAATTGCACACTGCCTTCGTTCTCTTTCTCTAAAACCTTTGCTTCCCATATAACATTATTAAATCCTTTAAAACCTCCATGTAAATGGTTACCGTTTTCATTTTTGGGTAAAACATAATTTCTGCCTTCTATTATAAAGCTGCCTCCTTTGATTCTTCCAGCTACTCTCCCAACTACTGCTCCAAAGTAAGGAGAATGATTCCTGTACTCTTCTAGAGAGTCAAAGCCCAGAACGACGTTTTCAAGTCGGCCCTCAGAATCAGGTGCGAGAATTTTCGTAATAATGCAGCCATAATTCAAACAAGTTATTTCCATCCCATGATCATTTTTCATTGTAAATGCATAAACGGATTGTTGATCTGTTTCCCCGAATATTTCTTTAGTAATATCCATTTCCATCCTCCAAATGAATTGCTTTTAATATACTAGTCTTCTTTTTTCATTATAAACTGCTGTCGCTTCAAGTAAAGGCTTTCATGCAATCTATCATTTTTAGATAAGATATGGTATTTTTTATTTAAGAATATTCAGAAAAGGAAGAGAGGCTATATGATGGCAACTGATAGTAAATTTTACAACAGACTTGATTTCATGACTAATTTCTTTATCCTAAACGTCATTTGGCTTATTATGTGCATTCCTGTTATTACGATCTTCCCTGCAACTGCAGCCATGTTTAGTGTTATTAGACGATGGGTTCTTCATAAAGATGGCGGCGCCGTTCGCCCCTTCTTTCACTATTTTAAAGAAAACTTAAAACCAGGGCTTCTCTTTGGGTTGATATGGGGGTCACTTTTCGCTTTATTTTATGCCGACTATATGCTTATCGTTCAGATGGAGTCATTGCAAATCATTCTGCTTCCACTTCTTTTATTAATCGTTTCGCTTTTTCTCTTTACAACCATGTTTTTATTTCCAGTCATGACTCATTATCAAACGAGCTGGAAGGGGATTATTAGAAACTCATTTTTACTTTCAATCGCTTATTTTCCAACTACTTTACTAGCGATTTTAATTCTTGGGCTTGCCCTTAGTCTTCTTTATCTATGGCCTGTTACGTTCTTGTTCATCTTCAGCGTATGTGCATACTGCATTTTCCGGCTTTGTTATCGAGTTTTTTTAAAGGTAGAAGAGAAAAAGGAGAAGGAGGCTGCCTAAACATTCACTTTTTTAAAAAAAGGGGATATATAAAAATCGATGATTGTAATGGATCTAGACTTCTCTTTCTCACCTAACCAATTATAATTGAAACTTTACTGTTCTCAATACGTAAATGGTACAAAAGGGAGGGGATTTCCATTAGAAAGTTCATCAGTTTTATTGTCACATTAATTGTATTATTTGGTATTAACTATTTGATAACAACTGTGTTTGATGTTGGATTTATTGATTTTTCATTTGCTGTTGGATTATTCGGTGTAGTCGTTATTCACTTTTTCAATTCAGAAGGTGGTTTTTCTAGTAAGCATTTAGATATGAAGGTGCAAGGGGAAACAGGTATTAGATTGCAGCATCATGAAGGGAAAAAATTCTCCCCATCGATTGCTTTTTATACAGCTATTTTATATACAATTGCAGCAATCATAGCTCTTTTTATCACTTATAAAGAATATTTTTAAATTCAACTCAAGAGAAAATTAAAAAGGCTTCCCTGATAGGTGAAGCCTTTCTTTAGTTTGATCCTTTTGTACTGTAATCAGATCAATTGCACAGTTAATGGGTACGAGAAATTGCTCGCTTATCTCATTAATTGCACCGTCAGTGAATTATTTAATACTTTAATGAAATTAAACTGCTTTCTGAACCAATAATAAATAAATACATAGGGCAACTCCCTAAAGAGTTTAAATAAATTAAATCCATCAATTGTCACGAAATAAATAACTTAAAGCTTTTTATCCTTTTTAATGAAAATATGTAAGAATAAATGTTATCCCTTTTTGAAAGTATAATCAATAATTACCAATTTTCCCAAGGGGGATAAATAATGGATAATGAGAAAAAATCAATGGAAAATGGAATTTCAGCTGCAGGTTCAGGGGATTCCTTAGATAAACGAATGGCGGCAGGTGAAGATGAGTCCACACTTACAACGCGTCAAGGACATCCTGTAAAGTACAACCAAAACATTCGCACAGTAGGAAATCGGGGACCAGCTACACTCGAAAACTACCATTTCATTGAAAAAATTTCACACTTTGACAGAGAACGAGTTCCTGAGCGTGTCGTGCATGCACGGGGGGCAGGGGCTCATGGATATTTTGAGACATATGGAAAAGTCGGTGATAATCCGGTTTCCAAATATACACGTGCAAAGGTATTTAACGGTGCAGGTAAAAAAACACCTGTATTTGTTCGCTTTTCATCTGTTATTCACGGCGGACATTCTCCCGAAACATTGCGCGATCCAAGAGGCTTTGCTGTCAAGTTTTATACAGAGGAGGGCAACTGGGATCTGGTTGGCAACAATCTTAAAATCTTTTTCATTCGCGATGCTATTAAGTTTCCAGACATGATTCATGCATTCAAACCTGATCCTGTTACAAATATTCAGGATAATGAGCGATTTTTTGACTTCTGCAGTAATTCACCTGAAACGACCCATATGGTTACTTTTGTATACTCACCATGGGGAATACCGGCAAACTACCGCCAGATGCAAGGATCGGGTGTCAATACATATAAGTGGGTTAACAATGAGGGAAAGGCTGTCCTTGTCAAATACCACTGGGAGCCGAAGCAAGGAATCAAAAACCTAACTCAAGCTGAAGCAGAAGAAATTCAAGGCAAAAATTTTAATCATGCAACACAAGATTTATATGAAGCAATTGAGCGTGGGGAATATCCAGAGTGGGAGCTTTTCGTTCAAATTTTGAGCGATGATGATCATCCTGAACTTGATTTCGATCCTTTGGATGACACAAAAATTTGGCCTAAGGAACAGATTCCGTGGTTGCCTGTGGGCCGAATGGTTTTGAATAAAAACCCGGAAAATTACTTTGCCGAGGTTGAACAAGCTGCCTTTGGCACGGGAGTTCTCGTAGACGGATTGGATTTCTCAGATGACAAAATGCTTCAGGGTCGAACACTCTCCTATTCGGATACCCAGCGTTACCGCATCGGGGCAAACTACCTGCAGCTGCCGATTAATGCACCTAAAAAACATGTTGCAACCAATCAACGGGATGGCCAAATGGCCTATTATGTTGATCAAGCTCCAGGACAGAACCCGCATGTAAACTATGAACCCTCATCATTAAACGGGTTAAAGGAGGCACCAAAATCAGGAGAAGAGTATACGCCTCATATTGAAGGCCAACTTGTTCGGGAAAGTATCGACCGAACAAATGATTTTAAGCAGGCTGGCGAAACGTACCGGGCTTTTGATGACTTTGAGCGGGAGGAGTTAATTCGTAACCTTGTCGATGGCTTATCTTCCTGTAATTCCGTTATTCAAGAAAAAATGATTGAGCATTTTACGAAAGCTGACCCGGACTACGGCCGCCGTGTCGCCGAAGGTTTGAAGCAACATGGCAGCAGCCATCATCATGGGCCGCTTGGCGCAGCGCACACTGATGAAGCCGTTAAAGATGCAGAACATAAAGGTCATAGTACTGACACTTATTAAAATTTCCAAAATTAATGTGGAAGAAAGATTAGAACTTATTTTCTTTCCAACTTACCAACTTACTTACAACTCAATATTGTTGGAGCGTTTTGAAATTGGCCATCTACAATATGCCTTCTCAGTTGTCTGTACCTTAGGGTTAAAATCGTAAAGAACTTATACTGTTCTGTAATCGTAAGTAACGATTTTTTATCCCGGGTATATATTAGGTTCACTCCTGAAAGTTAAATAACTACCTTTTACCACCGTTTCATTTGGAACGGTGGTATTTCTGTTTAAGATGTTAAATTTTTTTGTTGTAAAACCTCGTACAATGACTGTTTATTTCATTACAAAGGCTACTTAAATTTCTTTGCTTGTCACTTTTAGAGAAAAGAAATAGCCATCCTTTGCGCTGCCTCATCCCCTCCCAATTACCCGTCAACCTTAATAAAAAGGTGATAAATGACTCAATTAACATAAAATTGAAGGACTTTTTTGTAATTTTATGAAATTATAGAGGAAGAAATCGACGAAGAGGTGACAATATTGAAGGCAGATGGTGTTTTTGAAGGCGGAGGGATACGGGGAATTGCCTTTGCTGGAGCGATACAAGCAATGGAGGAGAAAAACGTTGAGTGGCAAAGATTAGCTGGAACCTCGGCGGGGGCTGTGATTGCGGCACTAATAGCAGCCGGCTATAAAAGCCATGATATTAGCGAGAGCCTGGGTGGAATGGACTACTCTAAATTTCGTGGCAAGACCATTTTGAATCGGATTCCTCTTATCGGCAGCTTTCTAGAACTAATGATTCATCTAGGAATTTATAAAAACGATTATTTGGAAGCTTGGGTAGACACAATGCTTGCTAAAAAAAACATTCACACGTTTGCTGATCTTCCTGATGGAAAATTGAAAATTATCGCATCGGATATTTCAAACGGCCAAATCCTTATTTTACCTGACGATTTGCACCGCTACGAAATGACGCCAAAGGATTTAAAAATTTCAAAGGCTGTCATGATGAGTGCTTCAATGCCATTTTTCTTCCGGCCGGTTATCTGGAAATCTAATCTTCCACACAAATCTTATATACTAGATGGCGGATTGCTTAGCAACTTTCCCATCTGGATATTTGATACAGATGAACCACGTTTTCCAACATTCGGTTTTCGATTTATAAAGGAAGAAATCAACATGGGATCTGTTATCCCAACGCCCATTCACCTTTTCAAAAACATATTTAAAACGATGCTTCAAGCTCATGACCTCCGCCATATGAACGAAGAAACAAAAAAACGTACGATTCTCATTCCGACCGATGGGATCACAGCTACTGATTTTGATCTGAGTACCGAAGAAATCGCATTCCTCTATGATTCTGGCTATTCATCAGCAAAAGAATTTTTGTCGAAGTGGGATTTTGAGGAATACAAAGCGATACGCAAAGAAATGGAAAAGAAGAAAAGAAATTAGGTATTGATGAAATCAGCAACTTAGCTGATTTCTTTTTATAATAGCCAACCTTTTTCTTTAGGTGCAATTATTTCGATAATGGCGCAATTATACTGCTTACGGTGCAATTAATCAGTTAACGATGCAATTATTTCGATCACGGTGCATTATTCAGCGTGACGGTACAATTATCCAGGTGAGCAGCGCTTTAAAGAACTTAAACGCTGATTATATAATAAAAGCAAGTTATCAAGCTGGAGTTAATGATAACATTAAGACGATTTTTCCTTTTAACTTTGGAAAAATCGTCTATTATTGGTTTTTATGCCGGGTTACTTCTTCTGCAATGGGCGCATTGCCCTCTGCGCCGATAATAGTAAGCAACGGCAGCTAGGCCGAGAGCCGCTCCCCAAGGTACCCAGAAAACCATAGGTCCAACAGCACCCCAGATTTGGCTTACTATTATATTATCCACTGGCATGAGCCCAAGTGTAACGGTAAAAAATGCGAAGGTAAAGACAAAACCCGCAGCAGTTACTGCAATGGCTACAAGAGAAGCAGGAATCACAGCAAGCAGGATTGGCACCCTCCTGCTGCCAATGATCGGAAACCAGCTCGGAAATACCTCCCCCCACTTCTGAATCAATCCAAGCGTTAGGAGACCCCCGCCTATACATACAGAGCCAAATACCCATTCTGTAATATGGTGTGTTGGATTTACGCTTGAAAAATCCTCCAGGAACTTTGGATCAACACCAAATGGTATACCCAGCGCCCAGGCAAATCGCGAAAGTGCATAAGGGAGCGGAGCTAACGCAGCGATATACGTAATTGGCCGAGCCCATTGAACGAGCAGAATTTTTTTGCCGTCTTCTGTCCGACCGCAATGTTCGCAGGCATTACTTGTTGTTCGCTGGTAAGCAATAGCAGTAAAGCTCCAAACAAGTGCACCCATAATACAAATAATTTGATTGAACATCATCCAGTTAAAGTCAAATTTAAATAAAAATGCATAGGCCATCACCATAATCAGGCTGATATCAGGTATAAAGAGCAGTAACGAAACAGCAAACCCCCAAGCATAGGTGAGGATCAACCACTTTGGAAAGACCCTCACCCTCGGCATCTGCATGGCGATACCTATAAATATGCCCAGGATACTAAGGACCACAAACACGGCACTGGCTGCTTTAACCGGCAGATAAGTGACCATTGCCCTAAACAAGTCCATGCTTGCATCAAAGGGATATCCCGCCCCTCCCAGCAGCCAATAGAGATGCATAGCCCCATAAAGGACTGACCACAGGATGGCAATACGTCCAATCCAAGATGGCCAGCTTTTAAAACCCATTCCAACATTTTTCTCCATCTGAGACGAAGTTGAATTCATTACTGTTTTGGAATCCATTAAACATACACACCCTTTTGTTTTTACTTTTCATCAACATTCAAGCAGCTATTTCTTAAAGGAATTGAAGTAATTTCAACCATGCTTCCATACTAACCACTGAAGCTTAAAATGATGGCCAGCGTTGTTTAAGTTTTGTTTAATTTTTTTGGGATCTTATTGAACAACAGATTACCTTGATGTGTGGTTTTGTATTGAGAAAGATGTTATAGGATAGTTTTCCTAAGGAAATTCCAAAAAAAAACCGATTCTCACTTTTTGATAAGAGGATCGGTTTCTGCTTAAATTACTTAGAGAAAAAATTAATCTTTAAACCAAATCAGGTTACTTTTCAAAATCGGCAACCTTTATGGTGTATAATCATTCCATCATATAAGTATTTAATTAATGGCTCTATTCAAAGCAATTGCTACTTTTTAATATTCTGATCAGAAGAGTATACGGGCACAATGACCGCTTTGGGTGACCGTTTTTCCTTTTTAAGTGTCGGCGGGCATCATACTCTTCTTTTGGTGACAGACTGCTCTTTTCCCAAGTGATTGTTATAGTAACCAAATCAACAAGGACCCATTCAAAGTTTACGAAAACAGTCTAATTAAAAACCCGCCTTTTCACTATCATCTAGCCAGTGTCGATTTCTCACTTACCATCTTTACAGCTAATTTCATAGCATGAATTGTGGCTCCAGGGTTCGCTGTTCCTTTCCCAGCAATATCATGTGCCGTACCATGGGCTGGAGTAGCTAACACAACTGGCAAACCGCCATTTACCGTTACCCCTTTATTGAAGCCAAGCATTTTCATTCCTGTTTGTGCCTGGTCATGGTACATTGCGAGTAAACAGTCGAAGCTTTGTTCTTTTTGAAGCCTCAAAAAGACTGTATCAGAAGGGTATGGTCCTTCAACTTGAATTCCTAGATCTCGAGCTTCTGCGATAGCTGGTTGAATAATGTCGATTTCTTCCTTTCCAATTAAGCCGCCGTCACCAGCATGAGGATTCAGTGCACATACCGCAATTACAGGGTTCTCAAATCCTGCCCTTTTTAAATTTTGTTCAGCAAATTTTATCACTTCAATGACTCGTTCCTTTGTTATTTTCTCAGCTACATCCTTAAGAGGGATATGCGATGTAGCACGAGTTACCCACAAGTCTTCCATCACATTAATTTCTCCGAAGCCCGATTTATAGTCGAAGAGGGATGCTAATAAATGAATATCGTCTTCAAATAAATAGCCGCCTTTATATAGGGCGTCCTTATTTAAAGGACCATATACGATCCCATCCAGCAATTTGTCCTTTGCTAAATCAACAGCATAGGTTAATAGTTTACCAGAAGCTGCTCCAGCTAAAGCTGAAACGTTCCCAAGCTCGTAATCCTCAGGTGAAAGAGAAGGATAATGCAGCAAATAAACATTATTTGCATGCCGATCGATTTCAGATATATGCTTAACCGATTTATAATTTATTTCGGTATTCGCAATTTCACTGCCTTGCTTAAAAATCCGTTCATCACCAATTAATACCCAATGTGCCTTTTCTCTAACAGATTCATCTTGAATCGCTTTTGCTATCAATTCTGATCCAATTCCTGTTGCATCTCCATACAACAATCCCATTACAGGCTTTTTACTCAACATAATCCCTCCAATATTTATTTTAAGGTTCCCATAATACCTTAGGTTGGAATCCCGGTATTTTCATCGTTTTTCTTCCTAAACCTCGCCTTTATCAAAGGGAAAATCAATGCAATAAGAGCAATGGCTAAAAGCGTAACACTTATAGGTCGGGTGAAAAATACGCTATAGTCACCACTAGACATTTCTAGTGATCTTCTAAACTCTGCTTCGCCTATTGGTCCCAGCACTAACCCTAAAATAATAGGAGCAAGTGGTAATTTAATTTTTTCAAACAGGTAACCTAGAATTCCAAAAAGAAACATGATCATGACATCGAAATAAGAGTTCCGAACTGAAAATGTCCCAATTGTACACAGAATTACGATAATCGGTCCCATGATATGATAGGGAATGACTGTGATTTTTGAAAATAAACGGATAAAGGGCTTTGATAAAATCAAAATCAATAAATTAGCTACTAATATCCCGATAAAAATGGTGTACATCAGTTCTTTATTCGTATTAAAAAGCATCGGACCAGGCTGCATTCCGTGAAGGATGAATGCCCCTAGAATAACAGCTGTGGTTGCACTTCCAGGAATACCCAAAGCTAATAAAGGAACCATTGCTCCGACTGCTGCTGCATTATTAGCTGTTTCAGGTGCAGAAACCCCTTCAGGTATACCTGTCCCATATTCCTTTTTGTTTTTAGACCAACGAACCGCTTCACTATAGCTTAATATAGAGGCTGTAGTTGCTCCCACCCCTGGCAGAATCCCAATAAATACACCTAACAAGGAGGATCGGGCAATCACTTTATAAATCCTTTTAAAAATTTCTATTTCGAAAATCTTTGTTTTAATTTTACCAAATGACTTTTGTTCTACATTCTGCTCCCTCGATTTTCTTAGAAATTCCGAGATTGCAAACAATCCAATTAATACTGGAATAAGCCCAATACCGGATAGCAAAGCAGGCTCACCAAAAGTAAACCTCTCTGTACCAGTTAGCGCATCCAATCCAAATGTTGCTAAAAATAATCCAATCAAAACAGCAATTAAGCCTTTAATTAAATCGCCTCCACTTAATGAGGCTACGACAGTCAAGCCTAACACTGCTAATGCAAAGTATTCCGGAGAAGAAAATTTCAAGGCAGATTGTGCTAATAATGGGGTTAAGAATATTAAGAAAATAGTTCCTATTAACCCTCCAATAGCTGAACTAAATATACTGACTCCTAAAGCTGTTCCTGCCTGCCCTTTTTGAGCCATAGGATAACCATCAAAAACAGTTGCAATCGCTTCAGGAGTTCCAGGAGTTCGAAACAAGATGGCACTTATTGAACCCGAAAAGACTGAAGAAGCATAGATTGCAGTTAGCAAGAGAAATGCGGCAGCAGGATCCATTGTATAGGTGATGGGCAACAGAATTATAACGAGCATCGTCCCGCTAATACCTGGTATCGCTCCACCTAAGAACCCGATTAATGTTGCAACTACTAAAATTAATAGATTAACAGGCTGTAATACGCTTGATAAGCCGCCCAGTAACCCTTCCATCATCATAAACACCCCCGAGCTTTTTATTCACAGCTGTTTCGTAATCTTAGCTGGGATTGATAAGTATTTATCCTTTCGAATACTTTTATCTCTCGGAGACGGGAGGTAGAAAGTGAGAGTTGCAGTATTCGGAGACATTATCTTTTATATATCGAAAGCAACTATCTTAGAGAAAAGACCCTGATTAATAGATCAATGAACTTAAATAGCGAAAGACCCCGACCCCTCTAGGAAAGTTAATGGCCAAAGCTGATATAAATAATGCCGTGATTAGAACAGTGGCAATAACAGATAACAGTATGGACTTTCCCCAGGATGAAATACCTAATAGAAAAGAAATCACAGCAATGTACAAAAATGTTGATAAAATAAAACCTAATATAGGTATAGCCACTAAATAAAGAAACAAACTACTGACAATAGATACACCAAACACAGAAGCAAGACTAGATACTTCCTTTTCTTCTCCGCTTACTTTCTCCATTAACTCTTCATCATCTTCAAATATGATTTCCTTTTTTGAAAACTTTGTTCTTAAGGCTAAGCATACCGAAAGAATGATCATGCTAATTAAAATCACATTAGGCCAAAAAGACGGCCCAATGGAATAAGTTGATTGAGACTGATCCATACCTTGGGAAAGGAGCAGGAAGACAATAGAAAACGCTAAAACCGATCCTGAGAGAATATAATTTTGTTTCGTCATGTACTCTCACCTCACCCGTAATTATTGAAGTTCCTTTACGATCCCTTCAAACATTTTTATGTTTTTTTCTAATTCCGCCTTGTAATCTTCTCTGTTCATCCAACCCGGTCGCAAATCTAAAAATGAAGCTTTTTCATATTCTTTATATGCCTTTGTTTCAGAAGCTTTTTTGATGGCATCTTCCAGCTTTTTAACAATCGCTGGATCTGCTCCTTCTTTAATAAAGAAACCCCTTTCATTTCCGAGCGTTAAATCCCAGCCTTTTTCAACTGATGTTGGTACATTGGGAAAAGCCTCAAGCTTATCTTTAGACAACACCAACAGCGGGGTTACTTCTTCTCCTTCGTAAAGAGAATTTGCTGGTCCAGGCTCATCGAAAATTGCATCCAAATGCCCTCCCAATAATCCTGCATGATTTTCACCAGACCCTTTCATTGGTACAAAGTTTAAATCAACACCTGTTTCCTTTTCAAACAGACTTGTTGTGATTTCATCCATTCCGAGAGCACCTGTACCGCCTATTTTTAGTTTGCCGGGATTTTTTTTAGCAGCAGCTATAAATTCCTCGATGTTACTAAACGAACCTTTTTTAACCCATAAAATATAAGTATCATTTTGCACACGGGCAATAGGTGTGAAGCTGTCTAAACCATGCTCATTTGTACCTGCAGCTGTTGTGATCGGAAACGCTGAATCTGCCACAAGTGTGTATCCATCAGCCTGCTGACTATAAGCACTTTGGAGGGCTACAACTCCTGCTCCACCTTCTTGATTCACAATATTTATATTAGTATCTAAGATTGTTTCCAGTTCCTTAGCAATAGCTCTTGCAAATTGGTCTGTTCCCCCGCCTGCTCCATGGCCTACAAGAATTTCAATATTTCTTTCGGGATAGGAAGCTGCAGCACCCCCTTCTCCACTCGTTGATTTACTTTCTCCAGCACCGCATCCTGCCAATAACATCCCAATTACTAGTGAAATAACGGCTAGCCATGCTCTCTTTTTTACTATCATAGACTTTTCTCCCCATTCATTTTTTAATAGTCTCAAGCGTATTTCTTTATTCTTGAATGTATACAGTCTTTATAGAAGTAAAAAATTCAATTGCTGCTTGGCCTTGCTCTCTGGAATGTGAGCTTGACTGCTTCATCCCGCCGAACGGGACCTGGTACTCCACACCGGCTGTTTCAGCATTCACACGAATTAGCCCGACCTCGATATCTTGAATAAAATGAATCACACTTCCTATATTTTCAGTAAATATAGAAGCACTTAACCCAAACTTGACATCATTGGCTTGTTCAATCGCTTCGCGGAATGAAGAAAATTTAGTCAAAGCAATGACAGGGCCAAATATCTCCTCCTGGGCAATCGTCATCGTAGAACGAACATTTTCAAACACTGCTGGCTCCACGTAATATCCAAAGCGATAATCGCCTTCTAAAAGTCTGTTCCCTCCATATATAAGGTCTGCTCCTTCTTCTATTCCTTTTCGTATATAGGACAATACAGACTCCATTTGTTTTTGGCTGGCACAAGGGCCCAGCCAAGTTTGCGAATCCAAACCATTACCAACTATTAGTTTAGCAACCTCCTCCAGCAATTCCTTTTTAAAAGATTCATAGATTCGTTCATGGACAAAAACTTTGCTAGTCGCTGTACATTTCTGACCAGTAGATTTCATTCCCCCGTTTATTGTTGCTTGAACAGCTCTAGGGATATCTGCATCTTCTAAAACAATAATCGGATTTTTCCCGCCCATTTCCAGTTGATATTTCGTTCCTCTATCAAATGCTGCTTTCCCTATTGCTTTTCCAACCGCATTTGACCCGGTAAACGTTATTCCATTAATACCAGAGTGTTCTGAGATTTCCTTTCCTACTACACTTCCTGATCCATGAACAAGGTTCATGACTCCATTCGGCAGATTTGCTCTTTCCATGCATTCAACTAATTTTGTTGCCGTAAATGATGCTTCTTGTGCCGGCTTAAAAATAACCGTATTTCCGTAAATGAAAGCCGGTGCTATTTTCCATGCAGGAATTGCAATTGGGAAGTTCCATGGAGTGATGACGGCTACGGTTCCTAATGGGGCTCTCGTCGTGAACATAAGAGCATTTTTTGCTGTCGAAGGCACGACATCCCCAACTTTTCGCACTCCTTCTCCTGCATAATATTTAAAAATATCAATCGCCCGCTGCACTTCACCTTGAGACTCAGGATATGTTTTTCCCATCTCTTGAGTCATGATGGTTGCAATATCATTCTTTGCCTTTTCTAATTCTCCTGCTATTTTATATAGATACTCACCTCGGACTGCACCAGACAATTCCCGCCATGATTTTTTTGCCTTATTAGCAGATTCTACTGCATGATTTACATCGTTTATTGTTGAGTTTTGTAAATAGGAGATGATTTCCCCATTCGCTGGGTTAATATTTTCTAATACACCCCCCTTTTCGGATGACACCCATTCTCCATTAATAAAATTCAAACACTTTGAAGTCTTTTCTAGGGTAGACTCAGTCATAGAAATCCCTCCTTAATTGACATTCGCTTTTTTCTATGAGACTTTTTAGTAAATGCAATCGGTGAATCGCCGATTGCATTTAGTCACACTCTGAACTCCTATCTCAAGAGATCCTGACACACAGAAGTAGATTTTTAATTGCACCGTTACTCGGATTTTTGCACCGTTACCCGAATAATTCCTCGGTTACCCAGCGAATTAAAGAACTTTTTTCATTGTAGTATTTACTGGGATCCCAAGCCCCTCAGCACCTTTTTTTGATATAACAGCATCTGGACAGTATTTCTCAATAATTTGCATACCCAGGGCTGCGCGATGTACTCTTTCTTTGCATAGATCAATATTAAGTGCTTCTAAATGTTTACCAGATGGATACACATCAGGATGATTTTTTAATCCGAACTTGATGTATACAGGAGCCAATATACGGATAAGCTCTGGAATTTCGTAATGGCGAATAAACCCGCCAAAGTTATCAGGGACTTCAACATATAAATCTATTGGAATATCAACTGCTTGCCGAATAGCTGCTAATTTGGGAAGAGTCAGTGCAGTTGGGACATTGTAGGTATCCGCTCCAATATCTTGCATCAATTTAATAGATACAGGATTTGAAGCCATCATTTGAACCGATACCTTTATGACGAAGTTCTGTGGAAGAAGACCTTTATGTTTCATTTCTTTTGTTAATAAAAGAAGGCCCTCATCTGCCACTAATGCACCTCTTAATCCCAGCCGCGCTCCTCGTTGTAAATCCTCCATCGCATAAACTAGCTGGTCAATGCCTTCGTGTCTTAAAGCAACAACTTTTCCAGAAGTCGTAAAAGGCTGAGCACTAATATCAAAGGTTCCTCTCGGACCAGTGAAAAGGCTTAATTCCATCTCTTGTTCGGAGCACATATCACACATATTTGTAATTTCATCATCGGTTAACATCATTATTCCACTACCTTGGGAAACCCGGTGTATAGGAACCTTAAGCCTCTCATTTTCTTCTAATAAGGCTTCGAGAGCTAGAGGTCCTTCTACGCTTGGAATTTCGATTCGATATTGTGCCCCATCTGGGAAGCGCTTACAAGAAGAAGGCAGATTATATAAATCACCACTTGGAAACCCCAGTGATGTCAATAGTTCTTTTGATGCTTCCATCACCATCATCCTTTAATTAGTAGTTTTAAGAATGGATTTTATTTGAAGACTTTGTTATTTCGATAAGACCTGCTTCTTTATTTAATTCGACCCCGAAGCCCGGAGCATCACTTAGCTTTAATCGGCCGTTCTTAGGTGTTGGTTCATCTTTTATGAGAGGATAATATTGAGGTACTACACTTTTGGCATCCGGGCTTACCATTAAGTATTCTGCAAATGGGCTGTTGTTTTTCGTAATAACGTAGTGATAGCTGTAAACTCCGCTTCCATGAGGTACGACCATTTTTCCGAAGCTCTCAGCTAAATTACCAATCTTAATTAACTCGGTAATGCCCCCGCACCAGCCTACATCCGGCTGTATAATATCAAGATCACAAAACTCTAGTAACATTCTGAATCCATACCGTGCTGCATCATGTTCCCCGCCCGTGACCATCATTTTATTGCCAGCACTCTTTTTCAGTTCGCGATAGCTCCAATAATCCTCAGGATTAAAGCATTCTTCAACCCACTTAAAACCAAGCTCTTCTGATTTTGCCATCAGTTTCTTAGCGTATGGAAGATCTAATGCCATCCAGCAATCCCACATCAGCCAGAAATCCTCACCAACACGCTCCCGCATTGCTTCAGCCTGTTCAATATTTCTTCTTAACCCTTCCTCCCCATCTGCTTGACCATATGTTAAGGTCATCTTCCCGCCGATAAAGCCCATTTCTTTCGCTAAATCCGGACGAGGACCTGTCGCATAAAACTCAATTTCCTCTCTTACCTTTCCTCCTATCATCGAGTAAACCGGCTCACTGCGAACGCGGCCCAACAAATCCCACAGTGCTAAATCAACAGCTGATATCGCATTCATGACAAGACCTTTTCTTCCGTAATACATCGAAGAACGGTACATTTGATCCCACATTTTTTCGATATTTTCCACTGGCTGACCTACAATAAAACGGTCTAGATGGTTTTTAATAATCCATGCAGCAGGATATCCACCCGTTGAGATTCCAAAGCCGATTTCTCCTGTATCCGCTTCTACTTCTACGACTATGGTTTTCAAAGCATTGATTCCAAAGCTTGTACGTGTTTTTTTATACTCAGGGTATATGCTCATCGGTGTTGCGATTTGTTGGACAATCCAATGGTCCTGGTCTTGGTCGTGGTAATCTGCCCCTCCTCCTTCAACGACATAAGCCCTGATATCAATAATTTTTGACCTAAGTTTGCTCATTTTTATTCTCCTTTCCGTTTTTTATTTTGTATTTGTTGGAACAGTGTAGCCTGCATGCTTGGACAACCTATGAGAAAGGTTCAGAATTTCCTCCTTCGCTTCTTCTTTTTTCTGCTCCCAGTTAATCGTCATGATTGTAAAACTCACAGCAGCAATCATCTTTTTTTCATAATTATAGATTGGAGCTGCTACACAATGAAAACCCTCTGAGGCCTCTTGATTCTCGATAGCAAACCCATTCTTTTTTGCTAATTGAATATTTTGATAAAGATCTTCAACGGTTGTCATCGTAAATGGTGTTTTTGGTTCCAGCTCACCAGAAGGATAAATGGCCGTCAATTCAGAATGTGTATATTGAGATAATTGCATTTTTCCAATGGCGGAAGCATATGCAGGGAAACGCATGCCTGGATCCGTAATAAGGCGAACTCTTGAATCCCCTTCCATTTTTCCTAAGTAGACAACATTTCCATCTTCAAGGATTCCTAACTGTATATGTTCATTGATTTTCGCAACTGAACTAGCAGCTTCTTTGTAAAAGGATTGAAGGATATTAAATTGGCTGAAATAAGCAGCACTTAGTGCGCCTATTGCAGGCCCTAGTGTATAAGCATCTCCTTTTTCCTTTGTAACCCAACCTAATGCTTCTAATGTATGAAGAAGAGAAAACAAAGAACTTTTATTAATGCTTAAACTTTTTGAAATGTCAACCAACCTTAGTTGGTTAGGATTTTGAGCAATTTCATTTAATACTCGACTTGCCTTCTCTATGGCTGGCACCCAATATTTTTCAGCCATACGTTTTCTAACCCCCTTTTTAAGTTTATTATAGTAAACTTAGTTTTTTATATTGAACCTAAGATCATATTAGCATATTTTGAATAATTGTCAAACATTTTTGAAAATTAAAACACAATTTTTTATCACTTTAATTGTTGTAAAAAAAACTCAAGCTAGAAAGTCAGCTTGCAAGAATAATTACCATTTAAACCTATATGTGCATCCCCTTTTTATTCTCCGTTTTCCTATCCTTTAGCGGTACCCAAAGATTATTTAAGATTGTACTTTCAGCTGCTTCATCCATGCCCCAAAGTAATGATTATTATTTAGGTTCAACTCTTGCAATAAATCCCTTACAACATTTGGACTTATATTTGTGTATAGAGACAGTATACTAAGGATATGAAGAGATCACTCTCTTTTTAAAAAGTATCATTCTTGCAAACTTCATGAAGGGTTTCTTGCAACATGCTCCCATAAGGAGGAGGGTGCTGATGACATTAGATCACCGCTGCATAGAGATTTTAACCAAGATCATTCAAACACCGCGTTATGTACAGACTTCAGAAATTATGGAAGGACTGAACATTTCAAAGCGAACAGTTTATTATGATGTTGAGAAAATTAATGATTGGTTAAAAGACAACCATTTTGAACCGCTTAGCTATGTCCGTTCTGCAGGATTTTATGTATCAGATGAAGCCCGCATACAAATTAAACAAACGGTTAATCAACTAGAACATCAGCAAATATACGAGTATTCTCCTCAGGAGAGGGAGGCATGGGCAGTTATCCTGATACTCACCCGTGAAAAACGGATTTTATTGCAAACGTTTCTAGATCGCTTTCATGTAAGCAGAAGTACAATCCTCGCTGATTTGAAGCAGGTCAAACGGGATTTACGCAGCTATCAAGTGACTTTGAATTTCAAAAAAGAAATAGGCTATTATATTTCGGGTTCAGAGCAGAACAAAAGGAAAGTGTTGGTTGCCTATATAACTCAACTCATCAATACTCATGGCTGGAGTCATCTTTTATCGGATATTCAGAGAGGGATTGAATCGGGTGGTCTTCTTTCTCCAAATGTGTTTAGCCGGCTTACGTTCGAACAGATTTACAACATCCTAAATGAAGCGGAGCAAGTGATTGGAGTTCGGTATGCGGACGATGTGATCCGTCATTTGAGCCTGCACATTGTCTCGTTTACAAAACGGTTCACACAAGGGAAATATGTATCAATGGATGCGGTAGAAAAAGAAGTGATCGAGAAAACGAGGGAATTTGAAGCGGCAAAATATATTTGTCAAAAGATTGAAAGCGTTTCCTCGGTTTCCATACCAGAAGATGAAATTTTCTATATGACCACCTACCTGCTTGGAGCAAAGATAAGTGAGTATGAACACGAACCACCTGAAGATCTGGATGCTCTTAATCTTAAACAAATTATTAGGAATATGGTCGATGATTTTCAAACATATGCATGTGTTCTATTTGAAAAAAGAGTAGATCTTGAGAAAAATCTATTTCTTCATTTAAAGCCAGCCTACTATCGGACGAAATATGGCATTGAATTAGAAAATGCACTTACTGAGTCGGTCAAGTCTAAATATGAGGATATTTATGTCTTAACTGAAAAGGTCATACATCATTTTGAATATGTTCTTGGTAAGAAAATTTCCAATGATGAAATCGCGTATGTGGCCATGCACTTTGGCGGCTGGATCGAAAAAGAAGGCGTTGTTGTTCAAACTAGAAAGAAAGCAGTTGTGGTGTGTGCAAGCGGAATTGGAACATCCCGGCTTGTTCAGAAGCAAATGGAAGACTTAATTCCTTCTTTAGATGTTGTGGATGTAATGACAAGAAGAGAATATGAAAATAGCCAGCTGGATAATATTGATTTTATTATTTCAACTACACCTGTAGAAAAAAAAAGAGATGTGCCTTTATTCATCGTAAGTCCCATTTTATCTAATGCAGAGAAAACGACTTTGCTTGCACAAATCCAATCAACACCAGAGAAAGCACAGACAGATCAGGTCGATTCCTTACTTGCCATTATGAAAAAGCACGGTGTCATCACCGATGAACAAGCATTGCAGCAGGAGCTGAAGCAATACTTCATAACCAATCAAACCGCACTAAAAGAGGTGAGAAAAAAACCGATGCTACATGAAATTTTAACAAAAGAGACGATTCAGTTTGTGGATAAAGTGGAGAATTGGCAAGAAGCAATAAGGCTTAGTGCAGAGCCTTTGCTAACAAACGGAAGCATACGTAAGGATTATGTTGACGCAATGATTCTCAATATAGAAAAGCTTGGGCCGTATGTTGTCATTGCGCCGAAAATTGCTCTTCCCCATGCCCGGCCTGAGGAGGGTGTGAACAGCATCGGAATGAGCTTTTTAAGAATAAAAGAGGGCTGTTCATTCTCTGAAAAGCCTGAACATCGTGTAAACCTAGTCTTTGTGCTTGCAGCTATAGATAATGAAACCCATTTAAAAGCTTTATCACAATTCTCAACCATGCTTTCAGATTCCGGCAACCTTGAAAAACTGGAACAAGCTGAAACGTCTTCAGATGTATTAACAATTATCCAAAAATATTCAAATTAATAGGAGGAAAATAAAAATGAAAAAGATTTTAGTAGTATGTGGAAACGGATTAGGAAGCAGTTTTATTGTAGAGATGAATGTGAAGTCTATCTTAGGTGATTTGGGAGTTCAAGCTGAGGTGTCTCATACTGATTTAACAACTAGTAAATCAGAGAAAGCTGATTTATATATTGGATCAAAGGATTTAGTTGAATCTCTTGATGATGGTACAAGAACGGTTGAAGGCCTAACAAATATTTTAGATCAAAACGAGCTTAGAAGCGTGCTGGAAAAGCATCTTTTATAAAGGCTGTTTTCACAAACTTTGTTGCTATTTTTGCAAAGTGATGATTTCGAAAGTTAAAGTATCTGCCCGGGGTGGGAGATCGGAGGTAGACTAGAAGCAATCGGGGATTTACCGATTGCCTTTATTCAAACATTCTATTTTATCTCAAATACAACAATCTTTTAAAAATGAGTTTTTTTAAAAGTGATTGGGAGGGTTTTTAAATGATTGATTTTATTATGAAGGATGTACTGGGGACCCCTGCCATTCTTGTAGGATTGTTTGCCTTTTTTGGATTGATTCTGCAGAAAAAAGGAGTTGCTGACACCGTTTCAGGAACATTAAAAACGATCATGGGTTTTGTCATCCTTGGGGCTGGGGCAACAATATTAATCGGCGCCCTTGATATCTTCGGAAAAATGTTTGAAAAAGCATTCAGCATTCAAGGGATTATCCCAAACAACGAAGCCATTGTTGCCATTGCCCAAGAAAGCCTTGGAACGGAAACAGCGATGATTATGCTGTTCGGAATGCTTGTGAACATTTTAATCGCACGGTTTACACCTTTTAAGTACATTTTCTTAACAGGGCATCATACGTTATTTATGGCATGTTTAATTTCAGCTGTATTTGCAACAGGCGGAGTAACAGGTGTTCCATTAATTATTATTGGATCTCTTATACTAGGAAGCTTAATGGTATTCATGCCTGCGATCTTGCAGCCATATATGAGACAGATCACTGGAAATGACAATCTTGCACTAGGTCACTTTGGATCATTCGGTTATTTTACCTCTGCATTTGTGGCAAAACGGGTTGGTGACAAGTCTAAATCAACAGAGGACATTAAAGTTCCTAAATCATTAGGATTCTTACGTGATACATCTGTCGCAATGAGTTTAACGATGACCATTTTGTTCCTAATTGTGGCTCCATTAGCAGGTAAAACGTTTGTCGAAGCTGAACTAAGCGGCGGTACAAACTTTCTCGTCTTCTCCTTTATGCAAGCGATCACATTTGCAGCTGGTGTCTATATTGTGCTTGCCGGGGTAAGGATGTTAATCGCTGAAATTGTCCCTGCCTTTAAAGGAATTGCCGATAAAGTGGTGAAGGATGCAAAGCCTGCATTAGATGCACCTGCTGTGTTTCCTTTTGCTCCCAATGCTGTAATCATTGGATTTTTATCAAGCTTTATCGCAGGTATTCTATCAATGTTTATTCTTCCTTTACTCGGATTGAAAATTATTGTACCAGGATTAATTCCGCATTTCTTTACAGGAGCAGCTGCCGGTGTATTCGGAAACGCAACAGGCGGCAGACGAGGAGCGATTATTGGAGCTTTTGCAAACGGCCTTTTAATCTCTTTTTTACCAGCACTATTGCTGCCAGTACTAGGCTCGCTCGGCTTTGAAGGAACAACCTTCGGAGATTCGGATTTTGGTATTGTTGGAATTTTATTATCCTATTTGATTCAATTGTTTACCTGATCACACATAGTGATTCTGACATAAGCGGGGGGTTTCTTTATCCCCTATTGATGGTCAGTCTCTCTTCGTAATGACCACAATGGACCTTAAGGCCCATTGAATGCGGGTCACACAGACGTTGCCACAATTGGTGCAGCATTGCTTCATGATTGGCTGCCCATTTGAGATAAAAGCCTTGAGTTCTCTTTACGAGACCAAGGCTTTTTTAGAGAAGGAAAGGACTATTTTTTCACTTTTATTAATAAGTCCCATCTTTCCTTCCATGAAAAAACCTGAGTCCATGTATGTCGGTTAGGTTCTTATAATAGCTTTCCTTCTATGGTTGGATATTGCTGTTTCAAGTGTATTATTTTCAGCAATTAACAATACTTTTTCGTTTTCATAAAAAAAGCAGCTTTTTCCAAGAATTATTGCAATCACAAACTCTTCAATCGGTATCTTCTAACCCTTGCTTCTACATAGGCGATCCTTTGTTTGCGAAAATAGATTTTGCATAGGTTCCCCTAATTTAGTTGGATTAAATCATGGATAGACTCCACGATATAATTAGGTTTACTTCGTGTTAATACAATGTCCAACTGCTCTTTTTTTGTATTGCCTGAAAGAACGAGCATCGTTTTCATTGAGTGCATTTGACCCATGAAAATATCAGATTCAACACTGTCCCCAATCATCAGGCACCTCTCAGGTAATTGTTCTAACCGCTCTAATGCAGCCTCTGCCATAAATGTAGATGGTTTTCCAAAAGTCATTTCTGTCTTTCTTCCTGTTGATGCTTCGATTGCTCCGATCATTCCAGCTACATCTATGGAAAGACCACTTTTAGCAGGAAACATCTTGTCTGTGTTTGTAGCTAGTATTCTAGCACCGGCTCGTACGGCTTGAAATGCACAATTCAAGTCATGATAAGTAAGGGTTTCATGCAGAGTAATGACGAGAAAGTCAGCCTCTTCTGGAACTGTCGCAATTGAAATACCATGTGTCTCAAGCTCCTCCTGCAAGCCTGGATCTCCAAACGGCCATACACGACTTGCCGGGTAATGTTTTTTGAGAAAGCGAGCTGTTACGGTTGAAGATAAGATAATTTCGTCCTCAACAGCTGCAATTCCAAGTTTTTTCAGTTTATCACAACACATTCTTCTCGAATAATTCCCTCGATTGCTGACGAAAACGAGCTGTTTTTGGTTTGATTTAATGTAAGCCACCGCTTGATCTGCTCCTGGTATCAGAGAATCTCCCTTAAAAATTGTCCCGTCAAGGTCAATCAAAAATCCGTCTACTTCCTCTAAGAAACTTGCATTTGTGGTCATCATGTTCTGCCTCCAATTTTATAGAACGAAAATACAGCTCGCCCGTCTATCGGCGACAAGCACAAGACAAGACGCTTACAGGTTGTTCTTTAACCTTCTTGACGGATTGACTTGTGACCTCGAGCCGATGGCGCAACGAAAACTTACTTTAACACTTTAACCATCTTTAATTTTCTTATCCTCTTAAAAAACCCGCTATTGCGGATTCAAAATCTAACCCTTCATATTTATTGCAAGACGAATAACATTCCACGAAAGCTTCAGCTCATTTTCATACGTACAACTAATGGGTAAATTCAATGAACATACATTTTTCTTGCCTTAGCATACACCCTGCTTCACAGCCTCTTGCAGTCTTCTACCCATACATACAAGATAAGATTGAAGCTTGATTGTTCATTCTTCCACTTAATTTGTACGTATAAGATATAAGTAAATCTTAACACCCACTAGTTTTTTTTCAACTAAAATTTCAGAAGAATTTATTAACTCTTCTTTAGTCTGCTTCTAAAGATAAACTTTTTAATGGTTTTAATCTTCCATTTCAGCGAAGTATAATATCTAAAAACCCTACTAAACGTTGATCTTAATCCTTCAAAATTAGTATATTTTACATATTTATCGCTTCAATTTTATTTCCCCAAATAGATTATGCACAGACCCAAACTAGTGTAAGACCTGTACGTATGAATTTTAAATTTATCTAACACATCTAAAAAGTACATTTTCACTAAAGAATGTCCACGATGTAAATCAATATTTTTTTCATAGTAATTCAATACTTGAAATACTTTAATTAGTAGGATGGGAGGACCCATGGATGTGATGAACGATTAGCTAAAATCATTTTTTCACTGAGATTTTGGATGGGATCATAATTCCCCATGTAAATGTTATTTCTTTATATTGCAAGAATAAGTCTAATGAAACTTTTCATTCATGTACACCGTATAAAAAAGTAAATAAAGTGTGAGACATCTTTGAAAGGAGACTCTTTATGGGAAACATATTTCTATTTTCACTCATTGTTGGGGTAGTTTCTGCCCTCATCCTAATACCTATATCTAAGAATAAAAAAGAGGGAAAATTCTCAATATCGAGAGGCCATATTACTGAAGTTATTCTTATCGTACTAGGCGTGTTTGCCTTCTATTATTTTAGTAATATCGATCGGAACCTCTCTTCTTTGTGGGTGTTCGTCATTATCATTACTGGAGCAGGAGCATTAATTGCCTCTGGGAAGGAAAGGATGATAAAAACAGCCCTCTTCGCAGGAAGTCTTCTCATCGGAGCTTATTTTCTAACGGCTGTTTTTTTTAATGCCGATGAAAAATATGAGCATACAAAAATGCAAGAAAAAGTGGAAATTGAAGCCTTTGATGAGGCCGAAACCCCGGCAAGCGTTCCGCCTAAGTTTGCTCGAAACAAAATGAAAAAAGCATTCGGCCAAGTTCCGAATACAAGCTATTACGAGCTTGGTAATCTGCAAATCCAAAAAGTAAACGGGGAATTTGTATACATTGCTCCTGTGGAATTTTCCGGATTTTTCAAATGGTTAAATGGGGATCAGACACCTGGTTATTTTACGTTAAGTGCAACTGATTCTTCAGCTAATCCTAAATTTATGAAGACAGATATGGTTTACACCCCTTCCTCCTATTTCAATAAAAATATTGAACGTCATATTAGGATGAATTATCCAAACCATATTTTTTATGGGGAACCACAATTAGAAATTAATGATCATGGAAAACCTTATTACATTCGTACATTTGGTGAGTTTGTATCTGCCAGAAACGGATTCGCTGCGAAAGGTCTTGTTGTCGTGGATCCTAGCAACGGAAAAATGAATTCTTATAATCTTGCAGATGTCCCTGAATTTATTGATGGCGCCGTATCACCTGAAGCTGTCAGCCTGCAAAATAGCTACTTCGGAAACTATGTCCACGGATTTTGGAACAGTAAATTCGGTAAATCAGATGTGAAGCTCCCTTCAGATGAAGGAACGGAAGCGAATGTCATCCCGATATTTGATGCAAAAGGAGAAATGTATTATTTCACCGATTTTACAAGTCCAAAGGAAGGTGTCGATTCGATGCTAGGTTACTCGCTAACAAACGCAAGAACCGGGAAAGCGACCTATTACACTGGTAACCTAGAAGAATCCTACATGGATTCAAAGGGGGCACTGCAAATTATAGAGAAGAAATTCATTGAGAAGAAATGGGGTGGAGAAATGCCGGTTCTCTATAATTTCTACGGAGAGGCCAGCTGGTTAACACCTGTAATGGACTCTAACGGCTTTCTTCAAAACTACTTTATTGTATCTGCAGCTAATCCGGAAATTTCTGCGTTTGCAAATACCCCAAATGAAGCGTTAAAGCAATATAAAACGGCCTTGCAAAGAGGGGGAAGTACGGTAGATGGCAGCTCCAATGCTGAAGAAAAACAAATGAACGGAACGGTAGTAAGAGTCTATAAAGAAAAGTCAGGGGACTTCACAATCGTTTCTTTCTTATTAGACAACCGTCAAAATTATACGATTTCATCTGAAACAAACCCACTCGCAATCTACCTGCAGGAAGGTGATAAGGTAAAGGTTACCTACTTAGAAACAGGTGAGGTATTTCTTCCAGCAAAAGAAATCGAAATTGAAGGTCTGGAATAATCAAATCTAAAACACGATGAAAAGACTGAAGCTTTTCATCGTGTTTTTTTCCATATTTTTCGACTAAGAGGTAGAGATTTCTGATAATAATCGAAGCGGCTTCATAATACGCTCTCGCTTTTTGAACGTAGCAATCTCCCTTATGCCTTTCTCCACTAACATTGCTGCATTTTCACTGGCATAAGCACCTAAATCATCAGGAAAGTGGGCGTCTGAAGAAAGGGTAACTGGAACATTTTCTTCAAGTAACAAATTAAGAAATGTTTTACTTGGACACATTTCTTTGACCGGAAAGCGGTAATATAAGCCTGCATTTACCTCTGTTGCCACATCCATCTCCTTCAATGCTTTTACGATTCTTTTATAAGACGGAATTAATGATTCTTCATGTGGGCGGTATCCAAAGACTTTTAAATTATCTAAATGGGACATAAAGTCAAAGAGTCCGCTTCTAATTCCCTTTTCGACGATTCTAAAAAAATGTTGATACAACTCGTTTAGATCATATTTTTCAAAACGATCTTTCATTTGCGGATTATCAAATCCCCATCCATGTAAAAAGTGAACGGAACCATTGATATAATCCCAATCATGACAGGAGAGTAATTCCTTTAATTCGTTCTCACTATTTTCAAAATAGTCAGCTTCTATCCCAACTCTTAAGAGGATTCCTTGCTTTTCCCATTTCTCTTTAGCCGCAGAAACAGCTTCGAAAAAATGATCCATCCTTTCCGTCATTACTTGCCCTAACCATTGATTTTGTAATTGTCCAATCGGGCTTTCATCCAGCACCATGTATGTTTCAAAATATTTCCTGCTATCTGTAAATCGATATAAATGATCGACTATGCCTACTTCCCTTATCCCTTTCCTTTTAGCACTCTCTAAATATAAATCAAGCCAGCTCGAATCATAAGCTCCCTTGTGCACTCTATCATTTAATTTGGATAGTGTATCCTTCATCCATTTAATCGTATGCCTGCTTTCAGCTGGATAGGAGAATGTATGAATGGTCTGACTGGTTCTCTCCAACCACTTGAAAGAATAAGGTCCTTCCTCAAGGTGAACATGATAATCAACCTTCACCCCGACCACCTGCCTTTATCCATTCTACTTTTGCTAACTTTATTTCTTTAGACCACTCATCAGGCGCTTCAGTATTTGAAATGAGATAATCAATCGAAAAAAAAGAACCTATTCGATAAAATGCCTTTTGATGAATTTTAGAAGCATCAGCCACTACAAAAACTTGATTTGACCTCTCAATCATAATAGAAGATGCCTTTGCTTCATCAGCATCAAAATCACATATTCCTTCTTTGCTTATTCCTCCGCAAGAAATAAACGCCTTATCAAAATAAAACTCTTCTAACATCTGGTTCGTTAATGAACCGCTGAATGAACGCTGAAGCGGATTGGAGTTTCCTCCAATTACAATTATCCGCCCATCAAACAAATGGTTTTCTAATCGGATATTTAATATGTCAGCTGCAGCTAAAGAATTGGTGACGATTGTGACATTTTTAACATTTTTTATGGATCTTGCGATATGAAAAGCTGTTGTGCCTACATCAAGAGCAAGGACATCGCCATCCATTATGAACGTAGCAGCCGCCTCACCGATTACTTGCTTTTGATAATCAAAAATACCAAGTTTTTTATTGAAGTGTGGTTCCTTTAAAATTTGAGAGTGTTGAATAGCCCCTCCATGAATTCTTCGCAGCCTTTTCTCTTTTTCAAGTACACTCAAATCTTTTCGGATCGTTTCAGGAGTGACGTTTAATTTGGATGCCAATTCGACAACACCAACTTTATGTTTGATTTCAAGCTCTCTAATGATGACTTTCTGTCTTTCGATAGTCGAAGCCTTATCCATCTCTTCCCCCCCAATCATTTCTCTCTTTTTGTTTTGTTTTGATTTATTCATTTAATAATAGGAAAAAAACATAAAAAAACATCCTATAAAATATTAATATTTTGTAAATATATCAAAAGCCATTCAGAAAAAAGGGAGATAAACCTCATATTGCTGTAGTTTTTTTAAATAAACCCTTTGGTTTTAAGAGGAAATATCAATCGTTTTTCATTCTATTTTTGGTTTTTTTACTTTTTTTTCACTCAATATTTATAATCTATCAACATTTCTATCCTACGATTGAGTAAGGAAAATGATAGGGATACGGGCGACAAAATTCTGATTTGGACAAGCAATACCTCTTTTTGTTGTTTCAGATTTGTGTTTTCGTTACTTATCAAGTGCTTTACTTTATAAAAATCACGTAAAGATTAGGAGGCATTTTTATGAGTGATCAAAATTCAGGCAGAATGATGGACAGAAAGGACTTTATAAAAATAAGCGGATTGAGTACTCTTGCGTTGACACTTGGAACAACAGGATTACCTGCTGATTTTTTAACCAAAACAGCAGAGGCAAAAAAGTATGACGAAGCTAAGCTGAAATTTAATCCAAATGGAAAGTTCAAGGTCGTACAGTTTAATGATACACAGGATGATGAGCGCATTGACCGCCGAACCATTCAGCTTATGGAGAAAGTGCTTGATACAGAAAAACCGAATTTTGTTGTACTAAATGGCGACAATATTACCAGTGGATGCGACTCGGCTCTTGAGATGAAACAAGCCATTAACAACGTTGCCCAGCCGATGGAGAAAAGAGGAATTAAATGGGCAATTACCTACGGAAATCACGATGAAGATTCTACTCCGAACAGCGGTCTTGATGAGAAAGATATGCTGAAGATCTATATGTCTTATAAATACAATATGAACCAACCTGGAGAAAAAGGGATTACAGGAACAGGAAACATGAACCTGCTCATAAATGATTCCAAGGGTAAAAAAGCAGCGTTCAACCTATGGCTGCTTGACAGCGGAAGATATGCACCAAAAACTATTGCTGGTCAGGATTTTGAAGGCTATCCTACCTGGGATTGGCTCCGCATGAACCAGGTTAAATGGTATTATGAAACTTCTACAAGTTTAGAAAAAAGATTTAATCGCAAAATACCTTCTCTCATGTTCATTCATATCCCTCTTTGGGAGCATCGTTTTATGTGGTACGGAAGTGTTGATGGGAGAACAGCAGCTAACCATGAAGCGGCAGTGAAAAAACATAATATTGTCGGAGAACGAAATGAAGACGAATGCCCAGGTCCTATAAACAGCGGCATGTTTTCAGCCATATTGGAGAGAAACGATGTTAAAGGTGTCTTTTGCGGTCATGACCATATTAATACTTACTCGGGCAATTATTACGGAGTTCTACTTGGCTATGGAGGCAGCGCTGGCTTTGGTACTTATGGTCTTTCAGGTGCTGAAAAGAATAGGCTGCGCGGCGCTAGAGTATTCAATTTAAATGAAAATAAAGAGGGCGTTCTCGAAGAAACCCACATGGTCTTTGCCAAAGACTATGGAATCGATCTGACAGCAAATGATCAAAGTATGGATCCTGCACCATTAAAAGAACCGGTAAAAGCTTGAATTAAAATTGGAGAACTGTCCATCAGTAGCACTTCCAACTGATGGACAGTTACTCCCCACCCTTTCTAAATAATCTTTAACTACTCAGTAATAGGTGAACCGGTTGAAGTATGTTCATCCATCCAATTCAGAGTTGAATTTGAAACATCTTCCCAATTAGGAATCTTATCACTATGCTGTTCAACCCAGCTCATACAAAATTGCGGGTCAATATTATGCTCTTGGCACTGAGATAAAAAAGATAGAACATTGGATTCATTGCAGTTTTGCCATGTGCCGCAGGATGTTCTCCAAATGTCCTCCATTGTCTTCTGTATAGAAGAATTCCCTGTAGAATTGGTGGATTGATCATTGTTAGGCATATGAATTCCTCCTGGTCATCTGTAAGTATCATTGACAGTTTGTCCAAAAAGATTGAAACAATGTAAGGAATTTTTAATGATCAAAATTTATTCTATAAAAAGCAAAGATATCTCCTTCAGGATGACAACCTATTTTCATACTTTCAATTAAACCTTCTCCTTAAATAAGAAAAGCGCAAGCGCCTTGTTCAGCCTAGGGCAAGCATAAGACGCAAATGAAATGAAGGTGTTCTTTACCTTCAATTCATTTGTGGCTTATGACCTCGAGGGGCTAGGCGCTGGAGCTAGACACGAAAACTTGGTACAAAAACTTATACTTTCTTATCTTTCAAAAAAGCCTATCGAAAGACATCTGTCCTTCGATAAGCTTTTCCTTAGTTTTAATTAATAAAATTGGAAGCATTCATCTTCTCCAACTTGGCAATGGCCTCACTGACTCTTACGGCTGTGACATCCCCTATCGGCATGACATGTATTGACTCTTCGGGTATTGCCGATTTTTCTGCGATGAATGCTATCACTTCGTCATTAATAACCTTTATACCTAAATGGCGAAGTGACACAGGTAAACCGAGCTCGTGATAAAACGGCAGGAGTTGTTCGACTTCCCCCTGCTTTCCCTCCAACATAAGCTGCACTAGAATGCCATATGCGACTTTTTCACCATGTAATGCTTGGTGTGTTTCCTTTAGAACAGTCAACCCATTATGAATCGAGTGAGCTGCTGCAATCCTGCCATAATGATCACCAAATCCGCCGACCATGCCGCCAAGCATGATAATCGCCTCACTTACTTTCATAAAGTCCTCGTTCAATACGCCTGCTCTCGCTGCGTTTATCGCTCTTTCTGAATGCTGAAGCAGGACATCCTTGCACATTCTCGCCGTATAATGGGAAACTTGCAAAGGCACAGATTTATTTTCGATTCCTGCCATTTGAACATCTGCTTCATACCATTTGGCAAGTGTATCGCCAATTCCGGCAATTAGCATATTTATCGGTGCATCCAACAATATTTTAGGTTCAATTAACACTAGGCTTGCACTCACCGGATAAACGTCATATCGAATAAATCCTCCTAATTCATCATAAATAACACTGATAGGAGTCCATGGAGCACAATTGGAGGCGAGAGTCGGGATCAGTACTGATGGCTTTTTCGTCAAATGGCAAGCCGCCTTCACGAGATCGAGTACTTTTCCCCCGCCAATACCAATGATCCCGTCAAACGAACCATTGACGACAAGCTCCGCGAGGGTCTCAATCTGGGAGAGCGAGCATTCCCCTCTATAAGTGTGTTCCTCACACTCAAGTGATGTAAAACTCGGTAAAAATGATTTAGCTGCTAACCATGATTTATGGCCATGAACAATAAGTACCTTTTGAAAACCGCGTTCCACCAGCTTTGCCTCGAGCTCATTTAATATCCCCTCTTGACAAATATATTCACTTGGTGCTCCATGTACAGAAATGGTCTCTATATTCTTCACTCTTACTTGCTTTCCATCCATTCAGGTTTTCCAAATCCTTTAAATTCTTTGTCAATGGTTTTTTCAAAATCCTCTGTCTCTAATACTGCTTTGATGTCTTTAGCAAATTGAGCATCTTTATTTTCTGTTTTTACAGCAACAACATTGCGGTATTCATCAAGCATATTTTCAAGAGACAGTGCACTAAGCAAGTCCATTTTGGCAGCCAATGCGAAGTTCCCAGGTACTGCAGCCAAATCTGCACTTTCCACAGAACGAGGAAGCTGACCAGCTTCAATTGGCTGGAATTTCAGGTTTTTCTTATTTTCAATAATATCCTTTTCAGAAACCGTAATCGGGTCTGCACCTTCATCTACAGTAATCAAGCCTTCATCTTCAAGAGTTTGAAAGGCCCTTGCTGCATTTGTAGGATCATTCGGGATTGTGATCGTAGCGCCGTCTTTTACTTCATCCAATGATTGATATGTGTTTGAATAAATACCCATCGGTGCAGTCGGTACAGATAATAAAGCTGTCAAATCCATATTATTTTCTTTTGCAAAATTTTCTAGGTAAATCGTATGCTGAAAAAGGTTTGCTTGAATATCTCCATTATTCAGCGCTTTGTTCGGTTGAATATAATCGCTGAATTCGACTACTTCCACTTTGTATCCTTTTTCTTCTAATCCAGGTTTAATCGCTTTAGTTACCATATCGCTGTAAGGACCGGCTGTTGCGCCGATTTTAATATCTTTTGTATCTGAGCTCGTTTCGCTCTCATTGCCTCCGCATGCAGCCAGTACTGATGCAGCTATTAGTAAAATAATACCTAAAAACCATTTTTTCATAAAGTTCTCCTACTTTCTGTATCTATAATTTTGACTTTTCTCGTAAAGTATTTAGTGTTGCTCGGGTACCACCAATTGCCTTTATTTAACTATCTTTTATTTTTCAAGAAAGAGCCTTACCTTTTATCAACAGCTTTGGCAATAGTATCACCAAAAATCTGGATTACCTGAACTAAAATGATTAAAATGACAACTGTCGCAATCATGATCGTGTCATCATAACGATAATATCCAAAGCGAATGGCCAAATCACCAATTCCACCCCCGCCAACAACACCAGCCATTGCTGAAAATCCAATTAAACTGATGAGGGTTAACGTGACACCTGAGATAATCCCAGATTTGGCCTCAAGCAGGAGCACATCCTTAATGATCATCCACGGAGTAGCACCAGCCGCAATCGCTGCCTCAATCACACCTTTATCAATTTCACGGAAAGCTGTTTCCACAATGCGGGCAAAAAACGGAATGGCCGCAACCGAGAGGGACACACTCGCCGCAGTTGGCCCAATCGTTGTATTTACTAGATAATTTGTTAATGGAATTAAAGCCACTAATAAGATAAGAAACGGTACAGATCTCACCATATTGACCACAAAGCCCAATATTATTTTGACCAAGCGATTTTCCCAGAATAATCCTTTGTCGGTGACAAATAAAAGGATACCGAGAGGCAGACCAATCAGGACAGCTACCGCCAAAGAAATGGCAATCATATAGATCGTTTGAAGAAACGCCTGATTTATGTCAGGAATAGTTTCAAGGAGATGATTAATATCAAACTCCATCACGTAACACCTCCACTTGTGCAGATCGATTTTTTATAAACTGGAGCGCTTTTTCGATTTCTTCGTTTTCTCCCTTTAGCTCCATAACAAAAATACCGAGAGGCGATTCTTGTATATATTCAATCGAGCCATGCAGGAAATTGCCTTTCACGTTAAATTGCTGAAGTGTATCGGAAATGACACCCTCCCCAGCTACCTCACCCCTGAACAACACTTTCACAATCGTACCTTTGCATTTATTTAAAATAACCTCAGGCATTTCAAAAGAAACTACGCTTTCAATGAATTCTTTTGTCAGTTCTTCCTGCGGGGTCGCAAAAATGTCATATACCCGGCCTTCTTCAATCACTCGGCCTTCTTGCATAATGGCCATCCGGTCGCAAATTTCCTTTACTACGTTCATCTCATGGGTAATCAAAATGATCGTAATATTGAGCTCTTTGTTGATTTTCTTTAACAGATTCAAAATCGACTTTGTTGTAGTCGGATCCAGAGCTGAAGTCGCTTCATCACATAATAGGACATTTGGATTGTTGGCAAGGGCCCGTGCAATGCCGACACGCTGCTTTTGACCGCCGCTCAGCTGCGAAGGATAGACATCCCGTTTATCAGCAAGGCCAACCATTTCAAGCAGATCTTCAACCCGATTTTTAATTTTGCCGGGTGGTGTTTTGGCAGCCTTCAAAGAAAAGGCAATATTCTCAAACACCGTTTTCTGGCTGATTAAATAAAAATGCTGAAAGATCATGCCAATTTTTAACCGAGCCAAGCGTAAGTCTCCATCCTTTAAAGAAGTAAGATCGATGCCGCCTACAGTTATTCCGCCAGAAGTCGGCCGCTCCAATAAATTGATGCAGCGAAGCAACGAACTTTTACCCGCACCGGAATAGCCGACAATCCCGTAGATTTCACCTTCTTGTATAGTAAGCGAAACATTATCTACACCTTTTACATGACCATTCTTTGTTTTATAAATCTTAGAAAGATTTCGAATTTCTATCATAAAATGACCTCCTTTCATCAACAAACGCAGTATAACTTGAAAAAAATATCCTTAACTGCATAAAAAAATGCCTCTTTCATCTGAAAGAAGCATCGAAACAATATCTTTATCTCGGCTTATCTTTCAGAATGAAAGTCATTCTGCAGGAATTGGCACCTTCCCAAACAGGGGGTTGCCGGACGTCATAGGGCCTAGTCCCTCAGTCACTCAGGATAAGTTTAAATTTTAAGTTAAATTAAACGTAAGTAGTATAATACTAAAATGCTGATATTTTGTCAATCGATACAACGCACTATATGTAAATATGAAAATGTTACCATTTTGAATGAACCTTTAAATTGATATATAATCTCCGCTTAACTATATCAATATTAATGCATGTGGTGAGGCGATTTAGGTCCGAGTTTTCTACCTCTCTATGAGAGACTTCTCCTTCTATGCACTAGTTTGGGCATTCTATGCATGACTTTTATGGTTCTATGCTCGAGTTCTGGATTTCTATGCACGACTTTCTCGATTCTATGAACGAGTTCGGTTCTATGCACGACTTCCCCACTTTTGCGAAAGGCAGTAGGCGATTGTAGCAGCTATAAATGGGACCAGAGTTGAAAATATGGATCTTTCACCAAATGTAACTTCTTGATTGAGATTATTGTCTATCGCAGACATAACAGGAGTATAAGTAACTGTAAGAATCCAACCAGATAAAATTTGAAAAACTATCATTATTAGTCCGAAACAAGTTATAAATATGAAATACTTTTTCAAAATTATCACCGCTTTTTCAAATGATTTTTTTCGCTAAGCTGATAATATTTCGTATAAACTCGGTTTTCGCTTCGGTGTAGGCTGAACGATTTAGCTTGTACTTTTGGGCTAATGCATTTTTCAAGTTGAAATACTCATCTCTTTTGTTTGGATGATTCCGTAAATAATCGCGGAATAGAATTTTTTCTTCCCATTCTAAGCTTTTATGCTCACAAACATGTAAGTGCACTGTTCCTTTTCCCCAAGGACCCTTACGGAAAAATTTCCGATCCGGAAAATTTTCTTTTGATACATATTCATAGTCTATCGAATTTAATGGCTCTACCAAGGATTTGTAATTAGCCAAATCATGAACGCCTGCCATAATATCTATAATTGGCTTTGCACCCAGCCCTTTAATCGACGTACTCCCAATATGCTGGATACCAACCAGAAAAGCTCCCACTGCCTTTAGTATGATCTGTTTCTCATCATGGTACCTCTTCACCCAATTTTCATTATACTTTTCAATAACTACTTCTATGTTCTCCAAGGTGTTACCGCCTCCAAAAATATTAAACCTTTCATATACTGTGCTAGTTCAATAGTTCCTAAAATCAGTTACTAAATTAATCAATTAGCCTCTCATAATCGGCTGGCTTTTTTCATTAATATATAGTACAAGGAGTGATGAGAATGAAAAAGGATGTTTTTACTTTAATAGGTGGATTTTTAACCTCATTGCTATTGTTTTTAGGGACGATTGGTGTTCAATTTGACTGGTTCACACAAGACAGCATTAACGCATTTGTTGTTCTTCTTTCCTCCTTCGTTGCATTAGTGGTGAACCTTTATGCTATTTGGAAGAACACCTATGTTAGTAAAAAGGCTCAAGAGCAGAAGAAAGTTTTGAAAAATCAGGGATTAATCAAGTAGACACTGGTGCCAGGCCCTAAATAAGGAACCTGGCGTTTTTTATTCAATTTTCCCCTCTTAAGAACTGTACAAAATATGAAGGTACTAGTTATAAAAATTCCCTAAATTCCCAATACAGTAAATAGAAAATAAAATGCCGGGGAACCAACTTATATTCAACGGTTTCGGCTTATACTTCTCCCGAAAAAAGACTAGGTTTCGAAGAAGCTTGTCTTAGGGATTATCATTTAACTGCTCCCTTTTTTACAAACAACATGATGAAACATACAAGTACAGCAATTAATGTATAAACGATGACCCAGAAAAAGAAAGATTCATTGAAGGTTGTAAAGGATAGAATTGTAAAAAGGATAAGCGTTATCCCAGGCACGATGTACCACTTTTTTGTTACCAGGAAACCTATTATCGACGAAATAATAACGATTATAGGACAACCAAATAATACAAAAGTAAACTCATTACCAAGGTTAAAACAAAATGAAATAAGAGCTGCCATTAAAACTCCTATTACCAATGCTTTCATTAATAAACTCATAATACCCCCGCTCGCCCAATCATAAATTGGTAATTTTTAATACTTTCATTCTACTATATAATGTTATTTTCTAAATAGGGCCTAAATAGACTTTTCTCCATTACTCAGCAAGCAAAACTGGTGATTACAACATAATTCCGCAATTTGGTGTATTTAACAATTTATTTTAAGCCCTAAGCTGTCCCACTTGTTTTTTCATCCCATTTTATCTCTAGCAGTATATACAATCATTACAAAGCATTTCAATACTGTTACAAATTGTAATGGGTGCGCTCACAAGGTTTCTTTTTTAGTTAATATCCTTTATAATGCGGACTAGATGATTTTTTTCAATAAGAAAATTATACTTCTAGATCACGGAAGGAGTTAGATTATGAAGAAAACCATGTACATCCTTATTACTGGACTATTGGCTGTTGTGTTAACAGCATGTGGATCAAATGAAGAGAGTAAAAATTCAAATAAAGAGGCTAAAACAGAAACAACGCAAAATGAGCAGCAGAAGCAAGAAGAGCAAATGAAAGAAATGCAGAAAAAGTTAGAAGCACAAAAAGTTGAAGATAATAAGACAGTTGCTGTCGTTAACGATAAGGAAATCCTCGGCAGCGATTATAATGCCTTGTTGTCTTCTTCACAAATGCAGTTCCAGCAAATGGGACAAGATCCAACTTCTAAAGAAGCAGCAAAGCAAGTTAAGGAGCAAACAATCGATAGTTTAGTGGGACAAACGCTCCTGCTTCAAGAGGCAGATAAAAAGGGCTATAAAGCGTCAGAAGACGAAGTAAAAAAACAACTAGACGAAACGAAGAAAAATTTCAAAAGTGATAAAGAATTTAAAGATGCTATGAAAAAAGCTGGTTTAGACATGAATAAACTAGAAACTCAAATTGCTGACAATATTAAATATACACAGTATGTTGAAAAAGAAATTCCTGTAGATGAAGTAACAGATGAAGAGATTCAGACTTATTATGATCAAGTTTCTAAGCAAGGAGAAAGCAGTGGTCAAAAGCCTCCTAAGCTTGAAGAAATAAAACCTCAAATCAAACAACAACTTGAGCAGCAAAAGAAGCAAGAGAAGCTCACCAAACAAGTAGAAGAGCTTAAAAAAGGTGCAAAAATCGACATTAAAATCTAATTTCAGCATATTACACTAAAGAAGAAGCTCCAGCAGCTTCTTCTTTTTTAACTAAATAAATAAAAAACAACAGATCCAACAAGGTTAGGAACACTAAATGCCGCATAAAGAAAAGCATAATTTGTGCGCCTCCTACGGTCTTCTTGGTCTTCAGAGTGCTCATTGGCTCTAAATGGATCTCCATTTATAAAGGCTCCTATTAATAGCCCGCTAATAAGTAAAGCGGTCAATCCTGCAGATCCAGAAATTTTGTAAATAAGGGTCCAATCATTTAGCATCACTGAAAACAATACTCCGACTACCAACAGAAATGAACCTGCAAGAAATGATTTCTCCATCTTTTTGCCCCCATTAAATTCCTTTTAATATTCTTTCGCTATGGCCCTTGTAGTTGATGGAAGATTTTTTCTGTGTAAAAGATACTCTTATTTTATTTTCGAAAAATGATAACACCACATTTTTGGTTATAACCTTAAATGTTCTTCTTTATTGAGGAAATTCCTGCTCTATTAATGTTTAAGGTATATCAATTTATCCTAATACAAAAGATAGTAACACTGGAATTAATGCTTGGTATAGTAACAGCCTTCATTACATGTGCGAAGGAGAGTTAAAATGAATATAAATCTGATTTGGCAGCCAGTTATTATCTTTATAATTGGTAGTCTCCTATTAAGGATTAGTGGAAGAAGGTCCATCTCTCAGATGACAATTCCGCAAACAGTTATTATGATCGGGATCGGGACATTGCTTATTCAGCCAGTCACCGGAAATGGACTTTGGCCGACTTTTGGGGTCGCAGCTCTATTAGTCCTAAGCTTAATGGTTACTGAATTTATCCAATTTAAGTTTGATTGGCTTGAAACGTTCATTTCAGGTAAAGCTTTGCCAGTAATTGAAAACGGGGTTTTAAATGAAAAAAACTTAAAAAAACTCCGTCTTCCCGTAGATAAATTAGAAGCACGTTTAAGGCAATCGGGGATTGCATCGATAAATGATGTTCAAGTCGCTACACTTGAGCCAAGCGGACAATTAGGATATACACTAAAAGAAGAAAAGCAGCCTGCCACAAAGGAAGATATTCAAAACCTTATTCAATTGCTTCAAACTGGTGTATTGCCAATTTCAAGCAGCTCTTCTCAAAATAATATTTTTACTGAGACGATAAATAAAAATTCAACTAGTATACCGAAGCATTTACAATAAGAGGCAGTTTTGATTCATGTTCAAACATTTAATCAACGAAAAGCGCAGAGCGCCCGTCTATCGGCGACAAGCACAAGGCGAGCCGTCAAGAAGGTTGATCTTTAACCTTCTTGACGGATTGACTTGTGACCTCGAGCCGATGGCGCTCGGAGCTGGACATAGATACCAATCTTTATCACGTTAATACTTTAATTAACTTAAATTTTCTTAACTGACAAAAAAAGAAACAAGTGACAGAGGTAGTCACTTGTTTCTTTTCATATCACTTCCAAACATCCTTCAACTTCCAATAAGTGAATTCTTCTATTTTTACATCACCATTTTCAGTAAATAGCTCAATACCTAGCCTTTCCTCTCGAGGATATATACGGCTTGTCATTGTCGCTTGTCCATTGTTAACGAAAACTTCAATAGAGGAACGGTCGATAAATACATGCACGGATAACTGATCGCTTTCTTCAAGAATGGTATTTCTCACACCGTCTTTCTCTTTACCAAGCTTGGAGCAATCTAGTGTTAGCTTTTGATGATCTAATTGATAAGTTAATACTGCCTCTTCTTGTTCTATCCCCCGAATTTTTATGCCAACAGATTGAGCACTTGTATTTTTCAAATCAAAAGTCGCTTTTATTTCAAGGAGTTCTTCTTTTATTTCGGCTAAATAGCTTCCGGAAATGATTTGATTCGTACTTACTTCATGCTCTGTTTCTCGTAATAAAGCCAATTCTTCAACCGGATTCATTAATAGTTTATTATTAGAACCCATTGTCACGACACGAGGCAGTGTTAACGCTCCACACCAACCATCAGCTTTTGTCGGCATGTCTGACTCCCACATATCCATCCAGCCAATAGCAATTCTGCGGCCTTTATCATCTAAAAATGTTTGAACGGCATAAAAGTCGTGTCCATTATCTAACTCAGTAAACGAACCATGCTCGAACTTGTTTGTGTTGTAATCATACTCTCCAACTAAATAACCTGTTTGAAATAGATTTTTATATAAATCTCCTTTTTCTTCGATACCTTGAGGAGAAATCAGTAACACATACTTACCATCTAGTTCAAAGAAATCTGGACATTCCCACATATAACCAAGGGTGCCGTCACTTTGTGCTAATACGCCGATATATTCCCAATTCCGTAAATCAGAGGAGCGGTACAATATGACTCTTCCAACATCATCTTTCGTAGAATTTCCTAAAATCATATACCATGTATCATCATGCTTCCAAACCTTTGGATCGCGGAAATGATGGGAGCTATCAGCCGGTGGTTCAGCAATGACAGGATTTTCTCCGACCTTTTCAAATGTCACGCCATCTTGACTTACAGCAATATTTTGGTTCTGATAAAAGAGATCCTTCTCTTTATCGATGTAATGATGCCCTGTATAAATTAATGTTAATTTCCCGTCATGATCAACTCCACTTCCCGAAAAACATCCATCTTTATCGCATGCATCACCAGGAGCTAATGCGACCCGGCAGTGCTCCCAATGAACGAGATCTTTACTTTTTACATGCCCCCAGTGCATCGGACCCCAATTCTCGTCATAGGGATGGTGCTGATAAAACACGTGATACTCACCATTAAATTGAATTAATCCATTAGGATCATTTATCCAGTTAGCTGGGGCCATAATATGGTAGCCTAATCTATAGCGATTGTTTATTTCTTGACTTGCCTTACTCAGCTTTTCTTCAGCATTTTGTATTCTAGTAGTGGTTAACATGATTACATCCTCCTAAATAGCTTTCTTTGAAACATTCACATTGTGAGTTAAATAATTTTCTTTTTTGGAATTGATTAACGTAAATATTGACAGGATCGTAAAGCAAAGGACTAGTATCCCCATTATTATATATGTTTGGCGGAAACCGATCCCATCATAAAGCATACCTGCTAATGGCGACATAATCGATGCACCAATTTGAGATGCAAACTGGAATCCAACTAGGTATAACACAGAAGACAAACGGGAATCAAAATTTGCTGCTAAATATTTAAAAATTGCGATTAACATGATAGGCAATTCCAGTGCATGGATGAGCTTCATCGAGGAAATTCCAATCGGACCCATAACAAGCCCCGACCCAACAATCCGAAAAGCCATTAAATATCCAGCTAAAACTAAGCTTTTCTTTGCACCAATCTTATTAACAATAAATGGAGCAAGGAACATCATACCAGCTTCCAAAAATACTTGGAACGAGTTGAGGTATCCAAAAACTTGATTTCCCATTTCTCTAGATGGAAATAAGGAAGAATAATAAAACGGGAATTGTTGATCGTAAACACTGTAGACACAAGTGACCCCGATAATATACATCATGAAATACCAGAATTTCCTAAGTTTAAAAAGCTTTCCTATATCTTTAAGGCTAACAGAGTCTGCTCTCTCAATCTCTTGATCTGTCATTTCAATTTTGATAGAAATAATGATCAAGACTAATATAATTGCTGAACAAGAGGCAACCCAAAAGTTAATATTTGGATTAATGTTGAACAATTGTCCTGCGAAGAATGTAGCCGCTGCCCATCCGAGGGAACCCCACATTCTTGATTTGCCGTATTCAAAGTTATACTTCCGACTGACCTTTTCAATGTACGATTCAATTGCGCCTATACCTGCCAAAAAGGCAATCCCTAAATAGAACCCGCCAACAACAGCGCCTAAAATGACATTGTATTTTAGCAGCGGCCCATATACATAGATATAAAATGGACCTACAAATATAAGTAAAATACTAATCATGAATAAAATATTTTTCTTTAACCCTATTTTGTCAGAGATATATCCGTATATCGGCTGTATACATAAAGCGGCGATAGCGTTTACAGAAAAGATAATACCTGTCTGTGCACCGTTCAAATTAATCTCTTGCCCCAGCCAAATCGAAAATAAAGAATAACTTGATGACCATGTGAAAAAGAAGAAGAAAAAATAAGCACTTAATTTCATATATAAACCTTTTGAGTTTGTCATTTCACTGCTCCTTTATAAGACTCTTTGAAAACACTTTCATAGATATTATATGTCAACCGCTTTCATGTGTCAACCGGATGATATATATAAAGTAAAACTTCCACCATCCCGGAAGCGAGAGTCTAAAAGGTGAGGAATAGTGAAAGCGCCTTGAACAGCTTAAGGCGAGCCTCACGAAAAGACTATCTTTTCCCTTTTGCGAGGCTTGGCTTGTGACTTCAGGCGGGCTAAGCGGAGGAGCTTGACAACGGTAACACTCTTTATCATGTTAATACTTTAATTAACTTTACCTTTCTGAACTGATAAGGGAAGGCTTCGCGTCGGCGAAGCCTTTTTTGATAAGATATCTGCACATTGGTGGGGGAATAATTGAACGGATAAAGAGATAATTGTCCGGTTACTGAAATTTTTGTACCGTTATCTGAGTATTTGCACCGTTACTAAAATATTTGCTTATTGTGACAAAACTGTGAACTCACCTAATACTTTTCGTTTAATCTCCTGTTATTTGAATGCTTAGAATTCTGGAGTGAGGAAAGAAAATGTAACATGATTTCCTGATTTTAAAAAACATCGCTTAAAATGCGATGTTCAAGTCGTTTTTCTTTCTAATAGCTTTACTGCAAGACGGGTTTCGTGTGGTAATTCCTCAAATTCTTCTGCTACTTTTTTTAACAATATGTCAATTGCTGTTTTAGCAATTAAGTCAATCGGCTGTTGGATCGTAGTCAATTGGGGCAACAAAGTTTGACCTGTTTCTGTACCATCATAACCGATTACTTTTAAATCATTTGGAATAGCTTTTCCGCGCTTATTTGCTTCAGCGAGGACAGAAGCTGCAATCAAATCATCACTCGCAAATACACCATCTAGTTGAGGGTGTTCGCAAAAGAGCTTTTCGATTACTTTTTGTTGGATTTGCGGATCAAATGTGTTTGGAATTTCATATGTTATTGGCAGTCTGCCGTACTTCTTCATAATATCCTCGTATGCTTTCCTTCTAAAGTTTGCAGGTGTTTCCAGTTCCCTTGGACCGCCAAGATGTACTATATACTGGCATCCTTTTTCAATTAACAGTTCTGTAGCCATTTTTCCACCGGAGTAGTTGTCAGAGCCAACTACCGGGATCGTTTCTGATAAGTAATGATCAATTGCTACAACGGGCAAATTTTGCTTATGGTAATGCAGAATACCTCTGTTATGTGTGCCAACAATAACACCATCTACTTGATTTCTCAGGAGCATTTCCGAGTATTTTTCTTCTTTATCTATTCGGTTCAAACTGTTGCAAAGCAACACTTTGTAGCCTAGTGAAGTACAAATATTTTCAATATGAAAGGTTAGTTCACCGAAAAAGGGATTGCTTGTCGTTGGGACGACTAGTCCTATTAAATTTGTCCGTTTGTTATATAGTGAACGGGCTAATTCGTTCGGATAATAATTAACTTCTTTCATTGCCCTGTAAACATTCTCTCTAGTTTCTTTGCTTATATAGCCGCGGTTGTTTAATACCCTGGATACTGTTGTTGGTGAGACACCTGCTGCTTTTGCTACATCATTAATTTTAGGCTTCATTCAAATCCTCCTGCCTTCATACTACCGTTCATTACTATTATACTTAGTTCCTTTCTAACTGCATAACAAAATCGCAGCTGCTAGTGGTTTAAAATAGTGGAACTAACAAACGAGCGTGAGTGGCAAGAAGCATTTCCTGTAATGAAGCAATTGAGAACTCACTTAGATGAAAAGAGCTTTCTAGAATTGGTGCAGGAAGCAACATTAAAGGAGGATTATCAATTAGTTGCTTTATATAATAACGACCGAATAGTCGCCGTAATTGGTTTTATGCCAATGGTTACTTTGTACAATGAGAGGTTCATCTGGGTTTGTGATTTAGTGACAGAGTCAGACTCCCGTTCAAAAGGTTACGGAGAAGAACTTCTTTCCTATGTACAAAATTGGTCCAAAGAAAAGGGGTACAGCATCATTTCCCTGTCTTCTGGATTGAAGAGAATGGATGCGCATCGCTTTTACGAAGAAAAAATGCAATATAACAAGGTTAGCTATGTGTTTTTGAAAAATCTTTAGTTTCTAATTTGGGAAAAGACCTTCTGGCGGAAGGTCTCTCATTCTCTACACCAGATGCATTTGAAACAAACACTCTGCCTCTTGCTGTAATTGATGTACCACTATTGCAAGGTTATTAGTTACTCTGTTCGCTCACCTTATTTCTTCTGCAACAAAGTCTATCACTTCGGAAGCAAAAGTAAGCAATTCACTGATCGTCTTAATTTATGGTCTATTATATAGTAGCAGTTTAAGAAAAGACCTTTTTATTATGAAATTTTAGCAGATCAGCCCTTGTCCTTATTTCTAGCCAATTGTTTTCGATCCTTTGTTCCTGGAGGTTCTTCAAGCCAATGGTGTTTAATCATAATATCAGCACCACTTTTTGCGAATTGGCCAATTTCTAATGACAATCGTTCATAGTTGACAACTAAGTCGCTTCGTTGGCTGCCCGCAGCAGCGGTTGCATAGTTCCCCATACCTGCAGCAGTTAATAACGACATATGAAACATCATTAATTTATCTGAAAATGTTTTTGTGGTTGAGTTACTGACACTGACATCTGGTAATCGAGGTGTAGGAATATCATTCTCAAGCAAGATTTCCGAAAAAACCTTAATATGTTTGTTTGAGATGTCTCTTCCGCGAATCATATAATCTTGAACTTCTTTGGTAGGAGAAGTTTGAGCAAAACTAAGGCACAATGTCGTCCCAAGCGAGTTAGTCATCACATTCATATATAAGTGAGCAATTTCAATGGAGTTTAATGGCCGTTTGCTGCTAAATGGATTTAACCCGCTTAAATATTTCTTGCTGTTAACATAATCTGTTTCTTTTGGAACTTCAATATAAGGGTGTCTGGGGTGTACTCCTTTTTCCATCGCAATTTCAGTTGTTTGGTTATAGAGAGTGGAGACTTCTGTCAACCCTTTTGTAAAATAAGCTCGAATGTCCCCTCTAGCGCTCATTGCAAGAAAACCGCCATAAGTGAGCAGCCCTACTTTGGCCATTTGATTTATATATGTTAAACAAAATAAATCAGAAAAGAGCCATGGGGCGTTCATATTCACATCCTGCTCCGTAAAACCATTAGGGACAGCGTATTTTTCTTTTTCAAAGGTAGTGAGTAAGTGGTTCAAATGCCTTGAAGAGAGATCATAGGCAAATTGAACAGCAGGCTTAATTTCAGTATCATTAATATGTTTTAACATATATCCTAAAATACATTTCGACATACTATCATTCATATACGCTGTCCAAAGACACCCAATTTCTGCAGATGTTAAATTTACATGTTGTTCGTTCAAAATAGCGACCTCCTGAAGAATAAATTCAATGTTAGGATTTATTCTTTACGAAAAGGGGCATAAATATTAGAAAGCAGGTGTTCTTAATGGCTTATAATTTAATAAGCAGCCTTTATTACTTTTAACGCCTAAAAAGCAGCAATCTTTCGCACAAAAAAAAACAGCAAAATCAGCTGCTTTTTTTAAATGATGAATTTGACACACGTTTTTCTATGCGTTTTTCAATTTTTTCTAATGCTTGTTTATCGTTAAGTACTTCAAGAATATTCTCTTGTACTAGCTCTTCAAATGATTTATTATTCTTAAGAGACTTTCGCACCTGCGATTGCTCCTTTCTTATGTGTAGTACCATAGTGATTTACACCTAAATTATACAATAATTCTGTTAATTGAAACCGTTTAAAATTCAACAACTTTGTGAACTATTTTACATGTTCAAAATCGGTTTCTGACCATTTCATTTGAAATTCAGAAAAAGAAAATTCACAGCAAATATTTTGTAAATCTCCTTTTGCTGATAAAGAATTTGCAGGAGCATTCAATAAAATTTGATAATCTCTCTGTTCTGAAATTAACTGTTTATTTGTTAACATCGCTTCCCTCCGAAATTTTTATGGAAACAGAACTAATCCGATGCTATTTTGTCTTCCCTACTTCAAATCCTAAAATGCTGTTTTGCCAGCTCTTTGAATCTCTTGTTATCAATTTTCTCCTTTGTAACATTACCATCAGCCCATTTGGTAAATGTAGTATTTGTCAGCGTTAAATTTCCAGAATATGTAATCCGTGTGATTAACGGATTTTTGTTGAATGGAGATTGTTCGTGCTCGGCGATGATCGTTTGAATTTCATTAAATTCTGATACATCAGATATTGGTTTCTTTGAATCATAGGCATAACCTGTTTTCCAAGCTGTATCCTTATGTGCCAGCTTCATTTCAAGTATATAGTCACCATGCTCACTAGCTGCTTTTTTAACGCGAAACTCACCATTAGGGGAAGTTACGACCTCTCCGGTTAACGGAACAGGTTTTAATGGCAAATTCCCTCCAAATCCAGTATCAACTATATATGTTTGATCCTCATGAGTTAAAAGGATGGTTACATGAGTTCTTCCAAGTGAAAGAAATTCCTGAGATGCATGATTGTAAACAACCCCTCGTGCTAAAGCTGCTCTAAAGCCATTTTCAATTAAGAAGAAATAGAAAATCGAATTTAACTCATAGCAAAGACCACCTTCATTTCTTATAAGAATCTTGTTGAACAAAGAATCTTTGGTGATCTCACTTACATTATTTTCAATAATGCATAAATTTTCAAAAGGTATGGTTTTTGCTGTTTTTTCAAGAACATAACCCAATGTTTCAAAAGTGACATTTTCATTTTCCGGGATACCGATTCGTTTGCGAAATAATGTGTTTAGCTCGCTCATTTGATCCACCATTCCTTCTGTTATATTGGTATATTTTCTTGCCATAACCGTTCAATAACCATCTCATTGTTGATAAAATGCAGCAGAAATACATCAGGATTACTTAAACGACCACCTGCTAAAGCAGGTGGATTTTGACATAAATGTCGACGACTAAAGTCATTAACTAAGACTGAAGTCATCTGAAAGACCTTAAGCTAAAGCCTACTAAATTAGACTGAACTCATTCTTCAATCCTGAATATGTCATTCTTTTCTT
>NZ_JACXAI010000037.1 GCF_014773385.1 Metabacillus arenae | reverse complement strand
AGTTGCTCGAAAACTAACCCACATTATTTTTGCGATTTTGAGAGACGGACAACCGTATCAACCTCGTCTTAACGAAACAGACAATAATTAACCTACAATAGTCATTTTTTAAAAATCGACAACTCTAGGTTTTTTTGTCATGCCTAAAATTCTATGATACTTATTCGTAAAATACTTTTATCTAGTTACTTATTATGGAATAAAGAGTGATTAATGATTACCATAGTGGTAAACGAATTCCAATACGCGGAAGACGAACAGACCATTGAAGAAAATGAAAAGGATATCAATAAACTCTTGTAATACACAAATAGTTATGATAATTTATTTGTAAACGTTTCATTATAATCAACAAATTAAATTGGCGTGTTACTGGTAAAGCAGGCAAGACCAAAATAATTTGCTCTATTTCTTAACGGGATAGGTGCATCTTATTTTGGTCTTTTTTATGTTTACTAATATCAGTAATGCGTAAAAAGGGGATTAAGATATGGATTATAAACAGCTAGGCAAAGACATATTAAAACTTGTAGGTGGAAAAGAAAATGTAGCGATGATAACCCATTGTGCGACCCGACTTCGATTTGAATTCTTTGATTTTTCTAAAGTCGAAGCTGCTAAAATCGAAAAGTTACCGGGCGTCATCTCAGTCGTCAATAAAGGCGGTCAATTCCAAGTCATAGTAGGAAATGAAGTCCAACAAGCCTTCCTTGCCATAAAAAAAGAACTGGGCGAGCAACCAAGTGGAAATGCTAATATCGTCAAAAAAGAAAAAAAGAGCGTCATTTCTCGTTTAATTAGCGTCATTTCTACCACATTCGCACCATTTATCCCCGCCATTATTGGTGCCGGGATGATCAAAGCCGTTTTGGCGGTGCTTGTGTTAACAGGCGTATTAACTGATGAAAGCCAAACCTTCTTTATCTTAAACACTGTCGCGGATGCTGCATTCTTCTTTATGCCTGTACTACTTGCATACGGAGCATCAATTAAGTTCGGAACCAATCCGGTGTTATCCATGACCATTGCAGGCGTGTTACTACACCCGAACTGGTCAACGATTTTAGCCTCTGAAGAAGCCCTTTTCTTTATGGGCGTACCAGTGCGCTTAACGGATTATGCTGGTTCTGTTTTACCGATAATTATTACCGTATGGATTATGTCGTATATTGAACGCTTTGCTGAACGTGTTTCGCCATCGATCATTAAGTTCTTTTTGAAACCAATGTTAATCTTAATCATTACAGCACCTCTCGCGTTAGTCGTCATTGGACCAATCGGCACCTATTTAAATGATCTCGTTGCCCTTGGCGCTGAAACAATCAACAACCGTGCAAGCTGGTTAATCCCAATGCTAATGGGTGGACTACAGCCATTCCTAATTATCACTGGAACTGCTTGGGCAATGACTCCTATTGCTACAACGCAGCTATCCAATAGTGGAGAAGAAATGATTAATGGACCGGGAATGCTTGCATCCAACATCGCACAAGGTGCTGCTACGCTTGCGGTTGCGTTGAAAACAAAAAACAAAGAGCTAAAACAATTAGCTGGTTCTGCTGGTTTCACTGCCTTAATTGGGATTACAGAGCCTTCACTTTACGGAGTTACACTTAAATTAAAGAAACCATTAATCGCGGCGATGATTGGTGGGGCATGTGCAGGAATTTATGCCGGTCTTTCTGGTCTTGTCCGCTACGCATTCGTTTCACCAGGTCTTGCGGCTATCCCTGCTTTTATCGGGGAGAATCCAATGAATATCATACACGCACTCATTACCATTGCCATTGCGTTTGTTGTCGCATTTGCCGCAACATGGATTTTAGGCTTTGAGGATTCAGTAGAAGAAACAACACAAACACATACACATACAAAAACAGAAACAATGAACCAAACAGAAGTCATCGCTAGTCCGCTATCCGGAAAAGTCATGCCCCTAAACACTGTAAACGATCATGTCTTTTCAAATGAACTGATTGGAAAAGGGATTGCGATTTTACCGGATCAAAATGAAGTGAAAGCACCGTTTGCCGGTGAGATCTTGACAATGATGGAATCCAAGCACGCCGTTGGTCTTCGAAGCGACAATGGCATTGAATTATTGATCCATGTGGGGATTGACACAGTCAGCCTAAAAGGGGAATACTTTGAGACGCACGTAAAACAAGGCGACCGAGTAGAACAGGGTGATACACTTGTCACGTTCGACCGGCAAGCCATTCAGGCAAAAGGATATGAAACTGTCACACCGATCATCATCACTAATCATGACGAATTTAATTCATTGGATGTAATTAAAGAAAAAAGCATTTCTTCAGGCAAACCACTGATGCACATTACGAAACTGGAGGCATAAATTATGCATTACACAAATCTGAAGCCATTCCCAAGGGATTTCCTTTGGGGGGCTTCCACATCTGCTTATCAAGTCGAAGGTGCTTGGAATGAAGACGGCAAAGGAAAATCCGTCATTGATATGATGGATCATCCAGAAGGCACCGCCGGCTTCACCGTAGCGAGCGACCACTACCATCACTACAAAGAAGACATCAAATTGTTCCATGAGCTCGGCCTAAAAGCGTACCGTTTTTCCATTGCTTGGACGCGTATTTTACCAGAAGGCTCCGGCACCATTAATGAAAAAGGACTTGCCCACTACGAGCGTGTTATAGACGAATTACTTCATTACGGAATCGAACCCATCGTCACGCTGTACCATTTTGACCTCCCGTACGCACTTGAAGAAAAAGGCGGATGGAACAACCGCGAGACAATCGATGATTTCGCGAACTATGCCCGTATTTTATTTGAACGCTTTGGAGACAAAGTCACGCACTGGCTCACAATCAATGAACAAAACACGCTCATTTTACATCCTGGAGCTGTCGGCATTCCAAAAGGTGGATCGTCGCCATCCAAAAAAGAGCTTTATACGCAAAATCATCACATGCTCGTTGCGCAAGGAAAAGCGATGTCACTCTGCCATGAACTCTGTCCACATGCAAAAATTGGACCAGCACTAAATATGACATCCATGTACCAAGCAACCAGCAAACCAGCAGACGCGATTGCTGCCCATAACTGGGAAACGCTCCGTGGCTGGAGTTTTCTCGATCTTGCTGTACACGGACGATACAATCGATTATTATGGAGTTACCTAGAAGAGAACGGCTGGACACCTGTGATTGAAGAAGGCGACTTGCTTGCGATCCAACAAGGGCAACCTGATTTTATTGCCATCAATTATTATTCAACCGCAACGATTGCAGAGAGTAGGGGAGATTCAAGTGACGTAAGCCCCCGAGCTGGTGACCAGCAAATTATGCTAGGCGAACCTGGCGTCTATCGACCAGAGGAAAATCCATATGTCAATAAAACAAAATACGGTTGGGTCATCGATCCGGTTGGCTTACGCCTCACCTTGAGAAAAGTATACGAACGGTACCATCTGCCAATCATCATTACCGAAAACGGCATCGGCGCACCCGATGAACTCACAGAAGATGGCGCTATTCACGACGAATACCGAATCGACTTTATTCAAGCACATCTTGAACAAATTCAATGGGCTCTTTCTGATGGCGTTGAAGTGTTCGGTTACTGCCCATGGGCTGCGATGGACGTTGTCAGTACGCACCAAGGCTACGCCAAACGATACGGATTCATATACGTAAACCGGGGAGAATTTGACTTAAAAGACATGAGCCGAATCAAAAAAGACAGTTTTTACTGGTATCAACGTGTCATTACATCCAACGGAAATGAAAGGCTATGCCAACGCACGTAAATGTTACGATAAAGATGGTGATGATTAATGAAGGTAAAAAAAGTATTAAATAACAGCCTTGTGCTCTCAAGCGATGAAAATGGACAAGAAATCATTGTCATGGGAAAAGGCCTTGGCTTCAATAGCAAAGAAGGCGATCTCATTCAGGAAAGCTCTGTCGAAAAAATCTTCACGCCAAAAGATCAGCGCACAAAACAAGAATACGTCCACCTACTCGAAAGCATCCCAAGAGACTACTTGGACACAATCAATAGCGCACTCGAAGAAATGAAATCCGATTGGCGTAACGAACTCGACGACCGCTACTTCTTAATGCTACTCGACCACATCGCCTTCGCCATCGAACGCGTCGAAAAAGGCGTAATCTTACAAAACAAACTCTTAAACGACGTACGCATTCACTACCCGGAAGAGTACGCAGCAGGCATGATCGTCATCACACACCTAAACGAGCACCTGCACATCAACTTACCAGAAGAAGAAGCTGGCAATATCGCCTTTCACCTCGTCAACGCCAAAAACGAGGAAGAAAACTTTGAAAACACCGTACTCGCCGTCACCATGCTCAAAGATATACTTAACATCGTACGGTACCAACTAAATGTCAAACTCGACCACCAATCCATGCGATATAACCGATTCGTCACCCACCTGCAATACTTTATCCGACGAATCTTCGACAACAAACAACTGAATTCCAAGGACTCATTCCTATACGAACACCACAAAACCAAATATCCAAACGAATTCAAATGCGCCCAATCCATCGCTACCTACTGCGAAAGCATGACTGGCAAATACAGTACCAACGAAGAAGTCTTTTATCTAATTATTCACCTCGTCAGATTTACAACCAATGAAACCTAATTACCCAAAAAAAGAGCCTTCGTTGATCTGAACCCAAAAAGTTAGGCACAAATATCAAGCAGCTTTCTGGGCATGAATCCGGTATTGAACCGGACTCATGCCCTTTAATTTTGCCTAGATTCGTTTGTGGTTATAATAGGTCATGTAGCTTTTTAACTCCTCAATGAAATGATCCATGCTCTGGAACTCTTGAAGATAAAGCAGTTCTGATGATTCTTATCAATAGAGTTAGTTCTACTACGCTTTGCCAAATGAATCACCTCTGAAATATCAGAAGAATAAAAAAAATGACCTCTTAATATCCCAAGAGATCATTTTTATCAATCTTTTTTATAAATTATCAATTTTTTTTATCAATTTTCGAACTTTAAAATCCACATTTCGATACACCTTCCATCTTTCCTTCCAAATTTCTTATTGAACCTGCCCGTTACTTTAAGTACAGAATTTCACAATCTCTTCTAAATTTTAACCTACAAATCCAATTTTCTTTAAAGGTATTGCTCCAGAATATGGCCCGTTTGCGGAAGACTTGAATTCAAGATAAATTCCTATACCCATTGACCGATTTTTTAAGATAACAACTTATAAGAGAGACTGGTTATACTAGAAATCATTAAGGGGCTGTCTCAAAAGTAACTGAGACAACCCCCGTTTACATTATTAAAGATTTTCTTTATAGAAAGCGCCCAATTTTTCAACGGCTTTGCTCACTGGCACTGGCCTGTCGTACAGGTCATAGTGGCTTGCCCCTTCAATAACGAACAAATCTTTTTTCTCAGAAGCTGCTCTGTCATAAAGCTCATGACCATCCTTGTATGAACCAAACGCTCCTTGTACGTCACCGACAATGATTTGCAAAGGTTGAGTCAGCAGACTTTCTGCTAAATGGAAAGCATCAAAACCGATTACCGAGTCCATGCTGGTGAATTTCAATTTGTTTGGAGAGTTAGGGTTCTGACCTCTTGGTGTTCTGTAGTAATCAACCGCTCCTACAAGATCGAGTTCAGACATACCAGCTTCTTCTCTTTCTGCATGACTATTAGGAATCCATTGTGTAACCATAGGTTCGGCTCCGCGCGCTTCAGCAGTGCGTTGTTGAGCAATTTCCTCTAAAACTTTGATTGGATCTTCTTCACGATATCCACGACCGATATTCACGCCGACGACTGTTCCAACTGCTTTGATGCGACGTTCTGTCATTGCAGCATTTACAGCATATCCGCCTCCTGCACAAACACCTAACACGCCAATACGATTTTCGTCGACATAATTTAGTGTAGTTAGGTAATCAACCGCAGACCGAATATCCTCAACACGTGCAGCCGGGTATTCGGCATAACGAGGCTCGCCTTCGCTTTCTCCTTGATAGGATGCATCAAATACAATCGTTACATACCCTAGCTCAGCAAGTTTCTCCGCATAAATGCCCGCCGTTTGATCTTTACAGCTGCTGCCCGGATGAATGCAAACAATTACTGGATTTTGTTTCTTTTCTCCAGCATGTTTAGGTGCATTTACTATTGCTGCTACTTGTAGCCCATGTACATGAAATTTTACTTTCTTTTTAGTAACTGTCACAGTTAAAACCACCTATTCATGTTTTAAATACACTTGTGCGTATTAATCGCCTTGTGTATATTTATATTAAAATGAAGGAGCAGTTGATTCAATTACCACATTAAGCAATATGCGTATTAATACACGAATTGTTTTGATTGTGTACAAAATAGAGGAGGACTGCTGTGTGCATAAAATAGATCGAAGAATTTTAAAATCTCGACAGGCTATTCAATCGACTTTTTTGCAGATGTTAGTGAAGGAAGGGTTTGACAAGATTACGGTTAAAAATATTACGGAAAAAGCCAACATTAGTAGAAAAACATTCTACCTACATTATATTGATAAATATGATCTGTTAGGTAAGGTTGTGGATGACCATTTAGTAAAATTGCGAGAAATATGTGATCAAAAACAAGACAAAGGCATTATAGAAGGTTCGATATTATGGTTTTCTTATTTTGAGCAGCATAAATCATTTTTTGCGGAATTGTTTAAAAGTAAAGGTGCTTCATCCTTTCGCAAAAAGCTATTGGCTTTTACTATGGGGGAGATAAATAAAAAGCTTAATGAAGAGTCGAATCCCCTTATCGATAGGCATATTTTTTTGAAGTTTTTAGGAACGGCAACAATGGGAGTATTGGAATCTTATGTACTAGAAGAAGTAGATAGTGATATTGAAGCTGTAGCAACGCAAGTTGTGCAGCTATATAAAAAACATATTTAGATTCCTCAATATAGAAAGAGCACCATGGAGACTCTATCTCGAGGGGAGTTGGTCCTCCCATAGAAGCCTGTGTGACAAGATCTTCAGCCCCCTCACCGTTGTGATTTGAAAATAAAGTTGGTAACTAACCAAGCTTTAAACACGCATTATACCTACCATTGTAAAATATGTTTCTACAATAAAGTCGGTAACTGAATTTTTACCCTCAAAATTTAAAGAAAGGTACCAGCTCTTTGTTCAACAATCTCGCGTTCGTGGAATAACTAAGATGCTTATATTAACTGATATAGTTCCTTAAATCTTCTAATTCGACTGATAAAAGCTCCCTTGTTTGCTTCGACAGGCATCAACTCGTTGAATCCCCCAGTCAAGATTATTTCGTCAATGAACAGCTGTTGCAATTATAAAAGACCAAATCTACTAATGATTTGGTCTTCTATTTGTAACCTACCTAAGTTATACGGAGTTGTTTACTCAATATTCAGTAATTTAATTATATGCTTTCTTATTTCCTTTTAGGTATTCAACAATTTCTTCTGGTGTTTTATTGTTTAAACCTAAATCAGTTAATTGTAAGGCATTTGCTCGTAAATCCTCTTTTCTAATTAAGGATGCCAAATCAATAAGTAAATTGGATGCAGGAGTTTCTACACCTAATTTTTCACCTAGCTTTACAAATGGATATAACCCATAAGGAATATCTTCATAAATATACCGATAATTTATCGTCGCCGGTGCTTTACCAGTCTTATAAGCTGGATTGTTTTGAATTGCATCGTATATATTATCTTCATCCACATCATAGAATCTGTTAAGAAGTTCTGGACAAGTAGATAGATTTATATTTAATTTTTTACCGATTTCTAATCGTTCATTTTCAATTTCCTCAATTACATTTACAACAGACGGCGTTGCACCATCTGGGTAAAAGAAGAAATCTCCCTCTGATTCTATTCTGCCAGTATTTAATAACAATATAGGTACATGAAATTGAGGATTCAAGTTGTTTAAGGTAGTAGTTAGTACACTGTCCGTAGCAACTAATTGCGGATAAACTTCTTTTAGTCTTTCCTTTACGATTGAAGCGTCAGTTGCTGGGAGAGTGGCAAACTCTAAATTCTCCTTTATCTTTCTGATACGAACATGCCCTGGTTCAATATAGCGGCAAGTATAAATAAGGGATTCCGTTTCAGCAATATAAACTTTTTTATTCATTCCGACTTCGTTAAATATATTTCTAAACTCAAGAGCTCCCCAATAGCCTGGGAATATCATGATAATCTGATTGTCTTTAAGATACGGTGCAATAGAACGAGCAACACTCTTATGGGCCGTTCCAGTAGTTGTTACCATTATTACTTCGGATTCGCTCATAGCAAACTCCAAATCTGTTGTTGCAGTTACAGAAGCAAACCCTTCAAATACGCCCTCTGCCTTAATACCACCATTTTCTTTAATTTTTGCAATTAATTCAGTTTGAATATCATATAATGCAACTTCATGATTTAGATGGGTAAGATGCGCAGCCATACTTTGACCGCCATTTCCCGCTCCAATAATAGTAAATTTCATTTTTTATCCCTCTATTTCGTTTATTTTTTTTGTTACTTTTTGATCTTCTTTTTTGGAACTAAAGTACAATTGAACTATTATACTAGCTAAAATTAATCCTAAACCTATTGCATCTGTTATTAACCCTGGAACAATAAGTGTTAAAGAGGCTGCAACGAGTAAAATTCTTACGAGAATATTAGCCATCTTACCTATAAACCATCCTTCTACGCCGCATGCCAGTACGAATGCCCCAATTAATGCAGTTAATGTAGCAACAATAATTTGAGTCGGTGTACCTTGTAATAAAATAGCTGGGCCATAGACAAATACAAAAGGAATGACAAATGCTACAATTCCAATTTTCATGGATGTCATTGCAACCTGCATTGGTTTCGCATTAGCTATACCTGCAGCTGCGTATGCTGCAAGTGCCACAGGTGGTGTAAACGCTGACAAACAAGCAAAATAGAATACAAACATATGTGCAGCTAAAGGAGATACGCCCATCTGAATTAATGCTGGGGCAACAACGGCGGCTGTTATTAAGTAGGCAGCGGTTGTAGGAAGTCCCATTCCTAATATAATCGTTGCACACATGGTCATAACCAAGGCCAATGCTAAATTATCACCAGCTATTGATAGAATCAGTGAGGCAAATTTTAACCCAGCACCTGTTAAATTTAAAACTCCGATGACGAGCCCAGCAGTTGCACATGCCGCAATCATTCCAAGGGCAGATTGGGCTCCGTCAACTAAACAATTCATGAGTTTTGAAAAGTTCATCCTTGTATGTTTTTTAAAAAAAGATACAATAATTGTTGATGCAATTGCCCAAATTGCAGCTTTAATTGGACTTGTATTTAAAATGGTCATCGTAAAAATTAGAACTAACAATGGAATAAATAAGTGACCTTCCTTCACTAAAACATTTTTTAAGTTAGGAAGTTCATTCTTAGGTAAACCCTTTAAGCCTAATTTGGCCGCCTGTAAATCAATCATGATCATGACTGTAAAAAAGTATAATAATGCGGGTACAATAGAAGCATAAACGATATTAAGATAGGAAGTTCCCAGCAATTGAGCCATAATAAAAGCGGCTGATCCTAATATAGGCGGCATAATTTGTCCGCCAGTTGATGCTACTGATTCCACCGCACCAGCATAACGGGCAGGATAGCCAATTTTCTTCATCAATGGGATAGTAAAAACACCTGTTGAAACTACATTCGCCACTGAGTTTCCAGAAACCGAACCAAATAAAGCACTTGAAACAACAGCTGCTTTTGCTGGCCCTCCCCTTTTTCCACCAGTTGCACCAATAGCAAAGTTTATAAAAAACTTACTTCCACCCGTTTCGCCTAAAAAGGATCCAAATAGTATAAATAAGAATACAAAGGTTGCAGACGCACCAATCGGTACACTAAAGATAGCATCCATACTATTCAAATAACTTAATATGCGGTCCCAGCTATAACCTCGATGTCCTAAATCACCTGGAATATACATTCCAAAATGTGCATACAAGATAAAAATTAAAGCTAAAATTGGTAGAATTAATCCTGTCGTTCTTCTGGTAATTTCCAAAACTGTAACAATTAAAATAATACTAACTAGTAAGTCCAAAGATGTAGGGGCGACACCTATTCTATAAACTAATTCATCCATTTCAATAATGAGGTAAGATCCTGCAAATAAAACTAGCAATATTAATAGATAATCAATAATGGTAGTTAATTGGCTTTTATGCGCTGATTTCCTCATTGGATAAACCATTAAAACTAAAATGGCCCCTAATCCTAAGTGGACTGTGTATAAAACCCATGGTGTAATTGGATAAAATCCTAGCACATATAGGTGAAATAACGACATAAATATGGCTATAAGGGTGAAAAGCTTTAACTCTATCCCACTAAGGGCTTTCCTTGAGCCAGAATTCTCTTGAATCTCCAAATCAGTTATTTTTTTTTCAGACACGGTGAACCTCCTGATATCAGATTCCTTGAAAACGCTTCTATGCTATTAATCGTAATTAAATAGGTTAATAAAACTTTTTTAATTCTTTTGTTGTAAAATTCAGATATTTTTCAGATTAATATTGTATCTACAGATTTTGTAGATACATATTATTTGTTAGAAAATTAAGGTTGATATATAATGATAATGGGGACTTCTCGGCAATTTTTATTGACTAATAAGTCTCCTTTTGAAGATTTGACGAATTCCCTTAACTTCCTTCTATAAAAAGTATTTTCCTATTGTGCTTCAGGAGGCATAAGGTGATCAGGAATTTCAACCCCAACTTCCTTATAATACTTTACTGCACCTGGGTGGTATGGGATAGTACTATACTTTACATTTTCAACCAGCGTTTCTTTTGCACTTGGGTCTACTGCTAATAAGTCTTCATGTTTTTCAAATGTTGTTTTCACTAGATTATATACTAAATCTTCTGATAATTCAGATGATGCAACTGCTATGTTCCAAAAGCCTGGCAGTAAAATATCTTCTTCTTGGTGCTTATAAGTACCATTCGGAATCGTTGCCTCAGACCAATAAGGATATTTTTCTAGTGCCTTTTTCATTTCTTCTTCAGTTAAACCAATGTGCTGAACTTCGTGCGTAGTTTCAAGATCAAGCATGAAAGGCCCTGGTACTCCTGTTACCGCAAAACCAGTATCGATTGTTCCATCACGTAAACCATCAACTGCAGCATTAGTTGGTATTGCATTAACCCTAGCCGGCTTTAAACCTAATACCTCCAAAAGCCCATTTCCTGCTTCAGCACTAGTACTTCCTGGACCCCCTGTACTAACATTTTTACCAGCAAAGTCGCTAATACTTGTAATACCACTATCTTTTAAACTGTAAATATGCATGACACTGGCATACATTGGGAAAATCGAACGAATCTTAGTATATTTTTTATCTGCCCAACCTTCTCCGTTATAGGCTTCGCCTCCAAGCCAAGCGGTCACAAAGCCTAAATCCATCTCTCCATCTTCAATTAATTGAATATTTGCAGTTGGACCACCTGTAACTTCAACAGCAACGTCAGTACCTGGGACATTCTTTCCGATAATATCGGCCCAGCCGCCTCCCCATACATAGTAAGTACCACCTTGGCTGGACGTACCTAAGAGAAGTCTATGCTCTTCTACTTTTTCCTTATCAGTAGTTCCGCTATTAGTAGTTTCTGAAGTGCTATTTTGAGAACAACCTACAAGAGCAAGAGTTAAAATAACAACTATAATAAATAACTTTGACAATCTGCTTTTCATTTCATTTTCTCCCCCTATCAATTATTTATTAACTCAATCCTTTCCTTATAAATCTATTAAATCTTGCACTCCCCCTTTACTTAGGTAATATTTTTCACACTTGAACTTTTGACAATTGTTGCTTTTTATATTGAAAAATACCTTGATGCTCATTTAACCATTCTTTATCTTGCTTAAATACTTCATTTAATTTTTGTAGCTGTTTTTTAACTTCCTCTGGTGCTGGGCCACCACTTGTATTCTTTGATTCAACATTATGTATCGGATCTAAAGCCTTTTGAATGCCTTCTTTTGATAAAATGATTTCTCTACCTAATACTAATTTTGAAATATCCTTAACGATCTCAGAATTTATTTTAGAAACCGGAATTTTTTTATCTATCATTTCACTTACTAGGTACCCTATAACCTGATGCGCTTCTCTAAATGATATATTTGCCTCGCGAACGATTGTATTAGCAAGCTCAGTAACTGTTGAAAAGTTCTCTAATGAGCGAATAAACATTTTTTCTTCATTAAATTTTAATGTCTTAATTGTCACTGTCATAAGGTGAAGACAAGAATCTACCTCATAGAAAGCATCCCAAAGATATTTAAAACTTTCAGTGGCATCACGACTATGTCCATAAGAAGTGTTCTTTAAACAACTAGTTGCTGATACTAAGGCTGCAATTACATGTCCTGATTTTGCCTTGATATGCTCTAATGTAATTGGGTTTTTCTTCTGTGGCATGATGCTGCTGCTAGCAGCTACCGAATCCCCTACTTCAACAATTCCAAATTCATCAGTAGACCATATGTATAGGTCATGACTAAAACGACTTAAGTTGTTCATTAATATATTCATAGCTGAAAGTGCTTCTAAAACGTAATCTCTAGAAGCCACACCATCAATTGAGTTAGCCATTGCGTTGTTAAATCCTAGTAGTTGTGAAGTTTCACTGCGGTCAATATTAAAAGATGTTGATGCCATTGCTCCGGCACCTAATGGGGAGATGTTGGTCTGGTTGAAGGATTGAATAAATCGTTTATAGTCTCGTTCTAATGCAGAAAGAATAGCCGACAGATAATGAGCAAGTGTTACTGGCTCTGCTGGTTGCATATGAGTATAACCTGTCAAAACCGTATAAAGCGTGTTTTCGGCTATTTTAATAATTTCTTCTCGAAGCTTAATGATCTGTTCACAAATGTTCAAAAGACTCTCTCTGCTGTTCATCCTTGCCAAGGTGGCATATAAATCATTTCTACTTCGGCCGGTATGAAGTTGACCACCAACCTCGACACCTACTATCTTTATGAGAGCAGCTTCTATATTAAAATATAATTCCTCTAATTTAGGGTCTAATTCTAAACTAGAGGCACCCTTTTGACTTATCTCATCAAGCGCCTCCATAATTTTCTGCCCATCTTCACGCGTAACAATTCCATTGGAAATTAACATTAATAAATGCCCTTTATTAATATCCATAATATTAGTAAAGGATCTCTTCTGCTCAGCCTCTAAAGCTGGCAAAAGAAGATAATTAATAACTTCTTCTGAAAGATCTACCTTTAAACGCTCTCTCATGACAAAAATCACTCCTTTTGTTAGTTACGTAAGAAATAATTTAATTTCAGAAGAGATAGACAACTCATTCTGAACTAAATAGCAACTTGCATCTGTCTCCTCTAAAAATACTGGTACTTAACATAACAGGGGTTCCCTGTGGTGTCATTAATAGCTTTGTTATTTTTAGAGCCGGTTGATTTTGTTTCACTTCTAATACTTTTGCCTCAAAAGAATCTAGCAGCACAGGCTCAATAGAGTTCTTATATTTTGTCATTATGATTCCATATTTTTCAGTTATTAGATCAACAAGTCTTCCTTCGAGATTATTATCAAGCAAGTCTGGAACAAGCCCCACAGGGATATAAGAATTCTCAATTGCAGCAGGCTCTTCATTAAAAAATCTTAAACGAATGATTTCATATACTTTTTCATGACCTTTTAAATTAAGTACTTTTAATTTCCCAGAGGTACCTTCTATAGCTTTTATACTAATTGGAGTGTGTTTTGTTCCTAGTTCTTCTGGATAAGAGAAGGTAATAAAGTTCCCCTCAAATTTTGGCTTGGAAACAAAGGTACCAACCCCTTTTTTTCTTGTTAAAATACCTTCATTAACCAATTCCAAAATAGCTTGCCGCATTGTGGATCTACTGACCTTGAAATTTTTTGCTAAATCTACCTCATTCGGAATTTTATCGCCACTTTTCCAGTTACCATTTTCGATTTTTTCCCTTATTAACTCCTTTATTTGGTAATATAATGGAATGCCACTTTGCTCGTTAATCAAATCATTCATCTTAATTCCTCTTTATTCAAATTTTGTTTTTTATTTCTCCGTTTATTATCTTATTAACATATCTAAACTAACTGCACTATTAAAAATTTTGAATGAATTGAAAAATAGGTAGTAAGACTTATGGTTAACGACCAATATAAATTTGCTGTATGTACGTATGTTCATATGTCTGTACATATTGATATTATAAATTATAATTTTTCGAAAAACAATTAAAATTTAGAATTTTTTTATATTTTTTGGTTTTTTAAATATATGACTGGCAGCTCTAAATTTCTAACCCTATAGAATGATCAAAATAAACTTTAGAGAAGCTGAAAGGTTTTTGGAAATCATTGATCTTTTGAAGAAAGTCTAAAAAGGACATAATATTCAATAAATTCCTGCTAATGGAGTAACAAAAAAGCCCAATTTCTCATTAATCCTGAGAAATTGGGCTTTTTTGTGCAAAATAATGCTTGAAACAAGTGCAAAATAACTCCTAAATTGACAACAGTACTAGGAAAATAGTGTCAAAACTTTTAAGTTATGATTCGATATAGGTGGCTGTACTTCGCTGGTGGCAGAATTGTTCCTTTATTAAACCAATTATGTCTTATTACTGATTAAAACCAAAAAAATGGACTGCTGAAACAGTCCATCGTTGTTCAATTCTTGCTCCCGATTACGGAAGATTATTTATAATTTTCTTATTGAAGATAAGCCCACGTTAGAGGAACCTTTGTTGCTCCTAATGCCGCTCGTTCTATAACCATTTCCACGGATAAAATGGTAGATAGCATTGATCTTGGCTTTGTAGCAATCTTTTGAGCAAACCAATGGTGAAGTAACAGATATTATTCAAAAGGTTGAGAATAAAAGTTATTTGGAGGAACTATTAAATTACAAAGATCAGACTGGTATCCCACATCAAAAGACGGCAGCCCTAAACTGGATGAAAGGGTTAGGTATTCAAGCGAATCAAGAGCAAATAGCGATTGTTTCTGGTGCTCAAAATGCCTTGTCTATTGCCATGGCTGCTTTGTTTGAGCCTGGTAACAAAATTGCGACCGACTTATACACATATTCAAACTTTATCGAATTAGCAAAAATGTTCCAAATTCAGTTGGTGCCTATTCCTGGAGACCAGTTTGGTATGTCACCAGACGAACTTGCAAAGCAGTGCAGCCAACTAAATATTCACGGTATTTTTCTAATGCCTTCTTGCTGTAATCCTACTACAGTTATGATTCCAGAATTTCGAAAAAAAGAATTAGCTGAGGTCATCCGTAAGCATCGATTAATTTTGATTGAGGATGATATACATGCTTTTCTAACGGCAGGTATTATCTCTGATTACCAGCAGCCAATGTTCAATTTACTTCCAGAACAGAGCGTTTATATTTGTGGTACCTCTAAGTCAATATGTTCAGGATTAAGAGTTGCCTATATGGTCTTTGGAGATGCATTACGTGAGAAAATTTTAAGGGCTATTTTTAATATCAATGTAAAAACTTCTTCTTTAGATGGAGAGGTTATCACAGAGCTCATCTTATCGGGTAAGGCTCATGAAATTGTGTCTCAAAAGAAACAGCTTGCACAAACTGCAAATAATATATATTTTGAGTATTTCCTCTATGAAAGAATGTTGGACATCCTCTTAGTTTTTATCGTTGGCTTCCCATTCAAGGGCATAACGATGCATTGCAGTTGGAAACAGATTTAAAGGAGCATGGAATTCGAGTTTTTCATTCCGATCGTTTTCTAAGCGGGCAGACCACCCCTGAAAAGTATTTGCGTAAAGCTCTTTCTTCTACAAACTCATTAGACGAGTTAAAAATAGGATTAAAAATATTAAAACAGTATCTTAACTAATGGATAAATTATTTAACATAAACACCCAAAAATAAAAAGCTTGAAGAAATCAAGCTTTCAGTTTGTCGACAAAAGACGGTTTGAATGGTCTCATTCTTACCCTCTTTTAAATTTTACAGTGCATTTGATGTAATAATAGCGAATAGTGGCGCTATCCTGTTCTAGATTAGCGCCCGATCGTAGGAACAACAAAGGTGTCTGCGGTACAAATGCTACCAACATCAATATGATTCAGTTATTTGTTGTTTATAATACCAACCCTTTAGACAAAAATATCCAAAGGAGCAAACCATCGTCCATAGAAGAAGACTCTTAGGCATCAAGATTAATTACAATGATTCCCATCACATGCCTGGCCATCAATATCTATTTGAATAGTGGTATGTTCAAGATGAAAGTTATCTTGCAGGACCCTTGTAACCTCCGTTACTATATCCTGATAACCGGTACCTGGTTCCACTACAACGTGACAGCTTAATGCTGGAAAGTCCGATGTTATGGACCATATATGCAAGTCATGGACATTGTTCACGCCGCTTACCGTGAGTAAAGCATTTTTTACTTCTTCAACTTTAATGTTATGAGGCGCACCTTCCATAAGAATATGGAATGAATCCCTTGTTACACGAAAACCACTAACAATAATAAGGATAGCGACCAATACACTTGCAATCGGATCAGCTAAGCTCCAGCCAAAAAACATGATTAATAATGCTGCCACAATGGCTCCTATTGAGCCTAATAAATCACCTAGAACATGGAGAAAGGCACTTCTAACATTTAAGTTATCATCTTTATCGCCTCTCATCAGAATAAAGGCGGCTGCAATATTAACGACCAAACCAATAAAGGAAACAATAAGCATTCCCCCGCTTATGACTTCAGGGGGGGAAAGAATTCTTTTGTAAGCTTCCCAAAAAATATAAATAGAAATAGCGATTAACGTGATTCCATTTATAAAGGCTGCAAGAATCTCAAACCTCTTGTACCCAAAGGTTTTTGAAAGGGAAGCTTCTTTTTCACCAAATGTTAAGGCAAGGAAACTAAGTCCCAATGCAGCCGCGTCACTAAGCATATGGCCGGCATCTGAGATTAAGGCGAGGCTATTGGTAAGTATTCCGCCAATTACCTCTACGATCATAAAGGTTGCAATGATAATAAATGAGAGTTTTAATGCTTTTTTGTTTTTACTTCCGTGGTGATGATGTCCATGATCATGACTGTGATTGTGTGAATGTCCCATTAAGGTCACTCCCTTATATGAATATATGCTCATATATATTATTTATTAATTTTCATAAATGTTCAATGATTTTTTTATTATTTTTCAAAAAAATAATTGAATACGCACACTTCACATTCTGTAAGAGAGAATATGTCCAGAGGAGAAAGGTTTTGTGTGGTGAATGATGGAGAAAGGACTCCCTATACAAATTCTGAAACCATTTTATAGTCTCTTCTTCAGATCCTTTGTATAGAGCAAAGTGTTTCTCTCATTATTTCTAATCACTAAAAATTAGAAGACGTAAGGTTATGAGGGTTTGCAACATGACGAATATTTCAAAAGAGGGGTGAAATAATAAGTTAAAAAATGGAGGAAGATCGTGAATGGAAATTGAACATAATACTAAACTAACCGCTGCAGAAGTATCACAATTATGGGCAGCCTATATGAATAGCAGCATGTGTAAATGTTTATTTACTTCCTTCTTAACAAAGATGGAAGATACCGAAATACGTGCCATTCTTTCGCACGGGTTAGAACTATCTGAGACACACTTGCAAAAATTGACCACTATCTTTCAAAAAGAAAATTACCCTGTCCCATATGGTTTTGTAGTGGAAGAAGATGTTAATACTTCCGCCCCTAGACTGTTTTCCGATAGCTTTATGTTGTATTTCAGCTATAACATGGGGATAATCGCTTTAAGCTTTTATGCAGTCGCCAAGGCATTTTCTGTACGTTCAGATATTGATAGTTACTTCTCTGAATGTGTTCATGAACTTAGTGAATTTGATACGATGACTAAAAATCTGTTGCTATCAAAAGGATTATACATACGTTCTCCTTATTTAAATCCTCCAAAGGAAGTGAATTTCATAAAAAGTCAAAGGTTTTTGGCTGGATGGTTTGGTGAAAAAAGACCATTGTCTGCAATGGAAATTACACACCTTTTCACCAATCTACAAAGAAACGCACTAGGAAGAGCGACAATGATGGGATTCAGCCAAGTGGCTCAATCCAAGGAAGTAGGTCAATTTATGGTAAGAGGGAGGGATATCGCTTTTAAACATACTGAAATTTTCGGATCAGTGTTAGAGGAAAATTATTTGTCAGCACCAATGACTTGGGATACAGAGGTAACCGATTCAAAAGGCGCTCCATTTTCAGATAAAATGATGATGTTTATGACGACAGCGTTAATTGGTTTAGGTATAGGATTTTATGGAACGAGTATGGCAACCAGTACGAGAAGGGATTTATCTGCTCATTACGTTCGTCTATCTGCTGAAATTGCAAAATACGCAGAAGACGGCGCAAACATTATGATAAAAAACGGCTGGTTAGAAGAACCGCCACTTTCAGAAGACCGAGACAAATTGGCAAATAACTAGGGTGTCTGTAAAAGTGACGACAAGACTCTTCAATTATAGAGTGAAATAATTATTTAGCACGTTACTTTAGAAGTCTATTTGAGCAGGAAGCCCTTCTTCAAATCTCCAGATTGTTAAGAAAGGGCAATTTTTTTTATATCTAATTATTTCTTTAACAAAGGTTCATACAACTTATTCATGTCTATAGAAATACATGAAAATTGCGGAGAACTGAGCTTGTCTCCTAAACCATAGCTAGCATGAAGGACATAGTGTTGTTTCTCTAAAACAAGCTGGTCAATTATATGATGGACAGGATCAACAATCCAATATTCTTTGATGCCAAAGCGTTCATATAGTTCTTTCTTTAAAATTTTGTCTTTCTTGCTTGTGCTTGGAGATAAAATTTCTACAAGCAAATCGGGTGGTCCTTCTATTCTCTGGTTTTGAATGATATCGTGATTCTCATTTGAAATGTAAATGACGTCAGGCTGAACGGTGTTTTCTTCGTCTAAATGTACATCCATTGGAGCGACAACCACTGTGCTACTTGGGTAACAGGTACTGTAGATTCTGTTCAATAGTTGTGTGACGAGAACTTGGTGGTTAAATGTAGGAGATGGTTTTAAATCATAGCGGACACCATTGATGATCTCATAACGTTCTTCAATGAGAGGTTGTAATCTAGCTTCTTCATATTCTTCAGTATGTTCTTTTACCTTTTCAACTTGCTTTAAGCGCTTGTTTTCTCCCAATATTCTCACCCCTTCCTAAGATCAACTATATTATATCTGACAGAAATTCATAGAACAATAAATTGGAAACATAAAGAAACTTTATGTACTCTGGATCGTATAGAAACGATGCAAATTATTCTGAGACGGTACAAATATTCGGATAACGATGCAAATAGTCTTGTGACGGTGCAAATATTCGGAAAACGACATGCAGCGTTTTTCTAGAGCTTTATCCCTAGGAGATAAAGAGTTCTATTGCTGTGTATCATAGCTCAGCAATGACTGTAATGGAATTATGAGTAGATTTATAATAAGGATATTTCATTATCATGCATATTTGCTTATACTAAATTTAATAGAATTTAAGTTTCATTTCTTAGTATTATGCGGAAGAGATTGATAGCATTTCAAATATCCGGCGAAGAATTCCAGTCAATATAAAAGTTTGAGGAATTTGCAGCGCCTATTAACCAAAATTGAAAGAGGGGCCAATTTGTGAGGAAGAAATATAGACAGCCAAGATTGCTTACACAAATCATTGGGTTAGTTTCAATTGTGGTTGTTTTAACGGTCTTATCTGTAAGCGTTATCTTTTCTTCGATGATAGGAGATATAACAGAAAAATCACTTGGCAACCAAGCGATGACAGTAGCAAAGATGGCTGCTCAAAAGGAAGAGATTATCGAGGCGTTTGATGATCCAAATCCTTCTTTGATCATCCAGCCGATTGCAGAAGAGATTCGTAAATCAACTGGTGCCGGCTATGTCGTGATTGGAAATAAACAAGATATTCGATATTCCCATCATATTGTTGAACATATTGGCGGCATTATGGGGACAAGCAACCGTGAAGTGTTTGAAGAGGGAGCTTCTATTATATATGAAGGAACTGGGATTTCAGGTGAGGCAATCAAAGCAAAAACACCAATTTATGATGCGGAAGGAAAAATTATTGGTGTTTCATCTGTTGGGTTTTTAACCACCGAAGAGGAGAAAAGAGGAAATGAGTATCGCTTAAAATTATTTCAATCTTCAATATTTATCATTCTAATAGGCTTTTCTGGAGCTATTCTTATTGCAAGAAGAGTAAAAAAACTAATCTTTAACCTGGAGCCTGAAGAGATTTCATTTTTATTTAAAGAAAAAGAAGCAACGATTGAATCCATTCGTGACGCAACGGTTGCCGTCAATAAACAATATGAAGTAACTTCTATGAATAAGAGAGCACGAGAACTGTTAAGAGATGATCAAATCGAAACGGGAGGAAAAATTGTTAACACCCGCCTAATCAAGATGATTGAGTCAATTATTCAGACAAGAAAAAGTCTAATCAATCAAAAATTTCTATTTGGGCATCAGCTTTATACGGTTGATGCATCACCAATTTTGTTAAAGGAACAGACAAGCGGAGCTGTATTGACGATTAGACCTGCATCCGAAATTGAAGGTATAAAAGATGAACTGTCAGAAATAAAAAGTATTTCTGATAATATAAGGGCCCAAAATCATGAATATTTAAATAGGCTTAACACGATCTATGGACTGATCACCCTAGAGCAGTATGAAGAAGCAAGAGAACTTATTTCTGACGAGGTAAGAGAGCGCCAGGATATCGTCGTTTTCTTAACAGCTTCAGTGAAAGACCCTTTCATTGCCGCTTGCCTGCTAGGGAAGATTAACCGATCTAAAGAACTAAAGGTACAGTTTGATATAGAGAAAGACAGCAAATTAGAGCAAATTCCCCTTTCTTTAAATACAAAACTACTCGTAACTGTACTTGGGAATGTCATAGATAATGCAATGGAGGCAGCTAGCAGGGCAAAAGGGGATAATGCGCAAGTAAAAGTGTCTTTTACTGACTTAGGAAGCGACATTATTTTTGATATAGAAGATAATGGAAATGGTGTTCCGGAGGAATGGCAGAAAAAGATTTTTACAGAAGGATTTACTACAAAGGATGGGGAGAATCATGGTCTTGGACTTGCAATTGTGAAAAATACAATAGACCTGCTTCACGGGGAGATTTATATCACCACTAGTGATTCAGGTGGCGCACGATTCACAATTTCGATACCTAAGAGGTGAAGGGGGAGCCTTATGTCAAAACAATTTATTCAAGTGATGATTATTGAAGATGATGAAACAGCTGCAAAAATATATGAAAAATTCACGCAAAAGGTAGAGGGATTTCAAGTTGTAGCTACTACCAGTTCTGGAAAACAGGCATTAGAGCTGTTTAATGTATTTACCCCGGATCTTATCTTGCTGGATGTGTTTCTTCCTGATATGAAAGGAACTGATCTATTATGGGAGATTAGAAAAAAATTCAGGGGTGTGGACGTCATTATGATTACCGCTGCAAACGATGTTGATACGGTAAGAGAGGCTATTAGGGGAGGTGCTTTCAGTTACTTGATGAAGCCGATCATGCTGGATAAGTTCCTGGAAACACTTGAACAATATAAAGAAGCCAGGACGAAATTATTTAGTTTAAAAACAGTACAACAAGATGATGTGAACAGCTTTTTCGGAATAAAAAACCGTGAAGAACCAATTTTGGGCGAGGATAAAACAGGTACATTGCCAAAAGGGATTGATAAGCATACGTTAAAGAAAATAAGACAGCAAATGAAAGAAACAGCTGTCAGCACAAATGCAGATGAATTGGCAAAAATCATTGGCGCCAGCCACTCTACCGTTAGGCGATATCTCGAATATTTAGTCTCCAATAATGAATTAGAAGTAGAAATAATGTACGGAACAATTGGCAGGCCTGAGCGAAGATATCGTAGAAAGTAAAGGCTCTATGCAAAAAATAAATAGACAAGGCAAGGGGAAAAGAAAATCCGGAAGGTAGTTTGCTGCCCTCCGGTTTTCTTTAGGTGGCTACTTTTTTGATGAAAGAGCCATCCATTCATCAATGACAAACGACTTGATGCTGTCGTTTGATGTGTTAATCGAAAAATAGTCAATGATTTTATCATTAGCAGAAAGGAGGTGCTTGTTGACTGTTTTTATTTGTTCTTCTGACGTAGTTGTACGTCTGACCCATTCTGGATAATCAAAAGTTTTTTTGCGGGCTTCAGCTTTTAACAAAGTAAAACCAGCTTCTTCGAACCATACTGTCCATTCATTTATAGAGCAGCTGCGGTTATGGCTGTCATCACGGAGTTTTTCCAGACGATTAACGAAATCATCTAATTCCTTGTCCTGAGGAGCAATGTTATCAATTAGTAAAAATTTCCCTCCGGGTTTTAAAACTCTTGCCGCTTCTTTTACAAATTTGTCAGGGTGAGGGAAATGGTGTGGTGCAATTCTGCAAGTAACAGCATCAAACGTATTGTCTAAAAACGGCAGTAACTCTGCATCTGCAATCACATAAGAAATGTTTGACTGTGACTTTTCTAGATGCCGCTTAGCCGCCTGAAGCATTTGATACGTTAAATCGGTCGCGAAAACCTGAGCTGCATGAGGAGCTATTGCTTTAACCACATGTCCGCCGCCTGTTGCGATATCGAGTACGATCGCCTCGGAATGAAGGGTCAACCATTCAGGAAGAAGACTCAGATCGGATCCTTTAGAATGGGTGCTGCTTGTTACATATTTTTCGGAATTTTTTCCAAACTGTTCTTGCACTTTCTGTTTGATTGGTTCGGATTGTTCTTTCATCTGTTCCATTCTCCTTTTTAAATACAAAGTACTTTGAACCAAACGGGCCATCAACTAGGGGTATCTTCATCTGAGATCGTTAAGATTGAGATAAAAAAAGCGTAAGGCGTTAGTCCTTCGGTGACAAGCATTCGGGTGAGCCGGCTGAATTAACCTTCTCGGGTGGATTGGCATGGACCTCAGGCGGGCTAAGTGCTGCAGCTGGCTAATAACAGCTCTATTTAATATATTATACTTTAATTAACTTAAACTCTTTCCTTATAAAAAAGAGAAGAGGACCACCTCTTCCCTCCTGAATTAAGGAATTCATTCGTTAGCTGAATATGGAAAGTTATTTTTGCATGTTAAGAGATTCGAGAATTTCTTGAATTAAAACTTCCTGCTCTTTTAAGAATTTTTTGAACTCATCAGAGTTTTTATAACCGTCTTCCCAGCCATTTGATTTAAGAACCTCTTGCCATTCAGGTGTTTTTGTCATTTCTGTTAACGTTTCATTCCAGTATTTCACAGCATACTCAGGCATGTCTTTTGGACCGAAAAGGCCGCGCCAAATGGTAAACTCCGCATCAATTCCCGCTTCTTTATATGTCGGAATGTCAGCAAAGTCTCCTTCTAATCGTTCAGTAGAAGAAACACCAAGCACACGTATCTTACCTGCCTTTAAATATTCTCCAGTACCCGAAATATCAGTGGCAAGAACATCAGCACTTCCTCCAATTAGGGCTGTCATAGCCTCTCCGCCGCCATCATAGGAGACATATTTAATTTTAGTTGCATCAACACCCGCTTTTACTGCTGGAAGCATGGCAACGAGGTGGTCCTGGGAACCAGGAGCTGAACCGCCGGCTAACGTAAGCATTCCAGGGTCTTTCTTTAAATCATCAAATAGTGATTTTAAATCTTTATATTTAGAGTCAGCTGGAACAACAATTGCACCATAATCCTTTGTTAATTGCGCTAAAGGTGTTAAGTCTTTATAAGAATGCGGGCTGTTTCCTTCTTTTTTCAAGTTGTTGATAAGTAATGGAACTGAAGGAAGGATTAAACGGTAAGGGTCTTTAGGATCTTGGCTAATAAAATCAGCAATTCCAACAGATTGTCCGCCTCCGGGTTTGTTTTCAACGGTCATGGATTCTTTCATTAATTCTGTTTCGCTTAATACTTTAGTTAAAGCGCGAGCAGTTGTATCAAGGCCGCCGCCTGCACCCGATGGAGCATTAATAGTGAAAGGTTTTTCTGGGAAAGAACTCCCCTCTTTGCTATCACCGCTTGTCTTTGACGATGAATCAGAATTTCCACAAGCTGCAAGGCTGAGTGCCAGTACACCGCTGGCAAAAACCATTCCCCATTTTTTTAAATTTATAGAACTCATCATTTTCCCCCTCTATATATGATAACGCTTACATTTTGAATTGTAGCACCCTTACAAAAATGAGAATAGTTTTTGAACATTTATCTAATAAATTCAAATATCTCTTATTTTTTTCATATTTTTCGCGGGTACTGCGTGAAACATATGAAAAAAACTTAAAAAAATACAAACTATTAAAGTTATAGATAATAAACTTCTAATAAAAGTAAAATTCTGATAGCTTGTAAGAAAGCGGTTACATATTTCTTAGAGATCAAAAAATAATGGGGGGCAGATGAATTGAGTAAAACATTTGATCGTTATGCAGGTATCTTATTTCTATTAATCGGAGCTTTTTTTATTTTTGAAAGCCGGAAGATTTCAGATAGTTCCTATGGCAGTAATGTAGGGCCTGATATTTTTCCTATAGGGCTTGGGATTGTTTTAATTTTATTAAGTATCCGCCTATTATTTGAAACAATGAAATACAGGAAGGAAGGGAAAAAAGAAAGTAAACTAGATTACAAGCGATTTTTAGTGATTTTCGTTGCTGCCCTTCTTTATGTTCTTCTTCTTGAACCACTAGGCTATATCATGACTACATTTCTATTTTTAATCATTGGGTTTCAAGTGATAGAACGAGGTAGATGGTTAAAATCAATTGTTATTGCAGCCGTTTTTTCTTTCGGAGTTTACTATTTATTTGTTGAAATATTGCAGGGGTCCTTACCAGGATTCCCAATCTGATAGAATGAGGAGGTGTATACATGGAAGCATTGCAATTTCTTGGAGAGGGATTTCGTGTTGCTATGCAATGGGAGAATTTATTATTCGCTTTTTTCGGTGTGTTGATTGGGACAGCTGTCGGTGTGCTGCCAGGAATTGGTCCGATGAGCGGAGTTGCCCTTTTAATACCGATAACTGCCACACTTACATCAGGCCTTGATCCGCAAAGCGCGGCAGCCAGTTCCATTATTTTACTTGCAGGTGTTTATTATGGAGCGATGTATGGCGGCTCTACAACTTCTATATTATTAAATACACCAGGAGAGTCCTCCTCGGTTGTTACTGCCCTTGATGGTTATCAGATGGCCAGACAAGGAAGAGCAGGTCCTGCTCTATCTATCGCAGCTATTGGATCTTTCGTTGCCGGAATTGTTGCCTTATTAGGATTGACTTTGCTTGCCGAGCCATTATCAGAACTGGCTCTCTCATTCGGTCCGCCCGAGTATTTCTCTTTAATGCTGCTTGGACTATGTGCAGTAAGCGGATTGGCTGGAAAATCCATTACAAAAGCGCTGATTATGACCGTCATCGGATTATTGCTCGCAACGATCGGCATGGATACTGTATCGGGTGTATCACGCTTTACGTATGATTTTGCTTATTTATACTCAGGAATTGAATTTTTGACTGTAGCTGTGGGGTTGTTTGCACTTGGAGAAGTGTTTCGGACTATCATTGATAAAGATCATGATGATGGCAGCATTATGAAGGTTGGCCGGATTTTGCCGACAAAACAAGATATGAAGGACAGCACAAAACCAATTATCAGGGGTTCATTGTTGGGCTTTTTTATAGGGGTGCTGCCAGGAGCCGGAGCTACGCTCGCTTCTTTCTTTTCGTATATTACTGAAAAGAAAGTAAGTAAAAATCCTGGCCAATTTGGAAAAGGTGCAATTGCGGGAGTGGCTGCGCCTGAGTCTGCCAATAATGCTGCATCAGGGGGAGCGATGATCCCTTTATTGACAATGGGTATCCCTGGATCTGGCACAACAGCTATTTTGATGGGTGCTTTAATTATGTATAATGTTCAGCCAGGCCCGCTTCTTTTTGATGACCATCCGGAAGTGGCATGGGGCCTCATCGCCAGTATGTTTATCGGAAATGTGATGTTACTCGTCCTAAATATGCCGCTTGTTAAGGTTTTTGCGAAGGTAATTCAAACACCTGCTAAATATTTGCTGCCAATTATTATTGCGATTTCGATATTCGGTGTGTACGCCGTACAATTTAATACATTTGATTTAGTGCTGCTGATTGCTTGCGGTGTGCTCGGCTACCTTTTATCAAAGCATGACTATCCTGTTGCTCCGCTTGTTCTCGCTCTTGTTCTTGGACCAATGATTGAGAACAATATGCGTCGGGCGCTAACTTCTTCAAATGGTGATTTTACAGTGTTTGTTACAAGCCCAATTTCTCTTCTCTTTTTACTATTCGGACTTTTGTGGATCCTAATCCCGCTGATTTTAAAATGGACAGGTCGGAAAGTGATTGTTAATGAAGAGGAATAAATATAATGAAGAAGTGGCCAAATAAATAGAAGGATTGGAGGACAGATAGTTTGTCTGGGTGACAAACCATATTTTGTCCTCCTTTTTTAACAGAAAGAAGGAAGGGTTTATGGCAATTTTCTATCAAATTTTACTCAATATCATCCTTCCATTATTCCTATTGATAGGGATTGGGGTAGTATTGCAGAGGTCTCTAAAGCTTGATTTATCAACTCTGTCGGCAATTACAATGAATCTTTTACTGCCTGCTGTCTGCTTTGTCAATATTTATGAAAGCGACTTGTCTGGACCACTCGTTGGACAAACACTTTTATATTTAATGTTATTCAATGTATTACTCATCGGGATTAGCATCCTGATTGCAAAATCGAACAAGTTTGATCGCAAGCTGTCAGCAACCTTTAATAATAGTTTTGTTCTAAGCAATTCAGGCAATTATGGCCTTCCAGTTAGTGAACTTGTATTTGCTGCTAATCCAGCGGGCATATCCATACAGATTATCGTTTCTATTTTTCAGAATCTACTTACCTATACATATGGTTTCTACAACTCTGTGTCTACTAAAAGCAACGGCTTGTCAGTCTTTCGGAAAATGATGAAGCTTCCTGTCATTTACGCGCTATTACTAGCCTTACCGCTCCGATGGCTGCATGTTGATATTCCCGATTTTTTATGGAAGCCGATTGAGAATACATCCAACGCCTTTTTAGCAGTCGCGCTTGTAACACTAGGAGCACAGGTTGCTTTTTTGAAAGTTACCAGTCTTTCCAGACCGATCATATGGATTGTGATTGGGAGGCTGATGATATCTCCTATTGTCGCTTTTCTGATCATATCCATGCTTGGATTATCGGGCATAACTGCGCAGGCATTATTCATTGCCAGCTCATTCCCCTCATCAAGAAACAGCGCCCTACTTGCACTTGAATATGATAATTATCCGGAATATGCCTCTCAAGCTGTGCTCTTGACTACTATTCTTAGCAGCTTTACCGTTGCTGTTGTCGTTTATTTATCAAGAGTTCTTTTCAATTAAAGCAAATAGAATTTTCCGATACCTAAGTTCATTCACATTATTTCATTACATATCTGGTTGAACATTTTATTATGATACTAATATATTTATACAAAAATAGAGGTGCACAAACTATTAAATGATTTTGATTCGGTAGTTGATTTATGGGAAAGAACAATATGTATTGAATCATAGAGGAGTCAAGCAAGTTCAGTAATTAAGAAGAAGGACATACAAGTAAGTGAAAAAAATAATTGAGAAACGCTCATTTAAACAGCTAATAAGTAAGCTGGAAATGAGCGTTTTAAATTTTAATTCAAGATAACGATTTCTAATGAAAAAATGGGAAAGCTAGAATATAATAAATGATAATGATTATCATTGTTAAATTCTTTCTTGCAGAGTAAGAAATGGGGAAAGGAGTGACAGAATTGATACACAATCAGAAAAACCAGCAGGAACAATTAGACGATGAAACAATGTGGAATGATTTATTTTATCAAGTTATGGAGATTAATCGAGTCAAAGTTAATGAAGTGCCCTCAAGACTTACGAATTCATTTGAACTAATTATAGTAAAAGAAGGAAAGGCACTTATGAAGCTTGAACAAGAACGCTTTTTCTTACAAGCTCAAGATATTTGTGTTGTCCATCCGTCCCAAGTGTATAGTATTCAAGCGAAGTACGATGAGTATATTGAATATACTTTATGTAAGTTTGATGTTATTTCAAAAGATGGAGGATTTGCTTCGTTACAAGACAATCATCCTTTTCCGTTAAAGGGTAAGCAGACAGTTGGGCAGTTTCCAGCAATATTAGATGTTACTGAAGCACTATATAGATTAAAAAGCAGTGTGGAAAGCTTAGGGCTTTTTCACAAGCGAATTTTATTTGAACAGCTTATTTATTTGATCGTAAAAAATAAAAAAACACCTGTTGAGAAGGATACGCTGAAGGCTATTGAGGAGACAAGGTTATTTCTAGAAAATCATTTCTATGAAAACTTATCCGTTGATATGCTAGCTTCAAAGGCTGAAATCAGTCCGAAATATTTCTCGGAATTATTTAAAAAAGAGTATGGCATTAGTGTAAGCAATTATTTAACGAGGTTAAGAGTAAATAAAGCAAAGTTTCTTTTAGTAAAGAGTGAAGACAAGATACGTGATATTGCGAGCCATGTTGGATATAGCGATGAGTTTTATTTAAGCCGTAAGTTTAAACAGACTGTAGGAATTTCCCCTTCAATGTATCGAAAAAAGAGAAAGAAAAAAGTTGCGGCTTATGATCTTTCAACAACTGGCCATTTACTAGCGTTAAATATTTGTCCCTATGCTGCACCCATTCATCCGAAATGGACATCCCATTATTATCAAAATCATCGACATGAGATTCCAGTACATTTAAGTGCCTTTCAAATTAATAAGGATTGGAAGGTGAATATTGAAACACTTTTAAGGAATCCGCCAGATCTTATTATTAGTAAAGATGGAGTAACTGAAAAAGAGAGGAAACTATTGTCGCAAATTGCTCCTGTCTTTTATTATTCACAAGCACTTAATTGGCGAGAACAGCTTCTTTTGATTGCCCAACACTTAGGTGAAGAGCAAGAGGCGGAGGAATGGCTGCAAACTTATGAAAGATATGCAGTATATACTCGAAATCAATTAAAAAAGCAAGTTGGAAAGGAAACGTTTTTACCTTTACGGTTTTATCGCGGTACACTTTACTTTGACCATTCCTCTACGATCATGGAAGTGTTTTTTGGTGATTTACAAATGAACGCTGAACTATTTAATGATTATAAACCACATAAACAGGCGATTTCTCTTGCTGAATTAGCTGATTTTAATCCTGATCGATTGCTGTTAAATATATGTCAGGAATCGAAGACGATAGAGAGCTGGGAGTCTCTTCAAAACCGTGCGATTTGGAACGACTTGAAAGCTGTCCGCTATCATCATGTTTACAAAAGTTCTTCAGATCCATGGAGGGAGTATTCTGCAAGTGCTCACGAACGTGTCTTAAAGGAAACGTTAACGCTATTTGGAGATTGTTCAAAAGTCTAAAAAAATACAAACTACCGCTCACTTTTTCCATCTTTGTTAAACATGCAGCTATAGAAATATAGATAACAAGTTATGCTTTTTAAATTCTAATAGTCTATTAGCTCTGGTTTTTTATTTGAGTCATGGATCAAAGTTTTTTCCTAAGTTCTTTCCGGAGATCGTCCATATAAATTCCGGAAATTGTACATGGACCCGACAAAGAGTGTGGTTTATCATTGATAATGATAATTGATATCAATTAACAATTCGGTGAGAGGAGTTTTTCAGCCATTATGAAAAAGAAATATCCTGGTTTAGGCCTTATTGCTTTACTAATTCTATTATTGGCAGCGTGCGGTGATAAAAATGAAGCTACTGAACCAGTAAATGCAACCGCAGCAGAAGAGAATACGACAGAAAACAATTCGGTGGAGGAGAAAAAAGAAGATACTACAAATGAACCAAGAAGCATCAATTACCTCGGTCAAGATTATGCGGTTCCTGCAAAGACAGAAAAAATTGTGATCACCGGCAGTCTTGAAGCAATGGAGGATGCGCTTGTACTTGGAGTCGAACCGGTTGGCGGTATTACCATAGGAGGAGAGTTTCCAGATATGTTTGCGGAAATCACAGATTCCACAGAATCAATTGGAGAAAAAGCACAGCCCAATATGGAAACCATACTGAAACTTAAACCGGATGTCATCTTGGGCACCACAAAATTCCCAGCGGATGTTAGCGACAAATTAGTTAAATTCGCTCCAACAATCCCGATTTCCACTATTTCAACGGATTGGGAAGAAAACTTGCGCCTTTTGGCAGAGTTAACAGGAAAACAGGAAAAAGCGGAACAAGTTTTACAAAAGTATAAGGATGATGCCGCGGCAGCGAAGGAGCAATTAAGTGAGCAATTAAGAGATAAGAAGGTTGTCATCGTTCGAATTAGAGGCGGAAATATTATGATTTATCGTGATGATGTATTCTTCAATCCTTCGCTATACAAAGATTTGGGACTGACAGTACCAGAACAAGTCAAAGCTGCGAAAACGCAGGAAATGATCTCACTGGAAAAATTCAGTGAAATAAATCCTGATTACCTCTTTGTACAGTTCTCTGTGGATGAGAATAAGGATCAGCCTAAAGCTTTAGAGGAGCTGCAAACCAACCCAATTTGGCAAAGTATCAAGGCGGTGAATAATGATAAAGTGTTCGTCAATGTTGTTGATCCTCTCGCGCAAGGCGGTACAGCATGGAGTAAGATTAACTTCCTTGAAGCAGCTGTTGAGAAGCTGTCCAATGAATAAAATAAAGAGAGAAAAATGATATGCGAAAAAAAATTCCTTTGCCGACCTTTATATTATGGCTCTCGCCCCTTGTCATTGTGTTCACCATTCTTTCCTCCATTCTTTATGGAGCAAAAGATATCGGTTGGAGTACGGTTTGGGGTGCATTTTTTCATTTTGATTCTGGAAATGTAGATCATCAAATTGTGATGTATTCCCGCCTGCCAAGGGTAATCGGAGCGATTCTAATTGGAGCATTTCTGGCCATATCGGGAGCGATTATGCAGGGGATGACAAGAAACTATCTTGCATCCCCTTCTATTATGGGGGTTTCTGACGGATCGGTTCTTGCCATTACTTTTTGCATGATTTTTATTCCAAATGCTTCTTCTTTGGATATGATCATCTATTCCCTTATTGGTTCAGCAATCGCTGTAGGCATCGTCTTTGGATTTGCGTCACTATTACCCAATGGAATGTCCCCAGTTCGAATGGCTATTATTGGAACTATTATTGGAACGTTTTTGAGTAGCATTTCAGCAGCCATGGCTACCTATTATCAAGTTTCACAGAATATTAGTTTTTGGTATAATGCCCGACTGCATCAGATGGATCCAAACCTAATCAAACTAGCCTTTCCTTTTGCACTTGTGGGGGTTGCTATGGCTCTATTTATTTCAAGGTCAGTTACGATTCTTTCATTGGGCAACGAAATTTCCGTAAGCTTGGGGCAAAGAACCGTCCTAATAAAAGTGGTTGCTACCACTAGTGTTGTCATATTAACCGGTATTTCTGTTGCTTTGGCCGGTAATATCGGTTTCGTAGGGTTGATTATTCCCCATATTACCCGGTTTCTGGTCGGTTTTGATTATCGTTGGATTATTCCTTGCTCTGGCGTACTTGGAGCCATCTTTTTAGCCCTATCCGATATCTTTAGCAGATTTTTAAATTATCCATTCGAGACACCAATCGGGGTTGTCACCGCGTTAATCGGTGTTCCGTTCTTCCTCTATTTAATCCGAAAGAGAGGAGGGTTGAAACATGCCTAAAGACTCGGTAAGGCGGTTTTGGTTGGTGTTAACCGCCAGTTTTGTGATGACCTTGGCGGCAATTTATGTCAGTCTAACGAATGGGGCATTTGACATTGCGGTGATGGATGTGTTGAGGACTCTTTTTCGAATCGACCCAGTCCCGGATTATGATTTAATCATATTTGAGTTTCGACTGCCCCGCATTGTGATTGCGGCATTAGTCGGTTTTGGTCTAGGTGTTGCAGGAGCTGTACTTCAAGGGATAACCAGAAATGGACTCGCTGAACCAGGGATTTTAGGAATAAATGCAGGGGCAGGGACGGCTATTGTTCTTTTTATGTTCTTTTTTCAGGGTCAAATAACTGGAAGCGGATGGTTGTCTATTTTGGCGATGCCTATCTTTGGAATGATTGGTGGTTTAGGAGCTGCTGCTTTGATTTATCTTTTTGCTTGGAGAAATGGTAGATTGGATCCCCAGAGTCTTATTCTGGTCGGAATTGCCATAGGATCTGGATTCGGAGCCTTGTCTCTATATGTTTCACTAAAAATGAATCCGCAGGACTTTGAAATGGCGACGGTATGGTTCACAGGAAGCATTTGGAACGCAAACTGGGAATATATCCTATCCATGCTGCCTTGGCTTGTCATTTTAGTTCCTATCATTATAAGAAAATCGTATATTCTTGATATATTTCAATTAGGGGAGGAAAGTGCTACAGGTCTGGGAGTATCAACAGAAAGGGAAAAAAATGTAATGCTTTTATGCAGTATCGGAATCGTAAGTGCGTGCGTTTCGGTATCCGGAAGCATTGGATTTGTTGGTCTAATAGCGCCTCACATCGGCAAGCGTCTAGTCGGCATTCATCACAACCGGGTCATTCCCGTTAGTGGAACCATTGGCATGCTTCTTGTCATTATTGCCGATTTTATTGCCAAAACTGTCTTCTCTCCGGTCGAACTACCTGTTGGGATTGTCATTTCTATCATTGGTGTACCTTACTTTATCTATTTATTGTTTAAAGCCAAAGTGTAGGAAGAAAGTTTAGGAGGGGATAACGAATGAGTATTTTAAGTTTAAGTAATCGTACGTTTGTAAGACGGCTCCAAAAATTAGATGAAAAGGGAAAGGAGGGAGAATAGATAATGGAAGAAATATCATTATCTTGTCCGTTTACGATTGCGGGGACTGAACAGCATCAGATTGTTTCTAAAACGAATCGAGAATATCGAATCTTTGTTTCAAAGCCAAGTGAGGATCCACCGCCATCTGGTTATCCGGTGATTTATTTGTTAGATGGTAATTCCATATTCGGAACGGTCGTGGAAGCAGTCAGAATTCAATCGAGGAGACCTGAGAAAACAGGAGTTGTACCGGCTGTTGTTGTCGGAATTGGTTATCCGACAGAGGTCCCTTTTTCTTCTGAACGTTTTTACGATTATACAATGGCACAAGCAGACGAGTCATTGCCCTTAAAGCCTGATGGCACAGCATGGCCTGAACAAGGTGGAGCTAGGGAGTTCTTAGCTTTTATAGAAGAAGAACTAAAGCCGAAGATTCACCGGACCTATAAGACAGATCCAAATAAGCAAACGATCTTCGGTCATTCACTTGGTGGATTATTTGTATTGTATACCCTTTTCTCGAACCATGCTTCTTTCCAAACATATATCGCAGGAAGCCCTTCGATCCATTGGAATGAGCGGAGCATTCTTGAGAAAGAAAAAACATTTATCAATCGACTCGAAAGAGATGAAATTCACGCCAATCTGTTAATAGGAATTGGTGAATTAGAGAAAGAACATAAAATTTTCAAAATCGGAGAACATGCCAAAAAAATGTCAGAGCGACTTTCTACCTATAAAAATCAAGGGTTGAATGTAAAATTCATTCAATTTGAGGAAGAAGGTCATACATCTGTCCTGCCGCCTCTTATTAATAAATCTTTACGCTTTTCCTTGCAATCACATACCGAATCGATTGGGAAATAGTACTTAGAACTATGAACCTGTCTTTGGTATTGTAGTTGGATTGGCTTTTGGGATAGCTTATAGGCTGTCAGGGTCATTGCTTGTAGTAATCATGATTTATAGCTTATGGAATATTATCTTTAGCTGATGGAAATAAATGATTAAGCCAAAGTAAAGTAAAAAAGTGCAAATTGAATATAGGATATTAACTTAATATAAATATAGAGAGGTGTTTGAAAAATTAAATATTGATGCTTTCAGCTAGCGTACTGCTAGCTGAGTGTAGGGTATTTCAATAGATATCAAATCCAAAGAAGGTACCACTGTAAAAGGCGAGTAAATCCCCACCAAATATTATAGTGCTATCTGTCAATTATGAACTTTCTAATAGTATTGAGTGTTAAACCAGCATTTTGTAATGTATTTTTAAACGCTGCATTGATGCTGTCGCCAAAATGATATTCATTTAAGACATCTGTATCTTTTAGCATATTTCCAGTTAAAATACATAGAACCGATTCTTCTTTGTCAATCAGCTGCTGAGACACTAAGCTGCGAAGCCCTGCAATCGTTGCAGCTGAAGCAGGCTCACAACCAATCCCACTTCTATCAATAACTGCTTTTGCGTCAAGAATTTCTTCATCTGGTACGGATATTGTTATCCCATTTGTTCCCTTTAACGTTTGCAGTGCCTTTTTCCAGCTAGGGGGATGACCAATATTCAACGCGGAAGCCCGAGTATAGGGAAAAGGTTCAGGAATCAGCTCCTCTTTCTCTTCAGCTACCAACTTATGAAAGGGGCTTGCCCCCTCTGCTTGTACGATTGCCACTCGCGGCATTTTATCAATAAATCCAAGTGTAAATAAATCTTGTAGCCCTTTACCTAAAGCTGTTGCATTACTTAAAGCGCCCCCAGGTACGATGATCCAATCAGGCAATTCCCAGTTCAAATATTGCGCCGCTTCATAAATAATACTTTTTTGCCCTTCAATTCTAAATGGGTTGATTGAATTGCATACATATAATCCTAGATCGCTGCTATATTTCTCTAAAAACTGAATGCCATGGTCATAGGTTCCTCCAAAACTAAAGACCTTTGCCCCATAGGCTAATGTCTGCAAAACTTTATTTATCGAAATATCTTTATCTGGAACGAAAACATAAGAGTCAGCATTAGCGATTGAAGCATACATCGCTAAAGAAGATGAAGTGTTACCAGTTGAAGTGCAAGTGAATTTCTTATACCTCAACGATTTTCCATGAGAAACGGCGACAGTCATGCCATTATCCTTAAAGGAACCGCTCGGATTCTCACTTTGTGCCTTTACCCACACTTGTCTAACACCCGTGTACTTTTGTATGGATGCTGAAGAGTATAACCCTGTATTCCCTTCATATTTTGTGACAATATCCTCGTCAGGCAGCTCTGGAAAAATTAATTCTTTATATCTCCAAACCCCGCTGGCATAAGGTGTCATCCGTTCAGAAAGTCGTTTGTGAAATAATTGTTTCAATAAATCAGCATCGTATTCCCTGAAATCATGGACGATATCAAACAATCCTCCACATGTACAATGATAATCAAATTCGCCCTTTGACAATTCTTTCCCGCAGTCGATGCAAACAAGCTTCATAATTATAGCCGTCCTCTCATTGGAAAAATTAAGTTGAAGATTAGTATTTGTAATATTAGAATAAAAGAGAATTTTTAATAAATCTAATATATATTTATTTAGTATTAATAACTATAATTTATGAATATAGAGGTGAATGATGAATCTTCATGCATTAAGACTATTCCACATGGTCGCTGAAAAAGGCAATGTTACAAGGGCTGCTGAGGAACTTAACATTAGTCAGCCTGCCGTAACATCACAAATTAAAAGGTTAGAGCAAGAAAGTGGTTTGATTTTATTAGCTCCGAAGGGCAGAGGGATCTTATTAACTGAGGCAGGACATGAACTAGCTAAACATGCTAAGAGGTTGTTTTCGCTTGAAAAAGAAATTGAAGCATATGTTGAGCAATATAAAAATGGATATACAGGAAGGCTGCGTATCGCAGCAACTCATCTTCCCGCGAACTTTTTACTTCCAAAATGGATTGGGCGGTACAAACAAAGATACCCCGATGTTGAAGTAGAACTAACGACTACTAATTCAAAAAAAGCGATTCAGCAATTAATCAATTATGAAGCAGAAATAGCGTTTATTGGCGGGAGAAAAGAGGATAATCAGCTCATCCATAGTGTGAAATTATTTGAAGATGATATGTGGTTTATTGTACATAAAGACCATAGGTTTGCAGCAAAAAAAGTGACATTGGCTGAAATTGCAAGAGAACCATTTGTTTTTCGCGAAGAAGGCAGCTCGGCGCGGGAAAAATTGGTTTCCTTGTGTAAAGTAAACAACGTAAATGAACCAGTTATTGGAGTGCAAATCAATGGGTTAAATGAAACGATCAGAACTGTGATCGAAGGTTATGGAGTTACGTTTGCATCATCACTCGAAGTGAAAGAATACATCGCACGCGGAGACGCTGTAAAGGTTAATGTAGAAGAGATTGAATTAAAAAACCCTATTTCATTATGTACAAGAAAAGAGGAGGCATATTCAGAAACAGCACATCATTTCATACAAAAGGTTACGGATGAGGTTGATGGGGATAAATAAGAATCTAAGCTGCCTTTACTCCTCTTTTTAGGCAGAAATGATGTGTTTATTTTTCTCCCTTATAATTGCTGAGAAAAAAACTAATAATTGCCGTTCCCGCACAAACAAATGGCAGCATGGAATATCCCCAAATAGTGATGACATATCCTCCAAGCATAGATCCTAGTGTAATTCCAATATATAGGGCTGTATTATTCCATGCCATGGCAATTCCTCGGTCCTCGGGGTATTCGGCTGCAAGGCGGGCCTGATAGGAGGTGAACCCTGCATATCCAACCAATGCCCACATGAACAGGAAAAAATAAAGCCAACCTCCAGCTGAAAAGAAAATCCCGATTGCTAAAAGGGTTATTGTTAGCAAAAGGAGTGTAACCTTTGATAGGGTATGCTCTCCGAACCTATGGGTTAACTGACCGCTTGAAAGACTCCCTAAAACAGCGCCGATTCCATAAAAGGCTACGGCCAATGCAATTTCCGACGAGGAGAATTGGTTTTCAGAATAAAGAGCAGCCCCAAGGTATACATAAAGAGCATACATGGAAATCGCCCAGATTGTCGTCACACTTACAGATCTCAGTATTCTAAGAAGATTCCCTTGCTTTTGATAGTTTCTTGAACGGTTATTGGGAACAGTTCTCCATATGTTGAAATTGATAAGGGCTAAAGTTACGCCAGCAAAAGCCATTGTGAAAAATACAGAACGCCAGCAGGCAAAGTGTTCTAGCAATGTTCCGAAAGGTGCTCCAGCCGAAAGAGCCATTAAATGCCCTGAAACGACAATCGAAAGCCATACTCCCCGCCTCTTGGGAGGCGCTATATCTCCGATGATTGCATAAATTAAAGGTGTTATTGAAGCTACAGATAAGCCGGCTAAAAACCGGCTGACGATTACCCATGAAAAGGAAGAAGCAAGACCGGTTAACGCATTAGAAAAAGCAAAAAGAATTAAACCGCAGGTGATAAGGATCCCCTTTTCCTTTTTATCAGACAACCAGCCAAAAAAAGGCGCAGAAACAGCATAGGTTACAGCAAAAACGGTTACCATCCACCCCGCGTCCGCAGAAGTAATCCCAAACTCCTCTGAAATAAATGGCAGTAATGGTGAAACGACAAATAAATCAGTTCCAATAAGAAATAATGTAATCCACCCTACGGCCAAACGTAACCTATCTTTTTGAGACATAGAATACCTCCAAAATAAAGGTTTTTTATATGGTATTCAAATAAATGGAAAGTGGGCTTTTGATGGTATTAAAAAAGAACCTACTTATCCCTTTAAACTTTAAGCTGAGTGATGAATTCACTTCTTAAGATCCAATGAGAGGTATTTTTAATAACAGCAGTTCAATCAGTGTAGATGAAGTTCTTGTCCAGCTTAAAGAGAGGGAGAAAGGGTGGTTCGTTCACCTGCATGTAATGATCATAATCAAACGTTTGTTTAAGCGTGGAAATATGAAGGAAGATCTAAGTAACAATAAGATGTTGTAATAAAGTAAAGAATATAATATTTTTTATTGATTTAGCAGGTAATTTATGTTATATTTTTACCAACTTTAGAGAAATGGAGGTTTTCCTTGTAATGGCATCAATTAGACTTAGATTCCAAACTTTGAACCAGTAATTGAATATGTTCAAAGGCTCTGCTTGTGTGCAGAGTAGATGGGATTGGTCTGCCTATTTTTAAGGAAACCTTTATTTTACGATTTAATGAAAAAGAGGGGACGATTCTACCCTCTTTTTTGTTGTCTTTAAAAATAGAAAACAAAATATCGATGTAGAATTACGTTATTTGTTCTTAACCTTGGCGAATGGGTTAAGTTTCATTCAGTACGTCATTCTTCATTAAAGGACCAAAAGTATAGTTTGTAAGGGACGGTTGTTGATCTTTTTGAAAAACAACTTATCCTTTTCGGTTTTCTTTAGGTATGTCCTTATCCATTTACTTAAACACAGGCAGATTGTCTGTGTTTTTTATTTTGGCTGTTTTCGGAGGCTTTGCTGCTTCTAACAACATGGTCTCTTACTTCGAAAGATTAAGCAGCTCTGGAGGTTTGAGGTTAAATGGGGGACTGGATAAATCGGTGATTCATCAACAAGCCCTAAAAAGACCTAATTAATAAAAAGTAATGGAGGATAAGCATGAGAAGACAAAATAAACGTCATCGTAAGGTACGTAAATGTATAGAAGGCCCCAATTTTTCTGGGCAGCATCTTATGCACAATAAACAGATCATTAAAGATTTAATTGAAAAGGCAAATGTAAGTTCAAGTGATACAGTGGTGGAGCTTGGAGCTGGAAAAGGAGCGCTCACTTTTCCATTGGCTGAAAAAGCAGGTAAGGTATTGGCTATCGAGTATGATGAAGGTTTTGTAGAAGTCCTTCAGAGAAAGGCAGCTTCAAATTCAAATATAAAAATTATTCAAAAGGATATATTGAGTTCTCATCTTCCAAAAGAGCCTTTTACTGTAGTCGCTAATATTCCATATGCCATTACTACACCAATCTTAAAGATGCTTCTGAATCAGCCCAATAATTCTTTACGAAGAGGAGTGTTAGTAATGGAAAAAGGAGCAGCTAAACGCTTTACATCTGATTCCATAACCAATCCTCTCATTTTGAAGTGGCGGATGTGGTTTGATTTAGAATACGTGAAAGGAATTTCTCGAAAAAACTTTTCCCCTCCGCCAAAGGTTGACTCAGCAGTCTTACGGATACGGAGAAAAGTTAAACCGCCTGTTCATCCCCGGTTTCATGCCAGTTTTACAGGTCTTGCTGAATATAGCTTGAAATATCCTAAGCTGGAATTCCATCAGGCGTTAAAAGGCGTGTTTACTCCACCACAAATGAAGCATTTGGTGAGAAATCTAGGGGTTAACCGTGATACGCCTATCCATTTATTGACCGAACATCAGTGGGGAATTGTTTTCAATACAATGGTTCAGTATGTTAAGCGGCCGAATTGGCCGAAGGCAAAAAAATACTAAATCAAAAAGAACCGGAGGGAATGGAAAATGACCAAAAAACAGAAAGCAATAGTTGTAGGTGTAAACCTTAAAAACCAGGATGACTTTGACTATTCTATGGAGGAATTAAAGGGATTGGCTGCCGCAAATAATGTAGAAGTAGTTGGTGAAATGACTCAAAACCTAAGCCGAATTAATAAATCCCATTATATAGGAGCAGGCAAGGTTCAAGAGCTTATCAATTTGTTTCACATGACTGGTGCTGATCTCGTGATTTTTAATGATGAGCTATCTCCGTCACAAATTCGCGTGCTTGAGGAAAAGCTTAAAGGAAGAGTGATTGATCGAACGATGCTGATATTAGATATATTCGCTCTTCGCGCCAAAACGAGAGAAGCACAACTTCAAGTCGAAGTAGCACAATTGGAATATATGCTGCCCCGATTAGTCGGCCAGGGAGAATCCTTAGGCAGGCAGGGCGGAGGAGCAGGTTTGAAAAACAGAGGGGCTGGAGAAACAAAATTAGAACTAGACAGGCGAAAAATTGAAGAAAAAATAACTGCTTTGACTAAGGAATTAGAGTTGCTTGTTGCAAATCGCGAAACCCAGCGTAAACAACGGCAAAGAAGGGAAGTCCCTGTTGTTTCTTTAGTAGGGTATACCAATGCTGGAAAATCCACCATTATGAACGCATTGGTAGAAATGTATAATCAATCCTTAAACAAACAAGTTTTTGAGAAGGATATGTTGTTTGCAACACTTGAAACATCTGTCAGAAAAATAAAGCTTCCTGACAAAAGATCCTTTCTGCTTACCGATACAGTTGGTTTTGTGAGCAAATTGCCCCATCATCTTGTGAAAGCGTTCCGCTCTACACTGGAGGAAGTGGCAGAAGCCGATTTATTGATTCATGTTGTAGATTATTCAGATCCTAATCATCAAAAGCTAATTAATGTTACAAAGCAAACATTGGAAAGTATTGGCATCGAAAATATCCCTGTCGTTTTCGCCTTTAATAAAGGTGATTTAACAGATAGTAAGATTCCAAGGGTGGAAAAGGATTCAGTATATCTTTCAGCTAAACAAAAAATGGGAATGGATGAACTGCTCAACCTGATTACCAACCATATTTTTAAGGATTATATTCACTGTGAGCTGCTGATTCCTTATGATCGAGGACAATTAACCTCTTATTTTAATGAAAATGCTCATGTAATATCGACTGACTATGAACCGAGCGGCACTAAGTTGACATTGGAATGTAAACAAAGTGATTTTGAAAAGTATAAGGAATATGTTCTTAGTAATTGAGATATGGAACACTTATCGATTAGTAAATGGGTAGTTCCATCATAAAAAAACGGGGATGCAAAAGCGCATTCCCGTTTTTTTCGCTGACGGTGCAAATAATTGAAGGACGGCGCAAAAATTTCGTTGAAGGTGCAATTATTCATATAAGCGTGCAATCACTATAATTACACTGGTATTTTTCCGACCAGCGCCTCAAGTAATGTGGCCTAATTTGTATTGTCTGGCTGACTTTCGTACAAAAAACTCATAAAAACGTCCTATCCATGCGTAAAATCAACATTTTATCCTGCAAATTCTCATCTCTTCCACTAGTGAAACCGATTGCTTAAGAGGATATCTTCGATTTCTAGACATTTATCTTCGAATTTTGGAAAATATCTTCGATTTCTCAATGTTTATCTTCGAAATTTCTGAAATATCGATTATTCGACAAAAGAACCAAATATCGACAACCTCTTTTTTTACTTGCAGGGCTTAAAAAATGCGAGCATTTTTCGTTCGGTCTCTTTTAAAAAAGAAATTTGGATTACAGCAAACGTATTCTGGATGGACTGAATTTGTAATAGGCTATGAATTGGGTGTTCAATTTTATGCGGTCGAAACAGCTTTAGAAAAATTCAAGAAAAACAAAAAGTATTTGCAAAGTTTAATATATTCTCGTCACAGTCCCATGAATAAAGTGGATTGGAATGTACAATTGCCTAATTCTATCACATTTAGTAAATGAGCTGGATGTTGTAAATTAAATCATAGTCCCCAATTATATGGTTGGATTAAACAGATAGAGAAAAATCCCTTGTATCCATTCTGTGGACACAAGGGATTTTTGGCGTGAGGAAATTATTTTTCGACTGCAGGCTGATAGCTTCCAGGTATGTTATTAACAGAAATCGATAAACGGTTCCATCCGTTGATCGTAATGATAAGGAAAACGAGATCAACATATTGTTTTTCATCAAAGTGATGGCGGACCCGCTCATATAGATCATCAGGTACACCGCTAACCGAGATAGTGGTCACCGCTTCCGTTAATTCTAACGCAGCCCGCTCTTCCTCACTATAGAATGGTGACTCACGCCACGCATTTAAACAGTAAATCCTTTGTTCTGTTTCACCGATTGCTCTGGCATCCTTTGTATGCATATCTAAGCAATAGGCGCAGCCATTGATTTGAGAAGCACGGATTTTAATCAGTTCTATTAATTTCTTATCAAATCCGGTTGTTTTCTTATACTCCTCTAATTGCAGGATTAAATTGATTGCTTCAGGAGCTGTTCTTAAGTGGTTTATACGTTGTTTCATCTGTATCTCCTCCGTTAAGTCATTTTTTGTTTCATTAATAAGACAAAACAGAGGGTTGATTTGTGACAAAAATAATAGAAAAACATACTTCTTTATAAAGGAGCCGTGATATGAGTTAATTTATCAGGATTTGTAATCATAAAAATTCTTCGAATGTCTTTTTGCAGCGAGTCCAACCCAAAGCAAATCACCTTGCTTGGACGGTTCTCTTTTAGTTGCAAAATTCCAATCTGGCCGTTGACGATTACCGGGTATATCTCTCCTATGAAACTTCCTTTCGCGGAAATTCCTTTGAGAAATGCTGATACGCGCTCCTTGTTTACAATTGGGTTTAAAGCAGAAATTACTTTACCGCCGCCGTCGGATACAAGGACAACATCTTCTGAAAGGAGACTAATAAATTCCTCAAAGTTTCCTGTTGTCGATGCATGAATAAACGCTTTAGCCAGAAAATCTACACGTTCAGTATTCTCTGAACGGACTGAAGCTTCATCCTTTAATTTTCGCTTCGCACGACTGAAGATTTTCCGGCAGTTCACTTCGCTTTTTTCTATTAATCCGGCAATCTCACTGTAGTCATACTCTAATGTTTCTCTTAGAACGAACACCGTTCTTTCTACTGGTGAAAGTTGTTCCAACAAAACAAGAAAGGCATAAGAGACCGTTTCATCCGTCACGACTTTTTCTAAAGGCTGATCAGATCGCTTTATCTGCGGTTCGGGCAGCCATGGTCCAGTGTATATTTCTCTTCTCATGCGGGCTGATTTGATAAAGTTTAAACAACGATTTGTCGTCATTTTAGTAAGGTATGCTTTCGGGTCAGTCATTTGATTTGTGTCAAACCGTTCCATTTGCATGAAGATATCATGTACAATATCTTCCGCATCTGTGACGGAACCAAGCATGCGGTACGCAATGGAAAAAAGAAGCGGTCGATAGGCATTGTATAAGGTTTCGAACTCCTTCAATTTATATCACCTAGTTTCTCGATATTTATCGATTAGTTTAAAAGATTCGTAGATATTAATGAATTTATTTCGCTAATTCAGGCTTGAGTTTGTTCAAGTTTGGCTGGCTGCAAATGCTTTTACAGATTTTATGAATAAAAGTAGTTGATCCTGTTTCATATTGCGAAGGATGGATTAAATTGTATTTTTTCAATAATATCATCTAGCAAAATCTTTCATTTTATTGACGTCATAACTATCATACAATTTAATATAAATCTTTTAAATTATTTCAACCCGGTTAGGAATTGAGGTTAGCAATAGGTGGAATGGGGGAGATGAAGATGAATTGGCTTTTTTTATTGTTAAGTATTATCGGCGGCGCTGGTTTAGCATTTCAAGCTGGGGTAAATGGTGAATTAGGGAAAAGAATGGGAACGATAGAAGCAGCGTTTGTGGCTTATACAGTAGGCTCGTTCGTATTACTTATCGGTACTGTATTTTTTGGGAAAGGGAGCTTAGGTGCTCTATTTTCATTTCAGGCTTGGAAGTGGTTTGTAGGAGCGCTTGGTGCCTCATATATCTTTATAATGGTGGCTGCAATCCCAAGAGTAGGGGCTAGTGCTGCAATTATTGGTGCGATATTAGGACAACTTCTTATCGGAATGATTATTGATCATTTTGGACTCTTTGGAGGGAAAACTCTTCCTATTAATCTCTATCGTATGGCTGGTGCAGTATTGATGATCATTTCTTTACTTCTGTTTTTTAAAAAATAAGACTGCTTAACAATGCTGTTCATGGGAATAGTATGAATCTTCTAGAAATGGAGACTCATTTTTTACGATGAAAGAAATGCTTCTCTCTTCGTGTAGAAAAGTGAATTTCACTACTGTTCAGCAAATCAGAGAAGCATAGTTTCTTTTATTTGTTCGTACGGTTTATTTTACTGTTTCTTACTATTCCGTAAATTGTAAGGGCGATGAATAATAGACATATAATAATAAATGTAACAGTATAACCTATATTATTTTCGTTGTTATTTTCATAAGCAAACATTCCCATTGCAATAGCATTGATAAAAAGACTTATTAGTATCAATGGATGGATTTTTGTTCTATCCATTATTTACCACACTCCCTTTTCTAATATTCTACCATATTATATTCAATTCTTTTAGCAACAATCTTTTAGAAAAGAGCCTTTACGATAGAATAGTAATGCGCTATTATTAGCACATTTTAGTGAAAGGTGAAATTGGAGTTAATGAATATAGTACAGAAAAAACTTCATCACAATCATAAATGTAAGCGCTTTAAAAATTGTGATCAACAATACGTTTTTTTGAGTTTTTTTCTCTTACAATAGAATTGTAAAGGAAATGAGGTGAATCTAAAAGATGAATTCTGAGTTAGAGAGAGTCAGCTTGCATTTGCTTTTAAATCAAACGACGAGCCTCGAAGAATTGGAAGAAGATGTTGGCCTTCATCCTGCCAGGTCCAGACAGTGTATCGATCAAATTAATGAAAAATTAGAAGAATATGGCGGGGTGCTCGTTTCTTTAAAGAAAGACGGAGACATTGAGGTGTCGTTGCAAACAAAAGAGCATTTGTATTTTCTCTTAAAAGAAAACACATTCTCTTCGTTTGACTATCTTGCTCCTGAACTCCGTGAAAGACTTATAATCATCAAGCTATTAATGCATGGGGAAGGGGATTCTCTGCAGGATCTGGCTGATTTTGCCGGGGTTAGTAAGAACACAATGATCAATGATTTGAAAGGGGTCAAGAAAGCTCTGCTGAGGCAATCGTTAACATTAAAATACTCAAGAGTTTATGGGTATCGAGTTTTAGGGAACGAGCTTCAATGCCGTACGATGTTAATGGCTACGTTAAAACATGTCCTCTTGAGGAGGGGAGCTGCTGCTTTATTAGAAAGGAAAGATCTCTTGCAAAAGGACGAGCGATTTTTTATGAAACAAAGACTTTTAGAGGTAGAACGGCGTTTATCCATTTCCTTTACGGATGAACAGTTGGAGGATTTGCCTGTTTTATTGCTCGCGCTGCTAACTAGGATGCAGAGAACTGAAGGTGTTTGTGAAAGTGAATTCAAGGAGTATGAGCTGACCCAAACAAATGAGTATGATGTCATTAAAGATTTGTTTTGGCATTTCCCAAATTTATCTGAATCAGATAAGGTCTACTTGACCATTCAAGTATTGTCTGCCAATATGCTGGATTCCTCTCTGAATTTCTTGCATCTTCATAAATTAGAACAGGCAGTCGATGCATTTTTAAAAGAGTTAGAGCCTAGTTTAGCTACGAGTCTAGCAGGGAAGCGGGGATTAAAGCAAAAGCTGATCCATCATTTAAAACCAGCATTGTTTCGCGTGAAATTTGGTTTTTCCATTCGCAATCATTTGACAGAAGAATTCATGACAGAATATTCCTCGATTTTTGCGATTGTAAAGAGTTCCTTAGCGCCGCTGGAAATGCTGGCGAATCGAATTTTTAATGATGAAGAAATTGTCTATCTTGCCATGCATATACAGGCGTGGATTTATCAATCGAACGAAGAGGAAGAGTATGATTATCGAGCTCTTGTTGTATGCCGTAACGGTACATCCGTATCAAAGTTGTTATTAGAAGGGTTAAAAGGGCTGTTTCCTTCGATCCACTTTGTTGGTGCGTTTGCAGAAAGAACGTACCACGAAAGGGAAGAGGAAGTTGATTTTATTTTCTCTACAGTCGAGTTAAATACAAGAAAGAAGGTTTTTTTGACTCACCCGATCTTGAATAAAGCAAATCGCGCTGCCTTAAAGAAAATGGTTTATCAGTGCGTGGATTCAGACGTTAGCCTGAGGGTCTCCAAGCTTATGAACGAATTAAAAGAGTATGTCCAACCTGAAGACCAATCAAAGGTTCATCAAAAAATTACTCATTATTTGAAAAACTCCAGGAAACCTGTAGAACAGCTGGAAGAAAAGACGGAAGAAACGCTATTTCCTTTCTCGACCGATCATATTCTATTTGCGGAAGATGGAATGGATTGGAAAAAAGCGATTTTATATACAATTGAACCTTTGCTCCAAAGAAAGTCAATTACGAAAGAGTATATTGAGAAAACGGTCGAGCTCTTTGAAGCAGAAGGAGAGCGGATGATGCTCGGACCTTCTGTTTATTTGCCGCATGCAAGTCCGGATGATGGGGCGATTCGGAATGATTTTAGCTTGCTAATATGCAGGAAGCCTGTCAAGGTTCGTGATGATCAAGAAGCAAAAGTGATGATCGTTCTCTCCCCATCACGTGATAATCAGCACGTTGCGACGTTACTGCATCTAAACGAACTGTTCTTGAATGAAAAAGTAGCGAATCGAATTATACAAGCAAAAACCAAACGTGAAGTCGTGGAGCTTCTATCGCTGCCATCATGAGGAGGTGATGTTGTTGAGCGTAGCAAAATTGATTGATAAAGAACTTGTCTATCTGAATGAACATATAGAAACGAAAGAAGAGCTCTACGGTTTTGTGGCAGATCACCTTTTTCAAATAGGTTTTGTTAAAAAAACGTATAAAGAAGCCCTTATAGCAAGAGAAAGAGAGTATCCGACTGGACTTTCGCTTGAGGGAGTCAATATTGGAATTCCACATACTGATTGCTTTCACATTGAAGAGCCTTTTATTTACCTAGTGAAGACGAAGCACTCAGTTACCCTCACGCATATGGGGACAGATGATGTTGAAATTCCTGTTCACTATTTATTCTTTCTTGGTATAAAGAAACCGACAGAACAAGTTCAACTTCTGCAAACATTAATGGATAAGTTTCAGGATCCCGAATTTGTCCATCTTCTTAAGCACATTGAGGAAAATGAAAGATTAGTCTCATTCTTAAAAAAAGAGTTCAAGGAGTGATTCACGTGAAAAATGTTATTGTAGCTTGCGGATCTGGAGTAGCAACAAGTCAGACTGTTGCATCAAAAGTAAAGAAAATCCTGGATCAACACAAAGTGAAGGCAAATGTAGAAGCGGTTGATATTAAGTCACTCAACCAATACACAAAAACAAGTGATGTCTACATTGCGATTACAAAAGCCAAAAATTCTCCTGATATTCCAACCTTGAATGGAATCGCTTTTTTAACTGGAATGGGGATTGAAGCAGAGACTGAAAAGCTATTGAATTTATTAAAGTGAGGTGACGATCATGGACGTCATTCAAAGCATAGTTCAGTATGTGTTGGATTTAGGTGCTCCTGTTTTTGTTCCTCTCATAATGATTTTGGTTGGGTTAAGTGTAAGAATGAAGTTCAAAGAAGCGTTAAGCGCAGGGGTCATTTTAGGTGTGGCATTCACAGGAATGACGATTGTCATTGGCTTTATGCTAGATAATTTGACTCCGGCAGCACAAGGGTTGGTTGAGCGAACAGGAATTGAATTGAATATTATCGATGGGGGATGGACGTCACTTGCTACATTGGCTTGGGCTTGGCCATTAGCCTTCCTCATGTTTCCGCTGCAACTGGTAGTTAATGGAGTGATGCTCATTACGAATAAAACGCAAACGCTGAACGTTGATTTGTGGAATATTTGGGGCAAAATCTTAACTGCCGTACTCGTTGTTGCTGTGACCGGAAATATATACATCGCCTTTGTTGTGGCAGCGATTTCGATGGTGGTCGAGCTGATTTTAGCGGATGTCAATCAGAAGCAGATAGAGAACATTACAGGGATACCAGGAGTGACAGTCCCGCATGGTATGCTCCTGTTCGGGGTATTTCTCTTTCCCTTTAACTGGTTAATTAGCAAGATCCCAGGACTGGATCGTCATATTGATGCAGATACATTAAAGGATAAGCTTGGTATTTTTGCCGAGAATCACATTATGGGCTTTATTATCGGGCTTCTGCTCGGAATTGCAGCCGGATATTCTGTGCCTGAAACATTAACTTTGGCGGTTTCGGCAGCAGCGGCATTAACACTTTTCCCAATGGTTGCTAAACTCTTTATGCAAGCGCTGTCACCTTTATCTGAAGCAATCTCTGAATTTATGAAAAAAAAGTTTTCGAACAGGCAGATCCATATTGGACTTGACTGGCCGATCTTAGCGGGAAGCAGTGAAGTCTGGGTGGCTATGATCCTGATGGTTCCAATTACGCTTATCTATGCCATTATTTTGCCGGGAAGCAACATTTTGCCTTTTGCAGGGATTATCAATATTTCCTTGGCCGTACCGGCATTAATTATAACTGGCGGAAACTTGCTGCGCATGTTGGTATTGGGTGTTGTGACTACTCCGGTGTTTCTCTACATCGCCACAGCGTTTGCGCCAGCGATTACGCAGCTTGCTTATGATACAGGTGCGGTTGATGTTGAATCAGGACAGCTTCTTTCATGGAGCACGATTGAACTCCCGGTTTTCCGCTATATCTTCGCTGATGCCGCTCAAATCGTCAATGGCCAATTTTCGATTGGACTTATCTTTGTGCCAATTTGGTTTGTCTGCCTCGTTGCGTATTACAAAATGATGAAGAAACGGACAGAGCAATTAGAAGAAGCAGAAGAAGCAGCGTAAGGGAGGAGTGCTGGAAATTGATTTACACGATTACCTTGAATCCAGCGATTGACAAAATCATTGAAGTCGATGGCCATTTAACAAAAAAGAAAACAAACCGAGTCCGTAAGCATGAATATGACCTGGGAGGGAAGGGTCTGCATGTCTCGAATGTGATGAACCAATTCGGGGTTGAAAATACCGCTCTTGGTTTTATCGGTGAGAGAAATGAGCGTCTAATGCTGAAAATCCTTGATGAAAAGGGGATTCATCATCAGTTGATTCGTGAACCGGACAAGGAAACACGGGAGTGCATTGTGATCCTTGATGATTCAAAGGACGGAAGTACGATGATCACGGGTGCAGGTTTTGAAATATCGTATGAACGTTTTGGAAAGCTGCTTTCATTTATTCAAAAGAAAGTGCAAGAGGAGGATGTTGTAGTCGTGGCTGGCTCACTCCCTCCTGATATGTGTATGACCCAGTTTGAACAGCTTCTCATGCAAATCAAGCAAACCTCTTGTTTCCTTGCATGCGACCTTTCGGGAGATGCACTAAAGAAAGCAGTGGAGGTAGGGGTCGACTTTATTAAACCGAACCAACACGAAATTCAGGATCTGGAGCTTCCGAAAGATGTTCCTTTAATTGGGCAGCTGGAGCAGTTAGCACGCAATATCCAATACGTGGTTGTCAGTTTAGGGGAAAAGGGCTGTTATATGGCACATAAGGATTCCATCTATAAAATAATGGCTCCTGCTGTGGAGGAAGTGAATGATACAGGGGCTGGAGATGTCTTCGTGGGAGCCTTCATCGCGCAACTTGCGAAAAGGGCCCCACTTGAAACAATGATTCGGTACGCTGTTGGCTGCTCGGCTTCAAAAGTGACACATCGCAACTGTACGGACTTTGATATTGAACACGCAAAATCTCTATTTCAACAAATAAAGATCAAACAAGTGGAGGTAGAACAAAATGCTTTATCGTAAGGAACGAACGGAGTTATGTGAAATAGTACACATGATGTTTCAACGCTTTGAAACAAATACTGCCGGCGGCAACGTCAGTGTCCGAATGAATGAAGACCATATTATTATGACACCGACGCTCATGTCCCAACAAAAGCTATGCAATTTGAAACCGTATGAGATTTTGGTTGTCGATATGAATGAGCAGAAGGTAGAAGGAGAAGGAGGTATTACACGAGAGATTAACATGCATATGGCTTGCTATCTAGAGCGCCCGGATATTGGTTGTGTCTTGCATGCCCATCCAAAGGAGTCGCTGGTTTTCGCTACAGCCGGGCTGGCTCCCCCAAATTTAACAGAAGGCACACAAAAACTTGGGGATATTCCTGTCTTGCCTTTTGCCCCGGCAACCTCGCTGGAATTAGCGGAGACAGTACGCTCGCATGTTCGATCTCTTGAAGACAGTTCATTGCCAAGAGCGATGCTCCTTCGAACACACGGCATACTTGTCTTAGATAAAACCTTACACAAGGCATACGACATCCTTGAGAGAATTGAGTTCAATTCCTATGTCGCCTCAAAAGTCCTTTTATTTGATGCTTTAAACATTAAGAAGATGGAAGACCAAATGCAGTATCAGTTTAATCTGAAAGAGTAATGTCATAAAGAAGGGATGGGGAAAACATGTCATATAAGAAAGAAGTAGTCTTTTATGCACAAAAGGCCTCAGCAAACGGGCTGTCAGAAGGAACAGCGGGAAATGTGAGTATTCGAAATGGTGATAGGATGTATATCACACCATCAGCTTTGCCGTATGACCAAATGGAAGAAGCGGATGTACTAACCGTTGACATTCGGACAGGGGCCGTGTTGGAAGGAGAAAGAAAGCCTTCTACAGAAACACCGATGCACCGTTTTATTTATCTGAAAGACGATAGAATTGGCGCTATCGTTCATACGCACTCCCGCTATGCGACCATGTTTGCCTGTGCACATATGCCGATTCCACCAGTTCACTATGTGATTGCCAATATAGGAAGGGAAATCCCGGTTGCCCCGTACGCAACATATGGTTCGGAGCAGCTTGCCCACAATGCAGTCCAAACACTTGGAGACAATAATGGAACTTTGCTCGCCAATCATGGAGTCATTGCAATCGGGGATCATCTAAAAGAAGCCTATAATCGAGCAGAAGTCATTGAAGAAGTAGCGGAACTGGCATATGGAAGTTACATGTTAAAAAGCCTTCATCCATTGTCTGATAAAGACCTGGATGATGCACTTGAGAATTTCAAAATGTATATTAGCGGATGAGGCTAAAGACGCTCTTTCTGTCCTGATTAGGGGTAGAGAGAGTTTTTTTCTAGTCATCTGATTAAATTGTAAATGTATTAAATTAGTATAAGTAAACCGAAAATATTCAATTCTACCGAATCTTAAATCTTATTGAGTCTTCTGGGTTAGGAAGAAAATGAGTGTGAACTAATGATTGTTCAGCTCATTTTTTATATGCGAATCACCAATCAAATTTTAGAATTATTTAATAAATGGTTTACTCTTTATTAAGAAATTTCGCCTATTCTTTTATTGGAGGACATTTCCAGTCTAACTGTGATTATTTTTTTCTTTAAGATATGATGTATTTAACAATGAAGAAGATCGTTTGAAAATTGGTGCATGAGTGTCTATCCGAAAGCGATTGCTTTTATCTAATATTGCTATGATTCTCATACCGGTAGTCTCCTTTATACTTATTGAAATTCTGTTAAGTGTTTTTCTTTTTTACATTTTTAATATGGATCTCGATGAAAATGTTGGGGGCACCTTTATTTCCTTAAGGTTTGCAGGATTATTGATTGTTTTAATCGTAACAAATGGATTGCTGACCTATTTTGTTTCAAAAAGCATTATTAAACCGATAAAAAAGCATTCAAATGCAGCGGAAGAAATAAGCAAGGATAATTTGGATTTTCGGATTGAACCAATGAATAATGGTGAGCTTGGAAAGCTGTCAGAAACCTTTGAAGTGATGCGTTGCAAGCTGAAAGAATCTGCAAAATTACAGATGAAATATGAGAATAACCGCAAAGAATTAATTTCTTATATATCTCACGACCTTAAAACACCGATTACCTCTATTAAAGGATATGTGGAGGGAATCCGTGATGGGGTTGCAAATACACCTGAAAAAATGGATCGCAAACCATATTCACAAAGGCGATTGATATGGACCATTTGATTGATGATCTTTTTTTATATTCAAAATTAGATTTAAACGGCAGTCCATTTGATTTTGAGAAAATAGATCTTAACACCTATTTTTTAGATTTTATTGAAGAACTCCAATTTGATTTAGATAAGGAAGGTGTCTCCATTTTTTATTATGCCGAACCAGCTGCTTCATATATAGTGAAAGCTTGATAGAGAACAATTAAAGCGGGTTGCCATGAATATTATCCATAATAGTTTAAAGCATATGGATAAAGAAGAAAAACATATAAATGTTTATTTGAAGGCGACAACTGAACATGTCATTGTCCAGATTCAGGATAATGGAATTGGTATTTCCAAGGAGGCCTTGCCCAATATTTTCGAACAGTTTTATCGGTCAGACCCATCAAGAAATACAGCAACTGGCGGTAGTGGATTAGGACTTGGGATTGTCAAACGCATTGTTGATAACCATAACGGAGATATATGGGCTGAAAGTGAATTAGGAGAAGGGACTAGTATCTTCTTTGCTTTTAAGAAGTCCTTGAACGAGGGGTTATTATCATGAACAAAATTTTAATCATTGAAGATGAAATGAGCATTGCAGAATTGGAACGGGATTATCTTGAAATAAACGGGTTTGCAGTAGAAATTGTAACAAGCGGGGAAAAGGGGCTTCAAAGGGCTGTTTCGGAAAATTTTGATTTGATTTTATAGATTTAGTGCTTCCCGGAATGGACGGTTTTACAATATGTAAGAAGATACGGAAAACGAAGGGTATTCCTACTTTAATGGTAACTGCTAAAAAAGAGGATATTGATAAAATACGAGGACTTGAGCTAGGGGCAGATGATTATATTGTAAAGCCGTTTAGTCCAAGTGAATTAGTGGCAAGAGTAAAAGCACATCTATCAAGGTACAACCGTTTAGTAAACCGGGAAGGATTGGCAGATGAGATCCAAACTAATGGGTTACATATTGATATTGCGGTTGTCGTCCCCATCTGGACCAAAAAACCTCAAAAAACCACTGACTTATAGATTGGAAAAAATAGGTGAGATTCACCGAAGACCCATTTTTGAGATGGGTTTTTCTGATCAGTTAAGAAAGTTTAAGTTAATTAAAGTATTAACGTGATAAAGATTGGTATCTATGTCCAGCTCCGAGCGCCATCGGCTAGAGGTCACAAGTCAATCCCTGCCGGCACGCCTTGTGCTTGTCGCCGATAGACGGGCGCTCTGCGCTTTTCGTTCTTGTTTCAGAAAATAAAAAAAGCATTGGGGAAATCCTCCCCAATGCCAAAGCTGTGCCAATTAAACTAAACTAGAAGTGGTATGATCAGACCTGACAGGAGTAAAATCAATGCTCCACCTAATCGAGATGAGATTTGGGCAAATGGCATCAATTCCATTCTTTTAGCTGCTGATAACACAGCTACATCTCCAGTCCCCCCCATGTTAGCCATACATAATCCTGCTGTAATGGCAGCTTCGATTGTGTAAAAGCCGACTAATTTTCCTAAAAGTCCTGCTCCAATGATAGCGCCTAATACGACACCAAATACCGTTAGGACATATTGAAGAGTAAGTGCTTCCAAAACTGTATTTAAATCTGTATACGCAACACCAATCCCAAATAATAAAGCAAATGTCCAGTTACTTGCCACAAATTGATACCATTGACTCGCACCATCAAGTATAATACCTGGAATCACATTTGCTATTTTTGCAACAGCGACAACAATAATCATAATTGCATATGGATGTAATGGTATAAAATCTCCTAAAACATTTCCGATTGTGAAGAAAGCTAATGCAGCTAATAAACCCACACCCATCTTTCCTATGTCATATTTCTGTTCACTTTTTTCATACTTGAATCCTTTAATTAACTGTCCATTCCCTGATAGTGAAGGGAATCTTTTCCCAATCATATCTAATACACTTGCAAGAACAATCGCAAATACATTACCTAGAGCCAGCGCTGGGACTAACATTGAAATATAATAGCTTGGTTCGTTTCCTAATAATTCTGAATATATTTGACTCATCGGCACAGCACCTGCACCCATTCCGCCACCCATAATCGGCAGTGTCATAACTAAAATTGCGTCCTGAAGTGAAAAACCTACTAATGTGCCAATAATACCTGCTATCACAATTGAACCAATAACTGCACCAAAGATTGGAATAAAGTAACGTAATCCTACCTTCACCAATATTTTTGAATTCATCCCTAAAATACTACCTGTAATTAACGCTGCGATATAAAAATCTAGAAATCCACCTGTTTTCATAAAATCTGTAACAGATGTTGTTATTGTTTCTGGAAGCAGACCGCTGTAAACCATGTAAGCAGCCCCAAATATAGCTATAATAGCTCCTCCACCTAAGAAGGTTTTGACAATTGGTGTACGATCTCCAATCCACCCAAAAGCTTCACCCAACACAATCATGACCAGCAAACTACCTATCATTCCACTTGGAAGACTACCAGTATACATGCTAATTAAAGTAATAATTGCAAAAATTCCGAACCAAACAATAGGTGTATTAAATATTTTATGTTGTGGATTTGTATCTAATTGACGAATACTTGATTTTTTTTCAAAGGATAATTCTTTTGCTGTCTGTTCCATACTAGAACTCCTCTCTTAAATCATCTTCTATGAAAGCGAACTTTTTGTATTTTGTTTTACGTAAAAGCTTCTGCTGTTCTTTCATTAAGTGTGTTATGAATGATGCCGGTCCTTTTAAGGATCCATTTGGAGAGAAATAGGCCTAGAATCGCCTTCCAAGCTTACAAGAATGTTCGTTTAAGCAAGACTTAAGTCAGCTTCTTTGGTTTACATCCATTTTGCTAACCATTTCTATTTTCCTGATTGTTGAGGATAAAGATTTATCGGTTGTTTTTTTAGGATTATTTGCGAACATATTTTATCAACCCCCCTTCAAGTAACCGCTTTCACAACATGAACTCATCATACTCGAATAATCAATCAATAGATATCTTTTGTAATTATTAATACCTTTTTGTAATTAAAAAAAGCAGCAAAGGCTGCTTTTAAATTTAATCATATTCGTCTAGTATTGCTTGATTGGACTCATTATACATATAAGAATAAAGCGGCCTGCCTATTCCATATGTTAATGTCTCATCAATTACATGAATATCATTTAAGAATGTCAGATACTTTCTAATTGAAACTCTTGATATATCTGTTATTTCAGCTATTTCCTCTGTAGTAAAGGGAGACTTACCTTGCCTTTTAATAGCGTTAAAAACTGTATTTAGCGTCTTTCTTGATAATCCTTTTGGTAGAGGTTTTAATGGTTCATCTGCAAATTTTTCATTTTGTTTGACGAATAAAAGTTCATCTAAGTCCTCCTGATTCATTTTCCTTTGTTGATTTAGATAAAGGTATTTATCTTGGTAAGATGTGAGAGCTTGATGAAATCTTTCAAATGTAAATGGTTTAATTAAATAATCAACTATTCCAAGTCTTAGGGCTGTTTGGACTTTATCTACTTCAGATGCTGCTGTAATAAGAATTACATCTACTTCTTTTTTTTCTTCTCTAATTTTCCTTATAAGAGTTAACCCATTTTCTTCTGGCATGTACACGTCTAAAAGTATAAGATTAACCTTATTGCAATTAAGAACTTTAATTGCTTCCTTTACAGAATGTGCTATACCAACTAAAAAGAACCCCTCTATTTCCTTTAGGTACTGTTTATTAAACTCTGCTACCATCGGGTCATCCTCAACAATTAATACGTTTATCATTCGTCACCCTCTTTTACTTCGTATGGAATTTGAATTATAAATTCAGTCCCGTTTTCATTGCTCAAGTTCAGCTGAATGGATCCTCCTAAGCTTTCAATGCTTTTATTCACTAAATATAATCCATATCCACGGTTTGATCCCTTTGTCGAATACCCTTTTTCAAATATTTGAGTAAACTGATCCTTTTTGAGACCTGGGCCTGAATCGCGGATTTTTATTTGAAGTTGATGTTTACTATAGTTTAATTTTACCTGTACCTTCTTTTCTTTCATATTATTTAAAGCTTCTATTGCATTGTCTATTACATTTCCAAGGATTGTTATTAATTCATGGGTAACATAAGCCTCTCTCGGTTCTGGAATGACGGTCTCATTCTCAATCCGCATCTCCACTAGGTTTTCTCGAGCATAGCTAAGCTTGCCCATAATAAATCCAGCAAGTGCTGGATCTTTAATATTTTTCGTAACATGGTCAATTTCATGAACACGATGATCGACAATTTGATTGATGAATTTTTTTAGCTCATCAAAACACCCCATTTTAACCAACCCAAGAATAACATGAAGCCGATTCATAAACTCGTGTGACTGGGCACGTAAAGCTTCGGCATACATCCGAACACCTGTTAATTGTTCTGCTAATTGATGAACCTCAGTTTTGTCCCTAAATGTTGAAAGTGCTCCGACAATTTCCTTGTTTACAATCAGAGGAACTCTATTAACTAAAATCGATACACCGTTGACAGTTAACTCTACATCTTGTTCGGGTTTGCCTGTCTTTAACACCCGATCTAATTTTGAAGAGGGCATATACTCTGTTAATTTCATACCAACAGGATTGTCTGGCAAACCAGTATTCATAAAGATTCGTAAAGCTGACTTATTTACGAGTGTTATCGTTGAATCCTTATCAACTGCAATAATTCCTTCGTGCACAGATTGAAGCATCGTATTTCTTTCTTCATGAATTTTTGCAATGGTAAGTGGTTCTAATCCAAATAATATCTTTTTGATGTACCTTGCTAAAATAACCGCTCCTAGTACGCCAACTAATATACCTATAATTGAACCAATGATAATATTTTGATGTCCCTTTTCTAGTGCTTGTTCAACAATATTAAGGGATATCCCTACTGCCACGGCTCCAATTTGTTCATTATCAGGGCCGTAGATAGGAGTGAATGCACGTAATGATTGTCCTAATGTTCCAGTAGAAAGTGATATATGTTCTTTTCCATTTAATACGGCCTTTTCATCTCCACCAACAAAACTTTTTCCTATCATTGCTGGATTAGGGTGAGATTTTCTAATTCCGTTCATATCCATAACTACGACAAAAAGAACATTAGTAGCTTGTTGAATTTCGCTAGTATATTGTTGGATCGCTCCTTCATCCTGTTCTTCATTTTCTAATCCATTTTTAACGATAACAGATTTGGCAACTGTTCTTGATACAATCTTTGCTTTTTCTTCTAGATTGACACGAATCGAATTGCTTACGGTATGACTAATTAATAAATCAGTAAAAAGCAAGGATAGAAGTACAACTAAGCATACAAAGAAAATGATAATAGTACTTAGCTTAAACTTTTGTTTTGACAAGGGAACCACTCCTATGAACGGATGAATAGGCTGTACACTTTTCTTTATATAACTCAACTTTCACAGAGGAAAATCGGTGAATAAACTCGTTATAAATGACAAGGAGACTTGTTGATCAGGGTTTGAAGGAATTAATAGAGAGATTTAGTTACCGCTTACATTTATATGTAGAATTAGCCTTGAACATTATTCCTACACTCATTATTACAATGATCGTGAAAGGATGTTCAAGGCTTTAACGAAAAATACTTATATCCCTATGTGTATAAGCTTTCTTAAATTACACTAGATTTATTCCATCAACTTTTTGTTTCTTCGCTAATGCTAAAAGGCGCTTTTTCGTATCTTCTACGTTGACATTTTTTTGTGAAACACCAGTTTCTATTGCGGTAGTTGCAACTGCTGCTGCTACATGTGCCGCTACCCTGCAATCAAATGGATCTGGAATGACATAATCAGCATGTAGTTCTTCATCTGAGATTAATCCAGCAATCGCAAAAACGGCAGCAAGTTTCATATCTTCATTGATTTCTTTCGCATGAACATCTAAAGCCCCGCGGAAAATTCCTGGGAATGCAAGGACATTATTGACCTGATTTGGGAAATCAGAACGTCCTGTCCCTACTACGAGTGCTCCCGCTTCTTTTGCCTCTTCTGGCATGATTTCTGGTATCGGATTTGCCATAGCAAAGATAATCGGATTTTGATTCATAGATCGTACCATTTCTTTCGTAACGGCACCTGCAGCTGACACACCAACAAACAAATCAGCGCCAATTAGTGCGTCCGCTAATGTTCCTTGCATTTGTTCTTTGTTTGTAATGGTGGCCATTTCTTCCTTGAATTTATTCATACCAACCGGACGACCTTGATAAATGACTCCTTTTGTATCACATAAAATAACATCTTTTACGCCCATACATAGCAACAGCTTAATAATAGCCACGCCTGCAGCTCCAGCCCCATTTACTACCACACGAATATCCTCTATTTTTTTGTTCGCCAGTTTAAGAGCATTTATTAGACCTGCTGCGGTTACAATGGCTGTTCCGTGTTGATCATCATGAAAAACAGGGATATTGCACTCTTTTCGTAAACGATCTTCAATTTCAAAGCATCGAGGAGAAGCGATGTCTTCTAAATTCACTCCGCCAAAAGTCGGCTCTAATAATTTAACAACCTCTACAATTTTATCTGGGTTAGTAGTATTTAAGCAAATAGGGAATGCGTCCACATCTGCAAATGATTTGAATAACAAGGCCTTTCCTTCCATGACTGGCATGGAAGCTTTTGGGCCGATATTTCCAAGACCAAGTACAGCTGTTCCATCTGAAACAACGGCAACTAGATTTCCCTTCATTGTATAATCATATACTGTACTTTCGTTCTCATGAATAGCTAAACAAGGCTCCGCTACACCAGGGGAATAAGCAAGACTTAAATCTTTTGCATCACGTACTGGAACCTTAGAATGGACACTAAGCTTTCCTTGATTTTTTATATGCATCTTCAATGCTTCTTCACGTAATGTTGACATAATAGGATCTCCCTGCCTTTGTTGAATTTTTAAGTGATGACTACTAATAGAAATGAAAGATATTCAGAATAAAATAGCTTTTTGATACATTCCATTTCATCAATCCATTTACTCTAGCTATTTATCAAAATCTCCAAATTGAAATCTTAATAAAATTCCCATTTCAATAATGATGATTTAATATTGATATGCCATTAATAAGTACTAATTAGCAATAAAAGGGAAGGAATAACTAGATCTGATATCCTATGCCTCCTATCATCCTTCATTATTATTGTTTTTTAGAAAATTTCAAAGCTTTTGTAATTAAAAAAATTGTCTCTCCACCATTGTTTGTGAAACACACAGAATTCTGACAATAAGATAGCTAGATTGGTACCTGCTCAAACTCTCTCCTTCTTCATCTTACA
>NZ_JACXAI010000036.1 GCF_014773385.1 Metabacillus arenae | reverse complement strand
CTCAAACATTTATCTGGTGATGATGGCGAAGAGGTCACACCCGTTCCCATGCCGAACACGGAAGTTAAGCTCTTCAGCGCCAATGGTAGTGAGGGGATTCCCCTTGTGAGAGTAGGACGTCGCCAGGTTCATAAGGAAAAGAACAGCTGAGTGCTGTTCTTTTTTTGTTTTAGAAAGTTTTAAATGGATAACAAGGATAAAAGGTGAATGGTCGTTGTCAGTCTTTTACCGTCATCGAAGCCATCCACCACAATTGGGAGCATCTAACGAAAAACAGGGAATTTTGTCGAACAATCGATATTTGGGAAATTTCGAAGATAAATCTGTGGTTTTCGAAGATTTAGTAAAAATTTCGAAGATAAAGGGTTCATTTTCGAAGATAACTTGTTTTCCATTCCGCTCTTCGCGTCATTTTTCCATAGAACCCCTTTATGAAGGCGCTTTCCCCATGAAAATCAAATTTGGAGGGATAAAAGGATGACAAATACGGAAAGTTCCTCAAAATTATCAGCTATTCTTTGATACTTTCTCCTTTCATCCCCAAATCCCATTCATAAAAGAATAACTATATGTTATAAGATGGTAAATGAACACTCTTCCTCCCTAGCTCGACGATGTGCTTAAGCCAAAAGATTACATTTTCTTATGGGTATGGAATAGGAAGTACAAGAACCCAGCGCCTCCCAGGATCCCTGCAATTTTCGTAGTCACCCGCCAAGCCAATATAGACACTTTCCGGCCAATATCGTGGATTGGCGGAAAGTAATATCGCTTACTTGGCAAGTGAATTCCAAGAATAAGCCACTAAGTTTGAAGAATAGGACACTAAATTTCCACATAGGGAAAGAAAGCGAGGGGGTCAAGACAATAAAAAGGATCAAAGGCAAATAAATATGAAAATCAAAAGAAGCATAACAGGATATTAATATGAGCTGCCTGTTTGCGAATTTTTGGTATTCAAGATTTGACCTACCCGCCCCAAATTAATCTATATAAGTTAATTTGCTTTAATAATAACGAGTTCTCCCTTTTGGTTTCTCGTACCCCCATTTGTTAATCAAGGTCATGGTATACAAGGGCAGGTGGCAACAATAGAGGCGTTTTTAGGCTTGATACGAAATATCCTTTTTATTAGCAAAATGTATAGTCAACCAAAAGGCTTTTCCTGGTTAGATGAAATCTAGCCGCTTTACTAACTCTGCTCTATTTATCCGTTTAGCTAAGCATATTTAAATTTTCTGTGAAAGTGTTTGCTAATTTAAAACAGGTTTCAGGTGGAACAAAACAGTGAAAAATAGATATAGCTTAAAAAGTTGACTGGACTTAAGTCCGGTTTATTATCTTTTGAAGGCTAAAGAGACAAAAAAAGAGAAATATAGAGTATTTATAGAGAGATAGATAGAAAATGGAGGGGCTTATTGGATGGAGGAACTAATTGAAATTTATAATGAGAATGAATTGTTAATGATGATTGCCCGGGTTATTTTAACTGCTATTTTATGTGGTTTTATCGGGCTGGAAAGAGAAATGAAGCAGCACCCAGCTGGTTTTCGAACTCATTTACTTGTTGGGGTGGGAGCCTGCTTAATGATGCTTCTTTCATTATATGGTTTTGAGGAATATTTAGATGATTATTCTAATGTGCAGTTTGACCCTGCCCGAATCCCCTCCTATGTCATTAGTGGTATTGGCTTCTTAGGAGCTGGGACGATAATGGTTAAAGGAGCTACGATTAAAGGTCTTACTACGGCAGCGTCAATTTGGATTGTGGCTGGGCTTGGCTTGGTGATTGGAGCGGGGATGTATTCGATTGCTCTATTTACAACATTTGTAGTTTTATTATCTCTAATATTTTTAAATAAAATGGAGCTGGTAATGAATCGTAATTCAGAACGTAAACTTCTAAAAGTTGTCATCCGATCGAAAGCAGAGCATATTGAAAAGGTTGTTAGTTTGTTGCACCAAAAAAACTTGACTGTTCATAAAATGCAATTGGTATCTGTGAAAAAAGATAAGGAATATAATATATTAATTCATTACTTACTTGAAATTGATGCACCTGCAGAAAAAAGCAGACTGATGTTTTCGTTATTGGAGCTTGAGGAAGTAGAAAAGATTATGTAATGGGTTTTATCCTACTTTCAAATGGCAATAAATAATACAGTACAATATAGTTGAAAATTTTTTAAGTCCGATTTATAGTAAAATTAAAGTCAAATATAGTCAAAGTCAAGTGGAGGAGGAGGCGGAGTGCGAAATATCTCAGATATTATTGAACAATATTTGAAACAAGTTTTAGATAGGAACGGAAAGGAAATAGTTGAAATAAAGAGAAGTGAAATAGCAGATAAATTTCAATGTGTTCCCTCGCAGATCAATTATGTGATCAATACGCGTTTTACGATTGAAAGAGGGTATATAGTCGAGAGTAAACGCGGCGGCGGGGGTTACATCCGGATTATTAAAGTGCAAATAGGCGATGATGCACATCTAATTAATCAGTTATTAGAATTAGTTGATAAACACTTGACTCAAGTCTCAGCTGAGAATATTATTTTACGTTTAGTTGAGGAGAAGGTGATAACCGAGAGGGAAGCAAAAATTATGTTGAGTGTTGTTGACCGTTCAGTACTTTATGTGGATTTACCATTAAGAGATGAATTAAGGGCAAGAATGATAAAAGCGATGCTTGTTTCCCTTAAATATGAATAATTAGGCAGGTGAAAAAGTTGATTTGTCAGGAATGTAAAGAACGGCCGGCAACTTTTCACTTTAAAAAAGTTGTGAACGGGGAAAAAAATGAGGTGCATATTTGTGAACAATGTGCCCAAGAAAATAGTGAGGTTTTTCTTTTTGATGGAGGAAACGGTTTTTCTATCAACAATTTATTATCAGGCTTATTGAATTTTGATAGTCCATTTGCTGCCAAACCTGAAAAAAGCTTTGTGCAAAACCAGGAAGTGCTTCAATGTCCAAACTGTAAAATGACATTTCAACAATTTACGAAAGCTGGGCGTTTTGGTTGTTCGGAATGTTACAAAACGTTTCACCATCAGATTACACCGATATTAAGAAGAGTCCATAGTGGAAATACAGCACATGCAGGAAAAATTCCTAAGCGGATAGGCGGCAATATCCATCTGCAAAAACGTATAGAGGATTTAAAAAAGGAATTGCAGGAGCTAATTGCTCAGGAGGAATTTGAGAAAGCTGCACTAATAAGAGATGATATCCGATCTTTAGAAAACGATTTGAAAAGGATGAGAGAGGAGGACCGTGAATAGATGTCGCTCCAACACTTCATTAACCAGGCGATGAGCGCTTGGATGAGTCAGGAAGGTCCTAATGCAGATATCGTATTAAGCAGTAGAATCAGGCTCGCTAGAAACATTGAAAAATATCGATTTCCAACCCTTTCTTCAAATGAAGAGGCAAAAGAAATCCTTAAGCTTTTTGAAGAAAAATTTACAGAAGAGAGTTTTGATGAGTTAGGAAAATTTGAATTTATCAAGGTCGATGAAATGCAGCCGATCGAAAAAAGGGTTTTAGTAGAAAAACATTTAATTAGTCCACATTTAGCTGAGGATTCACCGTTTGCAGGTTGTTTACTTTCCGCAAATGAAGAAGTGAGTATTATGTTGAATGAAGAAGACCATATTCGCATACAATGCTTATTTCCGGGGCTTCAATTAAAAGAGTCCTTGAAAGTTGCAAACGAGCTTGATGATTGGATTGAAAAAGAAGTAGATTATGCTTTTGATGAAAAAAGAGGGTACTTAACAAGCTGCCCCACGAATGTTGGAACAGGTTTAAGAGCCTCCGTCATGATGCATCTGCCAGCCTTAGTATTAACTAGGCAAATGAACAAAATTATACCTGCAGTTAATCAGCTTGGTCTGGTTGTAAGAGGTATCTATGGAGAAGGCAGTGAAGCTCTTGGAAATATTTTTCAAATTTCCAACCAAATAACTCTTGGAAAATCTGAGGATGATATTGTAGACGATCTTTTAAGCGTTGTTCAGCAGTTAATTGGCCAGGAAAGATCTGCTCGTGAAGCATTGTATAAAACATCCCAGATACAACTGGAAGATCGGGTGTATCGTTCATATGGGGTATTGGCTAATAGCCGTATTATTGAATCAAAAGAGGCTTCGCGGTGTCTTTCAGATGTTAGATTAGGAATTGATCTTGGCATTTTAAAGGATATTTCAAGAAATATATTGAATGAATTAATCATCTTAACTCAACCTGGTTTTCTTCAGCAATATTCAGGCGGAGCTTTAAGACCTAATGAAAGAGATATTAGAAGGGCTACGCTCATAAGGGAAAGGTTGAAAATGGAACAGGATCAAAATAAGCGGACGGAGGATGATGACTTATGATGTTTGGGAGATTTACGGAGCGCGCACAAAAAGTATTAGCACTGGCTCAAGAAGAAGCTGTTAGATTAGGCCATAATAATATTGGAACAGAACATATCCTGTTAGGTTTGGTTAGGGAAGGTGAAGGGATAGCTGCCAAAGCTCTCCAAGCGCTTGGTTTAGAATCTGAGAAGATTCAAAAGGAAGTTGAGAGCTTGATAGGAAGAGGACAAGAGATTTCTCAAACCATCCACTATACACCAAGAGCGAAAAAAGTAATTGAATTATCGATGGATGAAGCTAGAAAGCTTGGTCATTCTTATGTAGGAACAGAGCATATTCTGCTTGGTCTTATTCGTGAAGGAGAAGGTGTAGCAGCAAGAGTTTTAAATAATTTAGGTGTAAGCTTAAATAAAGCACGTCAACAGGTTCTTCAGCTGCTCGGAAGCAATGAGTCTTCTTCAGGGCACCAAGGGGGATCTTCTAATAATGCGAATACGCCGACATTGGATAGCTTAGCTCGTGATCTAACTGCAATTGCCCGCGAAGACAGTCTTGACCCTGTTATTGGACGCAGTAAAGAAATTCAACGGGTCATCGAAGTTTTAAGCCGAAGAACGAAGAACAATCCAGTTTTAATTGGGGAGCCTGGAGTGGGAAAAACAGCGATTGCAGAAGGATTAGCTCAACAAATTGTTAGTAATGAGGTACCGGAAATATTGCGAGATAAACGTGTCATGACGCTTGATATGGGGACAGTTGTAGCAGGCACAAAATATCGAGGAGAATTTGAAGACCGTTTAAAGAAAGTGATGGATGAAATCCGCCAAGCGGGTAATATCATTTTATTTATTGATGAGCTTCATACATTGATCGGAGCAGGCGGAGCTGAAGGAGCGATTGATGCTTCCAATATTCTAAAGCCGTCATTAGCCCGTGGGGAACTGCAATGTATTGGTGCTACAACTTTGGATGAATACCGAAAATATATTGAAAAGGATGCAGCTTTGGAACGCCGCTTCCAGCCAATTCAGGTGGATGAGCCGTCAGTCGATGAAAGCATTCAAATATTAAAAGGCTTAAGAGACCGTTATGAAGCCCATCACCGTGTATCTATTACAGATGAAGCAATTGATGCTGCTGTAAAGCTGTCTGACAGATATATTTCAGACCGCTTTCTCCCTGATAAAGCAATTGATTTAATTGATGAGGCTGGATCTAAAGTACGTTTGCGCTCTTTTACTACCCCGCCAAATTTAAAGGAATTAGAGCAAAGGCTGGAAGAAGTTCGCAAGGAAAAGGATGCTGCCGTACAAAGTCAAGAATTTGAAAAAGCAGCGTCTTTAAGAGATACAGAGCAACGCCTTCGTGAACAACTTGAAGAAACGAAGAAAACCTGGAAAGAAAAGCAAGGTCAAGAAAATTCGGAAGTAACGGTTGAAGATATTGCAATCGTTGTATCAAACTGGACTGGGGTTCCTGTTTCAAGAGTGGCTCAAACTGAAACAGATAAGTTGCTGAATATGGAGGGAATTCTTCATTCTCGAGTTATCGGGCAGGATGAGGCGGTTGTGGCTGTGGCTAAGGCCGTACGCCGTGCCAGAGCAGGCTTAAAGGATCCGAAGCGTCCAATTGGGTCTTTCATCTTCTTAGGGCCAACTGGAGTCGGTAAAACAGAGCTAGCTCGTGCGTTAGCTGAATCAATCTTTGGTGATGAAGATGCAACGATCCGCATTGATATGTCAGAGTATATGGAAAAACACTCAACATCTCGATTAGTTGGCTCGCCTCCTGGATATGTAGGATATGATGAAGGTGGACAGCTGACAGAAAAAGTTCGCAGAAAACCTTATTCTGTGGTTCTGCTTGATGAAATTGAAAAAGCACATCCCGATGTGTTCAACATCTTGCTTCAGGTATTGGAGGATGGCAGGCTAACTGATTCCAAAGGCCGTACAGTCGATTTTCGAAACACGATTGTCATCATGACATCCAATGTAGGGGCAAGCGAGTTGAAACGAAATAAATATGTAGGCTTTAACGTTCAAGATGAAAACCAGACTTATAAAGATATGAAAGACAAAGTCATGGGTGAATTGAAAAAAGCATTCCGTCCTGAGTTTTTAAACCGTATTGACGAAATCATTGTGTTCCATTCGCTAGAAAAGAAACATTTAAAAGAAATTGTTTCCCTCATGTCTGATCAACTAACAAGACGTTTAGTTGAACAAGATATTGACCTTGAACTGACAGATCCTGCAAAAGAGAAAATTGCAAATGAAGGCATTGATCTAGAATACGGAGCTCGCCCTTTACGCCGTGCAATTCAAAAACACGTAGAAGATCGCTTATCTGAAGAGCTATTAAAAGGCAACATCCAAAAAGGTCAAAAAATTATTCTAGATGTAGAAGAGAACGAATTTGTTGTAAAAACAGCAGAAAAGCAAATAGCAGAATAATAATCAGGCCTTTTTCTAAAAAGATCGTTATTTTTGAAGTGAAAATCAATTAAACAAAGTCAATCGTTTTGACTTCGATTGCTTCTATTTCGCCAATCATTTCAGGAGAGACAAAAGTTCTTAGAGTAATGAACCTTGTTCAATCTCTGGAGAAGCTTTCGAAAACAGAAATAAAAACATTTGGAGGCATACAAAATGAATTTCGTATGCCTCGCTTCTTTATTAGTGAAGAAAGTTTAAGTTAATTAAAGTATTAACGTGATAAAGAGTGGTATCTTTGTCCAGCTCTCGAGCGCCATCGGTCCTTAGGTCTCAGGGCCATCCGCCCGAGAAGGTTAAAGAACAACCTCCATGCCGGCTCGCCTTGTGCTTGTCGCCAAAGGACTAGCGCTTTGCACTTTTCGTTCTTTTGAATTAGGATTATATAAATTTGATAGAGTATTGATGTCATATTATTTTGGCTTGGCTCCAGCGCACTAACTCAGGCTATCCTCATAAGGAAGAAGAGAAACCTTTCTGCGATGAATTTCGTCTTATATTTGACAGAACTATTAAAGCGCACTGTACTTGTGTTCTCAGATCAGAAAGTTTAAGTTAATTAAAATATTAATGTTTTTAAGCTTTCTATCGATGTCCAGCTCCAGGTGCCATCGATCCTAAGGTCATAGGCCAATCCGCCAAAGAAGGGTAAAGAACAACCTTCAAACCGGATTGCCCAAATGCTTGTCGCCGAAGGACTCGTGCCTTGCGCTTTTCGTTCTTAACCTCCTATTTCTAATTATCATTTCTATTTATCAATTGAATCTAGTAATAAGAGAGGATATTCTTTCATGGCAAAAACAAAATCTAAATTTATCTGCCAATCTTGTGGCTATGAATCTCCAAAGTGGATGGGAAAATGCCCAGGCTGCGGTGCGTGGAATACAATGACTGAAGAAACAATGAAGTCCACGGCTTCGGGCAGAAGAACAGCGTTTGCTCATTCCGCTCAAACGATGCAAAAACCTTCTCCTATTACAAGTATTGAGACAACACAAGAGGCACGTATTTACACGAATATGGGAGAGTTCAACCGTGTATTAGGAAACGGGATAGTTAAAGGGTCACTTGTATTGATCGGGGGGGATCCTGGAATTGGAAAGTCTACTCTTCTCCTGCAGGTATCTTCCCAATTAGCAGATAGCGGCCATGATGTGCTCTATATATCTGGTGAGGAATCCGTAAAACAAACAAAATTACGGGCCGATCGTTTAGGGATTACTTCTAAACAGCTGTATGTACTTTCAGAGACTGATATGGAATTTATTTCTAAATCCATAGAAGAAACAAATCCCAGTTTTGTAGTAGTTGACTCCATTCAAACTGTTTATCAAAGTGATATTAGCTCAGCCCCCGGAAGCGTCTCACAAGTACGCGAATGTACGGCAGAGCTAATGAGAATTGCGAAAACAAAAGGCATTCCTATTTTCATTGTGGGACATGTGACAAAGGAAGGATCAATTGCAGGTCCGAGACTATTAGAGCATATGGTGGATACGGTCCTTTATTTTGAAGGAGAGCGTCATCATACATACCGTATTTTAAGAGCTGTAAAAAACCGTTTTGGTTCAACAAATGAAATGGGTATTTTTGAAATGAATGAGATTGGGCTCGAAGAAGTCTTAAACCCTTCTGAAATTTTCTTAGAAGAACGTTCCATCGGTGCAGCGGGCTCAACAGTTGTTGCGTCTATGGAAGGAACAAGACCAGTCCTTGTCGAAATACAAGCATTAATATCACCAACCAGCTTTGGAAATCCAAGGAGAATGGCTACCGGAATAGATCATAATCGGGTTCCTTTATTAATGGCAGTTTTAGAAAAACGAGTAGGGTTATTGCTTCAAAATCAGGATGCTTACTTAAAGGTGGCAGGAGGAGTCAAGCTTGACGAGCCAGCAATAGATTTGGCAGTCGCTGTTAGTATTGCTTCAAGCTTTAAAGATGTTGCTCCGAAGCCGTCAGATATCATTATCGGTGAGGTTGGTTTGACAGGAGAGGTAAGGAGAGTATCAAGAATTGAGCAGCGGGTTCACGAAGCAGAGAAATTAGGATTTAAACGAGTGATTATACCTGAAGCAAACATAGGCGGATGGAATATACCGAGCGATATACAAATAATCGGTGTGAAAAATGTAGCTGAGGCCCTGCAAATTACTTTAGGGGGATAAAAGAATGGTTGAAAAAGAGAAGAAATTAGCAGGTAAAAATTTAACAGATATTCTTCAGTTTATTGCTCCAGGCACACCCATCCGGGAAGGAATTGAAAATGTGCTCCGGGCAAAAACTGGAGGTCTAATTGTTATGGGTTATAATGAACGAACAAAAGAAGTTGTCGATGGAGGGTTTTATATTAACTCTTCGTTTTCTCCAGCTCACCTATATGAACTTGCAAAAATGGATGGTGCAATTATTTTAAGTGATTCAGGCCATAAAATTTTGTATGCGAATGCACAATTGGTACCAAACTCTACGATCAGCTCTTCGGAAACAGGGATGAGGCATCGCACAGCTGAAAGGGTAGCTAAACAAACTGGTAATCTCATAATTGCCATTTCCCAAAGGAGAAATGTCATTACCCTATATTATGGAGATATCCGCTATTCCTTGAAAGATATTGGAGTTATCCTTACAAAGGCCAATCAAGCTTTGCAAACTCTAGAAAAATATCGGGCAGTTCTTGAACATTCATTAAGAAATCTAGGAGCACTTGAATTTGAAGAGCTTGTTACCTTTAGAGAAGTACTGCAGGTTCTGCATCGAATGGAAATGGTTTTGCGAATTAAGAGTGAAATAAATGATTATGTAAATGAACTTGGAACAGAAGGGCAGCTTGTTAGGCTTCAGCTTAGAGAGCTGTTGACAGAACTAGAAGAGGATGCAGCTCTGCTGATTAAGGATTACGTTTTTGAAAAGGTTCAGGATCCTTTTGCTATCCTCCAGCAATTACAGGAATTATCTAGCTTCGAGCTTCTTGAAGACTCTGTTCTTTTAAAGCTTCTAGGGTATTCTCATTACACCAACCTTGAGGATACAGTTGTTCCGAGAGGGTATCGCGTTCTTCACAAAATTCCGAGACTTCCATCAACTGTTATTGGAAATCTAGTAAATAAATTTAATAATTTGAAACTTATTTCAAGCGCATCCGTAGAACAACTTGACGATGTCGATGGGATAGGAGAAGTTCGTGCAAAGAAAATCAAAAAAGGGTTAACGAAACTTCAAGATCAATATTTACTTGACAGGCAAATTTAATGAATTTTTCGTGAATAGGTTTTATTTTCACTTATTTGGGTTATATTAATCTTGTTTTTCTATTTGTGTATAAAGTGAGAATTCAAAACAATTACAGCTTGGTTTCAAACTGGTTACATTTTGGGAAAACTATTTAAGAGACGTTTTAATTCATATAAATTGTTTATAATGGATAAAAGGAGGTGAAGGTATGTTAAAGCGGATTGTACAAGTTTTATTCCTTATTACCGGAGGAGTTTTAGGACTTTTCTTATTACCTGAATTAATTGCAAGGTTAAATATGCAAGACATACCTTTTATTACTACACCGTACGTACTAGCTATACTGGGAGCAATTCTTTTTTATATTGCCACTTTTTGGTTGGTTGATTACGTTGTAAATTGGATTAAAGTGTTCGAAGAAGCACTTGTAAAAGCTCCAGTGACAGATGTTCTATTTGGAAGCTTAGGTTTAGTAACCGGACTTATTATTGCTTTTTTACTTGTAAATGTTATTCCATTCAAAGATATCCCATATCAGATATTTAGTACAATTATTCCGATCTTTTTAACTTTGTTATTAGGTTATCTAGGCTTTCAAGTTGGTTTTAAGAAAAAAGATGAGCTTGTTAACCTATTTTCTATACCTGTCCGCATGAATAGTAAGAAAAAAGGGGCAGGGGAAGAGGAAGTTGAATTAGAAGAGAAAAAGCTGAAAATCCTTGATACAAGTGTTATTATTGATGGAAGGATAGCAGATATTTGTCAAACAGGATTTTTGGAGGGTACAATCGTTATTCCTCAATTTGTTTTAGAAGAGCTTCAGCATATAGCGGATTCCTCTGATGCACTAAAGAGAAATCGCGGCCGCAGAGGGCTCGATATTCTGAACCGGATTCAAAAGGAATTAGCCATTAAAGTTGAAATTTATGAAGGCGATTTTGAAGAAATTCAGGAAGTAGACAGCAAGCTCGTTAAATTAGCGAAGCTTACTTCCGGAGTGGTTGTCACAAATGATTTTAACTTAAATAAGGTTTGCGAATTGCAAAAGGTTGCTGTTTTAAATATTAATGATTTGGCGAATGCAGTTAAACCTGTCGTTCTTCCTGGGGAAGAGCTCAATGTTCAAGTCATCAAAGACGGTAAAGAGCAAAATCAAGGTATTGCTTATCTAGATGACGGAACGATGATTGTTGTGGAAGAAGGACGAAACTATATTGGCAAGCATATCGATGTTTTAGTAACAAGTGTACTGCAAACATCTGCTGGACGAATGATCTTTGCTAAACCGAAATTATTGGAGAAGGCGCTATAGGGGAGACTAGCTATGAAGTACCAAGTCGTTATACCGGCTGCTGGTCAGGGAAAACGTATGAATGCTGGGAAAAACAAGCAATTCATTGAATTGAAAAAAATCCCTGTTATTGTTCATACATTACGCGTGTTTGAGCATGATCCAGATTGTAATGGTATTATTCTTGTGATTAATAAAGATGATAAACCCGAGTTTATAAAGCTTATTGATACGTATCGTATGAAAAAAAAAGTTCAGCTTATACAAGGCGGAGCCGAACGGCAGCATAGTGTATACAATGGTCTTAAATCTGCTAAAGGTGAAGAAATTGTGTTAATTCATGATGGTGCCCGGCCTTTCGTCAAGCAAGAGCGCATACAGGAACTTGTTCAAGCTGCATATGAGCACGGAGCGGCAACAGTTGCTGTTCCTGTAAAAGACACGATTAAACGAGTTTATGAATATGAAGTGTCTGAGACGGTGGAACGATCAAGCTTGTGGGCAATTCAGACCCCACAAGCTTTTCGTCTTTCTCTTATTCTACACGCTCATCGAAAGGCAGCAGAGGAAAGCTTTTTAGGCACAGATGACTGCAGCTTGGTAGAAAGATTGAACGAAAAAGTGAAAATTATAACCGGTGACTATACAAACATTAAACTGACAACACCTGATGATCTGCTCATCGCAAAAGCTATCATGGAAAGTGAAAGAGGGGAAACAAAATGATTCGAATTGGACAAGGCTTTGATGTACATCAGCTTGTAGAAGGCAGGCCGTTGATCATTGGGGGTATCGAAATTCCTTATGAGAAAGGTTTATTAGGTCATTCTGATGCAGACGTTCTTTTGCATACAGTAGCAGATGCTTGTCTAGGCGCAATTGCGGCCTGCGACATTGGAAAACATTTTCCTGATACAGATCCAGCGTTTAAGGATGCTGACTCGGCAAAGCTGCTGAATCATGTATGGAGCCTTGTAAAAAAGCAAGGATACCAATTAGGGAATATAGATTGCACCATTATTGCCCAAAAACCAAAAATGGCCCCATATATAGAGGAAATGAGGTCCCGGATCGCGGATTTACTTGAAGGTGAAATATCTCAGGTAAATGTTAAAGCAACAACAACCGAAAAATTGGGCTTTACCGGACGACAAGAAGGAATTGCAGCCCAAGCCGTTGTTCTCCTGCAAAACGGCTAAGGCGCTTAACATTCAGCCAGTTCAAGGAATTCTGGACTGATCCCTTTCTGCTTTGAAGGGTCACTATTTAAGTGGTAAAATAACGTAGACTAAAGGATGAGACAATCGTTTAATTGGAGGTCAGGTTTATGTCAAATGATGTAAGAGTGCGCTATGCACCAAGTCCGACCGGACATTTACATATTGGAAATGCACGTACGGCTTTATTCAATTACTTATTTGCAAGAAGTCAAGGCGGAAAGTTTATTATCCGCATTGAAGATACAGATAAAAAACGTAATATTGAAGGCGGCGAGCAAAGTCAGCTAAACTACTTAAAGTGGCTGGGAATTGATTGGGATGAGAGTGTAGATGTTGGCGGAGAATACGGCCCATACCGTCAATCCGAACGAAACGATATTTATAAAAAGCTTTATAATGACCTACTAGATAATGAGTTAGCTTATAAATGCTATTGTACTGAGGAAGAACTAGAAAAAGAACGTGAAGAACAAATTGCACGCAGTGAAATGCCTCGTTACTCCGGCAAATGTGCAAACCTAACAGAGGAAGAGCAAGAAGCGTTAGAAAAAGAAGGCCGCAAGCCAAGCATTCGTTTTAGAGTTCCTGCGGGAAAAGTATACAAGTTTGATGACATCGTAAAAGAAGAAATTACCTTTGAAGCTGACGGAATTGGTGATTTTGTCATTGTGAAGAAGGATGGTACACCAACATACAATTTTGCTGTTGCCGTTGATGATCACATGATGAAAATTACACATATTCTGCGTGGAGAAGACCATATTTCCAACACACCAAAACAAATGATGATCTTTGAAGCATTTGGCTGGGAAATACCAGTATTTGGTCATATGACGCTTATTGTAAATGAAAACCGCAAAAAATTAAGCAAGCGTGACGAATCCATTATTCAATTTATTGAACAATATGAAGCTTTAGGGTATTTGCCTGAGGCACTCTTTAACTTCATCGGGATGCTTGGCTGGTCTCCTGTTGGCGAAGAAGAAATCTTTACAAAGAATGAATTTATTGAAATCTTTGATGCAAAAAGGTTATCTAAATCCCCAGCAGTATTTGATTCTCAAAAGCTGAAATGGCTGAACAATCAATATTTAAAAAACCTTGACCTAAATACTGTAACAGAGCTTGCGTTGCCTCATTTAATTAAAGCAGGTAAGCTTCGTGAGGATATGACTCAGGAAGAAAAAGCATGGGCGCACACGTTGATTGGTCTTTATCAGGAGCAATTAAGCTACGGTGCAGAAATTGTTGAACTAACGGAGTTGTTTTTCAAAGAAGAAATTGATTATAATCGTGAAGCAAGAAGTGTATTAGAAGAAGAGCAAGTTCCAGAGGTATTAATGGCATTTGCACAGGAACTATCGAATTTAGAAGAGTATACTGCTGCCAATATTAAAGGAGCTATAAAAGCGGTCCAAAAATCTACAGGTCAAAAAGGCAAAAAACTTTTTATGCCGATTCGTGTAGCAACAACAGGCCAAACTCATGGTCCTGAATTGCCGCAGGCAATTGAGCTTCTTGGCAAGGAAACAGTATTAGTCCGTTTAAATAGTTTAATTTAGAGTTAACTTTTTGCTTAAAATGTAATATAGTAAGAGTAAATTCATTTCGAAAAAACGTTGAGAAGGATAAGTAAAAAGTGTGAGTCCTTGCCAGAGAGAACCTTCACCGTCTGAGAAAGGTTTAGGTGACAGCATTTTTGAAATGCCCCTTCAAGTCTTGTAGCGAACAATTAGAGTAGCTACAGGCGGATGCTCTCCGTTAAAGGAGCCTAAAGTTGAGGCTGGATTTTTTGTCCGGCTTAAACAGAGTGGAACCGCGCATAAAAAGCGTCTCTGTATTCTAATGCAGAGGCGCTTTTTTATATTTCCAAATAGTTTAAGTTGATTAAAGTGATAATGTGTTAAAGAAAGCTGTCGTGGTCTAGCTGTACCGCTTAGCCCCCTGAGGTCACAAGCCAAGCTTCAAAGAAAGGAAAAAACGCCTTTCTATGAAGCTAGCCCGAGTGCTTGTTGCCGAAGGACTCGCGCCTTGCGCTTTTTGTTCTATGGAAAAATAAAACTCAGGCTTAAGAGGTAGACGATTGGAGGGAAATCGGGTGTTTAAAACATTGAAGGAAGATATCGATGTAGTGTTTGAACAAGATCCGGCTGCAAGAAGTTATTTTGAAGTAATCTCAACCTATTCAGGGTTACATGCCATTTGGGCACACCGATTAGCCCATGCTTTTTATAAAAAGAAGCTATTTTATATAGCAAGAGTTATTTCTCAGGTCAGCCGTTTTTTTACAGGAATTGAAATCCACCCAGGGGCAAAAATAGGAAGAAAATTCTTTATTGACCACGGAATGGGCGTGGTAATTGGGGAAACCTGCGAAATTGGTGACAATGTGACCGTTTTCCAAGGTGTTACATTAGGAGGAACAGGTAAAGAAAAAGGTAAGCGGCACCCTACGATTAAAGACAATGCCCTTATTGCTACCGGAGCAAAAGTGCTAGGATCCATAACAATAGGGGAAAACTCTAAAATAGGCGCAGGTTCTGTTGTATTGCATGAGGTGCCGGACCATTCGACTGTTGTGGGGATCCCAGGAAGAGTCGTTATTAAAAATGGAGAACGAGTAAAAAAAGACCTTAACCACCGAGATCTCCCGGATCCAGTTGCTGACCGCTTCAAGCAGCTGGAGGAAGAGGTAGCCCGGTTAAAGCAAGATTTGGAGGAAGTAAAAGAAGGGAAGATGCAAAGTGGCAATAAAGCTTTATAATACCTTAACAAGAAAGAAAGAGATTTTCGAACCGATCGAAGCAGGAAAAGTAAAAATGTATGTGTGCGGACCGACTGTTTATAATTATATTCATATCGGAAATGCAAGACCTGCAATTGTGTTTGATACAATTAGACGATATTTAGAATATAGAGAGTATGAAGTGCAATTTGTTTCAAATTTCACAGATGTAGACGATAAGCTAATTAAAGCCGCAAAGGAATTGGGAACAGATGTTTCTTCTGTTGCTGAGCGTTTTATTGGTGCTTATTTTGAAGATGTCGCATCATTAGGCTGCAAAACAGCCGATATTCACCCGAGGGTGACAGAAAACATGGATAGTATCATTGAATTTATTGATAAATTGATTGAGAAGGGCTATGCCTATGAAGCTGAAGGTGATGTCTATTATAAGACCCGGTCTTTTGGAGAATACGGCAAGCTTTCCCATCAGTCAATTGATGACCTGCGCTCGGGGGCGAGAATTGAAGTAGGGGAAAAGAAAAAGGATTCCCTTGATTTCGTTTTATGGAAAGCTGCAAAAGAAGGAGAAATCTCCTGGGATAGCCCATGGGGAAGAGGCCGGCCGGGCTGGCACATCGAATGCTCGGCAATGGCCAAAAAGTATTTGGGGGATACAATTGATATCCACGCTGGCGGGCAGGACTTAACCTTTCCCCACCATGAGAATGAGATAGCCCAAACAGAAGCATTGACAGAGAAACCATTTGCAAAATATTGGATTCATAATGGCTACATCAATATTAACAATGAAAAGATGTCCAAATCCCTAGGGAATTTTGTATTAGTTCATGACATTGTAAAGCACCACGATCCTCAAGTATTAAGATTTTTTATGCTTTCTGTTCATTATCGCCATCCAATTAATTACTCAGATGAATTATTGGAAAGTACAAGGAATGCTTTTGACCGATTGAAAACATCGTATACAAACTTAAAGCATCGAGTTGAAAGCAGCACAAACTTAACATCAAACAATGAGGAATGGACACGCAAAATTAACGAATTTCGTGAACAGTTCGTTAAAGAAATGGACGATGATTTCAATACAGCTAATGCTATTTCCATTCTCTTTGAACTGTCTAAACTGGCGAACTATTACTTGCAGGAAAAAAATACAGCTGAAGTCGTTATTCAGGCGTTTGTGGAAGCTTTTGATGAGCTTGCAGAGATTCTTGGATTATCTTTTAAGCAAACAGAATTATTGGATGAGGAAATTGAGATCATGATCCAGCAGCGCATTCAAGCTAGAAAGGATCGGAATTTTGCACTTTCTGATGAGATCCGCGACAAACTAAAAGAGATGAATATTATTTTAGAAGACACGCCTCAAGGCATTAGATGGAAAAGAGGCTAAATGGATGTTAGATTTAGTAAATATTAAAGATTCAAAACAGCTAAACAGCTTAGCGATAGCCTACATTGGTGATGCGGTTTTTGAAGTTTTTGTCCGTCATCACCTCCTTGCGAAAGGAAATGTCCGGCCAAATCAATTGCACAAGCTTTCTAAGCAGTACGTGTCTGCAAAGGCTCAGGCAGTTATTTTGCACGAGTTGCTTGCAGAGGATGAATTTAATGAAGAAGAAGTGGCTGTTATCAAGAGAGGCAGAAACGCGAAGTCGGGCACGATCCCAAAAAACACAGATGTTCAAACCTATCGTTACAGCACTGCATTTGAAGCGATAGTCGGCTATCTTTTCTTGGAGAAAGAAGAAGAGCGGCTAACAGAGGTTGTTTCAAAATCAATCATGATAATTGACCGCAGGAGGGAGGAAGCATAATGAGTGAAGATTATATTGCCGGCAAAAACTCTGTTATAGAAGCCCTTAAATCAACAAGGGAAGTAAATAAGATATGGATTGCTGAAAACTCCCAAAAAGGACAAATACAGCAAATAACAAGATTAGCCAAAGACAGGGGAGTACTCATCCAGTATGTCCCAAAGAAAAAGCTTGATCAAATGACAGACGCAAACCATCAAGGTATTGTTGCTCAAGTTGCTGCTTATGAATACGCAGAAATCGATGACTTATTCAAAAAGGCAAACGTTAGAAACGAAGAACCTTTTTTCCTTATTTTGGACGAGCTCGAGGACCCGCATAATTTAGGTTCAATTATGAGAACAGCAGACGCGGCGGGAGCTCATGGTATCATTATCCCGAAGCGCAGAGCGGTAGGATTAACCGCTACTGTTGCAAAATCTTCAACTGGAGCAATTGAGTACATTCCGGTTGCAAGGGTAACTAACTTGGCAAGAGCTATTGAGGAATTAAAAGAACGTGGAGTTTGGATTGTCGGAACGGATGCAAAGGGAGCTGACGACTACAGGAATATGGACGGTAACATGGCGATCGGTCTAGTCATTGGCAGTGAAGGGAAAGGAATAGGGAGATTAATTAAAGAGAAATGTGACTTCCTTGTTAGTCTTCCTATGGCTGGGCGTGTTACGTCACTAAATGCATCTGTTGCAGCAAGTCTTTTAATGTATGAGGTCTACCGCAGACGCAATCCATTAGGAGAATAAAAGATGGAAAATATCCTGCTTGTTGATGGATATAACATCATTGGTGCTTGGCCCAAGCTGCAGCAATTAAAGAAGCATAGTCTGGCAGATGCCCGCGACAGACTAGTCCAGCAAATGGCTGAATATCAGTCCTTCACAGGTTATCGAGTGATTGTGGTGTTTGATGCCCACCTTGTAAAAGGGATTGAAAAAAAATATAAAAATTACAAGGTTGAAGTGATCTACACCAAGAAAAATGAGACAGCAGATGAAAGAATAGAGAAGCTGGCCATCTCTTTAAATAATATAAAGACCCAAGTTCATGTTGCAACCTCTGATTATACAGAACAATGGGCTATTTTTGGACAAGGCGCATTGCGTAAGTCCGCCCGCGAGTTGTTAACTGATATGGAAACAATCGAATGGAAAATCAAAAAAAAAGTTAAGAAAATTGAAGAAGAACGACCTGCTTCAAAAGTATTTTTATCCGAGGAAGTAATGAATGCTTTTGAAAAATGGAGACGAGGGCGGTCATAGAAAGGTTGACGCTTTCAAAAATTCTGCTGTATAATATTTCTATCTAGTGTGTCCCGGGGGGATCGGAGTGAGCTCACAAGTCAACAAGGTTAAAATCAACAAGGATCATTTTTCGAAATTGGAAGATGAACAAATAGTCGAGTATGTACACCAAGGGGATAGTGATGCGCTCGACTATTTAATTACGAAGTATCGTAATTTTGTACGCGCAAAGGCAAGGTCCTATTTTCTTATTGGAGCAGATCGCGAAGATATTATACAAGAAGGGATGATTGGCTTGTATAAAGCTATTCGTGATTTTAAAGAGGACAAGCTTACATCTTTTAAAGCCTTTGCCGAACTATGTATTACCCGCCAAATTATTACCGCTATTAAAACTGCTACCCGTCAAAAACACATTCCGCTAAATTCTTATGTTTCATTGGACAAGCCTATTTATGATGAAGAATCTGATAGAACTCTCTTAGATGTTATTTCAGGAGCAAAAGTGATGGATCCGGAAGAATTGATCATCAATCAGGAAGAATTTGATGATATTGAACTTAAAATGGGGGAACTCCTTAGTGACCTTGAACGAAAAGTGTTAGTCCTTTACTTGGACGGACAATCTTATCAAGAAATTTCAGAAGAGTTAAACAGACATGTGAAGTCGATCGACAACGCCTTGCAAAGGGTAAAAAGAAAGCTTGAGAAATACTTAGAGCTTCGGGAAATCAGCATGTAAATAAATTTTAGAGCTTGTTGACATTTAAAACTTTGCTGTGATACAGTTTTATAGAAATTGATAGAGTAGCGGCAGGTGTCTTTATGAGAAAAAAAGTCATTTTAGCGTGTACGGATTGTGGAAATAGAAACTATACAACAATGAAGAATACATCATCTGCAGAGCGACTAGAAATGAAGAAATTTTGTAGAGTTTGTAATTCTCATACGATACACCGTGAAACAAAATAGATTTTGCTTTTATTTTTTATAGCTTGTTTTTAAAACTTGGAGGTAACGAAATGCAGCGTATTGGAAAATTCTTTAAAGAAGTTGCCCGTGAAATGAAGAAAGTCAGCTGGCCAAAAGGAAAAGAACTAACACGTTATACAATCACAGTGGTTTCGACTGTTATTTTCGCTGCTGTATTTTTCGCGGTTATTGATCAAGGAATTTCTTCATTAATTCGTTTAATTCTTGAATAAGAGTAGGATGCTCGTGCTATAATAGATGATATGACAAGATTAGCTGTTTTCCAAAACCCGTTTTGCGGGTTTTTTAATATTGTCAGAAATTTAAAGTAAAATAATGAGCTAACTAGTGTATGTAAGTTTTGCCGTTATCCAGCTTCAGCGCTTAGCCTTATCCTAGGCCGCTCAAGGGCGCAGGTGAGCTTTTCGTTTTAGAAAATGAGTACGGGGAGGGAAGGACAAATAGGTCCTCAATGAATGGAAAAGAATTGGTATGTTGTTCACACATATTCCGGTTATGAGAACAAGGTGAAGGCAAATCTCGAGAAGCGTGTTGAATCAATGGGCATGCAAGATAAGATTTTTCGTGTAATGGTTCCGGAGGATGAAGAAACAGATATTAAAAACGGGAAGAAAAAGGTAGTTAAAAAGAAGGTATTTCCTGGTTATGTTTTAGTAGAATTAGTGATGACGGATGATTCGTGGTATGTTGTCCGCAATACACCAGGAGTAACTGGCTTTGTAGGCTCTACTGGATCTGGGTCAAAGCCGACCCCGCTGTTGCCTGATGAAGTACAGGTCGTTTTAAAACGGATGGGTATGGAAGAGCGAAGAGTTGAAATTGACTTCGAACTAAAAGAAACAGTGAAAGTAACAGACGGGCCATTTGCAAATTTCACAGGATCAATTGAGGAATTAGACCAAGATAAACAGAAGGTCAAAGTATTAGTGAATATGTTTGGAAGGGAAACACCTGTTGAGCTTGAGTTTTCCCAAATTAACAAATTGTAATTTGAAAATAACTTGAAATAGAAGAAGAAAAGTGATAATATTTCATAAGTCAGTATGTCTCAGTAATTTGAGGCTGCAAACATTGAATTTTTTTCGATCATTCATATAAAGAATGAATTAAGAGTGGGAGGGTTATACCCGAAACCACATCACGGACTTAAGGAGGTGTGTCTCGTGGCTAAAAAAGTTATTAAGCTAGTTAAATTGCAAATCCCTGCTGGTAAAGCCAATCCAGCGCCGCCAGTTGGACCGGCATTAGGTCAAGCAGGTGTTAACATCATGGGATTCTGTAAAGAATTTAACGCGCGTACAGCAGATCAAGCTGGTTTAATTATCCCTGTTGAAATCACGGTATTTGAAGACCGTTCATTTACATTTATTACGAAAACTCCGCCTGCTGCAGTTCTATTGAAAAAAGCGGCTGGAATTGAGTCGGGTTCCGGTGAACCTAACCGTAATAAAGTAGCTACAGTTAAGCGCGATAAAGTACGCGAAATCGCGGAATCGAAAATGCCTGACTTAAACGCGGCAAGCGTTGAAGCGGCGATGCGCATGGTTGAAGGTACTGCCCGAAGCATGGGTATTGTTATCGAAGACTAATTGTTTTATGGGGGTTGCGAGTTTGGTACAATACAAGTTCGCAACCTTTATCTCTGAAATGAGATTTTTTGTAACTAGGAGTTTAGAGCAATCCGGCTGAAGTGCTTAACTCAATTCATAAAGCCGTAAAGCCCAATCATTCTAAAAAGGCAAAACCTGCCTTCTTGGGGTGTTGGACAATGAGTTCTAAGCTTTTAAGCGTGGGAGGTTATTCCGCTAAAACCACATAAGGAGGAAACAATAATGGCAAAAAGAGGTAAAAAATACGTTGAAGCGGCTAAATTAGTAGATCGTTCTCAAGTGTATGATGTAAAAGAAGCAATTGAATTAGCAAAGAAAACAAATACTGCTAAATTCGACGCAACTGTTGAGGTGGCATTTCGTTTAGGAATCGATACACGTAAAAATGACCAGCAAATCCGCGGAGCAGTTGTGCTGCCAAACGGTACTGGTAAAACTCAGCGTGTGTTAGTGTTCGCTAAAGGTGAAAAAGCGAAAGAAGCAGAAGCAGCAGGTGCTGACTTTGTTGGTGATTCTGATTATATTAACAAAATTCAACAAGGTTGGTTTGACTTTGATGTTATCGTAGCAACTCCAGATATGATGGGTGAAGTTGGTAAGCTTGGCCGTGTGTTAGGACCAAAAGGTTTAATGCCAAACCCTAAAACTGGTACTGTTACATTTGAAGTTGAGAAAGCTGTGAAAGAAATCAAAGCTGGTAAAGTAGAATATCGCGCTGACAAATCTGGAAATATTCATGTTCCAATCGGCAAGGTATCATTCGAAGATGATAAATTAATCGAAAACTTTTCTACAATCTACGAAACAATGTTGAAAGCTAAGCCAGCCTCTGCAAAAGGTACTTATGTGAAGAACGTTTCTGTTACTTCTACAATGGGACCTGGCGTAAAAGTGGACCCTTCAAGCTTTGCAGTGAAATAATAGTTGACTTCGTTTTGAAGTTTAGATATAATTACAAATGTTGTTTTTAATAAAATTTCATTTATACCGTAGACAGTAGGTGCTGACTAATTAGCTTAATTTCCTACCGAGGTGTATACTAAAGCAGTAAATGTTAATAATCTGCCTGTATATAATGCCTCCATGTCTGCATGGGGGCTTTTTATATGACTCTAAAAGGGTCAACACCGAGCGGTATAAGTGTTACACAATGATATAACAGGAGGTGTAACAATGAGCAGCGCTATTATCGATCAAAAGAAAAAAATTGTAGACGAAATCTCTGCGAAATTCAGTGATAGTAAATCGACGGTGATCGTTGACTACCGTGGTTTAAACGTTGCTGAAGTAACTGAATTACGTAAAAAATTACGTGAAGCAGGAGTTGAGATTCGTGTTTACAAAAACACAATGACTCGCCGTGCTGTTGCGAAAGCTGAACTTAGCGGTCTTGATGAGGCTTTAACTGGACCAAATGCCATTGCATTTAGTAATGAAGACGTTGTAGCTCCAGCAAAAATTATCAACGATTTCGCAAAGGACCATGAAGCATTAGAAATTAAAGCTGGTGTAATCGAAGGGAACATCGCAACTGTAGAAGATATTAAAGCTCTTGCAGAACTTCCATCACGCGAAGGTTTACTTTCTATGTTGCTTAGCGTTCTTCAAGCTCCAATGCGTAACTTTGCTCTTGCAACAAAAGCTGTTGCTGATCAAAAAGAAGAACAAGGTGCTTAATTTATAACCCTTGCTTAATATCGGATTTCATTATGATGTAAAAACAAAAGGAAAATAAGGAGGAAAACATAATGACTAAAGAACAAATTATCGATGCAATTAAAGAAATGACAGTTCTTGATTTAAATGACTTAGTAAAAGCAATTGAAGAAGAATTTGGTGTAACTGCTGCTGCTCCTGTTGCGGTTGCTGGGGGAGCTGCTGGTGGCGAAGCTGCTGCAGAACAAACTGAATTCGACGTAATTCTTGAAGCTGCTGGCGGACAAAAAATCAAAGTTATCAAAGCGGTTCGTGAAATTACTGGTCTTGGCTTAAAAGAAGCTAAAGAATTGGTTGATAACACTCCAAAACCAATTAAAGAAGGAATTGCTAAAGAGGAAGCTGAAGAACTTAAAGCTAAGCTTGAAGAAGTTGGCGCTTCTGTAGAAGTTAAGTAATAATCGGATGAACATCAGAAAAAAGCCCGCTGCTAACTAGCGGGCTTTTTCTTTTAAAAGGTAAGAAGTTGTAAGTTCTGTACTATTGTCTTTAAGCTCAGGTGTTGAACTTGATTCATATGGCCATAATACAAGGGCTGCTTTTTTGTTATTTTCATTTTTGTGCTCATCCTAAACATTCAAGGGACTATGAGGTTTGGTTATATTTGCAAAATGATTGGCAATACTCCTACTAAAGAGGTGGGCTGAAATGAACGATCATTATTATTCGGAAAAACCAAGAGTTGAAAGTGAACGGAAAACCTGGACTTATCAATTGAAAGGGAATACTTTTACCTTTCATAGTGATAAAGGGGTTTTTTCAAAAAACGAGGTAGACTTTGGTTCAAAATTATTAATTGAAACGTTCCAAATGCCAGAGATCGAAGGGCCAATCTTAGATATTGGCTGTGGTTATGGGCCGATCGGCCTTTCTTTAGCGAAAGAATATCCTGCCATTAAAGTGGATATGGTAGATATCAATGAAAGAGCTGTTGAACTTTCTAAAGAGAATGCTAAAGTAAATAGAATTGAAAATGTACAAGTTTTTCAGAGTTACTTATTCGAAGAAATATCGAAAAAGAAATATGCAGCTATTTTAACAAACCCTCCAATACGGGCTGGCAAAAAGGTTGTTCACGAAATTTTTGAAAAGAGTTATACGCACTTGTATTCGGGAGGGGAACTTTGGGTTGTTATCCAAAAGAAGCAAGGCGCTCCTTCTGCGATAGAAAAACTGAACGAACTCTATTCGGAAGCTGACGTAATAGAGAAGAAAAAAGGTTACTATATTATCTGTGCAAAAAAATATTGACTTGAAATTTTTTGTATGTTAATATTATAAAATGCCAATATGTTAATATTGAATAAGTGTCGTAAAAACAGTTTTTCCATGTATAAAATTGCCATCTTTGGAAAGACTTATAAAATCTATAATGGCAATCCTATGTGGTTTTCTATTAAAGAAACCCTTTTTCTTTTGCCTTGTAAAAATATTATTGCTAGGTGGCAGCTTAATATTTTTTACACATATATTACGCATGATTTGAGGGGTGAATCAGTTGACAGGTCAACTTGTTCAGTATGGACGACACCGCCAACGCAGAAGTTATGCACGTATTAGTGAAGTGTTAGAATTACCAAATCTCATTGAAATCCAAACCGCTTCTTATCAGTGGTTTCTTGATGAGGGTCTTCGGGAAATGTTCCAGGATATTTCTCCGATAGAAGACTTCACTGGTAACCTCTCACTTGAATTCATCGACTATAGCTTAGGTGATCCTAAGTACCCGGTTGAAGAGTCTAAAGAGCGGGATGTTACCTATTCTGCACCATTACGTGTAAAGGTGCGTTTGATTAACAAAGAAACAGGAGAAGTTAAAGATCAAGATGTGTTTATGGGAGATTTCCCACTTATGACTGAGACAGGCACATTTGTGATCAACGGTGCTGAGCGTGTAATTGTATCGCAGTTAGTGCGTTCACCGAGTGTATATTACAGTGGTAAAGTTGATAAAAATGGTAAGAGGGGCTTTACTGCTACTGTGATTCCAAACCGTGGCGCATGGTTAGAATACGAAACAGATGCGAAAGATGTCGTATATGTACGTATTGATCGTACTCGTAAGTTGCCAGTTACGGTTCTTTTGCGTGCTCTTGGGTTTGGCTCTGATCAAGAAATCATCGATTTATTTGGAGAAAACGAATACTTACGCAATACGCTTGATAAAGACAACACGGAAAGCTCAGAAAAAGCTTTGCTTGAAATCTATGAGCGTCTGCGCCCAGGCGAGCCTCCAACGGTTGATAATGCAAAAAGCTTATTAGAATCACGTTTCTTTGATCCGAAACGTTATGATTTAGCAAATGTAGGCCGCTATAAAATTAATAAAAAACTTCACATTAAAAATAGATTGTTTAATCAGCGTCTTGCTGAAAGTCTAGCAGACCCTGAAACAGGTGAAGTAATTGCCGAAAAAGGCACAATGATTGATAGAAGAACATTGGATAAAATTCTTCCGAATTTAGAAAACGGTGTAGGATTTAGAAAAGTTCAGCCGAATGGCGGAGTAGTAGAAGATGATGTGACATTACAATCTATCAAAATTTATTCTCCTAACGATCCTGATGGAGAACAAGTGATCAATGTAATAGGGAATGCTTATGTGGTAGAGGAAGTTAAAAATATCACACCAGCAGATATCCTTTCATCAATTAGCTATTTCTTTAATCTTCTCCACGGTGTAGGAGATACTGACGATATCGACCATCTTGGTAACCGTCGTCTTCGTTCAGTAGGGGAATTGCTTCAAAACCAATTCCGTATCGGTTTATCCAGAATGGAACGCGTAGTACGGGAAAGGATGTCTATTCAAGATACAAACACGATAACGCCACAGCAATTAATTAACATTCGCCCGGTTATTGCATCTATTAAAGAGTTTTTCGGGAGCTCCCAATTATCTCAATTTATGGATCAAACAAACCCGCTTGCGGAATTGACTCATAAACGTCGTCTTTCGGCGCTTGGTCCAGGTGGTTTAACTCGTGAACGTGCCGGATTCGAAGTCCGTGATGTTCATTATTCCCACTATGGCCGTATGTGCCCGATTGAAACGCCAGAGGGTCCGAACATCGGATTAATCAATTCGTTGTCAAGTTACGCAAAGGTGAACCGTTTTGGATTTATTGAAACACCTTATCGCAGAGTAGATCCCGAGACTGGTAAGCTGACTAGTCAAATGGATTATTTAACAGCAGATGAAGAGGATAACTATGTTGTTGCCCAGGCGAATGCGCGTCTTGGGGAAGATGGTTCGTTCTTAGACGAAGATATTATCGCTCGTTTCCGCGGGGAAAACACAGTTGTTCGCCGAGATCGCATCGATTATATGGATGTTTCTCCAAAGCAGGTAGTTTCCGCAGCAACTGCTTGTATTCCTTTCTTGGAAAATGACGACTCAAACCGCGCCTTGATGGGAGCGAACATGCAAAGGCAGGCAGTTCCTCTTATGAATCCAGAAGCGCCAATTGTTGGTACTGGAATGGAATATGTTTCAGGAAAAGACTCTGGTGCGGCAGTTATTTGCAAATATCCAGGTGTTGTTGAGCGTGTTGAAGCGAAAAATATTTGGGTTCGTCGTTATGAAGATGTAGATGGTCAAAAAGTTAAAGGTAATTTAGATAAATACAGTCTGCTTAAATTTATCCGTTCTAACCAAGGAACCTGCTACAACCAACGTCCAATCGTTAGTGTTGGAGATGAAGTAGTAAAAGGCGAAATTCTCGCTGATGGACCTTCCATGGAAAAAGGGGAATTGGCACTTGGCCGCAACGTAATGGTTGCCTTCATGACATGGGATGGCTACAACTATGAGGATGCCATCATTATGAGCGAACGCCTTGTAAAAGACGATGTCTATACATCCATTCATATTGAAGAATATGAATCAGAAGCACGTGATACTAAGCTTGGGCCAGAAGAAATTACGCGTGATATCCCGAATGTCGGCGAGGATGCACTTCGCAACTTGGATGAGCGTGGAAATATCAGAGTCGGCGCAGAAGTGAAGGATGGCGATCTGCTTGTAGGAAAAGTAACACCTAAAGGGGTTACTGAGCTGACAGCTGAAGAACGTCTCTTACATGCTATTTTCGGTGAAAAGGCTCGTGAAGTCCGCGATACATCCCTTCGTGTTCCTCATGGAGGCGGCGGAATTGTCTTAGACGTAAAGGTATTCAACCGTGAAGACGGAGATGAGCTTCCTCCTGGTGTAAATCAATTAGTACGTGCATACATCGTACAAAAACGTAAAATTTCTGAAGGGGATAAGATGGCGGGGCGCCACGGAAACAAAGGTGTTATTTCGCGTATCCTTCCTGAGGAAGACATGCCTTATCTTCCGGATGGCACACCAGTCGACATCATGTTAAATCCGCTTGGTGTACCATCACGTATGAATATCGGGCAAGTATTAGAGCTTCACCTCGGTATGGCTGCGAGAAGACTTGGATTACATGTTGCTTCTCCGGTTTTCGATGGAGCTCGTGAAGAGGATGTTTGGTCTACATTAGAAGAGGCTGGAATGGCCCGTGATGCTAAAACTGTTCTTTACGATGGACGTTCAGGCGAACCATTTGACAGCCGTGTCTCAGTGGGAATCATGTATATGATCAAGCTGGCTCACATGGTTGACGATAAATTGCATGCTCGTTCTACAGGCCCTTACTCATTGGTTACACAGCAGCCGCTTGGAGGTAAAGCCCAGTTTGGCGGACAGCGTTTTGGTGAGATGGAGGTATGGGCACTTGAAGCGTATGGTGCTGCATACACCTTGCAAGAGATCTTAACAGTTAAATCAGATGATGTAGTCGGACGTGTTAAGACATATGAAGCCATTGTAAAAGGCGAAAATGTACCAGAACCTGGGGTGCCAGAATCATTTAAAGTTTTAATTAAAGAACTTCAAAGCTTAGGTATGGATGTAAAAATTCTCTCTGATGATGAACAAGAAATTGAAATGAGAGACCTTGAAGATGATGAAGAGACTGGGCAAGCCGAAAGTCTTTCATTAACTCAGGATGAAGAACCGGATCTTGAGCTTGAAAAAGAACGAGATGTAGTAACAAAGGAATAACAGCCCGTTTTCCTGACTTAACATAGAAATGGTTCTAATAGAGGTAACACTCTATTAGAGCCGATCATTCATTGTAAACCAGCAAGCGATTTCGGTAAACCCGAAGACTATAAGGGAGGTAGGCCCCTTGCTAGATGTAAATAATTTTGAATATATGAACATCGGTCTTGCTTCACCGGACAAAATCCGCTCTTGGTCATTTGGTGAAGTTAAAAAGCCTGAAACAATTAACTATCGTACACTAAAGCCTGAGAAAGACGGATTATTCTGCGAACGTATTTTTGGACCTCAAAAAGATTGGGAGTGCCATTGCGGTAAATATAAGCGCGTTCGTTACAAAGGTGTTGTATGTGACCGCTGCGGAGTTGAAGTAACTCGAGCGAAAGTACGCCGTGAGCGAATGGGTCATATTGAACTTGCTGCTCCTGTATCTCATATTTGGTACTTCAAAGGAATTCCAAGCCGTATGGGATTAGTCCTTGATATGTCTCCTCGTGCTTTAGAAGAAGTAATCTATTTTGCTTCCTACGTAGTTACAGAAACAGGTGATACACCTTTAGAAAAGAAACAGCTGTTATCTGAAAAGGAATATCGTGCATACCGGGAGAAGTACGGCAGCACATTCCAAGCTGCAATGGGGGCAGAAGCAATTAAAAAGCTTCTTCAGGATATTGATTTGCATAAAGAAGTTGACCAATTAAAAGAAGAACTCAAAACTTCTCAAGGTCAACGTCGTACACGTGCTATCAAACGATTAGAAGTATTAGAAGCTTTTCGTAACTCTGGAAACTACCCATCATGGATGATTTTAGACGTACTCCCTGTAATTCCGCCAGAATTGCGTCCGATGGTTCAATTAGATGGCGGACGTTTTGCGACATCAGATCTTAACGATCTTTATCGTCGTGTTATTAACCGGAACAATCGTTTAAAACGTTTATTAGATCTTGGAGCGCCTAGTATAATCGTTCAAAACGAAAAGCGTATGCTTCAAGAGGCAGTTGATGCATTAATTGATAATGGCCGCCGCGGCCGTCCTGTAACAGGACCAGGTAACCGTCCATTAAAATCACTTTCCCATATGCTAAAGGGAAAGCAAGGACGTTTCCGTCAAAACTTACTTGGGAAACGTGTGGACTATTCTGGTCGTTCGGTCATCGTCGTTGGTCCTAACTTAAAAATGTACCAATGCGGTCTTCCAAAGGAAATGGCATTAGAGCTGTTCAAACCGTTTGTTATGAAGGAGCTTGTTGAAAAAGGACTTGCTCATAATATTAAAAGTGCTAAGCGTAAAATTGAGCGCGTACAGCCTGAAGTTTGGGATGTACTTGAATATGTTATTAAAGAACACCCTGTACTTCTAAACCGCGCACCTACTCTTCACAGACTAGGCATTCAAGCGTTTGAACCTACACTTGTTGAAGGGCGTGCGATCCGTCTCCATCCGCTTGTATGTACAGCATACAATGCCGATTTTGACGGCGACCAAATGGCTGTTCACGTTCCCCTTTCATCTGAAGCGCAAGCAGAAGCTCGCATTCTAATGCTTGCTGCTCAAAATATCTTAAATCCGAAAGATGGTAAACCAGTCGTGACACCATCCCAGGATATGGTATTAGGTAACTATTACTTAACGTTAGAGCGTGCAGGGGCTGTAGGAGAAGGAATGATCTTCAACGACACAAACGAAGCGTTATTAGCCTATCAGAACGGGTACGTTCATTTGCATACTCGTGTTGCGGTCCGTACGACTTCTTTAAATAACGAAACTTTTACTGATGAGCAGAAAAAACAGCTTCTTGTTACAACTGTCGGTAAACTAATTTTCAATGAAATTCTTCCAACTTCGTTCCCATATATGAACGAACCAACGAAGATGAATATTGAAGAGAAAACACCTGAAAAATTCTTTGTTGATCCTACAGTAGATGTTAAAGAATATATACAGAATCAAGAAATAATTCCGCCTTTCAAGAAGGGCATCTTAGGTAAAATCATTGCGGAAGTGTTCAAGAAATTCCATATTACCGAAACTTCAAAAATGCTTGACCGCTTAAAAGATCTAGGTTTTAAACATTCTACAAAAGCCGGTATTACGGTTGGTGTCTCAGACATTATCGTATTACGGGAAAAAGAAGAAATTATCAATGAGGCCCAGGGCAAAGTCGATAATGTTCTTAAACAATTCAGACGTGGTCTTATCACCGAAGATGAGCGATATGAAAGAGTTATTTCCATTTGGAGTGCGGCTAAAGATACGATTCAGGGCAAACTGATGGCATCTTTAGACAAAACCAATCCTATCTTCATGATGAGTGATTCAGGCGCCCGGGGTAACGCTTCTAACTTTACTCAATTAGCCGGTATGCGCGGATTGATGGCCAACCCGGCTGGTCGTATTATCGAGTTACCAATTAAATCAAGTTTCCGAGAAGGCCTAACTGTATTAGAGTACTTTATTTCTACACATGGCGCCCGTAAAGGTCTTGCTGATACGGCTCTTAAAACGGCAGACTCAGGTTACCTTACCCGCCGTCTTGTTGATGTTGCTCAGGATGTCATTATCCGTGAGGAAGACTGTGGAACAGATCGCGGAATCCTTGCTGAATCTATTAAGGATGGTACGGAGATCATTGAAAAGCTTGAAGAGCGTTTGATTGGCCGTTTTGCAAGAAAAACGATTACACATCCAGAAACGGACAGCGTGCTGGTTCGTGAAAATGAACTAATTACAGAAGATCTTGCGACAGAGATCGTTGAGTCCGGCATTGAGGAAGTGTGGATCCGTTCTGCATTTACATGTAACACCCGTCATGGGGTATGTAAAAAATGTTATGGACGAAATCTTGCTACAGGCAGTGACGTAGAAGTCGGGGAAGCAGTTGGTATTATAGCGGCACAGTCTATCGGAGAACCAGGAACACAGTTAACAATGCGTACGTTCCATACCGGTGGTGTGGCAGGAGATGATATCACTCAAGGTTTACCTCGTATCCAAGAGCTGTTTGAAGCCCGTAATCCAAAAGGTCAAGCAACTATTACTGAAATTGATGGTGTGGTATCTGAAATTAATGAGGTACGCGATAAACAACAAGAAATTGTGATCCAAGGGGCAGTAGAATCTCGAAACTATACAGCTCCTTACAACGCACGCCTCAAAGTAGCTGAAGGAGAAAAGGTTGGACGCGGACAAGAATTAACTGAAGGTTCAATTGATCCAAAAGAGCTATTAAAAGTTAAAGATATCACAGCAGTACAAGAGTACCTGCTTCGAGAAGTGCAGAAGGTTTATCGTATGCAAGGGGTAGAAATTGGTGATAAGCACGTAGAGGTTATGGTTCGCCAAATGCTTCGAAAAGTGCGTGTCCATGATGCTGGAGAGACAGACGTCTTGCCTGGTTCCTTATTGGATATTCATCAGTTTACAGATGCGAACCGAAAAGTATTGCTTGAAGGAAAGCGTCCTGCATCAGGAAGACCAGTCTTGCTTGGTATTACTAAAGCTTCTCTTGAGACAGATTCCTTCTTGTCAGCCGCATCCTTCCAGGAGACAACTCGTGTCCTAACAGATGCTGCCATTAAAGGAAAACGCGATGAATTGCTTGGACTGAAGGAAAATGTTATTATCGGGAAGCTCGTACCGGCAGGAACAGGTATGCAAAGCTACCGCAGTGTCAGAAATGTAAAGTCAGTGTCACAAATTGATGCTGTTGATGAAACAGTTACTATAGACTAATCTTTAAGAAGATGGATGTCACAGAAAAAAGCATTTTAAATATTGACATCCATCTTTTTGGATGATAATATATTCAAGGTGTCAATAAACCTGTGCTTTGGAGGATATAAAGGACTATGTCTTATGAAAAAGTATCACAGGCTCCAAGGATTATTGTTGGTACAAAGCAAACAGTTAAAGCTCTAAAAACAGAACAAGTTAAAGAGATTGTTGTTGCGGAAGATGCAGATCCGAGCGTTACCGCACAGGTTATGAATCTTGCTGCAGAATATGAGATTCCTTTAACAAAGGTCCCTTCTATGAAGAAGCTTGGTAAAGCTTGTGGAATAGAAGTTGGGGCAGCAACTGTTGCTATTCTACTATTATAAAAATGTTTTTGCCAGAAATGATTATCATGACTAGCAAAAACTTGTTTTTTGCCCAAAGATGAATCACCTGGGTATGTGGGATTAAAAATGAAGGGAGGATACTACTAATGCCTACTATTAACCAACTAGTTCGCAAGGGACGCGAAACCAAGGTTTCAAAATCTGATTCCCCTGCTTTAAACAAAGGTTATAACAGCTTCAAAAAGGAGCAAACAAACACTTCTTCACCACAAAAACGCGGCGTGTGTACTCGTGTTGGTACTATGACACCAAAGAAACCAAACTCAGCGCTGCGTAAATATGCTCGTGTACGTTTAACAAACCAAATCGAGGTAACTGCTTATATCCCTGGAATTGGCCACAACCTTCAAGAGCATAGCGTTGTTTTAATTCGCGGTGGACGTGTAAAAGACTTACCTGGAGTACGGTACCATATCGTTCGCGGTGCATTAGATACTGCTGGTGTGGATGGTCGTATGCAAGGCCGTTCTAAATACGGTACGAAGAGACCAAAAGCTAAAAAGTAATAATTAAGTAAAGATAGGATTAAGAGGAAGGGAGGAAAACTAAATGCCACGTAAAGGCCCTGTAGCAAAAAGAGATGTGTTACCAGATCCGATTCACAATTCAAAGCTTGTTACACGTTTAATCAATCGTATCATGCTTGATGGTAAAAGAGGTAAAGCCCAAACCATTCTTTACACTGCTTTCGATTTAGTTCAAGAGCGCTCTGGAAAAGATGCCATGGAGGTTTTCGAACAAGCGCTTAAGAATATCATGCCTGTACTTGAAGTTAGAGCTCGCCGTGTTGGTGGTGCTAACTATCAAGTACCTGTAGAAGTACGCCCAGATCGTCGTACGACTCTAGGACTTCGCTGGTTAGTAAACTATGCTCGTCTACGCGGTGAAAAGACCATGGAAGAGCGTTTAGCTAACGAAATTCTTGATGCAGCTAACAACACTGGAGCAGCAGTTAAGAAACGTGAAGATACTCATAAAATGGCAGAAGCAAATAAAGCATTTGCTCACTACCGCTGGTAATCTATAAACTATAAATCAAACTAATAATCATATATGGAAGGAGAAAGTACCCAATGGCTAGAGAGTTCTCCTTAGAAAACACTCGTAATATCGGTATCATGGCACACATTGACGCTGGTAAAACGACGACTACTGAGCGCGTTTTGTTCTATACAGGCCGTATTCATAAAATCGGTGAGACACATGAAGGTGCATCTCAAATGGACTGGATGGAACAAGAGCAAGAGCGTGGTATTACGATCACGTCTGCAGCAACTACTGCTTCATGGAAAGGCCACCGAGTTAACATCATCGATACACCGGGACACGTAGACTTCACAGTTGAAGTTGAACGTTCTCTTCGTGTACTCGACGGTGCGGTAGCTGTTCTTGATGCTCAATCAGGAGTTGAACCTCAAACTGAAACTGTTTGGCGCCAAGCAACTACTTATGGAGTACCTCGTATCGTTTTCGTAAACAAAATGGACAAAATCGGGGCAGATTTCCTTTACTCTGTAGGTACAATCCATGACCGACTTCAAGCGAACGCACACCCTATCCAGCTTCCGATTGGTGCTGAAGACCAATTTAATGGAATCATCGACTTAGTAGAAATGCAAGCTTACTACTATGAAGATGATCTAGGAACCCGTACTGAAGCAAAAGAAATACCTGAGGAATACAAGGAACAAGCTGATGAGTACCGTTCAAGATTAGTAGAAGCAGTTGCAGAGCTTGATGAAGAATTAATGATGAAGTACTTAGAAGGTGAAGAGCTTACAACTGAAGAGCTTAAAGCTACAATCCGTAAAGGTACTTGTAACGTTGAATTCTATCCGGTTATCTGCGGGTCAGCATTCAAAAACAAAGGTGTTCAATTAATGCTTGATGCAGTTATTGATTATCTGCCGGCGCCAACTGATGTACCAGCTATTAAAGGAACTCTTCCAGACAGTGATGAAGAAGTAACTCGTGAATCTAGTGATGAAGGTCCATTCGCAGCACTTGCATTCAAAGTTATGACTGATCCATATGTTGGAAAACTGACATTCTTCCGAGTGTACTCTGGTACTCTAAACTCTGGTTCTTACATTATTAATTCAACTAAAGGCAAGCGTGAACGTGTAGGTCGTATCCTTCAAATGCACGCGAACAGCCGTGAAGAAATTTCAACTGTTTATGCAGGAGATATTGCTGCGGCAGTTGGATTAAAAGATACGACTACTGGTGATACTCTATGTGATGACAAAAACTTGGTTATCCTAGAGTCTATGGAATTCCCAGAGCCTGTAATTGAGTTATCTGTTGAGCCGAAATCAAAAGCAGACCAAGATAAGATGACAACAGCCTTGCAGAAGCTTCAAGAAGAAGATCCAACATTCAGAGCACATACTAATGCTGAAACTGGTCAAACAATCATTGCTGGTATGGGTGAGCTTCACCTTGACATCCTTGTTGACCGTATGAAACGGGAATTCAAAGTAGAGGCAAACGTTGGAGCTCCACAGGTTGCCTATCGTGAAACGTTCCGCGGCGCTGCTAAGGTAGAGGGTAAATTTGCACGCCAATCTGGTGGACGCGGACAATTTGGTCACGTTTGGATCGAATTCGAACCTAATGAAGAAGGTAAAGGCTTCGAATTTGAAAACAAAATTGTTGGTGGTGTCGTACCTCGCGAATATATTCCTGCTGTTCAAGCTGGTCTTGAAGATGCAATGAAAAACGGTGTACTCGCAGGCTATCCGCTTATCGATGTAAAAGCTGCTTTAGTTGATGGATCTTACCATGATGTTGACTCAAGTGAAATGGCTTTTAAAGTAGCAGCTTCATTAGCTCTTAAAAACGCTATTTCAAAATGTAACCCTGTTATTCTTGAACCGGTTATGAAGGTTGAAATCGTAACACCAGAAGAATATATGGGAGATATCATGGGAGGAGTTACTTCCCGTCGTGGACGTGTAGAAGGTATGGAAGCACGCGGTAACGCACAAGTTGTCCGTTCAATGGTTCCTCTTTCTGAAATGTTTGGATATGCAACTTCCCTTCGTTCAAACACACAAGGTCGCGGAGTGTTTACAATGCACTTTGACCACTACGAAGAAGTTCCTAAATCTATCTCAGAAGAAATTATCAAAAAAAATAAAGGTGAGTAATTGATTTTACCCCTGCATTGAAGTATAACTGTTTATGTAAGCCTAGAAAGCGAGGCAATGCTTTCGCTTTCTAGTATCCTATACTTAAACCTAATATAATCTCTAAGGAGGATTTTTAGAATGGCTAAAGAAAAATTTGACCGTTCCAAAACGCATGCTAATATCGGTACAATAGGTCACGTTGACCATGGTAAAACAACTTTAACAGCTGCAATCACTACAGTTCTTGCTAAACGTTCTGGTAAAGGTGCAGCTATGGCTTATGACATGATCGACGCCGCTCCAGAAGAGCGCGAGCGTGGAATTACAATCTCAACTGCACACGTTGAGTATGAAACGGACACTCGCCACTATGCACACGTAGACTGCCCAGGACATGCTGACTATGTTAAGAACATGATCACTGGTGCTGCACAAATGGATGGCGGTATCCTAGTAGTATCTGCTGCTGACGGCCCAATGCCACAAACTCGTGAGCATATCCTTTTATCTCGTAACGTTGGTGTACCATACCTTGTTGTATTCTTAAACAAATGTGACATGGTAGACGATGAAGAACTACTTGAACTAGTAGAAATGGAAGTTCGTGATCTTCTTTCTGAATATGACTTCCCTGGTGACGATGTACCTGTAGTAAAAGGTTCTGCTCTAAAAGCTCTTGAAGGAGATGCTGAGTGGGAAGAGAAAATCATCGAGCTTATGAATGCTGTTGATGAATTCATCCCAACTCCAGAACGTGATACTGAAAAACCATTCATGATGCCAGTTGAGGATGTATTCTCAATCACTGGTCGTGGTACAGTAGCTACTGGACGTGTTGAGCGCGGACAAGTTAAAGTTGGTGACACTGTAGACATCATCGGTTTAGCTGAGGAAGCAAAATCTACAACTGTTACAGGTGTAGAAATGTTCCGTAAGCTTCTTGATTATGCTGAAGCTGGAGATAACATTGGTGCACTTCTTCGTGGTGTAGCTCGTGAAGATATCCAACGTGGACAAGTTCTTGCTAAACCAGGAACAATCACTCCACACACTAAATTCAAAGCAGAAGTTTACGTTTTATCTAAAGAAGAAGGTGGACGTCATACTCCATTCTTCTCTAACTACCGTCCTCAGTTCTACTTCCGTACAACTGACGTAACTGGTATCGTTGTTCTTCCAGAAGGAACTGAAATGGTTATGCCTGGAGACAACATCGAAATGACTGTTGAACTTATCGCACCGATCGCTATTGAAGATGGAACAAGATTCTCTATCCGTGAAGGCGGACGTACTGTAGGATCTGGTGTTGTTTCTTCAATCACTGAGTAATAGTTACCCGAAAAAGGCGAGCAATTTTGCTCGTCTTTTTCTGTGCCGTAAAATAGGATAAATTGAAATGTCTTATTAGAGTTCAGGTCCGTAAAATTAAAAGCAAAATGTCGCGAAGTTGCCTGTTTTTTATTCAAGGCAACTTCGTTTTTTTTTATTAGTTCAGAAAGATAAAGTTTATAAAAGAAATAAAAGGTATAGGGTAGTTTTAACGCTAACAATTTCAAAAACTTAAAATCTTTTTTTTACTTTTTGAAATACAATACTCGTCTTTCTGAAGGTGAGAGGTTTAAGGTAGAAATTGATGTAATCAGCGGAAGAGTGGATTTCCTTTTTAATGAATTCAACTCCTAACCCTTCATAGCGGCAACCTTGCTCCCTAAAAAACAACAAGCTCCTACGAGAGGCTGGTCTTGTCTTTGCCTTATGCTTCGATAACATGCCTTGGGATTTCCGTTCAAATGAACTAGGAAACAACTTTAATAGTAAAAATGAAAATTTGCAAATTGTTCCTGTCTAAAACTTTTATGAATGCTTGAATTGATAATAATGGGTATGTATAATAGAAAAAGTGTGCGAGACCAGAAGAAAATATAAAATTCACTTGCAACATGTGCGGAATTTTTATATAATATTTAATGTTGGTCTTTGACTGCGATGAAGTGAGAGGTTGCTGATACACCCGGCCGCTTTGCCATGGCGGGTACTGTCAGGGTAATTCTCACGGAGAACTGTCTATAAAGAAGTAGGCGAAAAGGAGGGAAAATAATGGCAAAACAAAAAATTCGTATTCGTTTAAAAGCTTATGATCACAGAATTTTAGATCAATCAGCTGAAAAAATCGTAGAAACAGCTAAACGTTCTGGTGCTAACGTATCTGGTCCAATTCCATTACCAACTGAAAAGTCTGTGTACACGATTTTACGTGCGGTTCACAAGTACAAAGATTCTCGTGAGCAGTTTGAAATGCGTACACACAAACGTTTAATCGACATCATCAACCCAACACCACAAACAGTTGATGCATTAATGCGTTTAGACTTGCCGTCTGGTGTAGACATCGAAATTAAACTTTAATTCAAAATATAAACACATTTAATTAGGAGGTGTGACTAATGACCAAAGGAATCTTAGGTAGAAAAATAGGTATGACGCAAGTATTTGCTGAAAACGGAAATTTAATTCCTGTAACTGTAATTGAAGCTGCTCCGAATGTGGTACTTCAAAAGAAATCAGTTGAATCTGACGGTTATGAATCTGTTCAAGTAGGATTTGAAAATAAACGTGAAAAGCTTTCAAACAAGCCGCAGAAGGGTCATTTTTCTAAAGCGAATACTGAGCCTAAGCGCTTCGTAAAGGAATTTCGCGGAGTTAACTTAGAAGAGTATGAAGTTGGTCAAGAAGTCAAAGTAAGTATTTTCTCTGAAGGAGAAAGTGTAGATGTAACAGGAATCTCGAAAGGGAAAGGATTTCAAGGTGCAATCAAGCGCCATAACCAATCTCGCGGACCTATGTCTCACGGTTCTCGTTATCACCGTCGACCCGGTTCAATGGGGCCTGTTGATCCAAACCGTGTTTTCAAAAATAAACTATTACCTGGACGTATGGGCGGAGAGCGTATTACTGTTCAAAACCTTGAGATTGTAAAAGTTGATGCAGAGCGCAACCTTTTATTAATTAAAGGTAACGTGCCTGGTCCTAAAAAAGCCTTAATCACTGTAAAAAGTGCGGTAAAATCCAAGTAATTTAGTAGGAAAGGAGGAAATTGATAATGCCAAAAGTAGCATTATTTAACCAAAACGGATCTAATGCTGGTGAAATTGAATTAAATGATTCTGTATTTGGTATTGAACCAAACAACTCAGTATTGTTTGAAGCGATCATCATGCAAAGAGCTTCCTTACGTCAAGGAACTCACAAAGTTAAAAATCGTTCTGAAGTAGCTGGCGGAGGTCGCAAACCTTGGCGTCAAAAGGGTACTGGTCGTGCTCGTCAAGGATCTATCCGTTCACCACAATGGCGCGGTGGTGGTACAGTATTTGGACCAACTCCTCGCAGCTATGCATATAAATTACCTAAAAAAGTACGCCGTCTGGCTATCAAATCTGCTTTATCTTCTAAAGTAGTAGATAACAACATTTTAGTACTAGAAGACTTAGTATTAGAAGCTCCTAAAACAAAGGAAATGGCCTCTGTTTTAAAAGGTCTTTCTGTTGAGAAAAAAGCTTTGATCGTTACTGCTGATGCAAACGAAGCTGTAGCTTTATCAGCTCGCAACATACCTGGTGTAACTGTTGTTGACGCTAACGGAGTAAATGTACTTGATGTTGTAAACCATGAAAAGCTTATTATTACGAAAGCTGCGGTGGAAAAAGTAGAGGAGGTGCTTGCATAATGAAAGATCCTCGCGATATTATTAAGCGCCCCGTAATCACTGAACGGTCTACTGTTCTAATGGAAGAGAAAAAATATACATTTGAAGTTGATGTGAATGCTAACAAAACTCAAGTAAAAGACGCAATCGAAAAGATCTTCGGTGTCAACGTTGAGAAAGTTAACATCATGAACTACAAAGGGAAATTCAAACGTGTTGGCCGCTACAGCGGATTAACAAATCGTCGCAGAAAAGCAGTTATCAAATTAACAGCTGACAGCAATGAAATAGAATTATTTGAAGTTTAATAACTACTAAAGAAGGAGGGAAACGAGATGGCGATTAAAAAGTATAAACCAACATCAAATGGCCGCCGCGGTATGACAGTTTCTGATTTCGCTGAAATCACAACAGACACACCTGAGAAATCGTTACTAGCACCTTTGCATAAAAAAGGCGGACGTAACAATCAAGGTAAATTAACTGTGCGTCATCAAGGCGGGGGACACAAACGCCAATATCGTATCATCGATTTCAAACGCAATAAAGATGGTATACCTGGACGCGTTGCTACAATCGAGTATGATCCGAACCGATCTGCAAACATCGCATTAGTAAACTATGCAGATGGGGAAAAACGTTACATCTTAGCTCCAAAAAACCTAAAGGTTGACATGGAAATTATGTCAGGTCCAGAAGCTGACATCAAAGTAGGAAATGCATTGCCACTTCAAAACATTCCAGTTGGTACTGTCGTACACAACATTGAGTTAAAACCAGGCAAAGGTGGACAATTAGTACGTTCTGCCGGTACTTCTGCGCAAGTACTAGGTAAAGAAGGAAAATATGTATTAGTTCGTTTAAACTCTGGTGAAGTTCGTATGATTCTTGCTACTTGCCGTGCTACAGTAGGTCAAGTGGGTAATGAACAGCACGAATTAATTAACATTGGTAAAGCAGGTCGTTCTCGCTGGTTAGGCAAGCGCCCAACTGTCCGCGGTTCTGTTATGAACCCTAACGACCATCCACATGGTGGTGGTGAAGGACGTGCGCCAATCGGACGTAAGTCTCCAATGTCTCCGTGGGGTAAACCAACTCTTGGATTCAAAACTCGTAAGAAGAAAAGCAAATCCGACAAGTTTATCGTTCGTCGTCGTAAAAAATAACGGGGTTGACCTACGGTTCACTCGAACCGTAGCGCAATCACGAAGGGAGGTTCAACAATGGGTCGCAGTCTAAAAAAAGGGCCATTCGTGGATGAACACTTATTTAGCAAAGTTGAGAAATTAAATGAATCCGATAAGAAACAAGTGATTAAAACTTGGTCTCGTCGTTCAACAATTTTCCCGCAATTCATCGGCCACACTATTGCGGTTTATGATGGTCGCAAACATGTGCCTGTTTACGTTACTGAGGATATGGTAGGTCACAAATTAGGTGAGTTTGCTCCTTCACGTACGTACAAAGGTCATGCTAATGATGACAAAAAAACAAGACGCTAATGAGAGGAGGCATTTAAATGCAAGCTAAAGCTGTTGCAAGAACAGTTCGTATTGCTCCTCGTAAAGCACGTTTAGTCGTTGATTTAATTCGAGGTAAGCAAGTAGGTGAAGCGGTAGCGATTTTAACACATACTCCTAAAGCTGCTTCTCCAATCGTTGAAAAAGTATTGAAGTCTGCTATAGCAAACGCCGAGCACAACTATGAGATGGACGCTAACAACCTGGTGGTTTCTCAAGTATTCGTTGATGAAGGACCAACTTTGAAACGTTTCCGTCCACGCGCAATGGGTCGTGCAAGCCAAATTAATAAACGTACAAGTCACATTACTATCGTTTTATCAGAAAAGAAGGAGGGATAATCCGTGGGTCAAAAGGTAAATCCGGTCGGTCTTCGTATTGGAGTTATTCGTGATTGGGAATCTAAATGGTTCGCTGGGAAAGATTACGCTAACCTTTTACATGAAGATCTTAAAGTTCGTGAATACATCAGTAAACGTTTAAAAGACGCGTCTGTTTCAAAGGTTGAGATTGAACGTGCTGCGAATCGTGTAAACATTACGATCCACACTGCTAAGCCAGGAATGGTAATTGGTAAAGGTGGTACTGAGGTAGAAGCACTTCGTAAAGCTCTTAACCAATTAACTGGCAAACGTGTACACATCAACATTCTAGAAATCAAAAGAGCTGACCTTGATGCAAAATTGGTTGCAGAAAATATTGCTCGTCAATTAGAAAATCGTATTTCATTCCGTCGTGCTCAAAAGCAAACCATTCAACGTGCAATGCGCGCTGGTGCACAAGGGATTAAAACAATGGTATCTGGTCGTTTAGGCGGAGCTGATATCGCTCGTGCTGAACATTACAGTGAAGGAACTGTGCCACTTCACACACTTCGTGCTGATATTGATTATGGAACAGCAGAAGCTGACACTACTTACGGTAAGTTAGGTGTGAAAGTTTGGATCTATCGTGGAGAGGTTCTTCCTACTAAGAAGAAATCTGAGGAAGGAGGAAAATAATATGTTAATGCCCAAACGCGTTAAGTATCGCAGAGAACACCGTGGAAAAATGCGCGGACGTGCTAAAGGCGGCACAGAAGTAAATTTTGGTGAATACGGCATTCAAGCTTTAGAAGCATCTTGGATCACAAACCGCCAAATCGAGTCTGCTCGTATTGCAATGACTCGTTACATGAAACGTGGCGGTAAAGTTTGGATTAAAATTTTCCCTTCCAAGCCTTACACTGCTAAACCTTTAGAAGTCCGCATGGGTTCTGGTAAAGGTGCTCCAGAAGGATGGGTAGCTGTTGTAAAGCCTGGTAAAATCATGTTTGAAATCTCAGGTGTATCGGAAGAAGTTGCTCGTGAAGCCTTGCGTCTTGCATCTCACAAATTACCGATCAAAACTAAGTTTGTAAAACGTGAAGAAATTGGTGGTGAATCAAATGAAAGCTAATGAAATTCGTGATCTAACCACTGCTGAAATTGAACAAAAAGTAAAATCACTTAAAGAAGAGCTTTTCAACCTTCGCTTTCAACTAGCGACAGGACAACTCGAAAACACTGCACGCATCCGTGAAGTGCGCAAGTCTATCGCTCGTATGAAAACTGTCATTCGTGAAAGAGAGATTGCGGCTAGCAAATAATTAAAGGGAGGAGGCCTGCAGAATGAGTGAACGCAACCAACGTAAAGTCTACACTGGCCGTGTCGTGTCTGATAAAATGGATAAGACAATTACAGTCGTTGTAGAAACTTACAAAAAGCATTCTCTTTACGGAAAGCGCGTAAAGTATTCAAAGAAATTTAAAGCTCATGACGAAAACAACCAAGCTAAAATCGGCGATATCGTAAAGATCATGGAAACTCGTCCGTTATCTGCTACAAAGCGTTTCCGCTTAGTGGAAGTCGTCGAAGAAGCTGTCATTATTTAATATGTTCGGAAAGTTAAATTCCGAAGGGAGGTAACGTAAATGATTCAACAAGAATCTCGTTTAAAAGTTGCTGATAACTCTGGCGCACGTGAAGTACTTACTATTAAAGTTCTTGGCGGATCAGGACGTAAAACTGCCAATATTGGTGATGTTATTGTTTGTACGGTAAAACAAGCAACACCAGGAGGCGTTGTTAAAAAAGGCGACGTTGTTAAAGCAGTAATTGTCCGTACAAAGAGTGGTGTTCGCCGTCAAGACGGATCATATATCCGTTTCGATGAAAATGCTTGTGTAATCATCCGTGATGATAAGGGTCCTCGTGGAACTCGTATTTTCGGACCGGTTGCCCGTGAGTTGCGTGACAACAACTTTATGAAAATTGTTTCTCTAGCTCCGGAAGTTCTATAAAAGAAAAACTCAGCCTTACTAAGGAGGTGCGACTCGGATGCATGTAAAAAAAGGTGACAAAGTATTGGTTATCTCTGGTAAGGATAAAGGTAAACAAGGAGAAATCCTTGCAGCTTATCCTAAAAATGAACGTGTTCTTGTTGAGGGAGTAAATGTTGTGAAAAAACATTCTAAAGCTAATCAAGCAAATCCCCAAGGAGGCATTATCAGCCAAGAGGCTCCAATTCATGTATCTAACGTAATGCCACTTGATCCTAAATCAGGTGAAGTAACTCGTATCGGATACAAAGTGGTAGACGGTAAAAAAGTACGTGTAGCAAAAAAATCTGGTGAATCTTTAGATAAATAGTAACTAAGGAAGGGAGGTCTATCTCATGAGCCGCCTTAAAGAAAAATATTCAAAAGAAATGACACCTGCTTTAATGAGCAAGTTTAACTATAAATCTGTAATGCAAGTGCCAAAAGTTGAAAAAATAGTGATTAACATGGGTGTCGGTGACGCTGTTGCAAACTCTAAAGCTTTAGATAATGCTGTAGAAGAATTGACACAAATTGCTGGTCAAAAGCCAGTTATCACTAAAGCGAAAAAATCTATCGCTGGTTTCCGTCTTCGTGAAGGAATGCCGATCGGTGCTAAAGTAACACTTCGCGGTGAACGCATGTATGAGTTTTTAGACAAATTAGTGTCTGTATCTCTACCACGTGTCCGTGACTTCCGCGGTATTTCTAAAAAGTCTTTTGATGGACGTGGAAACTACACGTTAGGTGTTAAAGAACAATTAATCTTCCCTGAAATTGATTACGATAAAGTAACCAAAGTTCGTGGAATGGATATCGTTATTGTTACTACTGCTAACACTGATGAAGAAGCACGTGAATTATTAACTCAATTTGGTATGCCGTTCCAGAAATAATTGAAGAGGGAGGCGAAAACGTGGCTAAAAAATCAATGATTGCGAAACAAAAGCGCACACAAAAATACCAAGTACGAGAATATACTCGCTGCGAACGTTGCGGCCGTCCGCATTCCGTACTGCGCAAATTTAAGCTTTGCCGTATTTGTTTCCGTGAACTTGCATATAAAGGTCAGATTCCTGGCGTTAAGAAAGCTAGCTGGTAATACCCAATTACGGGAAGGAGGTTATTTAGAATGGTTATGACAGATCCAATTGCAGATATGCTTACTCGCATTCGTAATGCGAACATGGTACGTCACGAGAAGTTGGAAGTACCTGCTTCTAAAATCAAAAAAGAAGTTGCTGAAATCCTAAAGCGTGAAGGCTTTGTTCGTGACGTAGAATTTGTAGAAGATAATAAACAAGGTATCATTCGTATTTTCTTGAAATACGGAAGCAATAATGAGCGTGTAATCACTGGATTAAAACGCATCAGCAAGCCTGGTTTACGTGTTTACGCTAAAGCAAACGAAGTACCTAGAGTACTAAATGGTTTAGGTATCGCGATTATCTCTACTTCTCAAGGTGTGATCACTGATAAAGAAGCACGTGCAAAACAAGCCGGCGGAGAAGTATTAGCATACGTTTGGTAATTAGTTAAAAGTGAATGGAGGTGTAATGGAATGTCTCGTGTAGGTAAAAAACCACTTGAGATTCCTTCTGATGTTACAGTGACGATTAAAGAATCTACTGTAACTGTTAAAGGACCAAAAGGTGAATTAACTCGTACGTTTAATCCTGATATTAATATTAATGTTGAAGAGAATGTGTTAACTGTAACTCGTCCTTCAGACCATAAAGAGCACCGTGCTCTTCACGGTACGACCCGCAGCTTGTTAGGTAATATGGTTGAAGGCGTATCTAAAGGTTTTGAAAAAGGTTTAGAGCTTGTTGGGGTTGGATACCGTGCTTCTAAGTCTGGCAACAAACTTGTTCTTAACGTTGGATACTCTCATCCTGTTGAAATCGTGCCTGAACAAGGTATTGAAATCGAAGTACCATCTCAAACAAAGGTTATCGTTAAAGGTTCAGATAAAGAGCGTGTAGGAGCATTGGCTTCAAACATCCGTGACGTTCGTCCGCCAGAGCCTTACAAAGGCAAAGGAATTCGTTACGAAGGTGAACATGTACGTCGTAAAGAAGGTAAAACTGCTAAGTAATGCCTCATAAGGTAAGAAAGGAGTGACTTAGATATGATTACGAAAGTTAGCAAAAACGAAACTCGTAAGAAAAGACATGCTCGTGTACGTTCTAAGTTAACGGGAACTGCTGAAAGACCACGTTTAAACGTGTTCCGTTCTAACAAACACATTTATGCGCAATTGATCGATGATGCGAACGGTGTAACTCTTGTTAGTGCGTCGACTCTTGATAAAGACTTATCTGCTGATTCTTCAAGCAGTACGGGTGCAGCTGAGAAAGTTGGAGAGCTTGTTGCAAAACGTGCTGTTGAAAAAGGTGTAGAAAATGTAGTATTTGACCGTGGCGGATACTTATATCATGGTCGTATTAAAGCTCTTGCTGATGCTGCCCGCGCGGCTGGACTTAAATTTTAATCGAAAAAAGGAGGGACTATAAAGAATGCGTATTGATGCAAACAAGCTAGAACTTGAAGAGCGTGTAGTTACCGTTAACCGAGTTGCGAAAGTTGTTAAAGGTGGTCGTCGTTTTCGCTTTGCAGCATTAGTTGTTGTAGGTGATAAAAACGGGCATGTAGGTTTCGGTACTGGTAAAGCACAAGAAGTGCCTGAAGCAATTCGTAAGGCAATTGAAGATGCTAAGAAAAACCTAATTGAAGTACCAATGGTTAATACAACAATTCCACACGAAGTTATCGGACAATATGGTGCTGGTAGTATCCTATTAAAGCCTGCATCAGAAGGTACTGGAGTTATCGCTGGAGGACCTGTTCGTGCGGTTCTTGAGTTAGCTGGTGTTTCTGATATCTTATCAAAATCATTAGGTTCTAACACTCCAATTAATATGGTGCGCGCAACATTGAACGGTTTAGGTCAGCTTAAGCGTGCTGAAGATGTTGCGAAACTTCGTGGAAAAACTGTTGAAGAACTGTTAGGATAAGGAGGGAAATATAGTGGCAAACAAATTAGCGATTACCCTCACTCGCAGTGTTATCGGTCGTCCTCAAGACCAACGTATTACAGTTAAAACGCTTGGTTTGAAAAAAGTTAACCAAACTGTTGTACACGAAGACAATGCTGCAATTCGTGGTATGATTAACAAAGTTTCACATCTAGTTACTGTAAACGAACAATAATAGACAGTTAAATGATAAGGAGGTGTCCCTATGAAACTTCATGAATTACAATCAGCTAATGGTTCCCGTAAAGAACGTAACCGTGTAGGTCGCGGCATCGGTTCTGGTAATGGTAAAACGGCTGGTAAAGGTCATAAAGGTCAAAACGCTCGTTCCGGCGGTGGAGTTCGTCCTGGTTTTGAAGGTGGTCAAACCCCTTTATTCCAACGTTTACCTAAACGAGGTTTCACGAATATCAACCGTAAAGATTTTGCGGTAATTAACGTTGAAAAACTAAACCGTTTTGAAGATGGAACTGAGGTAACTCCTGAATTACTTCTTGAAACTGGTGTAGTAAGCAAATTACTTGCTGGAGTAAAAATTCTTGGCAATGGTAAGTTAGAGAAAAAATTAACTGTAAAAGCCAACAAATTCTCCGCTACTGCAAAAGAAGCAATTGAGGCTGCTGGCGGTACAGCTGAGGTGATCTAATGTTCAAGACAATCTCCAATTTTATGCGCGTGGGTGATATTAGAAATAAAATATTTTTCACCCTACTAATGCTTATCGTCTTCCGAATCGGAACATTCATTCCTGTGCCTAACGTAAATGCGGAAGTGTTAGCTGCACAGGATGAATTGAACGTTTTTGGTATTTTAAATACTTTTGGCGGTGGCGCACTTTATAATTTCTCTATCTTAGCGATGGGCATAATGCCTTACATTACTGCTTCCATCATCATTCAGCTGCTTCAAATGGATGTTGTTCCCAAATTCACTGAATGGTCTAAGCAAGGAGAAGTTGGCCGCCGTAAATTAGCTCAGTTCACAAGGTACTTTACAATTGTATTAGGTTTTATCCAGGCGATTGGGATGTCCTACGGATTTAATAATCTTGCAGGCGGAAGACTTATCCAGAATCCTGGGATACCGACCTACTTACTGATTGCGGTTGTACTTACAGCAGGAACTGCTTTTTTAATGTGGTTAGGTGAGCAAATTACTTCAAAAGGAGTCGGTAATGGAATTTCCATTATTATCTTTGCGGGTATTGTTGCAGCCATTCCTGATACGGTCAACCAAATTTATGCTCAACAATTCTCAGATGCTGGAGATCAGCTGTTTCTACGAATTGTGACAGTAGTCCTTTTACTATTAGCTATTCTTGCGGTAACTGTAGGAGTTATCTTTATTCTGCAAGCACTTCGTAAGATTCCGATCCAATACGCTAAAGGTGGACGCTCACCATCTGGTGGAGGACAATCCACTCACCTGCCGTTAAAAGTAAATGCGGCTGGTGTTATTCCAGTAATCTTTGCCATGTCATTCATTATTACGCCTCCTACAATCGCTTCGTTCTTTGGATCTAATGATGTAACAGATTGGATTCAAAAAACATTTGATTATACAGAGCCTATCGGGATGATTGTGTACGTGGCTTTGATTATTGCGTTCAGTTACTTCTATACATTTGTTCAAGTAAATCCTGAACAAATGGCTGAAAACCTGAAGAAACAAGGCGGATATATACCTGGTATTCGTCCAGGGAAAAACACACAAGAATATGTAACGAAGGTTCTTTACAGACTTACTTTTGTAGGTTCAATATTCTTAGCTGTTATTTCAGTTCTTCCTGTGTTTTTTATTGAATTTGCTGGATTGCCCCCTGCTGCACAAATCGGTGGAACAAGCTTGCTAATCGTTATCGGGGTTGCCCTTGAGACGATGAAACAGCTTGAGAGCCAACTTGTAAAACGTCACTATAGAGGATTTATAAAACAGTGAGGTTATGGGACCGTGTTCCATTCCCTCTAATAGAGACTGAGGGGGAGTACGAATGAACTTAGTATTAATGGGACTGCCTGGGGCCGGAAAAGGGACACAGGCGGAACGAATCGTTGAAGAGTATCACATCCCTCATATCTCAACTGGAGATATGTTTAGAGCAGCCATAAAAGGCGGTACTGATTTAGGGCTCAAAGCCAAGTCTTTTATGGATAAAGGTGAGCTTGTGCCAGACGAGGTAACAATTGGTATTGTTCGTGAACGTTTGGGCAAGAATGATTGTGACAATGGATTCCTGTTAGATGGCTTTCCAAGAACTGTCGCGCAAGCAGAAGCTCTTGAAACTATTTTAGAGGAATTATCAAAATCAATCGACTATGTTATTAATATTGAAGTGGACCAAGACATTTTAATGGAACGATTGACTGGTCGCAGGATTTGCAAGAACTGCGGAGCAACCTACCACTTAATCTTTAATCCACCTGCAAATGAAGGTGTATGCGATAAATGCGGCGGTGAACTTTATCAACGTGAAGATGATAATGAAAAAACAGTCGCAAATCGTTTAGAGGTTAATGTGAAGCAGTCAAAGCCTTTACTTGATTTTTACAATCAAAAAGGTTACTTAAGAAATGTAGACGGTCAACAAGATATTAGTCTAGTTTTTAATGATATTAAGGAATTGCTTGGGGGCTTAGGTGAATGATCATATGCAAGACTCCGCGTGAGATTGAAATCATGCGTGAAGCTGGTCGTATCGTAGCATTAACCCATCAAGAACTCAAAAAGCATATTAAAGCCGGTATCACTACAAAAGAATTGGATGCAATTGCTGAAAAGTTTATTCGGTCTTATGATGCAATTCCTTCCTTTAAAGGGTATAATGGTTTTCGCGGAAGTATTTGTGCTTCTGTTAATGAAGAACTTGTTCATGGGATTCCGGGAGATCGGAAGCTTGGTGAAGGAGATATTATCAGTATCGATATAGGTGCTAAATATAACGGTTATCATGGTGATTCTGCATGGACATATCCGGTGGGTAAGGTTTCTGATGAGACACGGAAGCTGCTGGAAGTGACAGAGGAATCTTTATATAAAGGCTTAGATGAGGCAAAACCAGGGGAAAGATTGTCGAATATTTCCCACGCAATACAAACTTTTGTCGAAGGACACAAGTTTTCTGTAGTTAGAGAATATGTTGGTCATGGAGTAGGTCAAGATCTTCACGAAGACCCGCAAATTCCTCACTATGGACCGCCGGGAAAGGGTCCGCGTTTAAAACCTGGAATGGTCTTAGCCATTGAACCAATGGTTAATGCAGGTACGCGCTATGTAAAAACTTTACCAGACAACTGGACGGTTGTGACAGTTGATAGGAAAATGTGTGCACATTTTGAACACACCATAGCGATTACCGAAGAAGGCTATGAAATCTTAACGAAAGCCTAAGTGAAGGTGATAATGTTTGAGCGAACCTGATTCGAGCCCGCGCATAGGTCAGTTTGTTTTGATCACTCAAGGCAGAGAAGCTGGACAATATGCAGTAGTGATTCATATTCTCGACAAGCGTTTCGTTTTAATCGCTGACGGAGAAAAACGAAAGTTTCATTCTCCCAAAAGAAAGAATATCAATCATCTTATGTTTTTTGATTGCGTATCTCCAGAAGTTCAGAACAGTATAAACGAGTCTGGTCGTGTGACAAACGGTAAACTTCGTTTTGCAGTTAGTAAGTTTGTCAATGAGCAAGTTACTGATTTGAAGAAGGGAGAACACTTAGATGGCGAAAGACGATGTTATTGAAGTAGAAGGTACTGTTGCTGAAACTTTACCAAATGCAATGTTTAAAGTAGAATTGGAAAATGGCCATACTGTTTTAGCGCATGTATCCGGTAAAATCCGTATGCACTTTATCCGTATTTTACCTGGAGACAAAGTTACGGTAGAATTATCTCCGTATGATTTAACTCGCGGTAGAATTACGTATCGTTATAAATAAACGCACTCCGTACTATCAAGGAGGTTGAAAACAAGATGAAGGTTAGACCATCCGTTAAACCAATCTGCGAAAAATGTAAAGTAATCCGCAGAAAAGGAAAAGTAATGGTTATCTGTGAAAATCCAAAACATAAGCAAAAACAAGGATAATTTTAAGGAGGTGCATCTGTAAATGGCACGTATTGCTGGTGTTGACATTCCACGTGATAAACGTATTGTCGTATCATTAACATATATTTTCGGTGTAGGAACTTCAACTGCTCAAAAAGTATTAGCAGAAGCTGGTGTTTCTGAAAATACTCGCGTTCGCGATCTTACTGAAGAAGAATTAGGGAAAATCCGTGATGTATTAGACAAACACAAAGTTGAAGGGGATCTTCGTCGTGAAGTTTCTTTAAATATTAAACGTCTAATTGAAATCGGCTGCTACCGCGGTCTTCGTCACCGTCGCGGCCTGCCTGTTCGCGGTCAAAATACGAAAAACAACGCTCGTACTCGTAAAGGTCCACGTCGTACTGTAGCGAACAAAAAGAAATAAGTAAGGGAGGTTATCAAACATGGCACGTAAAACAAACACTCGTAAACGTCGCGTGAAAAAGAATATTGAAGCTGGAATTGCTCATATCCGCTCAACTTTCAATAACACAATCGTTACGATTACGGACGTACACGGCAATGCGATTTCTTGGTCTAGTGCTGGTGCTTTAGGTTTCAGAGGTTCTCGTAAATCTACTCCGTTTGCAGCGCAAATGGCAGCTGAAGCTGCAGCAAAAGTTTCCCAAGAACATGGCTTGAAAACATTAGAAGTTACTGTCAAAGGACCAGGAGCTGGTCGTGAAGCTGCAATCCGTGCACTTCAAGCTGCAGGTCTTGAAGTAACAGCAATTAGAGATGTTACTCCAGTACCACATAATGGATGTCGTCCGCCAAAACGTCGTCGCGTATAATTTATCTGTATAGATTTTGTATCCATGTCAATAATGGGTTATGATACAGTATTATATTTTAAAGCAGAATTGCCCATTCTGTTGTTGTGCACAATAGGGATTTATTAATGGGGAATTTCGGTTAGATAGAAAAAAGCAGTATTCTGACCGAGGTTTCGACGTTTTGAAGGAGGGTTTGATTGAATGTTGGAAATTGAAAAACCAAAAATCGAAACGGTTGAAATCAGCGATGATGCCAACTACGGTAAATTCGTCGTAGAACCACTTGAGCGTGGATATGGTACAACTCTGGGTAACTCCTTACGTCGTATCCTATTATCCTCACTACCTGGTGCCGCTGTAACATCGATCCAAATAGATGGTGTACTGCATGAATTTTCTACTATAGAAGGCGTCGTTGAAGATGTTACAACGATCATCTTAAACATTAAGAAACTTGCACTTAAAATTTATTCTGAAGAAGAGAAAACACTTGAGATCGATGTCCAGGGTGATGGAGCTGTTACGGCTGCAGACCTTACACATGATAGTGATGTAGAAGTTTTAAACCCTAACCTTCACATTGCAACACTCGGTGCGAATGCTCATTTGAGAATGAGATTAACTGCAAGACGCGGACGCGGATATACTCCAGCAGATGCGAATAAAAGAGAAGATCAGCCAATTGGTGTGCTTCCGATCGATTCTATTTACACACCTGTTTCTAGAGTTTCCTATCAAGTTGAAAATACTCGTGTTGGCCAGGTGGCGAATTTCGATAAATTGACTCTTGATGTGTGGACTGATGGCAGTACAGGACCTAAAGAAGCGATTGCTCTTGGTGCTAAAATCTTAACTGAGCATCTTAATATCTTCGTTGGTTTAACCGATGAGGCTCAAAATGCTGAGATTATGGTAGAGAAAGAAGAAGACCAAAAAGAGAAAGTACTTGAGATGACAATTGAAGAACTTGATTTATCTGTCCGTTCATACAACTGTTTGAAACGCGCAGGAATCAATACAGTACAAGAACTAGCTAATAAAACAGAAGAGGATATGATGAAAGTTCGTAATCTAGGACGTAAGTCATTGGAAGAAGTTAAAGCTAAGTTAGAAGATCTTGGCTTGGGACTTAGAAAAGATGACTGATTACCAGGTTAACTAGTAATTTTCTTTTGTTTTCATAGAAGTTAGTCAAGTATATAACAAAGGAGGGGACATCATATGTCATACAGAAAATTAGGACGTACAAGTGCGGGGCGTAAAGCTATGTTACGTGACTTAACTACTGATTTAATCATTAACGAACGTATTGAAACTACTGAAGCACGTGCTAAAGAACTTCGCTCAGTTGTTGATAAAATGATTACTTTAGGTAAACGTGGTGACTTACACGCTCGTCGTCAGGCTGCTGCTTTCATCCGTAATGAAGTAGCAAATGAAGAAAACGATCAAGACGCTCTTCAAAAATTATTCGGCGATGTTGCACCTCGTTACTCTGAGCGCCAAGGTGGATACACTCGTATTATGAAGCTTGGCCCTCGTCGTGGTGACGGAGCACCAATGGTTATCATTGAATTAGTCTAAGAACACTTAGATGTTTTACCACTAGGGCAGGGGACAGTTTTATTACTGCCTTATGCCCTTTTTTTACAAGCATTAAGCTTTGAAATAAATACAATTTAAAAGGCGGTTTTCGTAAACATTGTTGCTGTTGAAACAAATCTATTACTTTGAGATTTATGGTTCTTGAGGTGAGAGGTGAGATTTGAAGCAGCTGGCAGCTCACCAATTGCCAGTATTTAAAAGCTTCTTATAAGTCAATAGCAACAATCACTTAGAAAAGAGCCCTTAATAAAAGTTGTATTTGTCTAGCTGTAGCGCCTAGGCCCCACTTAAAGTTCTGCGTGGACTTTTCACAGGAATGTGTGGGCTGTATAGGGCGCTTCCGTTATTTATGCGGCAATTTTTTACCTGACCAGAGCAGGTAGGTAGCTTAAGTTTAGTTTTGGAGAAGGGAGGATGTCAGGTGGGACAAGATGTAGTAAAAGTGGAAAATATTGTTTTTCGGTATCATAAAGAGTCAAACCCAGCACTTCAGAACGTCAGCTTAGAAGTGAAAGATGGGGAATGGCTTGCCATAGTAGGTCACAATGGATCTGGTAAATCTACTCTTGCGAGAATTTTGAATGGTCTCTTTCTTCCTCAGGAAGGGCATGTCCAAGTATGCGGTTTACCACTTACTGAAGAGAACATCTGGGAAATACGCAAAAAAGTAGGAATGGTTTTTCAAAATCCTGATAATCAATTTGTTGGTACAACTGTAAAAGATGATGTGGCTTTTGGTTTAGAAAATCATGCTGTACCGCGAGAAGAGATGGTGAAAAGGATCGAGTGGGCAACAATGCAGGTGAAAATGGAAGAGTTTCTCGATCAAGAGCCGCACCATCTATCAGGTGGTCAAAAACAGCGTGTTGCAATTGCCGGAGTAATAGCTGTGCAGCCAAAAATTATCATCTTGGACGAAGCAACATCCATGCTTGACCCCATTGGACGGGATGAAGTAATGAATTCCGTTCGTACACTCCAGGAACAAGGAATTGTTACAGTTATCTCAATTACTCATGACTTGGAAGAGGCTGCTAAAGCTGATCGGGTCATTGTGATGAACAATGGAAGAAAGTTTGCAGAAGGAACACCAAGCGAAATTTTTGCACTTGATGAGTCTCTTACAGAAATAGGGCTGGACCTTCCATTCTCTTATCAGCTAAGTCAGAAGCTTAAAACAGCAGGTGTACCTGTCGGAGAGAACCACTTGACTCCTGAAGGGTTGGTGAAAGAGCTATGGACATTACAATCAAGGAGCTAGAACACCGCTATCAGGCGAAAACACCCTTTGAACGGTTAGCTTTGTATGATCTGAACCTAGAAATAAAGCAAGGGACTTTCCTTGCTGTTATAGGCCACACAGGTTCTGGAAAATCTACTCTTCTTCAGCATCTCAACGGGCTTTTAAAGCCAACTAAAGGTTATTTGCAAATTGGGGATAATCAAATTCATGCAGGAAAAAAGCAAAGGAATTTAAAGGCCATTCGGAAGAAAGTCGGTATTGTCTTTCAGTTCCCTGAACATCAGCTATTTGAAGAAACGGTAGAAAAGGATATTTCATTTGGGCCGCTTAATTTCGGAGTGTCTGACCAAGAAGCGAAGGAAAGAGCAAGAAAAGCTATTTCCATAGTGGGATTGCCTAATGACATATTGACTAGGTCTCCTTTTGAGCTAAGCGGCGGACAAATGAGGAGAGTGGCAATTGCCGGAGTACTTGCAATGGAGCCAGAAGTGATTATTTTGGATGAACCGACTGCAGGACTTGATCCAAGAGGCAGAAAAGAGATTATGGACTTATTTTATACTCTTCATCATAAACAAAACCTAACGACGATTTTGGTTACCCATAGTATGGAAGATGCTGCACGCTATGCTGGTGAGATTGTTGTTATGCATAAAGGAACTATCAAATTAAGTGGTAAACCTAGTGAGGTCTTTGCATCCAGCCAACTATTGGCCGAGATGGGGCTTGATTTGCCTGAGACAGTTAAATTCCAGCGTACTTTAGAGCAGAAACTTGGGGTTACATTACAAAAGGTATGCCTTTCTATGGATGAGATTGTTGAAGAAGTAAAAAGTCTTTTGGCAGTTGGTGAAATACGATGATGGATAAGATTTTAATCGGCAAATATGTCCCAGGTGACTCGCTTGTTCATAAAATGGATCCGCGCGCAAAGCTGACAATGATTTTTTTATTTGTATTTGTTGTTTTTTTCGCAAACAACTGGCTAACTTACACCATATTAGGGGCCTTTACATTGTCGGTCGTTTTTATGACGAAGTTGCCCCCTAGATTTTTGATAAATGGTCTAAAGCCAATTTTATGGATTATCCTTTTTACCTTTCTATTGCATATCATTGTTACGAGGGAAGGGGCAGTCATAATAGATTTAGGTTATTTTGAGATTTATGAAGAAGGTATTGTCCAAGGTATTTTTATCTCATTGAGGTTCCTTTTTCTTATTTTGATGACCACTCTCTTAACACTAACTACTACTCCGATTGAAGTGACAGATGGAATAGAAAGTTTGTTAGGCCCTTGTAAAAAAATCGGATTGCCTGTTCATGAGCTGGCCCTTATGATGTCTATTTCATTAAGATTTATCCCAACTTTAATGGAAGAAACGGATAAAATTATGAAGGCTCAAATGGCTCGCGGCGTAGACTTTACCAGTGGTCCAGTAAAAGATAGAATCCAGGCAATCGTTCCATTGCTCGTTCCCCTTTTCGTTAGTGCATTTAAACGAGCAGAAGAGCTGGCAACTGCAATGGAAGCAAGAGGCTATCAAGGCGGGGAAGGCCGAACAAAGCTAAGACAGCTTCAATGGGGACTAATGGATACGGCTGCTTTAATCCTATTAGCAGCAGCAGGGGTTGTTATGATCCTTTTAAGAGGATAGAGGTGAAGACGGTGAGGTTGAAATGTACCGTTGCCTATGATGGAACAAACTTTCATGGTTATCAAATACAGCTTCAAAAACGGACTGTTCAGCTTGAGCTCGAAAAGGCACTTCAAAAGCTTCATAAAGGGGAAAAGGTAAAGGCTTTTGCCTCAGGGCGGACTGATTCAGGTGTTCATGCACATGGTCAGGTTATCCATTTTGACACACTCCTGCATATTCCACTGGAGAGATGGCCATATGCCCTGAATAGCCTGCTGCCAGATGATGTAGCTTGTTTGAATGCTGAAAAGACAGATGCCCATTTCCATGCCCGCTTTAATGTGAAGAAAAAAGAATACCGTTATCGAGTTTTGTTAACCAAGGAAGCTGATGTTTTTAAGCGGAACTATACCTTCCATTATCCATTTCCGCTAGATATGCTAAAAATGAAGGAAGCTGCTGATTATTTAATAGGATCTCATGATTTTACAAGCTTTTGTTCAGCTAAAACCGAAGTGGAAGATAGGGTTAGAACTATTTATGAAATAAACTTAAACCAAATAAATGGGGAGCTTGTCTTTTCTTTTATAGGTAATGGTTTTTTATATAATATGGTTAGAATCATAGTCGGGACTTTATTGGATGTTGGGGCAAAAAAAATCATTCCAGAAGATATCCCAAAAATTTTATTGGCAAGAAATCGGGAAAAGAGTGGAAAAACAGCCCCAGGTCACGGTTTATATTTATGGAAGGTTTATTATGACAACTAAACCTGGTGTAACATTCTCTTGACATTGCTTTTCCGGCGGGTTATTATATCATATGGTATGTTATTTCAACCCCACGAATAAGCCCCGGAAACTTATCGTGTTTTGAACATAGAGTGTTGAAATTTTTTGATTGATTATTAGGAGGGAAAATCATGCGTACAACGTATATGGCGAAAGCTAGCGAAGTTGACCGTAAATGGTACGTTGTAGATGCTGCTGGCAAAACTCTAGGTCGTCTTGCTACTGAAGTTGCATCTATCTTACGTGGTAAACATAAACCAACTTTTACACCACATGTTGACACAGGTGATCACGTGATCATCATTAATGCAGGACAAATCGAATTAACTGGTAAAAAATTGACTGACAAGATTTATTATCGCCATAGTCAATTCCCTGGCGGATTAAAGTCTCGTACAGCGTTAGAAATGCGTACAAACTACTCTGAGAAAATGTTAGAGCTAGCAATTCGCGGAATGCTTCCAAAAGGATCTTTAGGTCGTCAACAATTCAAAAAGCTGCATGTATATGCTGGCAGTGAGCATCCACATCAAGCACAAAAACCAGAAGTTTACGAACTTCGCGGATAATAACTAAGGAGGTTTTTCATTTTGGCACAGGTTCAATATTACGGTACTGGCCGTCGTAAAAGTTCTGTTGCACGTGTTCGCCTAGTTCCTGGCGAAGGCCGTATCGTTGTTAATAATCGTGAAATTAAAGAATATATCCCATTTGCTGCTTTAATCGAAGACATTAAACAACCTTTAGCATTAACTGAAACAGCTTCAGGCTATGATGTTTTAGTAAGTGTAAAAGGCGGAGGTTTTGCTGGTCAAGCTGGAGCAATCCGTCACGGTATCGCTCGCGCATTATTACAAGCAGACCCTGAGTATCGTTTAACTCTTAAGCGCGCTGGTCTATTAACTCGTGATGCACGTATGAAAGAACGTAAAAAATACGGTCTTAAAGGCGCTCGTCGTGCACCTCAGTTCTCAAAACGTTAATATTCATTATACATCAACGTTTACGCCCTTTCTCGGATTGTCGAGGAAGGGTTTTTTGTTTGTAGATAGATCAGTTTGATTACCTCTTGTGTATCCCTTTTTATGCCAGCCAAACGAATATACTTGTTTTTTCTCATTGTAATCGTATCGCTTAAACAACTGTTGTTGTTCATCAGAGCTCACAGACGTGTTTATGCCTTTATGCCCTTCTAATAGCCTACTAACGCTATTTTTTAAGCGCTCGAGTAGTGTTTTTTCATCAACGCTTCTTCCACGCCATGAGGAAGCGTTCTAGGCGTTTGCAAGATCTGTCCTTTCGTTCAAGTAGAATCTTTTTTATTTTCTATGTGACCAAACTTCTAGACTTGAATGGGTTTATATTCATTCTTGATTTCAGTTTTTAATGAATTTGCCCTTTTCGGACAGCCCATTCATAATTTGCAAAAATAATACAAAATATCCATGGAAACTAGATGAAAGACATGCTAAAATTTGCCAAGTAGAAGGCCGTATGTTGTTCAGAAACCAACTGGATTATTGGAAAAGACAACAAGCAGGCTGGTTCTCAGTGACGCGATTGCTGATGAGCCAGAATAGCCTTCAAATGTGAAATGTCGAACTTTTGGAATATTCCCACCCCAGAGCCATTGTGCAAGTGAAATTTAGGGAATACTTCCAAACCGACCTATCCAACTATTTTGTTGGCAGTATATGCAATATTATTACATCGTTATTCCGTTCAGGACTTGTTGTGCTCTCTACTTGCTTTTCAACTGATGACTCGTATACTTGAGCATTTTACTATCGAAATAGAATTAGAAACTATGTTTGATGAACCTACAGTTGCAAGGCTTGTGAAGCAAGTAGAGGAGACATTACAAATTGGTCATGCAGAAAGTAATGCCAATGAGGAAAGTATTGATGAGTTAGAACTTCTTTTACAGGAAAGAGGACAATCGTCAGAGAATATTGAGAAAGAACTTAACAAATTAAACAGTTAAAGGAGTGTCCATTATAACTAACGAATTGCAAATAACTGAAGTTTCACTGATCAATGAAACGCTCTTAGAAGAATTATCCGATTTATTAATTGAGGTAGTTGAAAGTGGTGCTTCAATTGGTTTTTTATCCCCACTGAGTAAAGAAGCAGCAAGAGAATACTGGAAAGACCTGTTAGGTCAAGGTGTTATTTTGTGGGTTGCTAGATTAAATCAAAAGGTATGCGGGACCATTCAACTGCATCTAGTATTAAGGGCAAATGGTTTACATAGAGCCGAAGTTGTGAGATTAATGGTTCACCCGGAGCAGAGAAGAAATGGAATTGCAAGAAATCTGATGAGTACTTTAGAACAAAAAGCAAAGCAAGAAGGTACAACCCTATTGTTTTTAGATACCCGAGCGGGTGACCCATCTAATATTTTGTATAAATCTCAAGGATATATCGAAGCAGGAAGCATCCCTCGTTATGCTAAGTCTTCGAATGGTGAATTGGATGCCACAGTTTTTTATTATAAGGAAATTTAGAAGCAACTAAAGGAGAATATGAAGAAGTTACGTTCCTTGGTCAGTTTCATACTGCCCCTTTCTTTATCCTGCATGTTATGACTCGTATCCGGGCAATCCGTATCTGGAATTCCTCTGCCTGCCCTTGTATCAATATTCCATATAAGGGAATTTGGACTGAGCTTGGTGTGGCATCAAGAGAAATGAGTAATCTGACTATACACATACAAGAGTTTGACAAACCAGATCGTATTAATTTTGCACCTGATGAACCCTCCAAGTGAAGGTGAAGACAGACCAAGATGCTTGGGTTGCATTAGTTCACTTGTTTTATTGCCTTTTCATCTTGTCTTTCTTTTTCTCATATTTGGCAACTGATAGAAGAATGATTCTATTCATTCGGTTGAAAAATATAGGGAAAGGGGGCATTGAAAATTGGGTACTTTATTATCTTTTAAAGAAAAACGGCGTGAAAAACAGCTTACTTATGAAAGAAAAATGCTTAGAGAGATCTCTCTAACTGAAATAAAGAAAACGATTCTAAATTACTTTAATGAATTTTTTCAAAGTCGCACAATCAGTAAAGCTGCAATTGAGGAAGGATGTATTGATTTTGCAGTTGAAGCATTTCTGCTTGGTGCAAAATTTAGCCGGTTCGGCTATTATGGGGAATCCATGCAAATGGTCGCATATCGGTGCAGACATGAAGAAAAGCTGTTAACAGATGATTTTTTTGATTATATGCTTCATTGGGGAAAAGTGAATGATGATCCAATGATCAATGAATCATTAATGATTGCTTGTGAATGCTATATTCAACAATGGTGGAAAGAAGGCTATACAAAAGGAGAAAAAAGATATAAGCTAAGGCTTCAATAATCATATTCCCTATCCTTGTCCCATATAAATGTAATAAGGGGACGTGCAGGAGGGGAAGAAATGAAAAAGAAGCTAAAATGGTTGGCCTTTTTAGGCGGATTTATTTTATTATTAGTCTTGTTTCGAGTTCAATTTTCAGATAATGATTCTTGGAATGCTTGGAACCTGCCTCTTACTGGTAAAGTGATCTACATAGACCCTGGTCATGGGGGTCCTGATGGCGGAGCGGTAGGAGCTAAATTGTTAGAAAAGGATATAACACTGGAGGTTTCAAAAAGGGTAAGGGACTATTTACAAGAGCAAGGTGCACTCGTGATACTAACCAGAGAGACTGATAAAGATTTAGCCCGCGCAGGTACAAAAGGATACAGCCGCAGAAAATCTGAGGATCTTCGGGAGAGAGTTGAAAGAATTAATCAGTCTGAGGCTGACCTGTATTTAAGCATTCATTTAAATGCTATACCTTCGAGTAAATGGAGCGGCGCACAAACGTTTTACAATGGAAAATATGAAGAGAATGAAAAAATTGCGAAGTTTGTACAGGATGAGCTCCGAAAAAATCTCGAAAATACGACCCGTAAGGTTAAGAAAATCAACAGTGTCTATCTTGTTAAATATACGGAAAAACCGGGAGCCCTAGTTGAAGTCGGATTTCTCTCCAATCCACAAGAGGAGCAGTTGCTTTCAGATGAAAAGTACCAAGATAAATTAGCAGCATCTATCTATAAAGGTGTTTTAAGATATTTTACAGATAAGAATACCCCCCCGGAATGACGGCGGGGTTTTGTTGTGTAAAAAGAAGCTTAAGTTCATTAAATTCCAAACCTTTGGTTTCTCAAATGCTTAGCATGTCATAACCTCTGAATAAGGAAAGGCATCCTTTTTGGGATTGTTTCTCCTTTTTTACCATTTAAATAAGGAGTGAGAAAAGATAATAAAATTTGAAATAATTATCAATGAAATATAGAAAGCTGCCATTCCGATCAATCATTTATCCCATCATGTTTCTTCAAGGTTTATCAATACGACAAAGCAATGTTGTATGTTATACTGATGTAAACGAATTCAACAAAAGGGTGGTTAGCTATGTTGCAAGAACAACAGGTTAAGGAAGCTATTGGTAATCTTAATGATCCGTTTTTACATAAATCATTGCTTGAATTGGACGCTATTAGGGAAATCAAAATTAAGCCTGAAAAAAAGCATGTCAGCGTTAAACTGGGTATTTCAAAATTAAATACTGGTGAACAATTACAGCTGCAACAAGAAGTAGTCGGACGACTTAAATCGGCTGGAGCAGATTCAGTTGGAATTCGATTTGAAGAGCTTCCTCAAGAAACAATAGCAAAGTATCAAGTGGAGTCTTCAGCTGATTCCAATCTTCTTTCATCTGCAAATAAAACGACATTTATTGCGGTTGCTTCTGGAAAAGGCGGGGTTGGTAAATCAACTGTATCTGTAAATTTAGCGATTTCCCTTGCACGGTTGGGGAAAAAGGTCGGACTCATTGATGCCGATATTTATGGATTTAGTGTCCCTGATATGATGGGAATTACAAAAAGACCTGTAGTTAGAGGAGAAAAGGTATTTCCTGTTGATCGGTTTGGGGTAAAAGTGATCTCAATGGGATTCTTTGTAGAGGATAACGCTCCTGTCATTTGGCGCGGACCGATGTTAGGAAAAATGTTGAATAATTTCTTTCAGGAAGTGGAGTGGGGAGATGTTGATTACATTCTTCTTGACTTGCCTCCAGGTACCGGAGATGTTGCGTTAGATGTTCATTCAATGCTGCCTTCCTGCAAGGAAATTATCGTCACAACCCCTCATCCAACGGCTGCTTTTGTTGCAGCAAGAGCAGGGGCTATGGCTCTTAAGACAGATCACGAAGTAATAGGTGTGATCGAAAATATGGCTTATTATGAAAGTAAGAAAACTGGGGAAAAGGAATATGTATTTGGAAAAGGTGGAGGTCCAAAGCTATCAGAAGAATTAAATGTTCCTATGCTGGGGCAAATTCCCCTTCAGCAGCCAGATTGGAATGAAGAGGAATTTGCGCCATCTGTTTACGATGAACAGCATCCAATTGGAAAAGTGTACATGGATATTGCAAAACAGGTAGCAGAAATTATTCCCAGATAACAGCTAACAAATTGAAACAAATGAAATGGGTAATCGCACCTTATAAAAAGGCGGGAGCTGCTTCTTAGAAGCTTGCCTTGATTGAAGGGTTGAGGTAATTACTTTTCCGTTATAGGGCTTATTGTCAGATTGTTTAAGGGCAAGAAAAAGAGCTTCTTTAAACAGAAGCTCCTCGCTCTATTACGGTCCAGACTGTTGCCCTCCACCTCCGCCTTGCTGTTCAGAGCTTTGTTCTCCGCCGCCACCACCTTGACCTTGTGCGCTCTCCATTTCTTTAGCCGCCTTTAATAAGGTTTCTTCCATCTTGTTTTTATAAAGTGGACTTGAGAGAGTTTCGGTTATGACAGTTTGAAGGTGCTTGCGGAATTCTTGACCTTGTACCGCTGTTGTCATTTGCTTTTCCATGTCAGGATTTTGGAACACTTGAATAAGCATTTTTTGATAATCAGGATCCTTCATAAGGTCTTTAATGACTTTTTCGTGTTCAGTTTGCAGCGATTTAGCAAAGCTTTCAGCAAATTTAGGATCTTCAAATGTTTTTTTCCAAAACTCTGCACCCTTTTCGGATGTGAGAGTTTTTTCAATGGTGTCAGAGACAGTTTTTTGATCCATCACAAGACTTTGTTTCAAAGGGTCTTGATTCATAATTTCTTCGATGGCTTTTTTTCCGTCATCTGTTTTTAATATATCGACAACCATTTTTTTGGTTTCTTCATAATCCATTTGACCAGCTTGCTCTTTAGGAGCACAACCTGCTATTGTAAATAAAAAGATCAATGTGAGGAGCAAGTGTTTCCTAGTCATATAAAAAGGCTCCTTTCAATAATAAATTTCCTATTCTTAATATGAATTATCTAAGAGGTTTTATACTTTAATATGACTTCCGTTTTATCCCACTAGATCATTGCCACATCCCTGTGTCAGGAGATGAAGCCCTATATAGCCATTTTCATTCATGATTGGTAAAATCATAAACGAGAAAAAGTATGGAGGATATCGTGTGAATAGTCGTAATTGGGTTCGTTTGTTTTTATCCACGTTGCTTGTAGGAGCAGTTATTACGAGCATTGCTGGATTTACATTAAAATGGGGAGAGTATCAATCGCTTTTTATACAGGGGGAAATAGTTGAAATTCTTTCGGTTTTATTTTGGTTCATCGGATTAGGCTTTATATTTAGCATTATTAGTCAAATGGGCTTCTTTGCTTATTTAACCGTACACCGGTTCGGAATGGGAATATTCCGTTCGGTTTCATTATGGAATAATATACAGCTTTTTCTCATTCTTTTTGTCCTGTTTGATTTAATCTATTTTCGTTATCAGCTTTTTGCAATAAAAGATGAATCGGTTTTATCTTATGTATTATTAGCCATTGCAATCCTTGGATTCGGCTTAGTGGTTGCCTACTTTAAGATGCGGCAAACTAAGAAAAGCGCATTTGTCCCTGCACTTTTCTTTATGGTAGTAGTAACAACCGTTGAATGGGTACCCGCCTTAAGAGTAAATGAAGCGGATTGGCTGTATTTAATGCTGATTCCTTTGCTTGCGTGCAATGCCTACCAGCTCTTGATCCTGCCGAAAATTACCGGAAAAGGGAATGGTAAGCGTCTTGATTAAAGCTATAAATCCCAATTTAGCCATATACTTTCAATAAACTTCTACAGCTGGAAAAAAAGCTGCCGTATTCGCGGCAGCCTTTATTTTACTTCATTTGATTGAGTAGTCGTATTTGCAATTAATTCACTTACAGTTACATTTTTAAGATTTTTTTGCTTTAATCCCTCGACAATCGCAGGGAGAGCTTTTATTGTTTGTTTTACTGAATCAGATGCGTGAAGCAGAATGATATCTCCGCTGCGCATATCCGCGGTTACATTGTTAACAATTTGGTCTACTCCAGGGTTCCTCCAATCATCCGAATCAATACTATAATGTACGATTGTATAGCCATACTGCTGTGCGACTTGCAGCACTTCTTTATCGAAGTTTCCTGTAGGCGGCCTTAAAAGCTTAACATCCTTTATTCCTAAGTTATTAAAAACAGTTTGTGCGAGTACAATGTCCTTTTTTATTTCAGCAGGTTCAAGATGTGTATAATTTTTGTAAGCGTACCCCAAACTTCCAATTTGATGGCCGTCTTTTTGTATTTGTTTTACAATATCGGGATGTCTCTCAGCCCATGCGCCAGATAAAAAGAAAGTCGCATTACTGATTTTGTGTTTTTTTAGGGCATCAAGAATTGGCTTTGCTTTTTCATCACCCCAGCTAATGTCAAATGTGAGAGAGACCATATTCCCTTTTGCTTCTCCTCTATAGATTGCTTTTGGACCATCATCAGTTGAAAAAACGGGGAAGTGAAGGAAATTCTCAATATATAACAACCCTGCAGTAAAAAAAGCTGCAATAATAATAACAATTGCTTGCTTAATTTTTTTTGCTCGAATCACATAAAAATTCATCTAAGCTGATCCTCCTCGTCCATTTCTTTATGTGATGTATATGCTTTGTCCAATTGGAAAATGATTAAAAATAGGAGGGTGATAATATGGCATATGGATTTATTTTGAAACAAACGGACGTAATAGAACTGCAAATAGTCATTGAAGGGGCATTAACTGAACTGGATAGTTCTTTAAGTTCTAAACAACTATCACCCATTATTAGGAGATCGCTGATGGAAAAACAGCAAACATTAATGAGGATAAAAGAAATTTTAAAAACAAATTAAATAAGTATTGACGAATAAATATCAGGATGATATATTATTATTCGCCGCTGCTGATTGTGGAAAATAAATTAGCAGCAGCTGAGAAAAAAATTAAAATAACTCTTGACTCTATATAGATAAAGATGTTATATTAATAAAGTCGCTTCTGAGCGAAGCTGACAACAAAATGATCTTTGAAAACTAAACAAAGCAAAGCGTCAACGTTAATTCTAGATTTATTTTTTAAGAGCTAATCAACTCTACTTTATCGGAGAGTTTGATCCTGGCTCAGGACGAACGCTGGCGGCGTGCCTAATACATGCAAGTCGAGCGGACCATTTAAAAGCTTGCTTTTGAATGGTTAGCGGCGGACGGGTGAGTAACACGTGGGCAACCTGCCTGTAAGACTGGGATAACTCCGGGAAACCGG
>NZ_JACXAI010000035.1 GCF_014773385.1 Metabacillus arenae | reverse complement strand
ATCGACAACTCTAGGTTTTTTTGTCATGCCTAAAATTCTATGATAATTATTCGTAAAATACTTTTATCTAGTTACTTGACTTTTTATAGCTGGTCTTTAACGAAAGACTTGATTAAGAATATGTTTTTCTGGACTCTTCGTTCCGAAACCTCTATACTAATTTATATGAATGGAGGTGTTGTAAATTGGGTAGAAGTATTAGTTTTAACAAAGAACATGCTTTGGATAAAGCTATGTATTTATTCTGGGAAAAAGGTTATGACGCTACATATATCTCAGATCTTATTGAAACGATGGGAATAAGTCGATCTACTCTCTACGATAGTTTTGGAGATAAGGATGAACTATTTAAACTGGTTTTAGAACATTATAAAAACTATGGCTATCGAAGAAGAAATTTACTTTTTAGTGGTATAAACACTAAAGCATCACTTAAATCCTTTTTTTATCAACAAATTGAAAAATGCTATTCAGATGACAATCCAAAAAGTTGTATTATCACTAATTCTTCACTGCTTATTGGACATATTGATCCTTCCATAGAAGAAATACTTCTAAATGATTTTAATGAACTTGAAAAAGTATTTAAGCAAGTCATTGAAGAAGGAAAAAAGAAAGGAGAAATTTCACAAGAGGTTAACTCTGAATTAGTTGCATATTCTTTATTAAGTTTAAATCATAGCATTAATTTAATGTCCAGATACAAAAAAGAGAAAAATCTAGCCTATAATCTAGTGGATAAGACTATTGCAGACCTATAGTCTTTCTTTTTTAAGTATTACGGAACGAACGTACCAGAAAAATATACAAAAAAGGAATGATAAAGTTGAATAAAAAAACAAATTTTCTAATATTTATTTTGGCAATTAGTTGCGGTTCACTTGCTGCTAATATTTATTATGCACAACCAATTGTACAATTCATCGCAAAAGATCTGAACATCTCTTCTGATTTATCTGGATTGCTCACTACATTTACACAAATTGGGTATGGATTGGGCTTATTTTTTATCGTACCAATGGCTGACTTTTTTAAAAGTAAGAAAATAATAGGAATTCTTATCGGGCTCACAATTATTTCATTAATTGGTACGCTAATTTCGACAAACGGAATTGTTTTTATACTATTAACAACCATAATTGGCATTGGGGCCTGTGCGGCTCAAATATTAGTTCCACTAACAATGAGGATTGTGCCTGTTGAAGAGACAGGTAAATATGTAGGTAAAGTGATGAGTGGTTTATTGATTGGAATTATGATTGCTCGCCCATTATCTATCGGAATAACTGACTGGTTCGGCTGGAGAATGGTATTTCTATTTTCATTAATCACGCTAGTTACTGTATTACTTTTAATTATAAAATTTTTACCCAACTATGAAGTAGTATCGTCTAGTAACATGTTATATCCAAATTTAATAGCTTCTATGGTGAAGCTTCTAATAAATACATCTCCTTTACAACAAAGAGCTTTTTATCACGCATGTTTATTTGCAACATTTAGTCTTTATTGGACAATAATGCCGATTTTATTAAGGTCTAAGCCATTAAACTTTTCAAATAATGAAATTGCATTAATTGGCTTTGTTGCAATAGCTGGAGCTTTGTTATCTCCTACTATTGGTAAAATAGCAGATAAAGGTTATATTTTTACAATGACTAATGTATCAATGGCGCTCGTACTATTATCTATCGTACTATTATTTTTTGTTCAAGATCATTCACTATTGAGTGTAATTTTAATCCTTGTCTCCGGAATTAGCATCGATATTGGGGTATCAGGAAATTTATTATTAGGTCAAAAAGTTATCTTTGGTTTGAATCCCGAGATAAGAAACAGGCTTAATGGATTATATATGACTATTTTCTTTTTGGGAGGAGCCTTTGGTTCTTGGATTGGAAGTTATTCTTACTATAAATTTAATAGTGAAGTAACTATACTCATTGGAACAACTTTGCCTTTAATCGCCTTATTAGTTCATTTAATAAAGAATAATACAATAAATTTATCAAAAACCAAAAGTAAATACATGTCCTAACTATTAATGTATCCCAAAAGTTAGAGTGAAAACCTAATTTTTGGGGTACAAACATTAGCATTATCTTCTACATCAGGAGTAAATTAATTACTATTATTGCTTATCTTTATTCGTTTTAGCCTATGCCAAAAATAAGATTATAACCAAAACACCTCATACATTTCTCCAATGCCTTATTGCATAATTCTATTCTTCAATTATTCTAAAGATAGTTTAAGTACATTTGAAACTCATTTATATTCTGTTTTCTTCAAAGATGTTGCTCAACAATCCGGACGATTCAGGCACAGCGTTTATTCAACGACTGCGTCAGTTTGGTGAAGGGGGGCTTTGGTAAAGTTCTACTTCGAATACTTATAAACATCTGGTCTCAGGTTTTTGAATATGGGGATATTTTGTTGTTGTTCTACTACTTTCTGTATATCGATTTCTGCTGTTATGATTTCTTCTTGGTTGCCCGCTTCTTCTACAATGTTTCCATTTGGATCGATGACCATAGAGTGTCCCGCGTATGTGTTGCCGACATGATTTTCATTATTCACACCCCCCACACTGTTACATGCAATGACATAGACGCCATTTTCTATTGCTCTTGCTTTCAATAGTGATCTCCAATGGTTTAAGTTTTTTGTTGTCCACTGTGCAACATAGAATATGATTTTTGCACCTTGAGACGTTGGATAACGTGTAATTTCTGGAAAACGCAAGTCGTAACATATAATTTGGCTCGCTTTGATATCATTAATTTCAAATACTTCCGCAACATCATTTCCAGCTGTTAAATAATGATGTTCATCTAACATCGGCACGAGGTGTATTTTATCTTTTTGATAGAGCAGCTCACCAGTTTTTGATACCGCAAAGGCTGTATTATAAATGTTGTTTTCACGTTTATTTGAAACAGAACCTGCAATAATACCCACGTGATGTTTGGTTGCTAAACTTTGGATAAAAGGAAAACTTCTTGTTAAATCGATATCTGCTTTTTCTGCTAAATGTTGTAAATCATAACCGTTATTCCACATTTCAGGTATCACAACAATCTCAGTATCTGATTCAAGCTTTTCTTCAAATAAAGCTTTAATACGACTTTCGTTTACCTTAACTTCTCCCTCTATAATCTCAATTTGAAATAATTGTATTTTCATTTCTCTACCTCCTATTCATATATGAATTTATAAATGGTGTATAACTCTTCACTGTATTTAACATCTTCGCCGTGTGATGAAGATATGATAGAAGGTTTAATTTTATCTATCACTCGCCCACTAGTAATATTCTCTTCCATGTCATTTGTGAACTTTTTAATCGGTGGATGTAAAGTTTCAGAATGAGAAATGAATAAGTCTCCAGTTAGCAACACATTATCATCTTTATGATGGTATATGACATGTCCCGGAGTATGACCGGGTGTTAAATATACGTCTAGTGGTAAAGTTTCAATGATATTGTCACTTAAACCTTCAACTTGGTATTCAACACCGGTTGTTTCCTTTTTCGCTTTGTTTGGATATGGCTTTTCACCATTGATAAACGGAATTTCGTTTTCGTGCGCATAAATAGGAATGTTTAATTCATTTCGTAAATACTTGGCTCCATTAATATGATCTAAATGACCATGTGTCAGTAAGATGCTTTTGGGGATACCTAAAAATTTTGCCGCATTTAACTGCATGTGTGCATGGTCTTGCATTCCGGTATCAATGATGTAAACAACCTCCCCATCCACCACATACCATGTATTGATTTTAACAGGAATGCCAATGACGGTTTCATAGGTAAGTTTATAAACATGTTTAGAGATTTGAACAAATTCCAATTATTATACCTTCCTCTCATTTATTTGATACTATAAGTTTAGTAAGGAAAAAAACGTGTAACAAGAAGGCACAATTTTGTTACTACCCATTGAGGTGAGAAAATGTCAGACTTTAAAAGCGATCAATATGGTACATGTACATTAACTGTGAAAAGCGCTTGTCCAATTGAATTAACGATGCATATTATTGGTGGTAAATGGAAAGGAATCATTTTATCTTTATTGTCGCAATCACCAATGTATTACAATCAAATGCGCCGTGAAATACCAGGTATCACGCAACGCATTCTTACACTACAACTTAGAGACCTCGAAAAGGATGGCATCATTGAAAGAGAAGAAACAAACGATAACCCTAAGAAAGTTTTATATTATTTAACAGCTCTAGGAGAAAATCTTGTCCCAATACTTAAATCCATAAAGACGTGGGGCAATGCTTATATGAGTAAGAAATAATAAGAATTAATCGAGTAGGAGGGGGCGACTAACCCCCGACCTCTCACACCACCGTACGTACGGGATCCGTATACATTCAATACCTTGATAATTCATTGTCTTCAAAACAGCGTCAAAACTTTTAAGTTATGACACTTCGAAAATACCTTGTTATTCTAATGCAGTTGTAAATAAAGAATTCCAAAAGCTTGCTGAAAATAAAGCAAGCTTTTGGAATATTTAATTGATACTTCTTACAAACCTGTTTTGGTTAGCCACTGACTTTTTCTTCTTATCAGGTGCTTTTGTCGAATTCTCGTTTAACCTGATTAACATCGAAATATTAACAAGAATTCCTACCGAAATCATTAGCAACAATAAAGAAGATCCGCCATAGCTTACAAATGGTACTACCCCTTATATCAAGTCCATTAACTGGCCTTCTTTAATTGATTTCCATTATCTTTCATTCTCTCTTTAAGAAAGAGTAACGAAGAAAGACATAATCCGGCTCCAATTCCCATTGTTAAATTAGTGAAGACGGTCAACAAAAAGGTAACCATTAAAACCAAAGTATGTCCCGATTTTTCTTTTAGAATACTAGCAAATTGTTCCTTTTTACTTATATTCCATGATACTACCATTAAAACCGGAGCTAGGCTAGCAAGCGCAACATGTGAAGCATAGGGTGCAAGTAATAACAATACTAATAAAACAAATAAAGCATGTGTTATTCCCGCAATAGGTGAAGAGGCGCCATTTTTGATATTTGTTACGGTTCGTGCTACCTCCCCTGCTGCCGGAATTCCATAAAATAAAGGTGTCACCATATTTACAATCCCTTGACCAATTAGCTCTTTTTTACTGTTATGCCTTAAATGGGTCATTTCATCCGCAACTCGAGCCGTTAACAAAGATTGCAACCCTATAAGGATGGCAATAACAAAGGAAGATGGCAAGAGAGCTAGGATTTTCTCTATGGTCACCTCGGGAAAATGAGGGACAGGGAGTTGATTTGGAATTTCCCCATAAATCGAACCGATGGTTTCAATTTGATTCGAAAAGAATAAAGACGAAACCAGACTTGAGACCAGGATACCAATTAGATAGGAAAGTCCTCCAGCTTTAGGAAAAAAACGTAGAACAGCCAAAATAATCAGCAAACAAAGAAGTGCAGTGATTATACTGTAGATGCCCACGAGGTGGGTATTCCCAATAATTTCCTTTATATTCAAATGAAAGTATTCGTGTTTCTCGATATTATGTAGTCCTAGAAAATTGGGGATTTGTCCGCTGAAAATAATGACCGCAATACCAGACTGAAAACCTATAATAATTGACTTAGGAAAAAACTTAATTAAACTTCCCACCTTGCATAGCCCAAAGATGATAAGCAAAATACCAGCCATAAACCCGGCAATTAATAGGTTTTCATATCCGAATTGCAAAACAATCCCCAGTAAAACCGGAACAAAAGCACCGGTAGGCCCCCCAATTTGAAATCTGGATCCCCCTAAAATGGAAATCAGTAAACCGGCCACAATCGTTGTATAAAGTCCCGCGACAGGAGCTGTTCCCGAAGCAATCGCAAACCCTAATCCCAAAGGAATAGCTATAATACCCACAACGATTCCCGATAACATATCATTTTTTAAGTTGTGTGAGGAATACCCTCTGAACGCTTCTAAGTTCATAAACGCCGCTATCCTCCCATTTGAAATATTTAAAAGGTGATTATGGTGCTATATAAAACTGACTTGAGTTGATACAAGTAATGCTCAGGTGGATTTTACACAAATATTGGTGTCAAAATGACAATAGCTAAACTTATCACAGCGGCAACAACACTGTAGATGTTTAGATTCACCTAAACTTCCTTCACATTTTTTAAAAAAATGCCTCTTCTTTTTTTAAGTCACGAAGGGCAATCCGACCAGAAAAGATAATCACGGCAATTCTGGATGTAAAGCCGGGTGTAACAGGACGCAGGATAAACTTGATAAACTTTCCTAATTTGAACACACCCTTAAGAAATTCCATAATCCCGCCATGAAGCCAGCGATCAACAATTTTTCATTGTCCTACCGCATGACCAATCCCACTAACACCGGCACAAATACCCAAATAAGTCCTGTAATTTGATACCTGGATCCCCTATTATTCCTGCAATAGGTTGATGTATAGTCCATATTCCGGCTTCCTGTGAAGCAATGGCAAAATTGCTAACGGAATTTCTAAAATCCCGACTATTAAACTATCAAACCACCAATCAAATCATTCTAAAATTGGTCCGGGTTGTACCCGTAAAATCTGCTACTTGAGGAAATCATTTATCCTCCCTTTTTACATACTGACCGGGTCTATTTTCTTAGAATTAGCATGGTTATATCCATTTACGATGAGATCTAATTTACCAGTTTCAGGACAGATGACCATGCCATGAACGGCAATATTGTCTGGCATTAAAGGGTGATTTTTGATTAAATGAACACTATTTTGGACACTCTTCTCTACGCATTGAAAACCCGTCAACCATTTGGATACATCAATACCGGCATTAACTAGAGTTTCAATTCGACCTTCGCTAATCCCATTTTGCTTTGCGGCGTCAAGAATGGAAGCAGGTTCAAGGCCTACCATTCCACATCCATGATGTCCAATCACACACACTTCTTTAGCTTTTAATCCATATATAGCTACAAGAATACTGCGCATAATACTGCCAAAAGGATGGGATATTACAGCACCGGCGTTTTTGATGATTTTCGCGTCTCCGTTTTTTAAACCGAGCGCTTTTGGAAGCAACTCCAACAAACGGGTATCCATGCAGGTTAGAATAACCATTTTTTTATCTGGATACTTTGTTGTTTTAAATTCTTCATAACCGTGTTGATCAACAAAAGTCTTGTTATACTTGATAATGCTAGAAATAATAGACAATGATTTTCTCCTTCCTTCCCATTACATTTTTGGCTGTAGGTACAGATTCTATCGTCTCTTTTCCTAATGTGGTGCCATTCGTATGCGCTAAAAACTTTCTTTACAATCCCATCTTAGAAAGGCTAAATTAAATTAGTATAAGGAGTAGATTAGAAAATTATGAGAATTTAATAGCTTTTTCAGATTACTAATTGAAAAATCCTCCTTTCTAAATTGGATTTTGGAAGATAGTTAAAAATTTAATGTGTAAATTTGGAGAAATTGTGCACTTTCCCTATTTCGATTCTTTTAACCTAACTGACTTTTAACAACTGGGCCTATAGTTTCTTATTGCTATCATTCCCTAGTCCTTTCTTCAAAAATATGTAGTAGAACTATGGTCACCTAACTTCAATGGATGGGGGATTTTTTAACAGAAATGAAAAGCAACCCCTAATCTTTATACTCACAGCACGTCATGAGATAAAACAGGTTCTGGTGTAGAAATAAATTTTCCGGAATTGGAAGCTGGTTGAATTACTTTTTTCTGTATCATGAAGCTATTCCGAATAGTTTATATATAAACCCTAGTTGATTTGGAGGAGACTTATCCTGTTGGTGAAGTTGTCCTTTTTTAATCATATGCATGGCTTCAATTCCTGTAAAAATCTTATTGACAGTCTTAAAGGATTTGAGCCTAACGGAGAATGTACTCGCTTTTTGATAAAACGGTAATCTTGCTTGACGATATTGTTCAAATATCGAATTTGTCTCATCTGTAAGCCTTTAAGCATACGCTTCTCTTCTTTTAGCTCCTGAATAGCTACAGGGGACGTTAGATTTTATCCACCGTTACGACACGAAGTCTGGAAACATACGAAAAAGCCAAGTTCTTTTTGAGAAAGTGCATGGCTTTTCCAACATATGCAAATTCATATAATATTCAAAGTAAGAAGCATTTTTATTAAGACAGTTTCAAATAAACTAAGTTCTTTTTGGTCAAAGAAGGAGGGGGAGAAGCCGAAGGTAGGGAAAAGAAGCACCTTAAAATTATTAATTATTAGCGTATAATTCAAACTTTTTACGTACAATTGATAAAACAGAGGGAAATTTCTCCTCTTACCTTAAAATAATAGAACAATATTAGGGGTAGCGTCACATGCCCAAGAGGATAGATTCTCTAAGAGAGCTCTACCCAAAATAAGTGAAACTTATACATAGACTATACGACCTAACCACCTAATAGTTGATCTGAGAGGGGATTTTTTTATTCGTCTTTGTATTTGCATTGGAACCAAATCGCTTTATCATCATAGCACATAAAGAAGCAAGTAACTGTTCAAATAACATTGCTATAATTATAGGAAGTAGGACAGGAAGTGGAAAATAAGTAAGTGCTAACACTGTACCTGCACCCAGATTACGTATCCCGCCATTGAATATAAGGGATACCTTTATTTCTTTATCCCATTTGCATATTGTGGATATTATAAAACCGAGAAGATAACCGGTTCCAGCTAGTAATACTACAACAATTGCAATCTTGAAGATACTACTGTCTACATCCTTGAAGAATGGAACCACTTTTGCTCCATTAATGGTGATAATAAATATAAGACTTAATTTAGCAAAAGGTGCTAACTTATCCCCTAGAACAGTCTTAATGGTTCCGTGAGTCATATTATTTAATACCATACCAAGGATGGAGGGGATTACAATCATCATAAAAAGTCCCATCATCATGTCCCAAAAGTCTATTTTCACTTTTGCGACAGTAAATAAAGTCATACTAGGAACAATGAACGGCGATAGCATAGAACTTATTAATATAACGGATAACGTCAAGCCAATATGCCCCTTATACATGGAAACCCAGATAAAACTGGTACTTCCAGTCGGTATAGCAATATTTTATTTCTAATTTCTATCCTTAAAAATTATCTTAGCAAATACTGCACCAACAATCGTTGTTATGCCTGCGAAAATACCCGTATATATTTGGTTATCCCATTCTATAAAGGAACTTACAACGGTAACTATTGTGGCAACAAACGCAGATGTAAATATGATTTGTGGTATAGTCAACTTTTTTTTTTGTTTTCCTCATTCCTGTACTAACCTGTATCGTTCCTCGAAAATATTGCCCCGCTAGCAACAAGAAACAGGATTAGTTTTAGTACAATATTTCACAAACACTATACTAACATTACATATATACAATTTATCTTGAGATTTTTCTCCATTAAATAGCCTGCAAGGGGAATTAGATATTTAACAAGGATTATTTGTAGTAATTGTAGAAGTTAATAGCAACTGAGAGGTGGTTAAGAATGAAGATTAAAAGAATTGTTGCCAATGTGGAAACACAGGATATTACAAAAGCTAAGCACTTCTATGAGGAAATACTGGGACTTGATCAATTAATGGATCAGGAGTTTATTGCAACATATGGATCGCATGAGAAAATGGAAACTCAAATTAGCTTCCTTTCAGAAGGTGGCTCCGGAACACCGGTACCTGATTTGTCAATTGAAGTGGATGATCTTGATAATGCACTAGCTCGCATAAAAGAAGCAGGAATTCCAGTTGAGTATGGGCCAGCCACGGAGCCATGGGGTGTGCGGCGCTTTTACGTTAGGGATCCGTTCGGGAAGCTTGTCAATATATTAATCCATCTATAAATGAGAGACGCACATTCAAGATCTTACGCAAATAGGCGCGATTGTGAAGTAAAGCAAGCCCAATTTCTCGTTTACAGTACGGAGAAATTGGGCTTTTTATAGGGATATTCATAACATTGTATATCCACATTTTCCTGACGCTACCAAGATTATTTACCGTTCCTTTTTTCTCTTTAAAAATTAGTGAAAAACAGTACAAAAAGACAGTCGCCTTACGTAACGGACTACTTCTTCCAATTATTCTTTTATTGTGAACTAAGCTTTACAACTGAATCTATAATTTGATCCCAGTCTTCACTATGAATCTCATGCCCTGATCCATCAAGAGTTAATAATTCAGCATGAGGGATGGCTTTCGCAAGAGCAAGCCCATGTTCATATGGTAGAGCTGGATCTTCTGTACCATGAATAATAAGTACAGGTACGCTGATCTCACCCAATCTATCGAAATATACGTCTCCGCCTTGCAGCATGGCATGATTAAATCTGCTCGGTAGCTGTTTGGCACGATCCGCCTCTTTTTCCGCCAGTTTATATAGTCTTTCCTGTTCATAAGGTTTGGAACCGACTAAAGTTTTCCATCCATCCGCAAGATAGGAAATGGTCGCCTCCCGATTTGACCAATCTATGGAAGCACTTTTCGCATGGTGATCCAGTATACTCTGATCCATTGGAGGCAGTTTTTCCATTTCGGTCCCGAACACACTTGATGCAATTAGCGTAAGCGTAGATACGCGGTCCGTATATCTTAAGGCAAGAATCTGTCCGATCAAACCGCCCAGGGACATTCCAACAATATGTGCCTGCTCTATGGAATAAGCATCCAGGACACCGGCCGCATCGTCAGCCATGTCCGTTATTGTATAGTTGGAAGTACCAGGCTCATAAATGGTCGATCGTCCCAGATCCCGATGATCGTACCGAACAACAAATCTCCCCTGATCAGCGAGACGGAGACAGAAGTTCTCATCCCACCAGTCTAATGAAGACATTGCTCCCATGATCAAAAGCACAGCAGGGTCCTTAGAGTTTCCAAAACTTTCTGTACATATATCCACTTTATTTATTTTCACTATCTGTTCACTCATGTTTTTTACCTCCGTATTATTTATTATCTAATCGCCGGTACTATGGCGCAGATCAATAAACTCTTTCCGGAGTATGATTGGCCTGCCCCTTTAATTATCGTAGTCGAACCCACTTAATAATCATGACGAGGCCTCCTTTTGAATGTTATAAAAAAGGGAATCAACCCTATATTAATTACTATAGCATGGGGACATTTCCTATTCTACCAAAAATTTCTTGCGTTTTTTTATCTCATATACTGCTATGCAACTATTCCTTTTAATTCTAGGTAGGTGAAAAATTAATGATTAATCACTAGTACCTATAAAACTAAGACATTGAGGAAAAAATTTCCACCTTATTATGTTTATTGACAAAAAAATAGCTCTCCTACAGCTACTTGTCCTGTCTCATAACTGTAGTAGCCTGGAATGATTCCATCTTCTACAATTCCACATACTCCTTCAATTTTTTCTTCTTTATCCGCGATCAGCATGTGACAAGTAGAAGTCCCAATCGCCATAACGAACGGCTCCAACTGCAGCTACTCCTGCATGAGCATCAATAATTCCTACAGCCACAGAAATTCCTGGTTCTTGTAGATTGTTATAATATGGACATCTAATATTTATAACTGGACTTCAATTAAATTAGCTAAAAAACTATTCTTACTTTTTCGATGAGCTTTCAAATTCGAGAAAATGTCTGATTTCAGCAAAAGTGTTCACGATTTTCTGCGCCTTATCCTGTGAAAAAGGGAATCTTTCTTCCTTCTTTGCAATCGTAAACATTCCAGCTCTAGTAGAGGATTCTATTCCGTAATTTGAATCTTCTATGACTAAACACTCATCAACAGGAATATTCAATAGTTTTGAAACCGTCTGATAAATTTCCGGATGAGGCTTTGATTGCTTAAACATATCACCACTAACAATTAATTCAAAATAATCCTTAATTTCACACTGTTTAAGAACATCTTCAATTTTTTCAAGACTTCCAGATGAAGCTAGTGCAATTCGAAAATTATTTTCAGTTAACCACTTTAGAAAATCAACTACTCCGTCATTCAATAACTCGAAATAGTTAATAGGAATATCTTTAAAATATTTCTCAAAGTTATTGTAATAATCCACACGATTGTTTTCCTTAGAATAATAACGAGATATTATTTCAAAGGTCATTTTCTTATTTCCACCAACCATTTTTAACAATTCTTCTTCTGGTATATCCACATCTAGATGACTCAAATATTAAATAGATCATCTAGTTACTGACTCTCAGGACAAAGAGCTTTTAGAAGCGTTTAGAAAACAAAATGTTATCATTGAAACTGTTTAGAACTATAAAACATAAAAGATGACTAATAACTCATGATTGGAAGAATTACTTTCAAGAAAAGTACATTAAAAATGGGCGGCTTAATCAAAAATTAATAGGCTCCATACTATTTGATATTTGTGAATCTCAACAACATCAAAAAGTGCGGAGCCCATCTTTCTTATTTATTGAATGAAGGAATAACTCATACTAGCTGCTATTTTTAAAGAAATCACTTATACAAACCCCTAATTGAATTTAAAAATCTTTTTATAAATTCCTTTCAAGTAAAATACTGACTTGTTCAGCTATTGAATCAGTACTTTCTGGTGTTGCATCTAACGTATACAATTCCATGACCCTAACATTTTCCATCCCTAAAAACCGGAAAAACACTTCCTCACTAATTCCTTTATTTTTTCCATTTCTTAAATCCACTTTTTCTTCTATTTCCTCAATAACAAAATCTAAGAAACGATTTCTAAATGTGATTGTCCCGTTACTTGAGAATAAGGGTGAAAAGAATGCCTTATTTTGCTCGAAATATTCGAACCAAATAATTGTCCCCTCTACTAAACCCTTGTCTTTTTTTGCTGGCAAATAACTTTCAACTCAGCTAAGTGTTTCATTTTTGATAAAATGTACTATTTTAGAGTCGTTATGAATAATTCAGATAATTAATATTGCTTTTTATTTTATAATCACCATGTAAAAAACTCATTCTAAATAATCACTTTAAAATGAGTTCACGTTGTTGAAACAAGAAGTTGTCTTTCAAAAATCCCGGAATTTCTTATAACTGCGTACCCGACATGGGTACAGACTATAGAATGTATATCCCGAACAGTGAAGGCAGTAGTAGCTGTAGCTTAAGACAAAGGCAGATATAAATTTTCTTCAATTTACTGAACAGCAGAACCATACTTATTAGTTTCATTATATTTGATGAGAATACATCTGGAGGTTACTGGATCGAAAATTATGTTTATCAAAAGAGGCAATAGCATTATTTAGAACCTTTTAGAAAAGCACTTAATCCCTCCTCACGCAAGACTCGTCCCGCTTCGGCAATTTCTTGTTCTTGGTTTAAAAAGAACATTGAAATTGCCGTTTCGAGGTTATAGTCAAGTGCTTGCTTTAAGTTCATCATTTCATATGTTTTATTAACCGTCATTTTTGTAATTTTTAAAGCTGATGGTGGAATTTGCGCCATCTTTTCCGCCATTTTCATTGCTTCATCCATTAACTGTTCTTTCGGAACTACACGGTTAAATATCCCAAGACGATACCCTTCTTCTGCATCAACCGAATCTCCTGTATAGAGCAGTTCTTTAGCCTTTCGTATTCCAATAACCCATGGCATCATTAATGTGGCGGGTGCTGCGCCAAACCGAATTTCAGGCTCACCGATACTTGCTTGATTAGATGCGATGGCAACGTCTGCCGAAAATACCCAGTCAGCGGCAACGCCTAACGCATAACCATCTACTGCAGCGATAACAGGCTTTTTTAAATCCCACATTTTTAATGCGACACGATAAAAGGTTTCCAACTGCTCCCGATACACTTCCGAAGGTTCATCCCCAATTGGGGTTGGAAGGTCAAATGCTTCTTTTAAGTCCCCACCTGCTGAAAATACATTGTTCGCACCTGTCATAATGACCGCTCTTACAGAAGGATCTTTTTCTGCTCGATCAAGTGCATTCCATACATCTTTCGTCATTTGTTCATTGACTGCATTTACTTTAGGACGATTTAATGTAATGATTCCTGCAAAATCCTTTACTTCATAACGAATGGTTTCATATGTGTTTACAACTTGTTCCACAGCTTATTCACTCTCCCATTATATACTTTTACTTTGTGGTATTTTAAACTCAGCATCTGTTTTGACTTTTGCTTGAACAACCTCTTGCCTTAGTTCTTTAAAGAAGGAAAAGCACATCAGCACAATGACAACGGAAAACGGCAATGCCACTGTAACAGATACGGATTGTAAAGGCTTTAGCCCTCCGCTTACTAATAAGACAATGGCAACGGTAGCCATAATGATTCCCCAAATAAGCTTTGTTTTATTAGAAGGATTCAAATTTCCCTGCTCACTAAACATACCTAATACAAAAGTTGCAGAATCTGCAGATGTAATAAAAAACGTAAACAAAAGAACGACTGTCATCACGCTTATAACAGAACTTAAAGGGAAATACTGGTAATAAGCAAACAGTGCCGCTTCAATATTAGATGTCACAGCATTTGCTAAAGCCGTTTCTCCTAAATTATGAATTAAGTGAAGGGCCGATCCGCCAAATACCGAAAACCAAAATAATGACCCTACTGAAGGTACGATTAATGCTCCAATAATAAATTCTTTAATCGTTCTTCCTTGGGAAATTCGTGCTATAAATAGACCGACAAACGGTGCCCAGGCAATTAACCATCCCCAATAAAAAATCGTCCACCCTGATATCCATGAATTATCACGAAACGATTCTAACCGGAAACTTAAATAAAGAAAATCATCTAAATACCTCCCTGTCGTACCTACAAACGTTCTTAAAATCTCTGCTGTTGGCCCTAACACAAACAGCATTGTCATAATGGTTAATGCGAGAATAATATTAATATTGGATAAATATTTAATTCCACGATCTAATCCAGACAATGCTGATATTAAAAATAACACCGTAAGTGTAACGACGATCCCAATTTGTACAGGCACTGTATTTGGGATACCCCAAAGAGAATGTAATCCTCCAGTAATTTGCATCGTTCCTAATCCTAATGATGTTGTTACACCAAATACAGACGCTAAAATCGTCATAATATCAATGGTTTTTCCAATCGGGCCATTAACACGTTCTCCTATTAATGGATAAAGGGTCGAACTTAATAGAGCAGGCCTGTTTTTTCGATACTGAAAGTACGCTAAAATAAGCCCTACAGCTGCATACGTTCCCCAAAGATGAAATCCCCAATGAAAAAAGGCATATTTCATCGCTGTTTCGGCTGCTTCAGCTGTGCCCCCCTGTCCAAAAGGCGGTGATGTATACGTATAGACAGGTTCTGCGACTCCCCAGAATAAAATACTAATGGCAATCCCTGCACTGTATAACATAGCAATCCAAGAGGCAGTACTATATTTCGGTCTATCTGTCTCCTTTCCTAAACGAATGCTTCCATACTTTGAAAACGCCGCATAAATACAAACAACAAGAAAGAAAAACACCGCTGCAAGATAATACCATCCCATATATTCAGCAATACCTTCTAAAAGCATAGCTGCAATGTTACCTAATCGTTCCGGAGAGAAAATACCAAATGCAATAAAAAGCAAGCTAATGACTAACGAAACGTTAAATACAATATTCTTTTTCAACAAAATATTGTTCCTCCCCAACTTGTATTGGTAAGCGGTTTCAAAAAATGCGATAAAACGGAGAATAGGACTCCGTTTATCAACTGTATGCTTTATTTCCAGTCAGAGTTGTCAATGGGTTCTGTTCGTTATTCCATGAATAGTGGAAAAACGAAGCAATTTGTTCTTCGGACACCCCTTCAAGTACAGCAGGATTCCATTTCGGATTACGGTCTTTATCGACAAGAACGGAACGAACTCCTTCATAGAAATCATGGCATTTCATAAAATTCATCGCTACATTCATTTCCATTTTAAAACATTCATAAAGCTGTTTTTCTTTTCCTTCTTGAATTTGGCGAAGTGTCACTTTAAGTGAAGTTGGCGACTTAGAAAGGAGTGTATTCACTGTTTTCTCTGCCCATCCACCCCCATTCTCTGCCGCCGTTCTAAGTGACGAAACGATGTCTTCCATTATTTCAAATTGAAAGTGCTGATCAATCTTCTCTTGCTCGGATGACAATGATGAGGAAGGGGCCGAAGAAGACAATTGCTTTAATAGTTGGTCGATTTCTTGCTTGGCCGAATCAGGCGACCATCTTTTTGCCATCATTGCTTGCCTTAATTTCGGCCAGTTTTCGCTTTCTAAGTAGTAATCTGCTGCACCGGCATACAATACATCAGACGCTTTTAAAACATCGGCGGTTAAAGCAAGATAACGGCCAATATTGCCAGGCATTTGATTTAAAAAATAACTTGCGCCAACATCAGGGAAAAAACCGATGTTCATTTCAGGCATTGCCCACTTTGTTGTTTCCGTCACAATACGGTGAGAGGCGCCAACGGAAAGACCGACACCACCGCCCATCACGATACCGTTCATATAGACAACAACAGGCTTTGGATAATGATGAATCTCATAATCCATCGGATACTCGGTTGAGAAAAACTGTTCGGCATATGCTTCAACACCATTTTCTTTTAAATCATATAGTGTACGCATATCACCGCCTGCGCATAAACCCTTTTCTCCTTCTCCGTAAATGCATACTAACGCAATTCGGTCGTCTTGCTTCCATTCTTTTAACTGTTTATAAACAGCAGTCACCATTTCAACATTTAATGAATTTAATGCACGAGGCCGATTCAGCTTAATCCAGCCAACACCATTCTGAGCTTCTGTGACCACACTTTCTTGAGTAACCAACATCCATCACCGCCTTGACTAATTTTTTGCAGGAAGCTGTCCCATAAATGACAAAAACTGATTTTTAATGAAAGGCCTCGTCACCAAATCTCTTGATTTTGCTGGATTTCCATGACGGTGCCTTTCATGAGGATGACTCAATATAGCTGCTTTTTGTTCTTTTAAGTCATCCTCATGTACTAGATTAATAACGTGCTGTTAGCATTTTCTTTCTTGTGTAAAACGCAACCCCATCTTTTCCGTTTGCATGAAGGTCTCCATAGAAGGAGTTTTTATAGCCTGAAAATGGGAAGAAAGCCATTGGTGCCGGTACACCAAGGTTAACACCTAACATGCCGGCATCTACTTCTTCACGGAATTGCCGAACCGCTTTTGCGCTGTCCGTATAAATGCATGCACCGTTAGCAAACTCTGAATTATTCGTAATCTCAAGAGCTCCATCAAGGTTTTGAGCTCGGACAATGGATAATACCGGTGCAAAAATTTCATCCTGCCAAATCTTCATGTCTTGTGTTACGTGATCAAAAATAGTAGGACCCACAAAATAGCCTTTTTCATCTGCATGATCTTGGCGTCCGTCGCGCACGAGGTGTGCACCCTCTTCTTCACCAATACGAATGTAATTTTCTGTACGTTCTTTATGTGCATCACGAATAACTGGCCCTAAGAAGACACCCTTTTCTAATCCATTACCCATTTTAATTTCATCTGCTGCTTTTTTAAGGCGCTCAACAAGCTCATCTGCAATATCACCAACTGCCACAACTACTGAACAAGCCATGCAGCGTTCCCCGGCTGATCCGAATGCAGCACCGATAATATTACTTACAGCACTATCTAAATCCGCATCCGGCATAACGATTGAGTGATTTTTTGCCCCGGCAAGTGCTTGGACACGTTTTCCATTTGCAGCAGCCGTTTTATAAATGTATTCTGCAACCGGCTGTGAACCAACAAAAGAAACTGCTTTTACTTCTTTGTTCTCAAGAATTCCGTTCACGACATTATGTGAGCCGTGAACGATATTCAAAACACCGTTTGGAAGGCCGGCTTCCTTAAACAGTTCCGCAAGACGATTGGCAAGTAATGGCGTACGTTCGGATGGTTTTAACACAAATGTATTACCGCAAGCAATCGCAAGCGGGAACATCCAGCACGGTACCATCATTGGGAAGTTAAATGGTGTGATTCCTCCGACAACGCCTATAGGATAGCGATACATGCCAGATTCAACACCTGTTGCAATGTCCGGCAGCTGCTCACCCATCATTAATGTTGGAGCACCTGCCGCAAACTCGACACACTCAATGCCTCGCTGTACTTCTCCATATGCTTCTTCATAGCTTTTTCCGTTTTCAATGGTTATAAGTTTGGCCAACTCTTCCCTATGTCCCATTAAAAGCTGCTGATACCCGAATAAAATTCGGGCACGGCGAGGTACTGCTGTTTTACTCCACGTTTTATACGCTTCCTTTGCAGTTGAGACTGCCTGATCTAGATCTTCTCGTGAAGAAATAGGAACGTGAGCAATGATTTCGCCTGTTGCAGGGTTCGGTACCGCTTCAAACTTGTCGGTATTTGCAGCTACCCACTCTCCGCCAATAAAGTTTTTTAACGTATTTACACCAGTGGCCATTACCATCCAAAAAACTCCCCTCTAATCATAAATTTATTGTTTGCTTATGTTGACATCCATACTGAAATCATAGTGATAGCATGTTTCATAAAGATCCATAATCTCTTCAAGCGCCGGCACTTTTGGATTGTTGGCGGGACTTCCGCTTGCAATTGCATCGTGTGCCATTTTCGAAAGCGATGCTTTAAATGGCTCCTCATCAATGCCGTATTCCTTCATGTTCGGAATATTTAAATCAAGACAAAGCTTTTTCACTTCCTGAATGACAATCTGTGCAAGCTCTTCATTTGACTTTTCATTTGCTTCAGGTAAAATCATCCTCCCAATAACAGCAAGACGCTCTACTGCAGCTTCTTTTGTAAATTCAAGTACTGCCGAAAGCAGCATTGCATTTGAAATGCCGTGCGGGACATGAAAGATTGCGCCAATTGGACGTGACATGCCGTGTACAAGGGCAACAGATGCATTTGAAAACGCTATTCCCGCAAGCATTGCCCCTTGTGCCATTTTCTCTCTCGCTTCCATATCATGACCGTCATTATATACGCGGCGAATGTATGTCATAATGTTTTCAATGGCTGATAAAGCTAACGTGTCAGTGACTGGCTGTGCTTTTTTTGAAATGAACGCCTCGATTGCGTGACAAAGCGCATCAACACCTGTCGCGGCTGTGACACCTTTTGGACAAGAAATGGTCAGCTTCGGATCAACAATCGCAACTTGAGGTAACAGTTCAGGTCTTGAAAGCATCATTTTCACATCTGTTCGCGTATCTGTAATCACCGTTACTTTTGTGACCTCTGAACCGGTTCCGGCCGTTGTCGGAATTGCAATGAAAGGTAGCGGCTTATTCTTAAACGGTTTTTGTGTACCGAAATAATCAGCGATTGTTCCCTCATTAGTCCGTAAAACAGCAACAGCCTTTGCCGTATCGATGCAGCTGCCCCCGCCAATTGCGATTATGATTTCGCATCCTTCATTCATACATTTCTCTAAAGCTTCTTTCACATGAATATCCGTCGGCTCTGTATCTACGCCTAAATATTTTCCATATGGAACCCCGGATTGCTGTAAATATGTTTCGCAAGTATCGACATTACCAATTTTCTGCATGATTGCATCACTTATAATAAGAGCTTTATTCCCAAGCTTTTTTGCTTGTTCACCCACTTCTTTCAGTGCCCCGACCCCATATAATACGACATTTGGCATTAACAGCTCGTATACCTTATCCATGACCAAATCCCCCTTTAGTGCTGGAGTTATGCGGCATCAGCTTCACATGACGCCGCACACCCATTCATTACTTACCTTTAAATTCAGCCTTCCGCTTTTCAATGAAAGCGCTGACTCCTTCTTTCATATCCTCGGTCGTAAACAACTTTGCCCAAAGATCTGCTTCAATTTCTAGCCCTTCATCCAATGTTGTTTCCAATCCTTTATTTACAGCTTCAATAGTCGCTGCAACAGACGGCTGGCTTTTATTAAGAGCAATGGCTTCAGCAAGCTGTTTCGCTTCATTCATCAGCTCCGCAAGAGGTACGGATTTGTTTACTAAACCTATCGATTCTGCTTCCTTCCCGCCAATAAATTGACCAGTCAGAATTAATTCGAGAGCTTTTGACTTATTTGTCAGGCGTGCCAGACGCTGAGTACCGCCAAATCCAGGAATTAATCCTAAGTTCAGCTCAGGTTGTCCAAGTTTCGATTCATCTGCCGCAATGCGCATGTGGCAACTCATGGCAAGCTCTAAACCACCGCCCAAGCATGCCCCGTTAATCGCCGCAATGACCGGCTTTTTAAGTTGTTCGATTTTATTTAAAACAGCCTGTGCATTCACAGAAAGTGCTCTTCCTTTTTCTTCACTATCAAATGCTGACACAAATTCCTTAATATCAGCACCTGCCACAAAGAATTTTCCTTCTCCTGTAATGACGATTGCTTTTACTTCCGGTTCACTTGCCACATAATCAATGCTTGCCGATAAGCCGCTGACCGTTTCTGAACTCATCGCGTTTGCCGGTGGATTGTTAATCGCAATATACGCAACACGATTTTCCACTTTTAAATTAATATTTTTGAAATCCTTTACAATTGTTGTCTCCATTTTTTTCCCTCATTTCATAGTTTATCGTGAATCGAAGCGTTCTTAAGTCTTTACACGATCAGCCAATTAGTGTTCCAGCTTTAATGGAACTAGTTTGTTTGACTGATGCAAGGACATCGAGTGCCATTACTCCTTTTCCTTTTGTGCGGACACGTAATGGATTGATTTCAAACTCGACAATTTCTTCATAATGTTTTTCCGCCATGTTCCCCATTTTTACAATGGCATCAAGCAATTCTTCTAAATCAAGCGGCGGCTTACCGCGGTATCCATGAACGATCTTCCATAGGGCCTCGATGCTTTGTACCATTTTCTCCGCCTTTTCGGTTGTAATTGGCGGAACGGCCAGAACAACGTCTTTTAGCAGTTCCGTATAAATCCCGCCCAGTCCAAAAATGACCACCGGCCCGTAGCGCGAATCTGTTTTATAGGAAAGAATCGTTTCAAACCCATCATTAATCATAGCCTGTACCAAGTAATTTGGTGAGTTTAAGCTTATCATGCTGTTCCAAGCTTCTCTTAATTCTTTCGCGTTTTGAAGATTGAGCGCTACTCCTCCAACATCAGATTTATGGGCTAACCCCTGCGCTTTTAATACGACTGGATAACCGATTCTTTCTGAAATTTCGATCGCTTCATCAATGCTTGCTACTACTTTTTCAGGCGGTGATGGAAAACCATTATCTTCAAGAAGCTTCCTGCCGCCGTCATCATGAAGTAAGATCCGCTGTTCTTCAAAAGTGATTTCATTAACGGAATAGATCGGCGCCTTTTCTCTCTTCGCTAAAAACGCCTTATACTGGAACAATGCCCGGCATGCCGCCAATGCGTTGCGAGTACCTTGTATGGCCGGAATGCCTGCTTCATCTAAAATGGACAGGACACGCGGATCAAACTCGGTATGAATGTGTGCAAAATAGACAAGAGGTTTATCTGTATTTTTTCTTAATTGGGCAAGATGCTTGGCCGGCGTACCTGTAAAACTAAATTCATGATCTCCTTGACCGATCGGCGCATCAATCGCAACAGAAACAATGCCGATATTATGATCTTTAGCAAGGTATTCTAAGCACGTTTTTGATACTTCAGAAAACTCTTTTTTACTTTTCCCCCAAGCATCCAGCGGATTGGAGAATGGCGCAAGTTCAGGCAATTCGTTTTGTAGTTCCTGCTGAATTTCTGTTGATAATTCCGGAAAATCGATGCCATATTCTTCAGCTAAATCAAGAGCTATGCCAGCTTGTCCTCCTGATACAGTAATGGCGGATAACGTGTTTTTGGGAGGTAAATACGGCTGCGACAGCATTTGTGCCGCCGCGACAGCTTCATCGATATCATTAACAAAGATGACGCCATGCTCCTTAAGCACATGTTTCTCAACTTTATAGTCACCAGCAAGTGCTCCGGAATGCGCATTTGCCATCGCTGATGATTTTTGTGTTTTCCCAGTCTTCAATGCAATAACAGGCTTTCTGTATTTGCCGCATAAATCAAGCGCTTTCAAAAAGTGTTCATGGTTGCGAATCGCCTCAATATATAAAATAATGATGGATGTTTCCGGATCTTTTGCCAGCACTTCGACATAGTCGCTCATTTTAAGATCCGCTTCATTTCCTGTCGAATAAATTCGACTTAAGCCTAGACGTGAAGCAATAAAGGCATCAAGGACGGAACCACTTTGTGATACGATGGAAACCGGCCCTTTTCGAAGCGGACGCTTAGGTCTGTGTAATGTTCCAATATAAGGAGTAAATTGATTATGCATATTGATATAACCCATGCAGTTTGGTCCGAAGACTCTCATCCCCGTTTTTGCTGCTTCTTCAAGAATTGAGTTTTGAATTCGTTTACCTTCTGGACCGCTTTCACCATATCCTCCGCCTGGAATGACGAGAAGCTTTGCCCCCATTTCACCGGCAACACGGGTAACTTCCATCATCAAATATGGATTGACAAGTCCAACAACAACATCAATTGGCTTTCCAATTTCCTGAAGTGTATGATAACATTTCATACCATTAATTTCGTCATACTTCGGATTAACTAAGAACATATCTCCTTTAAATCCAAAATTCTTTAAGTTTTCCATCATTATCTGGCATGCGAAACGATAATTTGCACCAAAAATTGCAACAGATTGAACAGGATGTAATAATGCCTCAAGCTCTTGCCCTTTCATATACGCACCTCTTTTCATCGTTTTTCTTTTGTTTATTTACTCCTTTTATCTATGTCTCATGGCCATACCATTCCTCCAATCAAACTAGTAAGGATGAATTTTTAGAATATTTACACTTCGATTATATTTTATTTTTTTTGACCAGTCAATATAATTTTGACCAGTCATCATAAAAAATATTTTGTCTGGTCATTTTTCGTGTATAATATATTTAATAGAGAAAGGATGGTGCTTCCGAATGAGTAATAAGGCTGCGAAACGGCGTAAGCAAATTTTACGGGCTGCCTTTCAAGCTGTTTTTGAAAAAGGGTTTGACAACGTGACCTTGCAGGACATTGCCGACTATGCTGATGTGAGCAAAGGTGTGACAAGTTACTACTTCCAAAATAAAGAAGATGTATTTTGTCATCTATTAGAGTGGGTTACCGGAAAAATTTATAAAAATGAACATGCAGCAATCAGTAATGAGCATACTGCACTTGATAAATTGCGTGCCTATGTTAATACAGCGTTTGCCAGCCCAAGCGATAACCGCAAGTTTTATCGAGTCTATCTTGAATTCCTTTCCCAATCTAATCATAATGAGCAGTTTCGTCAAATCAATGATCAATTTTATGAAAACTGCTGGTCAATCGGACGTGAGATCGTTCAACTAGGGCAAAAAGAAGGAACATTCGCTAATGTTAATATTGATAAAGCTTCCTACGCAATCCGTGCTCTAATTGACGGATCCCTTATTCAATGGCTCATGCGAAATGATGATGAGCTGCATGCTTTCTACCGCGATAATTGCTTTGAAACGATCTCTAGTTACTTAACAAACAAAAATAGGCAAAATAGTGATCAACTAATTTCAACATCATATCCAGAAGAAGGACTCATCCTATAGTGACTCTCGAGTCCTTCTCCAAGGGTTTCCATCTTTCCTTGGTGTAGTGTTTATGTGTCTTTTTCTTTATTTGCCTCATACAATTGCTGCAGTTTTTCTTTATTTACTTCAACTTTGTTTCTTCCTGAATGACATCAATTCCGTCCAAAACAAAAGTACCGCCTATAACAACCACTTTGTCCGTGTGTTTAGTATTTTTAAGTCCCCGAATGTGATAAGATGTTTGTCTGTCTCCTTTAGAATAAATTCTAAAATGCTCATCCATTAATTGGTCATCAATATACACGTCGATTAATGCATCCGGAGTCGCTCCGAATAAATTGAAGCCTGATCCTTTAAAATCGAAAATCATACTATTGTCCGTACTTTCTGCTTTAGGTGTACTATAGATATTGACCCCGCGATAATCCATATAGGTTTCTTTCTTATCACAACCTTAACAAAAACACTCATTATTATCATTATATTCGGGAAATATAACGATATCTTAACTTGAAATTTATAGCAGGGAGGTGTCTACAGTGAACAAGGTATCAAATGTATTTTGGATTTCCCTCGTTATTGCGAGTGCTTTTGTGATCTGGGGCGTGGTTGCACCAGTTCAATTAGGTGAAATGATGGATGAAATGAAAGCTTTTTTTCTAGATACATTTGGCTGGTTTTATCAGTTATCGACTACGTTTTTTCTTCTTTTCGCATTATTTTTGATTTTTAGTAAATATGGAAAAATCAAACTAGGTACAGAAGAGGACAAACCAGACTTTAGCCGTCCAACATGGTTTGCAATGTTATTTAGTGCCGGTATGGGAATTGGTTTACTTTTCTTCGGTGTTTCCGAACCAATTTCACACTTTGCGAAACCACCTATGGGAGAAGGAGGTACACCAGAAGCAGCTAAAGTTGCCATAAGATATACTTATATGCATTGGGGATTTCATGCATGGGCCATTTACGCTGTCATCGCACTTGTCTTGGCTTATTATAAATTTAGAAAAAAGCAGCCAGGCTTAATGAGTATTACCTTATTGCCGCTATTGGGAGAAAGGGCAAAAGGAAATATTGGTACAATTATTGATGTAGTAGCAGTTTTAGCAACAATTTTCGGTGTTGCAGCTTCCTTAGGATTAGGAGCCGCTCAAATAAATGGAGGTTTAAATTATGTTGCTAGGGTACCAAACAACTTTACGATCCAGCTTATTATTATTGCAATTGTAACAGTTCTTTTTCTGCTTTCGGCAAGTACGGGTCTCCAAAAAGGAATTAAATATTTAAGTAATGCAAATTTAGTTTTAGCAGTCATTCTGTTGATTGTATTCTTAATCTTATGTCCAACGGGGTTTGTACTTGATTTGTTTACAACGACACTAGGCAGCTATGTTCAACAACTGCCTAGTATGGGATTAAGACTTACCCCCTTCAACCAAGAACAAGCTTCTTGGATCCAGAGTTGGACGATTTTTTACTGGGCATGGTGGATTGCGTGGGCGCCATTTGTTGGTACATTTATCGCCCGTGTTTCTAAAGGGAGAACTGTTCGTGAGTTTATGATTGCTGTTCTTGTAATACCTACGCTTGTTTGTGCTTTTTGGTTTTGTGTATTTGGAGGGACAGCTATCTATCTTGAGTATTTTGAAGGTGTCAATATATCGGGGCAAAGCCTAGAGACCGCTTTATTTTTTGTATATGATCGCTTGCCATTTTCAGGTGCTTTGGTTATTGTTACACTATTACTTATATCCACATTTTTTGTTACGTCAGCTGATTCTGCCACATTCGTATTAGGTATGCAAACCGCAAAGGGTGACTTGAATCCACCTAATTTTGTGAAAATTATCTGGGGACTGTTCCTGTCCGCTTCTGCGATTGTATTAATGCTCTCAGGCGGACTTAGTGCTATGCAAACTGCCATCATTGTCAGTGCATTTCCGTTGACCTTTGTCCTGATTATGATGTCATTTGCAATATTAAAAGACTTTAGAAAAGAAATCCCTGGAAAAAGAGCTAATAAGAAAAAAGTCAAAATAGAAAAAACTGCGGATGAGCCAGATCCAAATCCTATACAATAAAATATTAAAAAAATCTTAATTAAAATAGGTGGAGCTCCTACATACAAAAAAACAATATTATAAAAAAGATGCCATAATTAAGCTAAAAAGACTGTGCTATAAAACACAGCCTCTACTTCCTTTATTGAGTTTGAACCGTAATCGCCTCAACGGTTTGATCATAGATTTTACGTCGCTCCGGATTCTCCAAAAAGTGCAGGCTAAGCCGGTCAATGAGAAAGAGAGCACTCATATCAAGGCCTGTGGAAAGGTAGCCGGTTCGAATGGGATGGATCGTCCAGAGGACCTCATCTGACAGCTTGGCAAGCTCTGATTCACCGAAGGCCGTAATGCTGACTAATTTTACGTTTTGTTCTTTTGCTTTTTTGATAGATTTTAAAAGGTCTCGTGTTTGACCTGATCTTGAGAATGCCAGGACGAGGTCGTTTTCATTTAATAACGTACTGCGAATGACCATTAAATGCGGGTCTGTGACGGCTTCTGATGTAAATCCCATCCTGCTCAGCCGGTAATTTAGTTCTTGGGCAGCAAGACCTGAGCTTCCTAATCCGTATATATACACACGCGAGGCAGCTTCAATCATGGTTAGTACATTGGTTAATGCCGCTTTTCCTGATAAAGCTTGAATATCTGAAAACATCTCTTCATATTGGTGTTTCAAGAGGTCATCCACATCTTGACCTTCCTCCGGCACCTTGGACTCCCGAGCGAGCTTGACCTTGAGCTCAACAAAATTCCGGCACGATACCTTTTTGGCAAAGCGGGTGATGGTGGCAACTGAAACTCCAGTAAGAGCCGCGATTTCATGAATGTGGCTTCTCGATGCCTCCTCAGGTGAAGACAAAAGATAATCGGCAATATTTCGTTCTTTATCAGAAAAAGAAGCATATTTAGACTGAATTTCCTTCAATACGGTTTCCATGAGATCCTACCTTTATTTGAAGTTTAACTAGAAGCAACCGGCGAATCGCCGATTGCCGTAATGAATATGATCTTAGAAAATAACAGAAAATTATGACTGAATTTCTTCAATAAACCTTGCCGTTATTTGCTGCGGTCTCGTGATAGCTCCTCCAACTACTACGGAATAAGCACCCATTTCAAGTACTCTTCTCGCCATTTCCGGAGTTAGCACGTTTCCTTCTGCAATGACTGGGAGTGAGGCCAGTTCGACTAGCTTTTTTAAAAACTCAAAATCGTTCTCATACAGTTTACACCCTTTTGTCTCATTTGTGTAACCATACAAAGTCGAAGAAAGGCAATCTACCTTCAGCCTCTCAGCTTCTATTGCATCCGCTAAAGAAGAGATATCAGCCATGATCGAAACTGACGGCGCTTGGTTTCGAATATAGGTGATTAAATTTTCAAAGGTTTCCCCATTGGGACGTGTTCTTAATGTAGCATCAAGGGCAATCATTTCACAGCCGCTTTCAATAAGTTCATCGATCTCTTTTTTCGTAGCGGTAATAAAAACTTCACTATCCTCATAGTCCCGCTTCACAATGCCGATCACAGGTAACCCTGTTTCTTTTTTAATTGAAATAATGTCTTCTTTTGAGTTGGCACGAATTGCTTTGGCACCGCCTTGTTTTGCTGCTAGTGCCATTTTCCCCATAATGAATGAGCTGTGTAATGGTTCGTTCTCTAATGCCTGACATGAAACGACTAATCCGTTTTTTATTGTATCTAGTATCATTATTTTTCACCTACGATTTCTTCTAATTCATTTTTAATAATGGTGACGTCTGGTCCATAAATGACTTGAACACCATTTCCTTTCTTGACGACTCCGCGAGAGCCGGTTTGCTTCAAAAGATCCTCATTAATTTGGCCAACATCGTTAACAGATACTCTCAATCTCGTTGCACAGCAATCAATGTTCGTTAAGTTATCAGCTCCGCCAAGACCTGTTAGGATCGCTTCCGCTCGTTCCGTTTTATTCCGAATAACAACTCCGCTTTCCTCATCTTCTCTTCCTGGCGTTTTTAATTGAAACTTCTTGATCAAGAAGGAAAAGGAGAAATAATAGACAAAGAACCAAGGAATCCCGATCACTGGAACCATCAGCCAGTTCGTTTTCTCATTTCCTTGCAAAATCCCAAACAAAACAAAATCAATAAAGCCGCCAGAGAAGGTTTGTCCGATCGTGATTTGAAACATATGAGCCATCATAAACGCTAAACCATCTAATAAATTGTATTTGGATTAGACAACGCTCCTCCAATCCCTAACAATAATCCGGCTGCCGGAAGAACGGCAATCGGCAGCATAAACGACTTTCCAAACTGTTGAGCCTTCTCAAAGAAATTACTCATCACATTTCCCATCTAAATGTAATTTATTTTCATAAGACTAGTATATATGATGATTAGTTTCATATGCAACCGTTTTCTATCTGTGCAACTATATCCAGTTTCTCTACCTCAGTACATGTGCAGCCTTGAATCAAACGTTTGTTTAATACTCTAAAACCTTGATAAAAGAGCAAATAGAAAAAGCGTGTCTTGAAAAAGATTGATCAAAACACGCTTTTAATCTATTCAATTAAATCTTTCTTTTATAATCATTTCTGTAATCCTTATTTGCCAGATCGTGAATGATCAAACTTCATTTAATTGCGATCTAATGAGCAGTTTCTATGAATTAAACTACCGGGTAGTTCAAGAATAATTACTACATTTCGAATGAGGAAGCTTTCTCGTTATAATTCCTCACTGAGTAGAAATTCCTGAAGTGCTTAAGGGGATAAATCACGTTTTAACTCTTGTATTCATTCACATCATTGTTCATTTAGCGGGATCTGTTAATTCAATACGTTTAATTTCACCAACAATAAACAGATAACTAAACATAGCAACTAATGCATTTACACCTACAAAGACCAAAGCACCATTAAAAGAGCCTGTTGCTGCAATTATATAACCAATGATAATAGGTGTAGTGATACCAGAAATATTACCAAATGTATTGAATAGACCGCCGCTTAAACCGCCAATTTCTTTTGGAGAACTATCAGCCATAACAGCCCAGCCTAATTGCCCAAATCCTTTACCAAAGAAAGCGAGAGCCATAATGCCGACTACAAGCCATTCCACATCGGTATAATTACAAGCGATCATACTGCTTGAAAGAATCATCCCAATAATAATAGGAGTTTTTCGAGCAAACGTAAGCGATTTTCCTTTTTTCAAAAGATAATCAGAATACAAACCGCCTAAAACTCCGCCTAGAAACCCACTAAGCCCTGGCAAGGAGGCTACAAAACCAGCTTCGAGAATGGACATGCCACGTTCTTGAATAAGATAAACCGGGAACCAGGTCATAAAGAAATACGTAAGTGTTGAGATACAATATTGACCAATATAAACGCCAACTAACATACGACTTTTAAGTAACTGTTTTATGTGTGACCAATTTGGGCCACTTTTTTTATTGGCCACCTTAGCCATCATATCTAATTGACCGCCGCCCTGCTCAATATAGTCCAGTTCAGCTTGATTGACTCGTGGATGCTCTTTTGGATTATAAATAACTTTTAACCAAGTAAAAGCAATTAAGATGCCACCTGCCCCCATTACGATAAATACATATTCCCAACCAAAGGATTGTGTAATCCAAGACATTAATGGGTTAAAAACAATGATGGCAAAAAAGGCGGATGCACTAAAAATGGCAGATGCTGTTGCTCGCTCATCATTCGGAAACCAAGAAGCTGCTACTTGGCTATTCCCAGGGAACGAAGGGGCTTCTGCAAGCCCTACGATAAATCTAAGTATGAATAACATCACAATTGCTGTACCTGCATTGAAAAATCCGACAAACCCTTGTAATAAAGTGAAGAAAGACCAAAGAAAAAGACTCCAGAAAAGTACTTTCTTTGTTCCGAATTTATCCAATATCCAGCCGCCTGGAATTTGACCAAATGCATAAGCCCAGCTAAAAGCAGAAAACACATATCCCATAGTAACTGCATTTATACCTAGATCATTTTGTAAAGGTGCCGCTGCTATTGAAATAGTTGCTCGATCCGCATAGTTGATCGTAGTAACAAAAAATAACATCGAAACGATGATCCAGCGAATGTTTGTTTTTTTCTCTAGTACTGGAATTGTTTCTTTTTTAGTCATTGCCGTTCTTTCAACACTCACACTACTTCTCCCCTTTTACCGATATTTTATTCAATCCGATAACCATCCCGGAAATTATCGTTTAATAGAAATCATTTTTTGAATAAAGGTTACTGATTATGCTTACAATTTGGTGTAGGTTCATTTACCGTCCCAGCCAGCCACCATCAACCGCCAGCAAATGACCATGAACATAATTTGATGCTTCAGACGCTAGATATACGGCTGTGCCCTTGAAATCTTCTGGATTCCCCCAACGTCCTGCAGGAATTCTTTCTAAAATCTGCTTGCTTCGAACAGGGTCATCAATCAACGCCGTGTTCATTTCAGTCGCAATATAACCTGGGACAATGGCATTAACATTAACGCCATGCACGGACCATTCATTTGCCAGTGCTTTTGTCAATTGAGCAACGGCCCCTTTAGCTGATGCGTAAGCTGGCACATACAGACCGCCTTGAAAGGAAACAAGTGAAGCGATATTAATAATTTTGCCGCTTTGTTTAGGAACCATATGTCTTCCAGCCTGCTGGCAAAGTAACCAAACAGCCTTGAGGTTAACCTGAAGGACGCTGTCCCAATCTTCTTCGGAAAAATCAACAGCAGGGGATCGCCGTTGTATTCCAGCATTGTTGACTAGAATATCAAGACTGCCCAGCCTTTTAATTGTTTCCGGAACCGCATTCTTTACCTGCTCAAGGTGATCTAGGTCGCACTGAATGATTTCACATCTGACACCCAGTTTTTCAATTTCCTCTTTAACAGCAGTATTTTCTATTGAGCGCTGCAGCAAGGCGATATCTGCTCCCGCTTCAGCCAGGCCCAGAGCAATCGCTTTTCCAATGCCTCTTGTGCCGCCAGTTACAGCTGCTACTTTGTTTCCTAAGTCAAAAGATTGTTTCATTACTTTCATCTCCTTAAGGATGGAATAATATTTTTAAAGACGTTTCCGGATTTTCCATTAATTCAAACCCTTTTTCAATTTCATCTAACGGTAAGATATGAGAAATAATTGGATTAACATCGATTGTTTTCTGTTCCAATTGCTTTATTGCTTTAGTAAAATCATCTGGACTATAGCATCTTGTCGTCGTTAATGAAATTTCTTGGAAATGCATTTTTGCCAGATTGATCACTGGGGCTTTCTTGTAAACACTAACAACGACAATCTGCCCTTGAAACTTGATGCAATCTATCATTTGATCGGCAGTTATCTGATTCCCTGCTACTTCGAAGACGACATCAGCACCAACTTCGCGAGTATGGGACTTCACCTTTTCCACGATACTTTCATTAGCGGCATTTATCGCCGTAAAACCCATTTCAGCGGCAACTCTCAGACGGTAAGGGCTTACATCTGAAATGAAAATTTCACCTGCTCCCGCCTCTTTAGCCATTAAGCCGATTAACAAGCCAATCGGTCCTGCCCCTAGTATCGCTACCGTATCGCCCACTTTTAAACTAGACCGGCGAACGGTGTGGATGGCTACAGAAAGCGGTTCAGTTAATGCTGCCTCTTCATCGGTTACATTGTCAGGCAGACGGTGCAGGCGGTCGACAGGTATTGTGGCATATTCCGTAAACCCGCCATCTTTGTCAATGCCTATATACTTGAGATTAGCACAAACGTGAACCTGACCTACCTTACAGGCAGCACATTTGCCGCAATTCAGAAGCGGCTCAACAATCACACGGTCACCTTTCTGAAAATCATGGCCGTCTCCAATCTCGTCAACCATGCCACAAAATTCATGCCCCATGATTAGAAGGGCTTCTGCCCTTGGATGCTGACCAGAATAGATCATCATATCCGTTCCACAAATCCCGGCATAAGACACTTTAACGAGTGCTTCATTTTCTTTGATTGCCGGCTTTTCCAAAGTGGTTGTCCCAACATTTTTTGGTGAATAGTAGATTCCTGTTTTCATAAAACACCTCTAATGGTAGATTTTTAGCCTGTTTATCGCTCAACTCTTAAAAATATAAATCAATTAATTTTTTATGGTCTGACAGCTGTTCCATCTGGCGTGCGGGCTAATGTCCAGGAAGGAATTCCACCAGCAACAGGGAATTTTTTTGCCTTTTCTTCATTCATCTCCACCCCTAAACCTGGCTTGTCATTTACATAGGCAAACCCTTGTTCAACTACCGGACATCCAGGGAAAACTTCTTGCAGGGCATCATTAAATGGAGTCCATTCTTGAATGCCGAAATTCGGAGAGCTTAAATCTAAATGAAGATTAGCCGCAACCCCTACAGGAGAAATATCTCCTGGTCCATGCCAAGCTGTTCGTACACCGTATAATTCGCTAAATGTGGCTAATTTTTTAGCTGGCGTAATTCCTCCGATAGAACTTACATGACATCTGATAAAATCTATTTGTTGATTTGCTATTAAGGTCTTCCACTCATTAACATTCGTAAATAGTTCTCCTATTCCAATAGGAGTTGAAGTTTGTTGTCTAATCATTTGCAGCCATTCAATATTTTCCGGTGCCACAGGATCTTCTAGGAAAAAGAGGTGATAAGGCTCTAATTTTTTTGCTAATCTTACCGCTTCAATTGGTGGAATTCTTTCGTGAATATCGTGAATAAATTCCATATTAAATCCTATTTTAGAGCGTAAATGGTCAAATAATTTGTCAATGCTTTTCGCATAAGCTTCAGGGTCAAAATAACATCCCGCCAATGAATTTTTTGGTGACCGTTTTGGCACGATTTTAGTAGATTTTTCATACATGGTTGCAATTAAGCGTTTATCAGTAGTTCCACTCCCCCCGTACATTCCCATTTGGCATCGCGCATACTGATAACCTTCTTCCATAAGTGATAGGATATTTTCTTCAACAGCCATTTCATCAGCACCATCCGCATGCCGATAAAGAGGAATTCCATCTCTGCATTTCCCGCCTAATAGTTCATAGACAGGCAGGTTTGCCATTTTCCCCTTTATATCCCAAAGTGCCATATCAATTCCAGATAGAGCATTGTTCATAATAGGACCATTTCTCCAGTATCCGCTTACATTGGATGACTGCCAAATATCTTCGATTCTTCTAGGATCTTTTCCAATAAGAAACGGTTTCAGATAATCCTCTATTGCTGATTTCACTGCAAAAATTCGTTGCGTAAAGGTAGCACACCCTAATCCGTATAACCCAGGTTCATTTGTCTCGACTTTTACTACAACTAAATCAATTCCCCCAGGCGCAGTTAAAATCACTTTTACATCACGAATTTCTAAATTGTTCATTTTATGACTCCTTCCAAAATCTGTTGGTTTGCAGGATCGCAATACTTGTTAGTTGTCCTACAAGTTTATTTAAAAAATATTACCTCCTAAGAGGTAAATTATTTTTTTGAATCTTTTATTTTTTTGATACTCTCAATATTATCTTCCATGGCCTTGTTAAGAATCTCTTTTGCTTTTTCGGCATCTCTATTCTGAATGGCTCTGAATAATTGCAGATGCACTTCAATACTTTCCAATGTTACCCCTATTACCCGATTTAACTCTTCTAAATACTGATAGTAAAGATCACGGATCGAATGAACGACATGATAAAAAACTGTATTTTTTGAAGCCTTGGCAATGGCTAGATGAAAATTAAAATCTGCTTCTGAATATTTCTTATAATCATCTCGATAGCGAAACATTTGATTCAAAGTTTCCTCAATGTTTTCAAAATCTTCCTTTGTGGCATTTTTTACAGCTAAATCGATACACTTGTATTCAATCGTCTGCCGAAAGACCATCATATCCAAAAATTCTTTCTCGCTAAGATGCATAATAAGATTAAAATCATTGATCCCTATCTTACCAATCTTTTCAGAAACAAACGTCCCTTTACCCTGATAAGTGACAACAATCCCCAAATCCCTAAGACGTTGTATTGCGCTTCGGATACTGACACGGCTGACATTAAACATTTTCTGCAATTGTGACTCAGAAGGAATTTTACTTCCAGGAGCCCAGTTACCATTTGCGATATTTTCTTTTAACTGCTCATAAACAGTATTGACAATATTTTGTTTATCAATGGAGTTTAATCCCAATTTCCTAACCTCTCTTGTAACATGTCCTACAAGTTATAAAAGAATGGTACCATGTATATTTTAAAAAGTAAACGGTTTCTTTTAAAAATTCTTATAAAATGATATGGTTTTGTGCTTGCAATTTTATATATTATTGTGTCTTTTAGTTTCTTCTATCTTTAGTTCCTTTGTTTTTTCTAAAAGATACTCCGCTATTTTTGCCTAGTTACTACGCAAAGGAACTAGTAACAAAGAACAACGAGACAAATTTTATGAGAAACAGAATATCAACTAAAGGGCAGAAGGGTTTAAGAAGGAAATATTCGCACAGTCGCTGAATATATAGGTATGGACATTAAATAGATCGGGTTTCAAATGACGAAACCTATCCTAGGAGGAGATGACCGGAGATGGAGACACGGGTGAATCAAATTGATTTGAATGGACTCACGTTTCAATATCGCGAGAGTGGGGAACCATCTGCACCACCAATTGTTGCACTTCACGCGCTAGGAAAAAGTGCAGAATCATGGGATCAAGCCGCTGCTGTTTTAGGAAAAAAATACCGCGTTTTAGCTTTAGACCAACGGGGTCATGGTGGGAGTGCGAGAACTAGTACATACAGTTTTGAACTCATGTGCGATGACTTGCTTCATTTTGCGAATGCTATGAATTTGGAACGGTTTACGCTAATGGGTCATTCCATGGGGGGAACTGTATCCTATCTTTTCTCGGAAACATTTCCGTCAAGGATAGAGCGGTTGATTGTTGAAGACACTCCTCCTCCTTTTGCGGATAAGCCGATCGAAGTTCCTTCTAAACCGACTGATCCCCTACCGTTTGATTGGCTTGTTGTGCCTTCGATTCTACGGCAACTTAATGAACCCAATCCCGAATGGTGGTCGCGTCTTACCGAAATAATCATGCCGACTCTTATTATAGGCGGAGGTGGTTCCAGTCATATCCCTCAAAACAAACTGCAGGAAGTTTCTGAGCTTATTCCGAATTGCGAATTTGTAACGATAGAGGATGCTGGGCATTTTGTGCATGAAGCTAATTTACCAGCTTTCTTAGCTGCCATAAAAAGTTTTCTTAATTCATGAGTTCTGAATACTGTTACTCATCTTATTATACAAATGTGCCAATTCCCGCACAGCAAGGATTGGGCTCTTTAATTATGTATCGGACAAATTGTTGAATTAGGGAAGGAAATGTTTATGGAAATCGAAATGATTTAACTATCAAGAAGTTTACTTGAAAACCACAAGGGGGGATTCCAATGAGTCTTGGAAATGAGTATTTGAAAGTTGTACAAGAAGGATTTAAAAGCGTTAAAAGTCTTGGAGATAAAGCAATAAGTCAATTATCAGAAAACGATATTCATTGGATAGTAAACAAAGAATCGAATAGTGTTGCTGTTATCGTTAAACATTTAAGCGGAAATATGGTATCAAGATGGTCTGATTTTTTAACGACAGATGGAGAAAAGCCCGATAGGAATCGCGATCAAGAATTTATTAATACGATCTTATCAAAGCATGAACTGATCACGATTTGGGAAATCGGCTGGAACAGACTTTTTGCAACATTAAGTGATCTGGGAGAACAAGATTTATTAAAAACTGTTTATATTCGTGGTGAAGCTCATACAGTACTTGAAGCGATAGAGAGACAGATGGCACATATCGCTTATCATATAGGACAAATCGTTTATATTGGAAAGCAATTAAAAAACGAGGAGTGGGAAAGCCTTAGTATCCCAAAAGGAAAATCGGAAGAATATTTACAGCAAATTCTGGAAAAAAATTCCTCAAAATAACGTTAAGCTGAAAAAGATGGACTATTTTCTATAGGGTGGTTTTGGTTAAGTTAGGTAATTAATCCATTATCAATATGGCTTTTACATGAGGTTTATTCAAAATTGGGCGCTTTCTTGTGTTCGTCTTGAGAAAAATGAAGACTGATGAAGAAAAATAAAAAGCTATTTGACATATTAGTCATGTACAATATGTCAAATAGCTTATGTTTTTTGTTTTTCTAAATTTAGGTCTTGATAATAAAAGGAACAACTTTATTTGGAAAAAATAAGAAGATAGGCTAAGGCTGCCCTCCTGGATTAATTCTCGAAAATTAGCGGAAAAACGGCACTTCTTTCACACCGGCCATACGCGCATACATGAAAAGTTGGCCTTTATGGTGAATCTCGTGATCATACATAGCCGTAAGATAGTTCTTTTTTGGTCCCTGAAGTTTCGGGTGCGACGAATTGTTTTCGGCCTCCAACTCTGCATCGGTCAACAATTCGTACCTAGCCTTCGTTTTTTCAGTAAAGTCTTTTACAGCTTTGCATACGTCTGCCATGGTCTCACATTTGGGTATGTCCGGTGAAGCAAATTTTTCGGTCTTGACCATTGAAACGAATACATCATTCCATCCGGCAATATGCAAGGCGAGTTCTCCGAGCGCCATGGCACCGTCCCACGGCTTAAAATCAATATGTTCGTCCTTAATTGATTCTAGTAATTCCTCCAGTACATTCCGATGCTTCAACCATTCGTTCATCATCTGCTCTGCTTGGCTCAAATCAATTCCTCCCAATATAGTTGATTATTGAACATTTCTTCTCCACTTAAAGGCTAAGGAAGCACAAAAAGGGGGCTTAAGAGCGTTATAAGTAACCTCTAACTTAGAATTTGGGCAATGGAATCGAGTTTTTGGTGATAATCGATTAACTTCTGCCCTAGTAGATCGACTCGTGCATCATGCACATATTATAGCGTTCACAGGAGAAAGTTATAGGTTGAAAAACGCCCTTTCTTCTGTGAAATTCCCTAATGAAAATTAATTTAAACAATGAGCTGCAAGCCTATGTATTTTTCGCTGCAATTCTCTGCACTTTTTGCTTGCAATCCTCATCTCCCTCATATGGCGCTGGACCTTTTCGGTTAATTGTAGCCCGCTTTTATAGTTTCTTTTAATAAATCGTAATGTTTATCACACAATCCCTTCTTGTGATGGGTTTTTTTACATTTATTAATTCCGCAGTATACGATTGTTTTAGCTACATAAGGGCTACCATATTTTTTGAAAAGTTGGTGGTGCTCTAAACAATAACTTCCTATGACTTCATACTTTTTACATCCAAAAGCCAGACACAGTTTGAGTTCCTTTTTTTCACCATTTAAATAATTTTCAGTGTTTAAATGTTCTAAAGAACTTTGATTATTTAATTGGGAGTAATGATTATAACAAATCCTCTTTACATAAACATTATTATTACATCCTTCTATTATACATTCTGCTGAAGTCAATAATCTTGTTCTTTCTTGCTTATATTTGAAATTTTTAGTATATAAAGGATCACCATGTCTTCTGTATCTTTGATAATGTTTTTTGCAATATCCCTTAGCAAAATGTTTGTCTTGACAACCTTCAATCTCGCAAATTCGTCTTCCTTGATGATCGTGCAAATTATAAACCTCCTATGCATTTGGACCTAGTCCAATTGAAACACAATAGGTTTAAAATTATATTAAATAAATGTAAATTTTCGGTACATATTCAAGCTTTTGCTACCAGGCAAATAGTTCTTGAAGGCACCGGAGTACGTTCATCAAAAGAAGAAGCATTAATGGATGTGTTTATTGGACTACAGAAACAGATCGGGAATGAAATATTTAATAAGCATGAAGAAGGTTGAGTTTTCTACTTAACATCCAGTATAGTGGTGGTACGATAAACAAACCGAGGTGCTATCATGATTGTTATCACCATTATTATTCTCTGGATAATAGGTGTACTGTTCTTTATTAGTTTGTTTAGATCGGCCAAGAAAGCGGATGAGATAAGTGAGGAGTATTTAAGGGAAAAGCTAAAAGTTAAGGAAGATGAAAATGAGCCAAGAGATTGAGGTCTCTTGGCTTTAGTGTTTTACACTATTATTCTTAAGTTCAACAGTTACTTTATAAACAAAGAAGTTTACTTATTAATTTACTTAAATTCCCAATCAATTACTTCCTTAGTTTTTTTACCCTAAATAACAAAGAACCAAATATAATGAATAAAACGACAGGAAAAAACCGGGAAGATGTGAAGTATGGTTGACGCATAATTTCAATAATACCAACAAACAACACAGGATATATTAACATTCCTAGGCCTTGAAGGTTCAAGAAACCTCTATAAAAGTAGCCAATAATGGAACCTATTAAAAAGATAAAGATTAGAGCTAAAGGCACGTTCATATCATAAAAAAACACAAAAATACCAGAAGGATTATTAAATTCGGATGTCAAAAAACTGTTTAAAAACTTCGAGTAATCCCACTTAATTCGCAGTGCTTCAGATAGCTTCTCACCTATGATAGGAAATTTATAAATCCAATCCAACGTATGTTCAAAGCGATAAGATGGGGTACCCGATTCCTCTAAAAATCCAGCACCGTTATTTAATGCAGTGTAGTAGTAATTCAATACACGTTGGGCTGTAAAATGGAAAAAGTTATCATAAATATACTGGTAATAAGACTTCCAAGATCTGAAATACTCTGTTACAGAAAACAAAGCATACATTAGTATTATTCCAACATAAGGAGCTGTTTTAATGAGTGATCTAAAACGTGCTTTCTTGTACCTTGAAAATATAATGACGACAATGGGAACAGCAATCTCAATCAAAGCTAATCGTTCAGACCAAGCTATAGATCGGAACACTGTCATAGAAATAATAATCACAAAATAAATGGTGTATTTCTTTCTAACTTGCGGCTCATAAAACTTAAATTGGTACATGTAAAATACAATATAGACAATGCCTAGTTGAGATAATGTAGTAACCCCAGGAATAGTGGATATCATGTTTCTTATATCGGTATAATTTACTTCCCCAACAATCATGTCAATGATTAAACCTGGATTAAAAATAAACTCTCTAAACCAAATTACATATGAAATAAACGTAAGCCAGAATAATAAATCAAGATAAATCTTATAAACATATATAGGGCTTGTCTTTTTGATATGCACTCTAGAACCTATTAATGAGCCTAATGAAATGCTTAGTAAAAATAACAATCCAGTAATAAAATAAAAAGTAGTAAAATATACAGTTCCTTCAAATTGTACAAAGTAGATTAATATATAAATCGGTATTAAGAAAAACACTAGTATTTTGTAGGGGTTTACCCACCAAAAAATCTCAGCTCTCAAAAACACCCCTCCAATCACATCTTTAATTATTTCTTTAATGGAGCTCATGAAATGGATAAATAGAAACTTGCCAGATTTCTTAAACTTTTTTTTGACTCCATTTCAAACGTTAAGACTGGAGACACAAAATCGAGGATAATGTTGTAAAAAAACATTTGATGATATTTATGAATCGAAATAACTTAACTGTTTTAGAGTAACTTTAAGCTAAAGAATAATTTCCTGATATATGAAGTCTTTATGAGTCTTTAAAGAGATTTCAAAAGGTTTGGAAATTTCCCATAAATAAACAATTGAGTGAAAAAACGTAAATACCAAATGTCTCTTTCCCCCATAACCGAAGGGGTGTATAGTCGAAGAATTCCACCACCCATGAAATTCAATAATTGAGTTAAAATTGTGAAATAGAAGGGGTTTCTCAATATAATTAAAATGTTTAAAAACTTATTTAATTGAATACCGAAACTTATTTCATTTTACACTCAACAAGTGATCTTGAATTTCATCCCAAGTTATGAATAAACGAACGATGTCTTCTTCTATTAATTGTGAACCTGTTTGAATTTCAATTATTTCTAGATCAGTAATGGCTTTTATTCCATGCTTCGCCCCCGATCTAATTTGAAAAACATCACCAGGTTTTACTAAACTAAGCTCATCATTTAAAATAAATTCACCTTCACCTCTAATAATAGTCCATACTTCATCACGATAATCATGTAATTGATAACTTAAGTTTTTACCAGCATCCACACAAATACGTTTGGTCAATACTTCTTTATCTTCAAACTTCGAATAATCTAAGACACGGTACCACCCCCAGCGGCGCTCCTCGTACATAGGACGATTATCGAACTCACCAATCAATTCCTTAATTCGCGGACTAGCTGTTTTATCAGCAACTAAAATCCCATCCGGACTAGCTGCAACTACTAAATTAGATGCACCTAGTACTGTAATTGGAACATCTAACTCATTAATTAAATGAACATTTTCACTATCTTCACTTATAACACCTTTACCAATTTGACTCGTTGCCATTTCTTCGGTTAGAGTATTCCATGTGCCAAGGTCTTTCCAATAGCCTTCATATGGAAGAACAACAATGTTTTCAGTTTTTTCTACTACCTCATAATCAAAACTAATTTTCGGAAGGTGAGAATATTCTATTAATAAATCATCATATTTAATTGGTAATCCTTTTTCTTCCAGCAAGGAAATCACATATCCTAATTTAAATGCAAATACACCGCAATTCCAAAACGCTCCTTGTTCAATAAGTTCAACGGCTTGTTCTTCTGAGGGTTTTTCAGTAAAACGTTGAACTGAACGATATTCATTCTCACTTTCAGTAGGAACAATATACCCATACTTTGAAGATGGGTATGTTGGTGTAACACCTAATAAAGCAAGGTGAGCATCACTATTTTGTACTACTTCTTCTAAGTCTTTTACCCTGGTAAAGAATTTATCATCTACATAAGGGTCTACAGGTAAAACCGTCACAACTTCTTCTAAATTTACTCTTTTTACGCTATATAAGTAGGTTGCTGCTAGAGCGATGGCAGGAAATGTATCTCGACGACAAGGTTCAATAATTAAGTTAGCTTGATCTTCAAGTTGACTATTAATTATATCTACTTGTGATTTACCTGTTGAAATAACAGTTGAATTTTTTAAACCAACATTGCCAATTTGTCTCCAAACACGCTGAATCATGGACTGTAAACTCTGTTCTTTATCTTCCAAAACTTTCAAAAATTGTTTTGAACGTGAATCATTTGAAAGTGGCCACAAGCGTTTTCCTGATCCGCCTGATAGTAAAACCAGATTCATCTTACCACCTACTTTGTTTGTAGTATTTTCTTATATACATTGATAATTTTCTTATTCATTATGTCACTTGTAAAATTACTGATAAAGTAGTTATATCCGTTTAAACCCTTTATTCTTAACTCTTCTTTGTTTAAGGAAACTAATATATCATGAAGTGTACTCAGATTATTTAATGAAAAAACATAACCATTGTCCTTTTTAACTAAATCCGGTAAAGCACCTCTATCACTTACTATAATAGGTTTTTTATTTTTCATTGCCTCTATAGCTACTAATCCAAACCCTTCCCATCTAGAAGGAATAATAACCGCATCAAATAACTTATAATAAGAATCTAGTTCTTCGTTATCTATCCAACCAACGTTAATTATATTATTTGGTACTTCAATATCATTTTTTTCCAAAACACTGTCACCTACAATATACAATTGTATATGAGTAGGGGAATACTTTTTAAAGAATTCAATTAGAATATCTAAACCTTTTTGCCTATCAAATCTTCCAACAAATAAAAGGTTAATGTTATTTTGCTTTACTAATAAACTAGGAATTCCACTTCGAGTTTCAGTACTTATACCATTATTAATAAGTTCCAATTTGGATATTGGTAACCTTAAATCCATTGCTTCTTTTTGTTCATTAAGAGAAATATTAATGATTTTATCTGTTTTAAAAGTAAGAAGTCTTTCAACTATCATAATTACTTTTTTCTTCAAATAAGAAATTTCCATTAAAAAAGCCCAGCCATGTGGGCAATATACTATCTTAAATTTCCGTTTTTTTAAAAACAAGGGCGCCCTTACAAAAAAACCTGCAAATGTGCTATGGATGTGAATAATATCGGGATTTACACGATTGATTTCATTTATTATTTGTAACATGGCTTTGAACATATATTTTATACTTCTTTGATATTTATAAAATACTACCTTTTCTTTCGGAAGATAAAAATCTTTATCTGAGTTTGTATTACTTACCACCAAATATATATCATTAATATCTTGTGACTGTTTTTGATAGTAAATAACTTCTTTAATGTATGTGGCTACCCCACCTTTTACATACTCTCCAATATGCATAACTTTCATAGTTATAAATTTCCTTTCATAAAAGAGCCTGTATTTACTACTCTAACCTATTTATCCTTTAAGTGATTTTGTATATACAATTAACTGATTAGCAGCTGTTTCCCAAGAGAACTTCTTAGCTTGCTGTAAGCCTTTAATTTGTAATTCCTTTTTAACATCTGCATTATTCATTACATATTTAATTTTTTCAGCTAGCTCTTTTGAATCTTTAGGATTAAAATAGATTGCTGCTTCGCCTGAAACTTCTGGCATCGGTCCAACATTTGATACTAAAACCGGACAACCAGTCGACATTGCTTCTAATGGTGGTAATCCAAACCCCTCATATATAGATGGAAATACAAAACAGCCAGCATTCATATAAAGACCTTTTAAATCCTCATCTGTTACATAACCAACTTGTTTAATTTTATCATTTCCAATATTAACCTTATTGAATACTTTTATGTCTGTACCACCAGCTATAACGACCTCAAAATCTTCCTCTGTTAAATATTTGATTGCATCAATTAAGGCTTTAAAGTTTTTATTTGGATTTAAACTACTAACAGCCAAAATATATTTATTTTTCTTTAATTTGAATTTAGATAAAATTGTATTATCTTCTTTAATCGAATCAAAATGCTCTTTTCCTTCTGAAATTAACTCTAATTTTTTTGGGTTAATTTTTAAGTACTTTATTAGCTCTTTTCTAGAAAATTGAGATATTGTTAAAATCTTTTTAGATAATATTTTAAAAAAGGTAAACATCATTTTGTACCAAATCCTAAAAGGTAGTGAAAAACCTTCAGGATAAGCGTAAATGGCCGTATCATGCACTACCACAATCTGATTTCTTTTAAAAATTGGGCCTGTATTACAAAAATTAATCAACGGTTTTTCTTTTACATAAATCGGTAAATCTAATTGTTCCCACGGATGTCCTGTATATCGCCCTATTTGTTTGATATTAATATTTTGAAAAAAGTGGGTTTCTTGGTAGTTTGGAGGCACTAATATAGTAAAGCTAACCCCTACTTGCTTATCTAGACGTTTTATGATTTCCAATGCAAATCTTTGAACTCCTGTAACTCTCTGTGTCAAAAAACGTCCATTAATATAAACATTCATTATAATACTCCTTAACTATTGTATAAATTAATTTTTACAAAATAGAAAAATTGAAGAGAAGGAATTTAAAGTCATTAAACACAATTCGTGTTTTGGTATTATTTTTGCGAACTAACTTTTATATATTTAGGCCAGCAATAATAATATTTACGGCCTTCCTTCAGTTACTCTGCAGTTTAATTAATATTCCAATATAGTTAGCACTCTATATTCCCAAAATTGATAACTTTGATTGTAATAATTAATTTAACCCTAGCTTAATTAATTGTGAGTTGGATAGTATATCAGTATTAATTTTGAATAGATTTGCAACAAAAAATTTCAAATAATATAACTGAGTAATTTCTCAGCTCTTTTATCCCATGAATATTCAATAGCAGTTTTAGCAATGTCTTCTTTATTTATAACGTAACTTTCATCAATTAGTTTTAAAATTAGCATAAGCCCTTCTTCATAATTATCATAGAGAGATACATAAGGGATATTTCTTCTTTTTAATTCTGGTGTTAATTTAGAAACCACTGGTAATCCAGCTGATAAATACTCATATAACTTCATTGGACTTCTACCTAAGTTTGCTTTATGATTACTTAATGGCAACAAAGCAAGGTCTGCTTTATGAAGAAATTGAGGGACGTTATGATAACTTACACCACCATGCAATGTAATATTAGAACATTGTTTAAATGTTTTTAAGACTTCTTCTGAATATGGGCCCAAAATTGAAATATGAACATTCTGTAGTTTATTAGCAATATATTTTATAAAATTAATATCTATCCTTTTATCGAGAGCCCCAACATATATTAAGTTTGGTACCTTATTTCTCTTATTTTTATTTCCTTTGAATAGAAAATGATCATATTCAACACCGTTTTCTATAATAAAGCAAGGTTTTTCATGAACATATCTTTCTAAATGATCGATTACTGGTTTTGAAGTTGCAATAACTGCATCAGAACCATTTATAATTTTTTTCTCTATCTCTAAAATCGACTTATCATTCAGCATTGCACTATAAATATCAGTTGGTCGGTATACCATTTTTTTAGGATTTATTATATACTCAATTCCATTTAAAACTGGTTGATCGATTAGTAGCAAATCAATTTTTTCATTATTAAAATACTTTTTTACCTGATATTTAATTATAGAACTTTCCCAACTTTGCATTGGGTTCAACTTAAATAACTTACTAATACTCCATGGGAATAATGTGAATGGTACTAGGTTAAAAACTCCATGAAAAGACAAATCTTTTTTTAATAATAACTTAAATCTATTTGAAACATCATGTTTTTTTAATCTTATGATATGAAACGGTGTTAATGGTGTACTTATATGACATACTTTATGTCCTTGTTTTGAAAATACCTTTGCTAAATGATGAGAACCTACCACAAATGTAGAGCCTATATAAGTGTGACTAGCAAAAACAATATTTAACTTCTTATGCATTTTGGACCTACTCCTATACAAATATTAGAAGTTTACTTTATCAAATATATTATTTGTTGTTATTTCTTTGTATTTTTTAGATATAATATCACGCTCTTGTTCAAATGACTTTAATAATATATCAAGCTTGGCTATGGCATCTTTAACTTCAATTTCTCCTCTAACATCAAAGCAAAATTCATTTTGGTCAAATGCAGACAATAACTCATCATATTTAATAGCCCATCCCAATACAATTGCTGGTACGAAATTTTTATATGCATGAACTATTGAATGATATCTTGAACCGATAATGAAATTAAACTTTTTAATTATTTCATCAATTTCAATACAACTATAATCCTCATCTAAATAGAATATTTTTTTATTTTGAGGAAATTTTTGTTTAATATTTTCAATTATTTCTTTATCTTCATAAGAATGCCTCAGAAAATATACATTTTTATTATTCTTAATTAAATGATCAATCAACTGATAGTATAGATTATATAATTGAGTTGCATTTCCATGTTTCATAATTTTCACATTCGGAATAATTCCAATCGAATTCTCTATAACCAAATCATTTACCTTCATATTCACATTATCTGATTTGTAAATATTAGATTTTGAATAACTTTTTGTATTCTGTAAAACAATATCATAACTTCTTTGAATATTATTTAATCCAAGCTTTTTTAGATTTTCCATTCCATCATCTTCACGAACATATATCTTTTTAACATTTGATAACTCTTTTTTAATTAATTTATGGAAAACCAAGTTACGAATAGGTCCATAGTTGAAAGGGCCAAATGACTGAGGAAATAAAAATGTTGGAATATTGTACTTCCTCGCAATTTTTAGATTTAAAAGATATTGTAAACTTGAAAATTCACCTCTTTGTGAAGATAAGGCAAAACCGCTTATATCAATCATAGCTGTTGAATTTTTAAAAATATTTTTCACTTTATTTCTTATATCTTTGCTAGCTTTTCTTTTGTTGATAACTAAACTTAGATAATCGTATGATTTATATAATCCACCTAATAGATCTGACTTTAAATCCAACGAAAAAGGGAGTATTTCAAATGCATACTTATCTTTTTCTTCATTAGGTCTTTTAAAATCCATACTAGATAAAAGCACTATTTGAGTGTTTGGAAAACGAGTTTTTATTTGATCAACAGCAGTAAATGTTAGCGCCTGTGCTCCTTTGTTAAATAATTCTCCTCCAACAATTACAACATATTTCCTCATAATTTATACCTCATCCACATTAAGATTAAATGTTCTAAATTCATCTATGTCTTTCTTTCGTGAAAAAGCTACTTTTGCATCCTCATCTGGGTATCCTACAGCAATAAACATAATTACTCTCTCATATTTCTTAGTTCTAATTATTTTTTCTAGTTCTTTTTCTTTTTTTTCAATATCTGGCCAATTTAACGGACAAGAACTTAATCCTTGAACTTCTAATCCATACAGAAATGGCATAATAGATAATGATGAATCTATATATATTAGATGACGGTCCCGTTCAAATGGATAAGCTGTTAAGTCACCAATAACAGCTACTAAAGTAGGTATATTGTGATAAAAACCAGCAGTACCTGATGGAATCTTAGCAATTTTTTTTACTAATTCAGGATCATCGAAGATTTGATACCTAAATGGTTGTCTATTACATGCACTTGGTGCTTGAAGTCCTATTTCAATAGCATAATCTATAGCTTGTCTAGGTACAGGTTTATCCTCAAACCACCTAACAGAACGCCTTATAATAGATAGTTCTTTTAATTGTTCTAATGTAATTACCATCTGCTTTTCTAGATTCCTCTTATACGGTATAAATTTATTACTATTATTAATCTTATTTTTTATCTTCAATTCATTATATCTTTTTTTCTCTTTATCAATTGATGGATGACTCCCAACTACTCGAAAGTACTCTTTTAACACATCATTTGCCCATTTTAATTGAGTATTACTAATACTTGAATCATTTTTATCCAGTAAGTAATCAAAGCTATTCATTGTTTCATTAATAAATCTAGCAGCAAAAACATCTTTTCTTGGACGCATTAACAATCCTTTTTCAATTCGATGAATGTTTCTTCTCAGTAAATAATCATTGTTTCGTTTATTTAAGATATCTCCAAAATGAACCATCTTTCCATTAATAACTGAATACTGTTCTCTTTTAAATTCACTAGAAAATAGATAATAAATAGATGTTAAAATACGATTTTTCGAAAAAAGTTTAAGGAATATATAGGTCAATCGAAATTTCATTTGTTCAACCTGAACCATGATGTCATCAAGTTGATTTTCTTTAATAAGTTTTAATACTAAAAGTTTTGCTTGAGCTCTCAATGCATTAAACCTCATTTCATTTTGAAAATATACCTAACAGGTGTAAAAAAAGCTTTTGACATCATAAAACCTACATTCATTGTATTTTTTGATAAAAAACAGAAAATAAATGTTGAAAATGAATATGCTATTACAGTTGCAAATGCAGCACCCATACCACCATAGTTTGGAATCAATATGGTATTTAGCACAACGTTAACAATAACACCAAGCCCATGACTTAATAGAGAAAATATTAATAATTCTTCAATAATTAACCATTTACTTAGGAGTGCTCTCATAAAAACAAAAACTGAAGCCCAAATATGGATTATTAAAATATCCGCTGACCTTAAATATTCAACCCCAAATAGTAATCTAATAATATGTGGTGAAATAATCGTTACGATCACCGACAAGGATAGACCAAGAATGAACATTAAATCAAATAATTTTTGTAATTTCTTATTATACTTTTCCCTATCTTCTCTCAGGAGAACTAACTGTGGGAAGATAGAAGCAATAATTGCATTTGGAATGAAATACCACACCTCAGATACCCTTGCCGCTGCAGAATATATCCCTAATTCTTTAGCACCCACCATTTTCTGAAGCATTAATTGGTCAACTTTAAGGTATAAAACTGCAGCTATTCCTGAAAAAATTAAAGGCCAAGATCTTTTTAATAAGTTTAACCCTATTCTAATATCAAACTTCCATTTCATAGAGACACTAGACTTTTTATAATAGAATAATAAAAGAAATACAGTTAGGATTATTTCTAATGTTTGGGCAATTGCAAAATAGTATAATGGTGCGTTTATAAAAATTAAACTAAGTTGTATTATTGAAACTAATAATAACGCAATGTTTCTTGCAAAAACCGTATATTTTGATATGATATTTGCCTGATTATATAAATCAATTACTTCTAATGGTTTAAATAATAGTGAAATTCCAACCAATAAAGTTACAAGCATTATCTCCTTTGTTTCTAAAAAATATAAAGATACTATTAGGACAAGGAAGCCAAGCACACTTGCTAAAGATTTAAGATAAAACGTTGTACCAAGGATTAAGTTTGTATTCTTATTGTTTTTAACCATCTCTTTTACAACAAGGCCTGATAAACCAAGATCTAATAGAGATGTAAGTATAAAAACAAAAGCTATTGCGAAATTTAACACTCCGAAATTTTCAGGTCCCAAGTATCTTGCAATTATGGCAAACACAAAAAAATTCAGGACCATTTTAAATAACTTTTCAAAAAATAACCAGCCTATATTACTATATACTTTCTTATTTAGATTGAGTTTTTTTAATAAAGTAACTGAAGTCACGTGTTCTTCACCCTAAATTTTAATATGCCCCATTTTTATTAATACCAGAAAGTACAATTATTGTTTTAAAGATTAATTTTATATCAAAAGAAATACTTCTGTTTTTTATATAATATAAATCAAGTTCTACCATTTGTTGAAAAGTTAAGTTACTTCTACCACTAACTTGCCATAAACCAGTACATCCTGGCATTACTAGTAATCTTTGTTTATCATAATTTGAATATTCTGCTACTTCTCTAGGAAGAGGTGGTCTAGGACCTACTAAACTCATGTCGCCTTTTAATACATTTAAAAGTTGGGGTAATTCGTCAATACTTGTTTTACGTATAAATTTTCCAATTGTTGTAATCCTGGGGTCATCTTTCATTTTAAACATAGCACCTGATACTTCGTTGTATTTTATTAATTCTTGTAATTTATCTTCTGCATTTACAACCATAGATCTGAATTTATACATTTTGAACTCTTTCCCATCTTTCCCAACTCTTTTTTGCGAAAAAAAGATGGGTCCCTTAGGATCTTCAAGTTTAATTACAATTGCAACAATAAAAAATATTAAACTTAATATGACTAAACCCAACATTGCACCTGTAATATCCAAAGATCTCTTGGAAAAATTATATATGGTTCTCTGCTTTTCAACTTCTATGGTGAGTTCTTCTGTAGATGTATTTATTGAATCATGATTTGCAAAATTAGACATTTCATTCTCTCTCCTCACCTACAAACGTACTTTTTCATTCTCTACTAGTTTCCCCATTAGTTCTAGAAGTTGTTCCTTCAGGTCTTCATGCTTTAATGCAAATTCAATTGTCGTTTGAATGAAGCCAAACTTTTCTCCAACATCATAACGAATCCCTTCAAAGTCGTAGGCATAGACAGCTTGTTCTTCATTTAAGTTCTGAATGGCATCCGTTAACTGAATTTCTCCGCCAGCACCCGTTTCTTGATTTTCTAATAGATCAAAGATTTCAGGTGTTAAAACGTATCGACCCATAATGGCTAATTTAGATGGTGCAGTCCCTTTCGCAGGCTTTTCGACAAATCGATTCACTTTATGGAGGTTACCGTCTTTTTCTAACGGATCTATGATTCCATAGCGATGAGTCTGATCATCGCCGACTGTTTGTACACCAATTACAGAAGATCCTGTTTTTTCATATTCATTAATGAGCTGCTTTAAACAAGGTGTTTCAGCTTCTACAATGTCATCCCCCAGTAATACAGCAAACGGCTCATCCCCAATAAATTTTCTTGCACACCAAACCGCATGCCCTAGCCCTTTTGGCTCCTTTTGACGAATATAATGTAGATTAATTTTCGATGATTGTTTCACTTTTTCTAAAAGTTCATACTTCCCTTTTTCAATCAAATTCTGTTCAAGTTCAAAGTTATGATCAAAATGATCTTCGATTGCACGCTTCCCTTTACCTGTTACGATAATGATGTCTTCTATTCCTGACTCAATTGCTTCTTCAATAATATATTGAATCGTTGGCTTGTCCACAATTGGCAGCATTTCTTTTGGCATGGCCTTTGTAGCAGGTAAAAAACGTGTACCTAGACCTGCTGCTGGAATAATCGCTTTTCTTACTTTTTTCATTCTATTAAATCCCCCTTTGTATCATCCAACATTAACTAATTTACTATTTTTAACAGATGGTCTACCCATTGAATGATATTCCACATGATAGTTTTCAACGATTTTAGGATCATAACAATTTCGACCATCAAATATGACTGACTGTTTCATATTTTCTTCAAAAGTACCTATTTCTAAGTCTTTGAATTCATTCCATTCGGTTAAAATTAATGCAACATCTGCATCTTTTAAAGCCTCAGTTGTATTCGATACATAATGAACCTTTGAATCTATTACTTTTTTCGCATTCTCCATTGCAACTGGATCATATGCTGCAACATTTGCTCCTTTTTCAATCAAATGTTTCGTAATGACAATAGATGCAGCTTCTCTCATATCATCTGTATTTGGTTTAAATGCTAATCCTAAAACGGCAACTTTCTTACCTTCTAAGCTTTCAAATCGTTCATTTAATTTATTTAGTAAGATCTCTTGTTGCTTTCGATTAACATGGATAACACCTTTTAATAATTCAAAATCATATTCTACATTGCCCGCAATTTGCACAAGTGCCTTTGTATCTTTAGGGAAACAAGACCCTCCGTAACCAATTCCAGCATTCAAGAATTGGGAGCCAATTCGGTTATCCTGTCCCATTCCGTTCGCTACTGCTTCTACATTGGCTCCCACTTTTTCACAAATATTTGAAATCTCATTAATAAAGCTAATCTTAGTTGCAAGAAATGCATTTGCAGCATATTTAATCATTTCTGCACTGCGAATATCTGTTTTAAATACAGGTATCCCAAAAGGTTTATTAATTTCTTCTATTCTATTTGCGGCATCTTCATTGTCTGCTCCAACTACAATTCTATCGCCGTTAAAAGAGTCGTAAATTGCTGCACCTTCACGTAAAAATTCAGGATTTGAAACAATGTCCACTTTCACATTATGAACAAGGTTCCTTTCAATTACTTTTTTGATCCAATCATTTGTTCCCACTGGGACTGTACTTTTCGTAACAACGATGACATCACGTTCAACATTAGCTGCAATATCCTTGCCAACTTGTTCAACAAATGAAAGGTTAGCCGAGCCATCTTCTTTTTCTGGAGTACCAACTGCAATATAGATTACTTCAACCCCTGAAAACCCTTCTTTATGATTTGTTGTGAAAAATAATCGTTTCTCTTGAATATTTTTTTTCATTAGTTCATCAAGACCTGGTTCATAGATCGGAGATTGACCCGACCGCATTTTATTAACTTTATCTTGGTCGATATCAATACAAGTTACAGTATGTCCAATCTCAGATAAACAAGTACCTGTCACCAAGCCAACATACCCAGTACCAACTACCGTAATTTTCATATTTCTTCCCCTTTTCTTATGAATTAATTGATAAGTTAAAAGTTACTTTTAAATGTCTAATGAAAAAGTACATGTAACATATACTCTTTCGTTAGACATTTATTAAGAATTACTTCTGTTTTTATTGAATCGGTTGGAATAAAAATACGTCTACCGTAGTTTTGAACAACCGTTAGCTAGTAATTTAACAGTAAATAAGGGCATCTAACCCATCCTCACACCACACTTTTGACGACTCCGCGTCTAAGGCTATTAACCCACAGTGCAGCCGAGTGCCTCCATTGATAGTGGTAAGGAGACATCACCCGAACTTTTTTAAAAGATTCCTAAGAACTTCTTTTTCTTTACTTTCATTGGATCTTCACGATAAATCGTATGCTTATTTACTAGAAGCTCACTGTTTTCTTGAAAGTAGTAAATGACACTGTTTCCAAACTCTTTTTTTACTTCTTGCAGTCCTGCTTGCATTTGGAAATTTCTGTTTCCAGTGTTGTGTGCGTCTGATGCAATAAAATGGACTAGGTTTGCCTCAATCAGCTGCATCGATAGTTTCTTTGCTTTCTTGCCAAATCCGCCAGCTGCACTTGCTGCTGTAAGCTGAGATAACGCGCCTTTTTTTACGAGCTTAAATAGTAAATCAGGGTTTTCACTGATTTCACTATTTCTTTCTGGGTGGGCAATGATCGGTGTGATTCCTTTTAACCCTAAGTCAAATATGAGTTGTTCTGCATATCTTGGAACATGATTGGACGGAAATTCTATTAATAGATAATTAGATTGTACAAGAGTGAGCAAGTCACTTCGTTCTTTCGCTATTTCTCCGAATATTCTTACTTCTTGACCTGGCAGGACGGTTAAAGGGATTTTATTCTCTATGAAAAGGTGGTTTAATTGATCAACCTTTTCCAATACTAGTTGCTTCTCATTTTCCCAGCGACCGTTCCGATGATGAGGAGTAGCGATTATTTGTGTGATTCCCTCTTCAACCGCTTGCTTTGCCATTTCGATACTCTCTTCTATACTTTTCGCTCCATCATCAACATCCGGGAGAATATGACTGTGTATGTCTATCATTTGGAATCCCCTTTTAGGTAGAAAATCTTACAAAAATCCATTTTTTTGGATGTATAAGGCAAAAAAAGATCAAAGAAAGGAGGGAGCAGCCGGGATCCGACTTATTTCCCACCATAGTAGTAATAGTATGAGTGATCTTTTACTTTCTTACCATTTAGTATGACACCTAATAGCTTGCTTTTAGAGGAGTTCAACGCTTCTTTTGCCTTTATTGCCCCTTCTCGATCGGTCTTTCCGCTTGCCACAACAAGGATCGAACCATTTGTGTGATTCCCTAATATTTGCGCATCTGCTAGAGCCAATAAAGGTGGTGAATCAAAGAGAACGAGATCATAATGCTCATAGGCTTCTAAAATAAACTCCTCCATCGCTTTTGAAGACAGCAGCTCTGCTGGATTTGGCGGGATTGGACCGCTTGTCAGCACGTGTAAGTTTTCTACTTCACTGACTTGAGCTGCCTCATCCAGGCTAACCTGCTTCATTAATACGGATGTTAAGCCTTGATAGTTTTCGAGTCTAAACGTGTATTGAACCGTTGGTTTTCTTAAATCCGCATCCACAAGTAATACTTTTTTTCCCTGCTGGGCAAATACAACAGCCAGGTTTGCAGCAGTCGTTGATTTCCCTTCTCCAGGTCCTGCAGATGTGACAAGGATGGAGCGTATATAGGAATCCACTGAAGAGAATTGAATATTTGTCCTAACCGTTCGGAATTGCTCTGAGATCGGGGACTTCGGCTGATTAATCGTAATTAGGTTACGATTATTTGCTTTAAATTGTTTTTTGCCATATTGTTTACGCACCAAACGATTCTCCTCTCACTGTGCCTTTCTTTGCTGATTGTGCTTGTTTGCCTTGATTATTCTCTTGATTAAATTCGGTGATCGTCCCTAAAACTGGTAATTCAAGCAGATTCTCGATTTCTTGCTCATCCTTTATCGTTGTATCCAAGTATTCTAATAAGAAAGCAAGTCCAACACCTGCCATTAACCCAACCACAAAGGCAATTGCCATGTTTAGAACTGGTTTTGGCTCAATAGGTGATGGGTTTTCTCCCAGCTGTGCCTCGGATAACACTTTTACGTTATCAATGTTCATAATTTCCTTAACCTGCGCTTCGAAAACCGTTGCCGTTGTGTTCGCTATGTTTGCTGCTTTTTGCGGATCTTCATCCTCTACACGGATATTCACTACTTGGGATTCATTTTCACTTGATACGGTAATCTTTTCATTTAATGCGCCAACTGACTCTTCTAATTTCAATTCTTCTATGACTAGCTCCAAAATGGCCGGGCTTTTTATAATAACATTATAAGTATTAATTAATTGCAGATTGGATTGAATTTGGCCAGGATTATTGAGAAGCTGTTCACTGTTTGATTGATTGACAAGGATTTGCGTAGAAGATTGATAGATTGGTGTGATTAGGAAATAACTGACGATACCACTCGCCATCGTGGCGATCGCTGTGATCATCACAATCAGAGCTAACCGTTTGCGCAACGTTTGGAATAGTTCCTTTAGGCTAATAGTTTCTTCCATTTTGACCTCCATGTGTATATTTTCTACTATAATATGTAACTTATAATATTTCGGTAAATTTCTGCTTTGCTCAACAAAAAACCGAACCTTTTTCCTTTGAATATCTATTATTATACATCTTTTGATAAAGATTTCTAGTTATTTTACAAATTCTTTACAAGACTACGACAAATAGAGTACCAAAGAACCGGTACTCGTGTCCATATGTATTTCATTTAAATTACAAAATTGATAGGTCTTTTGTAATTGTTTACATTAAATTGATCAAATAGGTAATCCCGCCGCCAAACAACACGGCTAGTACAGGAAATAAAATCATCATCGCTTTTTTATTTCTCTCCCTGCGGTCTTCAATTTCCTCAGGTGTTAAAAATTCTCTCTTCAATTTCAGTGAGCCCCTCTCTTCACTCGATAGCTGTTTGGCATTATGAAGGATCAACCAATCACTTTAGCCCCTTTAGCTTTGCGCCAGTGTTTTTTAGGCACCTTTGCGTTTGTCGAATGTATAGTTCTAATGTCATTGATGTTCGACATTTAACATCACACCTGTATTATCGGAAACTCTTTACAATAGTTTAACAATATCTACCCCCACAAAAAGCCGAAATGCTAAAACATGCGGTTTATGCAGAGGTTAGATCAAAGGTTATAAGAATATCTTACTATTTCTTATTTTTTGATTCCGCCATATGTGCGTAGATATAAAAAGGACTAGTACCAGGTTGTTTAATACTATTCTTGGTATTTTAATCATGCATAAATACTATTTTTCCCCTGTCTCAGCTGATTTACTGTCTTTTTTGGAGGATCGTCTTACTTCTTCTTGAGCCATCCTCTTAATAAACTAATAGTGTAGAAATTTAAATTGGTACAATTTGACCTCTAATTTCACCTGCTGGATTTTGCTCAGTATGAGCATTAACATAAGTTAATTCTTGTTCCATAAATTTCAATAAATCTTCTACAGTTTTTATACCAACGTTATTTTCTACAATATCGTCATCCTTGACTCCTCCCACAGCTGAAGCAGTGGGATTCTCACCATATCTAGTTTTTCAGCCGTGCGGCATATCCATTGGCATGCCTTTTCCAAGAAGAATGGGCCCCGCTTTCGTTCTGCCGAATCGGCCTGTGCTTCACACCCCATGAACTGTCATTCATAACGCATGCAAGAGTATTGACAGGATGGTTTTAGGAAACGTGGTTCCGTCATTCCCATCCTCCGTTGTAAAGTTAAAGTTATAAATCAAGTAAAACTTCATGTCTTTCACGCTGCAAAGCGTTTATAACAGAACTTGTCGCGCGCGCCCTATCATTTATAAAGCTTTTTTAAATGGAAAGTGAGTTACAAAACTCTTCAACGATCTGCTTTTTTATTTCTTCTATGGGAAACTGCTGTGGATAAGTAGATATCATCAACATGATCCCTTGAAGCGTGGATGAAAAGTATAACGACCGTTTCCGCGCTTCCCTTGCTCCTAGCTTTTCAAATATCTCACATTGAAACTCAAACTGTCTGGCGTTCTCTTCAATAAGAAAACGACTGTATTTGATCAGCTCATGATCTGCTTCAGGTTGCGTTTGCAGGTGGAGATAGAAACGGAATACTTCCGGCTTCTTGTAGACATTATCGATAGCGCCCTCTATAATATGCTTGAGCTGTTCCGCTGGGGTCTCAATCGCCTTTGCTTGATCCATGACTTCAACCATTTCCCCCACCCTCGCGTCAACCATTGTCGCCAGGAGTTCTTCTTTCCCTTTAAAATAATTGTAAAGCAGGCCTTTAGATATGCCAGCCTGTTCGGCAATGTCGCTAATGGAAGTCGCATGATATCCCTGCTTGATGAACAATTCCATTGCAGCTTTATGAATACTCTCTTTGGCTAACTGCCGAATACGCTCATTCTCTTGTGGTGTTCTTGGCATGGCAATCATCATTCCTCCAAAAATTCCATAATATGACGATACAATTCCTCGGGGTGAGTTAACGTAACCATATGATCTGCACCAGAAATTTCAACTATTCCAGCGTCTGATTGCTTTCGAAAGTAGTCAGCGACACGAAGGTTATCGGGTAATTCCTCCGTACCAATCATAAATAAAGTTTTAACAGTCAACTCACCCAGTCTTTCGGCTGCAGGAGGATTCGGCCAAATCATTTCAAAAGCTGGCCAATTAAATGTCCGTTTGATATGGTGTCGAAGCATTTGTTCAGTCAGCTCCTTGTGGGGACTAGCCTGGACAACACGATACGACGGTGCACTTTGTGAAACCTCAATCATTTTGTCTATGTCTGGTGTGGCCGCACTTACTTTATTCATGTATTCTACAAACTCCGATGAATAGTTAAACCCTGTCAATGCCGGTGCGATTAAAACCAATTCCGATACGTATTCAGGATACTCTAATGAAAAGTCTGTTGCAATCTGTCCCCCCATAGAATGTCCGATCAATGTGGCCTTATGAATGTTCAGATGGTCAAGGAGCCCCTTCAAATCTTCCACACAATTAACATCTCCTACTGGATCCGGTGATTTCCCGGCTCCATGTCCGTCAAAACTAACAACCATGTGATGTTTTGCTAAAAGTGGCGCAACAAATGTCCAGTCTCGTGAATCAGCGCCACCACTGTGAAGAAGAACGACAGGGTGCCCGTTACCATTAACCTCGTAATACAAATCCATTGAAATCCCTCCATGCATTTTTTGAGTATTTAACTTTATTTTATTGTTGAATGAACGTTTAGTCAATAAAAAAAACGATCCTTCACAATATGGCCGATACATAAAAAAGAGAGCAATCCTTGCTCCAAACAGACGCTGTCGACTTTCGTCAGCCGAACTAATACGGGAAATTCTTACGCCTTTTTGCCAAGCTTATAACAACCATCATCCATACTAATTCAAGTGCTATTTGACTAAGAGAGCCCTTCGAGACGTTACTCTATCATTTGACTCTTTGATATAATCCTTTAAATCCAGAAGGAATTGTCTAACTTTTTTATGGGTAATGATGTAGCCATTCCCAAGTTAGGTTAGAAACGTTTCGTGCAACAAAATGGCCCTATACAAAAAGACACATTACTCGATTAATGCGCCGATCGTTTTGTAAGAAATAGGATACACAGCTGTTAAAGAAAAGTCTCGAAAGTAACAAAATATCTTGTATGAGTGCTTGAAGAATGATGGTGATGGTTGTCTTGTTGATGATGCACATTTGCCCTTCTGGAGACATCTGCTCGTTTTGATTTAACTTTAGCTGGCACTCTTAGTTTCGGAGACTTCTCATTTTTGTGCCACTGACCAATCCCTTTGAAAACTGAAAATAAAATACTGCCGATCACTATCACAAAAATAATCCCAATAAAAATAGGGACGATTTGAAACATAGGATCTTCCATAAAAAATGGGTCTGACATGCAAACACTCCTTCCGTTACATCTTTTATTCCTACACGAGTAAAAATATGAAAAGTTTCATAAAGTAGATATGCTAAAGTTTTTTATATTTCTGTATAGGTATTTCTTCTTTAATTAAAGGGTCATTAGCTCAATATGCTTTGCTCCATTAAATAGCCCTTTTCATGAAGAAAGACACTTTCCTTATTTCAGAAAAGCGTCTGATTGCGGAAGATCGTAATAAGACTTAATTCTTACTATTTACATTGCTTAATACTATCTTTTTCAGAAATTTCTTTGTATTTTAACCTTTCGATTTTAACACCGTATTCGGGAGTATCCGTCAAAAAGTATTGATTTTATCATAATCACTATAATGATGCCCGTCGTAGTTTTAAGTACTTGCATAAACTTTTGTCTATATAGGTCACCTTCTATTCTTTCGATTTTATCTATTTTTGGACACAAGAAAAAATCTGAGTAAGGTTTGTCAAGGTAGGAATAGTACCGAGTAAAGTTTCTCCAAGTAACTCTTCTATGGTTGGTCCATCAACTTCATGTTTCCAGCCTACAAGAATCCAATCATAAAGCTCTTGTGACTTTATTCGAATTTTTTTCTTATTTGTAGCTTTCAAAAGTTTGGTCAAAAGGATACTACTAAACCTTATATAGTAGAAAACAAAAAAGAATCCATTTGGAAATAAGATTAATCAAAATGGATTCTTTTTTGTGAATGGTATGTGTAATTTTTTTAAAAAAGTTCGATCAAACTATTTTATAACCATGATATAACAATGTTTCCTTAATATTTATCCTTCTAAAACGGTTAAACTTTTTTATAAGCGGGTGCGACTTTATTCAAAACATCGCAACTAAACATCGTGACTTTATTTCAAATTCCCATTAGAAACTATAAGTTTCCGATAGATAGAAATTTTGTTTCTAGGTATGGCTCAATGCCTTCAATGCCGCCTTCACGCCCAAGACCGCTTTCTTTCATACCGCCAAATGGTACATGAGCAGCAGATGGAGCGCCGTCATTCCAACCGACGATACCAAAGTCCAGATGATCATGCAGGTAAGTTCCCGTTTTATAATTATTTGTGAAGAAATAAGCTGCAAGACCGTATGGAGTGCTGTTCGCAATTTCCACAGCTTCTTCAAGCTCTTTAAAACTGATAAGCGGTGCGACCGGCCCAAACGTTTCTTCGTGCATGATCTTCATATTTAAATTGACATTTTTTAAAACGGTTGGATATACAAAGAAATACCCTTTTTCTTTATTTGTATTATATTCATTCCCTACTAGAGCTTCGGCACCTTTTTCAAGGGCATCGTTAATTTGCACAACAATTTTCTCATAGCCTTTTTCATTAATAATAGGTCCAATATGAGTGTCCTCTTCTAGTCCATTGCCCACTTTTAATTTTCTTACTTCCTTAGTCAATTTGGCAGAGAACTCTTCGATCACATTTTCATGTACAATGATACGGTTTGCACACACACAAGTTTGTCCAGCATTTCGGAACTTTGATGCAATCGTCTGACTGACAGCAATATCCAAATCAGCGTCTTCAGCAATAATAAGAGGTGCATGACCGCCTAATTCCATTGTGACATGCTTTACAGTATGGGCACTATTTTTGATTAAGGATTTTCCTACAGGAGTAGAACCAGTAAATGTAATTTTACGAACATATTCACTGCTTGTGAACAGCTCACCTACTTCTTTTCCATCGCCAATGACATATTGAATCGCATCAGCTGGAATTCCAATTTCGTATGCGAGTTCTATTAATTTGATTGTCGTTAATGGAGTGTCCTCTGCAGGCTTTACAATGAATGTACATCCAGCTGCTAAAGCAGGCGCAGCCTTTCTCGTCATCATCGCTGCAGGGAAATTCCATGGAGTAATTGCAGCAACTAACCCAATCGGCTGCTTGCTGACAATAATTCGTTTTGTTTCAGTAGCAGCAGGGATTGTGCGTCCATAGATACGTTTAGCTTCCTCTGCATACCAATCAATATAGCTTGTCGCATAATCAACTTCACCCAATGATTCTTTAAGGGGCTTTCCGTTTTCCAGTGTCATTATTTCTGCAATCTCTGTTTTATGCTCCTGGATTTTATCTGACCATTTTTTTAATAATCTTGAGCGTTCATGCGCGTTCACTTTGGACCATTTCTTAAAGCTTTCATGCCCATTTTTCAGTGCTTGTTGTATCTCATCGTTAGAGTTAATCCTTACTTCTGAAATTAATTCACCAGTCGAAGGGTTATTTATTTTAAAAGTTTTCGGCATTCTTTTGCACCTCATTCCTGCTTTCTCTGGTACGCGTGATATATAAGAAGAATCCGATTAAGCACCAGCTTCCTAAAATAATCCATTCCATCGGCCAGACAAGTGCTGAGGGCATGCCAGGCAAGTAGAAGATTACAAATACGATGCTTAAAATTACTGCCAGCGTACCAACAGTCTTCCAATTTTTAACTTTATAAGGACGTTCCAAATTCGGCTCTGTTTTTCTCAGCCTTAAAAAAGCAAGAGAAACAATGAGATAACCGACGACAATTCCAACCCCTCCTGCATCTACAATCCATACTAGAGCAGGCCTGCCTAAAAATGGCGCAACAAAAGCCAGAAGACCTAGGAAAAGGATGGCATTTGTCGGTGTTTTATGTTTAGGATGAATAAATCCAAACCATTGCGGAATCATATTTCGAATCGCCATCGCATAAAGAATGCGGCTTCCGCCAATGATAAATGCATTCCAGCTCGTCACGATACCAGCTACTCCCCCTAAGACCAGAAGAGTTCCAAACCATTGACTGCCAAATAAATTCACCATGGCATCAGCTGTAGCTAATTGTGAAACAGCCATCTGCTCTTTAGTTAACCCGGTTGAAACACCAAAGACAACTAATAAATAAAAGATGACCGAAGTAATAATGGAGATAATTAAAATGCGGCCAATGATTTTTGGAGGTGCTTTAATTTCCGACGCGACCTGCGGAATAACATCAAAGCCTACAAATAGGAATGGAATCATGACTAATACGGAGATGGTACCCACAATTCCATCTACAAATAACGGCTGAAGATTTGCTGTATTCCCATTATTAAAAGCACCAAATACTAATAGCAAGCCAACTGCGACAATGGCAACTGTAAAAACAGATTGAAAAATAGCTGCAGGCTTAATTCCAAGGTAATTTAAAGCAGTTAAGAGAATAGCACCAATAGATCCGATCAAAGCCCAGGTTAAGTATACATCCCAGCCGCCGAGTGTCCAGAGATATACTTTGTGTTCCACGGGGAATATATAATCGACAACCGTAGGCAATGCGACCGCTTCAAACGTAATAACGGAAACATACCCAAACAAAACGGCCCAGGCAGCAATAAATGAAGTTTTCTTCCCATAAGCCCTCAGGACGAAGACAAGTCCACCGCCCGCTTTAGGTATGGCTGATGCCAGTTCAGCATAGGTTAAGCCAATAAAAATAACTAACAAGCCGCCAATCAGGAAGGCAATCACACTTCCTAAAAATCCTGCTTTTGATATCCATTCACCCGAAAGCACAACCCATCCCCAGCCGAGCATCGCGCCCATGGCCAGGAATAGGACATCAATCTTAGACATTGATTTAGAGAAGTTTCCCCCCATACTTGCACCCCCTTTAAATAATTTTTTATTCAAATGCTTTTTCTAAAATTGCAAGTCCTTTTGATAATTCTTCGTCAGTAATTACTAACGGCGCTAGGAAGCGAACGACGTTGCTTTTCAATCCAGCAGAAAGAAGCAAAAGGCCGTTTTTGTTTGCATATTTAACGATTTCAGCTGCTTTCGTTTTATTCGGTTCTTTGCTTGCACGATCCTCAACCATTTCCACTGCAACCATTGCGCCTAAGCGGCGGATATCTCCAATATAATCATGCTTTTCAGCAAGCTCTTTTAATTTGACTTCAAATTTTTGCCCAAGGATTTCAGATTTTTCAACTAAATTTTCCTCTTCCATAATATCAATCACAGCTAATGCAGCAGCACAAGCAACCGGACTTCCTGCATACGTGCCGCCTAATTCACCTGGGTCTGCAACATTTAAGATTTCCGTTCTGCCTACAACACCGCTTAATGGCAGACCTGCAGCTAATGATTTTGAGACAGTGATTAAATCAGGTGTTACATCATAGTGGTCGATCGCGAATAACTTTCCTGTACGGCCAAATCCAGTTTGAATTTCATCTGCCACAAACACAATTCCGTGTTCTTTACAGAATTCGCTTACTGCTTGAACAAACTTCTTCGGAGGTATGATAAATCCGCCCTCCCCTTGAACTGGCTCCATCACCACACAAGCAACCGTCTCTGGAGCTACTGTCGCGAGGAAAAAGTCTTTAAATTCTTCAATCTTCATGTCAATATAAGCTTCATCTGTCATTTCGCTTGGCTTGTGATACATATATGGGAATGGCGCTTGGTAGATTTCCGGAGCGAAAGGACCGAAACCAAACTTATATGGCTTTACTTTACTTGTCATTCCCATTGTTAAATTCGTCCTTCCATGATACCCGCGGACAAATGAAACAACCGCTTGGCGGCCTGTATAACGACGTGAGATTTTAATCGCATTTTCAACCGCTTCCGCACCTGAGTTAAAGAAAATCGTTTGCTTGTCAAAATCACCAGGTGTGATTTGGCATAATTTTTCTGCAAGAGTAATGTATCCTTCGTACATCATTACATTGAACCCGGGATGCAAAAATCTTTCCACTTGTTCTTTTACAGATGCTGTTACTTTTGGATGGCTATGGCCCACATTCAAGGTTCCGATTGCACCAGCAAAATCAATCCATTCGTTTCCATCAATATCTATTATGGTCGCACCTGTAGCTTTTTGTGCAATATTTAAATTCCCGTTACTGACACCTTTAGGAACATATTTTTTTCTTTTTTCTTGTAAGTCTTTAGTCGTTAAAAAGGATGTTGTCATTTTTATCCCCCTCGTTATTTTATAATTTTAAATAATTTGAATATAATGATATTCTGACATCACTTTGGTATAATGAAAAGTACCAAAAGGGGGAAAATGATGGTACCAGAGAATATGAGGGATAAATATGATTTATTTAACGCTTGATAAAAATGCAAAAACGAATTATATCTATCAGCAGATTTACGAGGGAATCAAGGAGTACATCTTACTGGGCAGGCTAAAGCCTGGCGAGAAGCTTCCACCAAAAAGAACATTGGCCCGGCAATTAAAAGTCAGCATGAACTCCGTTATGACCGCATATGACCAGCTGCTTACAGAGGGATATATCTATACGACCGAAAGAAAAGGGTACTTTGTTGAAAAAATTACGCAGTTTATCAACCAGGGAGACGCAATTGAATCTTCATTGCCTAGTGACCTAAAGGAAAGCATTGTCGATAAGGAAGAATGGCTTTCCCTTTCTCACATGACTTCAAATATTTCTCTTTTTCCTTTTAAAAAATGGTTTAGGTGCCAGCAAAAAACAATTGACCACCACCAACGGGAACTGTCAGAAATTATCCATCCTCAAGGCCCTTATATTGTAAGAAAAACCATTTGTCGTTTAATTGCCTTAACGCGCGGGGTGATTTGCGAACCCGAGCAAATTGTTATTGGAGCAGGCACGATGTCATTAATACGCCAGCTAATGGATATGCGGGACAGGAATACAGTCATAGCAATGGAGGATCCTGGTTACTCCCGGTTATATCATTTACTAAAGAGCATGGAATTTGATGTTCATCCTGTAAAAATAGATGAAAAAGGAATTAGCATAAAAGAAATTGAAGCTGCCAAAGCAAATTTTGTGTTTGTGACGCCATCACACCAATTTCCGACTGGTAAAATCATGCCAATTTCAAGACGGATTGAACTGTTAAATTGGTCGACTTATACTGAAGACCGGTATATAGTCGAGGATGATTATGATAGTGAATTTAAGTATGAAACTGATAATATTCCCTCTTTACAAAGCTTAGACAGAAATCAACGCGTCATTTATACGGGAACTTTTTCAAAAACAATGCTGCCTGGGATACGTATTAGTTATATGGTATTACCGCCCGGTCTATTGAGAGAATATCGGCGCCATTATCAACATTTAATTCAGTCCAGCAATACCATCAATCTTTTCACATTGCATTATTTTATCAAAAATGGCGAATACCATCGGCATGTGAAACGAATGAATCATCATTATGAAACAAAACGAAAAATCTTAATAAACGAGCTGATTGGACGTTTTAAAGATAATATTCAGATTGAGGATATACCTGCGGGACTTCACTTCTATGCTCATTTTAGAAGCAATAAAGACTATGAAGAAATCGAAGAAAGAGCAAAACAGGAAAAACTGGAAATCTACACAATGAAACGATTCATGCTAAACAACATATATAAGCACCAAAACATCATCGAACTAGTAATCGGATTCGCAAGCATACCAGAAGACAAGATTGCAGAAGCGGTAGACCGCCTATACCGGGCAATGTCTTAGGGGTATACAAGGGGCTGGTCCTTGTGCTTTCTGAAACGAATTCATATTGGATTCAGTTACCCTCTTGTCTCTCTTTGTCTCAATGATTATGTCATGTAAAATAAGAATGCTATTAAGAAGAAGCTGATGTAGCTTTGTAATAAAGTTGGGGCAAAAGGATATTTCTAGACCTTATATAGCAGAAAACAAAAAGAATCCATTTTGAAATAAGATTGATCAAAATGGATTCTTTTCTGTGAATGTTATGTGCAATTTTTATAAAAAAGTTCGATCAAAATATTTTCATTCCATTCTTCTGCCAACATCCCATAAACAACATGGTCAACATAATGATCATACAGCCATTCTGCTTGTCTAATACACCCTTCGTTTACAAACCCCAATCTTTCGGGAATACCCCTACTATTCTTATTTTCAACAGCAGCTCTAATTTCCACTTTGTTTATGTGTAACTCATTAAAAGCATAATCAGTCAAAGCTTTTGCAACTCTCGAAAGTGGGAGTATATGTAATGAGCGTCTTGCTGTCTGGGATCAATATTTTGGCATATGCTGGTCTTATATCGGCTTTGTTTGGAATGGTAATGGCCTTAAGGCAAAACCAGGTTCGTAAATTATTAAGCTATCCCATTATCATCCAGGTTGGTTATATGATTATGGGTATTAGTATGGGAACTGTAGATGGAATAGCAGGAGCTATTTTTCACCTAGTTAATCACATTTTATATAAAACTGTATTATTTATGGCAGTGGGAGTGGTTATTTATACAACAGGGAAGGAGCATCTTGAAAACTTAGGAGTCATGGGCAGAAAACTTCCCGTCACTTCATTCGCAGCTCATTGATGACCATGTATGTGATATTGGTACCGCGAACTTTGATAAACGGAGTTTATATTTAAATGATAAGATGAATTGCTTAATTTATGATTAAGACTTTACTCAGCATATTAAGAATTTAATTTATGAAGATCTTCATCGCTCTGAGCTCTTAACATATGCCACTTATAAAAAGCGCTCATACTGGCAACGAACTAAAGAGGTTGTCGCAACACTCGTATCACACTTTTTATAGGGTTCTACTGTTCAAACCGTATGAAAAGGATCCCGAACTTTAGTAATGTAATAGTATGACTAAAGTCGGGCTCCAGATTGTCTATATTGTGTTGGGATCGTGTACTACCAGTTTAATTTTGAAAGATCTAATCGTTATGTTGTTCCTCTCACAATCAAATCAGGATTATATAGGATTCGTTCTTTCGAAGATTTGCCTTCCTTGATTTCTTCGATAAGAATATCAACTATTTTTTTCCCCATCAGTGCAATAGGTTGGGCAACCGTTGTTAGTCCTGGTACAGTAGTTGTAGCCAAAATTGTATTATCAAATCCTATAATCGCTAAATCTTTAGGAATTTCCAGCCCTCTTTCTTTTGCACCTTGAATGACACCAATCGCAAGCTGATCATTACAAGCAAATATTGCTGTTGGTGGGTCGATGTCTGTCCGACTAAATAACTCTTCAAAAACTTTCTTCCCACTTGGAATCGATGCATTTGTACGTAAAATGTACTCTTCTTTACATTCGACTCCATATGCCTCATGCGCCTCTCGATAGCCATAAATACGCAAAATACTGCTGTGTGCATTTTCAGCAATGATCGCTATTTTTCGATGACCATTTGAAAAATGATAGGATATTGCCTCATAACCGCCTTTAAAGTCATCTACAGAAACCTTCGAAACATCAAGCGAAGGATCATCTTGTGTGAGCATGACAAGCGGGATGTTATTTTTAATCAGTTCTTGTAACAAACTCTTGTCATGAAAACTGGAAGCTACGATAAAACCGTCCACTTGCTTTCGTTGCAATAACTCTACATATTTCATTTCTTTCTCCGCATTTTCGTCTGTGCTGCACATGATCACACTCATTCCACGCTCATGTGCACGATCCTCAATTGTTCGAGCCATCTCGGAGAAAAAAGGATTAGATATATCAGGTACCAACAACCCAAGTGTTTCCGTTTTTTTCCCCATTAACGCAGACGCCATTACACTAGGTTGATAATTCATCTGTTTCATTGTCTCTTTTACTTTCTGTCTCGTGGATTCCCGCATATTACCAGTGTTATTAATGACTTTAGAGACTGTAGCGATTGATACTCCTGCTTTTTTTGCTACATCGTAAATTGTTACTTTCATGCCATTTGCCTCACTTATCCTAGTTCACAATTTATTATCTTCTTTTAATAGGGTATCATATAATTTGCATCATGTACCTTTCAAAGATCGTAAATGTAAAACCTACCAAAGGCAACCTACGCTTTAATTCGTAACAAGTTGTTCATCCTGCAAGTTCACCAATTGACGTGTTTCGAATGATTTTTTACAAGCATAGCCTAATTTTGTTGATTCTACTCCGTCTTGTACAGTAACGGCTGGCTTACGTTTCTCTAAAATGCAATTTATAAATTCTTCTACTTCGCTTAAATATGCTTGTTCGAAGCGCTCTAAGAAACCATCATAACATTCTTTGACCGCACCATTTTCCTGTAGCAAGACAATTTGATTGCGCTCAGGAAGTGTACCAATTCTGATACTTCCCTTTGTTCCAATAATTTCTGTTTCAATATGATAACCATGTGCACAATTTCGTCCCGCAACAAAAATACCGATTGCATTATTTTCAAAGCGGACCATTGCTACACCAGTTTCAGCATCTTGAATCTCTTCAAATTCAGGACGGGCATAGCCGCCGCCAATTGCCCATACTTCTTGTGCTTCCGTGGCCATGTACCAACGCGCTAAATCCAAGTCATGAATAGACATGTCTAAGAAAAGCCCGCCGCTATAATTCGCTTTTGCAAATTTCAAAAAATTATCCATTTGGCTCGCTGGATCTAATCCATAACAACGAATCAAGATCGGATCTCCGATGTCTCCATTGTCAATTTTTTGTTTAGCAGCAGCATAAGACTTATCATATCTGCGCATAAATCCCAGCATAAACACTTTATCTAAGTGTGCATCAACAACTTTTTGTACTTCTAGTGCTTCTTCTAAGTATAATCCCAGTGGTTTTTCACTAAAAACATGGAATCCGGCTTGAAGCGCTTTTGTTATTTGTTCGCAATGAAAACCAGATGGTGATGCAATAAAAATAGCATCCAATTCCTTGTTCTTTAGCATCTCATCGTAATTTGTGTAGCTATAAGGGATCCCCCATTTTTCTTGAACCTCTTTTACCTCATCTTCTACTACACTGCATACTGCAGTAAGCTCACAATTTGGAATCCGAAAAGCAATATTTTCCGCGTGCTGACATCCTAATCGCCCAAGCCCGACAATTCCTACCTTTACCTTTTTCACCATTTCCTTTCACACCTTTCATTTCTTTTATTTAATTTCTGGAGATTCATTTTTTGTTTCTTTTTTCTACCGATTAGGAGACATTATTTATTTTTTTCGATTCATTGAAGTCAAATCTTCTTTCGGTTCTGCGCCAGAACCAGAATATCCCGCCGATAAGCAGGATAACTGCCAATAAAAAGACAAATGACCAAGGTGAATAAGCTACATTTACCTCTGCTACACCAATCGGTGAGAAAAATGCATAGACACCAATCATCACTGCCATGATAAAAATCGAAAAGGCTTTAGCATACTTCCACGGCTTCATATCAACGACATTCGCATCATGTAATTCAAAAGGTGTCCCTCTAGGTTTTAACCTTCCGACAATAACCATTACTAATATGTTAATTGGGAATAAGACGGATAAAATATAAAGGAAGTTAATATGGCCGAGCACCACCTTTGATAGCGTATACAAAATAACGTGAACAACAATGGCGATTTTCGGTGCACTTGCCGGAACTCGCTTACTGAAAAATCCAACAACAACCATTGCAAGAATTGGTAAACTATAGAATCCGAACATTTCCTGCAAATAAGCGTACAGCCCAGAAGGTGCAAAAATAATAAATGGTGCAACAACCACTGAAACCGCTGCCAAAATTGCGGAAAATATTCTTCCTGCTTTAACAAGTTCCTTTTCCTTTGCTTTGGGTTTAAAAATCGGCTTATAAATATCTAATGTAAACAATGTAATCGAAGCATTCAGAGCATTATTAAACGAACTCATGATTGCCCCAAATAACACTGCTGCCAAAAACCCTGATAAGGCAACTGGCAAGACTTCTACAACAAGTGAAGGATATGCCATGTCTGGATTTGCAATCGTATTTCCATACAGAAAATAAGCAATGATACCAGGTAGGGCTAAGAAGGTGACACCAAATACTTTAAACAACCCGGCGTACAGTACACCTTTTTGTCCTTCAGCTAAGTTTTTAGCACCTAAACTTCGTTGGATAATTGTTTGGTTCGTAGTCCAATAAAATAAGTTGTTAAATAACATTCCTGTTAACAATACCGACCATGGTACAGACGATGAATGGTTACCAATCGCATTCAATTTCGCAGGGTTTGCGGTCAACAGCTTATCAAGACCATCTGCTAAATTTCCTCCGCCAAGAGCAATTAATGCTAAAATTGGAATAAGCAAGCCGCCAATCACTAACCCAATTCCATTTATGGTATCACTCATTGCAGTCGCTTTAAGTCCACCTAAAATGACATACCCACATCCAATAACACCTATTGCAACAGATATTAATAAAACGATCATAAATGGACTCATATTTGTAATCGAAGTTAACGAAAAAATACTGTCAAGTACTAATGCACCTGAATAAAGGACAGTCGGCAAATAGGCTACAGCATAGCCTAATATAAATAAGACCGAAATGATCTGTCTTGTTCTCAAGTCATACCGTTGTTCTAGAAAATCCGGAATCGTCGTAATCCCTGTTTTCAAATACCTTGGTAAAAAGACAAAAGCCATAAAAATCAAGGCTATCGGCGCCGATACTTCCCAAGCCATGACAACCAGCGACTCACCAAAGGCCTGTCCGTTCAATCCTATGATTTGTTCAGTGGATAAGTTTGTCAAGATGATCGAACTCGCTATTACTACACCTGTCAAACTTCTTCCTCCAAGAAAATATCCGTCTGAACTAGTTAAATCAGTCCCTTTTGTTTTGTACCATGAAAACCACATCACAAAGACAGTGTAAATCAGAAAAGTTGTAAAAATCACCCAAATCATACGTAGCCCTCCCACTTGTTTTTTTACTCCATAAAGAATAAGCCTGCTAAACTACGACATATCTTTAAGCACTCACTTATTTACACTTTCTCTAATAATTAAGGAAAGCGCTTAATTTTTTCTTTTCAAAAAATAAAATGTTTCCTCTATTACTCTTCTTTATTCCTATCCTCCCCCTAAAGGAAAGCGCTTAACAAAAGCATAAACTGTTATTCTATATAAATCAAGTCTTTTTATTATTTCAATAGTTAGTAAATTCTTTTGAAAGTTAGCTATAGTTGTAAGAAAATCTTTAAAAGTTGCAAAAAACACTTTTACTGATAAGCGTCCGATTGTAGAATAACAAAAACGTATTCTTTTTTATGAATGCTCATACTTTATATTAAAAAATAAAAAACACCTTCCTATTAAATCGAAAGGTATCCACAAAATATTCATAGCCTTATCTATGTTTTAACTCCTCAAAATTTTTGCATGTAACAAGGAAATAACCACTTAGAAATATTAAAAAATGGAGAAAATCCTAGCCCTTCAAAAACAGGTTCACCTATAAGTGTGCAAAGAAATGAGTAGAGAATGGCTTTTAAAATAGGAGAAATATTTGGTTTTATTTGCACAAAAATAAGAAAAGTAATAGGAAGAAGACTTAAATCCCAAGGGTACGAAAGGTGGCAAGAACTGCAGTGGTTCATATCGGTAATCCCAATTCTGCTCCAAAAGAATCCAAGAACATCGAAATGAACATGATAAAAAATAGCCCATATAACAAAAACTAAAATGTACCCTTTGTAAAGGACATTTAAAAAAAGCCTAGGCAGCTTTAAGAAGATGATCTCTGTATTGAACAGGGGTCATCTTTTTTAAATTCC
>NZ_JACXAI010000034.1 GCF_014773385.1 Metabacillus arenae | reverse complement strand
CCTTAATAGACCTCCATCACTTAGATACTTATCAGCTTAGTCATAGTTTACTTTTTTTAATATTTCGTGTCTAAATGATTAAGGGGTCTAAAAAGAACTCGCCAATAAATAATACCTCAGAACAAAAATATTACCCACAAACATTTTCATTAGTCTGCAAACGAAGAAATGAATGTTTCAAACTAATGATTTCTTTCGGAATCAAATAAGAAAATTCAAAGCCCCATCACCCAGAAAAATTAAATTCAATTTTAATAAAAAATCTCTAATTTCTTTTCTACAAAAAAATTATCTTACGAAAAAAACACCGTGAATCTGCTTTTTTCAAGCAAAAAATCACACAAAAATGAAAAAATTCTCATAAAACCCTTGTCCCTCTTGACATTTGTAGCATATATCTTCATCCAAGCTAATAAAATGTTACAAACCTAACAAAGAGAGTGTATGAGGTGAGGAATCGTGTTAGCCTTTCGTATACGCAGTAACGTAGACACCTTTCGAACAACAAAGAGAGATACTGATGGATTGTTTTCGTATGCGAGTCTCATTTCACACTTCTCACATCCATACTAGGGAGGTCGAGTGGTGTGCACGATTACATCAAAGAACGTACAATCAAGATTGGAAAGTATATCGTGGAGACGAAAAAAACCGTTCGTGTCATTGCGAAAGAATTTGGAGTTTCCAAAAGTACTGTCCACAAAGATTTAACTGAAAGATTACCTGAAATTAACCCCGAACTGGCCAATGAAGTGAAGGAAATCCTTGACTATCATAAATCAATCCGGCACCTTCGCGGTGGAGAGGCAACGAAGTTGAAATACAAAAAAGAAGACATTTTAGAAGAAGAAGTTGTAAAATAAGTGATTCTATTGTTATATTCCTTGTAAATCGAGAAAGTTCTTCAATTATCTTGCAGTGATTTTTTACAATATCAGCCTTTTTTTAGGAAATTATGATACAATATGAAATTAGGGCGCAATTTTGGATACAACTATGGAACTAGATTTGCAAGGAGGATAAAGATAGAATGTTTGCAAGGGATATTGGAATTGACCTTGGTACTGCAAATGTCCTGATCCATGTTAAAGGAAAAGGCATCGTACTTAACGAACCATCTGTGGTTGCATTAGATAAAAACACTGGAAAAGTACTTGCTGTTGGTGAAGAAGCGAGACGTATGGTCGGACGTACTCCTGGGAATATTGTTGCGATTCGTCCGTTAAAAGATGGAGTCATTGCTGACTTTGAAGTGACAGAAGCTATGTTGAAGCATTTTATAAACAAATTAAATGTAAAAGGCATTTTATCAAAGCCTCGTATGTTAATTTGTTGTCCTACCAACATTACATCTGTTGAACAAAAAGCAATCAAGGAAGCTGCTGAGAAAAGCGGCGGAAAACAAGTATTCCTTGAAGAAGAACCCAAAGTAGCTGCCATTGGTGCTGGAATGGATATTTTTCAACCGAGTGGAAATATGGTTGTTGATATTGGCGGTGGAACGACAGATGTTGCTGTTTTATCAATGGGCGACGTAGTCACCGCCTCTTCCATTAAAATGGCAGGGGACAAGTTTGATATGGAAATATTAAACTATATTAAAAAAGAGTACAAATTATTAATTGGTGAACGTACGGCTGAGGACATAAAATTGAAAGTCGCAACTGTTTTCCCAGGCGCACGTGACGAAGAAATTACCATTCGCGGGCGCGATATGGTCACTGGACTTCCGAGACCACTTACTGTGAAGTCTGCAGAAATCGAAAGTGCTCTTCGAGAATCGGTTGCAGTAATCGTTCAAGCCGCAAAAAGCGTATTAGAAAGAACGCCACCCGAATTATCAGCAGATATCATCGACCGCGGAGTCATTTTGACAGGCGGCGGTGCCTTACTTAATGGCCTTGACCAACTTCTTGCAGATGAACTAAAAGTACCAGTACTCGTAGCAGAAAACCCAATGGACTGTGTAGCAATCGGCACAGGCATCATGCTTGATAACGTGGACAGGCTCCCAAAACGCAAATTAGCAAATTAACAACCAACAGCCATCTAACAGAAGGTCTGACGTCCGTCAGATCTTTTTTTGTACACTTTTTGGTGCCAGGCACCAAAAAAGCGATGAGGTGCCAGGCACCTCAATCTTTAAACCCGCGATTTGGAGTCGTAATCGCCCCAATTAATCGCATTTTCTCCGATAGACCCCCATTTTTATTAAATGATACGTAAAACAAGCCGATTATAAGAGGGGTGCCAGGCACCGAATTTTAATTTGGTGCCTGGCACCAGAAAAATGGCACCCGAAAAAGTCGTGAGTTTTGGAGGATAGTTCGTTATAATAGAATAAGAAAAATTGTGCCCTAAATCTTGGAGATAAGTGATCGTTTTCGGAAGAGGTGATTAAATGCTGCGAGGCTTTTATACAGCTGCTGCAGGGATGCTGTCTCAGCAAAGACGAACGGAAATGCTTTCAAATAATCTAGCGAATGCCAATACACCTGGGTACAAAAGTGATCAGTCTGTAACTCGGGCTTTTCCAGAAATGCTCTTAAGCCGGATGGATAGTGAATCGATACCGACAAAAAACAGTCTTTCCTTTCAAACGAGTTCTCCAATTGGGTCGATTCATACAGGAGCTTACATACAAGAGCTTGTCCCATTATTCTCTCAAGGAGACATTCGTGAGACCGGCCTTGCTACAGATGCAGCGCTTGTAGAAGAAAACATGCCTATTAATGAAGAAACAGGCTTAAAATCCTCCCTTTTATTTGCAGTCCAAACTGGAGAAGGCGGATTGCGGTATACGAGAAATGGGAGATTCACAATAAATGTAGCAGGTGAATTAACACTTGCAGGGAATAGAGTACTATCTTCAACAGGTCAGCCAATTCGTTTAAATTCTGACCAATTTAAAATGACAGAAAATGGGCTAATCTTAAGTGAAGAGGGCGGCCAAGTCGCACAAATTGATGTTCGATTTGCAGAAGATGTTCGTGAACTTGTTAAAGAAGGAAACGGACTTTATCGAACTGAAAATAGAGATTTACCTTCAGCGATAGGGCTGCAAGATGTTGCTTATCAGCTTAAACAAGGCTTTATTGAACGCTCAAATGTAGACATTTCCAAGGCTTATACAGACATGATGACATCCTATCGAAGCTTTGAAGCAAATCAAAAGGTTCTTCAGGCTTATGACAAAAGCATGGATAAGGCTGTAAATGAAATTGGCCGAATAGGATAAAATGGTAGGAGGAAATCATGTTACGCTCAATGATTACAGCAACAAATACAATGGGCCAGCTGCAGAAACAGCTTGATATAATTGGGAACAATATGGCAAACATTGATACAACAGGATTTAAACGAACAGAGACAAGCTTTGGCGAATTGGTTCGCCAGCAAATTACCTCCTATCCTAATCAGGACCAGGACCAAAACAGGTTAACTGCTCCAGGTTTGCGTCAAGGTGTAGGAGCTTTATTAAGATCTCAATCTGTGTTTACCCAGGGCAGCATAAAGCAAACAGACCGGGAGCTCGATATTGCGTTGACTGCTCCAGGTCAATTTTTACAGGTCGAAGCAGATGGTGAAATGAGATATACAAGAGACGACGCTCTATATTTAACACCAATCAACAATAACCAAGTAACTCTTGTTAATACAAACGGCAACCAAATTCTTGATGAAAATCAACAGCCTATCATCTTAGATAACTCATTTAAGGAAATCCAAATTTCGCAGGAAGGTATTCTTACTGCAGTACCGGTAAATGCAAGCGATGTCCCGCAAACAGCTAACTTAGGAATTGTTAAAGTGGAGAATGCTCAAATGCTTTCATCAGCAGGTGAAAATTTATTTCAATTAAATGAGAATGCGGATGGGAATATAGTGCTAACCTATTTAGAAGGAGAACTTCGGCAAACGATTGGCATCAAGCAAAAAGCACTCGAAACGTCTAATGTGGACATGGCAAAAGAAATGACAGACTTAATGATATCTCAACGTTCCTATCAAATGAATGCCCGTTCGATTTCCATGGGCGACCAAATGCTTGGACTTATTAACAGCGTACGTTAACGCCCTTCACAGCATAGAAACTTTTCAAAAAAAGGGGAAATTACATTGGCTGCTAAAGTAAAAGAAGCAACAAAAGTCTCAACTGTAAAAAATAAGAAAACGAATAAGACGAAAGAAGCGGGGCAAACAAGGGAGGGCAAAAATGTGCGTCTCCGTATTCGCTTGCTGCCAATTTGGCTGCGTATTATTCTTGTAATCTTATTCATGGCTATTGCACTAGTCGTCGGCGCTGTTATTGGATACAGTGTAATTGGTGATGGCAACGCAGTAGATACCTTGAAAAAAGAGACTTGGCAGCATGTCATTGACCTTGTTGAAAAAGAATAATCCTAGTTCTATACTTAAGGAAAACGCACGGCGTCTTTCTAGTCGTTTCAGAAAGTTTAAGATGATTAAAGTGTTACCGTATTATAGTTAGCAATCGATGTCCAGCGCAGGCGGACAGGACGTCCTTGCCGGCCAGGCGCCATCGGCCCTTAGATCTCAGGGCCAATCCGCCCGAGAAGGTTAAAGAACACCCTTCCAGCCGGCTCGCCCGAATGCTTGTCACCGAAGGACTAACGCCCCTGAGCTTTTCGTTCAGGTATGAAATTGGTGGTCTTATTCAATAGTTTATCAAACCTAAACTTAATAAAAGGAGAATACATATGCTTGATATCCAACAAATAAAAGAAGTCATTCCTCATCGTTATCCCTTTTTACTTATTGATAAAATCATCGAAGTGGAGGAAGGGAAAAGGGCAATTGGTATTAAAAATGTAACAGCGAATGAAGAATTTTTTAATGGGCATTTTCCTGATTATCCAGTTATGCCTGGTGTATTAATTGTTGAAGCACTAGCTCAGGTCGGTGGGTTTGCAATGTTAAAAAAAGACGAAAACCGCGGCAGACTCGCCTTTTTCACAGGAATTGATAATTGCCGTTTTAAACGACAGGTTAAACCAGGGGATCAGCTTCGTTTAGAAGTAGAAATGACTCGTTTCCGCGGAGCGATTGGAAAAGGTAAAGGAGTCGCGACGGTTGACGGTGAAATTGCATGTGAAACAGAGATGATGTTTGCTTTAGGAGAAAAGCAGCAATAATTAACATGAATTAGGAGATGAGTTTTCTTTTGTGGGAGAATCATCTCTTTTTTTATTTTAAATGTTTTAGAATGGACAAGAGGGGAAAAGAATTGTAAACGGCCGTTAGTAAACCTTAAGAGTTTTGGTGTATTTTTTGTATGATTAACTAGTTAATGGGCATGCTAACCAAAGACCATTTATGTAAAATTTTGGTCAATTTGAAAGGAGCATGAAACATGAACAAAAAATGGTTGCTTAAACTTTCAGGTTCACTCCTAGCAGTAATGCTAATTACAGGTTGTGGTGACGATCAAGATCCAGCACCGCCAGAAGATAATATGGAACAAGAAATGCCGGAGGAAACTCCTCCAGCTGAGGACGGAAATATGAACCCAGAGTCCGAAAATGAAATGGAACAAGAGATGGAAGAGGATATGCAAGAAGGTGGTAATATGAACGAAGGCAATATGAATGAAGATGAAAAGAATAAAGATGAAGGACAATAAATAGAAAGGATTAACCTTCCCGAGGTTAATCCTTTTTCATCGTTTCAGAAAGTTTAAGATGATTAAAGTGTTAACGTATTAAAGTTAGCTATCGATGTCCAGGGCAGGAGGACAGGACGTCCTAACGCCGACAGGCATAAGGCTGTGACGTCCTTGCCGGCCAGGCGCCATCGGCTCGAGATCATGAGCTAATCCGCCCGAGAAGGTTAAAGAAAAAACTTCTTGCCGGCTCGCCTTGTGCTTGTCACCGAAGGACTAGCACAAGCCGCTTTTCGTTCTAATTTCAGAATTTATATACGAGGACTTTTTCAATGTCTTCGTTTATCCATTGGGCCATTTTTGTTAATGTAATTATAAAAATATGGATTCTACATAAATTATTTTTTTATTTCTAATCTCATTAATTGGAAGGCTTTACTTGTTTAAATACCCAATCTATCATGTCTTTATTTTCGTAAGCAGGTACCCAAGATGCATGATTATATTCCATTTCACGTGGATATTCAGTATAAATAGGGGTTCCCCCGGCTTTTTTTATAGCTGCAATTGCATTTCGAGAGAAGGACACGGGTATTATTTCGTCATCCTCAGCATGTAAAGCCCAAATTGGCTTATTTGCAAGTACATGTGCCTTACTTGGATCACCGCCACCCGCTATGGGAACCATCGCAGCAAACAAATCGGGATAGGCCATATTTAAATTAAACGTACCGAATCCGCCCTGAGATAAACCCGTCGAGTACAGGCGATTGCTGTCAATATTATAGTTTTTTCTAACATGTTGAAGAATTTCATAGGCTGTATGCAGATCCTCTGATAACTCAAAAACCCGGCTTAAATTGATAACATTATTCGAATCTCTAGTAACGGTAAATCCACCATTTGGTACATTACGTGCTTGAGGCGCTAATACAAAAGCAGGATGTTTCCCTTGATTTTCTGGCGCAGCCCAGATAACCGCACCATCATTAGCCGTTAACTGCTCCAGGTTATCATCACCGCGTTCTCCGCCGCCATGTAAAAATAATACAAGGGGATACGATTTATTCGGGTCATAGTTTTCTGGTACATAGAGGCGATAGGGCATTTTTTTATAAGTAAAACTCAAAAATTTAGAGGCTAGAGATCCTCTTGTTTCAAACGTGTAGGCGAAAGCTGCTATATGACTGTTTCGGTTCCCTCTCACAGCAATGGCTTTAATGGTTGTATTTTGTTCTATAGTAATCGGTTCAGAGTATAGATTACTATCTTTTGTCGGAGTGGTTCCATCAAGTGTATAGTAAATCTTTACACCCGGTGTGGAGGAACTTAGTTGTATGGTTTGTTCCTGATAGTACGAACCTGGTGCTAATGAAGAGGTTGGTGCAGCAACTTTCCTCTTATTTTCAGCACTTTTTGCATGAGTAGGTAAAGTGACAGAGGGCAGGATGAGTATCACTAGCAGAATAGTACTTATAAATTTTGTCAATCTCCCATTTTTCATACGATTTATATGCCTCCTATTAACGTGATAATTGTTACTTATATGTCTATTTCCATTTCCAGCAAAGCATAGCTCAAGCTTTTCCCGTGGGTATCCGTGCTTATGGAAGTTGTAACTCCTCCAAGTAATGCCTGATAACAGACAAACTGGAGAGCTGCTATGTTGGGAACCTCATAGCGGATGATATTTCCTTCGACAACCTCCTTTAAATGTGCCTTCACTTTCTCGGCAGTGACTTTTTCATACAATATCAGGTAGTCCTGTTCATCATAAGGAATAAGGGATAAGATTAGTGTATTTCCTTTGTCGCCTGCACGGCTGTGTGCCAGATCATATAATTTTTTCTTCATGGTTTACACTCTCCCTTACCATAACAGACATATTTATTTTGTCCCGTGGAATTAAAGTAGATACAACACCGATCACCTCATTTGTATATTTCCGTGCTCCTCCTCCTCCTGCTGGTCCGTTCGTGTACAGTGATTCTACCTCTTCACCGATTTTTGCCGCCTTTTCTGCCGTTTGAGCCTTTCCAGCCACTCGCAGCCGAACCTCGTATGGAGCGTCATACTGTCCAAATGTTGTTCGATGAACGGAAGAACTTCCGATATAATCAATTCGAAGGTCAGAAAAGTCCTTCTTTAGTCGTTCGTATATAACTTCGCCTGCAAGCTTTGCCCTGCCTAAGGCATTTGTGCCAGCGTAGGAAATTTCTCCTTCTCCTATAAAACCAGCATGATAGCCCACACTTACTTTAAGTAGCTCAGGTTTCGCCTCTCCGATACATCCTGAAACTTCAATACAGTTTGGTGCTGTTTCGCGCAGCTGAACCTTTGTAAAATCAGCTATTACATCTGGAGTAATATATTGATTCGGATTTGTTACTTCATATAAAAGCTGTTCTTTTGCCGTCGCTAACGAAATGACTCCACCGGTTCCTTCAACTTTACTAATAACCGCAGATCCATCTGAAGCTACATCCGCATACGGAAATCCTAAATTGGCAAGGTCTGGCACATCTTTCTTGCCAGGATCGGCAAAATAGCCTCCGCAGATTTGTCCCCCGCATTCCAGCAAGTGGCCTACTGCGGTTCCTTGTGCTATCCGATTTACATCCTCCAAGGACCAGCCATAATGATGGATCATTGGCGCAACAAATAATGACGGATCGGCAACACGCCCTGTAATAATAATGTCAGCTCCAGTCTCCAATCCCGCCAATATCTCTTTTACACCTAGATAAGCGTTTGCGGAAATTAACTGTCCAAATGAAGATAATGGTTCATTTGCTTCCAGGACGTTTGCATCACACGAGATGTATTGGAGAACATCATCTCCGGTAACAGCTGCCACTTTGATAGAAGTTCCAAGACTCTTTGCCATCTCTGCAATCTTTTCAGCGGCACTAACCGGATTTGCTGCTCCCATATTTGTAATAAGACGAACGTTGTTTTTGCTGATGATAGGTAAAAGAAGTTCCATTCTCTTTTCCAATAAAGGGTCATAGCCTAATAAAGGATTTTTTATTTTTCGTTTTTGTGCTAAAGCAATTGTCCGCTCAGCGAGACACTCCAATACAAGATAATCTAATTGTCCTTTTTCTGCTAATATGACTGCAGGTTCCAAGCGGTCTCCTGAAAACCCTGCACCTGATCCGATTCTAATCACGATTATCACCTCAAATAGTTATAGCTCCTGTTATTAGTGCAATTATGGTCATGACAATGGTTGTTCCAAAAGCCCATTTAAAAATAAAGCGCTGATGCTCCCCTAAATCCACTCCAGATAACCCAACAAGAATAAATGTTGATGCTGTTAGAGGGCTGAGCGGAAATCCGGTCGTCATTTGGCCGAGTATGGCTGCGCGCCCGATTTCAACAGGGTCAATTCCAAAACTAACAGCCGTTTGACTAAGAACTGGAAGAACTCCAAAGTAAAAGGCATCAGGTGTAAATACAAGGCTAAGCGGCATACTCGTAATCGCTACAAGAATCGGCAGGTACCCGGCAAACTGTTCTGGAATGACAGAAACCATTGATGTTGCCATGGCGTCAATCATTTTCGTTCCGGTTAATATGCCAGTAAAAATACCGGCTGCAAAAATCATTGTAGACACCATCACAACGCTGCTTGCATGATTGGATAGTCGTTCTTGTTGTTCTCCCAGATTTGGAAAGTTCACAAGTAAAGCAATAATAAACGCAACGATAAATAAGACAGGCATCGGCAGCCAAGTCATTACCAATGCAACGAGAAGGACAATTGTCAGCATCAAATTGAACCAAAAAAGTTTGGGCCTCTTTCCTTCAACGGCAGCTGCATGTTCTGTCATCAAATTCTCATAATCACCTTTAATTTCAATAATTCCTAATCTTGCGCGCTCTTTTTTTCCTAGCCAATAAGCCGAAAATAATACCCATAAAATACCCCCGAGCATGGCAGGCAAAACCGGATTGAACAATTGCGAGGAATCCATTTGAAGCGTTGTCATCGCTCTTGCCGTTGGTCCTCCCCATGGTGCAATGTTCATGACGCCTGCACCTAACGCGACAACGCCTGATAGGATAAGAGGATTCATACCGAGCCTTTTGTAAATCGGAAGGAATGCTGAGATCGTAATCATGAACGTAGATGCGCCATCACCGTCCAAAGCGACAAGCATCGTCACAATCACAGTACCGAGCACAATCTTTAATGGATCTCCTTTGACAATACGAATCATACTGGAAATGATTGGATCAAATAATCCTGCATCCATCATGAGACCAAAATACAAAACAGCAAAGCCCACCATAATCCCTGTTGGTGCGACTTTTTGGATCCCTTCCAACATCATGGTTCCGAGTTCTGTTCCAAATCCGCTGATAAGACCGAAAACAATGGGTACAAGAACAAGGGAAACGATAACCGAGAGACGCTTCGTCATAATTAAATAAAGAAACGTTCCAATCGTTAAATAGCCTAACAATGCTAACATCTAATCCCCCCAACATTCACTTATTATTTACCACCTTGAGCAATTTCTGCGTTTAACAAATCTCCAAGCTGCAACACATGCCTCCTTTTGCCATTAGTCGTAACTCTTACATCCTTCATACGTTGCAAGACTCATGCCAAAAGAACAAATGGTTCCTTTTTCTAAACCACCTTCATTCAACAATTCCTTTTAAACCGTTGATTCCTCAATGATATTTAAAAAAATAAAAAAGAAAGCGCTGTCAAAATAAACGCCTTCTTTCAATCCTATTTTTTCTAATTTCTTAGAAAAACGGATAAAACAATTTCTCCCGATATACTGATGTGACAACAAATTTCTTATATTTCTAACTTTTTAGAAACTCGGCAATAAATTTCTAAAACATTAGAAATCAATATGATAACGTTTCAGTTTGTTATATAAAGTAGCAAGCGAAATTCCTAACGCTTTTGCTGCCTTTTTCTTTTCTTCAATATCGCTCCCAAATCTTTTTAGTGTTTGTTGAATAAATTTGCTTTCCGCTTCCTCCATTGCTTCTTGTAAGGTTTGATTGGATGGAGTTACAGGCTCAAACAAATGAATTCCCTTCTTCATAATTAGCTCAGGCAGGTGCTGAACCTTAATTTCGGTTCCCTCCGCCATGCAAGATGCATAATCAATCACATTTTTTAATTCGCGAACATTTCCTGGCCATTCGTATGACAGCAAAATCTTTAAGGTTTGCCTATCAATTGTATAGGGGGATGGAGGATAATGCTCAAACGATAAATTCATTGCAGATGAATGGAGCATTGAGTTGACAAGGTCAGGGATATCTTCCTTTCTCTCTCGAAGCGGGGGTACTTGAAGACGAATGACATTCAGCCTGTAAAATAAATCTTCGCGAAAGCGGTTCTTTTTGACAAGCTGTTGTAAATCACGGTGTGTTGCGGCAATAATCCTTACATCAATACTCCGCTCGGCTGTTTCTCCTACTCTGCGTATTTTTCGTTCTTGTAATACCCTTAGCAACTTCGCTTGGAGATCGTACGACATATCTCCAATTTCATCAAGGAAGATCGTTCCGTTATTTGCAATTTCAAACAATCCGATTTTGCCGCCCTTTTTCGCATTCGTGAAAGCACCGTCTCCATAACCGAATAGTTCGCTTTCTAAAAGCGTTGATGGTATCGCCGCACAATTGACAGGGATAAAAGGTTTATTCTTTCGGCTGCTTTCATTATGAATAGCCTGAGCGAACAACTCTTTTCCCGTACCGCTTTCTCCTGTGATAAGAATCGCTAAATCCGACTCGGCAACCCTTTCTGCGACATACACTGCTTCTCTTAACCCTCCGCTTCTTCCTATGATTTGCTTGAAGGTGTACTTTGCCTGGTAAAGAGAATTCATCTTTTTTTGAAGCTGCTCTAATTTTTCCCCTTTTTTCTTCAACTCTTGGGATAGCTTATGTACTTCCGTCAAGCTCTTGCAAACTGATACGGCTCCGATGATTTTGTCATTTACAATGATAGGAGCCATATCTACTATATATTCTCTATTATCCGTTTTCCGGTAAACCCCGACCCTGCATTTTTTATCTGCTAATGTCTCAGGTAATTGAGCGCCCGGTCGATAATCCTTTAGCCTCTTTCCAATAATATCCGGAGTTACTCCAGTAATCTGTGTATATTCCGGGTTAATGTGTCTAACAAATCCCTGATGATCGATAACGAGGATACCGTCATTAATAGAATAGACGATTGCCTTCCACCACTCTATCTGTTTTTCCAGAATGAAACCCGATGAGTAATCTTCAGATAATTTAAACATGGATTTTCTACATTCCTTTCTGCTTTTCATAACAAAAATCAATCTCTTATATACAGAATATTCTATCATTTATTGGGGGAAAAGACATTCTATAAGGTTTCTGATGAAAAAACTGAAAAGATTTAAACTTACTTATAAAACAAGTGTGTATTCTATGGAAATGTAGTTAACATAATAACGATTTAAGAACGCCTTAAGTCACAAGCCAAAGCCTCCCAAAAGACAAGAGCATCATTTCCGGAAGGCCCCTTTTACTTGTCGCCTATAGACGGGCGTCTTACCCTTCTACTTTAAGTCCTTTTCCTAATCTCAGTCATAAACACATCATCTGAAAGCAAAGGAGTATCTTTTCCCTCATTCAATTTCTCCAGCCACTCCATCATCATAAATGAAGTGTGACGTACTAAAACGAAATCCCAATGATGATAATGCAATAGAGTTCCTCCTGTCTTAAAAACGTACTTTATAACGTATGTAAAAAGACAGAAAGCGTATAGTGCTTCAGCTTAAATTTCAAAAACTTGAGTAACTCATTTTTTGAGCAAAAAAAGGGGCCGCCTTATGAAAGACGACCAAGAATATTTATTGGGTAAAGGGGGGGATACGTTATTATGTTTGCCAATTTTGGTAATTGCTATACTTATAAATTAGAAGTTTTTTTAAAATCAATGATCTATGACATTATCTAAATCATACAGCATTAAATCTATAAAGACCTTATCTAAACACCAACTGGGAAAGGTATGGAATACAAGATTAAGCTTCGATAGGTTTAACTTTCCCAAGAAAGAAAGCATAGTTTAAAATCCCTATAACGATGAGGGCTGCTGAAAAAAGCAGGGCAGGAACGAAGGAGCCTGTCGCACCGACTATAAATCCTGTAACGATCGGTCCGACTACTCCACCCATATTTGATACAGTATTTTGCATACCTGCTACCATAGATGTCATGTTTTTCGGGGCTACTTCACTAGGAAGTGCCCAAACCTGTGAAGCAGCTACAGTTGTCCCTGATTTTGCAATACATAAAAGGACAACAGCAAGAACAGCTGATTCTGCAAATGCGGCAAAACCGATACAAGCTGCCATCAAAAGCCCAATAATTAAAAATAATTTTCTGGTGGCTGTTAAGGAGAGAAGCCCTTTGGAGTAAATTTTATCAGATGTCCACCCCGCAATGACCTCTACCACCATTGCTGTTAGCAAAGGAAGAGATGCAATGATGCCCATTTCAATTAAATTCATGCCGCGTTCCTGTACTAGATAGGTTGGCAGCCAGGTAATAAAGAAATAGGAATTATAGTTAATCATAAAGAACCCAATACACATCGCCCAAATATTCCTATGTTTTAACAACTGATACCATTTCATTGGCATTACTTTGTCTGTGCCTTCTTTTTTTTCCTGACCATCTCGAATATATTTAAGCTCTGCTTCATTTACTAATTTGTGATCTTCTGGATTATCTTTAAAAAAGAATAACCATATAATTCCCCAAACAATCCCTAATGATCCAATGATGACAAATGTCCATTTCCAGTCATATAAAGAGATAAGCCATACAATTAAAGGCATAGCCACAGCACCTCCAAATTTGGAACCGCTGTCAAAAATTCCTGCAACTGTAGCCCTTTCCTTATCCGGGAACCATTTTGATGAAATACCCGCATTGCTTGGATAAGCAGCTGCTTCTCCGACCCCAAGTGCCACTCGAAGTCCAAGTAAAGATTTAAAGCCAGTTGCAAGACCTGTAACTGCAGTTGCTAAAGACCACCATACAACTGCAATTCCTAGTGTTTTTTTCTGGCCGTATTTATCTGCTGCATAACCTGATGGAAGCTGCAGCAAAGCATAAGACCAGAAAAATCCTGACATGATAATTCCCATTTGACCCGCAGTTAAATTGAATTCTTCTGTAATATAAGGTGCTGCCGCAGATAATACTGTTCTATCAATATAGTTAATGGCAATGGCTGTCCACATCATGGATGCCACAATCCACCTAACTTTTGTTCTTTTACCAGACAGATGATCTGTGTTCAATTTCTTTACGCCCCTTTGTCTCTGTTATTAAGTATTTACCATATACTGAGGTGTTTTTCGATGATTTAAAACATCCACAATATTTTTAACACAAACCATACCGAGTGTATTTACTGCATCACTTGTATAACCTGCTGCATGAGGCATTGCAATGAATTGGTCAAGGTCGTAGAGAGGGGAACTCTCCAAAGGCTCTAAGGCAAATACATCCAACGCAGCACCAGCAATCTCTTTGTTAATTAAGGCATCGTATAAGTCCTCTTCTGAAACAATACAACCCCTTGAAGCATTAACTAAAAAAGCATTTTTTTTCATTAGTTGGAATTGGGCTTTGCTAATCAGATTTTTCGTTTCCTCAATCAAAGGCATGTGAAGGGTGACAAAGTCACTGTTCTTTAACAGTTCTGTTAACTCAACGTATTCTACTTGGTATTCTGCTGCAAAAGTTTGATCAGGGTATGGATCAAATGCCAAAATATTCATATTAAAGCCCTTAGCTCTTTTGGCGACTTCTTTCCCAATCATCCCCAGTCCTACAATTCCAATGGTTTTGCCATATACATCTGAACCGAAAATTCTTGGCCATTCTCCATTTTTGGTCTGCTGAACTCCTTGTGGGATTTTCCTCGCAAGAGCCAGCATTAAACCGAAAGCATAATCTGCTACAGCATGCTTATTGGCATTAGGGACATTCGTTACGAATACATTCCTCTTTTTTGCTGCAGGAAGATCAATATTGTCGACGCCAACACCGTGCTTGCAGATGATTGTTAAGTTCGGCAATTGTTCAAGAACGTTTTCGTTGATTCGATTAAAAGCTACGATTGCGGCATACGCATCTTTTGATTGCCTAATAAATTCTTCCTCTTCAATATCTGCAGGCAGCCTGATTAGTTCAATGCCATTTTCTGTGAGGTATTGAACGGGTTCGTCAGAATACTTTGCAAATGAAGGTGAAGTACAAACCACTTTCATTTAAAAACCTCCATGATTTTATTTTGGTGATAGATTTGCGGCCGCACGAATGGCTTCTATCATACTGCGCTCATCGGCCAAGTTTTTTCCTGCAATATCAAATGCTGTTCCGTGGTCGACTGAAGTTCTAATAATGTTTCCGTTTAATCCCAATGTAATATTGACGCCTTCATCAAGACCCAATACCTTTATTGGAACATGACCTTGATCATGGTAACAGGCAATGACTATGTCAAAATCTCCTCTGACCGCTCTAAAGAATAATGTATCTGCGGGATATGGGCCAGTTACTTCAATACCTTCTAAAGCTGCTTTTTCAATACCTGGAATCAGTTGCTTTTCTTCTTCTCTATTTCCAAATAGACCGTTTTCACCAGCGTGCGGATTAATTCCGCATACAGCAATTTTAGGATTCTCCATTCCTGCACTTGTAAGAGTTTTATGCGCTAGTTTAATAACTTTATATGTTCTCTCAGGTGTAATCGACTGAATAGCTTCTAATAATCCCTGATGGGTTGTCAGGTGAATGACTTTAAGGTTGGGTGAAGACAGCATCATGGAATAATCCTTTGTGCCGGTTAAATCTGCAAGTATCTCTGTATGGCCAGGATAAATATGCCCGCCTTTATGCAAGGCTTCCTTGTTTAAAGGCGCAGTGCAAATAGCCTGTATGTCGCCGTTTTGTGCGAGATTGACAGCTTTTTTCAAAAAGTGAAATGCGGCATTGCCAGCTTCAGAAGACACAGCTCCAATGGGCAAATCATGTGGAAGTAAATCAATATCAAGGCAATCGATGATGCCATATTGAGACCTGCTTTCCTTAACATCTGCGATACGGTGCAGTTCAGCCCTTGATTCAGTTAGCTGAACGGCTCGTACTAATAATTTAAAATCTCCTATGACAATTGGTGTGCATATTTCATAGATGGAGGAATGACTAAGTGCTTTGATAATTATTTCAGGCCCAACCCCGGATGCATCCCCCATTGTAATTCCTATGACAGGCTTTTTCATGTATTTATCCTCCCCTGCAATAGATGTACTGCTTTTGATAAAACCTCTACTGTCCCGAAGTTTCCTGCTTTCGTTACAGCATACATATCTTCATAATTACTTAGCTTTCCAATTGGAATACCGGGCTCGATTTCATTAATAACTTGAAATTCATTGACCCCCAGTTGATCCATTACCTGATAAGCGGTATCACCACCGGTGAGAAATAGATGATGAACCTTACATTCTTTAATAACCTGAGCTGCTGTTTGCCCAAGGATTCTAGAAATCTCATTACTGATTTCAACTTGGTTTAATCCGTATTTTTCGCCAGCTTCATGTGTTTCCTTTACATTCCCGCAAGAAAAGAACGCTACATTTCTATTGGCTAAAAACGCTTCTTTTATTTCTTTTTTCAAACGTTCTATTTCTTTCTGCTTGGTCATTTCATCTTGAATAACTGCCGAGGATTGCAATTCTACCCCGATAGCTTCTTTGCTAAGAAGTAAATGGCTGAGCTGTTTTCTTCCCACTTTACTAACGCTGCCAATTACAAGGAATACCGGTGTATTTGATTTTGATATTGACCATTCAGGGTTCACCGATTCTAATCCGTAAGCCTTTGGTAGATAGTTCATAAGACATGCAGATCCTGTCCAAATAACTGAGTATTTCATTTGACTGACCATTTGGGTGAAGAGCTCTAAATCTGAATCTTCAATCGAATCCACTACTATATAAGAGATATTTTCTTTTTTAAATCCAACTAGACGATCTGAAACATGGGTGATTCCTTTTCGTAAATCCCTGTATGATAAAAGGCCGGTTTTTTGATTAGATTGGCATTGGATTAGTTTTGGAATGTATGATTCAGTGACAGGGGTTTTAGGATCTGTCGAAAATTCAGTTTCATGAATCTGAGTGTGATTCAAATAATGAATTCCATCGATCACCTGCCGTCCCATTTGTGGATAAGCTGGTGCTATAAAGACAAAATCAGGCTGAAACACATCTTTTATTGCATTAAGCTCCTGACCGATATTCCCTCTCATCGTGCTGTCTATTTTTTTGTAAAGGATATCAATGGGTAAACCCTTTATTTTGTCACAGATATCCCTGACTTTTTGATAGGCCCCGCTCCCAGAAAGAGATCTGCTGTCAGAATTAAAGACCAACACATCTCGTTCCTGAATCAATCCTGAAGAAGGTTTTATCATCACAGAAACATGTAACCCAAATTGGATCAACTGTCCGCTGCAATCACTTGCACCTGTTAAGTCATCTGCTATTACTGCGAATCTCATGGTTTTATCACTCTACTATGCTAGTAATTTTTTGTATATCATTTTCATATCTTTCATCTCTACAGTCTTAGGGTTATTGTTCAAAAGTCTTGTTACCTGAGAAGCGGAATACGCGAGCTCCTCGAGATTCTTGTCTTTCACGCCGTATTCTTTTAAATCCTGAGGGATGTTCAGGTGATAAGTCCAGCTTTTAATTTTCTCCACTACTTTAGCTGCTGCTTGTTCTTTTGACATGCCTAAAGTGATAATGCCCATTGGCTCCGCCACCAAGGACAATCGATGAACAACAGCATCCATATTAAATTCCATAACATGCGGCAGAAGCATTGAGTTTGCTACACCATGGGTAATCTTATATTTGCCTCCAAGGGGATAGGCAAGAGCGTGAACGGCAGCAGTTCCAGCGCTTGACAATGCCATTCCGCCATACATTGAGCCAATTAGCATATTTTCACGTGCTCTTACAGAGTCTCCCTGTTGATAGGCTTCTAGAATGCTCGAGGATATTAGGCGTATGGACTCTAAAGCAAACATGTCACTGATTGGATTTGCTTTGTTACTAATAAAGGATTCTAAAGAATGAGTGAAAGCATCCATTCCAGTTGCGGCAGTAATTTCTTTTGGCAGGCTGACGGTTAAAACTGGATCCATAATGACCAGTTTTGGATAGAGATGCTTACTGACTACACCTATTTTTAATTCTTTATCAGGCAGGGTCACAATTGCATTCGGGGTCACCTCTGCACCTGTTCCGGAAGTTGTAGGGATTAGAACAGTTGGAATTCCTGGATGTTGGACCAAATCTGTCCCAAGAATGCTTTCGATGGAACAATCGTTTGTCATTAAGACTGAAAGAATCTTCGTACTGTCCAAAATACTTCCGCCGCCTAAGCCAACGACAATGTCATAGCTGTTTTTCGAAACCTCGGAAAATACTTCTTCAATGTTTTCAAGGGTTGGCTCAGGTTGAATTTGGATATTTACATCTACATGGATGCCTTTATTCGTTAATTGGTTTTTTAATTCATCTGCAAAGCCTAATCGTTTCATCGATGGCTGTGTCACCAGCAGAATGTTTTTTATGTCCGTTCCTAACAAGGAAATATGATCTGCTGCCTTTTGAAAGGAATTTTCTCCTGCTATGATTCGTTCTGCTGTTTGAAATTGGTATAGATTCTGCATTGGATCACCTCTTAATCTATTTGAGATTCTTTTTATAGGAATCTACCATTAGTTTAATTTTTTCTAACGCATCGCCTGTCGGTTCCTTCACTGGAAGCTTAGGTGGTCCTACAGGTATTCCGTATAGATCGGTTGCTTTCTTTAATGAAGATGGAATCGTTCCGTATGCAAAGGTATCTCTTAGCGGCTGCAGCTTCTCTTGTTCAATTTCTGCTTGATTGATGTTTCCTTCGTGCCAATGGTTATAAATGGCTACAACCGTTTCAGGAAGCATGTTGGCTGTAGCGGCAACCGCTCCTTTACCGCCTGCTGACAAGGTCTTCAAAATAAGCGAATCTGTACCGGCAAATACAGCGAAATCCTTGTTCTTAGTTGCCTCAATAAAGGCTAAAATATTTTCAAATTGACCACTGCTGTCCTTAATTCCCGCAATATTTGGAACGTCTGCAAGCTCTGCAACAATTTCAGCATGAATGTTTATCCCGGTTTTTGAAGGAATGTTGTACAAAAGCACAGGAAGATTTGACTCATTTGCTATTGCTTTGTAGTGATCCAACAATTCTTTCTGTGTAGGCGGTATAAAAAATGGAGTAATAATGGAAAGTGCATCTGCGCCAGCCTCTTCCATCATTTTTGAAAGCTCAATGACTTCTTCAGTACTGTTTCCTCCTGTACCTATCATAATAGGTACTCTTCCGGCTGCTTCTTCAATGATGACTTTTGCAATACGAACTTTTTCTTTATTATTAAATAAATGAAATTCACCATTTGTTCCTAAGGCAAAAATGCCATGGACACCTGATTGGATAAAGTGGTTCGTCAATTGACGAAGAACATCTTCGTTAACTTGTTGGTCTTTGGTTAGGGGAGTAAGCATAGCAGGAAAAATCCCTTTTAATTTCAAAACATATACCTCCTAAAAGCGTTTTCAAGGTTATTATATTATTAAGTGTTACAATAATCAACATTATTGTGATAAATAAATAGATAATCAACAAAATTGTTTCATTTTTAAACAATAAAAAAGCTCGTCGGGATGACGAGCTCTCATGTATAGATGCCGATTCACTTCATTAAACCTTAAGCTTCCTCCAAAGTGTAGTGCGGTTAATTCCCAATCGTTTAGCTGTCTTGGTCTGATTCATTCCTTCTTCAAGCCAAACCTTCTGAATGATTCTATTTTCAATTTCCTCCAAAGTACCAGACAAATCAATTTCTTCATTTCCACTATTTATCTGCTCGGAATCGAGGACATGCTGGATAAGTTCTTTTTCAATATAAGGCTGCTTTGCCAAGAGTACACATTTACCAATAACCTGCTTTAATTGATTAATATTTCCACGCCAATTAAATTGCTGGAGTATATCTATTGAGTTTTTCCTGATTCCGACGATTTGTTTGCCGTACAGGGTATTGAAATCATGGATAAACAGTCTGGATATGATCTCAATATCCTCTATCCTTTCATTTAAAAGAGGGAGCTCAATCGTCAATTTTGCCAGCTCGTCATATAAATCAAGAAGTATTTTATGATCGCGGACATATTTATGAATGTCACCATTTGAAGTGACAATGAAATTAGCATGTAAAGAATTTGTTTTCAGTTGATTCATAAGCTTTTTTTGTAGCTGAAGAGGCATAGCTTCAATATTTTTAAGAAGCACGGTTGTTTTATTTTTCTCTGATCCTGATTTGTTTACTAATGAAACCCAGCTGTCATCTTCAATCAACTCACAATTGAGAACTAGCAGAGGCTCAGAAGTGGTTGTATCATGAAAATGAATAAAATATGCCAGGCTTTCTTTACCTGTTCCTTTTTCTCCAGAAATCCATATATTTTCAATTTTAGAACGATAGGCCAACGCTGATTCAATCGTCTTCTTCAATTTATCATTGTCCGTTAACAAAAAAACTTTAATCGCTTTTGATATCGCTTGATTATAAGATACGATGGACAATCCAGAAGGGAGGCTTGATTGATTAAACGGGCTTTGTGTAAGCTTGAAAGTTATCATTTTTGAAGAATCAATGGATAACTGATCCCCAGTAATCTCCCAAAAAAACCCTTGGTCCTCAATTATTGAAGAATAGCTTCCTGTTTTGTGGGTGTTTTCAAAAGCGACATTAAATTCTTCTTTTTTTAAGAGGTCTTCACCAATCTTACTATCAAAATATTTATTAGAAAACAGCTTACTTTTCTTCTCTGACAGCACAACAATTCCTTTTTCCTCTTCCTTTATCAGATGGTATGGAATCGTATATTGCTGCTTCACTTTATTTATATAGGAATACAACTTTTTAGCACTAGAAAAAGCTTTTCCTACACTTTCTTCCCCAGAGGTCAGCAAAAATCCGTTTAATCCAAGCTTTTCAGCTTCAGAAACCGTAATAACATCACCGATAATAACCTGGTATCCTTCTTTTTTTAAAGCTTCAAGCTTTGGTTTTACCTCTCCTTCACTATTAATAGTGTACGAAGAGATTTCAATATTAAGAATTTCACATATAGTAGCAGCACCTTCGGATATCTGTGAAAAACCTACAATAGCTGTTTTACCAGGATAATCTTTAACAAAGGTAAGCACTCGGAGCATATCATATCCTGAAACTTCTATTTCCACAACAGGAAGTGAGATCTCTTTTTGAATCATGGCTGCAGTCCCGCCACGGCTAATAATAATGTCCGTTCCGTTTAGCAAAGCCTCTTTAGAAAGTGCTACCCCTTGCTTTAAATCTCCTATTTCCACTTGTAATTCAAAATTTTCCGCTTTTCCCATCGCCAGCATAATCTCTTTTAATCCCTCATAGGGAGCAATAGCTAATATTTTCATTCCCTATCTCCTTCTGTTGCAATATTAAACATAACTCTACTATACCTTATTTTTTGGAGAAGGTGTAGAGCCATTAAAAACTTGATTATCTATATAAAATCTATTATGTACTCTCGTTCAATTCAAGAATTATCGGTCATAATAGTATTAGCTTGAAATTAAATAATTTGCGAAAAAATTTGTTCTCATGAGGCGGAGTTCACAAGTTGTTCACAAAATAGGGGAAATTATTTTCAAACCTTAAGAATTAATTCAAATCTTCAGTGGTGAAAATGTTGCGCTGTTGAATTTTTGCTTGTGTTTACTAAAGTGAGTCCCAGTGAAAAGGGAAGGGGAGTTCACAATTCAGAAAAAACCTGAGCTCTCAAAAAGAGACCAGGTTTTTAATTAGATTGTTCAATTTCAATCTGGATTAAGATACTTTTTCGGAGTCTTTAATTCCTATTACAGAATCCCATATAGCTATTAATTGGTTCTTAGACACTCGTATTTCTAACGTTCTTTTTTCTCCGGTGCAGTTCGGTTTTGAATTCCTTTAGGAGGGTGTCGCCTTCTAGTCCTTTTGAAAGCAAACCGCCGAGAATAGACTCTGCTTCCTCGATAGAGCTTCCGCGGCCTATTTTTCCGTCAATGAGAATAGAGATGTGCTCTTCCAATACTGTGATTGATTTTACGTTTCCGAAGATCTTTGCTGGGACATTTGCTTTCTTTGAAATGGTTGCAAGCAGGTGAATTTCAGTATGTTGCTGCAAAAGAGGCTCAAAAAGCTCTAGGTATTGCTTGTCTAAGAGTGCTTCAATGAGCCAGCGATTTTCGCCATCCTCCCGATTGATAATTAAACCGCCCTCAAGGGGAAGCTCTTCAAACTTCTTATTTTGCATGACTTTCCGTTCAATTTCCAAGCCTACCAATTTAAAGGTTTTCATCATTTGCCACCTTTCTTGTTTGGTGCTTTTTCGTCCAGTTTTCCTCATTATACCATACCTTGACAGATATCAAAAAATTCCACGTATTTCTATAATCCATGAACCATTAGTTAGTAAAAGAACATCTTTTTTCTTTGTTTATGAAAATAGTTCAAAAATATTTAAAAACAGCATTAGTGTGTGTAAAATGAACTTTTTATTAAATAAACACTAAAATTTACAGAAGGCGTAAATTGAAATCTGCATTTCGCCAGTTTTTGTTATTTTTTGTCTTTTGGTACAATCTGCTTGTAGCTTAAAGGAAAGGAGGATTGACGTGATTAATAATGTCACACTTGTTGGGCGGTTGACGAAGGATCCTGAAATTCGCTACACAGCTGAAGGTCTTCCATTAGCGAACATCACGCTTGCTGTCAGCAGACAATTTCGTAACTCAGCAGGAGAAATTGAAACAGATTTTGTAAACTGCACCCTCTGGCGAAAAACTGCAGAAAACACTTCGAACTACTGCCGTAAAGGATCTGTCGTCGGCGTATCAGGCCGAATTCAAACCCGCAACTACGAAAACTCTGAAGGTAAACGAATTTACGTTACAGAAGTTGTCGCTGACTCTGTCCGTTTCATGGGTGGAAAGCCCCGTGAATTAGCTGAACCGGAAGCAGCAGCCAACTAAATCGCCCTTATCCACATTCAAATCCTCATCATAGAAAATCAATGGTACCCTCTCAAGTCCCTCTCTTTACCAGTCGAAGGTTGGCTGGGTTTTTCTGGGGCAAAATGTTCTTTTTAAAGAACAAATGAATGTGTTATTGCATCTCATTGGGGATTCTCAAACTCCAAGGGAAACCCTTCATTACCAATGATAAAATGGTTATTTAATAGATGAAATGATTTTAGAAGGAAATTTGCTAGGTGACCCAATATAATTTCCTTCTTTGTTATCATGAAAAATTGACAAAAAAATTCAGTATTTTCATTATGTTTTATAACTCTATTTTTATGGTATAAATTTGGATAACAGACAAAATGAAGGAGGAAGAAGCATAATGGATATACAGCAAACAATTAGAAAAGCAGCCCAAACAGTTGTTGCCGGCGTCGAAATTAGGGAGATGAACGCTGTAAGCGGCGGTGATATAAACGATGCATTTGTCGTTGAAACTGATAAGGACAGGCTTTTTGTTAAAGTGAATACAGGCGTCCCGGCTGATTTTTTTGAAAAGGAGGCACGTGGATTGGAGGAATTGAGAAATTCAGGTGTTGTCCACGTTCCTGAAGTACTTGCCTATAACAGGGAAGAGGACCAAGAGCGGTTTCTCGTGCTTTCTTACATTGAAAGCAGTCCTGGAAGGAAGTCTGATAAAATGCTGGGAGAACAGCTTGCTAGTTTACATAATGTTACTAAATCGTTTTACGGTCTTTCCTATGATAATTATATTGGCACGTTCAAACAGGAAAATGGAGAGTACGTTAGCTGGGTCGATTATTTCAGAGAAAAGCGCCTGCTCACTCAAATCAGGCTGGCTCAAAGCAATGGTTATCTTGATGACAAGCAGGCAAAACACCATTTCCTGCTGGCTGATAAGCTTAACAGCTGGCTACCCGATCAACCTGGCTCCTCGCTCCTCCATGGGGACCTTTGGGGCGGAAACAAGATGACAGATAAACTTGGCCGTCCCGTCCTAATTGACCCGGCCATCCTTTACGGCGACCGCCAGATGGATTTAGCGATGACAGCCCTTTTCGGCGGCTTTTCAGATACCTTCTACGAGGCATATGAAACTGCCTCAGGCGAGAAGCTTGATCAGGAGATTTGGCCGCTTTACCAGTTATTTTATGTATATATGCACCTGAATAAATTTGGAACAAGCTACTTAGCCCACGCGGAACGAATTGTGAAACGGTTTGTCGGCTAAGCAATAAGAAGAGGCAAGAAATGCTGGTAAAAGAAATTTAACAATAAGTCGTGTTCACCTGACGAGCGTACAATTATTTCGATAACGGTGCAAATAATCTGGCGAGGGTCCAAATATTTTTTTAACGGTGCAAATATGCCGACGATGCAACTATTTAATTATCGCTGCATTTCCTTATAAAAGCACACAACAAAAAGGCTTCGCCTACGCGCGAAGCCTTCCACATACCGTTATCTAGTGACCTTCTCCTGCACAAGCCGATAGAGCTTCTCCCACTCCTTCGACTTCGGTGTGTTTCTATCAAAAACTTTTGCAACAGGCGGCTTTTTCTCTTCCTTTTTTTCAACCATGAGCACTTCTCCTTATCAAAAATCTTCTAATGGTACCAGGTACCAAAGGTACCTGGTACCGTTAACCCCGCCAATTCTGCTAAATTACCTTAGCGTAAATAGTTCTTCCAGCTCGTTGGTGGTTAGCTCGGTGATCCAGTTTTCACTAGTTATAATTTGATCGTTTAAAGTTTGTTTTTTTTCGAGCATGTCGTCGATTTTTTCTTCGATGGTTCCGGTTGTGATCAGCTTATGGACATGGACGAAGCGATCCTGCCCAATTCGGTAAGCGCGGTCGGTTGCTTGGTTTTCAACCGCAGGGTTCCACCAGCGGTCATAGTGGACGACATGGTTCGCCGCCGTTAAATTAAGGCCCGTTCCGCCAGCCTTCAAGGACAGAATTAAAATAGGATAGTCTCTATTTTGAAACCCTTCCACCATCCGGTCCCGCTCCACCTTAGATAAGCTGCCATTAAGGAACAGCACTTTTTCATCTAACACCTTCTCGAGCAAGTCCCCAATCATCTCACCCATGCCAATATACTGGGTGAAAATTAAACAGCTTTCCTTATGTTCGCGAATGGCGGTCACAAGCTCAAGCAGCTTCTCCATTTTATGTGAGCGGGTATCAACTTGCGCTGGGACATTTTCCTTCAAATACAAGGCAGGGTGGTTGCATATTTGCTTTAATTTCCCGAGCATTTTCAAAATTAATGCTTTTCGCTGCATTCCCGCAAGCTGAGCGACTTCAGAAAATGTGTCCTTTACCAGCTGCTCATACAAGGAGGCCTGCTCCACCGTAAGCGGGATATATTCCTTCTGCTCCTGCTTGTCAGGCAGATTCAATGCCACTTGTTCATCCCGTTTTGTCCGCCGTAATAAAAACGGTTTAATAAGCTGCTGCAGATTTTGAATGACGTCCGCCTTTTGGTCCTTTTCAATCGGCAGGACAAACTTTTTATGAAATGCATGCAAGCTGCCTAAATAGCCATGATTCAAGAAGTCGAAAATCGACCATAGTTCTGTTAGTCTGTTTTCCATCGGAGTCCCGGTCAGCGCAATGTGATGCTTGCCCTTCAGTTTCCGAATTGCCCGCGATTGTTTTGTTTGCGCATTCTTTATATTCTGGGCCTCATCTAAGCAAACCGTGCTCCACGTTACTTGAGAAAGCTCTTCATAGTCAGCGTGAGACAGGCCGTAAGACGTCAGAACAATATCGGCTCCCTTTACAGATCCCAGAAAAAGTTCCCCTTTTGCCCGGTTCGGCCCATAATGCAGATGGACGTTTAGATCAGGATTAAACCTTTCCACTTCCTTCTGCCAGTTGCCGAGAACAGAAGTAGGAGCAATAATCAATGCCGGCCGCTCCGGCTGTTCCTGTGACTTGACTGCCGTAAAATAAGCAATCATTTGAATCGTTTTTCCAAGTCCCATATCATCGGCGAGACACGCCCCAAAGCCGTAATTCCGCAGAAAAGAAAGCCAGTTGACACCCTGCTGCTGATATGGACGCAGCTCTCCTAAAAACGTCTGGGGGACAGTTACCTCAGGAATATCTGTTGTTTCCCTAAGCTGATTCAAAAGTCCTTTCATTTGCTGGTTTAATTCAATTTCAATATTGGCAAACAAGCGAGGATCCTTACTATCGACATCCTCGTCAAGATCTTGAGCAGATAATTCCTGCTGCAAAATATCAGAAAAATGAAGACCTTCCTTTTCGGCCTTTTTTAACAAAGCTTGGACTTGGCGAATAAAAGCAGGATCGAGCTTTATCCATTGCCCTCTAAAGTTCACAAGCCTTCGCTTATCATTGACCATCTGCAAAAACTCTTCCTCAGAAAGCTCTACCCCATTTGTCGAAAGCTTCCAGTTGAAATCAATAAGGGAATTCATCCCAACAAATGACTGACCTCGTGGAGTAGAGGAAACCTGTGCCTTCAGAAGCATGTTCGACTCCTTCACCACATTCCACCAGGAAGGAAGCAGAATCTCAACCCCCATGTTGACGAGTGTTTCACTCGCATCGGTTAAAAAGAGCCACGCCTCATCCTCTGTGATAAACGTTGTTCCAGACTCGAAGCTTAACCAAGGAATAACTTCCCTAAATCGCACTTGTTCCCGCTCAATCCTTGGGAAAAACCGTTTCCACCTGGAAGGAAGACTGGCTTTTCCTCTAAAGACCATCCACTCTTCTTCATTTTTCTTGCCGCGAAGAAACAATTCTAGCCGCCAATCATCCCCGTCAAGGTCGGGCTCATTTAAGCGAAGTCCAATTGTAAAAGGGGTCTCATCTGAGATCCAGCCGATTTTCTCTAAAAAATCCTCCTCATCTAAAAAGTGCCCCTCTACATGCTGGATGGCAGGGTATTTCTGCTTGATCTCATGCCAAACAACCTTAAGCTGGCCATCTTTATCAATAAAATCAGATACTGCCAGGGAAAACCAATCACCTGTATAGCCTTCTAATGTATGTTCATAATCGCGCCATCCAAACCTGCCATGTTTGAATGCATTGAAATCAGGCATAAAATCGCCGTCAGCTATGTATTCATAAATTGTCGAAGCAGGTTCAAGCAGTGCTTCCGTCTCTTCACTAAACCCAACCTTTGCTAATGAATTAAACGTGTTTTTGCCAAGCAGCTCCGCCATCATCCAAGGAGAAAGAAGAAAGGCAGGTGTCCCGATAAAGCTCACATCTTCAAGAAATGTCCCATAATAAGAGGACTCATGCCATGTGAACAACAGCTTTTTGACCTCCTCAAGGCCAAGAAATGCTCCGTCTTCATCTGTTGCCCACACGTAAAAATAATGATCATCCAGCTGTTCAGAATGCAGTAAAATCGTTTTCGATTCAATCATGAACCAACTTTCCTTTCTTTAGCTCCTCATGAAAAGCCCGCAAACGCTTGTGCTCTTCCATTAATTTCATTAAATAGTGTTCCCACACATCTTCTTTTTTCATCTTCTTATAAAGGGTTCTGAGCTTTTTCAAATAACGGACGGCAAGTTTATAATGCTGGCGGGATTTTTGCTCGATCTCATCCCGAACTGCCTCGTGATAGAAGGGAAGCAGTGTTTTTGGTGCCTGTTTCTCAATTTCCTTTAGATAATCACGGTCCAGTTCATAGACCCCAAAACCAATCAGAGATTGCAGCTCTAACCATTTCTCATACCTGCCTTGGACAAACAGAAACGTTTGGAATTCTGCATAGCTGTAAGGAAGCAGCATTTCACAATACCGTTCAAATTGCTCTTCCTTTTTGGTTTCCTGGCAATAATTTGTCAGGACTCGTAATAAAAACCGAACAGGCATTCTTTTTTCATCAAATGGAAGGTCGTTCTCTAAGTACGCAGGGGCCGCCTTCTCAATATAGCTCAGCCATGTGTTCAATCGGTTCCATTCTTTTTTATCAGCAAGCTCTTCGATCCAATTTAATGTGAACGGAAATAAAGCTTCAGTAAGCTTCAAGGATCTTTCGATGACAAGGTCATCTTTTTTCTGAAGAAAATGTAAATGCATCAACGCGACTTCACATTCGGCCAAAAACTTATTGTCTTGGTTCATTTCATGCTGTTTTCGCTTCTCAAGCCATTCTCTCTCCTGATCAATCCACTTCTCCTTACGGAATAAGGAGGACCAAATCATCCGATAAATCGATATCCGGTCATATTGAAAGGCTTTGCCCCCAATCAAAAGACCATGAAATTTTTCAGGACTGTCTTCTAATAATGGGTCCATAGAAAAGGGAAGCGCATACCGTTTCAATTCTTGGAGCTCATAGTACAAATCATCCTGAAGCTGATCCATATAAGGAAAATAAATTTGCTGTAACAAATATTCGTTTGGGTTCGTCTGTTCTATTAGAAGGAGCAATTTTTCAATTGCCGCGTTTGCAGCATGAATGAGATAAAGCCGCTTAACTTCTGGTTTCATAGGTGTTTTTCGCTTTATTCCCGCATAAAATGTATGGTGTAAACTTTGAGCAAGCTGAACGGACGAGTAGCCGGTATTTGCTTGCCAGCTTTGAAATTCCCGCTCGAAAAATTCATACCAAGAGGCAATAGACTCCTGTTTAGGCTCGTCTTTTTTATGTGAATTTGCTTGCTTTTGCGGACTAAATGTTTTTATGACTTGATCTGGTTTTGGAGCAGATTTCCATTGATCCACAAATGTTCCCAACCTCTCCTTATGAGCATATACATATAGAAATACAGCGGTAATGTGACGGCAAAGCTCATCTGCCGGGCAAGTGCATGTGCTCATTGAGACAAAATTTAGATCAAGCTCAACATTCACTGGACTTACGTCCTGAACCCGTGCTTTGACTAAATCATCTTGAGATCGAACCTGTGAAACACTGCCTTGGCGATAAAGGATCAGTCCCTTTTTGATTAAATTCCGATCTTGTTCATTAGAAGGCGAGAGGAGGTTCATCATCTGATCACTTGCATGAAGCACCTGTTCTTTAGAAGGTAACATCTCGGACATTGCGGCCGCTCCTTTCCAACGTTCAAAGTTCCAATTCCTTAATTATAACGTAAAAGGTGGTCAAAGAGGAAGGCGTATAGAGAGTGGGCAAATTCTAGAGGATACATTTCGGGGGGCGGATGCCATCTTGTGCTCATCAGACATAAAATAAAAAGTGGCACGAATGGTATGAATGTCCGTTGCATTTCTAGCAAACTAGCAGTATAATGATTTCATCCTTGTATAAAAATGTCAAATGAAAGGGAATTTTGTAAGATGAATCAATCAAAATTAGTACAAGAAGCGTTCTTGCAAATCCTTAAGGAAGCCAAAACTAAAGGCGAACAATCGAAAGACGTCACAACAAAAGAAATGTTAGATGACCTAGTCGTGCAAATTAAAAAAGTTTACGCCTGTAACTAGAATGGAAACAAATGGTGAAGCCAATTATAAAATTAAATAGCAAAAAAAGAAGCACTGAGCAGAAATGCTTAGTGCTTCTTTTTTACTTTTATCGCGGTACCACGTACCTTTGGTACCAGGTACTGTGTCAATCGCCCTATTCAGCTGTTAGTCATAACACCTTATAATGGAAAATATGGAAGTTGATAAAAAAAGCAGGCTGTTTTCGCCAAAATCTCAGGATTACGAGTCTTTTGAGATGGGAAGTGAGACTTAAAACAGTCGGACCACAGCTTAGTTTAACATCTCTATTAAAACTCAAGTGACTATCTTTACGAAAAGAGCCAAAAATAAAGAAAGGCCAGGTGGAAATGAAGGTATATGAAGCGAAGACTTTGACGTCTGCCATGGAAGAACGAGCCAAGCAATATAAGGATTTAAAGGAACAGCTGGAACAATTAAAAAAAGCGTTTAAAAGTATAGTAGATAACGAGGAATTCAAAGGAAAAGGCGCAGAGGCGATCAAAGGCTTTTATCAGGGTCATATTGATGTTGTCGAGGCATGGCACCGCTTGATTGATCGCAACATGGCCTTCTTTGAAGGGATTTCAGGCATGACGGAGGACGTTGATTTAGCGGGAGACACGGTCGTGCAGCTCCCTTTCCTTGAGGAAAATTTGGAGCGAGCCAATAAATTGTCCAAAGACATAGTCTCTGAGCAGCAGGACGCTCTGCAAAAGATTTTTAATGACGTCAGTGACTTAGTCTCTCTGAACATGTTTTCAAGAGAATCGTTTGACACCCAGATCGAAAAAGCGGAAAAAGAGCGCTCAGAAACGGTTCAGAAGGTCAATAAGCTGGATGAAGATTTGAAAAACGAGTATGCGATGTCCGAAAGCGAAGAAAATTATGTTTACGGATTATTCGCTTCATTAATGAAGGCGACAAGACAGGGAAATGAGATCTCTCCCTTATACTTTAATGCGAACGCCTATCATAACAGTGAAGTCTACCAGCTCAAAGGGGAAGCGGAAAAACAAACCATTGACTATTTAAACTACAAGAAAGATCAGGAAGAAGCAAGAGAAGTTCAAAAGCAAATCGAAGAAATGGAAAACCGTCCCTGGTACGAAAAGGCATGGGACACCGTCTCCACCTTCACCGGAGAAGTCACAGGCTACTATGACGCCAAAAGAGCGGCAACAGGCGTCGACCCTGTAACAGGAAGAAAGCTATCAGACGCTGAAAGGGTAGCAGCAGGGGCCATGGCAGCAGCCGGCTTCATCCCCATCGTCGGCTGGGCAGGCCGGGCACTCAAAGGCGGAAGTGCCATTTATAAAACAGTAAAAGGCGCCAACGCCGCCACGCATGCACTCGACGCCTTAAAAACAAGCAAATCGCTCTCGATTCTAAACAAAACAGAAATGGGGATCTACGGATTAGTCTCCGCCAACGGCTTCTCAGAAGCGATCACAGGCAAAGACATGTTTGGAAACGAGTTAACCGATGAACAGCGTAAGCAAAGCCTAATCAACGCAACTACGATTCTGGGAGTCGGTGCGGCAGGGTATGGAGTAGATCGGTTGCTGAGGAACAAAGTCCCTGCTCCTACCAAAGCACCATATAGCAACAAGTATATAAAAGAAAAATTAGCGAAAGCTCAAGAATCATTGAAAGACATTGGCAGAAGAATTGGTGATATCCAAGTGCCGGTGAAGGCGCAGGTTTTAAAAATGGCGACGAATAACGGCCCAGGCATGCCTCTGCCAGTTCTAAATGTGGAGACAAGGTCGGTTAGGGACGTGCTTCAGAGGGGTTCTTCTGGTAGAATAGGTGGTAGAGGCACTGAAAGAGTTATTACTACAGTTCAATACGGTGAGCATTATACAAGAGAAAGTCGAAGAAAAGTATTAAAACCAAATATTCAATATTCAAGTAAGGAAGGATACGTTTATAAAACGGATGACAAGGGTCGGATAGTAAGTTGTGAAGGGAAACTTAACTTGGGTAATGCAAAAAGAAACAACCATGCGCAAAGGATAGTGGGAAGAGAAGATAGATTACCTGATGATGACGGTGGTCATTTAATAGCAAGTATTTTCAAAGGATCAGGAAATCTTGATAATCTTGTTCCAATGAATGGAAATTTAAATAAAGGTGAATGGAAGAAACTTGAGAATACATGGGCAGATGCACTTAAACAAGGTGATGAAGTGAAGGTAAAGGTAACTCCAAACTATAAGGGAGACTCACAACGTCCAGTAAGTTTTGATATTAAGTATAAAATTGGTGATGATGAATGGGAAATTAGACGATTTGATAATGTACCGGGAGGAAAGTTAGATGAATGAAGAACAATTAGATAGATTATATCAACAGATAGCAGAAGTTGTTGCAGACACTGTTCCAGAAGAATGGTCTAAGGTTTATTTATACGGTGAGGTTGTTGAAGGATCTCAGACTGCTTACTTTTATTATTACCCTGAAGGTAGTGATAAACCCATATACAGCCATGAGATAACTGAACTATTTACAGTAAGTGAGCTTGAATACTCAGAAAAATGGCATCGATTAGTAGATTTTATTCAAGAACTATGGAGAGAGTTTAAAGATAATGGTCAAGAGCCTTGGACAAATTTTACTTTGGTTTTTGATAAGATAGGAAAGTTTAATATTGATTTTAATTATGAAGATCTTTCAAATATAGACCCTCATGAAAGAAAAACTATTTGGAAGTATAAGAATCTTGGCATTACACCTAAAAGCAATTCTGGAAAAAAGCATTTAGAAAAATATCTTTCCACACTGGAATAAAGAAAAAATATATACCTAAAGCAAGTTAAGGGTGAAAAGAATGAGAAATAGGCGATATGACAGTTTAAATGTATGAAGTATTATCAAGGGTACAAGCAAAAAGCTTACGAAACAAAACATGCTCGTTGGTTTAAAGATAGGATTAGTAAAGAATTACTATAGCTAACAAAAAGCATTTGATTGTCTTTTAGGCAACAAGTGCTTTTTGCTTTTTTTATGAAATTTAATTATAGGAGAACATAAATTTTGTTTTCTTGAAATTCATAACTCATGAAGGTTGTACTATCATGGATTTTGTTTTAATGCATGGATAGTACGATAATTAGGCGATATGACATTTCACATGCAGGGGTACTTATGATACTGCAAAGCCAATAAACTAACTAGAATAACAAAGCTCGTGGCGATGAACAAGGTAAAAGAAATACAGAAAAAGTCGATCATTTGAAAAAAGTGAAATTTGTCGAACATATTTACTTAATAACTCAGGTTATAGGACCGATTGAATAAAGGAACTTTGTGGAAAATTTGTAGGTTAATTTGTGATAGTTAGAAATAAGAAAACAAGATTAATAAAGAAAATAAAAATATTTTTTAATACTACCTTGGAAGGTTTTTAGCCTATAGATATTTTTAAAGGGAGTTGAGTACAATGGATTTTCAAGAGATTAAATTTCTTAAAGAGTTGCTTTATAATACTGAAAAAGATGATTTAATAAGCAAATTAAATAACTTGGATAGCCCTTTAATCCTCCATTATTTTGCTGCAAATTATAATTGGAACAGTGGTTTTGATGTCCCTGAAATAATCCTAGAGAATGAGAATTGTGATTTGGGCACTGGATTATTAATGTTCCATTATGCGGATGGCCTTCGCCTAATAGAAAATCCAGAGGATATTACAAAATCTACCTCTAAAGAATGGAAAGACTTTCTTTATAAACTATATAATAAATTGTTACATACTGAATTTATGTCACAGAGTATTTCATTTAACCCTGAATTAACTAATATTCAAATATTTAAATTAAAAAAAGGTAAACCTAATATTCCAGAGATTTTTATTAGAAATTCACCAGGAAGAATTGTTGATATTCCTAAATTATAAATTACCCTTATTTTTCTAAATCTCTATTAGGGTTTATTGTGTGACTAACCATAGATTTATAGTCGGTGTAAAAATTTAATAGTAAAGGGTGATAAATATGGAAAAGCAAGGGAATGTTTCATTATGGATAGGTAAAATAAATACCGAGGAAGATTTAAATGATTATTTGAAATTGGTTTATACAGATGATGGTGAATCCCTTCCATCTCCATTCCTCAAGGACTTTGAAATCGAATTAAGCGACTTTGACGAAGACTTTATTGAGGCTGTATTTCGCGGTGAGTCGGTGGGAAATTTAGAGTGTTTAATTGAGGGATGTTCATACGACGATATTGTTATTCCGCTCTTTGGAGGAAAAAATAGAACGGTACTTCCTGATAAAACAAACTCTGCTATATTACTCTACAATTTTGATTATCAAGGTAGAAAAAAAGAGATTAGAAATAAAGATTATGTTTTCGAGTATCTAGGAAGTGTTAAATACTCTTAATTTCTTATAATGAACTACTAAGGTTTAATTATTTCTCTCAAAATCATATAAATATCGAAGTAATATTAGGAATAGGAGATGAATATTAAAATCAATAATAGAGGTGGAGGAACTGCTATAATTTTATGTGAAAAATGGCTTAACAATATAAGTGATAGAAATTGAAAAATTAGCACAAGAGGAATTAAGTTTTGCTAATACATTGGAATTAGTGAAAATTATAAATTAACTATAATTGGCATTATGGCTACATGTTATAGGAAGAAGAAGTTTTAGCATTTAATTATACTTGAGTGGATTGTTATCGTGTTAAATTATAATTTGGAAACTTCAATTCTTTTAATTAATCAAAAACCCTGAATTGTTTCGACTATCAGGGTTTTATTATTTCTATCAGAATCCTTTAAAAAATAAAGCAAAAGAAGATATAAAGTCCATACAATACAATTAAAAGTTAAATTAACTCATTAAAATAGTCTTTTTATCAGTATCATTTTCCAAGAGTTCGTATATACTGAGTATATACGAAAAGGATCGGAGAGTGTTATAATGGAAAGGAAAGAAACGAATAAGAAAAAAGAGGTGGAAATTATGACGGTGGCAACAACCATTCAAAAATGGGGAAATAGTCTTGCAATACGAATTCCTAAGGAAGTTGCTGAACGAGTTGAGATTCACCAAGGCTCTGAAATAGAAATGAGAGTTGTTGAGAATGAAGGAACAATCAAATTAACTCCTAAAAAACAACCAAAGAAATATTCATTAGAAGAACTTTTAGCACAATGTAAACCCGAAAATCGTCATACAGAAATTGATTTTGGAATAGAGGGGAATGAATCCATTTAATGTCAGCACCAGATCGTGGCGATCTTGTTTATGTGAATTTCAATCCACAATCAGGACATGAACAAGCAGGAAATCGACCTGGAATCGTTTTATCGCCAAAAGAATTTAATAGAGCAACAGGGTTTGCGGCCGTATGTCCGATTACAAACACCACTAGGGGATGGGGATACGAAGTCAAGCTCCCTAAAGGCTTGGCTTTTCAAGGTGTAATTTTAACCGATCAAGTGAAAAGTATAGATTGGCAGACTCGTAATCTTCGAGTAAGAGGACAAGCTCCTGAAGAAACTGTGAACGATTGTTTAGCCAAGATACATACCTTTTTGTAAATCATAAAACAATTTAAAATCCGTAGGAATAGATTGTATCAACTACGGATTTTATTAATGATCTCCATTTTGAAATAGTCCCCCTACTCAATTCCAAAAACCCCCAAAGGAAATTCCTCGAAAAATGTAGAATCCAAATATTATCATTTCATTTGGAAAAGGGGACCTCCATGAAGATAAAAGCGATCAAGCAGCATTTTAAAAATTCCTTGCTTTCCCTTCCGTATCGGGTTAAATTAATTCTCGTTTTTTCTTTGCTTATTTTTTTAACCGCTTCCATTCTTGGCGGTATTACTTATTATCAATTTGCAAAGTCCAGCCAGGAACGGACAGAAGAGTATCAAATTCAATTAGCGGATCAAATGAATCGAAATTTAAATCGGTATTTCAAAGAGATGCAGATTATTTCATTGTCACCTCTTTATGACCAGGAGATATTGAATATTTTAAAAGAACATCGAACGCCGAGTGATAAAACCTCGTTTCCGCCGGCTAATGAAAGGATACAGATGTGGAGATATATTTCCAGTTTGATACACATGAGAAACGAGATAAAAGGAATTCATATGATGGCGAATGATGGGACGATCTTTAGTAATTTAGATTCGAATACAGTCATGCTTAAAGTGTTTGAGATGAATAATGAGTGGGTGAAGAAAATTAAGAAGGCAGATGGAGAGTGGGTGCTTCTTCCTCTTCATCAACCAAATTATTATTTAAGCAAGGATGTCGCTGTTTTTTCTGTTGCTAGACTTATAAGAGATCCTGCGACATACGAGCCGCTTGGAATGATTAAAATCGATTTAAAACAGGATTTAATCGAGGAAATCGTCAGTAATATAAACACGGAAAGTCATATTTTTATTCTGGACAAGCATAACCAATTCATTTACCCAAATAAGGAGGACAAAATTATTGAGAACTCTTTTCTTTCTGAAATAGAGGGGATCAAGGTGAACAACTATACGAACATACCAATTAATGGAACGGACTATATGATGGTTTACAATGAGTCAACTTATTCAGGGGTAAAAACCATTATACTTACGCCGAGGTCAAGTATATTTAGTGAAGTGAATCATTTACGAAAAGTGATCATTATCGTTGTTATATTAGGAATCTTAATCTCATTTTTACTAGGAATCATTCTATCAAAGCCATTAGTAGGCTCTATTCACACATTAAGAAAAGCCATGGATAATGTTAAAAAAGGAAATTTAGCTCAAAGAGTTTCCATTCACTCAGATGATGAAATTGGTCAGCTCGGCAAAGGCTTTAACCATATGATTAATGAAATTGACCGCCTCGTTTCAGAGGTTTACAAAACAAGTTTACGAGAAAAGGAAGCAGAGATCAGAGCGCTTCAAAGTCAAATGAATCCGCATTTTCTCTACAACACATTAGAATCGATTAATATGCTTGCAATAACAAAAGGTAATTTGGATGTTTCTGATATGGTCATATCGCTTGGCAGATTAATGCGTTATACGATTGATAATTCGGCAAAAATCGTAACCTTGGATGAGGAATTAGCCTTTATCCATTCATATGTTTCCATTCAACAGGTAAGGATGGGAGAAAAACTACAGTATAGCGAAAACATAGGACCATCTCTGCGTAAAACATTAATTCCAAAGCTGGTGCTGCAGCCGCTGGTCGAAAATGCGATTGTTCACGGTATTTTTGAATCGGGGGGCCACATTTTTATAAAGGCTTATGTTGAGGGCGAAAAGCTGCATATTGCGATTATTGATAATGGCAAAGGGGTCACGAGTAAACAACTGAGTCAAATTGAGAGATGTATAGAAAATGCACCAAGTCCTTCATCAGAAAAACACAATGGAATTGCATTATCAAATGTTCATGAACGGATTCAGCTTTTATATGGAAAACAATACGGAATTAAAATTGTTAGCGAAGAACAAAAGGGTTTTTCAGTTACGTTAACATTGCCAATCAGGCAAAAGGGGGAAGAGGATAGTGAAGGAAATATTAGTCGTTGAAGATGAAGCAATTATTAGACAGGGACTAAAGGTGCTGCTAGAACAAGTAATTGGCAGGTATCAAGTCGTGGAAGCAAAAAGTGGAGAAGAAGGGTTATCATTTTTTCACCAGCGTATGCCTCATTTAATTATTACTGATATTCGAATGGGAGGCATGGACGGACTAACCTTTATTTCAAAGGTAAGACAAGTATCTAATGATGTTCCAATTCTTATTTTAAGCGGGCATAGTGACTTTGAATATGCAAGAACGGCTATGCGTTATGGTATAACGGATTATCTTCTAAAACCGATCAACCGAGTTGAATTATCAGAGGCCATTTCAAAGTTATTTAAGGAAAATGAGGAAGAAAGTATAGAAACCTCAAAACAGTTTCAAAAGATTCTTCACTATATAGATGATCATTTAGGACAGGAAATTACATTAAAGCATATTGCGGAATATGTGTATCTTAACCCGCAGTATGTCGGACAATTATTCAAGTCAGAGCTTGACCAAACCTTTACAGAATACATCACAGAAGAACGTCTTAAACGTGCGAAAAAATTACTAAAAGATACAAGGTTAAAGGTATATGAGGTTGCACAGCTATCAGGATACAAAAGCCCAAAGCATTTTATGACAGTGTTCAAACAAGAGGTAGGGATGACTCCCGTACAATTCCGTAAATTTTCTTAACATAAATAAAATTCTATGATTACCGAACTATATCTCTTTTTTAGAGGATATTTTTAACTGCATTTTTTTCTTAAAATGAACACAAAGGGAGGTATTACAAATGAAGAGAAAACTGGGGATTATTTTTCTAGCTATAATTTTGACAGCGTTTTCAGTGGCGTGCAACAGAGCTGAAACAAGTGGAACGACAGAAGGCGGCTCGAATGGAAAAGATGAAAAAGTTGAGTTGACATTTATGATGTGGGGGAATGAACCTCACCAGGAAGTATACAACGATTTAATTGCAAAATTTGAAGAAAAGCACCCAAATATTAAAGTGAAAATGGAAAGTGTACCTTTTCCAGATTATCAGCAGAAAATTACAGTTTTAGCTGCTGGTAAGGAATTGCCGGACGTTGGCTGGGTTGCGGAACGTATGGTGCCTCAATTTATGGATAATGGTCTCTTAGATGATGTTTCTTCTTTCAAGGAGGATAAGGAATATAACATGGATGATTTCTTCCCATCCACATTGGATTTATTTGAGAAAGAGGATAAATTGTACGGAATTCCGTTCTCTACCCCTCCAATGGTAATGTTTTATAACGAAGATTTGTTTGTGAATGCGGGAGAAAAAACACCAAATGAACATGTAGAAGCTGGAACATGGAATTGGGAGCAATTTGAAAAGTCTGCAAAGGCCGTTTCAGCTGATGGTGTCTATGGGGCGAACTTCTTTCGCGACTGGAATACATGGATTGCGTTACTTTCACATACATGGAGTTATGGAGGAGACCTATTTAATAAAGAGCAAACGAAATTCACATGGAACAGCCCAGAAGGTGAAGAGACAATTAAGATGCTTGATCGAATGATGTTTGAAGATACCTCACACCCAAAAGCGGGAGAGCAGGTTAGCTTCGAGTCTGGAAAAATTGGGATGTTCTTTGATGTGTACAGCTACGTTTCACGTGCTCGTGAAGTAAAAGATTTTGCTTGGGACATTGCCCCTCTTCCAGAAGGTCCGGAAGGCAGATTCCCTATGTTAGGACAAGCGGGATATGGCTTATTTAAAGGTTCAAAGTATCCAGAGGAAGCAAAAGAGCTTCTTAAATTCTTTACAAGTCAAGAGGGTATCACAGCAACCTCTACATTCTTTGTACCGCCGCGTGAGTCAGTCCTAAGCTCGGATGAATTTGTCAATCAACCAAATAATCCGCCGGTAGAAAGCATTCAAAGAGCGGTTATTGATGAAATGGATAACGCAAGACTACAAGCAGGTCACTCTGAGTGGCAAAAAATTGATAGTGCGATCCAATTTGGTTTTGATGAATTGTTTGGACAGCTGAAAGAACCTGACGACATATTAAAAGGCATGGAAGAAAAGATTAATCCATTAATGAAATAACGAAAAGGCTGCGGTTAACCTTTATCAGGATTAACCGCTTACCTTTTACAAGGGGTGATGAAGGTTGTCAACTTCTCTAGGCAGTTTGTTACAAGAGAAAAAAATGACGCTGCTTGTTAGCTTACCTGAGAATAATGTGGAGCTAGCCAAAGCAGCGATTCGTTCTGGGGTAGATGCTGTCAAAATGCATGTCAATGTGGATCATCGTGCATCAGGAAATCGATTTGAACCAGTTGAAGCCTATAAGGAGGTTTTTCGCACAATTAGGAGCGAGTTCAGAGGACCACTCGGAATTGTACCGGGCGACTCTATTGAAAAGATTAAACGAACAGAAATGGAGCAGTTAATAGATCTGGGCTTTAACTTTTATTCCATATACGCACACCATAAGCTAAGCTGGATGTTTGAGCTCGACAACATGGATAAAACATTTGCCATAACAAGCGATTATTCAGCAGCCGGCTTAGGAAAAGTGAAGCATTTTGGAGCTTCAGGCATTGAGGCATCGATTATTCCCGGAGAGGAATACGGAACCCCGCTCTCATTCAAAGATGTCCTTACCTATCAATCAATCGTGGAAAATGTGGACGTTCCTGTCCTAGTTCCGTCTCAACGGAAGCTCGCGCCTTCTGATATTCCCTTGCTGCATAAAGCGGGCATAAAGGCCGTTATGCTGGGGGCAATCGTAATCGGAGATACCGAAGAAAGGATAGAAAAAGCAATAGCATCTTTTAGAAATGCAATCGACTCGTTATAAGGGAGGCTGGATAAGTTGGAATCAAAAGTGGAAGCAACTGGAGTCCTGTCTTTGAAACGTATCAAAAGGCGGCGCAAATTTTTAGGAAGTGAAGCGTTCTACGGATATTTATTTGTCAGTCCGATGGTGCTGGGTTTCCTATTAGTGATGTTATTTCCTTTAATTTATTCGTTATATATTAGTTTGACAGATTGGCAGCTACTAGGTGATCCGAGTTTTATCGGGGCGGAAAATTATCAGCGTTTAGTAAATGATCCAGACTTTTTAGTCGTCTTGAAAAACACGCTTCTCTTTTCAGGAGGCCTAGTACCGATCAATATTGTTCTTGCCCTATTATTGGCGCTGCTCTTGCAGCGTAATTTACCTGGTATCGGTCTTTTCCGAACAGCCATATTTATTCCAGTCATGACTTCGATTGTTGTGTGGTCGATCATCTGGAAGTACATGTTTAGTACCGATGAAGGTTTCATTAACCAAATCCTCGGTGTCTTCGGTATAGATGGTCCTGCTTGGTTATATGATCCAAATCTTGCGATGGGAGCTGTTATCGTTGTAAGTGCCTTAAAAAATGTAGGACTAAATATGGTCCTGTTCTTAGCGGCATTACAGCAGGTAGATAAAAATCTCTATGAAGCTTCCTATTTAGATGGAGCTAATAAAGTAAGGCAATTCTGGCATGTAACACTGCCGATGATCACGCCTACATTATTTTTAACGTTAATCTTAACCGTTATTGGATCGATGAAGGTGTTTGGGCAAATCTATGTCATGACAAACGGCGGACCTGGAAATCACACAAAGGTGTTAGTCTATTATATTTGGGAAAATGCATTTAAGCTATTTGATTTCGGTTATGCTTCAGCGATTGCCATTGTTTTATTTGTGATTATCTTATTCTTTACACTCATTCAATGGGGTGCGAGAAGAAAGTGGGTCTTCCATGAACAATAAAAAGAAAAACGGAATCCTTACGAAGATTTCATTTTACGGAATATTAACACTCGTTTCTCTTATTATGGTCGTACCATTTTTATGGATGATGAATACGTCATTCAAGGATTCAACAAAAATCTTTACCTTTCAGTTCATTCCTGACCCATTTCGGTGGGAAAACTATTTAAATGTGTTGGAATCTACTCCGTTTCACCTTTTCTATTTTAATAGCTTATATATTGCTATTCTAGTAACAATCGGAACAATCTTTTTTGGTTCCTTAGCAGGCTACGCATTTGCAAAATTACAATTTTGGGGAAGCTCAGTCTTGTTTCTATGCTTGTTGAGCACAATGATGATCCCTGTAGAAGTCATTACGATCCCTCTCTTCTTATTTATGAGAGATCTAGGGCTAATCAATACACATATCCCGTTAATAGCCATTCCTATTTTAGGTCCGGCGGGAGTGTTTGGCGTCTTTGTCATGAGACAATTTTTCCTGTTGGTACCTAAAGAATTAGAGGAAGCAGCTAAATTGGATGGATGCTCTTATTTCCGAATTTATTGGAATATCATGCTGCCGCTGGCAAAACCAGCAATCGCTACACTAACAATTTTTACGTTCCTAACAAGCTGGAATGAATTTTACGAACCACTTATTTACATTAATTCAAAAGAACTGATGACCTTACCATTAGCACTGGCTCTATTTACGGATGAAGTCGGAACGAAGTGGGAGCTGTTAATGAGTGCATCTGTAATGGCCACAGTTCCATTGTTAATTGTCTTCTTCTTCGCCCAAAAGCAGTTTATTGAGGGAGTGACAATGACAGGTGGAAAGTAATTGGGTCCATGATTTTATAAGATTGGAATGTTTAAATTAAAAAGCACTAAATGGTGGAAGGTGGTTTTTATCGAAACAATCGGCAAGCCACCGATTGCCATAAATTCAGAATTATTAAGCACTAAAAGGTTAAAGGGTGGTTTTTAAAAAAGAAATCAGCTCTTTCGCTGATTTCATCTATTCCCACCTTACACCTCTGATCTCTAGAAAGGATGTGTCGATTTTGAAAAAGGAACTAGAATTTGATGTCGTGGTAGCAGGAGGAGGTCCTGCCGGGATCAATGCAGCGATTGCATCAGGACGGGCAGGGGCAAGAACGCTTCTGATTGAGAGATATGGTTTTTTAGGTGGAATGTCTACGGTTGCCCTTGTCTACCCATGGATGACGTTTCACACGGAATCTGGTAAACAAGTGATTAAGGGGATTGCACAGGAAATTGTCGAACGGTTAATGGAAGCTGGCGGTTCTCCCGGGCATTTGCGTGATACTGTAGGATTTACGAATACACTTACCCCTTATCACCCTGAAAAATATAAATTATTAGCTTTAGAAATGCTAGAAGAAGCTGGTGTTGATGTCCTCGTTCATAGCTTTGTAGATAAGGTGGAAGTCGAGAGTCATATCATTACCTCAATCAATCTAACAACTAAATCGGGCCCAATAAGTGTATCTGCAAAACGTTTTGTCGATACAACCGGAGATGCTGATATCGCTTACCTTTCCGGTGCTCCTTGTTTAAAAGGAAGAGACAGTGATCATAAAACACAGCCAATGACGATGAAATTTCGGATGAGAGGCGTGGATCTTACAAAAGTAAAAGAGGCTATGAAAGCTGATCCAAGTAACTTTTACAAAAAGACTCCGATTGATGAATTAGATGAACTACCACTAACAGGAGTACAAGGCTTTTATAAGGAATGGAATGAATCGGGTGTACCGATAAACCGAGATCAGGTGCTCTTTTTTGCTGGGCCAGAGGAAGATGAGGTTCTGATCAATTGCACGCGTGTTCAAGGCTTAGATGGAACAGACGTGTTTGATTTATCAGAAGGTGAAAAAGAAGGAAGAAAACAAGTTCTCATGATGGCGGAGTTTCTGCAAAAGGAAATTCCCGGATTTGAAAAAGCTTCAATATCTGCTGTTGGGACGCAAATAGGTATTCGGGAAACACGGCGAATTGACGGGCAATATGCCCTTACAATCGACGATGTTATTGCTGGTAAGAAATTCGAGGATACCATTGCACTTAGCGGCTACCCTATTGACATCCATGATCCAACAGGAAAAGGTGTGCAAGCGAACGACATCGAAGGAGATGGAAGCTATGGCATCCCATACAGAAGTCTTGTACCAAAACAAATTGAAAATTTATTAGTAGCAGGGAGATGTATCTCCACTACACACGAGGCATTAGCGACGACACGACTTACTCCAAGCGCAATGGCAACCGGGCAAGCTGCCGGAACAGCTGCAGCACTTTCAATAATAGAGAGTGTTGCACCAAAAGATATAGACATTACTAAGCTTCAATCATATTTAGTAGAAAACGGGGCGGTTCTTTAAGAGAGAGTTCATACGATAAAATGTGTCCATACTTGAAAAGAAAACCGGGAATCATAAGTCAGTTATGATGCCCGAAACCGGGGCGAAAAAGGGAAACCGGGAATCATAAATCGGTTATGGTGCCCGAATCCGGGTCGAAAAAGGAAAACCGGGAATCATAGGTCAGTTATGATGTCCAACCGGGAAGAAAAGGAGAGGATGGTTCGTTCAATATATGGACGAACATCCTCTTCTTTTCTATGAACCAAGAAAAATTATGTTTAAGGATTAAACTATAATTAAGAAGAGTTTTCCATAATTAACCTTCCATCCCAGTCACAAAATTATTATAAGTCGTCCCTCGAACCGCAACAGGATTCTGAATCTCCAGGGTCATCGCTATACTTATCATGATGGCGCCACCATTCGTAACGCGGGGTTTTCGGCCACCCTTCAGGTGAGTCTTCCCAATCCTCCTGCCGGCCAAGCGGAGTCAGGTCGAGGTAGTTGAAGTTGGCGTTCAATCTGTCGACGCCGCGATTCTTTGTGTTGTAGGTTTGAAAGATGCGGCTTTCATCGCGGAGGAAGATACTCAAGCCGTGATGCTCGCCTGTGTCCGTCGTTGCTTCAAAGTCGTAGTTGAAGTCGCTGCCATACGAGGAAAACCACGGCACGTTCCAGCCCATTCGCTCTTTGAACGGCTTTATCTTTGCCTGAGGCGCACGAGACACCAATACCAAGGAGGTGTCGCGGATGTGCAGATGAGCGAGGTGGCCCATGCTGTCGACAAGCATCGAACAGCCGTCACAGCCCTCCTCCCAGCTCGGATCGAACATAAAGTGGTACACGATAAGCTGACGGCGGCCGTCGAACAGATCGAGCAAACTCGCCTTGCCATTCTCGCCATCGAAAAAATACTCCTTGTCAATCTCAACCATCGGCTGTCGGCGGCGCTCAGCGGCCAACCTGTCTAACGCACGGGTGGCTTCCTTCTCCTTTGCGAGCAGCTTCTTGCTAGATGCGAGCCACTCATCTCGTGAAACGATTTTCGGCAGGGCAATCTTACTCTTTGTCATCATCATTTCCCCTTTCTGGTATATTTTAAGTTGTTCTTCTATCTTCAAGGATACCATTATCGGATAATTCAGATTTCTCTCGGATTGCTATTTTCTAACCATGAGATTGAATGTGAAAAACTTAAAAACCGTTTTACTCTTTCAAGCTGCACATCCCCTGGTTTTATATTCCTCCAAAATGCAGAATACAAATACTGTCTCCCGTAAAACTCCAATTATAATCATTTCCGCAGTGTAACGAAAAAAAGCTGTGTTTAAATATAGCAGTCCAAGAGAAGTAAATCTGTTGCAAAAAATGTCGATTGAAATTTCTGAAAACTATATTGACATCTACAAAACGTTATTATATTATATGATCAAATATAACAATATATAACGTATTATAACGTTGTGAATTGTTTGTTAAATGGTAAGTAGTAATTACTTATCCAAAAATTATTAGGGAGGCTTCAATAAATGGGAACTGAATTAGTAGTAGATGTAAAAAATCAAATAAAACATGCACTAGCAGAGGTTAAGAAAAAAAGATTTGAAAACGTTTTCTTTGTAGCTTGTGGAGGTTCTTCCGCTCTTATGTATCCGGGAAAATATGTAATAGATCGGGAAGCTGAGAAGATGGATGCTCACCTTTATAGTTCTAATGAATTTATCTATCGCAATCATTCTAAACTTGGTGAAAACTCTCTTGTCATATTATGTTCTCATTCTGGAAAGACTCCTGAAACAGTAGAATCAGCAAAATTTGCTAAATCCAAAGGTGCGTTGACAGTTTCCTTAACTAATGAAATAGGTTCTCCTTTAGCACAGGCATCAGATGTTGTCCTGAAATATGAATGGGGTCAAGAGGCAAATGCTTTTACGACGAATTATTCAGTACTCTATCAATTGGTCTTTGGAATCCTTAAAACGGTAGAAGGTAATGATAAATTCGGTTTGATAGAGGAGAGCTTGGAAAACCTCCAAACCGTCTATGAAAAAGCTGCTTCACAATCACACGAGAAAGCTGTAAAATTTGGTCAAGATTATAAAGATGAAAAAATAATTTATACAATGGCCAGCGGTGCAAATTACGGTGTAGCTTATTCTTATGCCATTTGTATTTTAATGGAAATGCAATGGATCCATTCTCATGCCATTCATGCAGGTGAGTACTTCCACGGTCCTTTTGAAATCATTGATGAAGAAACACCATTTATCATACTCCTTGGATTGGATGAAACAAGACATTTGGAAGAAAGAGCCTTAGAGTTCTCAAAGAGATATGGGAAAAAACTTGTTGTCCTCGATGCAAAAGAATTTGATTTTAGCGGAATTAAGGAAGAGGTAAAAGGATATATTGCTCCTCTAGTGTTAAATTATGTGCTGAGGAAGTACGCGGATAATCTAGCAGAAACCCGTAACCATCCTTTATCTAAACGGAGATATATGTGGAAAGTAGAATACTAGAATAAAAGGTGAAAAAGTGAACAGCGTTCACTTTTTCACTATTAAATACATGATGTTTGATAGCTTTATTAGGAGGGGGAAGGTTATGAAAAAGTTATTAATTCTAAGTATTGTGTCCATTCTATTCCTTTCAATGATTGCAGGCTGTTCCTCATCTACTGAAACTTCTTCAAATGATGATACCGTCGAACTTCGATTTTTCCACCGCTGGCCTACCGAGCCTAAAAAGCAGTACTTTGAAAACGCAGTAAAAGAATTTGAGGAATTACATCCAAATATTAAAATTAAAACGGAAGCCGTGTTAAACGACTCATATAAAGAAAAAATTCGAGTCGTATTAGGTTCTAAAAACCCACCAGATGTTTATTTTTCTTGGAGCGGTGAGTTTGCATATAACTTTGCTCGTGCCGGCCAAGCATTAGATGTAACACAAGCGGTGAATGACGATAAAGAATGGTCAAGCCAAATCATTGAGTCCCAGTTTAAACCATTTACCCTTGACGGAAAGATTTATGGAATACCTTGGTCCACTGATGGAAAAGCCTTCTTTTATAACAAAAAGATTTTCACAGATTTAAATCTTGAAGTTCCAACGACGTGGAGTGAATTAATTACAGTCTCAGAAAAGATAAAAGAAGCCGGCATGACACCGATTGCGTTTGGAAGCAAGGCACCTTGGACGATCTCTCATTATATTGGCTCATTAAATGAACTGATGGTTCCAGAAGAGGTGATTGCCAAAGACTATGATCGCAACAATCCAGAGGGTGACTTTACCCATCCGGGATATGTGAAGGCTCTGGAGAAATTCATGGAGCTTGAGCCTTTCTTTAATACCGGAGTTAACTCTGTCGATCACCAATATGCTCGTGAGTTATTTAATGGTGGAAAAGCGGCAATTGGCTACTTTCAATTGGCTGAAATTGGCTTGATAGAGCCTTCTCTTAAAGAAAATTTAGGTGTATTTAATACTCCTGCGATTAGGGATGGGGAAGGTAACCCTAATTCCATTACAGCAGCACCTGAAGGAATCATGATCGCTTCAAAAACAAAACATCCTGAGGAAGCAATGGAATTTATCAAGTTCTTAACTTCTAAAGAAAAGGGAACAGAACAACTGACTGAAGTAAGCGAATATAGTGCTGTGAAAGGGACAACCAATTCTGAAAACGCTTCCCCCCTTCAGCAAGAAGCAATTGATTTAATTGTTAATGCTGAAAAAACCTATCTATGGTTTGATACTGCAGTTGATATTTCAATCGTAGACGCCTATCTAAATGGTACACAACAGATGTTAGACGGTAAGAAAACCCCTGAAGAAGTGATGGCTGATGTAATAGAAGCTAACAAAAAAGTGAAAGAGAAATAAAACTATCAGTGGAAAAGGTGGTTTGGATGTTGGCCACCTTTTTCTCAAAATGAAGAGGTGATCAATATTGCCTAGCAATAAAATCGTTCCCTATTTATATATTACTCCATGTATCCTCTTTTTGGGACTTTTCGTGTATTATCCGATTTTAGAAAATTTCAGATTTAGTTTTTATGAATTCTCAGCATTTTCTCCAGATAAAGTATTTGTTGGATTTGAAAATTTCCTTAATCTGTTTAAAGATGAGGTTTTTTATATAGCTTTAAAAAATAATATTTGGTACGCGGTTATCTCCATCATTTTTCAAGTATTTGGCGGACTGGTTTTAGCAGCTATTCTTGAGGATCCAGTAACTAGATTTGTCAGCAGTTTTTTTAGAACGATATTTTTCTTGCCAGTCGTTATTTCAATAACGGTTATTGCCTTATTATTTAGCTTTGTTTATAACCCTGATATAGGAATATTAAATGGTTTTTTAAGTTTAATAGGAGCAGAGGAATGGGCGAGAGCTTGGTTAGGAGAATCGGAAACAGCGATCTTCGCAGTTATTGCTGTTTCACAATGGCAAAGTATCGGCTATATTATGATGCTATTTATCGTCTCAATTCAGAATATTCCGAAAGAATTATACGAAGCAGCCGACATTGACGGGGCTGGTAAGGTTCGTAAGTTTATTTCAATAACAGTTCCTCAAGTGAGAGAAATGTTTTTTGTTGCCACGTTAATTACGCTGACAGGAGCTTTTACTGTCTTTAATGAACCATACATTTTAACAGGCGGAGGTCCCGGAAATTCAAGTGAAGTGCTGGGAACACTTCTTTATCATTCAGCATTTTTCCAAGATCAAATGGGCTACGCTTCCGCAATTGCAACAGTTATTTTACTACTTACTTTACTTGTTTCGTTAGTACAAATGAAATTATTCCGAACAGGAAAGGATGGTTAACATGGAAACGAATAAAGAAACTGTAAACTACCAATATCGTTCGGATATTAAAATGCCATTCAAGCAAACAGCCATCCTTGGATCTGTTCCCTTGTATACAATATTACTTGTTTATTTCATTATCATTGCTTATCCATTATTTTGGATGATTATCAATTCGTTTAAAACAACGGAAGAGATTTTTTCTAACAGCTGGTCCCTGCCGCAAAATTGGCTTATTTCAAACTATATTGATGCATGGAATACTGGTATTTCTGGTTATTTCTTTAATAGTACATTGGTAACGTTAAGCACTTGTTTACTAACCGTTTTCCTAAGTGCACTCGGCGCATACGGACTAACGAGATTTGATATGAAAGGGAAGAATCTCCTGCTTATTTTTTGTATGGGCGGGATGATGTTATCCCCTCAAGTAAGCTTAGTACCTTTATACAAATTGATCCAGGCATTAGGAATACACGATACGTATTTAGCGTTAATTCTGCCGTATGTTGCTTATCGGATTCCAATTACGATCCTGCTTATTCGAGCTGCTTTTCTTGAAGTACCTAAAGAATTGGAAGAATCAGCTTTTCTAGACGGATGTAATACGTGGACAGTTTTTACAAAAATTTTTATTCCGCTTAACTTACCGATTTTATTAACAACAATCGTTTTAACAGCCTACTTTACTTGGAATGAATTTATGTTTGCCTTAATTTTTGTTGATTCGGAAGCATTAAAAACGATTCCGGCAGGGTTAATGCAATTTCGGGATGCCTTACAAACAAATTGGGGCGTTTTATTAGCAGGATTAATGATATCTGCGGCACCGATTATCGTACTGTTTTTATTTATGCAAAAATATTTCATCCGCGGTCTTGCTTCAGGCAGTGTGAAAGGATAAGAAAGGGTTGAATGACATGAAACTAATTGCAATTGGGGATAACGTTGTTGATATATATAAAGATCGTAATGAAATGTTTCCTGGGGGAAATGCATTGAATGTAGCGGTTTTAGCAAGACAATATGGTGCTGCAGAAACCGCATTTATAGGGATTGTTGGAGATGATGTTGAAGGCGGGCATATCGTAGAATCTCTAAAGTCAAATCATGTGGATATCAGTAAAATTCGAAAAGCATACGGTGAAAGCGGAAAGGCTTATGTAGATCTTAATGATGAAGGGGATCGGATTTTTGTTTGCTCCAATAAAGGAGGAATTCAATCAAAGATCAAACTAAGGTTAAGTCAAGAAGATTATGAGTATATAAAAGACTATGATGTTTTACACACAAGTATATACAGCAATCTGGATGAAGAACTTCCGCAATTGCAAAAGCTTTTACCAATTTCATACGACTTCTCGAATCACTTTACAGAAGAGACACTTAAAAAGGTATGTCCGTATATTACCTTTGCATTTGTTTCGGGGAGCGACTTCTCAGACCAAGAAATTGAAGATTTAATCCTTTTCATTCATAAATTAGGTACCTTAAATGTAATTGTCACAAGAGGTTCTAAAGGAATAATCATGTCCAATCAACATAATAGATTTTTACAAGGCATTGAAAAAGCAAATGTGATTGACACTTTAGGGGCAGGTGATTCCTTCATAGCCGGGTTTTTAACGAGCTATCTAGATGGTTTTTCTGTTAAACACTCTTTGAAAGTTGGTGCAGTGAAAGCGGCACTAACATGTGAAGTGAATGGTGCATTTGGACATGGGAAACAATTAATAACCTGATTTGGATTGTGGCACAAGCACACAATCTGCTCAAGGTAGCAGGTATTCGCCCGCTATTGCCCTGAACTAAAGAAAAAACGAAAAAGCAGATCAGGAAAAACAAACTGTTTTCCTGATCTGCTTTATTTTTAGGGACTTATCAGATAGCCCCGATTCTCCTGTTCTTTCTGTAATAAGGAATGGAACTATCCAGGTAGTCAATGGTTAGTTCCATTCCTTTTTGAATACATTTGTGTATATTATTACTAGCGCTTGACTATGTTGAAATGGTAAAAGCGATAAGTGTTGTTGGTGTTTTAAAAGTAGAAAGATGTATAGGGATACGTTGTTCGTCATAGACCGTTTTATCAATATTAAAAAGGGTATCCCCAATGTCACAAGCTAAATATTCAGCCTCTATTTCTGTAGCTGGTACAGCTGTGAGAATTTTGGTCTGAGAAGTAGTTTTCATATCGATATGATAGATATTTTTTAGAACATCGTAAGTAGATTCGTAGTCAAAAATACGTTCGGTCAATTTTGGAAAACGATCAAGTGAGTAATGGGTAATATCAATTGTAAATGGCTGATCGTCGAGTAACATTAACCTTGAAAGTTTCAAAACTGGTGAATTCATTTCGATTTGCAGTTTATTTGCTATTTTCTTGGTAGCTTTTATTTCTTCGCACGCTAAAATTCGTTTCGAGGAGTTTTTGCCCAGCTGTTTGCTAAAGTCAGAGAACCCTTCGACAGTAACTAATTCTCTTGAAACTTTTTTTCTTGATACAAACGTACCTTTTCCTTGCTTTCGCTCTAGCAGCCCCTCATCCACTAACTCTTGAATCGCTCTTCTTACAGTAATTCGACTAACCTTATAAATTTCACATAGTTCAGCTTCGTTTGGAATTTTTTCCCCCAAGCGGTATACGTTATTATTTATTTCATCCTTTATATTTAACAATAATTGTTCATATAAAGGTCGTGAACTTGAATTGTTTAACTTCATGAGGTCTCTCCCTTCTGAATAAGTCGTTATATAATATTATAATACAAACGAGAGGTAAAAGTATAATAAATTGTTTTTTAATGGAAAACCAACTTTTGTTTGTACTCTTTTTAATCACAATAGAAGTTTGTTGAAGAAGAAAAAAGCTGCCCCAAAAGTCTACAAAAAAGACTTTTGGGGCAGCCCTGTTATCCAATAAAACACCAATGAAGTGAGTTTGAAGACAGCTTTATATAAATCTACTTTTTTTCAGGTGGTCCACTTAATCAAACTTCCATTTTTAAAAAGAAGATGCTTCGAATCATTGACTTTCCATCACCAATTATTACGATTGATCCCCTGAACTGCAACAGGATTCCGGACCTTTAGGGTCATTTCTATACTTGTCATGGTGGCGCCACCACTCATAAGGCTGGGTTTGCGGCCACCCTTCAGGTGAATCCTCCCAGTTCTCCTGCCGTCCAAATGGAGTGATGTCGAGTAAGTTTAAAATCCCATTCATCCCTGCAAGCCCTTGATCCGCTGTGTTGTAGGTTTGAAAGATTCTGTCTCCATTGCGGAGGAAGGTACTCAAGCTTGGTTGCTCCCCGCGGTCCGTCGTGGCCCCGAAATCGTAGTTGAAGTCGCTGCTATACGAGGAAAACCACGGCACGGTCCAGCCCATACGTTCTTTAAACGGCTTAATTTTGGAAAGCGGGGCACGGGATACTAGGGCCAAGGAGGTGTCGCGAGCGTGCAGATGAGCGAGGTGGCCAATGCTGTCGACTAGCATGGAACAGCCGACGCAGCCCTCGTCCCAGCTCGGATCGAACATAAAGTGGTATAGGATAAGCTGACGCCTGCCATCGAATAGATCAAGCAAACTCACCTTACCTTCCGGCCCCTCGAAAGAGTACTCCTTGTCAAGCTCGACCATCGGCAGTCTGCGGCGCTCTGCGGCAAGCGCATTTAACGCACTTGTTGCTTCCTGCTCCTTTACAAGCATTTCCTCACGAGCTGTGAGCCACTCATCTTTTGATACGATTTTCGGAAGTGCATTCATTTTACTTGTCATGGGAATCTCCTCTCGATCATTTGTTGTTCTATCCTCTACAGAAATCTTAACATCTTAAAATATTGGAGATTTCTTTTAGATTGCTATTTTGTTAGGTATGAGTATTAGCTGAGTGTCAACCTTAACCAAACCGCGAAATACACTAAACTTCTAAGCAGCTCTGCTCAATTTTTATAATAGGCAGATAAAGTCTGTTGAGTAGTTTATAAGCATGAACAGAAGGTTAGAGGTGAAATACAAATTTTGACGAATTATATTAAGAAGAACAGGATATCTGCTGAATGAAAGGGACAATACGATAAAAATCGATCAATCTATTTTTAAAGAGGTGGGTCCAATTGAACAACATTCCATATGCATGTATCGATGAGATTGGTGATTATGGGCTGGACTTTGATGAAAAAGATGTTTCGAGGAATTTTATTATTGTTGTTTTACTTGTAAAAGGTGATGATAAACAACCTTTGGAAATAGGGCTAGAAAAAATAAAGTATTTTCAAAAGGAAGAAGTGAATTCTAATACCGATCAAAGGAGAATAGAAATTCTAAATCAGCTTAAAGACCTGCCGTTCTATGTTGATGCTTATGTAATTGATAAAACAAGGATTAGAGAAGAGCTAGGCGTCCGTAATAAGGAACAGTTTATTCATTTTCTAACAAGGTTTCTCTATGATCATTTACATGGTGCTTTTGAGGAATTGGACCTTAGTGCAAATGATAACAAAGAATTTTTGGGAGAATTTAAGAAATTCGTTGAGAAAAATAGTATTCGCGATTTATTTGATTACACTCCATTTGGATTTACTGAAAGCGGATCGGATAAGATTCTGAAGCTTGCCAATTTTATTGCGGGGAGTTTTGATACAAGTAATGATAAAACTCAGATAGCAGAAAATAATAAAGAGTTTTTAAAAATCCTGAAAAGCAAAATAAATAAAATGAATTATTGGCCTTTGGATTATGGAACTTTCAACTATGACTTTGAAAACGATCCTAATGTTTCGGAAATGGATAAACTCATTGCAAGAAAATCGATTGATCTCGCTTGCGACTATATTCGGGTTCATAATAAAAATCCGGAGATTGATGAGCGAGATCGGGTGGATTTTATCAAATTTCTTTTGTTCAAATTAAAAGAGAATCAAAGGGAATATGTCTATACCGAAGAAATCTTAGCGAACCTAAACGCTATTAGGAAAAGGAAAATGCAAATTCATTATTTTAGATCGAACATTGTTTCAAAATTGCGGGACCAGGGTCTGCTTATTGCGAGCAGTAATAAAGGGTATAAGCTGCCCACAAGTATAGAAGACCTTTATGATTTTGTTGGCTTAACTAGTTTAAATATTCACCCCATGATTGAGAGAATTTCTAAATGCAGGGATCAAATCTTGTTAACGACTAATAAAAAAATCGATATTCTTGATAGAGAAGAATATATGGATCTTAAACAAATAGTTGATATGAATAAAGGTCTTATCGAAAGTTGATAAGGCCTTTTAAGCAAGCATTTATCACAGAAATAGTAGAATGAAATTTCTTGTTTGGACGTGTTAACATTGGGGGAAAGTTTTGGGTGGATGTGAATAAAGGACTATTGCGCTATTTGCGGTGTCCCGTATAATCCGTTATGCAAAAACCTTTCGGTGAAAAAATCCTTCCCGCCCTATAAAATTTTATTGAAAGAAATGACATCATTCTAAGTCGTCGGTAATACAAAATGGTAATCATGAAAAGGAGTTTGAACGATGAGCCCTAATAAAATTGAAGAACTAAAACATCTTCTAAATAGTGTTGAAACAAAAATTAAGGAAACGAAGAATTCACTCAAACTCATTAATAAAAGTATTGATAAATATGATAAATACAGGTATATAAAGATTTCGTAAAGCAAGACATATGTATTTTATTCTGATTCCTTATCTCAATAAATCAGAAATCTTGCAGCAGGTTACTCGACTATCATGATAGATAATGGTTGCCCTATAACAACCATTCAGAATACCTCAGACAGGACTCGTGTAAAGATATTCCAAAATGTTTGCTTCGTTTTGTTCGTATCTCATGGTTATTTAGCTCCCTCACAATCTCTCACCCCGAAACCTAAATATATTCATGTGACCAACATACAAAGAATAACATGTTTATACTATGTAAAAATGCCGTAAGTCACAAAAATCCCCCTATACATTAGGGGGAGAGCTGACATATTCCTTTTTTTCTACTAATAATACCAGCAGCAACAGCATTTCTTCTTCCAAGAATGATGATCATCTTTTTTCTTACAAGGATCGCAATCATCCCAATGATCATGATCATCTTTCTTCTTACAAGGATCATAACAATCACAACAAACACAACAATCGCAATGATGCTTTTTTTTCTTACGATAACTCATTAAAGACCCCCCCTTCTATTAAATTGAACTAACAATATATAATATGGAAATAGTAGAAGTTAGATTGGACAGGTTTCATAGTCAAAAAATTCATTTTTTAAGAGCTTCTAGGTCTTTTTCTAATAATAAGATTCCTTTGCCAATTAGACGTTTCTTTGATACGTGTATGGGTTTGTTTTTTTCTATCTTCGTATAATTGAATTATGGTAACTTAAAAGTATAAACACAAAGCAGCTGGATTGGGGACGAGGTTCAAAGAATGATATCAGTGAACTCACAGAAGAAAAGTGGAATAAATTAATATTTTATGGGGAAATAGAGTAAGGCGTTCTGTTTTCCCCTGAACTTACGCGATATTTTTTTGATAGAATATTGTCAATCGTCAAAGGAGGAGTTATGTACATGTTGAAAAAGAGAATAAGGAAACCAATCGTATTATTAGTTGCAGCCCTTTTCTTAGTACTGGGAGCCTGCGCCAACGATGAAAACACAGAAAGCACGGAAAACATGGAAGGAATGGATCATCATAATATGAACCATTCCGGCTCAGGTGAAGTTCCTGAAGGTTTGAAAGAGGCAGAAAACCCAACCTATGAAGTTGGAAGTCAAGCAATAATCGAGTCAGATCACATGGAAGGGATGAAGGGTGCTGAGGCAACGATTGTGGGTGCATATGATACTACCGTTTATACGATTTCATATACTCCGACAACTGGTGGAGAAAGAGTAGAAAATCATAAGTGGGTTATTCATGAGGAGTTACAAGATGCTGGTGATGCGCCACTAGAACCTGGAACAGAAGTTAAAGTAAATGCAGGTCATATGAAAGGAATGGATGGCGCAACCGCAGAAATTGACTCAGCCGAAGAAACGACTGTATATATGGTTGATTTCACTCCGACTACCGGGGGAGAAAAAGTTAAAAATCATAAATGGATAACAGAAAGTGAATGATCACCGGTTGAATAATATTTTTAATCGATCAAAAGAGTTTATTCCTTAAATGGGTAAGCTCTTTTTAATGGAAATTTCTGAAGATGGTAATCTAATGTTGTTATTTTTATTTTCATAGAATCTCTCCAAAATTACGATAAATCGTCGCTAACTCCTTCACACCTTTTTAATTATCGTTTTGTGTTGAGGTATTTTTTTAATTCCACCACTAACCTTTTTGCCGCTTCCGGACTTAGTACGAGTTTCCCTCCAGACAAAACAATATTTTGCTCTGAAACCTCGCCAGTCAAATGACATGCCTGATAAGCATGGTACTTACTTAAAATAATGTGACCTCCGTCCACGTAAATTTCCAAAGGGTCTTTTACTCTAATATTGAGTGTACGAAGAATTTCCTTTGGAACTACAATACGGCCTACTTCATCAATTTTCCGAACGATACCAGTGAATTTCATTTTTCAAACCCCCCTCGTAAAGTTTATTCTTTCTGTAATGTTAGAAAACCTGCCATATCGCATAGTTGAACGTTTCAAAATGGTTAGAAAACCTACTTTATTAATATGAGAATGTTGTTGCTTTGTTATCTCGTCCAATGTTGGTAATTATAACCTGCGAAATAGGGAGAAAAATCCAGTGTCCTTAGCGAATTTTAATCGTCCAGATGTTTAAACAAACGTTTATTTATGACCTTTATATGAAGAAGTACTGCCAACTACACTGTATACTTAATGAATAATAAGAGGTGAATGGAGCAACCTCAGAGGGACATTTCTATTTCGGCATTATTCACGAATTTTTTACAACCACTTTATTCTCCCTTTACAGTTGCAAGCCTACAATAGTTTTAGAAAACTAAAGGAGGCAAAAAAAGTGAATGATGCTAACCAGTTAGGCAAGACGAATCGCAGGGATTTCTTGAAAAATGCGGGAAAAGGAATTGGACTGGCTATTGGTGTTTCAATCGCAAATTCCTTACCTGTGAATACAGCTTCTGCTGCACCGAAGTACTTAAAGTACCCTTTTACGCTTGGTGTAGCATCTGGTGATCCACTGCCAGATGGTGTAGTTTTATGGACAAGACTTGCTCCGGATCCACTTAATGGAGGAGGAATGCCATCCCATCCATTTCCAGTTCAATGGGAAGTAGCTCTTGATGAGGAGTTCAAAAAAGTTGTAAAGAGAGGAACAGAGGTTTCAAAGCCTCAACTCGGTCACTCCGTACATGTCGAGGTCAATAAACTAAAACCGGCAACATGGTATTATTACCGTTTTAAAGCAGGTAAAGAATTGAGCCCAGTTGGAAGAACAAAGACAGCTCCTGCCCTGCATAGCCAAGTAGATGAGATAGCATTTGCGTTTGCTTCTTGTCAAAATTGGCCAACCGGCTATTATACAGCTTATCAGCATATGGCGAAGGATGACCTGGATTTAGTTATTCATTTAGGTGACTATATTTACGAAGGCCGACATAACTCCAGCGGTGTCAGGCCGATTGATCAGGATTTTCCTGAAATCTATACAATTGACGATTACCGAAACCGGTATGCGTTATATAAGTTAGACAGTGACCTGCAAGCTGCACATGCCAACTTTCCATGGCTGGTTACCCTTGATGACCATGAAGTGGATAATAACTGGGCAGGGGAAGTTCCGCAAGATCCGCAAAAGCAGTCTAAAGAAGATTTCTTAAAACGCAGAGCAATTGCTTTCCAAGCTTATTATGAACATATGCCTCTCCGCAGAACATCGTATCCTAATGGAAACAGTATGCAATTATACAGACGCTTAGCCTTTGGAAACTTAGTAGAGTTTAATATGCTTGATACTCGTCAATACAGAGATGACCAAGCGGATGGGGACGGATGGGGCCCGCCGACACCTGAATCGATGGAGCCATCACGTACTATGCTAGGTGAAGAACAAGAGCGCTGGTTACTAAATGGTTTGTCCGCTTCAAAAACAAAATGGAATGTTCTTGCACAGCAAGTCTTTTTTGCTCGTCGTGATTATGGATTAGGTCCTGATGCTGAGCGTTATGGGATGGATTCATGGGATGGTTATCCTGCCGCTCGACAAAGAATTCTAAATCATATTACAGAGATGAATCTCACAAATACTGTTGTCTTAACAGGGGATGTTCATTCAAGCTGGGCGAATGAGGTTAAAGCCGACTTTGACGATGAAAATTCAAAAAATGTGGCAGTTGAGTTCGTTGGTACGTCCATCACTTCCGGTGGTGACGGATCTGATGTAAGACCCGATACGGAACAAATATTACAAGAAAATCCCCATATTAAATTTTTCAGCAACCGCCGCGGCTATGTCAGATGCAAATTAACCCAACAAAAATGGCAAACTGATTATTTGACTGTTCCATACGTAACAAGACCGGGTGCACCAATTGAAACAGCAGCTTCTTTTATCGTAGAAGAGGGGAAACCAACTTTGAAAAAAGTCAATGAGAGTGCAGCGGTTCCAGTTTAATTAAAAAGGATATCCAAGGCTGTCGAGACGCTTTCGACAGCTTTTTTTTAACAAATGCTGCAAAAGTGGATAAATAAATGGAGTATGATAAACATACTGGTTGAGGAAGTTAAAAATGTATAATAAAACAGGTTTTAAAATATAAATTAAAAGGCATGGGATTTCTGGTAGATGAGGGATTTCGTTCTGCATTTTTATAAGTTGTGAATTAGAATATCTAAATGAAAAGTTAAGTCTTCCTCAGGTTAAAGTGAGCTATAGATCATTAAAAACGAGTGGCTTCAAGAACCTTACAATCAATACTCGCCGCTGCTTTTCAGCGTAAAAGACAGGAGAATATACAAGGCAAAGGTTACGATATCTGTAACCTCTTATACAAGCTAGATAAATGAGTCCGGCTGACAAACGCCATCTTTGATGTGTTTTTGAAATACACAATATACGTTTGACCCGAAGGTTCAATTCGGCTGATATGTTTGATATTTATAATGTAACTTTTGTGGGTACGTAAAAAGAGAGCCGAATCAAGCTTTTCCTCCAAATTTTTCAAATATTCCAATGTTCTGATTTCTTTTTTTCCATCCATGATAATTTTTGTAGATTTATTTTCTGAACTAATAAATACGATTTCTTCCTGATCTATGACTTCCACACTGTTCCGGCTTCGGATACTTAAGCGGGGAAAAGACTGCGTTTCTGTAATTCCAATTGAGTTTTCGATACGCTTAAAGCATTGGTATAAACGTTCCTGGCTAAAAGGCTTTACAATATAATCAGTAGCCTCAATGTCAAAAGCCCTCGAAGCAAATTCTGCCTTGCCGGTAATAAACACAATGAGCAAGTCCGGCATTTGTAAACGCAGCTGCTTGGCTATCGTGTACCCATCTCCATCCGGCATTTCAATATCCACAAACAAAACCTGCGGGCGCAGCTTTTGAACATGATTTTTTGCTTCCTTTCCCGATTTTGCTTCAGCCATAATGGTAAATCCATTCTCTCTCAGAAAGGTAACCAGTTTTTTCCTTATTTTCTCATGATCTTCGGCAACGACTACGTTATAGGACACTTCGAATTTACCTCCTGTCTGTTCTTTTCGATAAATGGAATAAATACAGAAAACATGGTTCCAGAATGCGGATCGCTTTCAACGTCAATATACCCCTGATATTTGCACGAGATCCGCTTTGCTGTTATTAAACCAAGCCCTTTATGGTTTTCCTTCGTTGTATATCCTTCTTGAAAAACTTTTTCGATCCTGTTCTCTTCAATCCATGAATTAGCGTTATGAACGCGAAAAACGACCAATGAATTCAACATTCGATCAATCGTTAATGTGATGATCCGCCTTTCTGGAGGAACATTAAGTTCTTCCTCAATGGCATTATCAAGTAAATTTCCCAGGATTTGTACCAGTTCATAGGATTTAATTTCCAAGGGGGGGATCAATGTATATACTTCGACCTTCATCACAATATGATGAATTTGTGCAATCTCTTTTTTTGCCTGAATTAATGCGGCCAAAGGAGTATGGTCTAACTGCATTAAAGCCTGCTGGGACTGCAATTCAAGATTCAATTCCTTTAGATACTCATCCGCTTCTTCGTATTCCTTCTGGTGTAATAAACCAGAGATCACCTGCAGATGATTGTGGTAATCATGCCGCTGGGAACGAACGGAAAAAATCAATTCCTCAATATTCCGCAAATACACTCTTTCTGTTTTTTGCATGGTTTGAAATTCAAGCTGTTTTCCAAATGAGTAGATCGAAAATATGGTAATCCCCATAATAAAAATTGAAATCATCGAGATGATTAAAAAATAATCAGCGGTATACTGTGCCATTTTTGAATTTCGTATGCTCATCAAGTGGATAAGATCATCTTGCAAAAGAAACATAATCATGAGCACAACCAAATAATTGGTGTACTCTGTATGTCTTACAGTAAACCATTTAAAGAGTGAGATTTTTTTCGTATACAAAAAAAGTCCGATCAATAACATCAAAAAGTAAACCCCGCATGTGATGATAAGTTCCTGTGTTGGAAAATCCATTAGTTTATCTATGTAATGACGGGAAATGACTCCGAAATGAGTCATCAAACCTTCCACCAGGGTTTGGATAGCCGAACGTGAAAGACTCATAAGTGCAGCAACATTCCAAGAGAAAGGAAAAAAACTTTTGAATAAAAAAAGGTTGAAAACGGTATAAGCAACAACGGTCATTTCAATTGGCAATTTTAAAAATAGTAATAAAAACATAAATAAAGAAAATAGAAATATACACCAAATCATCTGTTTCTTGAAATAGGACCAATCGATACCAAACAGAATATAAGTCAAAAACAAATAGACAAAAGATTTGAGGATGAAAACCAAAAAAACGATCAATAGGGTTCCTCCTCCACACAAAGGTTACTGTTAGATTGTATAAATTCTCTTACATAGATGCAAGTCCATCCAATGGCACTCCAATCACTTTGTCAGGGGCGAAAACAGCTTATATGGCAATTGATTTGATTTCCTTCGGATACTCTCAATATAAAGCCTCAATGTAAAAATCCATAGCATGAATTCTAAAAATTTTGTAGATTTTGATCAATTATGCTCGAAATTAGGACATCATCCCTAAATGATGCTTCTTTTCTCACCGAATTTTGATTAGCGCCTCTTCTTCCTTCGTACTATGGACCCTTACATAAACCTAAATTCCTATCTATCTCCCTAACGGAAAGGGACAGAATTAGGAAAAAAGAAACCATGAAAAGGTGACTTCATTTGCAATTTGATAATCTTGTTAAATTATCATTACATTGTAAATAATCTGATCAATCAAAATTTACAAAAAGATTAACCATTCATTCATCCGAATGTAACGTTCTCTTATCCTATGAAAGCAGCTTGTTGTCCGAGAATAATAGACGTTCCATTTCATTGTTGCTAATATTTAAACCGCCAGCAGAGGTCCATCGTATAGAAATTGCCATTTGCCTTTGTATCTATTTCATTCGGTAGTATGAAGTTTTAAAAGATAAGGATAAAAAAACTTGTTATAGAGGAGTCGAAAATCTATGTCAATTATTCAGGAAATTATGGAAACGAATCATTCTTTCGTCAATCAAAAGAATTATCAAGCCTTCCAGACATCAAAGTATCCAGATAAAAAAATCGTTATTCTAACGTGCATGGATACTCGTTTGTTGGAATTGCTTCCAAAAGCAATGGGTTTAAAAAACGGGGACGCGAAAATCATCAAAAACGCAGGCGCTGTGGTATCTCATCCTTTTGGCAGCATTATGCGCAGTATTCTTGTCGCTATTTATGGATTAAAAGCTGAAGAAGTCATAGTGATTGGGCACCACGGATGTGGAATGGTTGGCCTTGAGCCTGCATCCATTCTTGATGCCGCAAAGCAAAATGGAGTTAGCGAAGCTCGAATTGATACTCTTGTTAACGCCGGAATTGATGTATCGAAATGGCTTACGGGTTTTCAATGTGTAGAAAAGAGTGTTGAGAATAGTGTTCAATTGATCAAAAATCATCCTCTAATGCCGGACAAGATTGCCGTTCATGGGATGGTGATCTGTCCTGAAACGGGTAAATTAGATCTCGTCGCAGATGGATACAGCCATGACGATTTAAAGAAAACAGAACAATTGAGTATGTAAAGAATGAGGTTGGCAAACGGGTTTGGGTACAATCCCGGCTGTTTTCGGGATGGATTTGATTGCTGGTTTGGCAGTCGGGATTGTAACGATTCTGTAAGCGATGGCATTTGCTAAGGCTCCAGGGGGCAGGTCAGAATATGACTTTACACCTCTAGCAGGAGAAATGGTGTGTCTATCGTGTACTTTTCGCTTTGATAAGTTAAGCTATCGTTATTTTGACACCGAAATATTTGCCGGAAACCCCCGGAGTGTTGCTGGCATTGCTTGTATCAACTTTTAGGCAGTTTTATTTAGCATAATAATTTTAAATATTTCAAGCAGGGAGGGTAACGTACGGTTATGAATTTAGAAGCGTTTAGAGACTATTCCTTACACAACTTTAAAAAAGATGTGTTATCGGGAATCGTTGTCGGTATCATTGCTATTCCATTGGGATTAGGGTTTGCGATTGCTTCGGGAACAACTCCTGTCACGGGACTTTATACAACGATTGTAGCCGGTTTATTGATTGCCATTTTGGGGGGATCCAAATTTCAAATTGCAGGACCTACCGGTGCTTTTGTTCCTGTTTTACTGGGGATTATTTTACAATTCGGATATGAAAACCTATTAATTGCCGGGTTCATGGCGGGTATTTTGCTTATCATCTTTGGGCTGTGCAAGGCCGGTGAGTTAATTAAACATTTTCCCAAGCCAATTATTATAGGTTTTCAGTCTGGGATTGCGGTTATTATTTTCAGCGGCCAAATCTCCAACTTTCTGGGACTGCATCATATTGAGAGATACGAATTCTTTCATTTGAATATAATGGAAATTACTAAGAATCTCCACCACGTGGGCATCTATAGTATCATCACTGCCCTTCTTTGTTTAGTAATTATTTTGATGGTTCAACGTTTTTTTCCTAAGGCTGGAGGACTTTCCTTTCTAATTGGTATCCTAGTCTCAAGTCTGGTTTCGTCTTTATTCTTTTCGAATCAAATTGAAACCATCGGTTCGATTTATGGGAACATCCCAAATCAATTCCCAGTCCCTCATTTTCCCGAGGTGACCATTGAAAAAATCCTAGCCCTTTTGCCATCTTCCATAGTAATTGCCGTGCTTGTCGGATTGCAGTCATTGTTAACGGCTCGTGTCGGGGATGAAATGACACGTACAAGGCATAACAGTAAAAAAGAGCTAATCGGTCAAGGCATTGTAAATATGGTGACACCTTTATTTCATGGAATTCCGGCAGCAGGGGAGATAGCACGTACCGTAACAAATATCAAAAATGGCGCTTCATCGCCCATTGCAGGAATAACGCATGCTTTATTCGTTTTGATCGTATTAGTATTACTTGCACCCTTTGCTTCACATGTTGCGCTTGCCAGCCTAGCTCCGGTTTTGATGGTCGTGTCATGGAATATATGTAAAAAGGAACAATTTGCTAGTATTCTTAAAGAAAAATCAGAGCATTCATTGATTTTAATGATGACCTTTATGTTGACCGTCTTCACGAATTTAACAATGGGAATTGGAGCAGGGTTATGTCTTTCTGCCTTACTGTATCTTAAAAAGAGAATGAAAGCTAATCAAAATCAATTAAAGAAGGCCAGTTAACGGACTTCATATGACCAATGTTAATCAGATAAGCAAGCGGTTGCGCTTACTGCGTTTGTGGTGCCGACCCATCAAAGTTAAAACCTTAAAGCCAAGGCAGATTACAAAATCAATGAATTTGCCCTAGCCTCTTTATTAGTGGCTCTGTTAAGAAAACGTGGTGGTCATATCCTTAATAGGACTTTTCATTTCGACTGTAGCTGCTGCCATTTAATCCAAACGAAGCAGCTGCATCCTGGGCGCTTCAGAACATGCAACTTTTACCTGGACCTGAGGAAAACAATAGTAGGGAGATTTTAACATGATGATGTTTTGGGTAAGAATTATTTTCATTACATTCTTTTCATTCACAGCCTTCAGTTTATTTCTATTTCAAGGGGTAGAGGTTATGCATGCCTTTTTTGATTTTTTTCGCAAAAAATAAGATGCTTGCTGCGCTTTTTACAACGAATCGTGTATAGTTATTACAAATGAAACTCATTAAGTAGATTATATGTGAAAACAGTTCCAAGTTGAACATCGGTATACTGTCAGAGCCTTTATTCCAATCTTATTCGGATTACAAAAACGTTGCAGTTGAGTACGTGGATACGTCTATTAATTCCGGTGGGGATCCGATGAAAGATACGATAATGAACAAATATTGCAAGAAAATCCTTTAATAAAGGGGCAGTCCAATAATGAACTGCCCCTTAACATATTTCAGAAGACTGATTTATTAACATTCTTGATTTTCAATTTTTAATGAATTTGTCCTTTTCGGATAGCCTCTGGTGTAATCAGGAATTTTTTCAGCATTTTCTTTATAATGAAGTTTTCCTTCTTTACATGTTTTCTCTTAACGCCGAGCAAATAATTGTATTTTTATTGCTTATATTTAACTAATCAGTTGAATATAGGTGGATAATCTGTTATATTTAACTACATGGTTAACTATAATGAAGATTATTTAAATGAAATTTTTCATGCTTTAGCTGATTCAACAAGAAGAGAAATGGTTCATATGATGGCTCTGAAAGAAAGGACAGTTTCCGAACTAGCGAAACCGTTTGATATGTCTTTGGCTGCAATTTCAAAGCACATAAAGGTTTTGGAACGAGCAAATTTAGTTGATAGGATTGTAAATGGAAGAACTCACATATGTCGCTTAAATGCCGAATCATTATCGCAAGCTAAAGAGTGGCTGAGTTTTTATGAGAAATTTTGGAGTAATCGTTTTGATCTTCTTGAGAATGAGTTATTGAAAGCAAAAAAGAAAGAACATTAAATGACTTAGAGGAGCATGAAGATGGACAACTATTCAAGAACGACTTTAAAAATGACAAGAATTTTTGATGTAGCACCTAAAAGAGTTTTTGATGCATGGCTGAACCCTGAAATGATGAGAAAATGGTTGTTTACATTGGAGGGGACAAATAAAGCGGCACACAGTAATCCTCAAGTAGGAGGAACTTGGGAAATTATTGATCATCGAGAAGATAAAGATTATCGAGCAATAGGAGAGTACCTTGAAATTGATCCTCCCAAAAAATTAGTGTTTACGTTTAAAATGCCACAGTTTAGCGAATTAGAAGATACGATTACAGTTGAGCTAAAAGAACTAAAACAAGGTTGTGAAATGACATTTACACAAAACATTATCGTTCCTCATGAAGAAAATTGGACAAAATCTGATATCGAAAAAGCTCTTGGAGAGTATCACGATGGATCTGAACATGGTTGGAATTTAATGTTCATGGGACTTAAGGAATTAGTTGAGACAGGAAAAGTTAGTTATAAAGGCTAACAATCATTTGAACAATCAAAAGCTGTTTCAGTGTTCTCGATTATAACAAAACCTGCAAAACGTAGTAAGAGATCTTGACTTGATGGATGATGGAGATCCAACGGCTCCTCCAATGTTCGGATGTGAGAAATGTGGTGAACAAATAAATGTATCCAGAATATTATAAGGGAGTATATGGCCTAGAGTACAAGCTATCAGGCATTCGCTAGACAAAAAAAGACCGGGCGGTTTATGCCCGGTTTTTCTTATAACGCGTGCCCAGAAAGCGGTTAATTGCTAGTTGATGGAAGTCTAACCTGTCAATATTGTCATATCAGAAATGACTACATGAAAAAACCTTTGTCAGAGCGATGGCATATCATCGATAACACCACGAAAATTCAGCGGGATTTATATTCGGCCTTCTTATTAATGAACTCCAATTCCGCAGGGACCAAAGCTGATCAAAAACGTTGTCATGAAACCTTTCCTTTATTTAAAAACTTGCACGATCAAAAGATTCAACAGATTTTGAAACAAAAAAAGGAGAACCTCAATTCAGGAATCATCGTAAATTAGGAATAGATTTAAAATAGGCGGTTTGATACAACCGGGCTTACGATAGCCAAAAGATGCGGTCGCTAATGGCAACAGAAGGTTGCTTTGGCCGTGAACGTTCTGAAGAAAATTGTCCCAGTATCCTGTTCAACCCTAATTGCCGAGCATACTTTTTTGTATGAACTGTGGCTGCTGGTCGGATGAGAGCAATGGATTCAGAACCCCACTGCTTAAGCTGTGGGAGTATCAGTGATTATTCAATTATCTTTCCAATCAAAATTTTCTATGAAATGTACGAATGCCTTAACGACATTCCATTCTAGAGATTCCTGATGATAATACATCCACGTTCTTCGCAATAAAGGATTCCCTTTTTGATCAGTTAAGTCAATTAGACGAATATCTTCTATCCCGGTAAGTATTCTACTGGACAAGATGCCATAGCCTAAACCATTTATAACCATTTCCTTACAAGTATCAACTTGGTCGACTTCTATACTGATAAAGGGTGCTTGCGCATAGTTTTCGGCCCACCAATTGTCAATTAATGATTTTAATAAGTAATCCCCTCTATAATCGATTCTAGGAAGATGAGGGAGATCCGTAATATCAATCTCTTCCTTTGACGCAATGCATATTGTTTCTTCAAATAATAAATGTTTTAATAATCCCCTCCAACCATAGTCTCCTCTAACAAAGCTAATATGAACATCTTTATTGTGAATTAGTTGAGTTACATCTCTGCTCCATCCTGTAATCACTTTGAATTCCACATGAGGATACTGCATTTTAAATAATTTCAAAATATAAGGAAGTTCATAATTTGCAAAAAAATTGGATACACCCAATTTCAACGTACCTGCAACTTCATTACTTACGTTTTTACTCATATTGCGAACATTCTCTTTTATTTTTTGATAATGAGCAAGGGCCTCCTCAGCACAATGGACAAGATATTCTCCTTGTGGGGTAAAATGAACGCCTCTACTTTCACGGGTTATTATTTTAACACCTAGTTCTTCCTGCATATGTTTTAAACGATTAGTCAATCCGGGTTGGGTAATAAACAAAATCCGGGCTGCTTTCGTTAGGTTTTTTTGGTTATAGAGAACCTTTAGTATTTCCCAATCACGGTAATCCATTTTTTCCCCCAGTCTATGCCATATAAAAATTATTTATATTTAAATATAATTTTTTAGCATTTTATTTATTTCAATTATTACATTATCCTTATCCATAAACAATCGATAATAACTTCTCCAAATTATGCGATACAAAATAGTAAGAAGAAACACAATCATGGGGGTATGTAAATGGTAATACAGAAAAACCAACAAAATCCATGGGGAAACTTTTATGGACCAAACCTTGGGTATGTAATGGAACAATACGAAAAGTATGTAAATGGAGATGACCCTGTTAATCTGGAATTAAAGGAACTTTTTATAAAGTGGGGTTCTCCTCTTTCCTTTGAAACAAACCAATTTCAAAAAAATACCGAAACTTCATCTCCTGTTCTTAACAATGCGGTGAGTATAGAAAAAGTCGTGAAAGTAGTAAAGTTGCTCGAGGCCATTCGTTCATACGGGCATCTGGAAGCAAACATGAATCCTTTAGAGATGTCAGCAAATGATCACGCTTTGTTGAGTCCCGATAGATATGAGTTATGTGAGGAAGATTTGAAAGCGATTCCGGGAAAAGCGGTGTGGACCGATGCACCAGAAGGAGTCCAAACAGCATATGATGCAATAAACCGGCTTAAAGACGTGTACACGACCTCTTTAGCTTACGAGTTTAACCATGTACACAATATCGAAGAGCGAACATGGCTAACGCAGATGGTGGAGACGGGTTCTTTGCATCGTTCGTTATCAAAAGAAGGGTGCACAAGCCTTTTGAAAAGGCTGACAGAGGTCGAAGAATTTGAACAATTTCTCCATCGTACATTTGTAGGGCAAAAGCGCTTTTCAATTGAAGGATTGGATATGCTTGTTCCAATTCTTGATGAATTGATTTCAAATGCTGTTCAAGCTGGTACAGATACAATAAATATTGGAATGGCACATCGCGGCCGCCTAAGTGTTTTGGCTCATGTCCTTGGAAAACCATATGAAATTATTTTTTCTGAATTCCAACATGCCCCAAATAAAGAGTTAGTTCCTTCAGAAGGTTCAATTGGTATTAACTACGGCTGGAGCGGTGATGTTAAATATCATTTAGGTGCTTACAAGCAAATTAAAGATGAAAATATAGCTCGTGCAAAAGTAACATTAGCAAACAATCCAAGTCACTTAGAATTTGTTGATCCAATTGTTGAAGGATATACGCGCGCGGCTCAAGAGAAGCGCACTGAAAGCGGATTACCTAAACAAGATGTTAATGCGGCTATGGCCATCTTGATACATGGTGACGCAGCATTCCCTGGAGAAGGAATTGTTGCGGAAACACTTAATTTAAATAAGTTAAATGGATATCAAACAGGTGGAACGATACATATTATTGCTAATAATATGATAGGCTTCACAACAGAAAGCCGTGATTCTCGTTCAACTAAATATGCAAGTGACTTAGCAAAAGGATATGAAATTCCGATTGTTCACGTCAATGCGGATGATCCGGAAGCATGTTTGGCCGCGGTTTATATTGCAATGGAATACAGAAAAAAATTCAAAAGCGATTTCTTAATCGATTTAATCGGATATAGACGTTTTGGACATAACGAAATGGATGAACCTTCGATAACACAGCCAAAGCTTTATGAAAAGGTTCGAAAACATCCAACAGTTCGTGAATTATATGCTAAAAAATTGGAAAGTGCTGGCGTTCTAAAGTCTGAAGATATTGAGAAAATAAACGAGGATGTTCACGAAACGTTAGAAAAAGCCTATCAAAAAGTACCTGGTAAAAATGTGGCTCAGGCTCATGAAATCAAACTTCCTGAATTTGTGAACAGCGGGCTGCCGGAATTAAAAACCGCTGTAGACAAAGAGCGATTGTTACAATTAAATGATGAGCTAGTCAAATGGCCAGAAAGCTTTCATGTATTCCCGAAATTGAAAAAAATACTCGAGAGAAGAGCAAAAGCATTTTCTTTAGAAGGGAAAGTGGAATGGGGTCTGGGAGAAGCATTAGCCTTTGCTTCTATTATAGAAGATGGTACTCCTATCCGGTTAACTGGACAAGATTCACAACGCGGTACATTTGCACATAGACATCTTGTTCTTCATGATGTGGAAAATGGTGAATCTTACACGACACTTCATGGCGTATCAAATACGAAAGCATCATTTGTCGTTCATAATAGTCCATTATCTGAGGGGTCTGTAATTGGATTTGAATATGGGTATAATGTGTTTGCACCTGAAACATTAGTTTTATGGGAAGCGCAATTTGGTGATTTCGCAAATGCGGCGCAAGTATTTTTTGATCAGTTCATTGCCTCGGGCCGCGCAAAATGGGGGCAAAAGTCAGGGTTGGTTATGCTATTGCCACATGGATTTGAGGGTCAAGGTCCTGAGCATTCAAGCGGTCGCTTAGAACGCTTCTTACAGCTAGCAGCAGAAGACAGCTGGCAAGTTGCAAATCTTACAAGCGCGGCTCAGTATTTTCATATTTTACGTCGTCAGGCAGATTTGTTGAAACGTGAAGAAGTCAGGCCGCTAGTCATTATGACTCCAAAGAGCTTATTACGTCATTCACATGCAGTTTCAAGTATCGATGAATTAAGTGAAGGAGGATTTAAACCTGTCATTGAACAACCAGGACTCGGTCATAGACCTGAAAAAGTAAAGAGACTTGTGTTATGTAGTGGAAAAATCGCAATTGATATAGCTGATAAATTAAATACACTTGATGGTAATACAGATTGGGTGCACATCTTAAGGGTAGAAGAGCTTTATCCATTCCCTAAAGAGATTATTACATCCATTATTGATCGTTTAACATCTCTTGAAGAAATTGTCTGGGTTCAAGAAGAACCGCAAAATATGGGTTCTTGGTTATTCATTGATCCGAGATTACGTGAAATTGCTCCAGAAGGTGTTCCGGTTCGATATATTGGAAGAAGAAGAAGACAGAGTCCTGCTGAAGGAGATCCAACTATTCATAAGAAGACACAAGAAAGAATTGTAACGGATGCCTTAACGCAAAAAGTACGAAACCAATCATTTGTTGAATTAAAATAAATGAAGAAATTTGCTGTTTTCCAAATAATGTTTTGATAAATATAACGTTATTTATTACTGAAACTTAACTATAAAAATTATTTAACGAAGATCTCAAGGGGGAATCAAACATGGTTGAAATTAAAGTACCAGAACTAGCAGAATCCATTATGGAAGGAACAATTGCACAATGGCTTAAGCAGCCTGGTGATACGGTTGAAAAAGGTGATTATCTTATAGAATTGGAAACGGATAAAGTTAATGTAGAATTAACTGCTGAATATTCTGGCGTTTTAAAAGAACTATTTAAAGAATCTGGTGATACTGTTGAAGTTGGAGAAACGATTGGGGTAATCGACGAAAGTGGAGAAGCCCTGGCTTCCACACCAGAGCAATCAAAAACCGAACAAGCGGAGCCAACAGCTGCTGAAACACCAGCTCAACAAAACGATGTAGTAAAAGAGGAAGTAAAAAAACAGGCGGTCATTGCTTCACCAGCAGCAAGAAAGCTTGCGCGCGAACGTGGAATTGACCTCCAAAATGTTCAAACAATTGATCCACTTGGTCGTGTTCGTAAACAAGATGTTGAAGCATATACAAAACCAGTTCAAAGCGGGCAAGCTAAGCCAGCAGCTAAAGCACCTGAGCAATCTGCTGTCCAGCTAGAACAACCAGGTAAACCTGTTGAACGCGTTAAAATGTCAAGACGCAGACAGACAATTGCTAATCGCTTAGTAGAAGTACAACAAACAGCGGCAATGTTAACAACATTTAATGAGGTTGATATGACAGCGATTATGGAAGTTCGTAAACGCCGTAAGGACAAGTTCTATGAACAACATAATGTGCGTTTAGGGTTTATGTCTTTCTTTACAAAAGCAGTTGTATCCGCTTTAAAACAATTCCCATTATTAAATGCAGAAATTCAAGGGAATGAACTTGTTTTAAAGAAATTCTATGATGTCGGTATTGCTGTATCAGCACCTGAAGGCTTAGTTGTACCAGTTGTTCGTGATGCGGATCGTCTAAACTTTGCTAGTATCGAAGGAGAAATTCTTAACCTAGCTACTAAAGCACGTGACAATAAACTAAGCTTATCTGATTTACAAGGTGGAACGTTTACAATCACAAATGGCGGTGTTTTTGGTTCTTTGCTTTCAACACCAATTTTAAATGGACCTCAAGTTGGTATTTTAGGAATGCATAAAATTCAACTTCGCCCAGTTGCAATTGATGAAGAGACAATTGAAAATCGTCCGATGATGTACATTGCACTTTCATATGATCACCGTATTGTTGACGGTAAAGAAGCAGTTAGTTTCTTAGCAACTGTTAAAGAGCTTCTTGAAGATCCGGAATCTTTATTATTAGAAGGGTAAAAGTTTAATAAACGAAGTTTTTAGAGATGGCTTCTCAAAAAGAAGCTCGCTAGATTCTTATTGAGAAGCCAAATCTTAAATTCCTACTGACGAGTACATAGAAGCAGGAGTCATTCGATAATGTTGTAAATATAACGCTAACAGATTGATAGGGTGCAGAAATCTATCAAGTATTGACATAATAATGATGGCAATAAAAAAGTAGATTCATGATGATGAGGAAAAAATGATGTTGCTGTTGAAATTATCTATCAGTCTATGGGAAAAGGAAAAGTTATCTTTTAATTGGGGGAAATTTTTATGTGGGTCATCACTCTCTTTTCAAATTTAAATATTACCATGTTTGAATTTGACACGGAAAAAGAAGCAAGAGAAGCTTTCGAAAACATTCAAGGCTGCAAGATTCTTTCTGAGGTTGTGTACTTTAATGATCCTTGTTTTCTTTAGCGGCTGTTTAATTTACAAATGCGTGGTCCAACTCCACCGTCTTTAGACGGTATAAGCTTTTAGCCCTCTCTATATGTGTCCATACTTGAAGTGTGAGGTGA